>CAVUWV010000017.1:0-187946 GCA_963745075.1 Candidatus Hydrogenedentota bacterium | reverse complement strand
GAGTTCGCCGAGCTCGGTCCAGATCTTTTCGCCGAGTTGGTCGCGGCCGTATTGGAGGCGTTTCTTGATGGAGGACTCGCTGGCGTCGAGAAACTCGGCGGCTTCGCGGATCTTCAATCCTTCCACGTAACAGAGGAGCATAGCCTCACGGGTCTTGTCCGGAAGCGTGCCGATCTGGTTGCGGACCCATTCGCACAGTTCCTTGCGCGCAAGTTGGCTCAGGGGGTCCGGCGAAGCGTTGGTCGTCGGTTCGGCCTGGAGCCGGTCTTGGCCGCGTTCTTCGCGCACGCGTTGCCGCAACCAGGACTGGCATTTGTTCCGCGTGATTTGGGCAATCCACGGTCCGAACTTCCGGCGGTCTCTGAGGGTGTGCAGATTGACGTAACCCGCGACGAAGGATTCCTGGACGAGGTCGTCCAGGGCGCTCGGGTCGTACACATGGCTGGCGCAGAGCCCGCGCACCATGGGGGCGTATCTGCGCAGCAGCGCCTCGAACCGGGCCGTGTTGCCCGCAAGCACCTGGGTAACGATTTCCGCGTCGGACATTTCCGCATCCTCTCCGTTTCAGTATGGACCGCTGCCGCCTCTGAATTCACTGACTAGTCGATATTGGGGGAGAAAAGGTGAGGTTGGTGGCGGGGCGCAGGCTATTCGAGAAACGATGGACGGTATGGACGCTATGGACAGGACCCAACGTGTGGATCAGCGGTCGGCGATGGCAGCGTCGGCGAAGTGTATTTCCAGGTACTCCCCGTCCCAATCGGTGTAAACAGCGTCCACCAAGATGGGGGCGGCCGGGGCGGCGGCAAGGAGTTTGGCGAGGGTTTCACGGCCGACGTTACGGGCGAGCGGGGCATTCATGGTCCATGGGGTGCCGGCGATATCGTAAGCGGGCGCGCTGGCCAGCCACAGGCCAGGCGTGCCGTTGACGAGCGCGGCAACCTCGCCGGGGTCCGCTTTCTGGTGCAGGAGTAAGGCGGTTGACGCGGCCCAGCGCAGGTTGGGAGCGCCGACGCGATCGATGCGATCGACGATGGCCTGCAACCGATCCCCGGCTTTGGGGCTTTGGCGGAGGTAGACGGTGATGCCGTGTGACTGGGCATCCGCGCAAAGCGTTCGCAACGTCTCGTCGAAGGATTGCTCGGTCTGTTCGCCGGTGAAATTGTTTTCGGGGCGGCGGTGCAGGGACACGATGAGATCGGTGGATCCTCAGGGCGGTCATCTTATCGAGCACATCATGGACGATCTCCATGCTCGCGCCGAACGCATCGGGATCGTTATCGACCAGGCGGAGATCGGGGTACAGATTGACACCCGAGGTCAGGTCGACATACACGCGAAGGCTTTGCTTGCCAATCCAATCGGCTTCACGCGCGAGCGTCTGGGCATCGCGTTCGTGCACGTAGCGCCAATCGACGGCGACGGAGTCAAAGTGCTGGAAGAAGGTGGGCCGGATGAGAACCGCCTCCTGGATAGACGTGCACGCGCGAAGGGGAAGAATCCGGCCTTCCGGGCGCGTCGGCGGCGTGGTAACGGGTATCTCTTGGACATTCTCCTCGCGTACCGTAACTCGAAAGATCTTCACATCGCCGGCGGCGATCGTTGTGTCTGTGCTGGTACCGACATCCGTGCCGTCGAGACCGGTGGGCAGGTATCCGGCCGCGCCCTTTTCCGATTGGTCCAGGGGCAGATCTTCGATGGATTGGATGGGACCGCAACGCGAGACAATGGTAAACGGTTTCGGCGATAACGAATCATTGCAAAGTCCCAAGGTGTATTCACCGGGAGCGCGCCGGCACACGATAAGGCTCAACCCTTCCGGCGTTTCAAAAAGGCATTGTTCGTGCGCCAGATCGTTCAGCTTCGCGCGGACATGGTGCAACATGGGATAGGGCGTAGCGTACGCCTTGTCGATATCGTTGTGAATGACGCCACTCCGCGCTTCCGCCGCCAAACCGAAGGGCGAAGCGAACACGGTGATGTGCCCCTTCCCAGATTCTAGTTCGACGGTAGCGGGCAACTCTTCGCCGGACGGCGCAACGCAAGTCTGAACGACGGTGGCACCCGAACAATCGAGGGGGACCACGTCGAAGGGGTCTTCGTCGTACTGCCGACCGTTCGACTCGGTCACGACACTGTTCACTCGGACGGGCGCACCAGCGACTCGAATACCGCCCAGTCCGCCTGGTAAGTTGGCCAAGCTTCCGGCGGTGATGACGAGATGTCCACCTTGCTCGACGTAGGCGGCGAGCTTATCGCGAAGTTCCGCACCGCCGTGAAGCTCGTCGGCGATGATGAGCAACGGGTATTGCGCCAACACCCAGCCCGGCGCGTCGCTCAACAGACAATCCACGCTGTCGCCGCGCGGCGTCGGGACGATGAACCCGGTTTCGTCGTGGAAGAACGAAGAGTCCTGATACCCGGGATAGAACAGGTCGAGCACGTTGTCGGTGAGGTAGTCGCCGGACTCGTACGGGAGATTGCCCCAGACACGCAGGACGTTGTTGGTGTACAAGTGTCGCGGAAACGACCAGCCTGAGAAGAAGTCCGTCATGACGGCAACCGGCGTCAGCATTGTGCCCGGTTGGCCATTGGTTTCGGTCCACTCGCGGGCCGCTTGTTGCATGCGGCCGATGGGGGTGAGTTCGTCGCCGTTCAACCAGCCCGATTCGTATCCAACGAAGACGCAGTTGTACAGGATGTGGCTGTAGAGCAGACGTTTCAACAAACTCAGGCTGGTGCCCTTGTCCGGACCGTGGTTGTCGCCTTCCGCACCGTAGGTTTTGTAGCCCCAGCGATTCCACACGGACGCATTGCCAAACCAGGGCACGCCGTATTGCTTGCCCGCGCCGCGAATGAAGGCGTAGTAGACCTGGCCGTTCGGCAGGCCTTGCGCAGTCTCCGCGCCGATGGTGGTGTACACACCCTCCTTCAGAAAGTAATGACCGAAATTCAGCGAGACGAGCGTAGACATCTTGTTGCCGAGTTCATCGGTCATGGCCTGGAAGTGGTGTTGGAAATTGAGGTATTGCGCCACGCGGTCGTCGGAGATGGGATACATCTGCGTCGCGTAACCGCCCACGTAGCGGCCGTCCTGTTCGCCGACGTCCATGCCCAGCCAGTGGTCCCCGAGTTTGGATTCGAGCATGTCGAACACGCCCGCCGGCGGGTGGTATTGCTGCCAATACCCGCCCGGACCGGATCCGGGAACATAGCCCCAAATGTCGAACAGGAAGAGATCGCGGCGCTTGATTTCGTCCGCTAGGTCGCCCAGGTTGTCCGCGAAGATGATGGGATAGGATGGCCAGATGACGTTGCCGAGGCGATACGTCTTCGTGTATTTGTCCAACTCCTGCTGATAGTCGACAATCTGGTCGTCCTGAATCCCGAATCCGCGTAGCGTCACGAAGCGGGTCCGGTTGCCAAAGGTATCCCAGGTCGGCGGTTGGACGGGACGGCGGGTGTAGTCCGGATTTGTGGCAGGGTCGAGCAGGTGATCGTAGACACGGATGGGCCCGGCGTCTTCCCCGGCCCACCCCGGCAACGCCGTCAGCACAGCCGCGACAAGCAACGCTAGAAACTTCTTCATCGATCCCCCTCTCCCCTGCTTCTGTAAAAGATGAAGCCAATCACGCACGTGCGGAAGACCAAAAGAAGCGCGGCGTTCCGCATACGCCGCGCTTCATCTCGATCGATCGAATGCAACCGGTTTACTGGGGCTTACCCTCCGGGTAGCCGTGGCCGGATTCAGGCTCCGGTGCGCCCGCGAAGGGCATTACGTCCGGAAGGATGCTGATTCCCGTCGTGAAAACGAAAGGCGACGCGTAATCGGGGTTAGGGAACTCCATTTCCAGGAAGAAGGCCGTCCACCCTTTATCCGGCGCCTTCACGTCGGCCCGGTACACGCCGTTGCCGTCGTCCTTGACTTCAGTGCTCTCCCAAACCTTGCCGATCTTCTCCATGCGGAAATCGCGGCCCTCGGGGTTGATGGCCTGCCAGAGGAGAACCTTGGTTGGCTTGGTCTCGCAACGGACTTCCAAGGCGCCGCTCGGCTCCTTCTTCCACGTGAACTTCGGACGCGGCGTGCCCGCGATGATGGCGTGGTAGAAGGACGCGAGATTGAAGTAGGCCTGCAGGTTCAACCCGTGGTCCGAATTGGGGACGTAACGCAGGTACTTCTCGCCTTTCAGGTCGTCAAAGTAGAGCTTCCACGAATCGGATGGGAAGAACTGGTCGCCTGCGGAGTTCAGAAGGTATTTCGGCATGGTCAACCGGTCGATGTAACTGTAGGGATCGACAATCGCTTCCAGTTTCTTGAACTCGGCCGTATGTCGGCGATTGACAATATGCATGTCGACGTAGTCACCCACGGCGGGCGCCCAGAACCCATAGGCCGCGAAGTGGTTGTCCATGTTCTTGTCGACTTGAAGCACATCGATAACGGCGGGCGTGATGCCAATGACGCGTTTGTCCACGGCCGCGACGGTCCAGGTCGTCCAGCCCCGTTTCGAACCGCCCGCGACGTAGAATCCGTCGATTTCCGGGCGCACGTCCTGGACCATGTCCATGGCGCGTACGACGGCCTTTGTCATCGGCAGGCGCGCCAGCCAGATGGGATCGCCAGTTACGAGGAACTTGTCCCAGCCGTAGGTGATCAACGCATCTTCGGAACGGCCGTGTTCCTTGTAGCGTTCATCTTTCTCGCCGGTGAACTTCAAGGGCTGATTCGGGATCTGTTTCACGTCGACGAGAACCGACTTCGTCATTACGGCGACTTGGGCGAGTGCGCCGTCCACGGACGGAGGTTCGGTGCCCCCGTTGCTGCCGCCGTCGATGAAGACGAGCGCCTTGGATTGCTCGATCTGTTTCGGCACGACCACGACGACCCAGTGTTCCCACTTGGTGCGGTCCACCTTGGACGGATCGAGCCATTCCTGCGACACCAACTTGTAAATGTTCGCAGTGTAGGCATCCGTGTCGACCACCTTGACGGGTTCTTTGCTGTACGAGAAGGCCGCGTCGGGTTTGGCCACGTAGTCGTCCAGCGGTGTTGCCGCTGCTGGGAGCGTAACGAGCCCCACGGCCAACACTGCGACGAACGCGGTCGCCAATGTAGTAACATGCGAGATTCTGAGGAACTTACTGCTGTTCATGGTTAGACTTCTTTCCGGGTGTGTGACCCTTAGACGATCGTCTTGCCCTTCGGTGCGCCGGGTCTATAAGACAGGCACGACACACACCCATAGAGAGTGCCGATCCGGCACCACGATTTCAAACGGTCAATTTGGGGTAAAACGCTTCGGCATACCAACGATCGCGGGGTTACGGCTCACTGAGGCCTTTCCAGGGGCGGTCGGGAGGCTCCGGTTTCTTCGCCGCTTTCAGGACATCGGTCAATACGTCGGAATTCTTTCGAGAAAACTCCTCCCCATCGTGTTGGACGGTAGTCATGAGCAGTCCGACTTTCTTGATCTCGAAGGCCGATCCATCCACCGGGATCATCTTTACCGCCTGGAGTCGAAGAAGAACCCCGGCCCAGATGTCGCGAACGTGTTTCCGAATTGGCCAAAACAAGAAGGCCAAGAAGCCGACCAGCGCGACGACGGCGATGGCGCCGGCGCCGCTGGAGACGCCGAGTAGCAGGGCGAGCGCGAACAAGGTGGTGCCGACCATGATGCCGAGTCCGACGTAGTACTCGAGTTCGGAGTGATCGACGCCCTCCTTACCGGTAGCGTTGCTCTGAGACCGGACCCAGGCAAGCCCGAGGTAGCCGACCGCAAAAGCGACGGGAACGGTGAGCAGCCGGGCGCAGAGGTACCAAGCGGGCGCCACCAGGGGGGCGAAGGACGCGATATTGAAGAGGCCCGCGATGGCGACGGGCACGAGGAGCAGGAAGGCGGCGTAGATGAAGACACAAATGGCGCGCGCTGCGGTTTCGGAAAACGAGCCTTCCGCCTTACCGCTTGGCACGATTAGCGCATCGAGTTCTCGCTTGAACCAGGGGGTTTGGAAAAGTCCGTAGACCGTATGCGCGAGCCAGCCGCTGGCGAGCACCGCAGCAAGAATAACCACGGCGACCTGCCAGCCGCGGGTGAGAACCATTTGCCCGAAATCGACCAGGTCATCGATCTGACGGAACCATCCGATGATGCAGAGGGTTGCGACCCACACGGTCAGCGTGAACAACCAGCCGATTACCGACGAAAGGAGTGATGGTTCCCGCTTCATGCCGATGGGGCGCTCCGCGTCGTCGTGTGCGGTCCATGGCGCGCGCAGGTAGCGGTCAATGCCTTTCCGAACGAGTAGGCCTCTGACGATACGGCCCGCGATAAGACCGGCGCAAAGGCCGACTACCACAATGAAGCCGTCGCGAATCGTCCAGCGGACGCCTTGGCTCAACCCGTTCCACCACGTCGAAAGATCGTTCATGGCGTGCACCTCCCCGATTTGCGCGTTGTAGGATTAGGATAGCGCAGGACAACACAAATGAACAACCAACGAGAGAAACAACGACTTCGCGGCCCCAATTGCCTTGCTCACGCATCTTTTGTGTAGAGTGAGGAGAACTTGCCATGTTTCAACGAACGAGAACATCCGACAGCCGGTTGGTCCTCTCGGTTCTGCGGGGACGACGGGACGATTTTGGGGTGCTGGTGCGGCGGTATCTACCCGTCGTGCACGCGGTTGCCTATGCGCGGCTGGGCAATGCAACCGACGCCGACGATGTCGCCCAGGACGTATTTGTGCGGGCGTTTCAGCGGCTGGACACGTTACGGGACCGGGGCAAGTTCGGTCCGTGGCTCATGACCATTGCGCGCAATGCAACGACGCAATTGTTGCGCTCGCGAGCGCGGGAGGCGGAGGTGGTGGCCGAACTGCCGCCGCCGCCACCCTCAATCGCTCCAGACGTGGAACAGCGGGAACTGCGGGAGACGGTTCATCGCGCGATCATGCAGCTTGAGCCCGAACAACGGGAACTGCTGTTGCTCCGGTACTTTTCCGGACTGAGCATTCGGGAGTTGGCCACGCTCCTGGAGATCACGCCAAACGCAGCCAAAAAACGGGTACAACGGGCGCGCGAAACGCTCGGCCGGCAGATGTTTGACCGCATCGAGCAAGGCGAGGACCCGAAGGATCGCGAGGAGCAGATCAAACGCATCATGGGTGCCGTCATGGCGTTGCCGATTCCCGCGAAGGCGGCGGCAGCGGCTGGCGCTACGGCATTGGCCGTAAAGGCCGTCGCGGGGTGTGTGGCGGTTGTTATTATTGGTGGTGGTGCGTGGTATCTGGCCAACCGCGACGGCAGCGACGAACCGGTCGCAGTTGCCCAGAAACGCAGCATCGAGTCCCAGGACGTGGAACCACCGTCTCCACCCGCGGCGCAACTGGATCAAAACCAGAAACCATTCGCGGATGCGGCCGCAACGGTGTTGACCCAATTCGCCGCGACGCGCAAGGCGATGACCGGCAGTATCGCGGGGTACGTCTACGATTCGGCGACCGACGAAACCGTTGCGGGAGTCGAACTGTCGCTCTACCCACAGAAACTCGTCAACGGTGAAAAGCGTTCGCTTCATCCGGTTGTTACTTCGGCAGGCGGTGCGTATGAGATACAAGACTTGCCCGCCGGCACGTATGAATTCCGGAATCCCACGTTGAATGGATATTCGTACGGAGAACTCGATGAAACGGTCGAGGTGCGGCCGGGTAAGACGACTATGTACGACCTGGCGTTGGAAACGGGTGTGTCGATTAGCGGTATCGTCACGGACGTGAACGGCGCGCCGTTGGCGGGCGTTGACGTGAGCGGGATGACTAACCAGGAAAACCGTTGGCACAACGCGCAGTCGGCGGCCGACGGAACATTTCGTGTTGTGGGTTTCGGTAGCGGCGGAACCGGTTTTGAGGTGAAGGCCGCAAAAGTGGGATACGCCATGCCGATGATGCAGGATCTGAAGGTACCCGCGTCGGGACTGCGGGAAGTCGCCCTGACGATGGTTGAGGACGCCACCGTCAGCGGTACCATCGTTGATCCTGCCGGCAAGCCCGTGGAAGGTGCCGGAGTAGCCGCGTGGCCACTCGTTGGCGGTGACGGGCCCTTAGGCCAAACCACATCAGAAAAAGACGGTACGTTCACTATTCGACGTCTATTTCCGGGAGAGCATCGCATCGTCCTGGCGGGACAAGACGGTCGCACGTGGTCGATCGGCAATGAAGCGGCCCGCATTACGGTTGGCCCCGGTGATAAGCAAACTGGCCTCATACTGGTAAGGCCATCAGAGGGCGAATATGAGATTTCCGGACACGTTGTGGATACAGACGGCCAACCCGTTTCCGCATTGGCGATGACGATCTACAGTCCGGTGTTTCGACATGCAGCGTGTGATTCGCAGGGTGCGTTTACATTTCAGGGAATTCCGGAGGGAATCTACACGATCCATGCAGGAGATCCGAATAGTACGGAACGCCGATCTCAAAAGATAACCGATGTTCGCGCGGGCACAACCGATCTGGAAATCGTGTTTTCGACACCCGCAGATGTGCAGGGAGTCGTGGTGGATGAGACGACTGGCGATCCGATCCCGCAATTCGATCTGGCCTATTCATTAGGGCTTCTTGATGAGATTGACGGGAGCATCATGTGGCAGTACCGCAAACACAGCGATCAGGATGGACGCTTCGAAATCCGCAGAGTAGGTCCCGGGGAAATCACGCTGTTCGCGCGCGCGGAAGGTTATGCACAAGCAATCGTCCACGTGCCAGATCTGGAACCAGGAAGAACGCGAGATGGACTTCGAATTGCACTATCGCGCGACGTGACGGTCAAGGGACGGGTTCTGAACGCACATCGTCATCCGGTTCCCGAGGCGTTGGTTTATCTAAGTCCCATTCCGGAACAGCAGATGCGAACTTACATGGCCATGGCTAAGACAGATAAGGCGGGGCAGTTTGCTGTGCACGTGAATCCCGGTGAAACGCAGGTCCTTTCCGCATACCATACGGACTATGCGCCAGCGGAAACGGAGGTGCGTTTGACGGGGGCGGATGTTGACGGCGTCGATATTGTGTTGCCCGAAGGCGCGTCCATCGAAGGTGGCCTCTTCCGTGGTACGGCGCCCGTTGCCAACGAGGCCGTGTTGATTCAGATCGACGGCGTTCACATGGGCAGTGTCCGGTCGGACGATTACGGGAGGTTTCGGTTTGAGCATGTGCCTTCGGGCGCGGGAACGCTCATTGGCTATTTGCAGGAAGAGAAGGCATCAGCGCGTAGCCTGGAGTGCGACTTCGCCGTGTCCGGTAACGAGAATCTGCACGTCGATCTGGTGGCCAACGAAGGAATGGGAACGGTCACTGGCCGAGTCACACGGCAGGGTCAACCGGTCCAGGATGTGTATCCGAAACTCTCGGCCGTTCAAACGGCCGGAGCCGTGTTTCGATACCCGGGAGGGTGTTCACGTAGCGGGACCTATCGGTTCGAGCGTGTGCCTGCGGGACCGGTATTGCTTGAACTGATACGTCATGACGGCGATGAAGAATATACGGTCTACGAAGCTACGGTGAACGTCGTGGATGGGCAAACGGTAGTGCAGGATATCGCGTTGGAGGAGTAGTGCGCGGAATCATCGCCGGAATCTTGATGGACGATATGAACTCGATGGACGCGGTGGAGGAAGTGCGGCGGAGGCCGGGGATCAGAATTGCAGTGGGGCTGCGCCGTAACGCTCGACGAGGATTTGGCGGGCCTCGCCGGCGGTGAAGATGGAGCCGGTGATGACGAGGGGGCGGTGGGATGAGGCGGATTCCAGGCCCATGGCGATGGCGGGATCGAGGGACTCGGTGCAACGGTGGGGGCGTGAACCGGCGGCATCGCGGAGGGCGTCGACAGGGGTGGCGCGGTGCCCGGTGAATTGGGTGAGGATCAATTCTTCAGCGACGGGGTCGAGGGCTTCGATTATTTGGGCGGCGGCTTTGTCGGAGGACACGGCAAGGACGACGACGCAGTTGGGAAGGTCGGCGGCGAGGCGCCGCATGCCGGCGGGGTTGTGCGCGACGTTGAGAATCACGGGGGGATTGTCCAGGACGCGCTCCATGCGGCAGGGCCAGCGGACGGAGGCGAGTCCGGTGTGAATGGCGTCGCGCGTGATTTCGGGGAAGTGGTCCATGAGCAGTTCGGCGAGGGCCAGGGCCGTGGCCGCATTGTCGCCCTGGTACCGGCCGCATAACGCCAGCGGCGCGTCCTGAATCACGAGACGCCACCCCGTGTAGTCGATGGTCTGTGAGAATGGTTCGCCGTGAAGGGCGCAGTGGAAGTCCGCGCCGATCCGCCGGACGAGACAGTTCTCTTCTTCGGCCTTGGCGAGAATGACCTGAAGGGGTTCCGGTTGGCGTTCGGATACGACCACCGGTACGTTGCGCTTGATGATCCCGGCCTTTTCGAAGGCGATGGCTTCAAGGGTCGAGCCGAGGTAGGCGGTGTGTTCGAGGTCGATGTTCGTGATGGCGCAAGCGAGGGGTTCGACCACATTGGTGGAGTCGAAGCGACCACCCATCCCGACTTCGACGAGGGCGATGTCGACCTTCATTTTGGAAAACCATTGGAACGCCACGGCGGTGCACAGCTCGAAATAGGTGGACGGATTCTCCATACCGTTCGCCACACTTTGGAAAAAGGCTATCTCGGCGTCCAATTCATCCGGAGCGATGGGTGTGCCGTCGACAAGAAAGCGCTCTTCGACGTTGATAAGGTGAGGACTGGTAAACCGGCCGACGCTGTAGCCGGCGGCACGGAGAATGGCATCAAGAACGGCAACGACGCTGCCTTTGCCGTTAGTGCCGGCGACGTGGACGACGGGGTAATCGCGATGCGGCTGGGACGCGGCGCCAAGGAGGGTGCGGATATTGTCCAAACCGAGCTTGATGCCATGAAACTCGAGCCCGGAAAGGTAGTCGCGAGGGTTCACTACTTGGGGGCGAGATACGCGAGGAGTTTTCCGAGGAAGCTCCGCATCTCGGTGCGATTCACAATCTCGTCGACGAAACCGTTCTCGAACTGGTATTCGGCCGACTGAAACCCTTCGGGCAGCTTTACCTTCAGAGCGCCTTCGATGAGACGAGGACCCGCGAAACCGATATGGGCTTTGGGTTCGGCAAGGATGATATCGCCCAGAGCCGCAAAGCTTGCCCAGACGCCGCCGGTCGTGGGATGGGTGAGCACGGAGATATACGGAATACCGGCTTCGTTCATGGCGCGGACGCCGTCGGAGGTCTTGGCCATCTGCATGAGGCTGAGGATGCCTTCCATCATGCGCGCGCCACCGGACGACGAGAAGACGATCAGCGGAACGCGTTCCCGGATGGCGTCGTCTGCGGCGCGGACGAATTTCTCGCCCAACGCGGATCCCATGCTGCCGCCGAGGAACCCGAACTCCATGATGCCAAGGGCGGTACGCGCGCCTTCGATGGCGCCAAAACCGGTCACCATGGCTTCCGAAATTCCGGATTTTTCCGTGGACTCTTTGACCTTCTTCGGGTAGGAATAGGACGTTTCTTCGACGACGAAACCCAGGGGGTCGCCGGAGACGACGCCCTTATGGGTCTCTTCAAAGGTATCGGGGTCCACGAGGAATTCGACACGCTTGCGGGCGCTGATACGATGGTGGTAATCGCAGTGGGTACAAACCTGTTGGTTGTCTTCCACTTCCTTACTGGTGACGGCCTGGTTGCAGCCGGGGCATTTCTTCCACATGCCGTCGGGCACGTGACTCTTGCGGCCGATGACCGAAACAAAGCGTCTGCGTTTTAGAAAGGGCATGGTTGAAAATCTCGCGATGGAGGACCGCGCCGTTCCCTTGTGGCGAAGCCCACCGGATACAGTATACGACGCGCTGCTACTGCGACGCTATGCGCGCGTCTTCACTTTCCACGTTGTCGGGGTGGTAAAGGAGCCTGCCGCAGTGTGCACAGGCGTGTACTTTCCCCGCCAGAATCTCATTCACGGTCTGCGCCGTCACGGCCATGTGGCAGCCCGTACACGTGCTGCCGTTCAACGGCACGACAGCGGGGCCGGTCTTCTTATTGGCGCGAATGCGTTTGTAACGGGACAACAGAGTCAAATCGACTTGTGATTCCAACGCCTTTCGCTGCTTTTCGAGTTCTCCCCGCGCCGCGACGGCTTCTTCCAGTTCCGTGTCAATTTCGGCGCACTGACCGTCGATGGCTTTGCGCTCGGCTTCGATCCGTTTCTTGTCTTCCGCGAGGCGCTCCTTGGCCGCGTCGATTTCGACCAGCACCGCGATAATGCGTTCCTCTTTTTGCCCAATCTGTTTCTTGAGCAGATCGATCTCGTGGAGGAGCGCCTGATACTCCTCATTCTTTTTGACGCCGAGGAGTTGTTGTTCGTACTTGCCGATCTGCTCCTGTTTTTGCGCGACTTCGCTTTCGCACTCGCGCTGCTCGAGTTGAAGCTTCGTCAGCTCCTCTTCGCGCTCGTCGAGTTCGGCGGCGAGCCGCTTCTTCTGCACGTCGAACTTTCCCTTCTGCTTCGGAATCTCGACCTCCCGCAGCCGACACTTTTCGATCTTCAGGTCAAGTTCCTGCAAAGGCAACAACGTTTTCAAGAGCAATGATCTCCTCGCAGTGTATTCGGTTCCATCCCGCCAGGACGGGACGGAAAAGTAAGACGATTCAACTAAAAAAAGGGCCACGCCCGAAGGCGTGGCGCGCGTTACGTAATCCAGTGCATCATCTTTCGAGGCCCGGCCCCGACTTTTTCGATGGGATGCTCCGCCTCGGCTTTGCGCAACTTGTTGAAGTTTGCGCCGCCCGACTGGTATTCGTCCAGCCATTCTTTGGCGAATTCGCCGTTTTGAATCCGTTTGAGCGCCGCCCGCATGGCGTTTTTCGTATCCTCAGTAACAATCTTGCTGCCCACGGACATTCCGCCGTATTCGGCGGTGTCGCTGACCGAATGATTCATGAACTTCAAACCGCCACGATAATACAAATCGACGATGAGCTTCAACTCATGCATGACTTCGAAATAGGCGATCTCCGGCTGGTAGCCGGCTTCCAAGAGCACTTCAAACCCGGCTTTGATCAGGGCCGCCGACCCTCCGCACAGCACGGTCTGCTCGCCGAAAAGGTCGGTCTCGGTCTCTTCCTGGAAGGTGGTTTCGATGATTCCGGCGCGCGCGCCGCCGACACCGATGCCGTAGGCCAATGCCTTTTTCAGGGCTTCGCCCGTGGCATCCTGGAAGATCGCAACCAGGCAGGGGACGCCGGCGCCCCGCTCGAATTCTTCCCGAACCAGATGTCCGGGGCCTTTCGGGGCGATCATGAAAACGTCCACGTCTTTCGGCGGCACGACGCACTTGAAATGGATGTTGAATCCGTGGGCGAACATCAACGAATTGCCGGCTTCCAGGTTCGGCTTGATATCGCTTTCGAAGAGTTCTTTCTGGATGGTATCCGGCACGAGCACCATGACGATGTCGGCGCGCTTGACTGCGTCGGAGACGGGGAGCACTTCGAACCCGGCTTCTTTCGCGGCTTGGCAGGTCTTGCTGCCGGCGCCGCCGCGATGGCCGATAACAACCTGGACGCCGCTGTCTTGCAGGTTCATGGCGTGGGCATGCCCTTGGCTTCCAAATCCGATGACGGCAACGGTCCGGCCGTTCAAGGCCGAAAGGTCGCCATCATTTTGATAATAAATCTTCGCCACTTCAGTTTTCCTCGGCGTTGGCGCTGCCGTTGTTCGAGCGTGCGATGGCGATCCGTCCGGTTCGGACGAGTTCCCGGATTCCAAACGGCCGCATCATGTCGATGAACGCCGTCACCTTACCCTCACTGCCGGTGACTTCGACCGTCATGGCGCCGGTGCTGATGTCGACGACTTTCGCGCGAAAAACGCTCACGATATCCGTGATTTCGCTGCGCCGGGATCCGTCGGCCGCGATCTTGATCATAACGAGTTCGCGTTCGACGTAACTTTCGCGGGTCAAGTCGATTACTTGGATGACCTCGACGAGCTTCTTCAACTGTTTCACGATTTGTTCGAGCACGCTGTCGTCGCCACGGACGACGACGGTCATGCGCGAGGCGGACGGGTCTTCCGTTTCGCCCACGCACAGGCTGTCGATGTTGTAGCCTCGGGCGCTGAACATACCGGAAACCCGGGCCAAGACACCGAAATGATTTTCGACGAGAACGCTGATCGTATGTTTCATTGTTTCTCCAACCTAGCCCCTTGCGGCAGCCGCATCGTTGCGAGCTATGCGTCCGGATCGGGCATTTTGTTGACGGCGTTCATGGCAGCGACTACACCATCCTCCAGGAACGCGATCACGCCGTCGGCGGCCCGTTCGATCAGCCCCTCGAGTTCGGCCCGTTCTTCCGGCCGAAAGCCTCCAAGCACGTGGTCGGTCAGGGATTCGCCCGCCTTATTGACTCCGACGCCTATGCGCAGTCTGGGGAAATCCTGCGTACCCACATGCTCGATGATGGATTTGAGCCCGTTGTGCCCGCCGGCGCTGCCCCGTTCGCGCATGCGGAGCCGTCCGAAGGGCAGGTTGACGTTGTCCACGACAACGAGCAGATCGTCCATATCCGTGACCTTGTTCCGGGCCGCTTCGGCCACGGCGATACCGCTTCGGTTCATATAGGTCAGCGGTTTCAACAACATGACACATTTCGCGCCCTGCCCGGAGACCGCCAATAAACCGTGAAACTTTTCCCGATCGAACGCCGCGCCCATTCGCACGGCGAGCAGGTCCAAGACCTGAAACCCCACGTTGTGCCGGGTGTTGCGGTACCGGGGTCCGGGATTGCCAAGCCCCACAATAAGCTTCACGCGGCGACCTCCCGCTCCGGCAACCGGCGGTTACTCTGCGCCGCCTGCTTCGGACTCAGCCGCGGCTGCGTCTTCGGCAGCCTCCGCTTCCGCAGCGGCTTCCGCGGCTTCTTCTTCAGCGGTCTTGATCACACGCGGCGCATGGACGGCCACGACGCTCCGCGTGAGTTCGGTCACGATGGTAACGTTGGGCGGCGCCGGAATCTGTTCAACGTGAATGCTGTCGCCAATGCCTAGTTCGGTGGTGTCGATTTCGATCTTTTCCGGAACTTCGAGGGCGAGGCATTCCACTTCGATTTCGCGAAGCTGGAAGTCGAGTACGCCGCCTTCGATGGTGCCTTTGCAGTGGCCGACGAGTTCGAGCGGCACGAGGGTCGTGATGCGCTCATCCAGACGAATGCGCTGGAAGTCGGCATGCAACACTTCGCCGCGGATCGGGTGATGCTGGACGGCGCGCAGCATGGCGGGGCTGCTCAGTTCGGGCTGATCTTCGACGCTGAGCTGTACGATCGCGTGCTCGCCGCCGGAGTGGATAAGGCGTTCGAACTCGCGCGCATCGAGCTTGAGGGAAATCGATTCTCCCCCACCGCCGTACAGAACGCCAGGCACGTTGCCGGTTCTGCGTTCGCGACCCGCGTCACCTTTGCCTTTTGCGACGCGCGTGGACGCCTTTAATGTCTGCAATTCCATGATGACTCTGCCTCCTGAACCAAGTGGGCTCGCGCCCGTCGATTTCCGTGGGACCGTTCCCGAAACACAGGGCCGGGTTCGGGCCAGTGCTATCTATCGAAACAAGATACTCAGTGATTCTTCCTGATGAATCCGCCGTATGGCCTCTCCTACGAGGGAGGCAATCGATAGAACTTTTATCTTGTCACAAGCCTGGGCTTCCGGCTTCAACGGTATCGAATCGCTAACGAGCACTTCGTCAAGGACCGAATCGCGAATCCGGGAGACCGCTTCGCCACTGAACACCGCATGGGTGGAACAGGCAATCACGTCCAGTGCGCCGCGGACTTTAATGGCCTTGGCCGCTTTGACGAGCGTACCGCCGGTATCAATCATGTCGTCGAAGATAAGCGCGTGCTTACCGGCCACGTCTCCGATGACGTTCATCACTTCCGTTTCGTTCTCCTTGGGCCGCCGCTTGTCCACGATGGCTAGGGGTGCGTCGAGACGCCGTGCAAACTCGCGGATTCGCGCCACGCTTCCGGTATCGGGCGACACGACGACGATATTCTCGACGCCCTGTTCCATGAAGTAGTTCACGAAAACTACGTCGGCGCTCAGATGATCCACGGGAATATCGAAAAACCCTTGAATCTGACCGCAGTGCAGATCGACCGTCAGGACCCGATCGGCGCCCGCCGCGACGAGCAAGTTCGACACCAGCTTCGCCGTAATCGGCACCCGCGGGCGGTCTTTTCGGTCCTGCCGGGCATATCCAAAATAGGGCAGGACGGCGGTGACCCGGTCCGCCGACGCACGGCACGCAGCATCGATCAGGATCAGCAGTTCCATCAAGTGATCGTTTACGGGCGGACTCGTGCTGTTCACGATAAAGACATCGCTGCCGCGGATGTTCTCGCCGATCTGTATCTTGATCTCGCCGTCACTAAATTTGCTGACGGTCGCTTTGGCGCGGGTCAGCTCCAACTGGGAGCAAATCCCGTCGGTCAGTACTTCCGAACAGCTCCCGGAAAGTATCTTGATGCTCTTGCTGTAAGCCACCGATACCCTATCCCTAAGTCAAAAAAGTGGTTGGGGCGGCAGGATTCGAACCTGCGAATGCCGGCTCCAAAGGCCGGTGCCTTACCACTTGGCGACGCCCCAAACTTGGATTTCGCACGGACTGAAGCGCCCGAATCGGGCACAGAACCCTGCGCCACGGCCCGGACTCCCGGTCCGCGAGGCGGTACTCGTGTGCGATAAATTGCTAACTTCCCGCGCACAAGACAATTGCAAAAGTATAGCAACCCCCGAAATGTGAAGTCAATCACCATTCCCGGCGGTCACCATTCCCGGCGGGGCATTCCGTGCGGGTGCTTTCGTTCCGGTCAGTTGAGGGCGCGAAGGTCGGTGAGAAGGTTCAGGGTGCGATGCGCGACGTCGCGGCAGTAGTCGAGGATGTTGGCACCCTTGCCCCGGCGCAGTTCCAGGCGAAGGTGGGTGACTTCCCGAGCAAGCGGCAAGACCTTTTGCCCCCATTCTTTAGCCAGATCGACCTTTCCACGGCCAATGAGCCGGCAGAGGACCCCGTCGCAGGCACAGATGGCGGCGCAGGCCTCGATAATGCTGCTCCGGGTGTCGCGAATGGAAGGCGAGTCGTACATCAAATTGACCAAGGCATCGCGCGCACGGTCCATGGTGGCGAGGTTTTCCATGGCATGGCCCTCGCCGGCCCGCTCTAGAATCTCCTCGATTTCGGCGATGTCGAGGCCGTAGGTCTTGGCAAGTTTGAGATTGAAGGCCAGTTGGCGTTTGTCGTCGTCGATCAGGCGCTCGGCGATGATATCGCGCCAGCGGGCGCAGACATCGGGTTCCGCAACAATCACCATTTGGGACTGGCCCGGGAACATTTCCAGATGCCGTTCCAGATCCATGGGAGCCCATACGCGTTTGCGAACGAAGTCGCTGAGGTCGTAGATGTGGTTGCCCCGCAGGGTATTCGGGGAAACGCTGATGTTGAGGCTCGACATTCCGCGGACGTCGTTGCTCACAATCAGGAAAAGATTGAAGTCGGGGCCCCGCAGACGATAGGAGGAGGTCGGGGACACCCCCTCCGGAAGAATGGTCAAATCGTCGGAGGTGGCGCTGGCGGAGAACCAATCCGGGGACAACCTGGCGGGACGGGACGCCAGCAACAAGGGTGCGAGGGCGGCCAGGCCCTCCATCCGCCGGTCGAGTTCGAGCCAGAGATCACTGAACATCAGGAACGGTCCGGTGAGTGTCCGCTGGCAGCTTCCCGAGACCCAGATGGGGTCGTTGTGGTAGGCACTACTGAACCAGCCCTTGGCGCCGTTGGCAAAAGCCAGATTTACCATGAGGCGCATTTCCGGGCAGGTGCTCCATTCGGGCGCGCCCGTGGCGTAGATGAATGCGGGTCCAACCATCCAGAATTGTTGTCCCTTGGCGAGCGGAGCGTTCGCGCGCACGATGGCGCCGATGTCCCACGGCGAATGCGAGGTAAAGTGGGTAACCCCTGCGACGGAAAAGTTTGGCGCGTACAGGGGAAACGCACTGGCGTAGTGGGTGACGACGCTGACGGGGTGCGTTGGATCGGCTTCTTCGACCCAGCCCTTGACCTTCATCAGATCCTGAAAGTCGCTTTCCGACGGTTTCTCTTTCAAGCACCACGACAAGACCGTTGGCGAGCCGGCGTAGGGTTTGATCCGCATGTCGATCAAGTCGCGTAATTCTTGCGGTTCGTCTTCGAGATTGATCTGATGGGAGGCGGCAATCTTCACGCCGAAGGTTTCGCAATGGGCTAGTAGTTCCTCCCATTCGGGAATCGTGAGCCGGTCGACATTTTCCATGGCGATACAATTGTGATGATGGGTTACGATATCTTCGAGCGCAAGATCCCAGTATTCGCCAAGGGAAACGCCCAGGAGTTCGGCGTTGCGCCGGGCCGCTTCCGCATCCATGCAAACCCCCAGGGGCAGGAAGGCGTCGAGTATGTCGTAGCGCCTTTGGGGGCCCTGTTTCTCCAACCGCGCCTGGTATTTCTCCAACGCTTCCCGTTCGGTCGCACTCGTGGCCCGGAAGCGAACGGACGCGATTTCGACCGATTCGGTGGTGCGGGTGGTTGAATACAGGCGAAAGATCAGCGCGTCGATCTGGGCGGGGACCCCGTTGTGAGGGATCAACCGGGCGGAGGTGGTCCATTGGCGGGTTTGGGCCAGGCGATCGATATGTACGCCGCCGGTATAGGTCCAGACGCAGACCGGTAATGCGTTGTCGCTCGTGCAGCGGTATGTGACTTCGATGATGGGATAGCGCGTCACGTCGACGGGAAAGCGCGAGTCGCTCCAGCCGACCGTGCCCAGCGGCACCCAGAAGCTGGGATCGTCGATCGCCAGGGTGTCCATTCGGCGAACGTCTTCAAAGCGGCCTACGAGCCGTACGCCGTCATCCGTGCGGGCGCGATGAACGGGGGTTTTCTTCCATTCGCGGTCCGCCTCGAGATCGCGCGTGGACCAGTGGGCGATGTCCTCTGCGCTAAATTCGATGTACTCAAGGCGGTCCCGTTCGCTTGCGTCGGGAGCGTAGAGGATGTTTTTGAGGTACCCTGCGTATTCGTAGAGCATGTTCATATCCGACACCGGAATCAGTCTGCGCCGACGCGGGCGGCGTTGCGCCGGGAGAACAATTCGTCCACACCGACCCCAAACAGAATGGCGCCGCCAATGACAACGTACTCCAACTGGCTTGGAATCTCCAGAATGTTTACGAGATTCTTGAGAATGACGATGAGCGAGGCGCCGATGAGCACGCCCAGCACGTTACCGGAGCCGCCGCGTAAGCTGCATCCGCCGAGCACCGCGCCGGCGATGGCATACAGCTCATAGAAACTGCCGAAATCGCTGGGGCCCAGGGAGTTTATCTTGAAGGCGAGCAGGATGCCGCCGACGGCGGTCAGCAAGCTACAGATGACGTAGGCGCCGATCATGAGCCGGTCGGTGCGAATTCCACTGAACCGGGCGCCTTCCTCGTTGGCGCCCATAGCGAACAGATGGCGGCCCTGGGGTGAAAAATGAAGGTAAGCCCCCACAATGATCGAAAGGATGGCCAACACGATGAAAGGGGCCGGAATGATTTCGGCGACGAACCCATTTCCGAACCACCGGAGTCCGGGGTAGGAAGTTCCAAACCCCTGGCTCTGATCATTCGTAAGCAGGCGCGCAATGCCCCGGAAGAAGAACAATCCGCACAGGGTGACGACAAAGGGTTGCAGGCGGACCTTCGCGATGAGAACGCCGTGCCACAGGCCGATCACGACGCCGAGCAACAGGCACAACAGTATGGCGACAGAGGGATGCATGCCGTCTCCGCGGTCCATCATGAGCGCGGCGCTGATCCCGATTAATCCGGCCACGCTGCCCACCGACAAGTCGATGCCGCCGGTCACGATGACGAGGGCCTGGCCCAGGCTCAGGATCCCGAACAACCCCACCCACGTCAAGATATTGCGCAGGTTCGCTGTGGTCAGGAAACTGATACGGCCATCCCCCGTCTGCCACTCCCACACGGAAGTGAGCACAACCAGCGCCGCCAAGATACCCAGTAGACCGAGTGCCTTTCTCACTATCGACCAATCTGCTCGCTCAACGTGGCCCGGAACTCCTCCACATTGTCTTTGGTGATCGTCTTGACCGGGATGAATAACTGCTTGTCGGCGGGAATCCCGGAGCGATCGCCTTTCGCGAGTTGGGCCAACAGCTTCACGGACTGGTATCCGAATTCGAAGGGTTGCTGGACGATGGTGCCGACGATGTTTCCGTTGCTGACGCCGAGCAGCGTTTCTTCTTCTTCGTCGAAGCAGACGATCTTCACTTGTCCCAGTTTTCCGGAGTCGCGGACTCCGTTGAGGATAGCGGGACCGTTGTAACTCCACAACCCGACCATGCAATCCACTTCGGGATGGGTAACGAGAGTGTCTTGCACGTTGGCCATGGCTTTGGCACGGTCGGTTTCGTCGGTTAAGGTCCCAATCACGTTGATCCCCGTTCCCTTGAGGGTATCCTCGATGCCGCGTTTGCGGTCCTGGGCGTTCTGGGCGTCGAGTCGTCCGACGAACATCATGATTTCACCGCCATCGGGCAACGTCTTCTTGATCAATTCACCGGCAGCCACGCCGGCGTCGTAGTTGTTGGTGCCGATGTAGCACGCGCGATTGCTGTCGGGCGCGTCGGAGTCCTGGGTGATGAGGTTGACCTGATCTGCGAAGGAGTTGAGGGTTTCCGTCCAGTTCTCCGGGTCGTTGGGACTGATGGCGATTCCGGATACGCCGCTCACGATGAGATCTTCGATGATCTGCTGCTGTTCCTGGGCGGTTCCCATGGAGGGTTTGCGAAACATGACTTCGCAGCCCAACTCCGAAGCGGCTTTCTTGGTACCCGCCTCGGCAATGGTCCAGAAGTCGGAAGTATTGTTGGTGACGAACGCGACACGGATTGGTTCAGCCGACTCGGGAGCCTTTTCCGGTTCAGCGGTCGTGGCGGTATCGGTTGGGGGCGTGGTCGCGGCCGGTTCGGGTGTAGGTCCGCCGCACGCCGTCGCAAATACGGCAAGTCCCACGATCGTGCACAGTCGCAATCTCATCAGTCTCTCCTCTCGTCCGTTCCTTTCACGGACCTGGTTTTATTTTTCCCGAGTCGGGCTCCCGTCATGCCGTCGGCTCGGGTTCCTGAGGCCATCGCGAGGTCCGTTTCGGACGCGGATGATTCCGAACGTATCGCTCGCGGGCATTGTCCCAGAATATCATTTTGTCTTGCCGCCATGAATCGCAGCCCATCCTGACGGCGGCCATGGCGCGGTACGCAGTTTGGGGATCGCAGTGAACGGCGCCTCGAGTGCGCATCGCGTTTAACCAGTTTGTCACGTGTTCCTCGCGCGGTTCGAGGGGCACGATGATCTCGGTATCGCCGTATCGCTGCTTAAACCATTCCTTGAATTCGTCTTCCGCCGTGACCTGCATGCCGTCGTCATGGGGGCGAATCGTGGCGCGATGCCCTCGAATCAGAACGGGGTTGCTTTGGCGGTTCGCCATGGAAGACGTCAGTACGACGGTAATATCTTCGGGATAATCCAGCGTGACCATGAAGGTGTCCGGCACTTCCCGGTCGTCGTGTTGCACGAAGATTCCGCCCGCGGCGCTGGCCCGCTCGGGGGCGCTGACGCCCAAGGCAATCGTTAACGGCGCGATGAAGTGGTACATAAGGTCCGTCGCGATGCCGCCGGAATAGTCCCAGTATTTCCGGAACTGGAAGAAACGCGCCCGGGAAAAGGGGCGTTTTGGAGCGGGCCCCAGCCATTGTTGCCAGTCGATGTAGGCGTCGCCCGCGGCAGGGTCGTCGGTGGTGTCGGCATCGATGTGGTAATTCCACTCGCCGCCGCGATCGTTGGGGCCGCCGGCGGAGTTGCGGCTGTAATCGCCTTGCGCCCAAAGGACTTTACCGATTCCGCCTTCCTGGATAAACTTCTTTGCCTGCCACCAAAAGTCGTCCGAGCATCGCTGGGCGCCGCATTGAAAGACGCGGCCGGTTTCATAGACTTTGTCGCGCACGTCGAGGGATTCTTCGATGGTAAGGGTCACCGGTTTTTGGCAATACACATCCTTGCCGGCTTCTATGGTGTCCATAGTGACCCGCGCGTGCCAGTGGTCGGGCGTTGCGATGACCACCCCGTGGATATCGTCACGCTCCAAGAGTTTCCGGTAGTCGAAATAGGAATCGATTTCCCGGCCGGTTCCGTCTTTGACACGTTGTTTTGCACTGCTGTTGCGACGGGTGTAGCAATCGGATACGGCGCGGACCTGGAGGTTTTCCCCATTACTTTCGCGCGCGATGAGATCGCCGAGATGGCCGCCGCCCATTCCGCCGACGCCGATGATGCCGAGGCCAATGGTTTCGCCGTCTTTCAATAGATGGCCTGTCTTCGGGGCGTGCGGATCCGCCCGTTGCACTGCACGCCGAGCGCGTGCGGCTTGCGCGGCGACGACTCCCAGTCCGGCAAGTGCCGTACCCTGACTGGTCCGTCGCAGGAAATCCCGCCGATCCATGCTGTTGTTTTCGTTCGCCATAGTGTTACCCTCTGAAGGTGCACCCCCGCTGGTTGAAATCGCTTCAGTATACGAGGCGGCCGCGTGTACTTCCACCCGACAAAAGCATGCCGGTTCCCCCCCGTTGGATTCCGGGCGGGTCGTCGTTGAAACAGCCGGTGGCTTCGCGTTACGGTAGGGTCATGGGAGAGGAGAGGAGTTGGTGTTTATGGCGAAGTACCCGCTCACGCCTGCGGTGCGTGAGGTCATTGCCGATTCGTTACACGGGGCGCTGCTGAAGTTCATGGAGCCGTCCGTGATGCACATCGGACCGATCAACACGATCGGTTGTTTCTTGCTGAAGCATTTAACGGGCGACGGGTACGTCCCTGTCGCGGGGTCGGTGGAAGTCCGGTGCGGCGGGGCTCCGTTTGGTATACAGGCGCATATCGAGAACATCGACATTCATGGTTACTACGTGTGGATCGAATGCGATCGCGGCGCGGAGGGCATCGAACTCGTCGATTTTGGCGCGCGGTACTGGAAGCCGTGGGCCCTGGAAGAAGGCGTGTTGTGGGCGGGGCCTTCGCCTCCGAAGTGTTCGTGGGGACTGAAGCACGAAGTGAAGGGCTTCGCGGAGTATACGCCGCATCAGGAAATCTCGAACACGGTCCGGCGCGCGATTGAAGAAGCCGTCGCCGTCCAGCAACCGGAGAGCAGCGTGGCCAAATGGGAGGCGGCGATCAACGACGCGATCGCGGCGATGTTGGATACGGAGGACGGCCTGCACTACCTCGTTGACGCGGGAATTGCGAAACCCGTCGAGGACGAGGAACCGTACCAATAGCGGGTGTCGCCTCACAGTTGCAGCATGCGTTCGCTTTCTCTTGTGATGCGCAGTACGTCGCTGCCGGCGATCTTCTTGAAGCGCGAATCCAGGTCCTTCTCTGAAATTCCGCGGTTCTTCAGGCAAGGCAAGCACACGCAAAGCCGGCCATTCTTCTCATCGATTCCGGCAAGCAGTTCCTGGACCGGTTTGAACGGTTCTCCATTGTCCAGCGTATCCGCGTGACCGGATACCGCCAACCGGACGCCTTCGCTCATCAATACAACGGTAACGGAATCACCTTCGTCCAACGCGGCATGGGCGAGCGTCAGACTCACGGTCGCTTTGTCCACGTTGTCGTCTCCGTATCCGACGATAATGCAGAGTTTCATCGTGGTAATCCTTTCTGCGCAGGTTCGAGACGCGCGTTGGGAGATCGGTTTGGTCGAAACGTTGCGTATAAACTCACGAGATTATAGTAAACCACGTACAGGAGTGAGAGCGCAATGACGGCGGGATGAATCGTCGGGTGTTGGAACCACATCAGGATGAGCGTAGCCGCCCAGGCCGCAACCAGAAGCAGGTGAAGGGTTCGAAATCGTTTTGCGCGCGACGGGTATAGATACCGGATTGGAACAAAAACCAGAATTGCGCATCCGAGGACCAGCACGAGGCTTAACACAGGGTTCGCGCGGAGCACGAACAGGTAGAAGACGAGAATATTCCAATACGAAGGCCAGCCCTTGAAGTAGTGATCGTCGGTCTTGGCGTCGGCCTGACAGAATTGGTACGCGGAGCTGAGGATCATGGCCGCGGCTGCGGGTAGATTCCACCCGCGTGGCAACAGATGGGCGTCGCACACGAGCAGCGCCGGGACCAGCACATAGGCAAAGTAATCGACAAGATTGTCGAGCAGCGCACCGTCGAAGTTTGGCAGCACCTGCTTGACGCCGACTGTCCGGGCCAACAATCCATCGACGCCGTCGATGAGGATGCCGAGGCCCATCCAGGCGAAGGCGGTCATCCAGCGGCCGTCGCCAATCGCCAGTACTGCCCAGAATGCTGCGACCGCGCCCGACGCGGTAAACAGGTGAACGCCCCATGCCGCACCTATGCGCAAGGGGCTGACACGCTCTTCGCTGCTGTTGCGGCTCTGGGCGGCCATATCGTTCTCCGGCACGTTGCTGCCGTACGGTCAAGGGCGGTCGCTGTGCCCAAGGTCCTTTTCCGGGGCGACGCGATCTCGCACGCGTTGTTTGAGTTCTTTGATGTCGGGGAAGCGCCCTTCGGCCTTTCGCGACCAGACCAAGCGATCATCCACCGTCACATTGAAGACGCCGCCGGTTCCCGGACTCAGGGCCACCTCGCCAAGTTCGCGATCGAAGGTGGTCAGGAGTTCCTGAGCCATCCAGGCGGCGCGCAGGAGCCAGCGGCACTGCGTGCAGTAGTGGATGACCACTCTCGGCCGCGCGACGTCCATGGGTTACTTGATAATCCGGTTGGACTCGCGGCGGCCCCGCGCGTCGGCGTTCAGGGGCATGAGTTTGATGTTCTTGAACCAACAGGGACTGCTACCGTTCTGGAGCGCGATGTAGCCTTGGCGGCTGTGGGTGTACCAGGACTTGTCGTAGCTGTGTTCGGACCCGTCGGGGCGGCGCATGGGTTCCTTGAAATCGTCCAGGTTCATATTGGTGACGGTTTCACCGTTCAATTCGACGGTGATCAGGTTGCGGTTGCAGGTGATCACCATGTGGTTCCATTCGCCGACGGGCTTCATTGCGTTGGAGGATGGTTTGACTAAATCGTATATGGCACCCGTGTCGGTATAGTCCGTGCCGGTGGAATCCTTAATCGACACTTCCAAACCGTTCCACGAGACAGGATGATCGCGGACTGACGTCAACGGAAACAGCCGGACAAATACACCGGTGTCGCACCCGGCGCCGATCTTGAAGTCGAGGGAGAGAATGCAGTCGCCGTAGTAGTCCTTGTACACAACAAGGGGAGTTGACGCGGTGCCAGGGTTGATGGCACCGTCCTCGACTTTGGCTGTGCTGGGAGCCTTGTCTTCGTTCATCCAATTGGTCAAGTCTTTTCCGTTGAACAGGAGAACCCACCCCGCCTCTTTCTCGTCGGCGGTGAGGGTGTTATCGGGAGCATCCTGTGCGTGAAGCACAACGGAGCACATCGCCAGCGCCAATACCAGATGCTTCATAGTCGCCTGATCCTTTCATCGATGAAGTATTGGAATTTCCTCGCAGTGGACGGGGTACCGGCCCGTAAACCCCATTATACGTGGATGAAGGCCCGGGATCACGATGTGGGGATGTGCGGTGCGCGATTGCGCCACAGCCAATAGAATGGAATGCCGGAAAAGACGAGTACCAGGCTGAAGCCGGCGTTCCGGGGGGCCTGATAGATGGTTACGCAAACCAGGACCAGGCAGAACAATACAAAGATCGCGGGGACGACCGGGTATCCGGTCACACGATAGGGCCGCGGCTCGCCCTCCATCGTCCGGCGAAGGACAAAGACGCCGAACGCGCCAGCGCCATAAAAGATGAACGAAGCGAAGATCACCATATCAGTGAGTTGATCGAAGGAACCGCTCATTACCAGCAACGAGGCCCAGGCGGCCTGGATGATCAGCGACGTGGAGGGCGTCTTGTGGACGGGATGGCAGGTCGCGGCCGATTTGAAAAAGAGGTTGTCCCGGGCCATGGCGAAATACACGCGGGAGTGCGGCATGAGCTGGCAGTTGGTTGCGCCGAAGGTGGAGAGCAGAATAAGAATGGCGATTAGCATGGCGCCGCGGTCACCCATGAAGGTACGCATAACCTCGACGGCGACGATGCTGTTTTTGGTGTTGACGAGCGCGGCCATTTTGTCCACGGGCATGATGTAGAGGTAGGCGGCATTGACGATCATGTACACGACGATGACGCCAAGCGTGCCGATGCCGAGGGCCAGCGGGATATTCCGCTTCGCGTTGCGAACCTCGGCGCCGAGCGAGGTGATGTTGTTCCAGCCGTCGTAAGCCCAGAACGCGCCGAGGAAGGCAGCAAACATGGCGCCGAAGAGTCCGAGCGACGAGCCATATTCCGCGTGGGGATTTTCCAAGACGGGTTGCAAATGGCCCACCGATCCATTTCCCAGGAAAAATCCGAGAAGAATGATCAGCGCAATCCCAACCAATTTTAGACACGTCGTCATGCTGGCAATCACACCGCCGAATACCACGCCGAAATAGTTCGCCGTTGTGAGCGCAGCAATCGTGAAGATGGTGAAGAGTTTCACGCCGAGGTTGTCCAGCGGGGAGACGAGGCCAAATATCGACCAAGCCTCAAGATCCGCAGATAAGCGGGGAAAGGCAATCAAGGCGTTGGCGGACTCGCCGAATACGTACGCAATGGAGCTGATGGACGCGGTCTGAATGACGGTGAACGAGGACCAGCCGTACAGAAATGCGAACCCGCGGCCGTACATCCGCTTGAAATACTGATATTGCCCGCCGGGTTCGGCGATCATGCCCGCAATCTCGGCGTTGGTCAACGCGCCGAAGAGGGTGATGATCCCCGCGATGAGCCAACACGCGAGAAGAAGTCCCGGCGACTGCAACTCGGCGGCCATGGGCGCGGACTTCTTGAAGATGCCCGACCCGATCATGTTGCCCATGATGATCATGCAGGCCGTGAACAGGCCAAGCTTGGCGATCAGGCCGCTGGCATGGGTTTCGACGGGCCGGTGCTTCATCTGCGTGTCACGATTAAACTCGGCGCAACTTCGTTACGCGGCCGTCGTTGACCCATTCGACGACGTAGATGTTGCCGGCGTGATCCCAGATTGCGCCGTGGGGCGAGATGAATTTGCCGGGAATGCGCTGGTCGTGGGGAAGATTCGGGTAGCC
Organism: Candidatus Hydrogenedentota bacterium; assembly: GCA_963745075.1. Lineage (GTDB taxonomy): Bacteria > Hydrogenedentota > Hydrogenedentia > Hydrogenedentales > SLHB01 > JAHDWY01. Next base: position 160,603 of record CAVUWV010000017.1, on the reverse strand, counting down.
TTCCGTCTTTTCGACGCCGGGATTGTCGCCGAGATGGGTGACGAGCTTGTTGTCTTTGTCGAAGATGGTGACCCGGCCGTAAAGGTCCGGGATGAGCATTTCGTCGCCGCGTTGATCGAAATGACACGGAAACCGCAGCTCCTCGGTGACGAACCTCAAGTGGTTTCCGTCGAGATCAAAGTATTGCAGCCGCACGTTGGCGCGATCGGCGACGACGAGGACGGGGCTTTCGCCACGGGTGTCGACGTAGATGCCGTGGGGACAGTTCATCTGGCCCGGGGCATCGCCCTTGCCGCCCCAGGTGCGGATGTACTCGGCCTTGGCGTTGTATTGGTGAATGTAGCTGAGGCCGTAGCCGTCGGCGACGTAGAAGTCCCCGTTGGGCGCGATGGCGATATTGGTGGGCACGAATTGTTCCGGCTTCTCATACACGCCGGAGTCCATGGGACACCCGATATCCCAAACCTTATCGCCGGAGAGCGTGGTCTTTACGCAACGACTCTGGCTGGTGAGGGCGAGATACAGGAACTCCTCCCCATTCTCGCGGTTAAGTTGCAAGCCGTGTGCGCCGCTCGCGTATTCGTCGCCCCATGACGTGACGAAGGCGCCGTCGGCGTCGAAAACCACCATGGCGTGGGGGCTCTGATTGTGGATATAGATGCGGCCCTGGCTGTCTTCGCAGACGCCGTGGGTGTAGCCGTATTGAATGTGCGACGGCGGTTCGCCCCACCCCTCGACCAGTTCATAGGTGTGTGCGCCGTTTCCCAATTCGATCGAACCCATCATGCAACCCTTTCCGGAGCTAATCCATTCATCAATATGGCGGCAGAATCGCGTCGAGGGCGCCCAGCAAGATGCTGGCGCGCTGGGTATAGGCAGCGAGCCACGTGGTACCGAATTGCTGCGCCCATGCCACCGAGTTCTGGGCGGCGATGGCGAAGACCTGGTTCAGGGTTTCGAGAAACTGTCCGAGATTTTGAACGAGAATTTCCTGCAGGGTCATAAGGACCTCCTTGCTTGCAGCCGCAGACTATAGAGAACTGGAGAGCCGGGTGCAAGACCGACGGTCCCGATTCAATAACCGGTTGCAGGCTGAGGCGGAACCGTGCGACCATGCGGTGCAGCCAATGTCGTGGAGGGTTCATGACATGCACAGGATTCTGGTGGTCGAGGACGAACCGGCCATCGCGGATAATATCCGGTATGCTTTGGAGACGGAGAGCTTTGAGGTAGCCTGGTGCGCCACGGGAGAAGAAGCACTTCGCATCTACCACGACCATGGGGCGAGCCTGATCGTGCTCGACGTTGGATTGCCTGATTGCAACGGGTTCGACCTGTGCAAAGAAATCCGGAAGACTTCTGCGGTACCGATTATCTTCCTGACGGCACGGGCGGATGAAATCGATCGCGTGGTGGGCCTCGAAATCGGGGGTGACGACTATGTGGCCAAGCCCTTCAGTCCACGCGAATTGGCCGCCCGCGTGAAGGCCGTGTTGCGCCGTGCGCCTGGGGCAGAGTCCGACGCGTCGCCTTCCCGGCCGGGCTCGCCACTGACCATCGACAAACATAAGGCCACGGTGTGGTATTTCGGAAAGCCGCTCGACTTGTCGCGCTATGAATATCGCATCCTCGAAGTGCTGGCGCAGCGGCCTGGGTGGGTCTACTCGCGCGAGAAGCTGATGGAACTGGCGTGGGATGCGCCGGAATCGAGTATGGATCGCACGGTGGACGCGCACGTGAAGAACATCCGAGCGAAAATGCGGTCGGTCCGGCCGGAAGTCGATCCGATTCAAACGCACCGTGGGCTGGGCTACTCGCTGAAGGAGTCGTGGTGAAGATCCGCTATCGGCTATTCGCGGCATTGCTCCTGGTCGTAGGCGTCGGCTTCTACGAACTCGTGGACTGGATTCTCGAAGATCTACGGCCCCGGTATCTTGAAACCATGGAGGAGTCCATGGTAGACACGGCGACGATACTCGCGTCCTTGGCGGAAACCCAGATCGAGCACGACGCAGTCGATACCACTGATTTTCGGACCACCTTCGACCGGGCGCGGAACAAAGAGTTCTCCGCAAGAATCTACGACGTCACCAAAACCCACCTGAACATGCGCGTCTATGTCACGGACCGCAAGGGAATCGTCGTGTTTGATTCCGATGACGGCCGGGACGAGGGGAAAGACTATTCGCGATGGAACGACGTGGCTCGAACGATGCGAGGAGAATATGGCGCTCGCTCCACGCGCACAGATCCCGACGATCCCGAAGACGTCCATCCTGCACGTGGCCTCTCCGATCACGATCGACGGGGAAATCGTCGGCGTGCTGACCGTGGCGAAACCGGCGGACAGCGTCACCCTGTTTATGGAGACGGCCCGGCGCAAAATCGTCACCGCCGGGATCATCGCGGCCGTTTGTGTCGTCCTGCTCGGGATGGTGTTTTCGGCGTGGATCACGTCGCCCATCGAACGGCTCACGCGGTACGCAAAGGCTGTTCGCGACGGCAAACGGGTGCCGCCGCCGAAGTTCGGACGGGGCGAGATCGGTGCACTGGGCTACGCCTTTGAGGAAATGCGGACCGCGCTGGAGGGCAAGCGCTACGTGGAGGAGTATGTCCAGACGCTGACCCACGAGATGAAGAGTCCGCTGTCCGCCATTCGGGGCGCCGCCGAATTACTCGAAGAAGACATGCCCCTCGAACAACGGAAGCCGTTTTTGGAGAACATTCGGTCGGAATCGCACCGAATTCAGGGACTCGTGGACCGAATGCTGCAACTGTCGGCGCTGGAAGGCCGGAACGAGTTGCGCGATGTGGACGCGGTGGACCTGATGGACCTGATAGGCGATATTGCGCAGAGTCTTGCAGCCGGTTCTGTCGCAGAAAGACGTAGACGTTACCATTGAGGGTACGCGCCCGGCTATGGTGAACGGCGAGCGGTTTCTGGTGCGGCAGGCCCTCTCCAATCTGATTCAGAATGCGGTCGATTTTTCGGACGCGGGTGGAGCGATTGAGATTTCCGCGGTCAAAGACGACGGCAACGTGACAATTCGTGTTCGCGATCATGGACCGGGGATTCCCGAGTATGCCCTGGACAAGGTATTCGACCGATTCTATTCGCTTCGTCGTCCCGATACGGGCAAAAAGAGTTCAGGCCTGGGACTTGCGTTCGTGCGGGAGGCGGCGGTGTTGCATGGTGGTAACGTTACTCTGACAAACCACGACAGTGGGGGCGTTGAAGCCGTGTTGACGCTACCGGTGGAACCTGCGCGGCGGACGTATTGACGCTGTAACCTTCCGAATTCTAGCCGATTTCACATTCCCTTCAAATGCCCTTCACATTCCCGAGCCATAGTACGTACAGGTTCAAGGGACGGTTTGTACGACTCGCGCGGCAGGGTGTCCGCGGGGAAGGAGGGCGGCGAAATGCGGCTTGTCACGATCCTGATTGCGGCGCTGATCGCGGTGATGCCCGTTTTGGGGGAGGAAGGCGTAGTCATCCCGTGGAATGAGTTTAAAACGCTGTATCGCGACAACCTCGAGCGGGAAATCATGAAGACGGTCGCAAAGCCAAAACCTGCACCCCAGGTGTACTCCTTCGACGAGGCGCAGTATCAATGTCGTCTGCGACCGGACGGCGCGGAGGTCGATGTGCTGATTTCCGGAAAGCTCATCTCGGGTCCGGCGAAACCCATTCCGCTATTTACCAGTGACGTCGTGATTACCGCCATCAGCAACGCCAGCGGATGCACGGTACTGAGCCCCTCCGACCTGGACGCCACGGCCATTCTGCCCGACGGGTCGTCGGCGTTGTTCCAGGTGGCGGCACGGTTGCTGGTCCGTGCCGTGGAGGACGCTGGAGCGCAGCGTATTTCCTTCGCGATTCCCCGAGCGTTACAGAACACACTGGAAGTCACGATGCCAGAGGATCTCCGGCTGCTCGATGCACAGGGGATTGCCGATGGCGAGGGCATCTACCGGTTTTCGGCCAGTCCATCGCTGGCGTTGCGATATGCAAACAAGCAGCGCCTGGAGGCGGCTACGGTTATCCAGATCGATACGTTGTCCCGGATATCGGCGCAACGCGGCCGGACGTTTATCGCGACGCTTTTCCTGCCGTTGCGTCCCATGCCGGATGGGCTCGTCATCGACGCCCCGCCGGGGGCCAAGTACTTGTCGTCGTCTCTTCGGACGTCGTCCATCCGCGAAGTGAAGGATGGCCGGTACGCGTTGACGCTTCCCGCGGAAGAACGCGGCGTCTTTTCGATCGAGTGGGCGCTGGACACGCCCGGAGAAGCGGGTCCGATTACGCTGGCGTTGCCGGTTATCGAGGGGAACGGCGGGCAGCAGGGCCGTTTCGTCCTGGAAGAACCGGAGGACGGACAAATCGATGCGACGGCGGACGGTCTTGTGACGCGAATCCCGGCGGACCGGCTCCCCGAACCACTCCAGCAGGCGGCGGCAGGCGCGCAGTTTTACATGAGTGTCCCGGTGGAGAATCCAATCACGCTCACGCCGACGCGGTTCCAGCCGGTCAGCACCCCCGTGACCGTTCTGGAGTCGCAGTACTTCTTCAGTTCTTTTGAAGAGAACGGGAACGTGTTGTCGGTGTTGATCCTGGACGTTCCGCCGGACGTGGGTCCGCGTCTCGAACTGAAGGCCGTTGCCGATGCAGAGATCTGGTCGTTAACCGTGAACGACGTCAAGAAGAAGGTCTACGGCGGCGACGATGGGACCTGGATGATCCCACTCGACAGCGGGAAACCGTCGCATGTGGTGCTTGCGTTCCTGGAGCAAAAGGAAAAACTTGGACTTCAGGGCCGCTTGGAGGCGTCGATTCCGGAGACCGGCTTGCCGTCGCAGGAAGTGCGCGTCGGTATCGCTTTGCCGGCGCGCGTGGAACTCCTGTCGATGGAAGGACCGGTAAGTCCGGCGAAGGGCGATGACTGGCCCGTCCCCACAGAGTTCGTGGGCAACCGGTATTTCTTCTCGCGCGCCTTCTATAAGGGTGAAGGCATGGCACTGGCGATTTCGTACAAAGAACCTGTCGATGACGGGGCACGGTAATACCTGAACGAAATGCAGAGAGCGGACCCTCGCGGGTAACCGTGGCAAGTATGGTCCCGAAAGGAGGTACGGAATGAGTGTATACAGAATGATTGCCATCGCCGCGATCTTTGCGCTGGCATGTGTGGGATGGTGGACCCTGGGGGTGACCACGACGATGCGGTCAAATGAGTTCGGTGGGCGCTTGGGCGGTCAGGTGCAAGCGTTATGGGGCGCACCGATTGTGCAGACCGCCCCCACGTTCGCGGTGGAGATTCCGGGAAGCGATCGGGTCCGGTGGCTGATTCCCACGGACAACGAGATCAGGGTGAAACTTGCCGCGGACTATCGCAAGAAGGGGCTCATCTGGTACCCGACGTACGTCTGTAACTTCGATGGCACGTACACCGTCACGAACGAGGAAACCGTGGCACAAACAGTGCGGATTCACTTCGACTTCCCGGCAAAGGACGCCACGTACGACGCGTTCTCGATGACACTTGATGGGGAGGAACTCGCCACGCCGATCAATACCGCCGAAGGGGTCGGCGACATGGTGGAACTGGCGCCGGGCCAGAGCGCGACGTTCCGGGTGACCTACGAAACGCGCGGGATTCGCGAGTGGCGGTATGCGCTGGATCCTAACGCGGGACGCGTGAAGAATCTCAACCTGACCGTGAACACGGATTTCGCCGCGGTGGACTATCCGGAAGGATGCCTCTCCCCCATGTCGACCGAACGATCGGGCGGCGGCATGGCGCTCACCTGGAAGGCTTCCGACCTGATTACGCATGAAAGTATCGGCGTGATCATTCCGGAGAAGCTGAATCCGGGGCCGCTGACGTCGCGCATCACGTTCTTCGCTCCAGTCTGTCTGCTCTTCTTCTTCGTGCTCGTCGCGACGATCAATATCCTGTACAAGGTGAACATCCACCCCATGCATTACCTTTTCGTAGCAGCAGGGTTCTTTGCCTTCCACCTGCTGCTGGCGTACCTCGTAGGGGTCATCAGCATTCACATCGCCTTTGTGATCTGCGCCATCGTGTCGGTGGGGCTGGTGACGAGCTATCTGTCGGCCGCCTTGAAGGGACAATTCCCCTGGAAGGTCGCCATCGCGGGACAAATCTTCTTCCTGGTCCTGTTTTCGTACAGCTTCTTCCTGGAGGGCATCACGGGGCTGACGGTCGCCATCGGATCGGTGGTCACGCTGGCCGTATTGATGAAGGTCACCGCCGATGTGAATTGGGACGAGGTATTTACGAGACAGCCCAAGCCGTCGAAGCACCCAACACCGCCGCCTTTGACCCGGGTGGACCCCGTCGGGAGCGGGGACTCGCGGTAGCATCGATATTACCCCTCTCCGCCCGTGGGGCCGGACCGGCGTCGAATCCGAGTTGCGATGCCGGCCCGGCCCTGCAATATTTGTATACCAATCATCGATATCGTGTTGCCTTTGCACAGCAAATCGATGCAAGCAGACGGATTTCGTTGGCCCGGTACTTGCACTTTGGCGGAAGCCTGTGCCGCCGCCGCGCAAGCGGAACAGGATAACGTGGCGATCTACGACAAGGTCATGGCGAAGGTGAAGAACCTCGAACTCATCCAGGTCTTCACGGCCTTGCGCAGTGCGTCGCGGGATCGTCACCTGCCGGCCTTCGAACCATGTGCGAATGGCGGCTACGGGCGGAATGCTTCAGGGCCTGGCAGGGCCAATCGCCGCGGCCCCCGCTGGAGACACGGCCAGCAACGTGGACGCGGTAATAGTCAAGGTTGCGGCCGGAGTTGTCGGCGCGGCTGGAACTGACCCGTACAAAAACACACTTGTATCTTTCGTACTCGCGCGGTCGCCGACCGCGCGATGCGTTTTGGAACTGACCTACGGTTTCACGCGTGGCATCGGCGCTCGATGTCTCGCCAACGTATCGCCAGTCGACGCCTTCCGTTTGCGCTTCCACTCGGCAAGGATGAAAAGATAGGCACTTGAGGCAATTCGCGTTTCCCACGCCGATCGGCCGTTGTACACGCCATAAAGGGGGCAGGCATGCTACGTAATAATGTTTTCAATCTCGTACTCACCGGACTTTCTCGTGATCGGCGAGCCTGTCCTTTTCCGCTGGAGCCGCCACCGAAGACTTGGGCAACGGTTTTCTCCACCACGGCGTCGCGACGCCCGATCAGCAATCACCGCGGCATCGTGGCCACAGTGGATGGCGAGGGGCGCGACGTGGTGCTGGTGTGGCTGTTCGACTATCGCGGCGGATACGCATTGCTGATGATCGACGCGGAAACCGGCGACAGTCTCAGGAGTACCCGGTTCCCTTTCCGCCGGGCGGGGACTGTCCGTACGCGTCGATTCTTTCGAGCCGGAACAAGTATTACGCCCATTTCAACAGCTATTTCTGCGAATTCGATCCGGCGAAGCGCGCCTTTACGTTCTTCGAGAAGACCACGCCACAGATGGCCATGGGCATGACGGAGGACGACAACGGGGTCATCTGGTCGGTGACCTATCCGAACAGCGGGGTTGTTTCGTTCGATCCGGCGACCCGGGAGTTCACGGACTATGGATCACGTATACGATCAGAACTGGAAACAGTACCAGCGCTACGTGGCGGCGGACGATGCGGGTTGGATCTATTTCGGCATCGGCAGCACAGCGAGCCAGATCATCGCGTTCAATCCGAAGACGCGAGAGGCCATCCCCGTGATTCCGGAGGAGGAACGGGTTAAGGGAAGTGGTTCGGTATACCGCGACATGAACGGCAAGGTCTACGGCCATTCAGGGAGCGGCAATGACGACGATTGGTACGAGCTGTACAAGGGCACGATTACGCCCGATTACAAAGCCGGCCGATCCGAACCCCAAACCCATCATCACGGGCAGTCAGAGTCTCGTTCACACGGAATTTCCCGATGGCAAGGTGCTCAAATCCTGCGACCTCGTAAACCGGGTCCTCGTTGTGGAAAACCCGGAAACCCGGGAGACGAAGAAGCTCTCCTTCGACTACACCAGCGAAGGCGCGCACATCATGGGCGTCGCCGTCGCGCCCGACGGCACTATTTGCGGCGGTACGGCCTTCCCCATGCGGTTCTTCAGCTACAACCCGAAGACGGACGCGTGGGTCAACCGCGCCAGCCTACGGACAGTGCAACACCGTTGCGCGCCAGGGCGACCGCTTCTTCGTCGGCGGTTATGGCGGCGGCTTTCTCCTCGAATGGGACCCAGCGAGCGAATGGGTGGACGACGAACAAAGGGCCAAGCGGGCTGTAATCCGTTATTCCTGACGGATTGCACGCCCACCATCCATCGTCCGCACGACCTTCTCGCGCACCCCGACGGCAAGACACTTGTTCTCGCGGGGACGCCCGGCTACGGCTACACCGGCGGTGGTCTACTGTTTTGGAACCGGGAGACCGAGCGAGCGCGTACTCGTCGAACACACGGAGCTATTGCCGGAGCAAGCAACGCTGAGCCTCGGCTGCGCTCGATGGAAACACGATCATCGGTGGATCGACCACTGCGCCCGGTACCGGGGGCGAGCAGAAAGGCAAAGAGGCCGAGTTGTACATTCTCGATCTCCGGAGCAAGTCCATTGTGTGGCACGAACCGGTCTTCCCCGGCGTGCAGGGCTATACCGATCTGTGCCATTCATCGAACGGAATGGTGTACGGGGTCGCGGATCGAACCCGGTTCTTCGCCTTTGACCCGAAGACACGTACCGTGGTCCACGAGCAGGATCTCAACGAAACGCTGGGTCCCACCATTTCGCACCAGGGTCCGCGCGTTTTCATTCAGAGCCCGGACGGCGACGTGTACATGCTGTTCGTAAAGGGCATTGCCCGAGTAAACCCACGCGCCTACGCAATTACGCAGTTCGCGGATTCCCCCGTGCCTATCGGACCCGGCGGCGACTATCTCGACGGTCGCATCTACTTTGGCAGCGGATCGCACCTCTACAGTTACGGCGTACCCGGGAAACGGAAGCAATAGCCATTCTACGTGGCGCCCGGAAAATCCGATTCTCAACTTAGACAAATCCCGTCCCGTCGTACGTTAGAAAAGTACCGATGGTTACCGAGACCACCATACGCGCATCGTCGCTGCACCGGGGAGAGACTGAACTGAGGAATGATGCGAACGCCGGTGAAGAAAGCACGATAGCGGCGCTATACGACCGTCATGCGGCGGCACTATATGCCTACGTCCTGGCCATCACCGCGGATGTGGTGGATGCTGAAGACGTTGTGCACGAAGTGTTTGAGCGCGCGCTGCGGCGGCAACGGCAATTGTTCGGATTGGGCAACCCGGTCGGCTACATGTACCGCGCCGCGCGCAATGCCGCCTACGACCGGCTACGGCGTCAGGCCGTGCGCGAGCGATCCAGCCGACAGATTGTGATGTCGTCCATTCTGGAACCCATTGACCCGATCGAGAAGACGGAGAGCCGCCAACAAATCAACGCAGCCCTTGGCGCGCTGCCCGTCGACCAGCGCGAAGTCGTGCTGCTGAAAACCTATCAAGACATGACCTTTCGCCAAATCGGGCGGGTGATGAAGTGTTCGGCAAACACCGCGGCCAGCCGGTACCGGTACGCTTTGGCGAAACTACGTGAACTTCTTGGAGATGAAGACAATGGACACGATTGTACTCCGCTTGCGCCGTTTCCAGCCTGTACATCCGCCGGAACGGTTACGTCAACGGATTCTCGCCGCGGCCGATTCGGATTCGGCCATCGAGCGGGCAAAGTGGGGCCGGGCGCTGCGCTGGGCGTTGGCAGTGCTTATCTTGGTTTCGCTGAGTGCGGCGTGGTCGGAACGCGAGACGGACAAACGGTTGGCCGGGATAAGACAGAACGCGAACGATGGCCGACGCGAACGCGTCATCGCAGTTGAACTGCCGAAAGCGGTCCCCGGCGGCACCGCCGCCGAACTTCAGCAGTATCTGACGAGCCGCGCAATGGCCCGGCCAAAGCCACGGGTACATGGATGGGGCACCACCACTGCGCAACGCGGTGGCACAGTGTTGGGCTTGGACGCCATCTTAAGCGCGAGGAAACATCATGGAAGCCGAAGCAAAGAAAGAGACATCGTATCGGGGGATCTGGCGGCGAGACGTGTTCGAGTGCGAAGGCGTTCCGGTTTCTGCTCGTGCTCGTGATAGCACTCGTCATCGTTTACATCTTCGCGGACCAGATCGTGTGGCGGCGGGTCGTGTCCCAACGGGCGGAGTTCGCCCAGCGGTTCGGCACCATCACTGCGGACGGATTGATGCCCGAACTGCCTCCCGCACAGGATGACGCGGGACGCTACTACCGCTACGCCTGGTCGCTCATCGCAAAAGCCAACGGACTCTACGGAGGGTTCGATCCCTATACGGCCCTTCACGACAAAGACAATTTTGCGGACGCAATGAAGATGGACGAGCCGCCCGCTCCGGATGTGGTCGAGGACTACGTCCGGCGCAAACTCGCGGCCGCACAGCCTGGTCTCGATGTCGCTCTGAGGGCGGCAACCTTCGATCACGGTGTCCTCTCGCCGACCAACGATCCCGAGGTGATACTTCCGACGCTGGCCGAGGCGCGCGGTCTCGCCCGGTACCTGTGCGCCCGCGCGGAGATCGCCGCGCGAGATGGGGACACCGACCTTACCCTGGCCTATGTCCGCGCGACCTTGCATCTCGCCAATACGCTCGGAGAAAACGGGACGCTGATCGTTCAGCTCGTTCAAATCGCTGTGGTGGGTATCGCGTTTCCGGCCGCGCAGCAGGTTGTCACAGACGCCGATGTGTCGCCGGACGAGTTCGCGGCGATTCTTGACGAGACCCGATCGTTGCGCGACCCGGAGAGTTTCGTTCGCACGTTGACGGGCGATTACCTATTCATGCGGGACCGCCAGCATGAGGCGGGACCCCGGCTATGGTGGTCGCTCAACGAACTCAGGATGACCGACGTGCTGATCGCAATGGTAGACGCGGTCCGGGCGAAAGACATAGACCGGCAACGGGAACTGCTCGCGCAAGCACGACAGACTGCGGAAAAGGGCCCGTACGTGATCTATGCCCTGACCCAGGTCACGGCACCGGCCCTGCTGCGGTCCATCGACGCGTGGCAGCGGATGGAAGCGCAAGCCTCGCTCCTGGAGATTGGGCTGGCGATTTCCCGATTTCACGCGGAACATGGGGAATACCCGGAAGCGCTGGCATTGGTGGCACCGTATTTGCGTGATGGGATGCCCGACGATCCATTTGCAGGTGCTTCTTCCGTGTATGAGCGGCGCGGGGAAGGGTACGTGCTCTACAGTGTCGGACCCGATCTGATCGACGATGGCGGTACGAAGCCCCTACGCTGCAAGGGCGGGGACTGTACCGGCGATATCATTTGGGCGATCGGCCAGCCCGCAGTTCAATCTCGGGCGGAATCAGACTCGAGTTCGGTGCGACAACGGGGCTCTCGGAACCGAGTACGATGATCGTGCAGTGTGCGGCGGGCGTGCAGGTAACGATGTGAAGTCGTATGTTGCGTAGGCGTCCCGCCTGCTTTCCCGCAGATTCAGCAGGCGGGACGCCTGCGCTACATTTTCCGCCACCACTCGCCGGAGCCAAGCTCACGGCAGTTCAAGATCCGGCCAGTGCTTTCGGACATCGTCCTCTGTGGGCAGCGACGGAATCGCGCCCGATTGCGTTGCGGCGAGGGCTGCGCAGCAATTGGCAAATTCGAGCGCGCGTTTGAAGGGTTCCATTTCAATTGACGTATTCCGATCCAGATTAGGATAGGCGCGAAGGAGGCCCGCGATGACACCGGACATGAGTGCGTCGCCGCAGCCGGTGGTGTCTTTGACCTCGACCGCTTCCTCGGGGATGTCGAAGTGGTCACCCGATAGCCAGCCGGACACGCCCTCTCCCCCACGCGTCACAACGATGCACGATGGTCCGCCGTTCGCGAGTTTCGCGCAGCCCTTCGCAACGTCGCGCGTACCGCTCAAACGTTCCAGTTCGTCGTCCGACACTTTGAGCAGGTGCACCTGCGGAAGCGGTTCGGCCATGCGTTGATTGGCGACGTTTTCATCGGGCCAAAGTGCCGCGCGGTAGTTGGGGTCGTAGGTGACGAAGAGGCCGCGTTCGTTGGCGAGTGCCAGCAGAGCCTGCGTGGTATCGGCAGCAGGCGGAGCGACAAGCGACAGAGATCCGAAATGAAAGACGCGGGCGTCCGATAAAACCGACAAATCGACGTCGGAAAACCGAAGGGACAGATCGGCGCCCGGATGACGGTAAAACGAGAAATCCGGAACACCCTTTTTAGTCTAACGCAACGAATGCCAGGGTGGTCGGTTGACCCGCAGAGGTTGCGAGCGACCGAACGTCGACTTTGTGTTCCTGTAACGTCTGACGCAAGAACCGGCCGAAGGCGTCGTCGCCGACCATCCCGATGAAGCCGCTGGGCACACCGAGGCGGCGAACCCCGACGGCGACGTTGGCCGGCGCTCCGCCGGCGTTGGGAGTAAAGTTTTCGGCGTCCTCGAGTTGTTTGACGCGGGGTGATGCCAGGAAATCGATCAGTAATTCGCCCATCGTCACCACGCGGGGTTGCGTACTCATCGGGACACGGTCTCCTGTTTCGGGATGAGCCCGTAATGCTCGAGGCCTTCGAGAATGCCTTCCGCGTAGCATCCTTTGGCGAAATACACGCGAGAACCGCTGTCTTTCAGCGGCTCCATCTCCTGGGAATAATTGCCGACCACAATGGCCGCCGTACGGCCGCGGAGCATGTCGATATCGTTGCCCGAGTCACCGGCTGTGGCGATACGTTCGAGAGGCACGTTCCATTTGTTGGAGAGGTAACGGACCGCCTTCCCTTTGGAGGCGCGCTGGGGAAGAATATCGATGAACATACCGTGTGAGAAGATGAGGGTATGCGGAACACTCGTCCTATACAGTGCGTCGTGAATCTGAGGAAACGCGTCGTCCGGCGAGATGGCGTCTGTGTCGAGGTCGTAACTGACCTTAAACTCGCGCTGGGTTTCCTCATCCGACTGCATGTATAGAAATGGCAACGCTTCGAGCGCCTTTTCGATGCGACCGCGATTCCAGCGATGGCGCAAATGGCTTGCCCACCCCTTATCGAAGGTGCGCTCCGGGCCATAGTAAATCTCCGTGCCCACCGAGGAGACAATGACATCGACGGTATCAATCTGGTGGGCTTCGATGACTTCCAGCACCGCGTTCAAATGGCGTCCGGACGCGACGCCGAAGGCCAGGCTGTTGCGTTCGTCCTTGACCACCTCGAGAAGTCGCGCCAAGGCGTCATCGTCGCCGAGCAGCGTGTTGTCGATATCCGTGATCAACACGGAGCTGACCTTCGATAAGCGGCGGCCCGGCGCATCTTCCGTTTTTTGTTGTGCGACGTAGCTCTTGGGAGACGACTCCACGATTTCCCGGACGGACTTCATGTACAGCTCGCAATGGTGGTCCCAGGAGTAATGTTCGCGGACGCGATTGATCCCGTTGTTGCTGTACTGCTCCCAGAGATCGCGGTCGGTGAGGATCTTCTTGATGGCGGCGGCGACGGCATCATAATCTTCCACATCGACGAGGATGCCGCTCTCGCAGTTCTGGACGATGTCCTGAGGCCCGCCGTTCTCCGTGCCGACGAAGGGCAGTCCGCAGGCGGACGCTTCGATATACGTCAGGCCGAAGGGTTCCACAAAAGCCGTGTTCACGAAGGCGCCGCGTTTCGACGCGGCGAGACGGTACAACTCGGGCACTTCGCGTTCCGAATCGTGGCGTTTCGGAATCGCCATCTTGCCGTAGAGGTCGAACTGGTCCATGTGCAGCAGGATGTCCGTCAATACCTGCCGTTCGTTATCCGGCATTTCGGCGATATTCTTGCGGATGCCCGCGAAGATCGCAAGGTTGGCGAGGGCCTGGAGTTCCTTGTCGCGCCCGTAGGCTTCGATGATTGCGCCGATGTTCTTCCGCTTATCCGGGCGGCACATGGCGAGGATCAGGGGCCGGTCCCGTTCGAAATGGAAGCGGTCCAGTTCCGCCTGCATGCTCATGCGCGCCTGTTTGTACACTTCGGGCACGTGATCGGGCGCGAGTTCGTATTCGTAATACGGAAAGAACCGGTCGAGGCTGGTACCCGGTGGAATGATCTCGAAGCGGGGTTCCTTGCCATTGTCGTACCGGGCGTACTGCGTATCCCGTTCGTGGCGCGTGCTGGTAACCACCAAGTTCGCCGACGCGAGTGCGCGTTCTTCCATGGCGATACGATGGTTGATGCGGAATTCCTTCTCCATCGCGTCTTCCGACCATCCCTGGGATTCGAGATAGGCCTTCTTGTCGCGTCCCAAGGAATGGCCGGTAAAGACAAAGGGCACGGCGAAGGCGGAGGCGACTTCATTGGCGATGTAGCCGGCATCGGCATAATGGCCGTGGACGACACTGGGAATCCGGCCTTCCCGCCGGGTGAACGAAATCATGCCATCGACGAAATCATCGAGGTACGGCCACAGGCGCTCTTTGCGAAGGTAACGGCCTCCCCCGCAGGGAAGCCGAACGAGGCGCGCCTTGGGTCCGAGTTCCTCGATGGTCTTCTCGTAATCCGCCGACACACGCTTGTCGCGAATCCGACGGGTGAAGAGATCCACTTGCTCGACTTCCTCGAACTGGCCGAGCGTCCGGGCGAGGTCGATTACGTACCGAACCTGCCCGCCGGTATCGGAATCGCGGCCCATTTCGATTTCGTGGCCGCGAATGAGTCCGTGGATGCTGATAAGCTGTATGTACATGAATCTCCTTGCTGGTTTAGCTTAGTGCCTCGACCGCGCGCGGGCGGTACACCGTGTGGTAGAGCGTGTGAATGTACTGGTCGAGGGCTTGTCGGTTCATAACGTCAAGATAATCCCAGAACGAATAGGTATTTGCCAGGCGCAGCACGCGCTCGGCATGCGCTCTCCAATGAAACGCCCGGTGAACGCGCTCGATTCCTTCCCGGCTGTAGTTCTGCCATAAGTCGTTTTGGGTAACGATTCGCCGCAAGGCGTCGGCCGTGGCCTCCATGTTATTGGGATCGACCACTTCGCCGGAGCGCCGATGCTCGACGATTTCCGCCGGACCGCCGAAGCAGGTCACGACGACGGGCAATCCGCAGGCCATGGCTTCAATGACGGTCAACCCGAACGTTTCCATGAACGCGGGCTGAGCGAATACGCCTCCGCGGTCCGCGACGACGCGGTAGATCTCGCCGGTCTCGGCCTTGTCGAGGCGGGCGGCACACCAGCGGATCGAGCCGTCCAGTTGGTAGTGGTCGATCAAATCGTACATCCGGCGCAGCTGATCGATTTCTTCCTGGTCCTTCGATTCTTCGACGCGCGTAATGGAGGACATGATTACGAGGTTTGCCGATTCGCGCAGGGCTTCGCTCTGGCCGTAGGCTTCGATTAGCCCCGGAAGATTCTTGACCCGATCGACACGCGACATGGCAAACACGGGCGGCAGGTCGGGATTCGCCAGCCGGCCTACGCAGCCTTCGGGCGCGTCGGCGACGAAAAGCAGCGAACCAAGTTTTTCCGCTGCGGCTTCACAGCGATCTTCTTTGTTCGTGTATGGGAAGAAGTACTCTTCGCTGGCGCCGGGCGGCACGATGTTGTAGCGGGCGAGCCGCGGATCCATTCCCGAGGTTACACGGTAAAGCCCCGGCATGGAAAAGGTTTCGTAGGACTCGAACATGCCCATTTCGGTGTCGGTTCCGCCGATTTCGCGATAGGAACTGGAGATGATGAAGTCCGCAGCGTTGTAGGCGATCATGTCCGCGGTGAACTGGCACGAGAAATGGTATTCGCTTTCCATGTCCGCCCAGTGCATGTCACTCATCAGGTACTTGGTCTTTTCGAGCGCGTGAACGGCGGCGCAATGGGTCGTGCCGAGATCGCCGGCCAAGCGGTGGGCGACCAGGTTTCCGTCGCTGTAGTGACCGATGATGAGATCGGGGATCGCCATGAATTCCATGAGGAGCGCTTCTTTCGCGTCAAGGGTAAATCCCTCGAGATACGGCCAGATGTGGAAGCGCGACACCCAGTGGGGATGGATATTTCCGTCCGAATATTTGAAGGGAACGCGGATGATCCAACAATTCTCGCTGCCCTCGACATGTTCGCGCGGCTCGTGGCACGAGGTGTCTTCGGATTCGGGGATGAGACGCGTCAGGATGGCGATATGGGGTTTTGCGTCGATGCCGCACGCGACAAAACGCGCGCGCATTTCACGTTCGAGCGCGCGGGCCTGGTCGAGCACGTAAGTCACCTGCCCGCCGGTGTCGGGCTTACCAAGAACGTTTTTCTGAGCGAACCAACCGTGCGGAGACACCATGAGTACGGTACGCGTCAGGGGAAGCCGCCCTAGGAGCCGCTCCAGGCGTTCCGGGTCGGCCGAGTCCAACACCTCCGACACTCCGCCCAGGCTCTCCAGGACGGCGCCGGCCGTAGCGCCCCAACCGGGTTCAAAACCATGCCGGCGCAAGCGGTCCGCGATTTCGCGGTATGGGCGCTCGGTATCTTCTTCGGAAAGCCAATCGTCGACGGTCTCAAGTTTTTCCTGCAGCACGGCGCCGGAGGTGATTCGGTCGTTGGTGAGCAAACTCACGCGATCCAGTTGAAAGCTCCGGAGATAGTCCGCCAACGCGTTGCGAAATCGATCCGGATTCTGATGCATCTTCCCGGCGAGGTGGCGGTTCAGCACGGAGATTCCGCTGCCCATGGCCGACGCTTGCCGCACCTTCGGGTATTCATGGAAGAACGGGCGAAAATCGAGAACTAACCCCGCCCGGCAAGCTTCCCCCCACCCTTGAATGTAGGCGTCCTTTACTTGCAGGAAGTAATACCGGCTTACCTCTTCGAACTGATCGGACTCGAAATACAGGCGCACGATCCGTTTGGTGGCCACACGGGGCCGTAACAACGCGTACACATGGGTGGAGCTGTAGAAAACCTCCTGGCAACCCCGGAACACCCGCCGAAGGGCATTGGTCAATTCGGGATCCGAGTCAGTTTCCGTTTCGAGAAAGTCGATAAGCGCCCGATGGATGCGGTCACGAAGCACAATTTCACCTTCCCGTTCGCGAAGCCCCATGAGGAAACGCTTCGCAACCGGAACGAATGCGGGATCGAGCAATTCAACCGGACGTGCACGCGCGGCGAGCGACGTCGCCCAGTCGTTGATGCTGTCGCCGTTAGTGCTTTCGATGGGTGTTTCTACCGGTGCTGGTTGTGCCATGTCGCGGTCATCCATTCCTTCTGCATGTTGCTAGGCCATAGTATCGTTGGGGTAACGCAAGCCCCAATCCGCCCGAATACGATCAAGGATCTTCATCACCCGGAGCGACGCTTCGAGTGGTGCACGGATACTCTCCGTACGCCCGTTCTTGAGACAGTCCACAACTTCCGAGGCTTCGTAATGATACCCATAGCCTTCACGATCGAAAACCCGGTCGGTGACATTGCCATGGTCGACGATGCGGCATCGGTCGGGTTGCGAGAACTTGTCACGCAAAACGATATATCCGTCGTCTCCTGCGATGACCGCGTCCTGGGGCGCGAAATACTCGAGTGAGGAACTCAGGACCGCGCGGCCGCGGCCGGGATAGTCAAACACCACGGCGCTGGCAACGTCTACCCCCGTCTCGCCTTGCATCCACGTGGACTGGATCCGCTCCGGCTCCACGGCAAACACCATATCCGCCAGCGCCACCGGGTAGATGCCGATGTCGAGCAGCGCGCCGCCGCCCAGTTCCTTGTTCAACAGTCGGCTCTCCGGTCCCAACGTAGCCTTATACGAGAAATCGGCGGATACGAAACGCGGCGTGCCAATCACACCGTCCTCGATGGCGCCAAGCGCCCACTGGACGGCGGGGAAAAATGCCGTCCACATTGCTTCCATGAGAAAAACGTTCGCCGCTTTCGCAGCGTCCACCATGCGCTGGGCTTCCAGGGCGTTGATCGCCAGGGGTTTCTCACACAAAACGGCCTTGCCCGCCTCGATGCACATGAGGGTATCCGAACAGTGCCGGACATGCGGCGTCGCGATGTAGATCACATCGATGTTGGGATCGGCGGCGAGGGCTTGGTAGTTGCCATAACGGACGGGGATGCCGTGGGCATCCGCGAATTGCCCAGCCCGTTCGGCCGTGCGGGACGCCACGGCGCGCAGTTCCGCTGCGGAAACCGAGCGGAGATCCTCGGCCATCTGACGGGCGATATCACCGGTACCCAGTATTCCCCAACGAATTTGGTCGCTCATTACGCGGTACTCCGGGATTCAGCGTATTCGTGAACGCCCGTTGCAGCGGCGGGACAATCTGGAGGTTCGAAGGGACGGCGCACTGCACGGGTCATGCGGTTGCGGGTCGAAATGCTGGCCGTACACCGCGGCCGCATATACTTCAGAAGTCATGAGAAATCAGTATAGACAAGCGTTTTCGGGGTGTCAAAAACCGACGAGATTTGATTAGCGATTGCGGGTAAACACGACGCGGATATCAGGACAGGGAACGCAAGAGCATAGATGGCGGAGAGGGGGGGATTCGAACCCCCGGTACGGCAAGGCCGTACAACGGCTTTCGAGGCCGCCGCCTTCAACCACTCGGCCACCTCTCCGCAAGGCACTTGGGCTGCAAACGATTGTTGCTTTTGTAAGGGACGGATCGTAGCAGAAATTCCGGGGTTGAGTCCACCGATTGCCGTCTTTCGCGGTTACGTGCGTCTTGACAACCTCCGCGATGCTTTCGCATGCTGGCGGAATCCAGGGCATTCACAATGAACCGGATTCGGAGAGGGGGTTCGTATGCGTACGATTGGGAGATATTTCGGAACAGCACTCTTGGCCGCAGTATTCGCCACTTCCGTGTGGGCAGAAGGGCTCTTCAACGGCCCTCTGAACGATCTCGCCACGCTAAAGGAAGGCCACACGATGCGGGCGTCGTCCAGCGATCCCAATTGGCAAGGCGGCAATGGGGACGCGCGCCCCATCGAACCGGGCGACACGCTGGTCGTGGCGGAACTGGAAGGGCCGGGCGTCATCAATCACATCTGGAATACCATCGCGTCAAAAGAGCGCGGCTATTCGCGGCTCCTCGTGTTGCGCATGTATTGGGACGGCGAAGAGCATCCGTCCGTTGAAGCGCCGATCGGCGATTTCTTCGGGATTGGACACGGTTTGGACATCCCCTTTGACTCGCTTCCTGTGCGCGTGACGTCGGATGGCCGCGGCCGGAACTGCTATTGGCCGATGCCGTTCAAGAAGTCGGCGAAGATCACCGTCACGAATGAGGGACGGCTGCGAACAGATGCGTTCTACTACTACGTCGATTGGCAAAAACTACCAAAACTCCCCAGGAAGACGGCGTACTTTCATGCGATGTACCGCCAGGAGTTTCCCGCCACCATGGGGCAACGGTACCTGATTGCGGACATCGCGGGGCGCGGCCACTATGTCGGAACGGTACTGAACTGCCGGCAGAACATGCCGAGTTGGTTTGGGGAAGGAGACGACTTCTTTTACATTGATGGGGAGAACGAACCCAGCCTTCGCGGCACGGGCACGGAGGATTACTTCTGCGACGGTTGGGGCTTCCGGGTGCAATCCGGTTCGTTTTACGGCGCGCCCTTGTTCGAGGGATTCAAGCGCGGGGATCGGACGTCGGTGTATCGCTGGCACATCACCGATCCCGTGACGTTTACGAAATCCCTGCGCGTGGAAATCGAGCACGTCGGTCCCGTATTCGATGAGAACGACAAGATGACGTCCGGGTACGGCGAGCGGCCCGACGACGATTCTTCCGTGGCGTTCTGGTACCAGCTTGAACCGCACAAGGCCTATCCGGCGATGCCGGTGGGATACGATAGGCTTTACTACGATTTCAGCAATACGCTGGAGGCGGAGGGTCTCCTGGACAAGACGGCGGCCACTGCGGGACCCCTGTCGAAGCAGGAGGGCGGCGCCTGGAGCGGTGGCGCCCAGTTGTTCTGGACGCCAACCGAGGCGAATCAGAGCATAAGTATTCCGTTTGAAGTGACGGAAGAGAACACATACACCATCGTGCTCATCATGACGTTTTCGCATGATTACGGAATCTTTCAGTACGAATTGGATGGGGCTCCCCTGGGCACGCCGATCGATCAGTACCATCCGACGGTGGTCACACGCGAGCGCCAGATGCCCCCGCGCAAGTTGGGCGCGGGGACCCACACGCTGACGGTGCGCAACGTGGGCAAGAATGTGGACTCGGCGGGGTATTACTTCGGGCTGGACGGATTGCTACTCTTGAAGCGTTAGGGATTCAGGAGTAATAGACCCAAACTTCGCGGCCGTCCGTCAGCGTCACACGGTGGCGGGCGTAGAGGTCGCCTTCATAGCGATCGACGCGGGACAATTCGGACTCGGTGATTTCAAACACTTGGCCGGAAACGGTTTCGCCGGGTGCGGGAACAAGGTTGGGGAATACTTCATCACCATCTTGGAGGGTGGTCTTGCGAAACCCGGTCAGTTCCGCAGTCTCGCCCGAGACGGCACGGCCGATGACCGCGCGTTGAACCGACGCGCTTAGAAGCGTTCCGTAGGCGAACAATTGGTGATCCATCGCAACGAATTCCCACGACCCAGCGTGTGCCACGCCCGATACCATCATAGCAGATGTCCGCGAGAATTGGTGTCACGTTTCGCGAATGGCCGGCGACGGAGATTCGTGGCTTGCGGCGGAAATGAGAACGCCGGTCAAAACGTGGTATAGTCCGGCGTTCCCAGCGATCGGCCAAATGTGATGGACTCTGTAGCAGGGATACCCACCCGAGGCGTCGGCCGAACGCCCGCGCCCGTTGGCGGCGACGCAATTCATCGGAATACGAAATGAAACCATTCGACGAGGAACTGGTGTCAGGCAGCATCGTCCGCTCCGTGTGGAAGCTGTCGTGGCCCATTGTGTTGATGAACCTCATCAACGGTGTCCCGGGGATGGTGGATCAGATCCTGGTGGGTCATTATGTACAGCATCACGAAGCCAATGCGGCGATTGGTGTGGCGTGGACCCTTTTCCTCGTGGTGGTGGTGTCTTTAGCCTCCCTCTTTAACGGCATGGGAGTCATGATCGCGCAGTACGCCGGACGGCAGAATCGGGAAGCCATGTCCGACGTTCTCTATCACACGGTATTGTGTACATTTTATGTGGTGATCTTCGTGGTAGCGCCGTTGGGATACTGGCTCGCGCCGCACATTCTGCGCTTACTCTTCATTGTGAATGACGAGCCCCAGGTCAGACATTACGCCCTGCCTTATCTCCGGGTGATGTTCGCTTGCGGCGCACCGTTGTCTTTCAACTTCTTAATGGGCACTGCGATGCAGTCCAGCGGCGATCCGCGGACTCCGCTCGTGCTCGTGGTCTTGAGCGTAATCCTCAACGTGTTATTCACCATTGTCTTCATTGCGGGTCTCGGTCCGTTTCCGCCCATGGGACCTGCGGGCGCGGCTTTGGGCACGTGCCTCGCTCCCATCCCAGGGCTCATCATCGCCGCATACTTACTCTATCGGGGCCGATTGATTCTTCAACTACCCCGCCGCTGGACCTTGAGACCCGACTGGGGTGTCATGAAGTCCGTGCTGCGGATTGGAATCCCCACGGCCATCAATGGCGTTGTCCTGAACATCGGCGCAATCGGGATCGTGGTTTTCATCGACCGGCTCGACTTTGCGTCGGAGGCTATGGCGGCCTACACGGTCTGCTATGCGCAGCTCTTTTCATTCGTCACGTGGGCATCGTTGGGGTTGCGCAGTGCGGCCGCGGCGTTGGTTGGACAGAACGTTGGCGCGGGGAAAAGCGAACGAGGCAAGTCGGGCGTGCGCGTCGCCGCGGTGTTGGGGGTAATGTGGGCGTTCGTGTGGGGCGTAGCGATGTGGAACCACGCGGAATTCTTTCTGGGGATCTTCAATTTGAGAGATCCGCACGTGGTCGCATTCGGCACATCCCTCCTCCGATACCTTTCCATTTCCGGGATCTTCCTTTCGGCGGGTCTCGCGTTTACGGGCGGCTTGATTGGCGCGGGCCAGACGCAAAAGCCCATGTGGATCGCCATCGTCACGCAGATCTTCGTCTTGCTGGGCGTGTGCCAGATCTATAACTCTTTAGGCATACTGACAGCTGGCGCCATCTGGCAAGCGATTTTGATCAGTCATTTCACGCGGTACCTGCTCACGCACTACGTCTTTGGCCGCGCCCGCTGGAAACCGATCGTCGTCTGATTACACAACAAAGGCGCCCGGCACAACCATGCCGGGCACTTTGAATCGTACACGTCTGCAAGATTGTTCTTACCGCTATTCTTCTTCGGAGGCGGCATCCGGGTCGGCGTTGCCAGCAAGTTCGGCTGCCTCGTCCGCCACCTGATCCTGCTTTTCTTCGGCAATGGATCGGGCTACCGCGCTCACCTTGGCGCCGGCGGTCGGGGTCATAATCTTGACGCCCTGCGTGTTGCGACCGATGGTGCGAATGTCCTTCACCGCTGTCCGGATGATAATTCCGTCGGTACTAACTACGACGATTTCGTCGCCGTCGTCGACGGTCATCATGCCGACGACGCTGCCATTGCGCTCCGTGGTTTTGATGTTGATGATGCCCTGGCCCCCGCGGTGTTGGAGCCGGTACTCGCCGACTTTGGTGCGTTTGCCATAACCGTTCTCGCTTACACTGAGCACGGTCATGTCGTCATCGGCGATGGAAACGCCGATCACGCGGTCGCCTTTCGCCATGCGGATGCCGATGACGCCGCGCGCGGTCCGGCCCATGGCGCGGACATCTTTCTCGGGGAACCGGATGGACATCCCGAGGTAGGTCGCGATGAGGATGTTATCTTCTCCGGACGTGATGGACACCTCCATCAAGGTGTCGTCTTTATCGAGATCCAGCGCGATGATCCCCGTCGAACGCGGATTGCTAAACGCCTTCAAGGCGGTCTTCTTGACAACGCCTTTTTCCGTCACCATAAAGACGAACTTTCCGTCTTCGTCAAGATCGCGTACGGGCAAACTGGCCGTTACCATTTCCTCGCCGGTCAGGTCGAGGACGTTCACGATGGCGCGCCCTTTGGCGGTCCGGCTGGCTTTTGGCAGCTCGTGTACCTTGCGCCAATACACGCGGCCCTGATTCGTAAAGAAGAGCAAATACTCGTGGGCCGACGCGATGAAGAGGTCTTTCACGAAATCCTCTTCTTTCGTTTCCATCCCGGTGACGCCGCGGCCACCGCGACGCTGTTTCCGGTAGGCGCTCACGGGAACGCGTTTGATGTAGCCCTGGTTCGAAATCGTCACGACCATGTCTTCGTCGGCAATAAAATCTTCGACGCTGAACTCGGACCGCTCGGCGAGAATTTGGGTTCGGCGCGCGTCGCCGTATTTCTCTTTGACGGCCAGGATTTCTTTGCGAACCTCCGCAAGAATGGTCTTTTCGCTGGAAAGGATCTGCCGGTACATCTCGATCTGTTTGAGCAGGTCGGTATATTCCTTTTCCAGTTCCTCGCGTTCCAGCCCCGTTAAACGGCGCAAACGCATGGCGAGAATGGCGTTGGCTTGCACTTCCGAGAATTCGAACCGCTCTTTCAGCCGTTCGCGGGCGATATCGGCGTCGTCGGATCCGCGAATAATGGCGATGACTTCATCGATATGGTCGATGGCTTTGAGCAGGCCTTCGACGATATGGGCGCGGGCCTCGGCCTGGGCGAGATCGTACTCGGTTCGCCGCTTCACGATCTCCGAGCGATGCAGGATGTAGTACTGGACCACTTCGACCAGCGATAGGACCCGCGGCTGATTGTTTACCAGGGCCAGCATCAGAATGCTGAACGTGTCCTGCATCTGCGTGTGTTTGTACAGTTGGTTCAGGATGACCTGGGGTTCATCGCCTTTGCGGATCTCGATGACGATGCGCATGCCGTCCCGGTCGGATTCATCGCGCAGGTCCGTAATGCCTTCGATGGACTTGGATCGCACGAGGTCCGCGATATTCTCGATGACGCGGGCTTTGTTGACCTGATAGGGAATCTCGTGAACGATGATGCGATCTTTTCCGCTGGTCTCATCATGTTCGATGGAAACCTTTGCGCGAACGATGACGCGACCGCGCCCCGTGCGGTAGGCCTGCGTCAGGCCTTCGGAGCCGTAGATGATGCCACCGGTCGGGAAATCCGGCGCGCGCACGAAGCGCATTAGATCCTTGGTCTTCGCTTCGGGATTGTCAATGAGGTGCACGACGGCGTCGCACACTTCCGTCAGGTTGTGCGGGGGACAACTCGTGGCCATGCCCACGGCGATCCCGTAGGAGCCGTTCACGAGCAGGTTGGGAATGGCCGAAGGAAGTACGGTGGGTTCCTGCTGGGTGCTGTCGTAGTTGTCCTGGGTGTCGACCGTATTCTTCTGGATATCGGCCAGCATTTCGGCGGTGATCGCGGACATTCTCGATTCCGTGTACCGCATGGCGGCGGGACTATCGCCGTCGATGGATCCGAAGTTTCCCTGTCCGTCGATAAGGGGATACCGCATGGACCAGGGTTGCGCCATGCGCACGAGTGTGTCGTACAGCGCCTGGTCGCCGTGGGGATGGTATTTCCCCATGGTCTCGCCGACGATGGCGGCGGATTTGCGGTAGCCGCGGTTGTGTACGAGGCCCAGTTCGTGCATGGCGTAGAGGATTCGACGATGCACGGGCTTCAACCCGTCGCGCACGTCCGGAAGCGCGCGGCTCACGATTACGCTCATGGAATAATCCATGAACGATGTTTTCATTTCCTGCTCGATGGCGATTGGCACAACTCGTTCGGTCGGTGTATCCATTTCTTCCTCTTGCATTGTCCCTTCTCCGCGCACGACGGTCGCCGTATACGAAGAGTGCCGGGTCTACGCCGGATGACGCCCCGGCCGTACGGTTAAACGTCCAGGTTTCGGACGTCCAACGCGTATTTTTCGATAAACTGCTTGCGCGGCTCGACGAGATCGCCCATCAGCGTGACAAACATCTGGTCCGCGATAGCTTCGTCATCGGCGCTCACCTGGAGTACGGTGCGGCGCGCCGGGTCCATGGTGGTTTCGTGCAACTGATCCGGATTCATCTCGCCAAGGCCTTTGTACCGCGTGATATTGACGCCTTTGCGCGCGGTCTCGATGAGGCGATGCCGCAGATCCAGAATGTCATCGGTTTCAAAGACCAGCTCACCCTTGTCGGTTTCGAACCGGAAGGGGGGCCGCCCCAGGGAGGCGATGGGGTCGTCGTGCGTGTCCAGGACCGTGAATTCATGGCTGTAGAACAGGGCCAAGTCCAACTGGCCCTCCTTGCGCACGATTCGTTTTTTTTCGGTTCCGTTGCCATTGTTTTCGCCGTTCTCGATGAGGTCCATCTGCTCGCGATGGGTGTCGATAATCTCAAGATTCCCGAAAATGTCGACGAGTTCGGCGTCTGTCAGCAAGGAGGGATCCTTGCGTTTGTCCTTGGGCAAGGCCACGCACTTGATGACAGCGTCTCGGTTCGCGCCGAATACGCGGTGGATGCGGTCGAAGAGCCGTTCCCGTTCGAGTGCGGCCTGGACCGCCTTCTGCAAGACTTTCAGCGTAACGTCCGACCGCGTACTCGATCCGTTTTGGGAGAATAGCTTGTAGTTGTCCAGCAGGGTGTCGAACAGAAAGCGTTCCATCTCAGCTTCGTTGGTCAGATAGCGCTTCTTTTTGCCCTTCTTCACGAGGAACAGCGGCGGCTGCGCGATGTAGAGATGGCCGCGCTTGATGAGTTCCGGCATTTGCCGGAAGAAGAACGTGAGCAGCAAGGTGCGAATATGGGCACCGTCCACGTCTGCGTCGGTCATGATAATGACCTTGTGATAACGGAGGTTTTCGATCTTGAAGTCGTCTTTGCCAATCCCGACGCCCAAGGCGGTAATGATGGATCGGATTTCATTGTTCTTCAGCATGCGGTCGGGGCGGGCTTTTTCGACGTTGAGGATCTTGCCACGAATGGGAAGAATCGCCTGGAATTTCCGATCCCGGCCCTGCTTGGCGGAACCGCCGGCGCTGTCGCCCTCAACGATATAGATTTCGCAAAGGGAGGGATCTTTTTCGGAACAATCCGCCAGTTTACCCGGCAGCGCCATGGAGTCCAGCGCACCCTTGCGGCGGGTGAGGTCGCGGGCGCGGCGTGCGGCTTCGCGGGCACGGGCCGCTTCCGCAGCCTTGTTGACGATGCGATTGGCCACGGTGGGGTTTTCTTCGAAGAAAGTCTGCAATCCTTCGTAGACGAGCGAGTTCACGATCCCCTGGACCTCGCTGTTCCCCAACTTCATCTTGGTCTGCCCCTCGAACTGGGGGTTGGGAATTCGGACCGAAATGATCGCGGTCAAGCCTTCGCGCGCGTCGTCCCCGGAAACCTGGTTGCCTTCGTTTTTCCGGAACAAGTTGTTGCGCTTCGCGTAGTCGTTGACGGCCTTGGTTAAGGCGGTTTTGAACCCGCTCAGGTGAGTGCCGCCCTCATGGGTGTTGATGTTGTTGGCGAAACTGAGAATGGCCTCGGAATACGTCGAGTTGTATTGGGCGGCCACTTCCACCTGGACCATGTCCTTCTCCGCTTCCAGGTAGATGGGCTTCCGGTGCAAGGTCTCGCGATTGTTGTTGAGGTACGAAACGAACTCGCCGATGCCGCCCTTGTACTGCATGACTTCGGGCTCTTTGTCGTTCCGTTCGTCCTCGAAAACGATCTTGACGTTCTTGTTGAGAAAGGCCAGCTCTCGCAGCCGGGTCAGGAGCGTTTCGGCATTGAAGGACGTTTCCTCGAAGATTTCCGTGTCGGGTTTGAAGGTCACACGCGTACCGGTAGTGGCCGTCTTCTTTCCTCGTTCGAGGGAGCCGGCAGGGAGGCCGCGGTTAAACCGCATGAGGTGCGAATACCCGGCTTGTTTCACTTCGACTTC
Organism: Candidatus Hydrogenedentota bacterium; assembly: GCA_963745075.1. GTDB lineage: Bacteria > Hydrogenedentota > Hydrogenedentia > Hydrogenedentales > SLHB01 > JAHDWY01. Next base: position 133,576 of record CAVUWV010000017.1, on the reverse strand, counting down.
GCACCATTCGGACAGGGCGTTCACGCAGGAAATACCCACGCCATGCAGACCGCCGGACACCTTGTACGCGGAATTGTCGAACTTCCCGCCGGCGTGCAGGGTGGTCATCACGACTTCGAGAGCGGTCTTCTTTTTGAACTTGGGATGTTTGCCCACGGGAATGCCGCGGCCATCATCTACAACGGAGACGCTATTATCAATGTGGATGGTCACCTGAATCTTCGAGCAATACCCCGCGAGCGCTTCGTCGATGCTGTTGTCCACCGCTTCGTAGACGAGGTGATGGAGGCCCCGAAAGCTGGTGTCTCCGATATACATAGCCGGGCGTTTTCGAACCGCCGACAAACCTTCCAGAACCTGGATTGATCCTGCATCGTAAATCTTATCTGTCATACACTTTACCTCGGTACCATGAAGTGCGGAATTCGGGGCTCCCCGAAGAACACTTGAGTATAGCAAAATGGAGGATGGAAAACAACAGAAACCGCAATATTTAGAGGATTTTCAGCAGCACCTACACGTCATCTTGTGAAGGGCCGGGCTGCGAGCCGTCGCCAAGCAGTATGAAGATGTCGGACACCAATTCCTGGCCCGCAATCCGGTTAATTCGTTTGATGATGTCCCACTTGTGGTATGCGAATTTGTGCATCCAGACCGCGCTGTACGCTTCGACGTGCAAGGTCTTGTCTTTCACGGTAACCGGATGACCGTGCCCGCAGAGGTATTGTCCGGCGACCTCGGGCCACTGCTCCCAGATCTGGGCCTGATTGAGCTGCTTGCCCAAGCGGGTTTTGGCCTTCAGGGATTCGAGGATTTCGCCAACACCAGCGGGAGCTTGCCGGTCGGAATCATTTTTCTTGCGCGTCGCCATGGATATGCTCGGAATTGGAAGAAACACAATGCTTCACGTAGAACCGTATTCTAACGCGTCCGGGAGCCCCTTCGCCAATCGGCCACAAATGGGACCGGAAAGGAAGATGGGCGTCAGTAGCGGCGTTGACGAAATCGGAGAGAGCACATATACTGGCGCTCTATGGGGCTTGGGGCTAAATGGCAGGGGCCATTCCATACGGGGGATACTCGGCCGAGTATAGTCCAATCGAGGACGTATCCAGGAGCCGACAATCTGGGGCATTCGTGATTCGTCCGGCGAGCGTTGGACTGTGCGTGGCTCACGCCAATTGGCGAGTCAGGCACCCACTCGCCACGAGGGGTCAGCGCAGAAAAGCGTTTACCGCACGAGGGGGCCGTCGCCATGTTGGTATGGGCAGATGGTGCTCTCGTCGAACTTGGAGGGAGTCCCGATGAGTCATGTAAAGCGTGTTACCAGGATGAAGCGGCTGCCGGCATTGGCTGTCGGAAGCAACCTTTGGGATTGCTTCAGGGGGTTCCTGGCCGGCGAATACCCCCTCTTCGGCGTGCCAAGTCTCGCGGACTGCATCAAGTGTTCCAAGGGCGGCGGAAGCTGCGCCGATTAGAATTGGTCCAGATTTATCGCGGCCCCGGTTTTCCGCAAGGAGACCGGGGCTTTCCCTTTCGAAGATTCGAGTGGTGTTGCAAACAGCGGCGTGACTGGTATCTCAGACGACGCTGTCGATCGTTCCCGACTTCACGGTAAACCGCGCGCAGCCTTTCGGGAACAGGCTTTCCTTGTCGGTGAGGTCGGTCGTGGTCATGATGCATTGGACGTTCGCGGGAAGTGACTCGACCAGCCGGCGCGACCGGTTGGCGTCCAGTTCAGAAAACACGTCGTCAAGCAGCAGGATGGGATACTCCCCGACGCGCGTGTGGATAAGTTTCAGTTCGGCGAGTTTCAGTGCGAGTGCGGCGGTCCGCTGTTGGCCTTGGGAGGCAAAGGGGCGGGCGGCTTTTTCATCGACGGCAAACAGTATGTCATCGCGATGAGGACCCCGGGTGGTGACGCCCTGGCGGAGGTCGTTGGCACGGGACGCGGCAAGCACGTCGAGGAACGGCGTGCCATCTCGCACGTCGGGGCGGTACGTGAGCACCAGGGGCTCGTGACCGGCGATCGCCGTGTACGCGGCAGTAGCGTTCGGCGCGAGGGCTTCGACGAACTGACGGCGCTCATCCATGAGCACAACGCCATGGGTGGCGAGTTGCTCGTCCCACACGTCGAGCACCGCGGCATCGGGTCGCGGTTGACGCAGGAGTTCGTTGCGTTGGCGCACGACGAGCCGGTACTGCTGCAGGGCGTGCAAATAGCGCGGGCTCAATTGCGACAGTTCCATGTCGAGGAAGGTGCGCCTGAGCGATGCGGACCCCCGGACGAGCCCGACGTCCTCGGGGGAGAAAAAGACAACGTTGATCTTCCCGAGCAGGTCGCTGACGCGGGTCTGGTTCACCCCATTAACCCGGATACGCTTTGCGCCCTGCCACCACGTGGCTTCTAAAGAAACTTCCCGGTCGCACCGCCGCACCGATGCGCTCAATCGAAATCCGGCTTCGCCGCGCCGCACGAGTTCCTGCTCCACGTTGGTGCGGTGGCTTTTGGATGTCGTCAAGTACAGAATGGCCTCCAGAATGGAGGTTTTTCCCTGCGCGTTGTCTCCGCAAATGACGTTTGCGCCCGAGTGCGGGCCGAACGACAGGTTCGTCAGGCAGCGGAAGTTTTCGCAGGTCAGTTTAAGGAGATGCATGGATACCGTTTTGAATCCATCCTGTGGGTCGTTGCTTGGCGGGTATTCTACCAATCCGGGGCGTTTCGGGCGAACGCGCCCGCCGGTCAGGATGCCATACTGATGAGTTCGTCCACGCTGCTGAGCGATTCGAAGAAACGATCCAGGATGCGGGGATACTCGGACGCCGGAATCGCTGACACTTCCCACATCTCATCGGCAATGCGCAGCACTGCTTTCGGCGACGAAACGATACCACTAGCGTTGCAGATAAAATTCGCCACCGCGATGGTCGCGGCGAGGGACCGGGCTGAGTCCGATTGACAGGCGGATAGATTGTGGTGCCCGGCGATGGCCCCTACGAGTTCGGTGGACAGCCCCCACTGTTGCGCGAGCCGGCTACCGATCTCGGCATGGTCCACGCCGATGATCAGCCGTTCCGCTTCGAAAAGCGGGATCTGGTTGGTTCGGCTGAGGAGTTGCACGCTCTCGACTTCCTTCGCCAAGAACTGTTCGAGGATGATCTTCCCGACATCGTGCAGGAGGCCGAACACAAAAGCTTCCTCGGGCTCCATGTCGGCGTGGCCGGGGATTTCGGCGATGAGAATGCGCATGGCCACACCGCAACTGACACTGTGCCGCAAAAGCGCGTCGGTCCCTTTGTTGAAGGTGTCGAAGACAGTCGCCGTAAACACCAGGTTCTTGATGACCTTCATGCCCAGGAGCGCCACCGCGTGGTCGACGGAGGTCACTTTGTGGGCCAAGCCGTAGTAGGCGGAGTTGACCAGACGCAGGGTTTTGATGGCAAGGGCGGGGTCCGTTTGAATGGCTTTCGCAACTTCGGACAGCGCGGAATCCGGCGTGTTAACGAGTTCGGTGATTCGCGATACGGTCGCAGGAAGACTGGGAAGAGTGACGATCTCTTCGAGGAGCGAATCGATGTTGTAGTTGGCGGTCACGGCAGTTCGACGGGATTCAGTCCGCTCGTTCCAAAAGCCCGCTCCTGCACGCAAAGGATCTCGACCACTTGCCGGGGATGAAGGAATCGGGAGCCTTCTATGAGAGGCACGGCCTGCGCGCCTTGCGAGGCTTGGGATGCGAGCACAAGCATCGCCCCTTTTGGGTTGTCGCGCGATCCGACCAGCACGACCTTCCCTTCGCGGCCGTCACGAAGTTCGATGGTACTTACGAGTCCTGCGCCTTGGCGATTCCAATCCATGGCAACGGGCCTCAGAAGATGTACTCGGGCTCCAGGATCGGCTCGAAATTGACTTCCAGGTCGGACACCGGGAACGTGACCATCTCGAACACGCCCGTACCCGTACGGAGGAATGCGCGGGTCGTGCCGAGTACCGGTACCACGCCGACGAGGTATCCCAGCGGCTTGCCTTCCTTGAGTTTCTCATCGAAGGTCACCGGAATTTCCGCCCAGCCCAGCAATACGTTGGACAGGCCCCGGCCCAGCTTGGTCAGCCGCTTTTCGAAACCGGTCGGTGCGGGAATTTCCTGATCGGGGTCATAGCTTTCCGCGACGACGGCCAACGGCGTAATCACGACCGCAGCCACCAGCACCAGCGCGAAAAACGACACCCAGGATTTCTTGAACATTCCCACGAGACCCTCCTCTCCATTATAAAGAGATACAACGCTTCCGCTTGCGAGCATCGGCAGTCTAGCATAGGGAAAAACCCTTGTCAATTGTTCACCAAAGCCCCGAAGTGGAGACTAGTGGGCCAAGGTCACATGCACGAGTTTCCTAAATAGAAGTGAGTTTGCCCACCTGACACGCAGTTCGTTCCACTCGCGCGATTACGCAATTGCAATCCCTACAGGATGTGGCCTACGATTCTTGCCGTGGCACAACATCTTTGGTGTGTTGGGCGCCGCGCTGGATAGGTCGGGTTTCTTTACGGTACGTTCGACACCATGCAACTTGAATTTGCGTTTCGCGATCCTTCGACGCTTCATGAGGAGCTGGAGAGCCGTTCCGGCCTGCGGCTTCAAGTGGTGCTCACCGACAATTCGCACACGGTGATGTCGGTCAAACACCATCCGGTATCGGGGGTGGTGGCGTTGCGCATGCACCACATGTTTCTGGGCGCGGATGCGTCGGTCGTGCAGGCGCTGGCGGCGTGGCTGAAGAAGCCGTCGTGCCGGAAGTCCGGAGCGGTGATCGACCGGTTCATCCGGGAGAATCGCCATCTTATACGCCGGCGAATCGGAATCCAGCGCCGACTGTGCACGAAGGGCGTGGTATACAATCTTCGTACGTTGTATGACGAGGTGAACGCACAATATTTTGACGGCGCTATCGACGCGGCGATCACCTGGGGCCGCCGGCCAACCACGGGGCGACGGCGATCCATCCGATTTGGAAGCTATTCGGTGGAGGAACATTTGATCCGCATCCATCCCTACCTCGACAATGAACGGGTACCCGAGTTCTTTGTCCGGTACATTGTGTATCACGAGATGTTGCACGCCCATCTGGGTATCGAAGAAAGCGCCACGGGCCGCCGCCGGATTCACACGGCGGAGTTCAATCGTATCGAACGCGCATATCCGGACTTTCACCGCGCGGAAGCATGGCAGGCGAAACCGGCCAACTTGCGCATGCTGCTGCGTTGACCGGGACCAAACACCATGCCGGAACTGCCTCAGCGGAACACCATCTTCCATCGCATTGGGCGAACGGTGCGGTATGGCATCGTGGTGCTGGGCGGTAGTTTGTTGATGATGACACTCGCGTATCACGCCACGTTGTGGACGTTGGCGCGGGAGGCGCCGCTCGTGCGTCCGGCGCCGACGCCGCTGGCCGAAGAAGAGATTTTGCAGGGGTTCTCTCAGAACCTGACCGATCTCATGCGAGAGTATCTGGATCGGGCCTCGCACGAAGGCAACCCGCCGAGCGACGACTTTCAGTTGTGGTCGCGGGACTACTTCGGACCGCGCGCGAGCGAAGTGCGACGTCGCATTCAGGCGTCCCCGGCCTCGGGCGATGCCCTCGGGGCTTTGCTGGCCGCGGCGGACCGAATGGTAGCGATGGCGCGCGAACCGGACCAACTCAACCTGCGCCAACTGGCGACCGATAACGTATTCGATGCGGCGGCAGCCGTCGAAGACCGGATTACGGCCTCGAGACCGCCGCGGCGGAAGTCACCATGATGCGAGACACGGTGTCCGAGGAGGTTGGCGAAGTGCTCGGGAATGCCGTACACTGGAGAGGTGCAGGGACGGTCGGCATCGCCGATTCTCAGGGATCTCAACCACTTGTGATGTTTGATGGCATGGGCTGTAGTAATGATGGGACCGGAACGTGGCAACGAAACCGCAAGGCCCTCGTAACTCGTTACCGGCAATGGATTACCGGTTGAGCGCGAGCACTCAAACCGATGAGGCGCTGATGGTCCTCCTGTGCGAGGGCACGGCGGACGCTCTGGGCACGCTCGTACACCGGTACCAGAACGACATTTTCAGATTCTGCCTCCACTACGTGCGGGACGTGGAACGGGCCCGGGAAATGGCCCAGGAAACGTTCATCCGCGTGTATGTGGCCCGGGCGCGGTTCGACGCGAGTCGAAAGTTTCGCCCCTGGGTACTGTGCATCGCGCGCAACCTTTGTCTGAACGAGTTGAAGCGCAAGAAGGCGGTACCCATGGAATCCCTCGAGGAATACGCGAGCAGCGCCCGGGAGGAGACCGGCGAGGTGTTGCAGTCGCCGGCAGACGGGCCGGATGGGCTTCTCATGATGGCCGAGCGCTATGAGTTGTTGGCGGAAGCGCTGGCCTCGCTCGATCATGAGTCCAGGGAAATCGTGACCTTGCGGTTCTTTGAACGGATGCAGGCACGCGATATTGCGGAAATCGTCGGCAGCACGGAGGGCGCGGTGCGAACCCGACTGCACCGCATCCTGAAGTCGCTGCGGGACGTATATCAGTCGGCAAAGGACGATTTGTGAACACTGGGGAACTGGAAAAGATCCAGGAAGAGCTACTGGCTCTCCTGGAGGGCGAGTTGAGCCCCGAGGAGGCGCGGCGCGTGGAAGCGCAAATCGCTTCGTCGGACGCGTATCGCCGGGAGCACATGTGGCTACAGTCCGCTTACGCGGACTTGGATGCCATGGGCCGCGCCTTTGCCTCCAAGACACCTCAGGTCGACTTGGTCGAATCCGTCATGGACACCGTAGCTCAGGCCAATCGTCCCGAGAAGATTGTGTCCATCGATGCCGAACGCGCGCGCCGGCGGGAGCGTGGCCGGACCTGGTTGGGTGTAGCGGCGGCGGCGGCCGCGATTCTCGCCTTGCTGGGGTACGTGCTGTTCAAAGAAGTTCCAACGCCGGCGAACGTGCCCGGCGGCGGCAATCAATTGGTTACGCCGGAGAAGACTCCGATAGAACGCGCCATCGAGCCAACGCCTCAACTGGACACCACGATCGCGACTCGGCTCAAGCAGTTTGATGAGAAGCGCAAACGAATCCCCGACGAGACGCGGTCCGGACAGCCTTCGGGCGAGATGGAAGCTACGGAAAGCCCTGCGCTGGACACGCCGACGATGGACGAAATCCTGGCGGCACGGCGCGACGCGTCGAATGACAGCCGGGGAATAAGCCGCCTGATGCAATGGGCCAGCCTCAAGAAAGAGGAGGCAATCGACTTGGCTCGAAGTCCGGATTCGTCGCCTCAGGTGAAGTTGGGGGCGGCGGAATCGCTTACGGGCGAAGAAGCGGCTCAAGTGTTGTTGACGGTGGTGGGGCAGGTGCCAGACAACGCGCCCGCTCAGCTTGAATTGGCAAAAGCGTTGGACGAGACCGCGACGCCGGAATCGGAGACGCAAGCCCTCGAACAAGTGCCGACGCTCCATACGCTCGATCCCAATAACGCCTTGCCCTACTACCTGGAAGCGAAGCTTCGGCTGGAACAGAACGACCTCGCCGGGGCGCTGGAAGCGTTGCGGATCGCGCAGACGCTGCCCACGGCCAGCGCCTATTCGCTGGAGTCGGCGATGGCAAAGGCGGAAGCGCTTATGGCAAGCGGGCTTCCGGCCGATCAGGCCAAGGCCGTATCCGCGTTGACAGCGGGAGTGGATCAGTACAATTTCCTTTGCGATCTAGGGAAGAATCTGCTAGAATACGGCCAAGACTATATGGCGGTAGGGGATTACAATACCGCCCAAGACATTGCGCAGGCCGTACAGCGGTTGGGCCAGCAGGTGGAGACCGGGGCGTCTCTTTCTCAGGAGCAATTGGCCGGACTGGATATGCAGGCGGCCGCAATTGATGTGCTTGAACAGCTTTACACAACAATTGAATCTCCTGAGGGAATCGATCAGTTAACGTCACAAACGGCGGACCTGGTCACGAGCATCGACCAGTTGGGCGGGTTCTTCCAAGAGTTGGATCAGCTCTTCTCCAGTCAGAGCGGAACCGATTTCCTCAACATGATTTCCGGGTGGATACTGCAATCCGGGGACCTCTCACTCTTCGATTATTTGCGAGGGATGGGGATCTCGCTGAACGGGGCGCAGTAAGCACATACGGTGCCCGCCGTTGTTGACACCCACAAGGGGTTGCTTATTGCGATCAAATCGTTCACAATAAGGGGTACAGACAGGTCAATTGTTTGGACCAAGCGGATTGGGAAATGGTTTCCAACCAACAACAAGACGGAAGGAGAAGGGAGGTGAATCGCCATATGAAGCATGTGAAGGTGCTGTCGACCGAAAAGCCCGTGCGTGCCGAGCAGGTCGCGTGGGTCGAATTGAAGAACATTTTTGGGCCGTTGAAGTTGCGTCCTGCGCAACAGAACTGGCTCGTCGCGTTATTCGATAACTGGCTGCAGAGCTAGGATTCGAATCAATGACACAATCCCGTGAGGGTAAAAGCGGAAGGAGAGATGGAGGGGATAGCTCCGGTATCTATCCATTCCAAGGCTTCCGCGAACGAAGCTCCTATTGACAACGGATTGGAAAAAACAACCCATGCCTGTGTGCAATGGGAGTGTTTCGCGAAAGGGTAAATGACAATGAAACACGTTCGCAAGATATCGAAGAATGCGCCGGTGACCGCTTGGTGGTTCGGCTGGTTCGGTAAGGGCGGTGAGCTGAAGGGTACTGGTGCCAAGACCAACTACATCAATCAGCTTTGGTTCACCAACGGCTCCTTGGATCCCCGAGACGTGTAACTGCCCACCGGGTTCGCGCCCGGCATGGGCACCCCAGGGTTGAAGTTCGTCCCGCATTCGCGGGGCGGCGGGGTTCGTAAATGCGTTTCAACCGGGATACAAACCTTAAGGAGGTTTAAGGAACATGAAGCACATCGGTCGCGTTTCGAAGGCGCTTCCGGCTACCGCCTATCAGGTGCCGAGAAACTATTTTGACATCATGAGCTTGACGGATATCGTCGTCGTCATCGGCCTGACCATGGAGAAGTGGTGGGGCTGGCTGTTCGGCGGGACCCTGCTGCCCGAAGGGCTGCTGGGTGACCGGAACGGCAACGGCGTCATTGACGGCCAGTAATCTGGTATTCGAAAGTAGAGTCGCCGGTTCGACCGGCGCTTGAATGGTGATTCGAACGGACTGCGGTGTGAAGCCGCAGTCCGTTTGTTTTTTATCGCTTTCGACTGCGAGTCGATGCCCTAGGCTTGCCGCGGCGCGTCTTCAACGCAGGTGGCTCGACGCGAGCACGCACCATGTCGTGCGCGGCCCGGATGTGACGATTCACCAGGGACTCGGGAATCTCCTTGACGAAGCGGCTGGTCGACGCCATGCGCTCCCGCCCGTTGCGCACGCGGGAGATGGCTTCGAATAGCGTCACATGGCGCTTTCCGCGTGTCAGTGCCACGTAAAACAGACGGCGCTCTTCTTCGACGGCCCGTTCGCCCACGCACTTGTCGTGCGGCAGTAGCCCTTCCTCCACGCCCATCACGAAGACGAAGGGGAACTCCAGCCCTTTTGCACTGTGAATTGTCATGAGCGACACCGCATCCTTGCGCCGTTCCCGCCCGCGTCCTTTGATGTCGGACGTATCGAGAGAGCTTTGATCGAGGAATCCGCTCAGGGTCGGATGGGACGTGGAACGTTCGTAGTCGGCCATGGCCGCGACGACCGCTTCGACGTTCGCCCAACGAACCGAGGCTTGGTCGGGAGTCTTGCTGGTTCGGACGAGTTCGGCGCGGTAGGCGATCCGCATGAGGAGCGCTTCGAGGGTTTCGGCCAAACGCCCATCGCACTCCCGAAAACGCCGCCGAAACTCGGTCAGTACCGCGAGAAACGTACGGATACCGGCTTCCGCCTGGCTGGAGACTTTCTGACGGGCCAGCGCCGCCGCCAGCCCTTTTCCGAGGGTCAGGGATTCGGCCCGGCACAGTTCGTGCACTTCGTGCAGGGTGACGTCCCCAATGCCGCGCCGCGGAACATTGACCACACGGAGAAAGGCCGACTCATCCCGGGGATTGGCGATGGTACGCAGGTAAGCCACCACATCGCGCACCTCGCTGCGCTCGAAGAAGTCCTGCCCCCCATACACTTCGTACGGGATGCCCGCTTGCCGGAAGGCGATTTCCAGGGGACGGGACTGCTGGTTGGACCGGTACAACAAGGCGAAGTCGCCGAATTCCGCATTGGACCGCTGGACGATGTGGCCAAGCCAGTTCACGGCTTCCTTGGCTTCGTGTTCTTCGTCCCCCGTGACGATCCAGTCGATGACTCGGCCTTCGCCGAGGTCACTCCAGAGTTTCTTGGGACGCCGCTCCCGGTTGTTCAGGATGACGTGGTTTGCCGCATCGAGGATTGTCGTCGTCGAGCGATAGTTCTGTTCGAGCCGGACGACGTGGGCTTTCGGATACTCCCGCTCGAAGTCGAGGATGTTTTCGATCCCCGCGCCTCGCCAGGCGTAGATAGATTGGTCGTCGTCGCCGACGACACACAGGTTGCGGTGCGCCGCGACGAGTGCGGACAGCAATTCGTACTGGATGTGATTGGTGTCCTGGTACTCGTCGACCATCACATACCGATACTGCTTCTGATATCGGGCCAGCACGCGCGGGTGTTCCTGCCACAGTTTCAATGTGAGCCCGAGGAGATCGTCGAAATCCATGGTATTGGACGCCCGCAACGCCGACTGATACCGTTGGTAAAACTCGGGCAGCCACTTGCCGTACTTCGCTTCCGTCGCGGACTCGACCTCACTCTTTGTCGTCGTACCGTTGGCATCCAGTGTCGCCTTACCGCATTTCACCAAGCTGATCCGTTCGAGCACGATGGCCGGACTGAAGCTCTCTTTCACGTCCGCAATGTCGTCAAGCATACGGCGGACCAGCGTCCGCGTATCCGACTCGCCGGATACCGTGAAATTCCGGCGATACCCGATGCGATCACATTCGGTGCGCAATACGCGCAAGCAGAACGAATGAAACGTGGACAGAACGAGACGGTCGGCAGTCTTCTTGCCGACCAGTTCTGCAATGCGGACGCGCATTTCTTCCGCGGCTTTGTTGGTAAAGGTCAACGCCAGAATGGATTCGGGCTCCGCAATCCCTTCGGCGATAAGATAGGCGATGCGCCGGGTGATCACGCGCGTCTTGCCACTGCCGGCGCCGGCGAGAATGAGGACCGGACCTTCCGTCTGACGGACCGCTTCCGCTTGCTCCGGATTGAGTCCGGCGAGTAGTTTTCGACTCGAAATCAATGTTACATCCTTCGTCAGGGATTGCGCATGGACAAGGGCGGGGATTGTACCAAGGGATCGTTGCGGCGTCTACCTTTGCATGTCGGCACGCGCGAAATGGTTTTTGAGGGGAACGCCAATTTCGAGGCGAATTCAACGTAGCGCGCTGTGCTTTCGTGGACTCGGCGGCGAATCGTGATGTATTCTGGCAGCTCTGAACACCGGAATGCACGGCACGTCGCAAAGGAGAATTCTCATGGCGAATCTGAATAGACGTTCCTTTCTCACGTCCATGGCCGCCGCGCCGATCCTCGCGGGGGCGGCAGGAAAGGCCTTCGCCGCCGAGGGTGGGAAGAAGTACCGCGCCTGTATCATCGGCGACACGGAACACGGCGGCTACGGTCACGACGTGCATCGGGTCTGGGGCGTACGCGACGATGTGGCTGTCGTGGGATTGGCCGATCCGAACGAGGCGGGCCGGGTCAAGCACGGCAAGGAAGCGAATGCCCAGAACCTGTACGCCGATTGGCGGGAAATGCTGGACAAGGAAAAACCGAATCTGGTCGCCATTGCGCCGCGCTGGTCGGTGAATCACAAGGAGTATCTTCTCGCGTGCGCAGACATCGGCGCGCACGGGTTCATGGAGAAACCGCTTTGTGTCGACCTCGCCGAAGCCGATGAGATGATTTCGGCCATCGAAGCCAGGAATCTGAAATGGACCATCGGGTTCAACTTTCGCGTCACGCAGATCATCCAATACCTCAAGAAAGCCATTTACGACGATAAGCTCATCGGCAGCCCGCTCGAGATTCGCGCGCGAGGCAAGGAGGACAATCGGGCGGGCGGTGAAGACCTGATCGTCCTGGGCTGTCACGTATTCGACATCATGATTTGGCTGTTCGGCATGCCGACCTGGTGCTCGTCGGACATCACCTGGAACGGGCGGCCGGCCACGCCAGCGAATGTGATGGAAGCCTCCGAACCACTGGGGCCGATCGTGGGGAATCGTCTGCACGCCGCCTACGGTTTTGCGAAGGGCGTCCCGGGGACATTCGGATCCATGAAGAGCGGCGACGCGAGCGGCTCCCGGTGGGGCATGGATATTTGCGGCGCGGAAGGCATGATCTCGGTGCGCATGGACGTCATCCCGGAGGTGCTGCTGCTGCGTGACAAATCGTGGACGGGCATGAACGGGGCCCGATGGGAACCGCTGCCGGGCGCTCCGAAGCAGGTGATGAAGGACGAGCACCTGGAACGGTACGCGCCGATTATCAACGATCTGATCGCCTCCATCGAAGAAGACCGGATGCCTGAGGTCAGCTTGCAGGACGGCCGGAACACGGAGGAAATGATCCAGGGTGTCTTTGCGGCGTATACAGCGGGAAAGACAGTTGAACTTCCCCTGAAGAATCGCACGCACCCGTTGACCCGCTGGAGCTAATTGGCAGCGGCGGCGGGTTCCTCATCCGGCTGTGTAGCGAATTCGTAGAGTTCGTCGAGGGTGGGGTCCAACGTGTCCAGATGCCGGAGGGGGACACCGTCGTGGATGACATAGAAGCGCGGCGGTTCCTTTCCGATCAAATAACTCCACTCCAAGGTGTCGATAACGTGGATGACGAACACCGGCTGGACGATGGCATTGAAGTCGTCGACTTCCGAGGAGTCCTCCGCCATCAGCAGGCCGACTGTCGTCGGGACATCGGGCATGAACATGAGGTCGTTGAGCAGGATACTCGCCGCCTGACAATGTTCACACGTGGCGCTCAACATGGCGACAAAATACTCGCCAGACCCCAGGTCGACCTCCTCCCCAGTTTCCGTGGTGAACACGAACTTCGCGAACGGCGCGCCGGACGTTGAAGTCGTTGACGTTGGCGTCTTGGGCGGGGGCGTCTTGCCCATGGCCGCGGCGAGAACCACCGCGAGAAGCCCCAGCGTTCCGAGCACGTATCCCGGGCGCCATTTGGATGTCTTGTCAGGTACGGGGCCCTCGGCCGGTTTGGGTATGCGGCGAGCACCAGCCCATGCAGCAACGGCGAGTGCAATCAGCACCACGTTCTTGGCAAGCGTTGACTTGGGACCCATCTGGATGTATTTGCCGAAACAGCCACACTCCTGCAAGCCACGGTACTGCCACGCGTACAAGACAAGCCCGGAAAACGCGAGAAGCAAGGCGATCGTACCGATCGGCGTCAATCCGCGTAGACGCACGCCTGCCAAGAGGCACGCGCCCAGGGCGGTCTCCAAGCCGACCATGAGGTAGGCGATGAGCCGGACCAGCGAGGGCTCCTTGACCAAGCCGTAATACGACACCTGCACCGCGAACTGGTAGATATCGAGCGCCTTGGTCACGGCGGAAAAGATAAACACCGCCCCCAGGATGACTTCAATGGTTCGAACGTATCGCATGTGCGCCATTCTCGCACAACGAAAGACGGCAGGCAACGGATTTCGGGCACGCGGCTCCGGGACCTCGGGACGCTTGATCTTTGCGCAGAATCCTTCCAGAATGAGGCGACCCGTCTGCCGCGGAAGTCGGAATCATATCTACTCATACGCGAGCCAGGGGGATAACCAATAGGGATGGGGAATTATGGCGAAGAGTAAGAAGGTATATCTCATTTCCAACGGGGACTTTCGGGATTCGGCCAACGTCGTGTGCTGGCCGATGCAGGAAGCCACGTTAAAGTCCGTAAAGGCCGCGTTCACCAAACTCGGTGTGCAGACGGAAGTTCTGCCCAGATTCGACAAGAAGAAGAAACACGGTTTTCTCAATCGCCAATGTGCCGGGACAGGGGTTTTCTCCAAGATCGAACCCGATGCACCCGTCGTAATTGTACTCAGTTGCTGGGCCTACTCGACGCATGTCTCGGGCGCACTGCAAACGCACAAAGGACCGATCCTGCTGCTGGCCAATTTCGACGGCACGTGGCCGGGACTGGTGGCGTTGCTCAACCACGCCGGCACACTGGCGCGACTCGGGGTCAAGCATTCGCGCATCTGGAGCGAGAGCTTCGCGAAAGACAAGTCGTTCATGAAGCAACTCCAAACGTGGGTGAAGACGGGCGTGATTACCCACAGCCTGTCCCACGTGACGGATGCTAACAAACTGAAGCTTTCCGCGAGCGCGCACAAATTTGGCGAGGCGTTTGCCAAGGATATCCTGACCAACCGCCGCATTATGGGGCAGTTCGATCCAGGCTGCATGGGCATGCTGAACGCCGTGCTCGATCCGGGCAAAGTCGGCGCAGTCGGAATGCCGATTGAATACCTCAATCAGTCGGACCTTATGGCGGAAATGGACCTCGTCAGCGACGCCGAAGCGCAGAAGATGTTGAATTGGCTCGTCAAGAAGAAGACGTGGTTCGATTGGGGCCACGACGCCTCCGAACATCTGGTGCATGCGCAGGTCCTGAGCCAGATGAAGATGTACATCGCCGCCGGACGCGTGTACGAGCGCTACGGATTGTCGGCCATCGGCATCCCCTATCAATTGGGCCTGATGCGCCAGGTGCCCGCGTCGGATCTTGTGGAAGGGATGCTGAACAATGTGGACCGCCCCGATATCGTAAGCCTGGAAACGCGGAAAGTGGTGCACAAGGGCAAGCCCCTCCCCCACTTCAACGAAGGCGATTTGGGGTCTGGCATTCCGCAGATGCTTATGAACGAAATCTACCAGCGCAAGAAGATGGCGCCGGAGACGACGCTCCACGACGTGCGTTGGGGCCGTGAATGGGAGGGCAAGTTCGCGTGGGTGCTGCTCATTTCCGGCGGCGCGCCGCCCGCCCACTATGGCGGATGGCAACACGCGAAGGTCTATCGCCAGCCGCCGATGTACTTCCCGAAGGGCGGCGGGACCTGTTCGGGCGTGTCGAAACCCGGCGTGATTACCTGGGCACGGTGTTACGAGCACTTCGGTCAACTCGGTATGGACTGCGGCACGGGCGACGTGCTGGACATGCCGGACGCCGAAGTCCAGGACCGGCTGAACAAGACCACGAAGGTGTGGCCTATCGCCAACGTGCACATCCCGGGATATGACCGCGACCAGTGCATGGCATCGCACATGTCGAACCACATCACCATCGGGTATGGCGATATCCTACAGGAGCTGGTGAGCACCTGCCTGCACCTGGGCATTCCGACCCGGATCGCCGGCGACGCGCGGAAGGCGTTGAGTTAGCAGAAGACAGAATCGGAAGCACAAGAGGCATACGCGAAAGAACATCCCCCTTGATCCCCCTTCAAAGGGGGAGCCGACAAAAGTCGCCAACGGTCCGGTTTGTGCAAAAGCGGTCCAGGCTCGGCAACGACTTGCGCGTCACCCAAGGTCCAGGCATTGACTTTTGTCGGTCCTGTCTTCAAAGGGAGGGAATTGCTTGCGTCCGCTTCGCGGCGCGTTCGGACGAACGGCGAACCCATATGATTGCAGGACGACGTGAAGGGTACCCGCAATTTGCGAAGTTCCCACTTCCCCCTTTGAAGGGGGATCAAGCGGGATGTTCTTCGCAACCGCTCGACGGGTTTCTATTCGTTCCCGGCACTACTCGCGTGAAAATTGCGTAGCCTCATAGGTGCTCGCCAAGAACGGGCGAGCGCGTCTAGAACGAGAATCGAGAGGGTTTCGCACCATGACAACCAGCACGCATGTCAACATCAAAATCTATGGCCGGAATGACGCCGCAGCGATGCGTGAGGCGGTGTCGGGCATTGTCGCCGAAACGCCGGTGACGGACTTGCACACGCATCTTTACGCCCCGCCCTTCGGCGAGCTGCTGTTGTTCGGTCTGGACGAGTTGCTAACGTATCACTACCTCATCGCGGAGGTCATGCGGGCCACGCGGATGGACTACGACGCCTACTGGAAGCGGTCTAAACAGGAACAGGCAGACTGCATTTGGCACGAGTTATTTGTGAAGCGCACACCGTACAGCGAAGCCTGCCGCGGCGTATTGACCGTGCTCGACAAGCTTGGGCTGGATGTGGCTTCGCGCAATCTCGCATCGTACCGCGAATTCTTTAAGGACGCCGATCCTTCCGCACATATCGACCGCGTGTTCGAACGGGCAAATCTGAGCAGCGTCGTGATGACGAACGATCCCTTCGACGACCTGGAGCGTCCCGTGTGGGAGCGGGGCTACGGCGGGGATCCGCGGTTTCACGCAGCACTCCGCATCGATCCCTTGTTGAACGACTGGGGCAACGCACACCAGCGGCTTAAGGCGTGGGGCTACGACGTGGAAGCTACGCTGAATGCCAAGACCGTCCGGGAGGTCCGCCGTTTCTTGACGGAATGGATTCAGCGGATGAAGGCGCTTTATATGGCCGTCTCCCTGCCGCCGGACTTCGCTTACCCCGAGGACTCCGTGCGGGTGAAGGTCATTGATTCGTGCATTGTCCCGGTCGCGGCGGAACAGGGCATTCCCTTCGCCACGATGATTGGCGTGAAGCGCGCGGTGAATCCGGCACTGCGGCTGGCGGGAGACGGCGTGGCAAAGTCGGACGTGGGCGCATTGGAACGGCTCTGTGCGGCCCATCCGGATAACAAATTCATGACCACATTTTTGTCGCGGGAGAACCAGCACGAACTGTGCGTGACGGCCCGCAAATTTCCGAACCTGTTCCTGTTCGGGTGCTGGTGGTTCTTAAACAACCCGAGCCTGATCGAAGAGATGACGCGCATGCGCTTCGAATTGCTCGGAACGAGCGTCGTTCCCCAGCATTCCGACGCGCGGGTGCTCGAACAAGTGCTCTACAAATGGGGCCACTCCCGCGCGATCGTCGGCAAGGTGCTTGCGGATAAGTATGCGGATATTCTTGCGACGGGATGGACGCTCACGGAAGACGAAATCCGCCGCGATACGGCAAAGCTTTTGGGCGGGAATTTCTGGGAGTTTCTGGGGAAGAACTGAATCAGTCTTCTTCCGCGCCGACGATTCGGGCGGATTCGCCCTGTTGGTGCAGTTCAGCGAGTTCCCGGAGGTGTTCGCGGTTCACTTTCATGCTCCGTTCATCGCGTTCTTCGGGCCAGGGGAGGAAGATGTTCGGGACCTTGTAGCCGGGCAAATGCTCCACGAGAAACGCAGCAAAGCGCACCGGCTGCATGAATTCCTTTTGCGACACCCGCACGAAGGCCACGGGCCGGGAGCCGAACTCGGCGTTCTGGACCGGGACGACTATGGTCTCGATTACGCCCTCGAGGCGGCACAGCCAGCGTTCCACTTCTTCCGGTTGGATGTTCTCCCCTCCGGATACAAACATGTTGTCCCGGCGCCCGATGACGTGGAGATTACCGGCATCATCGAATTCGCCGAGATCGCCGGTTTCGAACCAACCGTCCGGCGTAAGCGGCAAGTCCATCCGGTCCCTGTCGACGTACCCCTGGAACAAGGTCGCGCCGCGTACCAGAATCTCGCCGTCCGGTGAGATGGACACCGTGCCGGGAAGCAGCGGACGGCCCGAGGTCTGGAGCACGCGCAAGGGTTCTCCCGGCCGGGTGGCCGTAATCTGCGAGGCGGTCTCGGTGAGGCCGTAGGTCGTGCACACCGGAAGTTTCCGCACATACGCTTCGCCGATGACGGAGGTGGGGATGGCGCTCCCGCCGACGAGGATGACTTTCAAACGAGCCAAAGCTTCCATGCCGTCCCGGGTCTGAAGCAACCGGAACAGTTGTGTCGCAACAAGGGAGACGTGTGTGACTTCATGCTCGAGGATCGCCCGATCGAGGGGAACGTCGGGCTCGCGGACGACGACCGTCGCCCCGCTCCACAGACAACGGAACAGGATGCCCAAGCCGGACACGTGAAACAGTGGAAGGGATAGCAGCCACCGATCGCCGGGCGCCAGGGGAAGGTTGCGATTTGACGCAAACGCGTTCTGGCTCAGGCTGCCCAAGGTATGCAGCGCGGCTTTCGGCTCGCCGGTACTGCCCGACGTGCCGAGGATAACCGCGGGCTGACGCGGATCCACGACGTGGGGTGCGGGATCGCTAAAGGTGGAGGCCAACACTTCGGCGATTTCAATGGTCGGAATGGAGTCGAACTCCACGCCGGAAAAGCATTCGTCCACACACAGGGCTTTGATGTTCGTGCGTTGACACCAGTCGCCGAGACTCTGCCGCGGGACACGCGTATTCAGCGGACAGGCCACAACCCCCGCATGAAAGCACCCCACGATCAGTTTCGGGTAGTCGCTGGAAGGAAGGGAAAGAATGGCGATGCGGTCGCCGGGCTCCAGACCGGCCCGGTAAAAGACACCTGCGATCCGCTCTGCGACTTCGGCATAGGCGTTGTACGTCGTCACGCTTTCCGTGCCCACGATGGCCGGAGCGTCGCCGATACCGCCCGCCGGCACCGCCAGGGGCCAGGAGCGTTCAGACATGGGCGATCTCCTCCAGCACGCTCAACTTGGGCGACGCCGCCAACCGGCAGGCGCGTATGACGTCGCAGGTACCGTTCACGTCGATCAACTCCTCCTCCAGCGTATCGTCCGCAAGCCAGGATTGCGTATCAAGCCCCACGGGAATACTACCATGATTCGCCGCGGCGGCGAGATTTGCGAGCGAAACCAACCCCATACCCGTCTCGAAGGAAGAGCTTACCACGACTGGCCCGCCATAGCCATGCGACGGCGCCGACGACGAGTAGAACTCCAATGGCGCGCCGAGAAGCGTTGGTTTTACAATCCACGCCGTGGCATGGAGGGCCGCGTCCACCAGATGTACCTGCGGATAAGCCGGTAACAGGTCGAGCTGCTCTTTTCCGTGTTCGCGCACGGAGGAAGCAACGCGCCAGCCGATGTCTTGAAGGGTTTCATCTACGGCATATGGGGCGCCGGTTTTCGCGTGGAATTCCAGCAAGTTCCCTGGATCGACAAGCGGTTCTTCGATATAGGCTATGGTCTCGGGATCGATCGCTGCGCTAAATTCACAAGCGTCCTCGAAGTTCCAGGCGCGGTTCGCGTCAAGACGGATCGCCACGGCGCCGGGCAGTTCCGCGCGCAAATCGCGAACGGTCGCGGCTTCGTCTCGAAGGGGACCATGGCCAACCTTCAGCTTCACCGCTGCATAACCGCGTTCGGCCAGCCTTATCGCCTCGTCGACGACGGACTTGCCCGTGCCGGTAAGCAAAGCGTTCACGGCGATTCGATCGGGCGGAGACTCATTGAGAAGCTTGGCTGGATGCGTACCCGCGTTGGCTGCGCGAAGCGACAACAACGCCGATTCCATTCCAAATCGAACCGAAGGATGAAAGGAATCCTGGCGCCGCAACCCGGTGAATCGCGGTTCGTCGTCATCCAGATTTCGATATACGACCGTCGCCACAACGCCGCCCGCCTGGCGCAGTGCCTCCTCGAAAGACTCCGCACTGAATCCGGGCAACGGAGCGACTTCGCCCCATCCCGCGTGTCCCGAAGGCGAACGCAGACAGACGAGAAATCCGGTCCGTTCTTTGAGTGTCACGTCGCGCAACTGCAGCGGCCGCCGGAGCGGTAAGCAGTAGCGATAGAATATCGCGCCGCCCCCGCTCACAGGATCCACCCCAACGAGAACACGATACTGAACACGAGAAGCAACTTGCCGGTCTTGGCCAGCACGCCGTTCAGCGCGGGTCCATCGGTTGTCACGAAAACGGTCTTGATGGCCGGGGTCGCCGCGGTGATCACAATAAGCGGCACCAGCACGAAGAACCGGCTCTCGGCAGCCGCGTAGAAATATAGGGGAATGACAAACCCCGCGAGCAGGATACAGATCAGATACTCGATCCGTGCGAAGCGCCGGCCAAATCGCACCGCAAGCGTTCGTTTGCCCGCTTGCCGGTCCTCGTCGATGTCGCGCATGTTGTTCACGGCGAGAATGGCGACGCTGATCAGGCCCGGCGCCAACCCCGCGATGACGGCAGCGGTGTCCAGGGTCAAGGTGTGCAGATAATACGTGCCGCCCACCGCGACCGGACCGAAGAAGATCAATACGAAGAGGTCCCCGAGACCGATATATCCCAGCGGGAAGGGTCCAGCGGTATAGAGAATGCCGCATAGGATGGAGACAAGACCGACCATCAGGAAGGGCCAGCCGCCGCGCCAGATGATGTATGCGCCGGGCACCAGCACCAGCGCAAAGGTGATGATGAAGGCCCGCCGCATACCGGCGGGTGAGACCAATCCGGACTGGGTGGCGCGAGCCGGACCGATCCGCTCAACCGTATCGGTGCCTTTGAGATAATCGAAATAGTCGTTGGACAGATTCGTCCCGATCTGGATGAGGACCGCGCCGGTCAACGCACAAACCAGCGATAACCAATCGACGTGGCCGTGCCCGTAGGCCATCGCGGTACCGATAATTACGGGACCCACCGCGGCCCACAGGGTTTTGGGACGTGCTGCAAGCAGCCAAATCTTGATGCGTGAATCTGACAATGTCGGACAACGCTCCGTGCTAGTGGCGCAGAATCACGGAAACCGTTTGAATTTGGAGAAGTTGGGTTTGCGCTTTTCGTTGAAGGCGTTGCGGCCCTCCTGGCCCTCTTCGGTCATGTAGAAGAGCATGGTCGCATTGCCTGCGAGTTCCTGCAAACCCGCCTGCCCGTCGCAATCGGCGTTCAGAGCAGCCTTGAGACAGCGGATTGCCATGGGCGAGTTGGCGAGAATCTCGCGGCACCATTGGACCGTTTCTTCCTCGAGTTTCTCGTAGGGCACAACGGCGTTTACGAGCCCCATATCGAGGGCCTGCTGTGCGCTGTACTGACGACAGAGGAACCAGATTTCGCGGGCCTTCTTCTGGCCAACGATGCGGGCCATGTAGCTCGCGCCATAGCCGCCATCGAAGGACCCCACTTTGGGCCCGGTCTGGCCGAAAACGGCGTTATCCGCAGCGATGGTGAGGTCGGAAACCAGATGCAGGATGTGGCCGCCGCCGATGGCGTAACCTGCCACCATGGCGATGATGGGCTTGGGACAGGTCCGCATCTGACGCTGGAAATCGAGGACATTGAGCCGCATGGTTTCCTTCGCGTCGTCCTTGTATCCCGCGTCGCCGCGAATTTTCTGGTCGCCGCCGGAGCAGAAGGCTTTCTCCCCTTCGCCGGTCAGGATGATGACACCGATGTCGCTGTCGAATCGCGCGTCGCGAAGCGCGTCCTGCATTTCGTCGACGGTCAGTGGCCGGAAAGCGTTTCGCACCTGGGGCCGGTTGATCGTGATCTTCGCGATGCCTTCGGCTTTGTGATACGTGATGTCCGTGTATTGGCCGGATTCGACCCATGCAATGGATGCCATGAAATTCACTCCTGCGACTGTTTGAGAAAAGTCAGAACCCGATCAGTATAGACGCTCGGGTTTTCGAAGTGCACGTTGTGTCCGCAATCGGGGATGATATCCACTTTAGCAGCGTCGCACCGTTCGGCCATGTCCCGCGCGAGCCAGGCGTAATTTTCGTCCAGTGCTCCCGTAAGCAACAGCGTGGGGATGTGGTTATTCTCCCACTCGGTCCACAGTGACGGCTGCGAGCCGGTACCCAGGGCGCGCAGGGCCATTGCGAGTTGCGGACCATCCTGCCGGGCGCGGTGGTGGATGAGCGCTTCCAAGGCTTCCGGATCGCGACGAAGCGACGTAAACAGGGGCTGCGCGTACCAGTCCGATAGAAACGCGTGAAGATCCCCGGATTCCAGCCGCCGGGCGAGCGCCTCGTCGCGTTCGCGTCGGGATGCGCGATCTTCCGGAGAGCGGAGCCCCGGCGACGCGGACTCCAGCACCAGCGCGTCGATTCGCATCGCGTAAATGGTCGAGAGATAGAGTGCGATGCGTCCGCCCATGGAGTATCCGACGACCGAGAACGTCGCCGTGTCCAGTTCATCCACAAGGTCGATGATGGCCGTCGCGGTCTCCACGAATTCGCAAGTTTCAGATTTCGGAATCCGGCTGTCGCCGTGGCCCGGCAAATCGACCGCGACGCAACAGTAGCGCCGCTCGAACGCGGGGAGAATCGAATCCCACTCGGATCGATCGCCAAGGAAACCGTGGAAAAACAGGACCAATGGGCCGTCGGGATTGCCGGTCAATTGATGACTGAACCGCATGAGCGCCATTACGTCCCGTGTGTTCGAGCGATCGCGGAAACCACCGCCTCCCGCAATTCGCGGTGGAGACGCAGGTTGGATTCCCGGTCGGTTGAAACTTCGATGATCGATGATTCATCGAGCTGTTGCGCGGCCTCATACGCGAACGCAAGCGAATCGCAATCCCTGGGCCGCGCGTATTTCAGCCCAAATTGTTCCGCCGCGTGAGCAAAACCGAGTCCATGCGGCGTGCCGAAGTAGGTCTCGAAGCGATCGGTCTGGCCGGCGATGGGGAGAAAATGGAAGATGCCGCCGCCGTTATTGTTGATGACAATGAGGATGGCCTTCGTCTTGTCATTACGAAGAAGTGCGAGCGAATTCAGATCGTGCAGCGCGGCCAAGTCGCCGATTATGGCGGTCACCGGATTTCCTGTCCCATGCGCGATGCCCGCTGCTGTAGCGATGTTACCGTCGATCCCGCTGGCGCCGCGATTGGCGTAAACCCTGAGCTTCTTCGCCGGCGCGGCAGCGAACATGTCCATATCGCGAATGGGCATGCTATTGCCCAGGAACAAGCTATCCTCGGCATGCTCTGCGACGAAGCGAGCGATTTCGGGTTCTGTCAGTTCATTGCGTTTCGCCAGTTCCGCTTTCAGTGCCATTCCAGCCGTATCGTTCATCTCCATGAGAGCGTCGCGCCAGCCTGAATCGCCGGTGCCTCGACAGGCCGACGCCAAGCCAATACAAAAGGCCGCCGGCTCGGTCTGGATATGCAATGTCACGCGGTGAATGGGATCATGCCGAAGGGGATGGCGCGCGACGCGGATGTAATGCTCGGGAGCGGATGTTTCCAGATGCTGCATCAGCCGTTTGGAGGTAACCGGCCCGCCGAAGTGCAGGACCACATCCGGCGCGAAGTGCCCGCGAAAGACATCCGAGCAAAGCATTTGGTCGCAATAATGCAAGACGGAGGCGCCGCGAGACCCCAATCGCAGCCCCGACGCCACGTCGGCCGCGATGGGCCACCCGAGGGTTTGGCCTAAGCGCAGCGTCGCTTCCGCCACGGCGTGGTCCTCGATTTGCCCGGCAACGATCAGACCGCGTTTCGCCGATTGCAGCAATTCCGTTAAGAACCGCTCGTCTTCAACTTTGACGGTCTGCTCGGTTCTGGCGTAGGTCGTGTACGGCCGGCCTTCGGATTGCCACTTGGAGACGGAGGCGAGATACACACCAAAGTCTTCACCCGTGGCAACCGGCGCGAGCGGCTCCCGGTAGGGACAGTTCAAATGGACGGGACCGGCATGCGCGCCGAGCGCGCGGTGCACGGCATGATCCACGGCCGTCAGCACAACCTCCGGGGCGATGGCAGCGTTGGGACACGCAAACGCGTGATACCACCGGGCGTACCGGCCGTAAAGGTGGTTCTGCTCGATGGTCTGGTTGGCGCCGGTGTCCAATAACTCCGGGGGACGGTCCGCCGTCAAAACCATGAGCGGCACGCGGGATTGCGAGGCCTCGATCACGGCGGGGAAGTAGTTCGCGGCGGCGGTGCCCGACGTACAAACAAGCGCGACAGGGCGTTGCAGCGCGCGGGCTTGGCCGAGGGCGAAGAAGGCCGCGCCGCGCTCGTCATAGTGGACCGTGGAGTAGGCCCGGGGATGCTCCGCCACGGCCAGGGTCAGCGGCGTACAACGTGACCCCGGTGACAACACGAAACGGTTCACGCCGCATCGAATCAGTTCTTCGACGATCAGCTTCGCCCAGAGCTGGTTCATATTCTTGGCCGAAACGGTCATTGTGCGGAGAGTACTCCCACGAATCCGCCGATCTTGTTTTCCAGTTCCGCCCATTCCGCCTCGGCGTCGGAACCGGCCACAATACCGGCCCCAGCGTAGACCGACAAGGCCTTCTCTTGGACTAACGCCGACCGTATGCCGACCGCGAACTCGGCGCAGTCGGCGCCGACCCAACCCACAGGGCCCGCGTACCAGCCGCGGTCGAAGGGTTCGGCTTGGTCGATCCACGGCAGCGCGGCTTCGCGAGGGCTCCCGCCCACCGCCGGCGTTGGATGCAATGAACGGAGCAAATCGGCGTCGGTTTCGGTATCGCGGAGAATACCTTCGATCCGCGCGTACAGGTGCTGGCATTCGGCGACTTTCACGACCGTTACCTCGGTGTCCGCGTGAACGGCCGTGCACTGGCGCTCGAAGTCCGCACGAATGGCATCCATCACAAACTGGTGCTCTCGCCTTTCCTTCTCGCAGGCAAGCAATTCGCGGGCAAGCGCCTCGTCCTTCCCGAGGGTTTCACCACGCGGACGGGTTCCGGCAACGGCCTCGCTTCGCACGAACTGATCCTGCCGCTTGTACAAGCGCTCCGGTGACACGCCGACAAAAGCGGCATCGGGCCTGGGCTGAAAAAGGAATCGATAGTGCCGTTGGCCGGTCTTCGACAAACGCCGCAGAATCGCGATCGGATCGGGCGTCACGTCAAAGGCAAATTCGGTTTCGCGGGCCAGGACCACCTTGTCCAACGCACCGCTATCGAACTCCTCGAGCAGGCGCTGCACGGACTGCGTCCACTGCGCGTAGTCCGGTGTGTCCGTACGTGACTCGATGGGAGGGATCGCTCCGATGTCTTCGCGACCGGGAAAGGGCATGGCCCTCAAGGCCGCCAGGATCTGTTCCGGCAAGTCCCCCGTCTCCTTGTCAAGGATGGCGTTGCACGCGAGATACACCTGCGCCCCGCGCGTGAAGACTTCAAAGCGGGGCAACACGAATCGATATGCACCGAAAGGCCGCCACTTGGGGGCCGCAGGCGCGCATTGGCGGAAGCGCATGCCGCCGTAGTACCGGAGATTGGGATGGACCGTCGAAATCCCCGCCTTCAGTCGGTCGAACAACTCGTCGTAATCGCATTCCACTTCGGCCGAAATGATGTCGGCGGTCCCCACGCCGGCCAGTTCAAAATCCCGGTCGCGCGAACACCAGTACCCGCGCGAGCGCATCCCCTGCGCCTCAAGCCATGCCAGCGGTTCAACGCCTTCGACCGGCACTTCCACGCGTAAGGCCCGCCGGTGTTGGTCCGCCTTGGCGGACGCCGATTCAAAGGCCTGTTCGATGAGCATGGCCAGGGTTTCCTTGGCCTGGCCGGGTTCTACGGTTTCGGGATACAGAATCGGAGCGGTCATGGTACTGCTATGCACTCCCCTGGTAGATTGTAGCAATTCCAAAGGTCAGCGGGTGGGCCTTTACGGCGTCGAATCCCGCCTCCCGCATGAGTGCACAAAATACTTCACCATAGGGAAAACTCTCGACCGTCTTGTTCAAGTAGCGATACGCGTAGCTGTCGCCGGACACGAGCCCGCCGATTCGCGGCAGGACGTGGCGAAAGTAGAAGAGATATCCGACGCGGAACACCGCGTTTCGCGGAAGGGAAAACTCCAGCACCAAGGCGCGCCCGCCGGGCGCAAGGATGCGCCGCATTTCGCGAAGCGCCTCCGAAACATCCAACACGTTGCGAATGCCAAAGGCGATGGTCACGGCATCGAAAGAAGCGTCGTTGAACGCGATACACATCGCGTCCCCACGAACCATCCGCAAGGATTGGTCGAGGCGCCGATCCCGGATCTTCCGATTCCCGATTGCGATCATCTTCCCGGCCATGTCCACCCCGACGCCCGATCGAACCTTTCCACTCGTGCCATAAAGCGAAAGCAGGACATCGCCCGTTCCGGTGGCGAGGTCGAGCACGCGCAAGTTGGAGCGATCCGGCAACAGGCGCGCCAGCCGTTTGCGCCACGCAACATCCTGCCGGAACGACAGCAGCCGATTAAGGAGATCGTAGCGGTGGGCGATCCGGTCGAACATACGCCACACGTCCTGGCGGGACGGCGCGGGCGATTCATCTGCTGCGGGGCAGGTCGTCACGAGGACACTCCACGAAAGGTTATGGCTGGATTGCGGCCACCGGACAAAACACCCGTTATTTTCCCATAAACACGGGCGTCTGGTCCATTCCGCGAGCGGCGCATGGGCAGTATGGACATGTTTTACAACTTGGGCGGCACGTGCGCACGTTCATACCGTCCCTTCAGACCAACGCGTCCATTAGGTTCGCGTGCAAACTCTTCTTCATGGCGTCCGTCTACAACGGAGATTCAGCGCTGTAGGGCTATCCTCCCTTGGCTATGAAGAATCGCCAGAGTATGGCCACGGCCGAAATCGCCACCGCGGCGATGCTGACCTTGGCGTTGGACTGCTGGAGCCAGGCGAGCACGCCCAAAACGATCCCAAGGAATCCGCAGACCACGGCTGCCAGATCGTAGTAGGTAATGGGATCGGCTTGCGGTTCGCCCTTCAATTCCGCGGAAATCTTGTCGGCGGCGTCTTCGAAATGTTCACTCAACGTCTTCTGCTCGTCTTGGGCTTGAATGACGTAGCGGGGCAGAATGGCCAGGCCCAAGGCGGCAAAGGCCAACACCAGCGCCACGTTTCCTGTCTTGAAAGCACCCATGCAGCGACCTCCTGTCGTTTATAGAAGAGCTTACCGGGACAACGCGAATCTTTCAATCGAGCGTCTCTTGGGCGGACTGTGGTACACTCACGCTGTTTGCTCGCTGAACGATGGTAAACGAACACTGGGAATGGAGCAGGTATGGTTTTCGACATCGATTTCAAGAAGTACAAACTCGTGGACTTGTCATTGGAGGTCGTGCCGAATCAGAAAGTCGAAGGCCGGCCTTTCGAAGTGAAGGAAGGCCGTCTCGGCGACGGCACGCTAAAATACGACATTGTAAACACGCACACGCACGTGGGCACCCACATCGAATCGCCGTACCATTTCTACTTCAAGGGCAACTCCTGCACCGACTATCCGCTCGAGCATTTCATGGGACAGGCCACGCTGCTCAAGACGGACATCGCGGAGGATTCGCCCACCGTAACACTCGATTTTGTCAAGGAGCAACTTGAGCCACGGCGGGGATCGTTTGAGATGCTGTTCGTTCGCAACGACACCCCCCGGCGCCCCCTGATGTTCGACCTGGACTGCGTCCCCTATTTCGCCGAGCTGACTCTCAAGTTGTTCGCGTTCGACAGCACGATCAACTTCGGGGAGGGGGCAGAAGCGGGTAAGACGTTTCACGACCTCCTCCTGAGTCGAGACACACTGTTAGTCGAGTTCCCGGATAGTGCCGCCGACTTGGACAAGGATTTGTTCTACCTCTTTGCAGTCCCGTTGAAGATTAAGGGGATCGATTCGAGCGGGTGCCGATTGTTTGCGGTCGTGGAGCGATAACGGTGGAAACTATGCAGAAATCTCCTACCCCGGGAACTTTCTGCCCATAGCCCGCGCCCGGTTTTTCGTGCACACACCTGCCACAAGACATTACATATAAGTATCTTACGCAATTCCAGGTAATCGGCATACCCCTTGCTCCACTCGAATCACGGGGAACCGTCCATTGGGGTAGTGATTGAATGCGGATTATGCCGATATCGACCGATCAACTTCCGGAAGCACTTGGGAGCCACATTCCTCCGCTCAGTCCGAACGGCGGAGGGTTTCCCAAGTTTCTCGACCGGATTGGCATTGGACAACCCGGATCGAGCGGCGCAGCAGCACGGCAGATTCATATCGTGGAACGGGGCCAAAATCTCTGGCAGATCTGCAAGCGTTCTCTGACCGGCCAGGGGAAGAATCCGACCCAAGCGGCCGTTCATCGCGCCGTCATGACGGTCGCGAAATCAAATGGATTGCGGGACCCTGACTTTCTGTCGGTGGGACAAAAGCTGGACCTGTCCGCGCTAAACGCATTCGGAGAAGGCGCCAAAGCGCTCGCGAATGCAGTCAAAATCCACGCAAAGGTCGAAGCGATCGTTCCCCCGGCCGTGACCGCAGGCCCACCGTCTCGCACGATCAACGCGGCCATGGTCACGGCGCCGCGGACCATGCCCGCCATGCCTCAAAAGACGCAGCAATTCGCGATGCCCGAGCGCAAGCCGCGGTTCTCCATGCCGGCACCGTCGGGCAATGGCAAGAACCATAGCGCCATCGGATTGCCTCGCGTTTCGTCCACGCGGGTTCCGCCGCTGACTCCCCACCCGGTTCGTTCAACCGGATCGGTTGGCGGACGCGGTGACGTTGCTTCGGCCGCGTCCCCCGTGTCGACGGACATTACCGGGCTGATTCAGTCCATCCTCGAACCGGGGTCCATGGACGAGTTTGAGGGAGTCTCCGAGAGCCCATGGGCGCAGGTTCTGGGTGGCCCTGCCCGGCTGACCTCGAAGTACGGCATGCGCAATGATCCTTTTTCGGGAAGGCCGGAGTTTCACGAGGGTATCGACATTGCCGCAAAATCGGGCACGAACGTGTATCCATCCATGCCGGGGAAGGTGGCGTTCAGCGGGTGGAAACCCGGATACGGTAAGGTCGTGGTGGTCAAACATGCCAACGGGCTGGAAACCGTCTACGGTCACGCCTCAAAGATTCTGGTGAAAGCGGGCCAAACGGTCACGGCGGACACGCCAATTGCGAACGTGGGATCGACCGGGCGTTCGACGGGACCGCACCTCCATTACGAGGTGCGAAAAAACGACGTTCCCATAGATCCCTTGCCGATGCTTACCGGCGACTCACTCCACGTAGCCCAGACTCTTTAAGGCTTCGATATCCTCGTTGCTCAAGTCCGCGGCTTCCGTGTCCTCTTTCGAGGTCGCGGTATCCCAGGTTGAGATAAAGGCGGCGAGGTTCTTTTGACGGTCCTCCGCCTGCCCCGCGACATTGTTCAATTCCTCGGGATCATCGGCGAGATTGAACAACTCGGTTTCCGGGCCGCCGATGATGAGCTTCCAGTTCCCCGAGATCACGCCCTGGCGCATGGGCGGGCGCGACGCCATCAGCGCCTTCGCGCCGGGAATCTTGGGAACCGCTCCGCCGTAGGTCTCGACCACACGAACGCGATCGTCCGGAACGGGATCG
This sequence comes from Candidatus Hydrogenedentota bacterium, assembly GCA_963745075.1. GTDB lineage: Bacteria > Hydrogenedentota > Hydrogenedentia > Hydrogenedentales > SLHB01 > JAHDWY01. The sequence goes on along the minus strand of CAVUWV010000017.1, from coordinate 104,246 downwards.
TTCAACAAATCCAGACCAAGCATGCCGTCTGGCCGCGACAGACCGGCCAGACCCAGAATCGTCGGTGCGATATCGACACCCCGCGCGGGCGCCACCGTACGCCCCGGCGCGATCCCGGGACCGCGCACCATCAGAGGGATGTGAAGCCCCGTCTGATAGATTCTGCGCCCGTGACCGAGGTAATCGTGTTCGTGTAGGCTTTCCCCATGGTCCGCCACGAAAAGCACGTAGGTGTTTTCGGGAATGGCGTCGAGCACCTTCTGGATGTTGTGGTCCGCGTATGCCACTTCCGAATCGTACCGGGCGCGGGTGTCTTCATCATCGCTCAGCTTTCGCAGGTCGCGGTCGCCGGGATTGAACTTTTTGTGAAACTTGTACGGGGCGTGCGGATCGGAGAAATGGATCCAGGCGAAAAATGGTTTGTCCGGATCGCGTTTCGTCAGGAACTCCACCGCGATCTTCGCGACTTCATCGGCGTAACGCTCGGACTTCAGGAAACCCCAGCGCTTCTTGTGGAAACTGTCCTCGTACGTGTCGAACCCTCGCGCGAGTCCGCAGAGTGGCGCCTTGAGGGTCCAATTGCTTTGCACGCAAAACGTATAATACCCGGCCGCCTTGAAACTGTTCGGCCAGGGTCGGCACGGACTCGGGAAGGGGCAATCCGTTGCGCGCGGCGCCGTTCATACGCGGATAATGCGAGGTCATCATGGCGCCGAAGGACGGCGACGTTCAGGGGGACTTCCGTAACGCAGTTGTCGAAAACCATTGCGTCCCGGGCGAACTGGTCGAGATGAGGGGTGGTATCGTACTCGTACCCATAGCAACCGAGATGATCGGCCCGCAGGGTATCAACAGAAAGCATCACGACATTGGGGGCGCTCAAACACGCCGCCACCAAAAGACTAATCATTTCGAGGAATCCCTTACCCTCCGGAGGGGGCGGTTTCGGGAGACTCGGCGTTGTCGGCCGACTCGGGCGGGTACTCGATGACGAGCGTGCAGGTGGCCGTCAGAGGTCCTTCTTCACTCTTGGACTTCCGAACGGTGATGGCATCACCTTTGGCGTTGAAGGCCGTCAGTTCCAGCGTGAATTGTCCGGGCGGCGCTCCGAAGGGAACGTCAACCTGAAGCGACCAGATATGATCGTCGGCCTTTTCATCGGGCGCGACACCGTCGTCACGCAAGGGGAACTTCATACGCGGGTCTTCCAGCACGACGCCCACAACCCGGTCGACGATGTGGCGTTTATCGACAACTTTCACCGTAATGACGGCGCTCTGTTCGGGCATCAGGCTCGCCGGCGCAATGGTGGCATTTTCAAGTCTCGGTTGCCGCCCAAGGGTATTGCAGCCCATCATCGTTCCCGCCACCAGCACGCACAGCAGCACGGCACCTGGATGTCTCATTCCCGTTATCTCCCAGCGTCGATACATTCGTATGGCCACAGCGTATCCCACGGCAACGGACCCTGTCAAACCACAGGGATCGTCTAAGATACGCCTCTCGATACATTTAAGTTGACATGGCGCGCGGTTCCTGCTACTCCGTGAGCGCCGGAAACCAATCACGAGGAGGGTGCGGCATCGCTGCGCGACATGCCGGAGACTCGGAACTACAAAGCCGTTGTGCGCTACGTGGGCTCCAATTTTGCCGGATGGCAGGTTCAGCCCACGGAACGGACGGTGCAGGGCGAGATCCTGGCCGCCGTCGAGCGGATTGTGGGCGAACCGGTGCCCGTCCACGGCGCGAGCCGCACCGATGCCGGAGTCCACGCCTTGGGGCAAGTGTGTTCGTTCACCCTGCCGGATCACGTGGATCCGAAGCGGCTGCGGCGGTCCCTGTCGCAAATGCTGGGTCCGGAGATTCGTTTCGAATCGATTACGCCGGCGCCGGAGGGATTTCACGCCCGTAAATCCGCCCGTGCCAAGCGATACTGGTACGCGCTCGATCTGAATCGGGAACCGGATCCTTTTTGTGCGGACTTTGCGTGGCACGCCCCCCGCGATTTGAATCTCGAGCGGTTGGGTAATCTGTGCACGAAGTTCGAGGGTGAACATGATTTCGCGAGTTTCGAGGGAAGCAATGCCAGCCCGAAGCATTCCACCGTCCGCACCCTGTATTCGCTGCGATTGGCGAAAGGCGGCATGATTCAAACCCCGGACGTGGAAAACCTGTGGCGGTTGGAATTCCACGGGAACGGGTTCCTCTACAAAATGGTCCGTAACATCACGGGGACCTTGGTGGAGGTGGCACGCGGCCACCTGCCGGAGTCGCGTATCGACGCGTTGTTGGGATCGCCAGGACCGTATCACGGCTTTACAGCGCCTGCACGGGGGCTGACCTTGATGGCGGTGGAGTATTGAGGCGGGCCAATTACGATTACGATTACGATTAGCGAAGGAAGACTGGCATGATGCGGGGAAAAAGGAGAAATGCGCTATGCCACGCAGTGCCATAGCGCACTCTACAGAGGGTTAGACCTTTCGGACGCGTCACGTAGCGGGCGATGGGATTGGTCGCCCCGTGCGGCTTTCGCCGGCGTCGTCCTCAGACCTATTAAAATGGGTGACATCCGTGTCAGGTGACCTCGACCTCCGTGTCTCGGTCCGTGCAGTACTTTTATCGGCGGAAGGGCGGGGAACTTTAGCGGCAAATTTGATGAAAGATTTCGGACTGGCGCGGCAAGAGAAAAAAGGAAGGACGCCACAACTATGGGATTGTGGCGCCACTCATGGAGGGTAAAACTATGGTCACTTTTTCAGGTATGGTGCAGGGATGAGCACCCACCTACACTGCGATTACCCGGTGTAGGGATGGTCACCGGGCATTCTATGCAAAGACGGGATGCAGGGACATGCATCACGCCGTTTTGCTGACGGTTGGGAGGATTGGCCTACCCAACCCCACATTCAACTCTTGCGACATCCGTGTCTGATTCTGCCTCGGCCTCCGTGCCTCGGCGTTGTACTACATGTATCGGCGAAACACTCAAAAACTTGAGCTTCCGCACAAGATAGCCGGATTGCCGGTGCGAAAACTGCGATGCGGGAGATTTCTTTTGCACTCCCCGTCTTGCTACAATCCCGACCGCTCAAGGGGATCTCATGCAAACACTGATAGTCGGCGCGGATGGTCAGTTAGGTCACGTGCTCATCGACGTATTCGCCACAGCCGGACCGACGACGGGTCTGACCTACGCTGAACTCGATATCACCGATGCAACGGCGCTGCGCGCGGCAGTCGAGCGCGCGCGACCGGAAATCATCATCAATGCGGCTGCGTACACGGATGTGGAACGCGCCGAGTCGGACCGTGACGCGGCGTATGCCGTGAACGAACGCGGCGCGCGCAACGTGGCGCAGATGGCAGCCGCGCGGGAAGTGCCGGTGGTGTACTTCAGCACGGACTTTGTGTTCGACGGCACAAAGACGACACCGTACGAAGCCGGCGATCCCATTTCGCCGCACGGCGTTTATGCGGAGAGCAAGGCGGCGGGTGAAGCGGCGACGCGGGGATCGTGGGAACGGCACTTCATCGTGCGGACCGCGTGGTTGTACGGAATCGGTGGAAACAATTTTGTGGAGAAAATCCTCGCGGCCGCGTCGAAGCGGCCGTCGCTCCGCGTGGTGAGTGACGAAGTGGGCTCGCCGACCTACACGCGGGATCTGGCCGAAGCGACACGCGCGCTGGCGCGTACCGCGGCGTACGGAACGTACCACGCCGTGAACGAGGGGACTTGTTCACGTTTTGAATTTGCGCAGGCAATCTTGAAAACCGCCGGCGTCTCGACACCGGTGGAGCCGTGCGCGGCTACGGAGTATCCCTCGAAAGCGCCGCGACCGGCCTACTCCGTATTGTCGAATGCGCGACTCGTGGCGGCCTGCGGTTTTACTATGCCGCATTGGACCGACGCGCTGCAGCGCTACATGCAGAAACGGGAGACTCGTGAATGAAACGAATTGTCGTCACCGGAGGCGCGGGATTCATCGGATCTAATTTCGTGCGCCACACCTTGAAGACCTATCCCGAGGTGCATGTGGTGAACGTGGATAAGCTCACGTACGCCGGCAATCTCGACAATCTCAGAGACCTCGATGCGTCGCGGCACACGTTCGTGCAGGCGGACATCGCGGACGCCGAAACCATGGCCCAAGCCATGGAAGGGTGCGATGCGGTCGTAAATTTCGCGGCGGACAGTCACGTGGACCGCAGCATCATTGAAGCGTCCGACTTCATCGCGACCAACGTGCGGGGAGTCCACAACATCCTCGAAGCCGCCAAGGCGCAAGGCACGAAGCGCGTGCTGCTCGTCTCGACGGATGAAGTCTACGGCAGCATCGAAAAAGGATCGTTCAAGGAAACCGACCCGGTGGGGCCGCGCAATCCGTACTCGGCGAGCAAGGCGGGCGGTGAACTGCTGGGCCTTTCCTATTTCCACACCTTTGGCGTTCCCGTGACGATTACGCGGGGTTCGAATACCTACGGCCCGTATCAATACCCGGAAAAGGTGCTGCCCTTGTTTGTCACGAACGCCATCGATAGCGAACCTTTGCCGCTTTATGGCGACGGCAAGAACGTGCGCGACTGGTTGTTCGTCGAAGACCATTGCCGCGGCGTGGACCACGCGTTGCGGCACGGTGCCCCCGGCGAGGTGTATAATATCGCGGGGGAAAACGAACGGGAAAACATCGTATTAACCCGGAAAATACTGGAGTGCGTCGGCAAGGACGAGTCGTTGATTCAACCTATCACAGACCGGCCCGGCCACGACCGTCGGTATTCGATCGATTCCTCGAAACTTAAGGCACTTGGCTGGAAGCCGGTTATGAACTGGGACGAGGGCATCGCGTTGACGGTGAAGTGGTACCAGGACAACGAGTGGTGGTGGCGGAAAATCAAGACCGGTGAGTTCCTCGAATACTACAAACGGCAATACGCGGGCCGCGAAACCAAATAACCGCATTGAAACCAAACGGAACAGCCACACGTCAAAGGATTGGCAGGCGTTTTGGACCACGTGATTCCGACAAGACGCGGGCCAGGGTTGTATCGGCGCCGGTATCCACTGCAAATGGCGCCGAAGATTCGTGTATAAGGGGATTCCCCGATACGCTTTGTGCAAGCAGATAGAGTATCCTAATATTCCCGGTGTTTGGCCTTCACCGCGTACCATGGGGAATTGTGGGGACTTACGAAGGGCCCGCGTGTAATGATGGGGCGTTCGAGAGGTAGTGTTTGACAGCGATCAAAAGGTATAATCACCCAGTCGTCTCACTACCCGCCAATTTGGGGGCACCTGAAGCCGAGGAACTGAAGGAATCAACGTGAAAGCCAGTCCCATTCGTCGTCCGTCTATCGCTATCACCGGCGCCACCGGAATCCTGGGGAGTTGGATCCTCAACGAGGCCCTGGAACGGGGCCATTGTCCGGCGGTTCTTATGCGTGACGTGGATCGCCACCACGCCGAGACCCGGTTGGATGCGGTACTGCGTCTGCTTGGTAAACAGCAGCTTCGAGGCATGGTCGAGATTATTCACGGAGACGCCTGTGAACCCAATCTTGGCCTGGACAACGAGGACTCCAAGCGCTTGCGGGAATCGGCCGGCGCGTTCATTCACTGCGCGGCATCCACGAGCTTCAACCCCAAGGACGATGAGAGCCTCTGGCAGACGAATGTAGCGGGGGTGCAGAACGTCCTCGATTTCGTTGCTGAAAGCGATTTGGCGTTTTACCATGTCAGCACCGCCTACGTGGCTGGAAACCTTCGCGGCCCGGCGATGGAATACGAACTTGAGAGCGGACAGGATTTCAATAACACCTACGAACGCACCAAGTGCGTCTCGGAACGGCTGGTGCGCGACGCGTTCGCGGATGGCCGAACGTACGGCGCCATTTTCCGTCCTTCGATTATCGTCGGAGCGACCGACCACGGAAAGATTTGCGATTTCCAGAATTTCTATGGATTCCTGCGTTTGGTCGACATGGCCTCGTCCCGGAAGCCGAACGGACACCATCGAATCCGCCTTGAAGGCAATGCGGACGCCACGACGAACCTGGTGCCGGTGGATTGGACCGCGCGGGCGCTGTGGCACATAATCGAAACGGAAGGCGACCGCTGCCTGACGTACCACTTGACAAACCCCTACCCGGATACGGTTGGCCGACTCAAAGAGTGGGTCAACGAGATCATCCGGGAAAGCAACATCGAGTTCGAAGTTGTGCCGGAATTGGACGGTACGCCGTCCACCCTTGAAGGTATCGCCCATTCCGCCTTCCAACACTACCGGGTGTACCTGCAGCACCAGCCTATTTTCGACCGAACCAACACGGTGCGGGCTACTGATACGGCGGTACCCTTTCCCAAATTGGGCCCCGAGTTGTACAGCAAGCTTCTGAACTATGCGCGGGCGCAACGGTGGCGGGGCGCATTGTCTCGGCACGCGCTCAAGCGCATTCCGCAGCCGGACGCCGCAGTGGTTTAGCATCTGGGTCGTACCGAACGATTCAGACCGCCGGCGCGGAATTCCCCAACCTGCCTTTTGTGTTCATTAGGGGGTGGTGTCTGTTTTGACTTCGCGGGCCCCGGCATCATAACCTATTGAATCTACCTGGAGTTACAAAGACTGCGCCGGCTCCGGCGCGGCAAGGTTGTCATGAAATCTGCTCGTTTTCTGTGCCCCTTTCTCGTGCTTGCGCTGCCCATTTTCGTGGTAGCCTGCGGCCAAGACGCGACCGTTCAAGAAATCACGGAAACCAGAACCGCTGACCACACGGCCCCAATTCCGGCGGGTCTAACCAGCGCGCAGCGGTTCGGCGTGAGGATGGCCGCCAATCCCGCTCCCAGTGAGAGCCAACTTCCCTTCACCTGGGATGTTCCTCAAGGATGGATTGAGGCGCCGGCCAATTCCATGCGCTTGGTCAATCTGGTGCCGGCTGGCGACAACCGGGCGGAATGTTATTTGACGGTCTTGCCCGGAGGCGGTGGCGGTATCGCGGCCAACGTCAACCGCTGGCGGAAGCAGATGTCCCTGGAACCCTATTCACCAGAGGAACTTACGTCACTCCCCAAAAGACCATTGCTCGGCCAGGAGGCGATCTACGTGGAATTCGAGGGGATGTACAAAGGCATGCGAGGAGATCGGAACGAGCCCGGATACAAGCTCGCCGGGCTGATACTTCCCCTGAACGATCAAGGCCTTTTTGTAAAACTCCTCGGGCCCAAGGATGTTGTAGACCGGGAAATGGCGCATTTCACCGATTTTTGCTCGTCGCTGACCATCCGTCGTTCGGCGGCGGCGCCTCCGCCCGCGATGTCCGGTTCGGGAGGCGGCAATTCCTCGGATGGACTGGGGCTTCACTGGACCGCGCCGGACGGATGGAAGCAGGGGCCGGACCGGCCGATGCGCGCGGTGACCTTTACCATGGGTGCTAACGACGCGACCGAATGTTACGTCAGCGTACTCGCGGGCGATGGCGGCGGCCTCGTGTCCAACATCAATCGTTGGGCACGTCAAATCGGCGCGGAGCCGCTAACGGAGGCGGCCGTGGCGGACCTTCCAGTGGTCGATGTTCTGGGCGCGAAAGCTCCGGTGGTGGAGTTCACCGGCGCCTTTAACGACACCATGAGTGGCAATCACGTGGACGATGCAACTTTGTTGGGCGTAGTGGCGCAACATGCGGGTCACGCGATTTTCATAAAACTGGTCGGCCCCTCGAACGACGTGGCACGGCAGAAGGCCCAATTCCTGGCTTTCTGCCAATCAATCGAACACTGAGCGGATTAAAGAGCGGGCACACGTTGACATGACCAAAGTTTTGAAACTGACGGTAGATTTTCTCGCATCCTACGGGTTTGCGTGCGTGATATTTTTATTCATGCTTCTCATCACCTTCCTGGGCACCATCGAACAAACGAGCCAGGGACTCTTCGAAGTCCAGCGAAAATACTTTGATTCACTCTTCACCGTGTACTGGGCATTCGACCGAATCCCAGTGCCCTTGCCGGGTGTGTACCTGCTCTTGGTGTTGTTCTGCATCAACCTGGTGCTGGGAGGCATCATCCGGATGCGGAAAGGGAAGAATACGTTTGGGAATCTGATTATCCACGGGGGCATGGTGCTTATGATCCTCGGGGGAGGCATCAAGTATTGGTTTGCCGTGGACGGCCATATGACGCTCGCGGAGAACGACACCCGGAACGAATTCGAGAGTTACTATCTCTGGGAGATCACCCTGACCCCGCTGGACGGCGCCGGCGCGACAACGGCATACGTGATCCCGGATGAAGATTTTGCGTCCTTGAAGCCGGACCAGTCGGTCACATTCCGGAACGACCAATTACCATTCAACTTCACCCTGGACGGCTTCCAACGGAATTCCCAGCCCTTGCCGACGGGTCCGGTCATCGCAGACCAAGTGCGCACGGTAGATGGATACTTTCTGCAGGATCAGCCCTTGGAAAAGGAAGCGGAGCGAAACGCGGCCGGCGCGTACGCGACCGTAACGGACAAGAATACCGGAACGACGCAGGAGGCCATTCTGTGGGGATTCCAGCAGTACCCGGCAACGTTTGACGTAAACGGAACACGATGGGCGGTAGACTTGCATAAGAAACGATACCCCTTGCCATTCGCCATCACGCTGGACAAGTTCACGCACGAACTGCACCCCGGCACGCAGATGGCCAAGACCTTCATGAGTGACGTTACCAAGACGGAGAACGGCGTCGATCAGAGCATCAAGATCACCATGAACGAGCCGTTGCGTCACGGGGGGTATACGTTCTATCAGGCTTCGTGGCAGCCGGCCGATCCGTCGCGGGGGATCCCCGTTCGCTCTACGCTGGCGGTGGTTAAGAATCCGGCGGATCGAATTCCGCTGTATTCCTGCATCATCATCACGTTCGGTCTGCTGGTGCATTTCGGTTTGAAATTGAGCAAGTACTTGCGTCGCGAGAGCCGGCGTCTGGAAGCAAAGGAGGCAGTGGCATGAGGGTTCCAACGGGAATCATGCTGGTCGCACTGGCGGTCATCGGAAGCGGCGTTGCACTGGCGCAAAGTGCCGACATGATCGTCAAGCCCATGGATTGGGACCAGGAGACGCTCGACGCGTTTTCGAAACTCCCGATCCAGGATGGCGGCCGCATCAAGCCCCTGAGCACCTATGCCGGGTTCGCGTTGTTGAAACTCAACGGCAAGCGCTCGACCGACGATTTAGACGGCAATCGCATCACGCCGATGGAATGGCTTCTGGACACGATGTTCTATCCCGAGGCCGGGGAGCACTACACGATCTTCCTTGTCCAGAATTCGGAAGTGCTCGACGCGATCGGCGTACTGCATGACGACAAGAAGAAACGCGACCGGTACTCCATGGCGGAACTGGCGCCGGGCGTCAGCAAACTCTACGAACTCGGACGCGAATATTCCGACGAAAACAAGTACGATCCGAAAACTCTGAGTTCGACCCAACGGCAAATCGTCAATCTCGCATCGAATGTATTCCAATTCCAGCAGATCAGCCATTATGCGGACTTCGCGCGGCACGCATACACGATTCCGGAAGGTTCGGCCCTGGCGGCCGTGCTTCCTGAGAACCGATACAGTGCGATTCTGGGCCGGGCGGTTACCTTGCGATTGCTCACGCTCGCCCTCGATCAGGGAATGGATGCGGTCACCCAACGCCTCGAACCTTCGGAAGTGGACCGGCTAAAGGAGGTTCTTCCCCCGGGCCTGGCCGACCTTCCACCGGCCACGCGCGAGAAGAACCTGGGTGACTTGCGCCAGTTGCTGCATGAAGTCGACATCATGTCGACCCGAGCGGAGGGGTTAGCGCTGTTTCCTCCAACGGAAGACATGCACGATCAGCAACAATGGTTGGCTGCGGGTGAGATGGCGGATCTCGCGTTCTCGGCGAGTGCGCCCATGGACAACGAGTTGGCCCTGTTGCGTTCATTCGAGGACGTGGCCCGCCTGCGGGACGATCCCCAAGCGTTCAAAGCCCAACTGAGGAAGTTCGACGATGCCGTTGTCGGCCTGGCCAAAGCACGCGGCGAATATGACAAGGTGCCGTTGGAAGTCACCTATTACAAGGCGGATTTCCTCTACTGGAGCCTGATACTTTTTGTCCTGGCGTTCGTGGTTGCGACCGTGTCGTGGATGATTCCGTACAACAAGTTTCTGGGCAAGGTCTATCCGCTGTTTCTGATTCCGCCCGGCGCGCTCTTGATAACAGCCATAACCTACCGCTGCATCATTCGCGGACGCCCCCCGGTAAGCACGCTCTATGAGACTATTCTTTTCATCACGGCGGTGATTGTGGTGGTGGCGTGCATAACCGAGTTTATGAATCGCCAGAAGATTGCGTTCTCCGTGGGTGCGCTCCTCGGAATGATGGGGATGTTTCTCGCCTACCGCTACGAGGCGAAAGAAGGAGTCGACACGATGCCCAGCCTGGTCGCGGTGCTTGACACCAACTTCTGGCTCGCGACGCACGTGACGACCGTCACGATGGGATATGCGGCCGGCCTTTTCGCGGGGGCCATCGCACATATCTACATTCTCGGCAAGATTCTGGGGATTCAACGCACCAACAAGAGCTTTTACAAGTCGGTAAGCCGCATGACCTATGGCGTGCTTTGTTTCGGCCTTGTATTCTCCGTTGTCGGCACCGTATTAGGGGGTATTTGGGCCAACGAAAGCTGGGGCCGGTTTTGGGGATGGGACCCCAAGGAAAACGGTGCGCTCATGATCGTCCTCTGGGAACTGGCCATTCTTCACGGCCGCATGGGGGGCTACATTCGCGATCTCGGTATGGCGATCGCCTGCGTATTCGGGGGCATCATCGTGGCGTTCTCGTGGTGGGGCGTCAATTTGCTGGGCGTCGGCCTGCACAGCTATGGCTTCACAAGCGGCGTAATGCAGTCCCTGATGACCTTCTACGCGATTGAAGCCGTCGTTGTCCTTCTCGGGTTTGTGGTGTGGTTCAAACAACGACGCGCTACGGCGGTGGAAGGGCAGGTCACGGACCCAAAGGGGAAGAAGCGCCGGATCAAGGGGCCCTTGCCCGCCAAAGCATCCAAGTAATCTTCCCGGGACATCCTGCACAACGTCGCTTACCGCATAGGGTGATGCGATGCCGGTCAACGTGGTTGCGAACGACACAGGCCGTCGCGTAGAATCCGTTCTGCTGTATCGGGCAATCGGTCGCAGTGCGATTGATTCGGCCGAACTACGCAGGGGTATATGTGCACAACGCTGTTGGGCATGGGTTTACGGTGTTCACAAGGAACTCGAGGAGGTTGTGGGATGATCATGTCAAATACTCGTGGGGGGATCTCCTGGTTTGCTGCGCTGACGCTTTGCGCCACACTGGTGCTGTTCCAATGCGTGCCGGCCGAAGCGGGATTGCTGAAGAAGCTCAAGGGCGGTGGTAACGATGAGTCCAGTTCGTCGGCGGAATCTGCGTCGAGTGAGCCGGCGCCATCGTCGTACAAGGGACCGAAACAGGTTGTGGCGGTCGGCGCGTTTGAAGGAGCCGGCAAACTGGGTTGGGACGAAGGCCCGGTGATGGCCGCGTTGCTGCAAGATGCGCTGATGAATTCCGGCCGCTTTATCGTGGTCGAACGCCAGCAGTTGGATTCGATCCTGAAGGAACAGGATCTCGGCGCCGCGGGCCGCATCAATTCCGAAACGGCATTGAAGATCGGTCAGATTGTGGGCGCCAGCATCATGATTCAAGGGACGGTCACCCAGTTTGAGCCGGGGGAAGAAGGCAAGAGCGGCCACGTGAATATCCCGATCGGCGGCATCGGCGGCGGTATCGGCCTTGGGGGGAGCAAAGTGACGTCGAAAGTGGCGATGCAACTTCGCATTATCGACCTGACCACTTCCCAGGTGCTTTCGACCCACAAAGCCGAAGCCACGGGCACGCACAAGTCCATGGGTATGGACGTGTATACCAACATCGGCAGTGCCGGCGGTGACAAGTTCAAAAACACGCCGCTCGGTGAAACCGCGGAAGAGTGCATCAATAAGTGCGTTGACCATATTATTTCGGTCATGTCGAACGTGCCGTTCTCGGCGCGCGTGGCTGAGGTGGATGGTAGTAGCATTTATATCAACGCGGGCAACAACCGCGGCGTGACGGAAGGGATGGTGCTCGGCCTGTACAAGACCGGCAAAATCATCACGGACCCCGACACGGGGCTCCCGTTGGACGTGAAATTGGAAAAGATCGGTTCGGTCAAAGTGGATTCCGTCCAGGACAAATTGTCGGTTTGTTCACTGGTCGACGGCCAGACGCCGAAACGGGGCGACAACCTGCGACTGGAGAAGTAGCGGGGCCCGAAGATATCGGTTGAATTAGCCGGGAGGACGCGATTGATTGACGCGTCCTCCCGGTTTCTTTTGAGGGATTTACACGGACCTTCACGGACCCGGGCCGCTGCGCACACAGATCTCTACAAGGTCGCAAAGGTCTCTTTGGCTGCGGTGAGGGTCTGGTCCAAATCCCGATCCGTATGGGCTGAACTCATGAAGGCGGCTTCGAATTGGGACGGCGCCAAGTACACCCCTCGTTCGAGCATTCCCCAGAAAAACTTTGCATAGCGTTCCGTATCGGAGGCGGTCGCCTCGGCGTAATTGGTGACCGGACCATCCTGGAAGAAGGTACAAGCCATGGAGCCAACCCGCGTCTGATACACGGGAACGCCCGCTTCCGTTGCCAATGCACCGAGACCTTGGCCCAGTTTGGCCAGGGAATCTTCGAATCTTAGGTACGGTTCCGGGTTCCGACAAGACCTCCAGCGTCGCAAGCCCGGCGGCGGTCGCAAGGGGGTTCCCGGACAAGGTACCGGCCTGATAGACCGGGCCGGTGGGCGACACGTGGTCCATGATCGCGTGGGGTCCACCATAGGCCCCGACGGGCAGTCCGCCGCCAATCACCTTGCCTAGAATCGTCAAATCCGGGAGCACGTTGTAGTGCGACTGTGCGCCGCCCAAGGCGACCCGGAAACCGGTCATTACTTCATCGAAGATAAGTAGGGATCCGTACTTATCCGCGAGTTTCCGCAGTCCGTTCAGGTAGTTCGGCTCGGGAGGAATCACGCCCATATTGCCGGCCACCGGTTCGACGACGATGCAGGCAATGGAGTCGCCGCGCTTCTCGAAGACGGCTCTCGCCGCTTCGATGTCGTTGAAGGGAATAGTCAGCGTGCACGAGGCATAGGCCTCGGGGATTCCCGGGCTCGTCGGCACGCCGAGCGTGGTCAGGCCGCTGCCCGCTTTGACGAGCAGTCCGTCCACGTGACCGTGATAGCAGCCCTCCACTTTGACCACGAGGTCGCGTTTCGTGTATCCCCGGGCCAGCCGGATGGCACTCATCGAGGCTTCGGTCCCGCTGTTCACCAGACGGACCTTCTCGATGGACGGCACGAGTTCAATGATGCGCTCGGCCAGCCGCACTTCAGCTTCGGTCGGGATCCCAAAACTCGATCCGCGTTTCATGGCATCCGAGACCGCCTCGACTACCCGCGGATGCGCGTGGCCCAAAACCAACGGGCCCCAGGAAAGCACGTAGTCGACGTATTCGTTTCCGTCAACGTCCATAATCCGCGCGCCCGCTCCGGACGCCACAAAGAAGGGATCGCCGCCGACCCCTTTGAACGCCCGAACGGGACTGTTTACTCCGCCGACCATGACTTGGTTGGCCTGTTTGAATAACTCCTTGGATCGCGTGAAATCCATACTTCCTCCTCAAAAGAACGCGGTCTAACCGCGGGATTCCGACTCGGGTTTCGTGCTATTCCCCCGCTGCCCCGGACCGCGCCGTGCGTGTTATTTGACGCGGTATCTTAACGTAACGGGTTTGCCATTGCGCAAGATATTTGCCACGAACGTGCGTTGTCCGTTCAGCCGGTTGACGAGATTAAAGATCGCCAATTCGCTGTTGATGGGATAGCCGTTGACCGATTGAATGATATCACCGTTTTGGATTCCCAGCATTCGGGCCAGCGGCATGTTGCCGATCGAAGACGAGGTCACGCCAATTACCTTGCCGTCGGCGCTGTACGCCATGGTCGGCGCGGCGGTGGTCAGCAGGTTCCAGGGATCCTGTTTATTGAACTCCGCTTCCAGGTCGTCCTCGCTGAGGACCTGCACGTCGTCGTCCCGTTCGGATTCAGTTTGTTCCTGCGCCGGATCGGCGCCGTGGGCCTGCAACACGTGTACGCTGCGCTTTCCATCGCGCAAGACCGCCAAGGTGAATTCATCGCCCGCGTTGAGCGCGCGCAGCGGTTCGAGCACCGAATTCCGGTCGCGTGGAACGACGCCGTTCACGCGTTCAATCACATCGCTGTCCCGGAGACCGAACCAGTCCAATGCGGCAAACTCCGCGTCGCTCTTGCGCCGCAGGGTCACGATTCGTTTGCCGCCCGCAAGTTGGGCGGTCACGAGACTAGCCTCGAAGGCGGTTGTCAATGTCGGAATCTGCACCAATTCGATCCGCTTCATGACCAGGGAATCGGCCTTGAGCCGTTCGTCGGTGTTGGAAAGCGCCTGAGCATGTACGGATGAAACTGCCAGTAACAGGATCGGTGCAATTCGAATAAGAAGAAGTTGCGGCGTCATGGTCTCCTCACGGCGTCAAGTCCCGTGCGCGCACTAGCGCGCAATAGCGCTCTCCGAGCCATCCTTCGGAATCCAGGTGCCCGCGATAGACGGCACGTACATCCACTCGTGTTCTGAATTGGTGGAGGCCAAAGCGTGAAGACTTTTCACGCAAATCCATTCGCCTTGGATCTCAAGGATTTCCACGGGACCGAGAGGGCTTTTCAATTGGGCGCCCACTTGAAAGATTCCGGGCAGGGTCGAGGTGTCGGCATGGGCGACCGGCCGCACGGATACGCCCACCAGGGTTGCACCCACGAGAGCGCCGGTCATAAATGCGGCAATTACCATCTTTCTATATTGTCTTACAGCCATCGCTTATCCTCCAGACAGTTATGGGAACACGATCCGGTCATTGGGCCGGGGCACGCGGCTGCCCCTCTTCTTCGGCATCCGTAGAATCGGCGGCGCCGGTAGTGCCTCGCCCAAACTCCGCGCGCAGGCGATCGGCAACCGGTCCGAGGACTCCTTTGATGGAGAGGCCTTCCTTGAGAACGTTTCGCATGAACAAAACGCAGACATCAATGGTGGATACCGGTTTCGTGCTGCTCAACTCGTTCATGGTAAACGGCTTGACATCCATTCCGACGGATGAAACCGGCAAGATATTCGATGAAAACTCGACGCGCGCGGCGTCGCTACGGAATTCGCGAATCACGAACTTCCGGCGCGCGGTCGGCGGCGCGGCGACGTCCGGCTCTCCGGACAGGCGGGACGCGTTGGCGTCCAGCCGCCCGAGATTCGTGCCGTGCCCCGTTTCGAGGCGCAAGTGCACGCGCGCGTTGTGGAGGGTGACCATTTCGATGACGGGCGTCCGGGTGAAAAGCGTCGACGGTTTGAATTCCAAATGGACATGGCTGATCTCCACCGCCGGCCCTTCTTTGAACGGTTCCGGATTGGAAATGGTCAGGCCCTCGAGGTCCATGGCGCCCTGGGATATCACAAATGTAACCTTATCTACGTGCACCTGCGTCTGGTAAATGTACGACAGGCTGCGCTCGATGGCGGACTGGACTGCTCCGTCGAGCTGCGTCATGAGAAACAGTGCCGCGACACCGATGAAAATCAGGACCAACCCGGTCCCGGTGACCGCTGTCTTCAGCAGGAATCGCACGAATCGGTCTCCGGGGAGTTGAGCGAACCCGCTCGCACGTCAGTCAAAGATATGCGCCAGGCGCCGGATTCCGCCGTACAATTCGTAGTAGCCCAGCTTGGTAATGTAGATGGACTCCTCGGGCGTAGGCGGCCGGATCCCCGGCTGGTCCGTGGGCATGGCAGCCCACTCGAAATAGTACGTGCTGTCGTACCCCTCGAAGACCAGTCGCACACTCTTGGCCTGGGCACTCAGCGCCGGCATTCCCACCAACAGATTGTCTCGGGGAAAGATAACCACGGTGGTCAAGGAGAACCGCTTCAGCGCATCGATCGGGGATTCCTCGACGGTCCCGAAACTCCTCGTCTGAATCGGCTTCAAGTGGGTGCCGTCGGGCGCTTCCAAATACATTTCGATGCCCCGCAGCCGTACCGCGTCATAGGCTATGCTCATGTCGCTGAATTCCGATACCAAGTGGCACTCGATCACGATGTAGGCATCGGAAAGCGCCTGGGCGTCCTCGTCGATATGGGGTGGTGCGGGACTTGGCGCGGTAGCCGCCTCCTTCTTCATATCCGAGACTTCCGGCGTGACCCAGACGCCGCGCGACTCACCGCTGAAAAGGTCGCCGTAGCGGCCGTCGCCGCGATGAACGGGCGACACGGCCCAAGCCGGTTCAAAACGCACGTAGGCTTGCTGCGGCGGGGGAGGTTCCGGCTTCCGGGGAGT
This sequence comes from Candidatus Hydrogenedentota bacterium, assembly GCA_963745075.1. Classification (GTDB taxonomy): domain Bacteria; phylum Hydrogenedentota; class Hydrogenedentia; order Hydrogenedentales; family SLHB01; genus JAHDWY01. The sequence continues at coordinate 87,758 of CAVUWV010000017.1, read as the reverse complement.
CTGACACGCGGTCAACATGACGCACAGGCATACCGCGAGCACACCGATCTGCACTTTCATAATCATTCTCCCACCGGGTTATTTCTCCGTGGCCGAGTCGTTTCCGACGCTGGTATGGGTTTCGATTGGCGGAGTGGCTCCGGATTCCGGGGTCTGAATCTTGGCCGCCTCCTCCGCAGAGAGCGGCGTCTCCACAATGATGCTGTGGGCGTACTCGCCCCCTTCCCCGTGATTGCGGAGCACCATCACGCCATCCAGTGATTGAAGCTTCACGACGCCGGTCGGCTTAATCTTGTCACTCGTCCAGAGCTGCATCGTTTGATCGCCCTGGGTTACTTCATAGTGTTCCGCGCGGATCGTGCCGTTCAGCGTTTCCACATCCTCGCTGCCAACCGTCTCTCGTTTTACTTTTGGCGCGTCGGGAGCATTCTGGCCGCGGGCTTTCTCCAAGTCGACCTCGACCGCGGGGTCGGGACCCGATTTCTCGATCGCACGGGCAATATTCTCGGGGTCGCTCGCGGGCCCCGTCAGCAGCATCTTGTAAACGACGCGGTAGCCGACCTCCGGAACCACCTCGACTTCCACCCAGTAACCCGTCTTGCGGCCCACTTTCTCCTCGCCGACGATGGCCTGGCGGACGACGAATTTTTTCTTCTCGCGGCCCGCGACGAGATCGTACCAAGCCCATTGGCCTACTTGAGGGTCGACGAGTTTTCCCGCGATCAGGTCGCCCACAACACCTTGTGCTCTGGCCGGGACGTACGCCGTCCCAACTACAATACACAGTACAAGTACGGAACGCATCCGCCTAGCCTCCACGCATAGTTTCCTGAGACCATTAATCGTATCACAGCCCTCAAACCTCATCAATGAGACCCGATTGGCGGGAACCCAACGGAAACCGGTAGGATTCGGGACTATCGAGAAGTCGCAGGCTGCGTATCAGGGGAGAGAATGGAAATGTCGCATTGGATTGGGTGGACGGTTGCCGTGCTGTTGGTCGCGTCAGGTACAGCCGCGGCGGACGATGCCAACCCCGCAACGCTCACTATCAGCGCGGATGGCGCACTCTTGAAGGATGGCGCCCGCTATCGTGGGGTCGGGGTCAATTATTTCAGCGCATTCAGCCGGACCCTGGCCGATCCCAATGACACCAGCTTCCGCGAGGGTTTCCAGGCACTGGCTGAGCGCGACATTCCCTTCGCCCGGTTCATGGCCTGCGGGTTCTGGCCGTCGGACTGGAAGTTGTATCAGGAAGACCGTGAGGCTTATTTCGCGCGTCTCGACGCCGTGGTCGACGCGGCGGATGAGGCGGGCGTGGGACTGATTCCGAGCCTCTTCTGGTGGAATGGGGTCGTGCCGGATCTGGTAGGCGAACCACGCAACCAGTGGGGGAATCCGGACAGCAAGACCATCGCCTTCATGCGGGCGTACACGCGGGAGGTCGTTCAGCGGTACCTCGATTCCCCGACGATTTGGGCGTGGGAATTCGGCAATGAATACGACCTCGCGATCGATTTGCCCAATGCGGCGGATCATCGGCCGTGGGTCGTTCCCAAGATGGGAACGCCTACCGAGCGCAGCGAAGCGGACGATTTGACGGGACCGATGCTGATCACCGCACTGCAGGAGTTCGCCAAGACCGTGCGCGAACTGGACCCGCATCGACCGATCACATCGGGGAACAGCCTGCCGCGGCCGTCGGCATTGCATCAGCGTCAAGACCTGTCGTGGACGCACGACTCGAAAGAGGAGTTCAAGCAATCGCTTCTCTATGAGAATCCGGATCCGCTGGATCTCGTATCCATCCATGTATATCCCCACGTCCACGGGGAGCGGTTCGGCCAGCCGTATACCTCGTACGATGAACTGCTGTCTCTCAGCATGGAAGCATGCAAATCGGCACACAAAGCGCTCTTCGTGGGAGAATTCGGCGCGCCTGACGACGCGGAGCATGGCGGACCGGACAAGGCGCGGCGGGAAGTACTCCAACTGATTACCGACCTGGAACTAAACGAGGTCCCCTTATCTGCGCTGTGGGTCTACGACTACCCCCGGCAAGACGATAGCATCAACGTTACGCCGGACAACGACCGGAAACCGTTCCTGCGCGCGATCCAACTGGCGAATCATCGTATCCGGCTGTACGCGGAGGGCGGTCATAAAGTCGATCTCGCGGGCGGGAACTTCCGGGGACGCGTACTCGACGCAACGGCCAACACCCGGCGCTCGGGAAATGGCTTCAACCCGCTTCGCCACAGCGCGTATCCCGATCAGAACCTGTTCCGGGACGACGCGACAGGGCTGTATTTCGAACATATCTTCAACGGAACGGAGGCGGACCACGACCTCGCCATGTTCACACCCAACGCGGATCCCCACACGGTCACCTCACAGGGGCCGGCAACGGCGACCATCCACTACCCCGCGGAAGGTAACACCTGGGGCATCGAAAGCGACATGACGTTCTCGTTCCACGGCGACGCGGTGGATATTGAATTCCGGGCAACGCCGACGCGGGATCGGTTTCCGCTGGGGTTCGCGGCGTTCATGTGGGCGAGCTACATGAACCACACCCGGGAAAGGCAGTATCACCTTTACGGAATGGACGGAGACCGGGAAGGATGGTTTGCCTTCGGCGAGGATACGGACGACGGTTTCGAGACCGGGACCTTGTCGTATCAGGGCGTGCCGGATCTGCCATACGAAGAAGGGGCGCAGACCCTGAACCTCATTGAGAATCCGCGCAAGAAGTTTCTGTTGCCGTTTTACTACGGGTTGGTGGACGGCGACGGCAACGCGGAAACGCGCGACGACACGATGGCCTACGTGATGATGTTCGACCGGAAAGAGCCGATGCGGCTCGCGCTTTGGAATTTCATTAAGAACGCCGCTGGCGAATTCGACCCGCATTCGCCGGCATGGGACTGGCAATTCGTGATACGCGATCCGCAGCCGGGTAAAACCTACGGGTACCGGGCGCGGATGCGCTACGTTCCGTTCGAGAGTGCCGACGCCATCCGGCAGACGTACGAGGACTGGGTTACATCGTTGCCCGAGTGGACGCCGTGACCTTTCGTTACTCGTCCGCGTTCGGTTCCACCACCGTCGTGTCGACACCGTCCGATATGAAGGACGTTATCGTTTCCCCGGTGGCCGTGTGCACGTCGTACCACGCCTGGCGGAGTTGAACGCGAGCGGTGGCCAAGGTGCCCTCCGCGGATACGAGATCCCGCTGGGCTTCGTTCAACCGGACCAACGAACCGACGCCGCCCCGGTACTCTTTCTCCACGAGGTCGCGGTTGCGTTGAACGAATACGGCATTGGCCCGTTGCAGGACCAGTTGTTCCTGGGCGGCGCGGAGCTGCTCGACGGCACGACGCACCTCACTGGCGACGGCCAGCTTCGTGTCGTGCAGCAGGTGTTCGGCTTCCGTCCGCTGTGCCTTGGCCTCGGTGACGCGGGCGCCTTTGCTGCCACCGGCGTACAGGTTGTACCGAAGGTTGACGCCCACGGAGGTGGCAAAATCCTTCTCCCCGAACTTGTAGTTGTCCGACCGAAATCCGTCCTTGGAGGCTTGCGCGGTGACGGTGGGATAGAACGGGGCCTTTGCCCGTCCGACGCCAGCGTCCGTTCGCTTGACAGCGTATTCGCTGCCGGCCAGATCGGGCCGGGTGGACTTGGCCACCGTAACCAACCCATCCGGATCGGGGGGATTGAGATCTTCCAGCGTTTCGGGTTGCAATGGCGCGAGTGCGTAGTCTTCTGGGAACCGCGCATCGGGAAATGCCAGCAGTTCAGACAAGGCAATAAGCGCGACGTTGTAGTCCTGGTAGGCCTGAATGAGGTTTGCGCGGGCCGCGTTCACCCGCACCTCGAAGTTGAGTTCGTCGCTGAGGGATCCCGTGCCCACCCGACGGCGCGCTTTCGCTTCTTTCAACTGGCGTTCATTGAATGACTGGTCGGCCTCGGCGATGCGGATATTCTCGCGAGCGAGTTGCGCGGAGTGAAAAGTCTGCGCAACCGCAGAGAGCAGCAACCGTTGTGCCTCCTCGAACGCGGACTCCAACTCCTTGGCGCCATATTTGGCCTCGGCAATAGCGAACTTACGCTCGAATCCGTTGAACATCATCCACGAAGCGACGAGGCGTATGCTGTAACTCTCATAGGAATCGTCCACCAATCCGCGGCTCTTGATGCTCATCAGACCCGTGTCGAGAAAGTCTTGCGTGATTTGGGCGTTGGTCAACGCCGGTGTTGACGCGCCGTACCCCTGCTGAGTCCCCTGACCGGAATTCGGAAGCACGAGGGATGTAATGCCATTCAAGACCTGGCTGACGTTCGACACAATTTGTCCCTGAAGGCGGGATTGCGTACCCAAGGCCCATTGGGACCAGAGACCATTCGAGGCGGCGCGTTTCGCGTTCAGATAGTCCCGTTCGGAAAGCCAGGTATCGGTCGCCGAGGCCAGGAGATCGAGCTGCGGATACCATTGCGCCATAGCTTGGCGTACGCGGGCTTTCGCCTGCGCGATTCGCGCTTCCGCAGCCTTCAGAGAAGGGTTGTCTGCGATGGCCAACTGTTCGGCCATGTCCAGATCCAAGATGGTTTTGCCTTCCGTAGACTCTGAATCGAGAGGCGCCAAGGCCTTCAACGGGGTTTTCGATTCCCCCTCAATGGACTCGACACTCTGGGTTGCTGTGGAATCCCCGGAGGATTCCGGCGAATCCGCGGCCGCCGGAACGAACGACTGTGTCAACACCAAGGTAAAGGCAACGAGGGTTTGGGTCATGTTCTCATCCTTCTGCAAAACAATGGTAGCCGTACCCTGCGTCCGGCCAGGAATTACTTTCCGATCGCGACGGTCTGAGGAGTCGCGCCGGAAGATCCGGCGTCATCCTCGTCGACGTATCGTCTGCGGGCCGGTTCCAAATCTTCCGCGGCGACCCAGGTTCGATATCTCAGGTAATGGAAGATTCGCCGGAAGTCGCTTAAGACACCGAGCATACACGGGATGAACAGCAGCGTGAGCAGCGTGGCAAATGCCACACCCGCGGCAATCGTAACCGCCATAGGAATCAGGAACTGAGCCTGCAAGTCCTGCTCCATAATGAGCGGTGTCAAGCCTCCGACGGTGGTAACGGTCGTCAGCATAACCGCGCGAAAACGCCGGGCTCCCGCGCGGGGCAACGCCTCGAAAAAGGGCACGCCTTCGGCGATAAGCGCGTTGAAACACTCGATCAAGACGATGGCATCGTTCACCACGACGCCCGCCAGCGCGACCATCCCGAAGACGCTCATGATCGTGAGGTCATATCCAAGAGCCAAGTGGCCGAGCATGGCCCCGATGAAGCCAAAGGGGACCGTGATCATCACGATCAGGGGTTGTATGTAAGAGCGGAAGATTGTAGCGATGATGATGTAGATGCCGAACATGGCGATGGGAAATCCGATAGCAAGCCCGGCGAACGCGTCGCGACTATCCTTTTTCGGTCCCTCGAAGGCATAGGAGAATCCCGGGATTTGCTTCCGGAGATTGGGAAGGTAGCCCGACTCCTCCAAGTCGTTGAGCACGTTATCCGCGTTGGCTCGCTTGGTATCCACTTCGGCCGTCACCTTGACGAGTCGCAGACCATCGACGCGGGTGATGCTGGAGAAGCCGCGCGCATATTTCACATCGGCCACGGAAAACAACGGGACTTCATAGCCCTGCGGGGTGCGAATCCGTACCTTGTCCAGATCGGCCACGGTGCGCCTTTCGTCTTCGGTGTACCGCACCCGTACTCGGATGTCGTCCCGGCCGCGTTGCAGCCGCAGCGCTTCTTCGCCGAAGTACCCGGCGTAGACTTGCCGGGCCAGATCGTCCAGCGTAAGGCCAAGCGCCCGTGCCTCCGGCTTAATGTTGAATTGTAGTTCGTTCTTACCGGGCCGGAAGTCGTCGGAGATCTGGTAGACCCCGTCGTAGGCGCGCAGCTTATCCTTGATTTGTTCGGCGGCGGCGAGCAGGACGTCCATGTCTTCACCTTGCAGCCAAACCTCGATGGCCGACCCCGGAGGGCCCGATTCAAGCCCGGTAAAGGTTTGGGACAGGGCGCCGGGAATGGGACCTACTTCCTTTTCCCAAGCCACGTTGATGTCTTCGGAGTAGATCCCACGCTTTTCGGTGGGAAGTAATTCGACCCGCACGCTTCCCATGTTGGGACCTTGCCGGGCCTCGAATCCTTCCCCCGCTTCGCCGGTGACCGCATAGATATTCTGGATTAGAGGGTCGCCGCTAATCGTCTCCATTTTGGTGGCGACACGCTCGAGTGCTTTTTGTGTTTTCTCGACGGCATCGCGGGTAACCTCGAAGGGCGTTCCTTGGGGAAACTCGATGGAAGCGACGACATCGTTTCCGTCGACGCGACTGAACATCACGAAATGCAGGAATCCGGCTTCGAAGAGACCGGTGGCCAGCAACATGGCACAAATCGCGATGGAGAACGTGATGTACCGCCAGCGTATGGTCTTCTCAGCGAAGGGCCGGTAGATATGGTCGGCAAAATACTCAAGGCCATTGCTGATGCCGCGGCGAATCCGCTTGGCCCGCCGTTTCCAGGGATGGCCCGGGCCCACGTCGGCGTTCATATCCGGCAGGTGGCTCAAATGGGCCGGTAGGAGGAAAAGCCCCTCGATTAGCGACACGAGGAGCGCCGCAATCACGACCAACGGAAGGATTGCGATGAATTTACCCATGACGCCACCGACGAAGCCGAGCGGAATGAACGCGACAACGGTGGTCAACACGGCCGCGATTACGGGCAGGCCGACTTCGCAGACACCGTTCACCGCAGCGGTCAATGGCGGATCGCCGTTCTTGCGATGAACGTAGATTGCCTCCCCGACGACGATGGCATCGTCCACGATGATCCCCAGCACCATGATCAGTCCGAACAAGGAGATCATGTTGATCGTGCCGCCAACCATGTACATCAACGCCATGGCGCCCGAAAGCGATATGGGAATACCCATGGCAACCCAGAAGCTGAGGCGCAAGTCCAGGAAGGTCCACAACAGGATGAAGACGAGACACAACCCCATAATGCCGTTTCGCGTCAACAGCGAAATGCGGTCGCGAATCAGATCGGACCGGTTGCTCCAGGGCGAGATATGCACGCCTTCGGGCAGGGAGGGGGTTTTTTCTTTCATGTACTCGGTCACGGTATCAGCGATAGCGATGGCGTCTTCTTCCTGGGTTTTATAAATGCCCAGCATAACGGCGGGTTCGCCATTAAAGGTCGCTTCGATAGGGTCCTCCGTGAATCCGTCGCGGATGTCCGCGACACGATCCAGGGTAATGATATCGCCGTCCGGCTTGGCCAAAACGACAATCTTGGCGAAGTCCGCGCCCGTATAGCTGCGACCGATGGTGCGCAGACGGATTTCTTCGTCCTGCGTGCGGATCGTGCCGGCGGACAGGTTCATACTGCCCCGGCGCACCGCCGACGCCACTTGGTCGAAGGAAAGGCCGTATTCGCGCAGCCGGTCCTCGGAGACTTCGATGGAGATTTCGTAGTCCCGCGTGCCGAACACGGTGACCTGGGACAACCCGGGAAGCTGCTGCAGTTCGTCCTTGATGCGCTCCGCCCACTCCTTCATGACCCGCTCGCTCTGGTTCCCCCAAAGGGCAAGGTAGAGCACTTCGTTGCGCAGTGTCAGTTGGGACAGAATGGGTTTCTCCGCGTCGACCGGGAAGGTCGAGATGGAATCCACGGCGTTCCGTACGCGGTCGTAGACCTCATCCACGGGGTAATCTTCCCGGACTTCGATGATGGTGCGCGCGATATTCTCGGAGGACACGGTCGTATAGCGTTTGATACCTTCGAGACTGTCGACCTCCTCCTCGATTTTCCGGCTGATCCCCTCCTCCACCTCCTCCGGATCGGCGCCGGGATAGGGAACTTCCACAAAGATCGTTTCGACGGAGAACTCGGGAAAGAACTCGCGAACCATACGTTTCGCCGAGACAATCCCTGTGATTATGATGATGATCAGAACGACGTTGGCAAAGACGTTGTTGCTGATCAGTCTGCGAATCAACGCTTTCACTACGCGGCTTCCTCATTCGTGCCAGCCGTGGATTTCGGCAATGCCTTGGTCTCGCCCGCGAGTTCGAGGTCAAGAAGCGTGTTCTCGAGCGGGTTGGTCAATCGCGTCGTCACGACGATGTCGCCGGGCTTCAGACCGCCGGTCACACAAACATAATCTCCGGTTCGATGAGACACTTCGACCGGCGCGGTGCGTAGCCGCCCGTCAACCGAGAGGTAAACCGTGTTCTCGAAGGATACGGCGCTGTTTGGCAAGCGGTATGCGCCCTCAAGCACTTTTCCGGGAATCTCCACGGAACAAAACATGCCTTCAACCAGCGGGAGCGCGGCATCGTCTTTTGACAACGCGTTCGAACCGTCCACCCGAACGGCGACGGTTAAGGTGCGCGTCTCGGGGTCGAATTGCTCCACTCGGTCCAGGGACCCTTCCCAACAGTGGCTTTCCGGATCCTCGGTCCACCGAATCGTACAGGGGACGGGCTTGAGGTTTCTGAACCAGGCCAGGTCAGACGCGTTTTTCTCGCCATTGAATCGCAGCCAGCGCCGCGCTTCCCGGCTGTCCAGCGGAACGGAAAGCTCCAACACGGAATCGTCGGCCAGTTCAAGAACCGGACCGCCGGCCCCGCCGAAACCGCCCGAACCCACGTATTGCCCCTTCTCCAGATTGACCGATTTGACGCGGGCGTCGAAGGGCGCCACGACGTGGGTCCGTTTCAGATCGATACGTGCCGTTTCCAGGTTTGCGCGGGCCGATGCGAGGGCGCTCTCCGCTTCCTTCACTCGCATTGGATAGAGGGTGACTGCCTGATCCAATTGGTCGTACGCATCCTGCGCCCCATTCCACGCCTGTTCGGCCGCATCGACAGCGGACTGAGTGCCGACCTGATCTTCTTTCATCAGGCGGCTCCGGCGTTCGTATTCGGCTTTGGCCAAATCCCGCGTTCGTTCAAGCGTGGCCAAACGCGCCTTATCGGTCGTGTACTGTTTTTTGAGCCGTGACAACGAAGCCTCCGCCTGCGCTACGGCCGCTTCGCCCACCTTCACTCGTGCGTCGTAGGTGCGGGGATCGACGACAAAGAGGGTTTCTCCTTTCGGGATCAGCATTCCCACTTCGAGCTTCGGGTGAATCTCCACGATTTGCCCGCCGACTTCCGGGGTTATGGTAACGGTGTTGAGCGGCTGCACCTCCCCAAAACCGGTTATGGTGATGGGAACTTCCGAGGGTTGTACGCGTGTCGCTTCCACGCGAATTACCCGCTCGGTGGTTTTCACTTGCGCGGGAGGCTTTCGAAAACTTGCAAGAATCGCCTTACCCGTGAACCCCAGCAACACCATCATCGCGCAGCCCACGACGGAAATGATGATCCGCTTGCTGATTCGACTCATACGCTCTCAACTTCCCGGCCGGCGCCGCGATCGCGGCCGACCTGCTCCCGATTTAACACGTCGCGGATTCGTTCGTACACGTCGCACCACATCTGGGCGTGCACGGGACCGACCCCCTTCAGCAACTCCACAATGGACTCGAGAATCTGCTTCTCCATTACGGAGAGGGTATGCTCACCGTCGGGGGAAAGGCGGACCACCACTTCGCGCCGATCCACCTGACTCTGCTCGCGTGTCGCCACGCCCATTTCCACCAACCGCTCGACCATGGCCGACGCCGACGGGGCCGACACGTGCAAGGCGACCGCCAAGTCCTTGATCGTCGCGCCTCCCAAGTCCCGAATCTTGTTCAGCATATTCATTTGGGGAATGGTCAGTTCGTGCATCTCCCCCACTTTCCCACAACAAGGGTTCAATTCGGCGTGGCGGGAGGCCATCCGGGCCTGGAGCATCCGCACGGTATCGAAAACGTACCGCGCCTGTTCGAAGACGTTTGCATTCATCGTTTTTTCTTCCAGTAAGGTCGTCAAATAATTAGATAATCGAATTATATCGAAATTTAACAACAAGTCAATCTAATTTTTCATTCGGACATCCGAAACGGGCGATGACATTCTGGGGGAGGTAACACCATATTCGATCTAACCAACTACAAAATAAGCATTTATGCAATAAAAGTCCCGGACGGGAATTGTCGCATACAGATCGAAAGTCCCCGCTCAGTTGGGCAAAAGCCATCGTGTTTGATGCGAACGGAGGGAGAATCGTTGACACGCATATACAGGGCAGCTACCATGTGCCGCGAGACAAGCAAATTCCATTGGGTGCGAGCATACCGTGAACACCTCCATGCAGCGGGTCGAACCCTTATCGCGTGCTCCCGGAAATCTGGGCGAATTCATTGACGAGATCGGGGAGGGCCTGTCCGAACTTTACGGGCCTGACGCGGCAACGCATTATCAATTGGTAGCGCCCCAGGCGATTCGCGCTTCGCTCACGCACCCTTCCGTGACGGCGGTGGGCGCGGCGCGTACCGCAGCGGCGTTGGCAAACCGGGAAGAAACAAGAACCTGCGACGGGCTTGCCGTCGCTGTGAACCGGTCGAAGGTGGCGCAGGTAACCCTGATTCACGTCCTGCGGGGTGCGTTAGAGCGCGGGTCCGGCCCGGCGTTGATTCGCGGATTGGTGGAGCAACTGCGGTCCAAGGATGTAGAGGGGATCATCTGCGAAGCCATTCCGATGGCGCCGCTGGACCTCGACGGCCCGTTCTTGTCGCTCGGTTTTCGCCGCATTCCGCGTTTGCTCATGATTGCTGACCTCAGAGCGGAGGGCATTGCGCGGCCGACACTCAAGGAAAGCCGCCCTCTCGTCCGGGAGGAGGTTGAGGCGCTGGCCGACGTCATTGTGGAGGCTTACCGGGACCACCCCGGACGCGATTTGCACGTCGAGGTACGCAGTCATGAAGGGGCCGTCGCGTTTCTCGAGAGCGCCATGGTCGGCGCGTTCGGCACAACGCGGGCGGCGTTTACGCGGGTTGTCCAGCGTGACGGCCGGATCGTTGCCGGTCTGGTCGGCAGCGAAATCGCGCCGGGCGTCGGTTTCGTGTTGCAAGTCGTTGTCGAGCCGCCGTACCAGAACCGGGGTCTGGGCGCCGTGTTGCTGCGCGAAGTTGCACAGTGCTTTTGCGAGGCTGGTTTTCGCCAGATAGCGTTGGGCGTCACGGTGGGCAATCCGGCTCGGCGGTTGTACGAACGTCTCGGGTTCCGGCAGCAGCGAGCGGTGAACGCGTACGTGTGGTGGCGGTCCCAACGGTGACATGGGTTTTGTGCGGGACCGAATTGTATACTGTTTCCGACATACGCTGAAACTTCCTCCAACCCGAAGCGAGGTTTGTCATGAAAATGCTCTCCATCGTATGCCTTACCGCGTTCATCGCCGCACCCGCGCATGCTGCGACCGTGTCGTTTCCGGACGAAGTGAGCTACCTTAACGGGCTGGTAAACGACGAGGCGAAGCTGGTTGAGGCGGTGCGCGACTATGACGTATTGCAGCAAGCCCTAATGAGTTGGGACGAGGATCTGGCGAAGACGGCCGCCGCATCCAGGGACCAGGATGAAGTGCGCCGGCGGATGGATCTCATCGAACAGCGCAAACAACTGGTGGGCAAGATTTACTCGGTCCTGATGGAGTACTACCCCAGGAACGCGCGGGCGCTGAATTACTACGGGGAGTATCTTTGCGATCAACGTGGTGAGATCGCCGGGGCCATCCGCATGTGGAAACAGTCTGCCGCCGAAGATTCGGACCTGAGCTTGCCCCACAATAACCTGGGCATCTTCTACACGCACACCGGGGATTATCGCAGGGGGCTCGCCGAGTATAAGAAGGCTATCGAACTTGATCCGGATAATGCGGACTTCAAATTCAATCTCGCGCAGACCTATCTCATCAATTTCCCGCAAGTGAAAGAAGAGTACAAGTGGGATGACGCCAAAGTATTCAAGGAGGCGATGAAGCTCTCGCGGGAAGCAGCGGAACTACGCCCGACGGACTATCTGCTGCAGCAGGATTACGCGGTGAACTTCTTCGCCGCGGACCGGTTCGGCGTGACACCGGACTGGAAGAACGCAGCCAAGGCATGGCAGCATGCGCGAAAGAGCGCGACGGCTCTCGATCAAGTGTTCTACACGTGGCTGAATGAAGCGCGGGTTTGGCTCGAAGTTCCCGATTACGAACATGCGGTCGCCTGCCTCAAGGAGGCCCTCAAGATCCTCCCCACCAATGACGTGGCGCAAAAACTGCTGACACAAGCCGAAGCGAAAGCCGGAAAGAATCAAACGTCTTCGTGAATTCAGAAAACGCAGCCAATCCGCCCCCCGAGGCCCCGAAGCGCACGCGTCTATCGCGGGGAAGACGCATTTTTTATATCGTATTCCTCGTCTTTGCGGCCGTTTTCATTTACGAATTCGGGTACGTGGGCGTGCGCCCATTTGAAGTACCGTCCGGCTCGATGATTCCGACCCTCGTGCCGGGCGATTTTCTGTTCGCGGTGCCGCAACCGCAATACCACCGGGGCGATATCGTCGTGCTGACGGATCCGCTCACACCGGGAGGCTATCTTGTCAAACGAATCGTGGGCATGCCCGGCGACACGATTTCTGCGGAGAATGGATATCTGGCGATCGACGGGTTATACGCATCCGAACCCTACATCCGGGAGCCGATGAATTACCAAATGCCGCCGCGAAAGGTTCCCGACGGAGAGATGTTTGTCTTGGGCGACAACCGGAACGAGAGCGACGACGCAAGTCATTGGCTCATCGACCCGGAAACGGGGCACGCCATCGAAACCGACAAGCCGAACGTGGACACGGTCAATGGGAAGAGATGGAAACGCACCGTTCCCATGAAAAGCATTGTGGGCAAGGTGCATTACATCTACCTCCCGTTCAGCCGTATGGGCCCCCTCCATTCCTACCCCCTGACGAACACCGCGGGGGATTGAGCGGCCGACCCCGGTTTGCCTCCGCTCGGGTCAATCTGTCACGCTATGGGCAAGTGCCGCCCGCCGCGCGAGGAAAACTGTCTGGTGCCGTTTATGCCCTTTGGCTGGGGGCGGATTACGTAGAATCGAGTCATGACCAGTTACTACGACCAAGAACGGAAGAACTTCACGTTCGCACCGCGAAACCGCATCACGTACGCGGTCCAGCGCCTCATCCTTGCGAACGTGCTCCTGTTTGCCGTCCAGTTGATCGTCAACATTCCTTTCGGCGACGGTACGCTTCCCGGCGGATTTCTAGTGGCGGGCTTGTTAGGTTTCCACCCCGATCAGTTTACACACGGGTTTGTCTGGCAGCCGTTCACGTACATGTTCATTCATGGCGGACTCGGGCATTTGTTCTTCAACATGCTGGTGTTGTATTTCTTCGGGCCGGACGTTCGAGCGCGTTCTGAGCACCCGGCAGTTCTTTCGGTTTTACATTCTGTGCGGTGCGTTAGGCGTCATGGGGAGCCTAATTCCGTGGTGGCTGCGCGGCGCCGACGCACCCGTCGTCGGGGCGAGCGGGGCGACCCTGGGCGTGCTGGTGGCGTTCGCATTCGCGTATCCGGAGCGCGAGATCTTCCTGTTTCCGCTTCCGTTTCCAATTAACGCCCGCGCCATCGTCCTGATTGTCGTCGTGCTCAGCTTGCTCCAGGCGATGGGAGAGTCGAACGTGGCCATTTCCACCCATCTCGGCGGGATGGCGGTTGCCTTTGCCTACATGAAACTAGCGCCGCACATCCGCAATTGGGCGGAATCTTTGGGCCGTCGGCGCTCCCGGCCAAAGAATTCGGTAGACGCCGTGGGCGAAGCGGTGGATAATATCTTTAAGTTTGACGATGAAAAACGCCGGCGCAAGTAACAACGACCGCAACGGGTTGAAGGATTCGACCCACCCGGATTGGCCGGTATCAATCGAAATGCTCTCGCGCGGCGGGTGGCAGGTACTATGATGACAGGTTTCCAGGAACTGATTATCCTGATGCTCATCGTGGCGGTGTTGAGCATGACGGGGCTTTGGCCCCAGATTATCCGCGGCATCCGGCAATTACGCGGCGAACGTGTGGAAGACGAATCTCCGCCGTCCGACCGGGAAGTCGATCTGTGTTACAAGATGCTTGGTATTTCCCCGTCGTCGACGTGGGATCAGGTCGAACAGGCTTACCGGCGCAAGGCGAAGCTTCACCATCCCGATCACGGCGGCGACGACGATACGATGCGTGCGCTGAATGAGGCCTATACCGTGTTGAAACGCTTGAAGAAACGGGTTCGACGCTAATCTCACGCGGACGGATCGACCGCGGACAACGTGCCTTTGAAACGCACCGCGACCATCGTAATGTCGTCGGTCAAATCCTGCCCCGAAAGGTACGATTCCACGTCACGGCGCAGACCGTCGATGATATCTTCGATGGATCCCATCACCAGGCGATCGACAATGTCCTGAAAACGCGGCTCGCCGTAGAGGCGGTCGTCGCGGGTGCGGGCCTCCGTTACGCCGTCGCTGTACAGCACGATCGTGTCGTTCGGTTCGAGAGCCACCACGCGGTCCTCGAAGCCGCAATCCCGCTCGATTCCCAGCGGCAACCCCTTCGAACTCGACAACCGGATTCGGCGTTTCGGGTCGACGCCGGCCAGAATCGGGGGGTTATGTCCACCCTGAGCGTAGGTGATGGTGCCTTCGTCGGTATCGACGATCATGAAGAAGAGTGTGACGAATCGGCCCGACATACCCACGTTATTGCAGAGGGCCCGGTTGGTTCGTGCGAGCAATTCGGCCGGCGATTGCAGTTCCGTGGCGAGGGCGCGAAATACGCTCCAGCACTCGCTGGTCAGCATGGCGGCGGTCAGGCCCTTCCCCGTGGCGTCACCAATCGCAACCCCGATGCGCCCCGGTCCCATATCCAGGAAGTCGTAGAAATCCCCGCCCACCTCGCGGGCCGGCTGCGACCAGCCGGTCAGTTCCAGTCCCTCGATACGCGGTGCGGATTCGGGTAATAGCCCTCGCTGCATTTCCGCCGCGATGGCCAATTCACTCTCGAGGCGTTCCCGGCGCTTGGTCTCGCGCTCGAGTTCGCGCATGCGGTTTTGCAGCGAGTCAGCCATGGAATTGAAGGCAACGGCCAGGCTTTCCATCTCGTCACGGGTATCCAGACGGACGCGGTAGTCGAGGTTCCCTTTCCCGAACTGACGGGCCCCGGCGGCCAAGGCGCGGAGCGGTCGCGAGAATCCATTGCTGAGCACCATGATCAATATGATTGCGGCACCGATGGTGACGATGCTCAAGCCGATGACATACCGGAAACTTTCCCGGATCAGATGAAACCCTTCTTCGGTGCGATGCTGAATGAAGAGGGCGCTGGGCGTCTGGCCGTCAACGCCTTGCAGACGCGTAACGACCCCCATTTCCTCGCCAAAGGGCTTGACGCTGAAGGTGCTCCCCGGGTTCGCCAGAAAATTCTGCGCGAATTTGCACACCACCGGATCCTTCAGTTGTTCCGGTGGTAAGGTGTCTAGGCCCGCGGCGGCGAGAACCTTTCCGTCGGCATCGATCACCATCATTCGCGTGGCGTTAAGGTCTTCGAAAAAACGATCGACAACGTTTTGGACCGAGAACTCTTCTTTGATTCCTTTGATGAGCCGTTCCCCGGCGCCAATCTGGATGATGCGGGGTTTGTCGACGCCTGAGACTCCGACGTATTCATAGTATTCGCCATCCTCGTCGCGCGGTTGGAAGCGTTGGATGATGGGCGGGGTGCCCGGGGACAGCAGGGAATAGAACTCGTAGGATTGGGGATTCTTCGTCGGATCGGGGGAGAAGGTAAATCCGGAGACCTTGCTGGCTCCGATGTATTCGCGTCCGGTTTCATCCGTTACCCAGATATCGTCGACGAGCGGATAGCCGCGGACTTCTTTCGACCGGTCACGCACGTCGCGAAGCAGGGCAGATATTTCGTCCGGCGATTTTCCGGCATCGCCTTCGGCAATGGCGACGAGTTCCGCTACGAGCAGGCCACTGACGACCATCTGTTCGCCGACCCGGTCCGTCACCCGGTCGGGCAAGCTCACGCCATATTGGATGTTGCGAGTCGCGAGCTTGGTGAGGGTAACCCCCATGCTGTGGTAATGCTCGAGGATCATCCGCGTCGCGGCCCACAAAACGAGAATCGCCATGGCGCAGATTGCCATGCCGATCAGGAAACTCATCGCGAGGCTGAGACGCGTCTGAAATCGCAGGGCCATCAGGTGTCCTTACGGACGTGGGACCACGCTTGCTCCTCAGCCTGGATGGTCAGCGAACGGGCATACCGCTTGACGGCGTCGTCGACGGCTCCGTATATCACGAACATGCGATCGAGATTGGTGATCTCGAATACCTTCGTAATATCCGCATTGAGTCCGCACAGACGCAGACCGCCCCCCGCCTCCTTGCACGCCTGATTGATGCGCAGAAGTTCGGTCAGAACGGCACTCGACAAATACTCAACACTCTGGAAGTCCAGTAACAGATTCAAATCGGGGTGGGTCGCAACGAACTCGAGCACCTCTTTACCGAATTGGTTCACGTTGACCGCGTCCAGCACACTCCCCGCCTGGATCTTCCCGATGGTAATAACACCGCGTTCGGTAAAATCAATCAAGGATCCGTCACTCATGGCGGGACCCCCCTTTGCACAAGGCGTTGCGCCGCATCTTCATCTCCAGACACTTTGTCTCGTGGTTATAGGACACATCATCCATACAGTATCGCATCAAACACACCCCACGTCCGTTAAGTTGCTCCTGACTTGGAAGCTCAACGTCATCCGGACAAAACCCACTGCCTTCATCATACACACGTATGTGGCAGAATTCCCCTTCTTCGACCATCTCGATGCGCACCTTACGACAGGCGTCGCACTTATTTCCGTGGGTTATGGCGTTTACCAGTGCTTCCTCCAGGCAGAGCTGGGCGTAGAAGGTCTGGTCGGCTTCCACCCAGCCCCGTTCCACCAGCTTATCGAGTGCGCTCTTCAGGGTCTGGCCGAGCGCGTCCATCGTGCTGTCGAACTCTTTTACGAAAAATGGCTTCGGCACGAAGCATTCCTCAGGGTTCCGGCTCCCGGCATTCGCCGTATAAAGCATACCACAGGCGGGAAGTTTGACAAAATGCGCACTATTCGCAAAAGCGTGCCGGCGCAAACACTTAGTCCGTCGTGACGCGCAAATGTCCTTCTTGCCAGATTCCGTTGATGCTGGTCGTGAAGCGCACTTCCCGAATGTGCTCCCATACCAACTTAGCGGTGGCCATATCGCCGGCATCGACCGCATGCTGCGACTCCAATTGCGGAAGCAGCGCTTCGGACAGGGGATGCGGCTTAATCAGGAGGGCCGTGAACGTCGGAGCATGTGGATCCAACGCCGGCTCCTGATTGGCGGCCCAGTTTGTGGTGCGGGACCCCTCGATGGAATCGATCGCCGTTTTAAGCCGGCCAAGGTCCGTGGAAAGCACGAACGTATTGCCGGGCAAGGCATAGCACAGGCCATCACCGATGGGGACGGGCACTGGGAGAAGGCAGATATCGGTCCCGTTGTAGGTTTCGCTGACGAGCGGCATCAAACCGGACGCTCGAAGTTGCGTTCTTGCATTATCGCCGTCGGCAACGTCGGCCAAGACCAGCAGCGCGGGATCACCTGCGTCGGGCTTTACAACGGCAATCGTGATGTTGCCTCGCACCAAGTCAACGAGCGCTCCCATCGATGCAAACATCGGCGCGGCGGGTTGATCGGTCTTGCTTTCGGCGGCGAGCGGACTCTTGATGGCATTGACGATTAGGTCGCGCATGGTGCCGTCGAAGTCCCACGAGAGTGTGGAGACCGTGTCGTCGGGCAGCATGGCCAGGTGCGAGAGTCCATGTCCCGGTCCGCGCCAGTCGGCCAGCGCGGGATAGCGATGCCGGTCGAGGCGCGTCACGACGTTGATCGAGTCGTCGGCAACGCGATACACCGTAATCATGGGATCGTTCCCTTGAAACAAGGTCTGCATGTTGCGGAGCACACCGGACACGGATTCCGACACTTCCGGTGGCAGGTCAGCTTCCGCCTCGGACACAACGGGCATCGTGCGATCGAACCGGTCAAAACGCGTGAGCTGCACGAGTCGATCGTTGGGATCGGAAGGGCAGTCGGCAGTACCATACCGCACGGGGGCCGAACTGTTGATGTGACGGGGAATCATTTGCACCAGAGCGTACGTTCCGAATGCCGCCATGTCGTCGTGGAGGAAGTAACACCATTGCAGATCCTTCGTGAAGTGCATTGGGATGCCATTGATTTGGACCGGATCCGGATAAAGTTCGGCATCGTCCAAGAAGCGCAGGATGGCACGTTCCGTTTCCGCGGGGTCGAGTGTGTACGCGACTATGGCGAACTCAGCGTCGTTATTGTCGGCAGGCGTCAATCTATCGCGCTCGTTCGAACTGCCGAGGCTTGGTTCTGGCTCACCCTCGCTGACTTCGCCCCGAATGGGCTTCGGCAAGGAGGTACCTACGAAGAGGGCTGCCGGTCGTTCCGGGTCTACCGCGTATTCGAAGGCGATGTCATCCAGGTGATGCGCGTCGGGTACGCCGATCGCCCGGCCCATCTGTTGAATGACGACTCGGATCTCGGCCTCCATATTGATGGAATCGGGGGAAGCACGGAGCAAGAACCCTTCGACGCTGTCGCCGAATTCACGCACGGAAGGCGTCGCGATGGCCGTCACGGCTGATTCCGGCATCAGTTCCAAGAGATCGACTACGGCTGGGTGATGCTCGGGGGCGGTCTTCGCGGAGGTGGCGGTCTCTTCGTCACGTCCGCCGCAGCCGGCGAGCACTCCCAGAATCAGACACGCGGCCGAAACTGCGCCGCTCCAGCGAACCATGAACGAACGTCGATTCATGAGTCCTCCTTGTTCAACCGCCGACACCCAGCGGCCTCGGCAGAACGTCATTTCGGGCGGTAATCCGGGCACTTTACGGCATTGGGCCGCTCGGGATGCAGACACGCCGACGGATGATCGTAGCGGCAATTGTCACATAGAAATTCCGTCGGGCAACGAACGCGCAGCCACCACTCCTTTATGCGATCCGCAACGGATTGCTGCGGTTTCGGGGGGACAGTCATCGTTTACTCCTGTATTGCGTCCGGTACTGCTGAGGGGATACGCCCTCGAACTTCCGGAATAATTTGCTGAAATTGCTGCCGTCCTGGACCCCGACCCGGCTGGCCACGTCCCGGACGCTGAGCCGCGTCCGGCGAAGAAGATCTTTGGCCATGTCGATACGGAGGCGTCCGACAAACTGGGTATAGGAAAGACCGAACTTGCGCTGAAGCTGGTGGGTAATCGCCGTGGGATGCCGGCCCAGCCGTTCTGCGACTTCATTCAGTTGAATCGCTTCCGGAAGACGCTCCATGACGATGCGATTCAACTCCGCGAGTACCCCGTCCGTTGTCGCGCGCACGGTTCGGCGCAGGATAATCGCCAGCAGGGCCATAGCGCCGTCGACCAACTCGCTGTCCGTTCGGGCCTGCCGGACGGACGCTAGAAACGCTGGAAACTCTTCCCAGGACTCCGGCGTTTCCAAGCCTGCCCGTTCCGCGGCTTCGAGCGTCGCCCCGACTAGGGCGATGGTCCTGGCCCGGCGAACGGCGATCACCTCGCCCCGGTCGCCGACGTCGGCGACGGCCGACCGGACCAAGGCGCGCGCCTGGGTTTGGTTTCCCCCCGCCAATGCGGCGGCAATGTCGGCGCCGCGGTAGGGCGAGGTATCCGGCGCTTTGCCCCTCCGGCGACGCGTGGTCCGTTCTCGCGGTTGCTCGGGCGATTCCGATTCTCCTCGAGCGCTGCGCTCTTGTTCTTCGGCATCCTTCCAGAGTGCGGCCAGCGCTTCCGAAGTCCATTCCGCGATCGCCGGAACCGCCTCCCCCGATACCGAGGCGATGTCGGAGACCGGCATGGGCAAGAAGGGCCGGTCCTTCTTCTCAAGTATCTTCAGGCCCCGCATGGCATCTTCAACCAGGGTTTCCGGCGCTTCCGAGGGACAGAATGGACCCAACGTAACGACAATTCCCTGCGCGTCGTCCGGCATGCCGGGGGTGGCAACGCACGCGAAGCCCATGTGGCACAGAAACGGGGCCGGCCGCCTCGTCTTGCAGGTCCTGAGAGCGGCGGTCCGCCGGGATTGACGGCACGCCTCCGCACCTCCTTCCAACCCGTTCACATAACGGCACGCCTCGCACTGACCCTCGCTCGCCAATGCCGGCCAGTCTGCTTCGGAATCGACGAAGTGAACGCTTACGGGCACAGACCCGGCAGTAGATGCCCGCTTCAGGACCCGGCGTACGGGATCGGTCCGGAAGAAGGCGGCGGGCTTCATGAGGGCACCAGCTCGAAGACCGGCGTGGGCCGGTCCTGACAAGCCGCGACGAGTTGCACAGGCAGGTTCCGCACAACATGACCGGCCATGCTCAGGGCGAGATCCGCCGTGTTGTTCTCAGCGCTGATGTGGACCAACACGACGACTCGGAGCGCGTCATGAAGCACCTGCGACAAGAGCGAGCACATGGTCGCGTTGGACAGGTGCCCCTGGCGGCCCCGGATTCGCTGCTGAATCATGGGGGGATACGTTCCGCGCCGCAGCATCTTGGGGCAATAATTGGATTCGAGAATCAAGCCGTGGGAACCCGCGAGTCGCTGCCGCACCAGCGCCGACGCTTGGCCCATATCTGCGGCAATGCCAAGTTTCATCCCGTCGGATTCGACGATGTAGCTCACCGGGTCGGCCGCGTCGTGGGAAATGCTGAAACTTCCGACGGACACGCCGTTGAAGGCAGTTTCTTCCCCGGCCTCGATAAAACGCACCATGGGGATTCGACCGATCGTCGCGGGAAGCGATGCGAAGGTTTCGGGTGTCATGTATACGGGAACATCGATCTTGCGGGCGAGGATTCCGACGCCGCTCACATGGTCGGAATGCTCGTGGGTGACGAAAACGGCCTTGAGATTGGAGAGATCCTCGCCGATCTCGGCGGCGCGGAGCCGGAGTTGTTTGAAGCTTAAGCCATTGTCAATGAGAATCTTGGAGTCGCGCGTCTTGACCAGGATCGCGTTGCCACTGCTACCACTCCCGAGCAGACAAAAGCGTATCAAAACCGGCCTCCTAACCCGCATTCTTCGTGGCCGCGAACAGCGCCTGCCGGCGCGATATAGCCTGTGGTGCGGTGAGAAAAGCTCCCGAGCACACCCGCAGCTCCGTTGTGAGGATAGCGAACTCGCGGTGGTTTGTCACCTCAGGCTCGCGGTATCACGTAGAACCCTTGATACCGTCACCAGTTGTGCACCGGCCGGTTCGCGCGCGTGCGATATCCAGACTGGCCTAAGCATAACCTATTGTACTGTAGCAAATTATAACAACGGTGGGGTTTCGGTTCAATTGACAGGCCCGGGATGTTCGAGTATAATGGCACGTGACTTGCTTGGGAGGAACTTAGCGCATGATGCATATGGAACATCGGTTGGCCCAGACGCAAACCCAGCGTCTGATGCTGACCCAAAAGATGCAGCAGGCGATCCATATACTGCAACTGTCCGGCATAGAACTGGAACAGTACGTTCAGCAGGAATTGGAGACCAACCCGGTCCTGGATCAGCTTCAACAAGAGGCCAAACCGGAGCCGGAACCCAAGTCGGAAACCACGACGAATTCCGACGGGGCAACGGTCGACGACAGCGCCTTCAATCTCGATGACTACGCCAGCATGTGGACGGATTTCCGGCGGGAAGGCACGGACTTCTCGCGCAACCCGGACATGCAGGGACGCCGGGAGTATTACCAGAACTCCATCACGAAGGAGGAATCCTTCACCTCGAAGCTCCTGACGCAGTTGCGGATGGCGGCACCCGATGAGAAGACCTATGCCATCGGGGAACAAATCATCGGGGACATCGATCACAAAGGCTACTTCACCGGCGACATCGACGAAATCGCCCAGACCTTGAACGTCACGCCCACGGAGGTGGAGCGTGTCCTCTATCGGATCCAGCGCTTTGAACCGACGGGCGTGGGAGCCCGCGATATTGTCGAGTGTCTGCTACTCCAAATCAACGTGGAGTATCCGGACGAGGTCCAGCTGAAGACATTGGTTTCGGAACACCTCGAGGAATTGGAGCACCGGCAGATTCCCAAGATTGCCAAAGCGATGGCGGTCGCGCCGGAGCGGGTGGAAGAGTTGAAAGAAATGCTCTCGACTCTGGATCCGTGGCCGGGGTTGGAGTACTCGTCGGATCCGCCGCAGTACGTTACGCCGGACGTCATCGTCGAAAAGATTGATGGCGAGTTCGTGGTGTATCTCTCCGATGAAACCGTGCCGGAACTGCGCATCAACGGCGATTACCGCCGGATGATGCAGAACGGCAAGGTGACCAAGGACGAGAAACAGTATCTGCGGGACAAGGTGGAATCCGCGCGGTGGTTAATCCGCAACATTCAACAGCGGCAACAGACCATTCTGCGCATTGCGAGCGCCATCGTGGACGTTCAGCAGGAGTTTTTTGACAAGGGTGTCGAAGCGATCAGGCCGCTCACCTTGCAGGAAATCGCGGACAAGGTTGGCGTCCATGAGGCGACGGTGAGCCGGACCACCCGCGGCAAATACATGCAGACCCCGCAAGGCCTCTTCGAAATGAAGTACTTCTTCTCCCCCGGATTGCGGCGGGACAGCGGCGAGGCGCAATCCTCGAAGAGTGTCCAATCCCTTATCAAGAAGATCATCGAAGACGAGGACAAATCAAAACCGCTGAGCGATCAGAAAATCGCGAATCTGCTGAAGGAGCAAGGCATCAACATCGCCCGCCGCACGGTCACCAAATACCGCGAAGGCATGGGAATCCTGTCGACCACGATGCGGCGCACGTATCAGGATGCGTAGAAGAACACGGACTCGCTAGATCCACTCCCTGGTATCATCATTTACAATTAATTTGTGGATATTTCCTGTTGTCGAAGGTGCCCTTCATCCACCATTCGAACAAGGTCTTCGACGGACGACGCGCTTTCGCGAAAGGCCATATACGTGGCCTCCACTTCACTAAGCGATACAGAGCGTCCGCGTTTCCTCAGCTGAACGTATGCATCGATGATGCGGGTCGGCGGGTTGCCGCGCAGCCGCATGGCGACAATCAGGAGAAAAGGCACCCGAGCGCCAGACAGCAGGGCTTTCGTCCAAGGTCGTGCCGCGTATAGCAGGAACTGGACAAAAAGCATCGTCAATACACCAACTATGAATCCCGGTACGAACATAGTGAAGTCTGACATCCTGGTGCCGCAACGCCCTCGTTTGTTGTTGTAGATTGGGTGTGATTATATGCGAATCACACGGGTGCGGTACACCCCGAGAGTTTATTCCTTCTCTAAGAGTGAGTCGGCTTCGCCTTTCGTCTTTTCTGACACCACAATATACGCCTTGCTCGCAATTGTATTCTCGCGAAACTCGAGCGTCGGGATCCTTGTCGCGATGCCCGCTTCGGGACCGCCATCGAGGTTGACGGCGCGATCGGCCGTGCGGTATTCGGTCAGGATGTATTGCGAAAGGGCGAACAGAGTTGTCTTGGCGTGATACAGGAACACGAAGGATCCGTCCTTCAGTTGCAGAATAGCGGTTCGGTCGGCGATCTTGCCGTCATCGCTCTTGATCCCGGGTTCGCCGCCGGGGTCGACAAGCATGGGACCGGCTTGAAAGACGGACTCGTAGTTCTCCGGATCCACCTCCTTGAAATGGATGGATAACTTCCCGGCGCGGTCGATACAGACATAGCCGGACAGGCCCCGGGATGGATGGGAGGAACGCACCTCGCCGTCGACTTTGTAGTAACCAACCGGATTGAAATTCTCGTCAAAGAATCCGCCATTGATGGCGCATTCCGCCTTGCGTTCATGAAACACTTTGGAGACCGTCAGGTGGTCTTTGAGGGACGGGTTGTCCACCAATTGGAACCGGTATTCCGCATTGGTGAGGGACACCGCAACGACACCGGGATCTCCGGCGATCGCGAATCCGGCGTTCAGCACCACGATGACCGCGCCCATAATGCGGTATTTATAATTCAGCATTAAACGTGCTCCCGCGAGCCCAAGAAGTCCGTGAATCCTCGCTATCAAACCACAATCGCCACCTACGATCCCCAGGCGAGGGAATTGGTTTCCGCGAGCCTAGGATGGCTAACTTTTCCCGATATTTTCTATTGCCAAAATCGCAAAGTGCATGATATAACGTAGCCAAGTGGGGTGCTGTGTAGGGCCCCAGTGTTCCTGACTCTTGGATGACGATTGCTACCAATGATCCTGCTTGACGCCTCACCTGCCGCTTCTCGCTCTTCCTTGGTCCCTTCGGTCCCCCAGATGTCTTGAACCACGTCCATTGGTGAAACGTAGTAGAAAAGCAGAAGGATCCCGTGATGAACATTTATGTGGGTAACTTGCCGTACAACGCAACGGAAGATGAGCTGAAGCAGGCATTCGAAGGCTACGGCCGTGTCGATTCCGCTCGAATCATTGTCGACAAGTACACCGACCAGTCCAAGGGATTTGGTTTCGTGGAGATGCCGGACAGCGGCGAAGCCCAGGCGGCCATCAGCGGCCTGGACGGAAAAGATATGGGTGGACGGCCCCTGCGGGTGAACGAAGCCCGTCCGAAAGCAGAAGGAGGTCGAGGCGGCGATCGCGGTGGACGCGGCGGCCGATCCTGGTAACAATTGAACGACACTTGATATTGGACAGCGGCCGCAACAGTTGAGGCAGGTGACGCGGTTGCTGGAATCCAATACGGATAGTAAAGCCGGCGGTCTTCAGATTGCCGGCTTTAGTTTTGCCCCTCAAAGAATTCGAAAGCCAGAATGTTGTCAAGGTACACGCCGTCAAATCCGGCATCCAAAACGCGTTTGAGGTATGACGTATCGTTCCCGTAGATGATGGCTTTCCAGGCGCTGTCCCAATAGTGCACCCAATGCTCGTCGGGGTACCCGTCGTACGTCGCATCGATCCACTCGGGGTTCCCGGTCTCCCAGTTGGCGTCCCAGTAGTACCGCCACGTTTCGGCGGCGCCGATGTTCACATAGGCGATGACCAGCCGCGTGCCGCCGTTCGCCTTCACACGCAGCGCCGTCACCTGGTCCACCGTGAAAGCGGTCCCGTCGTGGAAGGGGTCCATGATGAGGACGTCGTAGTCGGTCGCTTGAACCGCCGAGACGAAATTCGCCCGCGATCCGAACGGTTCGCTGTCGATGACGTAAAGGAAGTTCTTCGCGTCCGCGAGGGTGGCGATATCCCCGTCGTTCACGCCGAATGGCGCTGCCGGAAACGCGGGAATCGTGTCCAGGTCGTAGCTGGGGTTGGGCGCCGCGAAGTGGATGTAACCTCGATTCGCGGCACGGGCATAGGCATCCAGAACGAGCGCCGGTACGTCGCAGTAGTCGGTTACGAGCACTTCGATGCCTTCGGTTTCCGCGCGGTTCAGAAAAGCAACGTAATAGTCCCGGTCGTTCTGCGCGGTGGCCGTATTGTAGGCATCCTGTCCGTAGAAGGAATGTTCCTGGCCGAGTCCATCCAATGCGTTCGCATAGTCCGTTGACAGGTCACCGTTCGCCTCGCCGTTGGTCGTGAGCAGTTCGGGACCGTTCTGAGCGATGACCATGAAATCGGGATTGACATTTCGTGCATAACCGGCGAGTTCGGTGACAAAGGTACGCATCTCAGCCCGGTAGTCGATGATAGGATCCGGATCGGGCGGGGTGGGGTCGTTCGGCTGGGGGCAGCCGGCCAGAAGACATCCGAACGTAACGATCGCCGACAAGACGTATACACGACTACGGATCATTGCGTCTTCCCCTTGGATATCCTCGGAATCACTCCGAAACCCAGCCTCGGCGTCGAACGTGCTCCGACGGTAAGTATACCAGTTGAAATCTCAGGGAGACGCAATACGAAGATGGACTGCTTACCTGGCGGTCGCGGCGAGTTCCGCCGGGAGTTTAAAATGGACGTTCTCCATCATGATCTCGCTTTCTTCCACTTTCAACGGACCACGTTCCTTGAAGAACTCGATGACCCCCTGGACAAGCGATTCCGGGGCCGAAGCGCCCGCGGTCAACAAAATCGACTCCACGCCGTCCAACCACGCCTCTTCAATCATATCGGCGGTGCTGATAAGATACGCGGGTTTACCTTTGGCGCGGCAGATTTCGGCGAGTCGGTTGGAATTGGCGCTCTCTCGATCACCGACGACGATCACGAGGTCGACTTCGGGGGACAAGGCGTTGACCGCAGCCTGCCGATTGGTGGTCGCGTAGCAGATATCCGCTTTGGGCGGGCCCTGGATATTGGGGAACTTGCGTCTGAGCGCAGCGATCACCCGTTCGCAGTCTTCCACGCTCAGGGTAGTCTGGGTAATATACGACATCTGATCGGGATTGGGAACCTCGAGCGCCTCCACGTCTTTCTCGTCCAGGACAAGCCGAATGTGGTTCGGCGCCCAGCCCATGGTGCCGACGGTTTCGTCGTGGCCTTCTTCGCCGATGAGGATGACCGTGAAATCCTTGGCCGCAAACCGGCGCGCTTCGTTGTGGACCTTCTCCACCAAGGGGCAGGTGGCGTCGATCACGTCCATCTGGTACTTTTCGGCGTGCTCAAAGCGTTCGGGGCTGACCCCGTGCGCGCTGAACAGGAGGTGCGCGCCGGCGGGAACCTCGTTGATATCCTTTACAAATACGGCGCCCTTGGCCCGAAGATCGTTGACAACATGCGCGTTGTGAACGATATCGTTCAGCACGTAAACCGGTGCGCCATAACGGTCGATCGCCTGCTCGACACACTTGATCGCCCGCTCGACGCCCGCGCAGAAGCCTCGGGGCTTGGCCATGATGATTCGCATTTCGCCTCCTGATGTGGACCCACAAGAATAGCCTAACTATAAGCAGAACACAAACGCGGCGAACTGCTATTCCGCCGATTTCCTGCCGGCGCGGGGAGGGATTCCGGCCCCACTGGGATTTCGTTCTTTTGCGCTCATCTGGCACAGGATGCTATACTCCCGCCCAGTGTTTGCTTTTAGACAAAGGCGGGAAAACCGTCCGTAGGATGCCCTCCCGCGAGACCATACACAGGAGATTTTGACCCATGCCACTAGTACCGATGCGACAAATCCTCGATGAGGCCGCCAAGGGCGGCTACGGCGTTGGCGCGTTCAACGTCAACAATATGGAACAGATTCAGGCCATCATGGAAGCCGCCCAGGAGACCCAGAGCCCGGTCATCATCCAGGCCAGCCGCGGCGCCCTGAAGTACAGCAAGATGATCTATCTTCGCAACCTGATTCAGGCTGCGGTGGAGGAGTGCCCCGAGATTCCGCTGGCGATGCACCTGGATCACGGAAACAGCCCGGATACCTGTCGGGAAGCCATCGATCTGGGGTTTTCGTCCGTCATGATGGACGGATCCTTGGGTGAGGATGGCAAGACGCCCAACTCCTACGAGCAGAATGTGGAAGTGACGCGCAAGGTGGTCGAAATGGCCCACGCCGTCGGCGTAACTGTGGAAGGCGAGTTGGGCTGTCTGGGCGGTATTGAAGACGGCCACGGCGCCGGTATTGCTGCGGACGATACGGAACACTTGACGAATCCGGAAGAAGCCGAAGACTTCGTTGCGAAGACCGGTCTGGACGCGCTGGCGGTGGCGATCGGAACGAGCCACGGCGCGTACAAATCGTTGCGCAAGGACCCGAAGACGGGCGAAATGCTGCCCCCCGCGCTGGCGATGGATCGCATTCACGAAATTCACAAACGCATGCCGACCTGCCACATGGTGATGCACGGCTCGTCGAGCGTGCCGAAGGAACTGGTCGACATCATCAACCAGTACGGCGGTAAGATGCCGGGCACCTACGGCATTCCGGTGGATCAGATTCAGGACGGCATCAAGCACGGCGTCCGCAAGATCAACGTGGACACGGACAGCCGCCTCGCCATGACCGGCGCGGTGCGTAAGGTGCTGTGGGAGACGCCGGAGAAGTTCGACCCGCGCGACTGGTTAAAGCCCGCCCGGCACGCCGCCTATGAAGTGTACAAAGCCCGCATGATCGCCTTCGGCCAGGCCGGTCACGCGAAAGACTACGCCCCGATCACGATCGAAGACATGAAGGAAGTCTATGCTAAGGGCGGTACTCTCGCCACGGCATAATCGTTCACAGGTCAATTCTTCGCTACAAGTTTCGCGCCCCGGAGTCGCTCCGGGGCGCGTTTTTTTGATCGCGAAATCGGCATTTTTGGAACCCTGGCCGCTGTTTCGGATATGGAGTATCCGGGTCGCGGGAACGTAGGAGCCACTATTATGTTTGACGCGAATAAGAAAACTTCTACTCGTCCATGGTGCTTCTCGATCGGGTTTTGTGTTGGCGTTGCACTGCTCGTCGTGTGTGGCGCCGCCATGGCTGGACCGGTCACGTGCGAGCCTGAAACCATATCGTTTTCGGGTCTGGACGAGAGCGCAACGATTCGCCTTGTTTCGGATGGGTCACCGGTTCCTTCGGAAGCAGTCCGCGGGGCACGGGCTATGATCGACGACAGGAACTATAGCTACCAGTTTCTAATCGATTGGTCTGACGAAGGCCCGGCGGTACTCACGATTCGCCCGAATCCGGCACAAGTCGAGATGGGGACGTTCACCCTGCGTATCGCGACACGGCAGGGACCCGCGAAAGCAACCATAAAGACACCGTTGGACACCCTGCCTGGAACCCTTGCAAATCGCGCGAAGGCGATGGGCATTACCACGGAACAATTGAAGGCGGAACTGAATCTGCTTCAGCCCGCGAAACGGGAACGGGTGGGAGTCGCGCTTCCCGACTCATACCAAGAAGGGTTTCCATTCGAATTACCTCTTGGTTCCGACCCGGAACACGAATACCGCTGGCTGGTAAATGGTAGGACGGTCGAATCAGGCAAGGGAAAGGGCACGCTCGATTACGTGTTTTCGATGGTCGGACCAAACTCGATACAGTACGAGGAACGGGAAAATGGGGGGCTCGTGGCGGCTTGGTCCGGAACCCTCAATGTGAATCCGACACCGGCCGTCCCCTGGAAGGTGCCGGCAAAGACAGAATTCACGTTGAACGGCCCGCCCGGATTTCAGAAGTACACGTGGACGGCCGACGGCAAGCTCGTGGGCAACGAGTCCGTGTTACAGTATGCATTCAAGCTCAAAGGCGACCATACCCTGGAATGCCTGGCGGAGGATCCGGTGCGAGGTGATGCCACGGAGTACCGGCGTATGACGTGGAGAGTCGTGGTCGAGTAAGAGCAGGACACAAGGAGCGCGCCCATTGATCGGCTTACATTGGCGGGGATGGAACGCTGCGCTTGGTATTTGGGTTTGCGTGGCCGTTGCGGTCGGATGCAACACCACGCATTCCCAACCATCCCAAGCCGGTTTGGTGGAACTGGAGGCGGTGATTCCGGACGTTCTTCTCGATATCCGGTACGCGACGGATAACAACTTCACGGGGAAAGCGGTCTATCCCGCCGCTCGATGCTTTCTCGTGCGCGACGCCGCGCTGGCGCTCCGCGACGTTCAGGCAGATCTAAGGCCGCTTGGATATCGCCTGAAAGTATTCGACGCGTACCGCCCGCTCTCGGTACAGTGGACGTTTTGGGAGATCCTTCCCGATCCGAATTATGTGGCCGATCCTCATGTCGGCTCGCGGCATAATCGGGGGTATGCCGTGGACCTCACGTTGGCTGACCTGGATGAAAACGAGGTCATGATGCCGACGGGCTTCGACGATTTCACCGAGCGGGCACACCGGGATTATCTGGCGTTGCCGGCCGAAGCCATCGGCCATCGAGAGATTCTCGAGCGGGTCATGGTACGCCACGGGTTCATTCCGTTCCCCACGGAGTGGTGGCACTTCGACTTTCAAGGATACGAAGACAAACCCAATCTCGATATCCCGTTGGACCAGCTTTAACAGAGAAAGGAGGACGAGCGCTCGCCACTCGGCCTCCCCGTATACGTGCACGCAATCGTACGGAATTCGCGAACTCAGGATTTGGCAGTACCACCGTCTTCCTTCTTCGGCAGATACTTTTGAATAACCGCTTCGATATCGTCCATGGGGTGACCATGCCAAACGATTTTGCCCTTCGTATCGATGACAAAGGCATGCGGAATACCGTTTTCTCCGAAAGCCAGCATGTAGGCATCGGCCATCTTGCCGTCGCCGTCGATCGCCACGGGATAGGTCATTTTATCGCCCTGATTCTTCACAAAGGAGGCGACCGAGTCGGGGTCCTCCTGGGTGATGGCCACGACCTGCAATCCGCGATCCTTGTACTTCTGGTAAAGTTCGTTCAGATGCGGAATGCTCGCGCGACACGGCGGACACCACGTCGCCCAAAACTCGACGATGTACACGTTCTTGCCTAGGCCATCGCTGAGCTTGACGGGGCCACCTTGAATCCAGTCGGTCACGGAGATTTCGGGCGCTTTGTCCCCAATTTCGCGGTGCGGAACGTCGGTCTGTGCCAGAGCGTTGTCGAAATAGAAACTCACACCAATCGCCACGGTCAAAACGGCAGCGGTGAACAGCAGTTTCCGGTACTTCATACTGATTCCTTTCCTTGCCAATCGGGTTGCGTTGTCTTGCAGCCATCCAAGCATAAACAGCGGGGAGAATCCTCATTGTTCCCGGCGCATCACGTTCCGGGCGCAGTTCGCGGGGAATGTGCTACGTGGAGATGTAT
Source organism: Candidatus Hydrogenedentota bacterium (assembly GCA_963745075.1). Classification (GTDB taxonomy): domain Bacteria; phylum Hydrogenedentota; class Hydrogenedentia; order Hydrogenedentales; family SLHB01; genus JAHDWY01. The sequence goes on along the minus strand of CAVUWV010000017.1, from coordinate 56,932 downwards.
TCGGAAGGCATAGGGATTCATTTCACGAGGGTGGAAGTTAGCGTAATCGTGTGGCTTACAACGACTCGCTGTCGCGCAAACCCAGGCTCAGATAGATTTGCCGGGTCGCATCGGACTTGTTGAGTGTGTAGAAATGGATACCGCGCACACGGTGATCGAGCAGATCGCGGCATTGTTCCGTGGCCCAATGGATTCCGACGCGTTTTACTGCTTCCGCATCGGCTCCACAACGAGCAATTGCGCGAAGCAACGCGGCCGGAAAACGAGAGCCGGCGGCCAGTTCCGCCATGCGCTTCATCCCACCCGCTGTGGTGACCGGCATGATCCCCGCGACGATTGGAACGCGGATACCGGCCAATTCGCATCGTTCGCAGAAGTCGTAGAAATCGCGATTGTCAAAGAATAGCTGGGTGCAAATGTAGTCCGCTCCGGCTTCCACCTTCGCCTTCAGGAAATCCATTTCCTGCAGCCGGTTCGGTGTATTAGGATGACCCTCGGGGAATCCCGCGACGCCTATGCCGAATCCCCGCGGGTCGGGGTGGGACCCACTCGCATTAAACTTCCGAACGAACCGGACGAGGTCGGCGGCGTGCCGGAAGAAGTCAGCGGCCCGGTCGTAGCCTGCAACGTCGCGGGGCGGATCGCCGCCCAAGGCGAGGATATTGGTGACGCCGGCCTCGGCGTAACGCGCCAGGATACGCTGGATATCGTCCTCGCTGTGACATACGCAGGTCAGATGCGGGATCGGATCCAGCGATGTTTCGCGATGGATACGGACCACCAAGTCGTGCGTCAATTCTCGCGTGGATCCGCCGGCTCCATAGGTGACCGAAACGAAGGACGGTTTCAAGGCTTCGAGTTCCGAGATGGTGGAGTACAGCGTTTCCGCGGCCTGGGCCGTTTTTGGCGGAAAGAACTCGAAGGAGAACGTCGTCGCGTGTTTGTCGAATATGTCTCGAATGTGCATCAGTAAGATTTCCAGACCGCGTCGGCAGATGGTACCCGCGTCGGGAGGGAAGCGTCAACCCTTCATCCGCGGCAACCTAGAGCGCAATTTCCTGGCGGGTCCGCGTGCTGAGTACCTTGATATCGTGAATGTGGTAGTCCGATACGGATTCGATGGAAATCTCGCGATCGAAGCGTTTAGCGACGTCGTCCAGAAGTTCTTTGTTTTCCGTGCGCAACCGTCGCGCGACATCCGGGTGCAGTTGAAGGATGATACGCCGTTCCTTGGACTTGCAGAACAACGCGTGCAGTTTGCGGATTGTATCGAAAGTCATGGTGGTGACGGATCGCACCATGCCGCTGCCTTCGCAATAGGGGCAGGGCTGCGAGAGCGCTTTGACCAGGTTGTGTTTGACGCGTTTGCGCGTCATTTCGATCATGCCGAGTTCGCTGATTTCCGAAATGGTCGTCTTGGCCCGGTCGGCTTTGAGGCATTCCTGCAATTTCCGGATGAGTTCTTTCCGGTTCTTCTCGTACTGCATGTCGATGAAATCGATTACGATAATGCCGCCCAGGTCGCGGAGGCGCACTTGCCGTGCGATCTCCTCGGCGGCTTCGAGGTTCGTCTTTAACACGGTTTCTTCGAGATGCTTGCTGCCCGTGAACCGGCCGGTATTCACGTCGATGGCGACGAGCGCCTCGGTCTGGTCGATACAGATGTGGCCGCCACTCTTGAGGAATACCCTCCGGTGCAGGGCTTTTTCGATTTCCTTTTCAAGATTAAACTTGTCGAAGATGGGTCGCTTGCCGTTGTAAAGCCTGATTCGTTTCTTGAGGTTGGGCGCAAAGGAGTCCAGAAACGAATTGATCCGCTTGTGCTCTTGCGGCGAATCGATGGTCAGCTTGTCAACGTCCTTGGTGAACATGTCGCGAACGACCCGCAGGATCGGACTAAGATCTTCATGAAGCAGGCTCGGCCCCTTGGCCTTCTCCATCTTTTCCTTTACGTCGGTCCAGACTTTCGAGAGATACTTGATGTCCTCTTGAAAATCGGATTTCTTTTTGCCCTCGCCCGCGGTTCGTAGAATCATGCCCACGCCGGATGGGCGGATTGACTGCAAGGTCTTGCGCAGACGTTCGCGTTCGCGGTCACTTCCAATTTTCCGCGAGATACCGAGATGTTTGACGGTCGGCATCAATACGATGTAGCGGCCCGGCAACGTTACGTAGTTCGTCAGGCGCACGCCCTTGGTGCCCAGGGTATCCTTGCTGACCTGCACCATGATGTGCTGGTTTTTCTTCAGCAGGTTTTCGATCGCGGGGGGCTTTGCGCGGCGAGGACGTTCTTTGGGCTTCGCCGTTCCCTCTTCGAAGACGAAATCGCCAGTGCCTTCCGCGCCGGCAATATCCGAGACATACAGAAACCCGTTTTTCTCAAATCCAATGTCGATAAACGCCGCTTGAATTCCGGGGACGATCGAATCGACCCGGCCTTTGTACACGTTGCCCACAACGCTGCGGCTTTCGTGGCGGTCGATGAGCAATTCGGTGAGCCGTTTGTCCTCGATAAACGCAATGCGTGTCTCGAGGGGTTCTACGTTGATGACGAATTCCTTCATAGTTTCTCCTGGTGCGAGACACAGCCCGGGTGCGGATCGATGGGGTTCGGGTATTCCGGCGCAACGACGCCGGTACGCGGACGGCACCCAGAATACTGATCTTCGCGGTGAATCAGGCGAAAAATCCCTTTCTCACGTGGACACTCAGAATCGTGCCCACGCACATCATCGTGGTGAGGTAAAACGAGCCCCCGTAACTCAGAAATGGCAATGGCAGACCGGTTACAGGCAGCAGGTTCAGCGTGATCGCGATGTTCACGAGCACGTGGAACGCGATGATACTCACGCTCCCCACGATGAGAAGGCTGCCGGCCAGATCGGGGCAATCGCGCGCAAGCGCCAACCCCCGAAGGAGAAACAGGCCGTACAGCCCAATCAATATCACTCCGCCGACGAACCCCATTTCCTCGGCGTATAGCGCAAAAATAAAGTCGGTATGGAACACGGGCAGGAAGCGCATGTGGGTCTGCGTTCCTTTGCCGAAACCTTTGCCCCACATCTGGCCGCTGCCGACGGCGATCTTGGTCTGTTCGATCTGATACCCCGAACCAGTGGCATATTCGGGATCGGCTTCCGGATGAAAGAACGAAACGATTCGGATTCGCTGGTGTTCTTTCAGGGGCAGATTGTCGAGATTGAAATACAGCACCGGTGCGGCGATGAGACCGGCGGCGATTATGGCAGCCAAGTAAAGGCGGCGGCAACCCGCGGCGAATAGCATCACAAATACGATGGGCGCCGCGACGATCGCGGTTCCCAAGTCTCCTTGAACGAGAATCAGCACCACTAGCAGACCGGAAATGGCGAAAGGAATAAAGAAAAACAGCAACCGATGGAGCTGGCCCTGGACGCGCGCCAAGTACCAGGAAAGCATGTAGACCAGGGCGATCTTGCTGAGTTCGGAAGGTTGCAGGCGAAACGGCCCGATTGGAATCCAGTGCTGTCCGCCCATGGCCTCGACACCGATAATCGGGACGAGGATCAGCAGGATCACGGCTACGGCATAGGCAATCGGCGCGAAAGACACAAAGGCGCGATAGTCCACGCAGGCCATTAAGAGCGCAACCGCAACGCCAAAGGCCGCGAACAACGATTGCTTCACGTAGTACATCTCGTAGAAGGGCAACCCATCCGAAGCGCTTTGACTGGCGCTGTAAAGCGCACTCAACCCGACGAACGCCAGGCACACCGTCAACAGGACGAGAAACCAGTCCAGCCGGCGCAGATTCCGGTAGTTGAAGGTGTGGATGTGGGCTTCGAGGAGGTTGAGATCGCGTTCGATGTTGCTCATTCCCCCGCCTCCCGCTGCGCGATGGATATAGGTTGGGGCACGTCCGAATAGGTGGCGCCGGGCGTACGATGCAGGTAAAAGTATTCGTAAATCGCCTTCGCGACCGGCGCCGCGGCCCTGCTGCCGTGCAGCCCGTGTTCGATGATCACGCTGACGGCAATGTGCGGCTTACGGTCGGTCACGCCCGAGATGAACAGGGCGTGATCGCGCAACGCATAGGGGATGTCCTCTTCATTGGTGTAGTTCTTCACATGTTTCAGCGCCGCGACCTGGGCGGTACCGGTCTTTCCGAGAATATCCAGGCCTTCGATCTTGGCCTCTTTTCCGGTGCCGGTCGGGGGCGGGTTGTCGCGCTCGACGCACTTGCGCATACCGGCTATGACGATCCGCAGCGTATTCTCGCTGACCAGGGGCTCGGAGACTTTTGGGCCAAGTTCCACGTTCAAATAGGGCCGGACGCGGCGCCCCCCATTGAGCACGGCCGCCATGAGGACCGCGTTCTGTAGGGGTGTCGTGGTCACGGCGCCCTGCCCGATAGACATATTGATGGTTTCACCGGGATACCATTTCAGTTCCCATGGGTCGGTCTTGCCTGCGGCGACGGCCATCTGTTTCTTCCATTCCGGATCGGGGATCAGCCCCGTGACCTCGCCAGGGAGGTCAATGCCCGTATTGACCCCCAACCCGAGCTTGGACGACCACTCCTTGATCTTCTCGGCGCCAAGATCACGCCCCACGTTATAGAAGAAGACGTCGCAGGAGTAGGCGAGCGCGTCCACGACGCTGACGCCACCGTGACCGCCGTACTTCAGGCGCCAGCAGCGCCACGGCCGCGAAACGCCGGGCAAATGGAAAAGGCCGCTGCAACTGTACGTCGTATTCTCCGTGATCACGCCTTCTTCGAGGGCGGCGATCGCCAACAGCACTTTGAAAACCGAACCGGGCGGATACTGATATTGGTACGCGCGGCTCAGGGTGGGCTTGAGATCCTTGTCGAGTGCCGCTTGGACGAGTTGAGTGCGGTTGGGACTGTTCGTGACGAACACACTGGGATCGTAACCCGGCGTGCTTGCCATAGCCAGGACCTCGCCGGTGTCAGCGTCCAGCACCACGATGGCGCCGACATCCCCTTTGAGGAGGTTTTCCGCTTTTTGCTGCAGGCCGATGTCCAAGGTCGTGAAGATCGAGTCGCCAGGCACGGGATCGACGCGCTTTTCCACCTCAAGCGTACGCCCCTTGCTGTCGACTTCGACGTAGGGGTTGCCGCGTTCGTCGGTCTTAAGTTGCGGCACACTGCCGTTATACCGGCTGACGATCATGGTCCCGTCGACGCCCTTGAGTGTATCTTCGTATTCCCGCTCCAGTCCCGACCGGCCAATCATGTCGCCCATATGATAACGGGGGCGCAGTTTACGCCATTCATTCAGATCGATTTCGTTCATCCAGCCGATGATTTGCCCCGCCGTGTCCTGGTAGTAATACCGGCGCTGTGGCCGTGCCACCGTGTAGACCCCTTGCAGGGCAAACGACATCTCCTCGACGCGTTTTAACTCGGTGCGGGTGATATCGCGCTTCACGACAATCTGCTCGTAGGGAGTGCGGCGCCGCTCCGCCGTCTGAATCGCCTCACGAAGTCCGTCCTCATCGATCGGAACTAGTTTCGCGAGTGTCGATATGACTTGTTGCGGATCGCGACACAAGGCCGGCGTGAGCACGAGGTCGCTGGCCGCTCGATTGTCGGCCAAAACGATGGATTCATCGCGCCCGTAGATGACGCCTCGCGGGGATTGCAGCCGTTCGTTCATGAGGCGCTGCTGTTCGGCCACGGCCGCGTACTTGGCGCCTTCGACCATCTGCATCTGCCAAAGCCGGAGCGTCAGGACGGTCAACGCGAAGAGCACCAGAAAGGCCAGAAGACTGATGCGCGATTCGAAACCTTCGTAGCGCTTCTTTTTCGTCGGCGTCGGAATCATGTCGTGCCTCCGTTTAGCGCAAAGTTTCGGTGGCGAAACGACCGATCGAGCAGAAAGAAGAGGACGGGGGTGAACAACGCCGTGTAGAAGGCACCGGGAACGACGCGGGCCACGATATTGTGCACGGCGGCCAGGTCCGGGTCCTGCACATATTGGACGAGAATTTCAAGCAAACCGCACACGATACTGGCGCAGAATACAAGCCCGGCCTTGACCGCGGGATGTTCGGTGACCAGCCGCGTGGCGATGCGCCCCGACGCGAATCCGACGATAACGAGGCAAAGGACGTGATGGCCGAGAACGGCGCTGCGGGCCACATCCTGGAAAACGCCGCCCACCACCCCGGTAAACATGGCGCGTTCTTCTCCATCGGCGATGGCGAAATAAATGACCATCAACAACGTGAGATTTGGCGTTACGTCCATCACACTGATCGCTTTGAGCCACGTTGTCTCGATCAGTGCCGCGGCGGTTACGGCTATCGCCCACAATAAATTCCTGCGCATAGTTCCACCGTTCAAGGTGCGTACCGTTCCTGCACCGAACGGGTGTCCGGCATGGAAAACGGTCCGGCGTTCGCGGTCTTCTTCTTCCGTTCCGAATCATCCAACGGCGCGGGGATCTCGATGCCGGATTCCGAGGACGCCGCCGCCGCACCGGTGAGTTCCGCAAGGGTGGGCTGGGCTCGGCGTACCAGAAAGAGTTCATCCACGCTATACGGGTCGGCATAGGGTTCTATGAAGGCCTCCTGAAAAAGGGAGCTGTCCTTTTGAACGTCCGTAATCTTTCCAATGGGATACTCACTGGGGAAAATACCGCTTCCACTGGTCAACACTTCGTCCCCTACCCGAACAATATCCTGCGTGTCGATGTATTGCATCCGGCAGATGTGGCTGTAGTCGCTGCCGCTGCCGTGGACAATCGCACGCACTCGCTTGTTGCGGTCGATCATGGCGCCGATTTTGCACTCGTCGCTGTGGAGCGTGGCCACGTATGCAAGCGTCGGCTCGACTTTGGTTACGATGCCGATGACCCCGTCCTTGGTCATCGCACACATGGCGGCTTCAACGCCGTGGATGCTGCCGCGATCGATAACGAGCACGCCGCCCGTGTTGGAGATAATACCTGCTGCGAGCGGTCGGTCGGAAAGCGGGACTACGTCCGCAGGCATGAGATCGAGCCGCGGCTGCGTATCCTCGAACTTCAGCATAGCACGCAATCGCCGGTTCTCGGCCTCGATTGCATCGCGGTCGGCGATTCGAGGAACGAGACTTGCCAGTTCCCGTTGCAGGTTTTCCGCTTCGACGCGGGATGCGTTGTACGAGACGACGAAGGAGGTTGCGTACTCGACGCGTTGCTGAACGGCGGACATGGCCTGCCACACGGGAAAGGCGACGATGGAAACCCCTTTGCTTACTGCGCGGGACAGGATGTTCCCTTTGGTGCCGGACGCCAGCGACATGAGAGACAGTACCACCAGCGCCACTAGAACTATCGTAGGCCGGTTTTCGCTTATGCGGCGTGACAGGAACACTGCTTAGGTTTCTTCGTCTTGGAAGTGCCGGATCCCTTCGAGATACTTACCAGTACCTAACACTACGGCCGTGAGCGGATCTTCCGCCACGGTCACATGAAGCCCTGTTTCTTTGGAAAGCAACTGGTCCAGGCCCCGCAGCAAGGCGCCGCCACCCGCCAGAACAACCCCGCGGTCCACGATATCGGCAGACAATTCCGGCGGTGTCCGCTCCAAGGTCACGCGCACGGCGTTCACGATGGACGCGACGGGTTCGCGGAGGGCCTCGCGAATTTCTTCGGACGTGATCGTCAGGATCTTGGGCAGGCCCATCACCTGGTCGCGGCCCTTGACCTGCATCTCCATTTCCTCTTTCAAGGGAAATGCGGAGCCGATGGCGATCTTGATCTCTTCGGCCGTACGCTCACCGACCATCATGTTGTACGTGCGTTTCAGATGCTGAATGACGGCCTGATCCATCTCGTCACCCGCGACGCGCACGCTGTTCACGTGGACGATGCCGCCGAGCGAAATCACGGCCACTTCGGTGGTGCCGCCGCCGATATCGACGATCATGCACCCCTGCGGTTCATGAACGGGCAATCCCGCGCCAATCGCCGCCGCCATCGGCTCTTCAATGGTAAACACTTTCTTCGCACCGGCCTGCGACGCACTCTCGGTTACGGCGCGGCGTTCCACGGCTGTAATGCCAGACGGCACGCAAATGGCCACGCGCGGCATGACCAGACGGCGGCGGTTGTGGACTTTCTGGATGAAGTACCGAAGCATGGCTTCGGTGATCTCGAAGTCGGCGATAACGCCGTCTTTCATGGGCCGGATGGCCACAATATTGCCGGGGGTGCGCCCGATCATGCTTTTGCCTTCGTTGCCGACGGCGCGCACCTTGCCGGTGTCCTTGTTGATCGCAACAACGGACGGTTCGCTCAATACAATGCCCTGGCCCTTCACGTAGACCAGGGTATTCGCGGTCCCGAGATCGATGCCCATGTCGTGGGAAAAGAGTCCCGGGATGGCATTAAAGATTGACCACACTATAGGATACCCCTCAAGCGAAGCCGGCCCCGGCCTCGCTGAAACAGCATAACATAAGAAATTGAAAGTACTTAGACTGGCTCAAGCTAAGCCTGACGGATTATAGCAGAAGCGGTCCGAAAATCCAATAAGAAACTAAAACTTCCCAAGTCATACCACATATTGGGGTTTGAAGGGTCTCCGAACCTCCTCTCCAAATTCACACCCCGGCATCACCGCGCATTGCCACTTGCCGCAATACCCTCATGCTATGGTAGTCTCAATACGTCTAGCTGTCCGAAGGTTTCGAGGCACGTTTGCCCATCAACGGCCGTGCAATGCGGTCTTTCAATGATCAAGGAGTCTAAGGGATGTTGTCGCAAGAACAAATTGACTTTTATACGGAAAACGGGTTTCTTCACATTCCGCAGGTGTTCACGCCGGACGAAATGGATGAATTGGAGGCGCATTTGGATTTTCTCATGGACCAGTGGGCCCGTACGGAAATGGGCTGGTCCGGTCCATGGCGCAAGGTTTACATGGATACTAACACGGAGAAGAAGTCAAAATTGACCTCTTTGCACGACCTCCACTTTTATTCGGAGGCGTGGATGCGGGCGGTGACGAGTCTTCGAATGGCGGATGTCATGGCCGCGTTGATCGGCCCCAACGTCGAGTTGCACCACACGACCTTGCACGCGAAACCGCCCGAAAGCGGGCATCCGTTCCCCATGCATCAGGACAATGCCTTCTACGAGCACAGCGACGGCCGGTATATGGACGCGCTGATCCACCTGGACGACACGTGTCACGATAATGGGGAGATCCGCTTCCTGGCGGGGTCGCATCAGAAAGGGTACTTGCCACACATCACACGAACCCCGGAGGGTGACGAGTGCACGCCGCATCTGAATACAGACGAGTACAAGCTGGAGCAGACGGTACCGGTGCCGGCGAATCGTGGCGACGTCGTGTGTTTCAACATCTACACTGTGCACGGCAGTTACATCAATACCACCGACAAAGTCCGGCGCATGGTGCGTTGCGGCTATCGCGATCCGGCAAACACACAGATCGCCGGGCAAAGCGTCGGCCGGCCGAATGTCATGATCCGGGGCAAACGCATCCGTACGACGGAGTCCGAGCCGTTGACGAACGAGGCGGTGGCGTAAGAAAACCGGTCGTGTCGCCCCTTGCACTGCGCGTCGACGCGATATCGCTATGTCGCGATCGTTCTCCCAGACTATCCACAAGGGAACCACGTGCCTCGCATTATCTTGATGCAATCCTTGCAAATCCCGACGCCGAAGGTGTATTCATAAGAAGAGACCGGGGGCAGTGGTCTTGAGAAAGGGTTTCGCTATGGCCCTTATTGCGTGTCGGGAATGCGGCAAGAGCGTAAGTGACCAAGCACTGAGTTGTCCGCACTGTGGCTATCCCCTGAAAGAAGACCCGGTATTGGACTACGCCGAACGGCGCGTTCGCTTTGGGTACGTGATGGCGTGGATCATCATGGGGCTTGGGGGATTGCTTACCGTCGGAACATTCGTTTCAGAAGACTTAATCGCACTCGCCGTGGGCTGCATCGGTCTCGGTATTCTGACGTTGATCGCGATCTTTTGCGTGACTACATGCTCAGAGGCAGCAAAGTCCGTCCCCGACAGATTTCTCGGACCGGAACTCTTAGCGGGATTTCAACTACCCGGCTTCATTGTTGCTTTGGCGAAGGCAGTAACTTCTGCAACGCCGGCGACAGATCGGCGCCCAAATCGGAAGCGCGCTGCGCGGCAGTTCTCGCAGCGTCCGTATCCCCCCGTTTCAGGTGAATCTCCGCCAGCGCCTCGAACGCTTCCGGATCGTCAGGATAGCAGCGACGCGGCGCGTTGATACGACTCAATGGCCCGGTCGACATCGCCCGTATCACGAAGGATCGCTCCGTAGTCCAGCCAAACCGTTCCGTTGGATGGATCGATCTGTGCCGCACGCGCGATCGCGGCAAGGGCCTGTTGATCGTTCTTCTGCGCGTGGAAGACACGGGCCAGACCGTCGTATGCAAGTGCGCTGTTGGGCTGCAGACGGATGGCTTGTTCAAAGGACTGCCGCGCAGTATCCAAGAGACCTTTCTTCTCGTACACCAATCCCATGTTGATGTACGCGTCCACATAGTGTGGATTCAATTGGATGGCCGTGCGGTAGGCCGCGAGCGCTCCGTCCAGATCGCCGGAGTCTTCGAGCGGAAAGGCCAGACGCGCATAGCCGTCGGGGTCGCCCGGAGCCAACCGCGTGTATTTCCGGAATAGTTCCGCTGACTTTTGCAGGTCGCCCGTTTCATAGAGAATCTGCGCGAGATTAAACACCGCCTTGGGCTCTTCCGCGCATTGCTCAATGGCCTTCCGGTACGCATCTGCGGCGCCAGCAAAATCGCCGGTGGCGTAGAGTGCGGCGCCGAGACCACCGTACGCTTCGCGGTACTGCGGATTGGCGTCAATCGCATGTCGAAATTCGGCGATGGCGTCGTTTGCACGTCCGGCGTTCAAGGCGAGAAAACCCAGTCCGCTGAACGCTTCGGCATCCTTCGGATCGAACTTCAGGGCGAGGGTGTAGTAGTCGCGGGCTAGATCCAACTGCTTGCGATTCTGTACGGCAAGAGCGGTCTGCGTCAGCACAACGGCGACCGTTTCCTTTTTGTTCAAGAGCGTGAAGTCTTCGGGACGCACACAGGGAAACGGGAGATAGTCGGCCAGGTAGTCCTTGCTTTCGTGAATGCGACCTTTGTCGGTGGTTTCGACGAAGAGCGCAGGCGATCCCGTGTACTCGACGAGAACATGCCCCCTTCCGGCGACCATATGCAGGGGAATCCCGAGGCGCTCGCCCAGGGTAACGTAGAGCACGGACAGGCCGAAGCAGTTCCATTGCTGTTGGTCCAGGACTTCGTTGAACCCGACGTACACGTCCGGCGCAACCACGTCGCTGCGTCCGAACCCCCAGTCACGAAAGATGGTCACGGCCATGACGCGGAGTTGGTCTCGTGGATTCGTCCGATTGGTCAACCGCCGTTGCATCTCGTCGGCGAGTTCATCGAGGAGGGTGATGTAACGGTCGACATCTACGGCAGAATTGACCCCTTTGGCCACCTCGAGCACGGCCCGGGCAAGATCAATTTCGTCGTCGGGAAGGGTGGCCATTTGTTCCAGCGTCGTTACGGCGGAAGGTCCGGTTTCCAGCGGGGGCACGGTTCGTTGCGCAAACGCCGGGATCATGCAGAAGAGCAAAGCCGAGAATAACCGCACGGCCAGTGACACCATGGACAGTTTGGATGTGATGGACGAATTGACGTTGTGAATTGCTTGTGTTCCGCAATGCTTGTCCATGTGTTCCATCTCGTCCGTGTCGCCAATGAAGTCCATAGTGCTTCTCCTGTCACCGAGGTCTCCGATCGGGCCCAATTTGCACTACGCCACCTGAATGCCTTATACTCGCGCCCGGTGCTGGGAGGCGCCGCATCCGCGAAAGATGGTATCACTCCCGACTCGCTGAATGTATCACGTGAGAGGTTTCCTTTGTGGACGATGCGGATTAGTTCCACACTACGAACAAAGGAACGATCTCATGACACGTCCCATTCCGTCCCTCGACAAGTGCAAACGCGAAGCATCGCTGCTGCTCAAAGATCTGCAGTCCACGCAACCCTCCATTGCCGCCGGCGCGGCGGAACGTTTTCGGCGGATCGCGCCGTTTCGAGAGCAAACGACGGACGAGATTCTGGCGGCGCGCGACAGCATCCAGCGGAAACACGCCTTGGCGGTTATCGCGCGCGAGCATGGGTACGCCGCGTGGAAGAACCTCAAAGACGCGGCGGACGTGCTGTGGTGTCCGCCCGGTGCGAGCGCGTTCTGGCACAACTGGTGCAAAACGCACGAGGAAGCGCGCACGTACCTGGAAGCAAACGGCGGCTACCTCCTGACCGCCCACGGCAAATGCTTCATAGCCGAGCGCGGGTACATCGAGCATCTCGGTCTCGATCCCGACGACCCGCGCTGGGAGGCCATTGGGTTTGACGTGAAAGAGCCGAAAGACGCCAAAGTGTCCGGGGAACTGGTAGCCGATCGCAAGGCCGCGCAACGCCAGTCATATACGCCGACTGGAACTGATACCGCTCGTCGGTAAAGAAGATTCCGCAGGCGTTCGACCGACACATGTGCTACAATGAGGGCGATGTAAAGCAGGAGTATAAGAGATGGTCTACAAAGGACATGTCGTAAACGGCGCCATCGTACTTGATGAATCGGTCACCCTGCCGGAAGGGACCGCCGTTCGAATCGAACTTGCGGAAGCGCCGCCTCCGCCCGACGGTAACTCTGGACCGTCCTTCACGGAGCGCTTTGCAGACTTCATAGGTAAAGCTGAAGGTCTTCCGGAGGATGCAGCGGAGAATCTCGACCACTATTTGTATGGCACTCCAAGAAGATGAGTTCTGCTTTTGCGGACACCTCGTTCTATGTGGCGTCGCTCAATCCTAAAGACACGTGGCATAGGCTTGCGACTACGGCTGGAAGCAATTGGCGCGGAACGATCGTAACTACCGACTACGTAATTGTGGAATTAGGGAATCGTCTCTGCGGTCCGTCAAACCGAAGATTCTTTTCGAGGTTTGTGCGAGCACTGCAGAAGGATGAGAAGACGCACATTCTTCCTGCGTCTCCAGAACTGCTGCAAGCTGGACTTACCCTCTTTAGCCAGCGAGACGACAAGAGTTGGTCGCTTACGGACTGCATTTCCTTCGCCGTCATGGAAGCGCGAGGTATGACCGATGCGTTCAGTTGCGACCATCACTTTGAACAGGCGGGATTCCGAATGCTACTCAATCTCTAAACCGGGCGCGAACGAACTACGTTGCAAAATCGAACGCGATGTGCTGCCCATCACCTTCCGGTGCCACGAACAAAGAATGCGGTCTACTTCTGAGTCTCCGCAGCTACGTTCGAGTCCTTGACCAACTGCTCTTCGATGGCGCGGAGGAATTCGGCATCGTTTACCATATAGTTCGGGATGATGTCGATCGCGCCCGCCTCGGCATCGCCTTCCGAGACCCATACGCAACCCTTCGGATCCTGTTCCGGCGCCAAGGGGAGAGGCATCCAATAGCTGCCCTCTCGAAGCGACGCCGAGTATTCGTACACGGTTGATTCGAACTGAATCGTTGACGGGTGGTACACGCTAAACGTTTCGATTACGAGCGGACCACCATGGATTAGCGTACCGTCAACACCGACTTTGGTCCGCAGATCCGTAGGGGGATCTGGAATCGTCGATATGCGCCGTTCGCCGTGCGGTCCAATGACGTTCAGGCCTCCCTTGCCCGCATAGTATGGTCCGTGCCAAGCCACGATCCGGGGTAATGCGATGACAACAGGAAGCGGATCGCCATCCATCCAAGCTCCGAAGAATGTGATGTTTACGGTCTCGCCGGTCCAAAGGCCCAAATCGATCAAACGTGGTTGCCAGCCCGAACCGGTAAGCGACGTACTAAACTCTTGATGGCCGTCAATATCGACCATAAGATCTCCATCGCGCGCATCGTCGTCGGTCCAGTCGGGAACCCCAAAGTAGAAACTCAACGCAACGCGACCCCATCTTGCATAGGATTTCGGACTTGGCCTTTCGGGTACAGGAACCTGTGAGAGGCAACCAAAGTAAGCGCGATCATTGTAACCTACCGGTTCGAGTTCGAGACGTTTAGTTTGCGGCTCGAAGGATTTGGGTGCACCCGGTTCGTCCAAGGGCAGATACTTGACCCTGACAAACCGCTCGGACTCAGGCAAGGAGAAATACCCGTTCACCATCACGTTCTGCAGTTCTGCGACCGCAACAGGAACCGCGGCGAATGTCAACAGCAAAGCGAGGGATGATGTGCGATAGATGACATTCGGCATGGGTTTCAATCTCCTTATCTCACGCGCGGCCACACGGACCCCGGGTGACGCATCACGACCAAACCTGCGTCATAAAGCGTATCACATTCCCATGAAGGATGGCTTCAATATCGCGTTCCCCGTAGCCGCGGGCGGAGAGGAGGTCCTGATACCGCGCGAGGTCGGCAATGGTGTGGAGGTCAGCGGGGCACTGTTCGCGGCCGAAACCGCCGTCAAGGTCGGAACCGATACAGACGTGGTCGGTATTACCGGCGAGTTGGCAAATGTGGTCGATGTGATCGATGACGTGTTCGAGTTTGAGACCGGCCTCTTCGGGCAAGGTTTCGTGCCGGACCCAGCCAGGGATGACCATCCACGCGTCGAGCACGGCGCCGATGATGGCGCCTCGGTCGAGTAACACCCGAATCTGTTCGTCGGAGAACTGACGGTCGCCTGGGACCAGCGTGCGGCAATTGGTATGGCTCGCCCACACGGGGCCGTGAAAGTGGTCCAGGGCTTCCCAGAAACTCTCGTCGCACAGATGGGTCGCATCGAGGATGACGTTCAGCCGTTCCATCTCGGCGAGCAGTTCACGGCCACGAGGGCCGAGTCCCCCCGTGGCTTCCGTGCCCTGAGCATAGGTGCCGGGACCGTAGTGGGCGGGACCGACGGCGCGCAAGCCTTGTTCGTAGAATCCCTCGAGATGGTCCGGCGTGACTATCGCGTCGGCACACTCCATGCTCAACACATAGCCGATGGGCGCATCGGGCGGCGGATCGTTCGTCCACAACGCCACGTGTCGCGCGAGGCCTTCGGCGTCTACAATCGGTGTCAACTCCCCCGCATCTTCCATGGCGCGGTACCAGGCAAGTTCCCATTGCGTCATGGCCCACGCCTGGGCGGGACTATTGGAACCGGGCAATGGGTTTCCCGGCTTCACGTAGCGCGCGATAAGCGTAGCCACGCAAAACCCGATGCCCCCGCGTCGCATCTCGGGCAGGCAGACGACGCCGTTGCCGCGATCCGGGTAATCCGTGAGGTCACGTTCACGGTCGCGAATCTCCTCGATGGGCCGCGTGAGATCGCGGTTCCACAACGTGGCGTTCATGGCGAGATCGAGATGGGCGTCGAAGATGAGCATGCGTAGGTTCCCGATTTGTGGCGCGCAACGCGAGATCTATCGGACGGATCAGACCGATCGGTCGGATCCGTCCGATAAAGCTTACGGACAGCCACCGAAGGCCGCCGAACGTTTGCGAAGCAAACCACCAAAGTCTTTTGGAGAGGGGTCTGGGGAGAACCTTTTCCTCAGAAAAGGTTCTCCCCAGTGACTTCCTCCTACACCAGTTCCTGCAATTCGTCGACCAACGTGGCGAACCGTTTCATCGCTGTGGCGACGGGTTCGGGACGTTCCATATCCACGCCCGCGTCGCGCAGCAGCTCCAAGGGGAACTTTGAGCCGCCGCTTTTGAGGAAATTCAGATACCGGTCCCGATCCTGCTTGCCGCCGTTGAGGACCTTTTGCGACAACGCGATGGCGGCGGAGATGCCCGTCGCGTACTTGTACACGTAAAAGGCGTGGTAGAAATGGGGAATGCGCATGCCTTCCAGGGACAACTCCTCGTCAATCACGAAGTCCGGGCCGAAGTAGAGCTTCAACAGTTTCAAATACTCCGCACGGAGCCGTTCCAGCGTGAGCGGTTCGCCCGCCTCGGCGATTGCGTGGATGACTTTCTCGAACTCCGCGAACATGGTCTGACGGACAAGCGTCCCGCGAATCTCGTCAATTTCCTTGTTGATGAGAAAGGCCCGCATCTTTTTGTCTTTGGCCTGGGCCAGCAGATGCTTGTTCAACAACTGCTCGTTGAACGTCGACGCCACCTCGGCCACGAAGATCGTGTAGTCGTAGTACTGGAAGGGCTGGTTGCGGGCGCTGTAATACGTGTGCATCGAGTGGCCCGCTTCATGCGCGAGCGTAAACATGCTGTCGATGACGTCCTCGCGGTAATTCATGAGGATGTAGGGCGGCCCCGTGAATCCCCCCGCCGAAAACGCGCCGCTCCGCTTACCCTGGTTTTCGTAGCGGTCCACCCAGCGGCCATTCATCCCTTTCTCCAGCGTGCGGCAGTAGTCTGCGCCCAGGGGTTCCAGCGCCGCGCAGATCGTCTTCACGGCCTTCTCGTAAGGAATCGTCGTGCGCTTCATTTCGACGATCGGCACGTACGTGTCGTAGGCGTGAAGTTGCTTGACCTTGAGTGCTTTACGCCGCACTTCGTGATAGCGGTACACCGTCTTGATGTTCTTATGAACGGCCTTGATGAGACTGTCGTAAACCGCGTTGGGCACGTTGTCATGAAAGAGCGAGCCTTCGAGCGCGGAAGGATAATTACGCACGCGGGACTGGTAGACATCCTGCTGCACCGACGATCCGAGTGTCGCCGCGACGGTGTGGGCGTGGCCTTCGTATTGCTCGTAGAACTGGTGGAAGGCCGCCTTGCGCACCTCGCGCTTGGGTGACTCCAGCAGACTGCGAAACGAACTCTGGGTCAGTTCGATGTTACGCCCACGCTCGTCTTTGACGGTGCCGAACTTGAGATCCGCGTCGTTGAGTTGCCCGAAAACGCGCCCGGCCGTACCGGCGACCTCGCCCTGCATGGCCAGCAGCCGCTCTTCCTTTTCTGAGAGAATGTACGGACGGTACCGTAGCAGCTTTTCCAGGGCGTAGCGGAAACCCTTCAGCTTGGGATCCTTGAGATACTTGTCGATCGTCTTCTTCGGGATCGCCTGGATCTCCGGCGCGATGAAACTCGCGGCCTCGCCGGCGCGCGTCGCCACGAAGGTGTATTGCTGGATCATCCCCTGGTAGGTGCTGTTTCCAACGTCCTCGCTGGCTTTGAGAAACGCGTAGGAACCGATCCGTTCGGCGAGCTGGTTGAATTCCACGTCGAACTTGTAGCAGTCGAGCAGCACTTTCGCCGACGATCCGAGCCGTCCCCGGAATTCTTCAAACTTGGAGATCTGTTTTTCAAAATCCTTAAGCGCGGCCTGCCACGCCTTGTCGTTCTTGAACAGCGGCCGCAGGTCCCAGGTATCGGAAACCTTCACGTCCTTGCGCAAGGGCACGTTCTTCGTCTTCGCCATGAATGCACCTTTCCGTTGTCAGTCCATGCAGTTGCGGGAGTATAGACGATACGCGGGCGGATGAACCATCAGGGTTCGACGGGCTCCAGTACGTGGACCCCATGCCCGCGAATCGGCAAGGTCAACGCGCCGTGTTCGACAATGGTATTCGCTTCGGTGACGGGATCGCGGTATCGGGTACCTTCCACCGATTCGAGACCGTGCAGCGTGTACACCAACGGCTCCCCCCACTCGTTGACCACGAGAAAATAGAGCTTGTCCCCCACCTGCTTCGGCAGGACCCGCACCCCGCGATCGACCGAACCCCAAGTTTGCGCCAGCGCGACGTTGATGTCGAGAGCGGCATCCGGCGCGGACAGGACGGGTTGTTGCGCGCTGAGTTCGGTAACCAGCGAGAGCAGTTCCGTCCAGAACGGGGCGTCTTTCTCCACGTAGGCCGTGCCCCAGTACAAGATGCCGCGCGCACCGTTTACAATGGCGTCGTAGGCCATGAAACGGGACTCGTCGGGGTTGGGGCGGCGGCGTTCATCGGGCTTGTTCGGGTCCTTGTTCTTGTCCAAGTCGGACCAGCCGAATCCCTGCAAGACCATCCATACCGGCTTACCGGGGGCCGCCTCCTGCATGCGCCGGGTGTACGCGCCAACGCAGGAAAGGGACTTGTCGGCGAGGTCGGAATGGCCGTTTCCTGTGCCCCGAGGCACGGGGTATATATCGCAGCCCACGATGTCCGCGGCCCGGTCGAATTGCGCGAGTTGGGCAATGCTGTTGCGCGGCGCGTGGTTCATCCAGATCGGATGCTTGGGATCGACCGATTGCAGGTAGTTGTATCCCTGAAGCATCCCTTCCGCGAGCCGGTCCGCACGTTGCGGAGCGTTGGACAAATTGAGTTCCGGATGCGGAGGCGTTTTGTCGAGTTTGCGCCAGATTTCGTCGGCCAATTGCTCGCCGACCTCCGGTTCGCCCCGGTTGTATGCGGCATCCGCGTCTTCCCGCATCTCGCGCAACGCGGACTTAAGATCCGAATCTTTCAGATCCGCGATCAGCGCGTTCTGTTGCCGCGGCTCTTCGCCCCGGCGCCACTGGGTCGCGCGGTACCACGCGTTCCACAACGCTTCGTCCGGCACTTCCCAGACGAGGAAGCCCGGGTTTGACGAGAAACCCACGACCATACTGCTCAGGTCAGATTTCCGTGAATCGGTATCGCTTCCGAGATCGATAGACGGACCGGTATTGATCCACGAATAGATTCCTTTCGCCCACAACCGGTCGATTGCGGCCGAATCCGCACTGGTTCGGACTAGATTGAACCCGGCATCGGCAACCTCATCGAGGTTCGCGTCGTTGGGGTTCTCGTAGAGTCCCAGTACAAACATGCGCTTGCCGTCTACCACGAGCATGCAATCGTCGGAGATGGCGGCCGGCGCCGCCCACGCGCACACGGCCAGCGAACACAGGGCGAGAAGGACGGTCAGTTTCTTCATGGGATGCACTCCTCGTGTTTCAAATACAGCTACCATCATCCTAAACGACCGGCGCCACTGGGGCAAGGCGCGGCTTGGCGGCGGCCCGGAAAAGCACTATAATCCGAATAGATCGCTTGTCACCGCACACAAGGGGGACGAAACATGCTACCAGGAATCAATCAATGGGGGTTCCCCGGCGACATGCCAACGACGGAAACCATGTCCCTGGCACAGCGCATCGGATTCTCGGCATTCGAGGTCTGCGTAGGGAACGACGGCCCGACGCCGTTGGATATTTCCGAGAAAGAGGCGACGGCTATCCGGCGTCACGCGGAATCGCTGGGAATCGCGCTGTGCAGCGTAGCCAACGGCATGGGATGGGAATATCATCTCACGTCGCAGGACGCGGCCAACCGGGAAAAGGCCGAGGAGGCTATTGCGCAAACGCTTCAGGTGGCCGCATGGCTGGGCGCGGACGCGGTGCTGGTCGTGCCGGGAGTCTGCGATGACGCGACGCCCTACGACGTGGCCTTAGAGAACGCGCTTCGGAGCGTTCGCGAACTGGCGGATACTGCCGAAAAGCTCAAGGTGTCCATCGCCATTGAAAATGTCTGGAACAAATTTCTACTGAGTCCGGTCGAGATGCGCGATTTCATCGACCAGTGCGAGAGCGAATACGTGGGCGCCTATTTCGACACGGGCAACATCATGTTGTATGGCCTTCCAGAGCAGTGGATCCGAATCCTCGGCAACCGCATCCGCGCGGTCCATCTGAAAGACTTCCGCCGGGCCGTCGGCACCCTCGACGGGTTCGTGATGCTCATGGAGGGCGACGTGAACTGGCCGGAGGTGATCGCAGCGCTGCGGGCGGTTGATTACGACCGGGCGCTGACCGCCGAGTATTGGCCATACCAGCACTCGCTGGAGGCGATGTTGCGCCACGTATTGGCAAGCGAACGCTCGATTCTGGCATTGTAGGAGGGTCTGCCGTCAGGTCTGGATAGATTCCCGCGCTCGCGGGGAAGACGGCATTGGCGCGTGGCAGAACCGCTGAAATCGGCTCTGCACTTTCGGGAGGAGCAGAATGAACGTAGCACTTATCGGATGCAGCGGAATGGGCGCGCATCATGCCCAATTTGCGTCCAATGCAGGTTTCAAAATCGTTGCATGTGGCGACGCGGTCATGGCAAAGGCTGAGGATCTGGCCAAGAAGTTCGGCGCCGACGCGACCGACGACTGCATGTCTTTGTGCAAACGCAAGGACATTGACATCATAGCCGTGTTGACGCCCACGCCTTATCATCTGGAATACGTGGTGGCGGCAGCCGAGGCCGGGAAGGACATCTTCTGCGAAAAACCGTTCGGGCGAAACCTGGAGCAATGTGAGACGGCTCTGGCGGCGGTGAAAACGGCCGGCGTCAAACTTTTCGTCGGTCACGTCGTCCGTTACTTTCAGGAGTTTGAGGCCGTGAAGGCCCAAATTGACGCCGGAAAGGTCGGCAAGGTGGGATTCGTGCGGACGTATCGCGGTGGCATCTGCCCGGTCGGCGCGGGCCATTGGTTCCGCAACTGGGAAATGAGCGGCGGCGTGACCTTTGACACGATCATTCACGACTTCGACTGGATCCGGTATGCCTTCGGCGATCCCGAGCGTGTGTTCAGTCAGAATTTGAAGGAACACTTCGACGAGGCCATCGACTATGCCATGGTGACGTTTCGTATGAAAAGCGGCATCATCGTCACGACAACCGGAACGTGGGCCCATCCCGCCGGATTTCGGGTCAAGGTGGAAGTCTGCGGCGACAACGGAATGCTGCAATTCGACAGTAATGAAGCGCCCCTTTCGGTGATGATGCGCGAGAGTGCCGACGGCCAGCCGGGGATGATTGTGCCGGCAAGCCCCGTTGGTGTGAGCCCCTATCAACTCGAATGGCAGGACTTCAAAGGGTGGCTCGAAGGCACGAGCGACCCGCGGGTAACGCCGGACGATGCAGTCTGGGCGGTTCGCATGGCATTGGCCGCGCTCGAATCGGCGGAAACCGGACAGCCGGTGGCGTTCAACTGACGGAGCACACCGGTCTTACCCAGCGGTGTTTTCAGGGATCGTCACCGTGGAAACGGTCCTCCAACGCGGCAGACAATCGCGGAGACCCTATCTATGCAATTTGTTGAGGCAAACGTTTTACCGTACATCGTGGGAATTGCCGCACTCCTTCTGTTTGTGTGGATGTTGCGGTTAGCAGCCAAGGACAACCTGAAATTGGCACTGCTGATTGGCGCGTTGTGCACGATGTGTCTCGGTCTGTATCCCGCGCTGCAGTGGTCTGGTTTCGGTGAAAAAATCGCCGAAACGGTACAAGGCGCCCAGGGCGTTGAAGAGGTCGCGGCATCGCCGGTGAAGAAGCCGCTTTCCGTGGTGCTTTGGCTGATCCTGTTCGCGGTGCCGGGTCCTTTCCTGGCGGCTGCGGCCCATGTGTTCTTTCGCCTGATTAGCCGGATTCGCAGCGCGAATGTGAGTGACGGCGAGTTGTCCGGAAACGTTGATAGTGATGATTAGGTGGCGGAGCAACCGCCAACCTTGGAGGAAATGGGAAGTATGGCGAAGTTGGGGATCATGAGTTTCGCACACATGCATGCGTTCAGCTATGCGGTAGCGGTCAACGAATTGAAGGAAACGGAACTGTTCGCGATTTGGGATGACGAGCCCGAGCGCGGCCAAGCCGCCTCGGACCAGTTCGGCGCTCCGTTTATGGCGGACATGGACGCTTTCCTCGCGTCCGACCTGGACGGCGTCATTGTGTGCTCCGAAAACGTGAAACACCGGGCCATGGTGGAGGCGGCGGCTAGAGCAGGGAAATGGGTTCTCTGCGAGAAGCCACTGGCCACGACCATCGAAGACGCGCAGGCCATGATCGACGCCTGCAAGAAGGCAGGGGTGGGTCTCGGCACCGCGTTTCCCTGCCGCTACGTGGCCCCGTTGATGGCCGCCAAGAAAGATCTGGATACCGGCCGCTTCGGCGCCATCTACGCCGCCTCGTGCACCAATAACGGCAGTTATCCCGGTGGCTGGTTTGCGGACGAGAAACTGTCCGGCGGCGGCGCGACGATGGACCACACGGTCCACGTGGTGGACCTGTTACGCTGGATGTTTGGGAAGGAAATCACGAAGGTCTACTGCGAAAACGGAAACCTCATCCACAAAGGGATCGGCACGGACGACGTCGGCAGTCTCCATTTCGAAATGGAAGGCGGCATTAAAGTTTCCCATGTCGCCAGTTGGAATCGCGCAAAGAGTTTCCCCATCTGGGGCGATGTGACGATGGAAATCATCGCGGAAAACGGCGTGCTCAATGTCGACGCATTTAACCAGAAGGTCAACGTGTACAACGACACCATCATGAAGGCCGAGTGGGCGTGTTGGGGCGACAATTCCGATCTCGGCCTGGTGCGCGATTTCGCCGCCGCCTGCAACGAGAAACGCGATCCCGCCATCACGGGCTACGACGGGCTCAAAGCCGTGGAAGTCACCGTCGCCGCGTATAAATCTGCGCAAACCGGAGAAATGGTCTCGATCTAAGAAAATTAGCCGCCAAAGAACGCAAAGAACACAAGAAGGGAAAATAGCGCACCGTTGCGGAGCCCCTGTTCTGGTGTTCTTTGTGTTCTCTTGTGGAAAAGGATCACGGCCATTCTTCGCGGCGGAAGCGTTCTACGTAGCGGTCGCCGTCTTTCATCATGCCCAGGCCCCACTCGCGGATGCCCTCGTAGGTTTCCTTGGGCATCTCCGGCGTGTACTTGCTGAGCGACGGCTCGAACTGGCTCACGTGTGCGGCGCTGGCCTTGAGCTTCTTCTCAACAATGTCCGTGACGTTGACCTTATAGTTGGGTTCTTCCGTGTAGTAATAAAAGGCCAGCGGCACGTGGTAAGGTTGCAGCCCCTCGTCGAGCAGATGTTGCGGGTAGTAGAGATGCCATTCGTTGGCGATAAAAGCATCTTTCGTGACAAACGCCGCCATGCGGTGATCGGTCTTGTGCCACCGTTCATAGATGGTTCCCGGGTCTATTGAGAACACAGCGTCCGGGCGGTACTTCTTCATGAGCCGGCTCGCCTGACCGCGTAGCACGCGCGGATCGGCGTATTCCAGGTCGCCATCCTCATAACCCAGCCAGATGATGTTTTCCTTCGGGATGCCCAGGATTTCGCAAGCCTTTTCTTCTTCCGCGCGACGGATGCGGGCCAATCGTTCGCGGGACATCTCCAGATCCAGCGAACCTTTATTGTCATTCGTATAGATGACGACGATCACCTTGTTCCCGTTCGCGGCAAGAACGGACATAATCCCGCCGCACATGAAGGTGTCGTCGTCGGGGTGGGGAGTAAACACCATCACCGTTTTGCCGGTCCATTCCTCGACCGGACCTTCGGGGACGGCTTGGTCTTCGGCGTGAGCGCACACGAAGCCGAATGTGCAGCTTAACAGCAAGGCCGAAAACAAGGAGTACCGGAAACGTGGGTGCAAACGAATCATGATGCCATCTCCTTCCACGGGTTGACGAAGCCATTCCGTCACAACACTGTCGCTCCAAACACTATACGCCAAACAAGACCAGACGGGAAACACCATGGGACCGTCAACCGTTGTCGGCGGCTGGGCGTTGCATGGTTGTAACGGGCTATACCTCAGACCATATACTTACACAGGTGATTGGAACTCGATGGTTCGTTCGTTCTCCCCGCGGCGGAGAGCGGAAACGGAACCATCGAAGGAGGTGAGTGTGCATCCCCGGAAAATCGTTCTGCTACTCGCTTTTGGGGGTTTGTTCGGATTCTTCTTGTCGGGGTGCGGCCTTGATGGCGAAGGCCTGAAATGGGGAGCGACCGTCGCGTCCGACGCGACGCCAACGTACCCCGGCGGCGGCAACTCGGGCGGGGGTACAGGCGGAGGCGGTACCGGGGGCGGCGGCACGGGAGGCGGCGGTATTGGGGGAGGAGGCACGGGAGGCGGCGCCACTGACCAGCGGTTTGCCGGCTCGTGGATCGGCGTTTTCGGGGACGACCTCCCACAAGGGGCCGGACAGCGTCAGCATGCAATCAGCTTGGCGTTGAGCCAGAACAACGCCTCCGTGTCCGGCACCGGTACGGTATTTCGCTTCTTTAACCAGGGCTCCAGCGCGTTCGACGCTCAACCGTTTACCGTGCAAATCACCGGGACCGCCAACGGCGACGATTTGGTATTGAATCTCACTGGGGGAAACAAATTCGACAACAATCCCACGCTCTGGCTCCGGCTTGCAGGAAGCCAACTGGTGGTGCTCTACGCGGAGCGCGGCGCCAACCTGACCCTCGACCGGTCCGGACACCTCCTCCTATACCGGGTGGGCGCGACAAACATCGACCGATCGTGGGCGGCAGCGTTCAGCGATGCGTTCGGCGCCGGCGGCGCATACACGGCGCGGGATCGCACGGCAAGCGCGACGTTGGCTTCGGCTCAGAACGGCACCTTGTCCGGATTGGGCGCCTACGTCGAGCAACGGCCGAACGACGTCGTGCAGGTGTTCGATTTCGACGTTGTCGACGGGTTTCTGAGCGGCACGCAAACGGAGCTGCGGTTCGGCAATTTCAACCCCGCCAACGGAGAAGTCGACTGGTTCGGCTATCACACGGGAAGCGTGATTGCCGCCGCGTACGGTCAGTTCAACGATTCAAACCAACTGGTTCGTTTCGGACACGCGACGTGGTATGACGCAGCCGATCCCCAACCCTCCGGTTTCGAGCGCACGTGGGTCACGGCCTTTGGCGACGCGCAGGGCGCGGGAAACCTCGTGTCCGATTACCTCATGGTCATGTCGGGGGTTTCGGTCAACGGCAACGATGTGACGGGAACGATTCGCGTATTGGACGAATCCGAGGCGACCCCGGAATTCGCAAGTTACACCATTGAAAATGGGTCCATCGTCGGCAACGAACTTGTCATGGACGCCACGCGTTCGGGCCGCCGCTTCTCGTGGAACCTGCGGCTGGCCGGGCCCGTGCTGGTTGGATCGTACCAGCAATTCAACAGCAGCGATCAGTTTGTCAGCAGCGGCGTGGCGGAATGGCGGTACGGAACAACCAGCGGGTTAAGCGGCACCTATGTGGCATCCTTCTTCGATTCGTCGACAACGAATGGAACGGAGAACCGTGCGAGCCAACTCGCCCTGATCACCATCGGAAGCGTCGCCAATGACGGCACGTTTACCGGGACCGGTTCGGTCCGGCTGGCCGGCGAACAGAGCCGCCGCCAGTTCGGCGTCACGGGGGTCGTCGGGTCTGATAATCGCATCGAGCTGGTCTGGAGCGGCGTAGACCTCTTTGGCGACACGTCATGGAACCTGCGCAAGGCCGGTTCGTATCTCTTCGGCACCTACACCAATTTCGCGTCCAACAACCAAACCATCGAGTTCGAGGGAAACGCTACCTTCCTCCGCGGTAGTTCCTGAACGTTCGAAAGGAATTGCTGCATTGTTCGACGAGTTCATCCTGCCCGGCACGCCGGTAGCCGTATTCTGGGTGTTTGTCGCTATCGCGATTCTGATCCAGGGAATCAGTAAGTCGGGGTTCGCGGGGGGCGCGGGGGTGTTGTCGCTGCCACTCATGATGCTCGTCATGCCGGTGCAGAAGGTCGCGGCCATGCTTTTGCCGCTCCTGATTCTTTGCGACATGAACGCCATCTATCACCACCGCACCAACAAGGACTGGAAAGTTATCCGCTCGATTTATATTCCATGCATCGCCGGAATTCTGCTCGGCGCAGCGGTGTGGTGGTACATCGGCCAGCGCGACATGGAAACCTACGCGCCGTACATCAAAAAGTTCGTGGGCGCGATCGCCATTCTCTTCGTGTCGTACATCGTGCTGCGCGAAACGGCCATGGAGTGGGTCAGTCATTATCGTCCCGGTCCGCGCGCCGCCGTGACAGCGGGGATTTCCGCAGGGTTCTGTTCGACTATCGCCCACGCCGCCGGGCCGATCGTGGGGCTCTACATCTTCGCGCACGGGCTCGGTAAATCGCTGTTCGTGGGAACGGTCGCCTGGACTTTTACCCTGATCAACCTCACCAAGCTGCCGTTTTACGTCGCCATCGGCCTCATCCGGCCGGATGTGCTCCATCTCGATCTGGTGCTCGTGCCGCTGATTCCCATTGGCTCATACCTCGGGAAATGGATGCATCACCGCGTCTCAGAGACTCTGTTTAACCGGATCATTGGCGTGCTGACCGTGCTCGCTGCGCTGCAACTGCTCTTTAATGTGGACTTGGTCCAGATGGGTTTGAAAGCAGTTTCCGACCGCTGACCACCCGGATTTATTTAAAAGCAAAATTCGCACTAAACAATATAAAATAGTTTTTTACCGATATATCTACTTGCCGAATTCCGGATTTGCGGGATACAATTAGGCATTGGCGAGACGGGGATCGGCCATTTCTTATGGATTGGGTTCAACAAAGCTGGGGGACGAGGAGGTAACGTCCATGCTCGGGCTCAAGTCACGTTTCGGAATTCTCACGCTTCTATTCTGTGCCGGAATGCTGGTGGCGATCGGCACGGGATGCCCCAGAATGATATCGGCCGGAAAGGCCAAGGTAACCACTGTGTTCACGACCGATTCCGGTTCGTTGAAGAATGCGGTCATGAACGCCTTGAATACCGAAAAATCGGTGGTGGCGGTTGACGACATCTACAGCCTGACGGTCACGATCGATGAAATTTCCCTCGATTCTGACGACGGAGATTCCACGGATGAATCCACTTCAACCAAGTCCAAAGTGGTAGTATTCACCGGTCCGGTCGACGTCAATCTGCTGGATCTGACGCAGGTTTCCGAGGCCCTTTCCACGGCGGAGGTTCCGGCCGGAACCTACACGAAGATCCGGCTTGCCATCAGTAATCCGCGGCTCGTGTTGAATTCCGACCCGAACACGGAAATTACCAACGTCAAACTTACGGCGAACGGCTATCTCTTCATTGACCAGACGTTCACGTTGGAGGACGGGGAACAGAGCCTCCTATTGCTGGACTTCGGCGGCGTTCACTTAGCACTCAATGGGAACGGGCGTTTCGTGCTCACGCCGCAACTCCAGGCAGACCTGACGTTGATGTCGGCGGACGTGATGTCCAGCGGCGAAATCGCCAACCTGGATATGGACGCCAATACGTTCACGCTGCTCTTGACCGACGGCGAACTCTCGGTGGATTACAGCGGAGCGCAGATCTTCCTGGAAACCGATACGGACACCGCTACCGGTACGGAAGCAGACTTGGCTGACGGCCTGATGGTCGAGGTGACCGGGTTGCTTCAGGTGGACGGTTCAGTGGTTGCTGATTCGGTTCGGATTCTACCCGCATCCCCGTAAGTCAGCCCCGATCGATTCCAACGGGGAGCGGTCCGGACGGATCGTTCCCCCTTTTTGATTCTATTGCTCCACTCGTTTCGGTGGCAGCAGGAATAGCCGTCCTTCGCCGGAATCCAGCGAGAGCTGCACGCCTTTCATGTCGGGACTGTCGTCGATGACCGGGATCTCTTTCCCGGTCCGTTGATCGACCTCGCGTACGTTGCCCGCCGGCACATCGAATTCGACCGTCGGCCACGCGGTGAATGCGAAGCGGTTGTTGTTCAGCAAGACCGCGCGGCGTCCGTCAACGTGCTCGAAAACGCCAATGAGATAGTCATTGAGCGGATCGACGTTGGCCCGGCGGATGGCGCGAATGGGTGAACCTTCCAGTACCGGACTCGGGTCCACGTCCGGTCGAATGCGGATGACGTTGGTGCTTGTCAACTGCATTAACGTGGGGCCGAGCTTGCCGACCACCGCATTGATGCGCTTCGCCTGATCGTAATGGCGCGACGGACGGCCGTCTCGATGCAGAATCGCGCCACCCTTCGGGAACTCGCTCCCGGCAGGCGTCCAGTAGCAGAAGTAAAGTACGCCCTTGGCGCCGTATGCTAACGAGGCGAAGACCTGCCAGCGGAGTTGGGCCTCGGTGGGATCCGTGTGCGGACCGAAGGGCATGGTGTTAAAGAAATTCCAAAAAGGGATCCCCTTGCGCAGCGAATGTTTGCGCATGACAGCCAGGTTTGCGCAGTACGCGTCTCGTCCGTCGGCATCGGGTGTGAAGATAGGGTAATGGTCCATACTGAGCACGTCCACGTCGACCTCGTCGACAAACTGTTCCACGTACTTGTCGTAGGTCTCGGCAGCTAGTTGCTTCGCGCTGGCGTAATTGGGAAACAGATTGATGTAGGCCATACGCCCCGGACGGGCCGCGTGGATCTTGTCGACCATGGCGCTGAGATCGGGAAAGTCGACGGTGTTGGGTTCATCGCGGACGAGATATCCCCAACAGGCCGGGCTCTCTGGAAGATAGTCGAAATCTTTCAAGGCAGGGTAGGTAAGCGCCTTCAATCCATACTTCTCGCATAGGGCCAACTGCCGCTGGATGGTTTCGGGAGTTTGTGCGCCGAACCCGCCAAGCACCAGTGTGAATCCCGCATCGGCGATTGCCGCGTATCGCTCATCCATTTTGTCGTCAGCAGGAGGGTCAACCCAGAATCCGATGGCGAAACGGTCCTGATGAAATCGAGGCGGCGTCTGGCCCTGTGCAATGGTAATGAGCAACGTGCAGAGAATCCCCGCCGCACACCAACGACAATCGTTCCGCATAGCCCCCCCCTAATTCGTTTCCGCGACGTTCTGTACCTTTCCAGGAACGACCCCGGCCGGGCCGATTTCGAACAGGCGCATGGCGCCGTTAATCGCGGCGGGCGTCACGGTTATCGGCGTGGCGCCGTTGGGCCCGGCCCACGGCACGGACTTTTCTTCCGCAGAATTTGCCCGATGCCAGTGGCCGAAGATGAACCAGTCCAGCGGGTTGTCGATGAACAGGACAATTTGAGTGCGCATCCCCATATCGGCTTCGTAGCGGTGACTGAACCCGATGCACCACCGCGCGGGTTTCAGCGTGCGACGAAAGACTTGCAGGTCGGCGGGTTGCGCGCGCAAATCGTCGGCGACATAGAAATCCTTCGTGTCGAATCCAATGTAACCGTCTTTGCCAAACGAGAACATGTAGGCGTCCGGACCGAAGGCGTTTTCGTAGTTCAAGCCATTGCGGTCGTGATTGCCCGCACAGACGAAGGTGGGCAGCGTACAGGTGTTTAGATTCTCGATGAACCGCGCAAACTGCTCGGCTTCTCCCTGGTCGGTCAGGTCTCCGGTGATAAGCGCGAAGGCTGCACCGCTGTCGTTGACCGCGGCGATCACGTCGCGCAAAATATCGTCGGACGTGCGCCCGTTCCGATTGGACCCGATGTGTGTATCGGTTACGTGCGCAATGGTGTATCGGTCGGGAAACGCCTCGAAGAC
Organism: Candidatus Hydrogenedentota bacterium; assembly: GCA_963745075.1. Lineage (GTDB taxonomy): Bacteria > Hydrogenedentota > Hydrogenedentia > Hydrogenedentales > SLHB01 > JAHDWY01. The sequence continues at coordinate 27,640 of CAVUWV010000017.1, read as the reverse complement.
GAATACGGATCGCAGGTTGGTATCGACATGGTCCGAGTCCTTCGCGTTGAGGGCATACGCGCCGGGCGCGATATCCTCGGGCAACACGCAGTGCGCCTTCGCGCGCCCGCCGGGTAGGTCGCTCCATTCGGACTCCAATAGAATCGAGCCGCCTGTTCCGGACAACGAGAGTTCCGCCTTGGTGGTCGCGACGACGTTGATCGTCCCGCCTGGAAGCGCCAGAGCGGGCATCCCGTCGTTGGGCGTGATGATAACGTCGAGCAAGCTCGACGCGTCCCGGGCGTGCGCAACATGGGGTACGACGAGCAGAAGCGCGCCGGTAAGCGCGATGCGAACTGCGCTATGGAACGCAGCACGGTTCATCGCTTGGGCTCCGGACGCCAGGCCGGGGCCAAGTCGTTCCAATCGTGTTTGCTGAGCGGAATGGCCTGCTCGCCTTCGACGTCCGTCGCGTAGAGCTTCGGCGCTCCGTCCCGGTTCGAGATGAACGCGATCCATTGGCTGTCCGGCGACCACGTCGGCGCCCAGTTGTCGTAGTCGGCGCCAACCGCTATGGCCGTCACCCGCACCTGCGTGGGGTTGACACGATAGATGCCGCGTCGTCCATCGCGAAACGACTCGAATGCGACCCATTGACCATCTGGCGACCACACCGGGTTCCAATCGGCCGCCCGGTGATTGCTGACATCGACCGCGCCGCGATTCTGGAGGTATACGAATATCTCGCGGTCCCCTCCGTCGTTAGACTCATAAGCAAGGGCATCGGTGCTCAGACACGATTGCGGCGACCACTCAACGTAAGTACCAACCGACGCTTGCGTTTCGATGGCCGCGTTGGCCGCATTCTTCGTCACCCAAAAAAGATTCGTGGTCAACGCGCCCATTTCGCCTACGGTCCCAACCGCGACGATCCGGCCATCCCCTGCCCACACGGGGCGGAGCAGCGACTGCGAGTCCGTCCCCCACGCCTCTTCCTTGTCTGCGTCCAAGTCGTACACCATGACCCGCTGGTCCAAGCCGCTACCTGCGGAATAAGCCAACCTCGTTCCATCCGGAGACCAACTCGGGGGCCCGTAGTTCCAATCCTTTGCGCGCTTGAGCAACCGTTCACCGGTCCCGTCCGGATGCACGATACGGACACCGGTCCCACCCTTCGGCGCCACGGTCACGTAGGCGATCCATTCACCATCGGGTGACCAGACCGGCTCGCAATCCCGCTCCCCCGCGCCGACGTGGGTGATCTCGCCGGATTGGACGTCCACCACGACTACGCGCTGGTCCTCCTGTTCGGTACAAGTCAAGAAGGCGATCTGACCGCTCGGAGCGGCGGCGTATACGGAGGTCAGGATGGAGACTGCAAGTCCAATCATACAGGAAGTGTAATGATTGCCACGACAGGTTGCAACGTTCGGGTGACTTCCAGTGGAACAGACCGATCGCGGCTGGCTGATTCAGCATTCTTAGTTTAGTTCGATTTAATTTATTTTTCCTTGAATTTTATTTAATTAATCTTATGACGATATATTTACTTTAGTTCAATTATCCTTTATTATTAATTAGTTCATCGGGAGGAATTCTGCGCATGCCGGAAATCGTTCCCACGTGGTTAACCACCCTGTCGGATGACGAACTGCTCTTTCTCAAGCGGTTTCTTCTTCATTCCGGCTCCTTAAAGGATCTTGCCGGTGAATTTGGGTTGTCGTATCCCACCATCCGCGCGCGGTTGGACAAACTGATCGCAAAGGTCGAGTCATCGGAACGCCCCGAAGCCGAGGACGCCTTCGAGCATCTACTGGAAATCCTTATAAAGGAAGGGGTTATGGTGCCAAGCACCGCCCGCCCTTTGAAGCTGGCCCACAAGCGGGTCGTTTCCGAAGCAATCCAGCGGGCCGAGCGTCACGGCGCCGCAAACGCGGCGAAACGGCCGGAACAGTAGACGCGGCCGGAAGCCTGTCCGCTCAATGAAATCCATCCGTAGCCACACGAACCCGGGCGAGACCGCCATGAAACGGATAGGCCCGTTGAAAGCGCGCCGGGATCGCCCAGTCGCCTTCGCGGTCGATATAGCCGAATTCGCCATTCACGGCGACGGCGCCCATCCCTTCCGTGAAGGGTTTGGCCGTATCGAACTGCGCCCTGATTCGGACGTCTCCGGCCCGATCGACATACCCCCATTTTCCGTCGATCTGCGCTGCGACTAAATCGCCGGTGGCGGGCAATACATGGGTATAGCTTGGCGCGAGCAACTCCCGGCCAGCCGCATCGATCGTTCCCCATTTTTCGCTTTGACGGACAAATGCGACTCCGCCGGAAAACGGCATGCCGGCCTCGAATTGCGGGGGAATGACGAAAGTGCCTTTCTTGTCGATGTATCCGGAGGCGTCGTCAATCGTGACGGCGGCACGATCTTCCGTAAACGGCAGGGCCCGTTCGAAGCGGGGCGGAATCACGAATGCGCCCGAGGGATCGATATAGCCGTATTTTCCGTCGATCACTACCGGCGCCAAACCTTGCGAGAACACACCCGCCGGGAAGAAACGGGGCGAGATAACGATGGTACCGGACCTGTCGATGTAACCGACTTCACCGTCGACTTGAACCGCCGCGAGCCCTTCTGAAAACGGCCCGGCGGCTTCGAATTGGGGGGGAATCACCACGCTTCCATTGCGGTCGATGTAGCCGGTCTGCAGTTCGATCTTCACGGGCGCCAGACCTTCGGAGAAATCGTCGGCAAAGTCGAAAGTTGGTGGAATGACGAAATCGCCGCTGGGGCCAATGTAGCCGAACTTGTACCGTTCGGCTCGACCCTCCCGGCGGGCGTAATCCCAGTTCCGCCAAAGGGTTTCGACACCGAGAATGGTTAGAACTGCCAAAGCAACCAGAGGAATAGCGGATTTATACTTCGAATCGCTCTTTGTCATTTGCTGCGCCCCTTCCACGGCCGGTCATCCATGAGAAGTAGTACGCGGGAAACGGCCATCGGTTCACGGTGCAGCGGCATGGCGCGTTGTACCGTACGTCCATTATCATACGCCCATGGACGCCAAAGATCGTTTTTCCGACCGGGTTGAGAATTACGTCAAGTACCGGCCCAATTACCCGGTTGAGATTATCCCTTTTCTGCGGGACGCCACCGGGTTGATGCCGACTTGGACGGTGGCCGACGTGGGCTCGGGCACGGGAATCCTGACGCGCTTGTTTCTGGACTATGGGAACCGGGTATTCGGCGTGGAACCCAACGTCGCCATGCGCATGGCCAGCGCGCAATTGTTGCGAGAGCATGGACGGTTCCATCCCGTGCACGGCACGGCCGAAGCAACGACGCTGAAAGAACGGACGATCAACCTGATTGCCGCCGGGCAGGCCTTTCACTGGTTCGATCCGGAGCGGGCGCGGGCCGAGTTCCAGCGTATCCTCGTCCCCGGTGGATCGGCGGTGCTGATCTGGAATGACCGCAAGACGGATGCAACTCCATTTCTGGCGGACTACGATACCCTGCTGAGGGAAGATGGCATCGACTACGTCGAGGTCAACCACCGAAATGTCGACGGCGCCCGGCTTGCCGCCTTTTTTGGGCCGGAACCGTGCGCGGCGCAGGTCTTTCCCAACCACCAGGTATTCGACTGGGAGGGAGTATACGGCCGGGCCATGTCATCCTCCTATGTGCCCGGCGAAGGCCATGAACGCCATGACGCGTTCACCGGCCGCTTGCGCGCACTTTTCGAACGGTACGCGGACGACGGGCAAGTCACCTTCGAATACGACACGCGCGTCTATTATGGGCAGTTGACGTGATTCCTGCGGGTCAGCGAATGCATCAACACCGGCTGTATACGATCGGGAATCGATTAGACGCAACGTTGGCAAAGGAAACTCTTTGAATTCCAATCCGACATCCCTCGTATTCATCGGCGGCTTTCTGGGAGCCGGGAAGACCACGCTCCTCGGAGCCGCCGCACAGCGCCTGACCGCGCAGGGAAAACGCGTCGGTCTCATCACCAACGATCAGGCCGCGAATCTCGTCGACACATCGTTGCTGCGGCAACGGCATGCGGCCGTCGCAGAGGTCAGCGGCGGCTGTTTCTGTTGCCGGTTCGACGACCTGGTGCACGCTTCCGAACAATTGGAACGCGAGCACCATCCGGACGTGATCCTCGGTGAGCCGGTGGGGAGCTGCACCGACATCGCGGCCACGGTTATACGGCCCGTCCAACGATTGCTTGCCGAACGGTTCGTCGTAGCGCCGTTCAGCGTCCTCGTGGACCCCGGCCGGATTGCTGAGCTGGATTCGTCGAACGGGTCCGGTTCATTCCCGGACGACGTGCGATACATCATGCAGAAACAAGTGGAAGAAGCCGATTTGGTGGTACTGACCAAAATCGATACGCTGGATTCCGAACGGCTCGCCGCGTGCAAGGAACACCTCGCCCGCCTGAACCCGGGAGTCCCCATCACGGCGGTATCCGCGTCGACGGGCGAAGGCTTGGACGCCTGGCTCAACTACGTGCAACAGCCGCGCCCGGCCGGCGAACGAAAACTCGAAATCGATTATGGACAGTATGCAGACGGAGAGGCCGCGCTCGGATGGCTGAACGCCACGGTTCGCGTGCAGGCTGACGCGAAGGTTCCGTGGCGGGAATACTGCCAAGACACGCTCCTGCAATTGCGCGACCGCTGCAGAGAGATGGGTGCAGAGATCGCCCATGCAAAAGTGTTGTTCGCGGGAGACGGGTGCGTCGCGGGAGCCAATATCACCGGAAACGGCGGAAACGTCAAGTCCTTCCAGGAATCAAACGGAGGGGACGGAGCCGGTACACTGACCCTGAATGTTCGGGCGCACGCTACACCGGACCGTCTTGACGAGGCGGTACGGGGCATTCTGGAAGTCGATCCTCGCGTTCGTACGGCAATCGAGCGGATATCCGCGTTCAGTCCCAGTCCTCCCGTTCCGACCCACCGCTACGGTGTACAATCAGGCGGATAGAACCACTGGCGACACTTCAAAAGAGGTCGCATACCCCAAATGCGGCAGAGGCTCCATAATCCACCTCCCGTTCACAAACCTCGCGTAATACATTGACCGCAAATGGGCTAGCTTGCTATCCTCTGGCTTTTGCGGGAATCTTCAGCCGCGGCACGGACCTTGCTCCGCATGACATCACGCGGGGGGAGGGATCTGTTCCGGTGGGAGCCAGCCGGAGTAGCATCGCCGGCGGCGGACGCACCCTTTGGTGTGCGTCCCGCACGTGTCCCGGCACCCGCGCCTGCAAACCCAAGTATTTACGAGATTCAGGAGGCGGTCAACAATGATCAAAGCTGAGAACCTGACGATGCATTACGGGCCCGTCGTGGCGCTCCGGAACGTGTCGTTCGAGGTCAAGAAGGGCGAGATCGTGGGCTTGTTAGGCCCGAATGGTGCGGGCAAGTCAACGACGATGAAGATCCTGACCTCGTACTTGCACCCCACAAAAGGCACGGCCAAGGTCGGTGGAGTCGATGTGCTCGATAATCCGTTGGGCGTGCGCAAAATTATCGGGTATCTGCCCGAGATTCTGCCCTTGTACATGGACATGGAAGTTCGGGCCTACCTCAAATTCGTGGCCAACGCCCGTGGCTTGACGGGGGCGCGCTTGCGCGAGCGCACCGATGTGGTGCTGGATTCGTGCGGACTACGGCCCATGTACCGCAAGGTCATCCGGGAATTGTCGAAGGGGTATAAGCAGCGCACGGCCCTCGCGCAGGCACTGATCCATGACCCCGATATCATCATCCTCGACGAGCCTACGTCCGGCCTCGATCCCCACCAGATCCTGGAGATTCGGGAACTCATCAAGCACCTTGCCTCCGGCAAGACGGTCATCTTGTCCACACACATCTTGCAGGAGGTCGAGGCGACCGCCGACCGCATTGTCATTATCAACCAGGGCCGAATCGTCGGCGACGGCACGTTGGACCAGCTTCGCGGGCAGGCCAAGCAGCAGGAACGGACGCGTGTTTCCGTGGGCGGCGACCGGCAGGAAATCGAACGCCTGCTTTCCGGGCTGGACGGCGCACGGAGAGTCGAGTTTGTGGGCGACGACGACGGCTTCAGCACCTTTACGGTTCATGGCCGACTGGGCGCAGAGTTGTGGCGTGAAGTCGGAAAACTGGCGAAAACGAAGAACTGGGACCTGCGTGAACTGAGCGACCGCCCGCTGACGCTCGAGGAAACTTTCCTGAAATTGACTGAGCCTGTAGGCGCTGGAAAGGATGGAGACGAGGCATGAGAAACATTCGCACGATACTGCGTCGCGACCTGGGCGCGTACTTTACCTCGCCGATTGGCTATATCTTCATCATGGTGTTTATCACCATCAGCGTCGGCCTCTACATTACGTCGTTCTTTACCTTTCCAGTGGCGGACATGCGCTCCTACTTCGGCAACCTGCCGTTGCTGATGTGTGTGTTCATTCCCGCCGTGACCATGCGCGTGTGGGCGGAAGAACGCAAAGAAAACACGTGGGAAATGCTGCTGACTTTCCCCATGAAGTCGTGGGAGTTGGTGATTGGAAAGTTTCTCGCCACGTTTATCTTCTTCCTGATCACGCTGGCCGGCACGCTGACCGTCCCAATCATGTTGGCGGTTTTAGGCAACCCCGATCCCGGCGCGATCGTCGGCGGCTACCTCGGCACGATTCTGCTGGGCGCGTTCTTTCTTTCAATTGGTATTTTCTTTTCGGGCTTCTGCCGGGATCAGATCGTCGCCTTTGTCATTACGTTGCTGGTGTGCTTCATGGTGTTCCTGCTGGGGACGGACTTCATCGCCACGTATCTGGACGGGTACATTCCCGGGCTGGGCACCTTGCTGGGAACGCTGGTCGGGATGATCGACCACTACAACACCTTTACCCGAGGCGTGCTTGAACTTGCCGACGTGCTGTATTTCGTGGCGTGGACGGTGCTCTTCCTGCTGTTGAACGTTCTGTTCATCGAGGGACGTAACCGGCCCGGTTCGCGCCTGACCTTCGCCACAGCCGTCACGCTATGCGTGGGCATCGGGTTGACCTTCAACTGGCTGGTGTACGACCAGAGCCTCAAGCGCTTCGACATGACGGAAGATCAGGTGTACACGGTTGCGCCGGCGACCAAACAGATTCTCGGCCAGCTCCAGTCGCCCGTGAACGTAAAGGTATACATTACGCCCAAGTCGGACATGCCAACCGCACTAAAGAGCCTGGAGCAGGACATCACCGACAAGCTCGCGGACCTGCATGCGGCGTCCGGCGGCAAACTCGAGTTTACACCGGTGTATCTGAAGGCGGCCAATGTGCTCGCGTCGCAGGACGACATGCTGAATCCGGACAAAGAGAAAAAAGAAGGCGATAAAGACGAGGCGGAAGTCATTGAAAAACGCATGCTGGACAAAGGGGTCCAGCCGTTTATGGTGCAGGCCATGGTCGACGAAGAACTGACGCAGAAGCCCATTTATTCGAGCATCGGCATTAGCTATCGCGACAATAAAGAGGAGATTCTCCCCCGGGTCATGCCGGAAAACATTCCGGAGTTGGAGTACCAACTCGTCAATACGATTTACAAGATGACCCGCGAAACCCCGCCCAATATCGCTCTCGTGGCGCCGATGGAATCGGTCAACATTTCCCCGCAGATGCGGCAAATCTACATGCAGTTGGGTCAACCGATCCCGCAGCAGGACGACCCCTACGAATACCTGCAAGCGATACTGGAGCACGAGAAGTACAAGGTGGAGCGGGTCCAGCTCACGGAAGACAGCCCATTGCCGGACCAGTATGACACCTTGGTGGTCGTCAATCCGCGCGAACTCAACGAACGTCAGAAGTGGGAGATTAACCGGGCCTTGGTTTCAGGGAAATCGGTGGTCTTGGCGGTCCAGGAATACGCGTGGGATTATCAGACCACCCAAACCGGACGGTTGAACCTGACCAAGCAAGATCAGAATCCCCAGATCAATGATCTCTTGCAGAAATACGGGCTCGGCGTTTCCAAAGACATCCTGATGGACGTCAACCAGGTGGCGCTAACGATTCGGAGCAATTCGAATCCATTGGCCGCGCTGATGGGCGGTGGCGATACGATCAAGCTGCCGATGCAGATGCTGATCAACAACGAAACCATGAATCCCGATTCGCCCATTACGAATCGGTTGCCGGCTATCTTCTATCTGTGGGGCACGGCAGTCGAGTTGGATAATGATGCATTGGCGAAGGACGGGCTCGATGCGAAGGTCATTGCGTCGACAACCGACCGCGCGTGGGAAGCTCCGGCGGATCAACCGCTGAATCAGCAGTCCATTGAAGAACCTGCTGAGGGCCAGTCCTATCCGGTCATGGCCAAGATTACCGGAACGTTCCCGGACGCGTTCAAAGACCAGGAGCGCCCGGCGTGGCCGCCGCCTCAACCGTCTCCGGGCATGCCGCCGCCCCCGCCGCCAAAAGAAGAGGGTCCGGCAACGCCCGTGACGCCCGCGCCGTCCCAGATGATTCTGATGGGATGCTCGCAGATGTTCAACAAGAACTTCCTGCAAGCGGGCAACCTGGATCTCTTCCTGAACTGTGTGGACGCGGTGACGCTTGGTGACGAGATCGTGAACATCCGCGGCAAGAAACCAATCGATCGGATGATTGAAAAACCGACGGATCGGCAGCGCGCATTCTGGCGGTTCGTAAACTACGCGCTCGTGAATATCATGGTCGCGGCCGCCGGTATCACCGTCTGGGCCGTTCGCAAACGCGGACGGGACGCATACACCATGTCGCATAACGCCGCGCAGCAAAAGGCCGCGTAGTTCGCATTGAGTAACGACGGTATGAGCGCCTGCGGAAGGGGCGCCCTGTTTGGAGGCAACCGATGAAACTGAAGACGCTGATTCCCTTGATCGTGGTCTTCGCGGTCTTGGCAGGACTGGTCGTGCTCAAGCAGTCGACCAAAAAAGAACCGACCATCGTGGATCAGGTTCAGTTGGACCCGCTCGTGCCCAAGGATGTCTCGAAGGACGACGTGGCGGTGCTCCAATTGTATCCCGGCGGCAACCCCGACGAGAAAGTTATCCTGACGCGGGTATCAAAGGATCCGGAAGCGTGGCGTGTGACCACGCACTTCAATGCGCCGGCCAGCCCGGAAAAGATCGACGAGTACCTCGACAAGATCGTCGATCTCAAGGGTGAACCGCGAGAGCAGGTTTCGGACGACAAGGGCTTTGCGCCGTACGACCTCGGCACGGACAAGGCGTTCCACGTTGAGGGCCTGAAGGAAGGCGGCAAAGAGCCTATCTTCGAAGTGCTGGTGGGCAAAGCCCCCGCACCCAACCAGGTATTCATGCGCCCGGCCGATTCCAAGGACGTATACGTGGTGGACGTGAACCTACGCCGCGAAGCCGGACTCTATTCGGACGACATGGCCGCCGCCCCCAAACCGGATTCCTGGCTGAAGAAGGATGTCGTCAACATCGCCAAGGACACGATTTCGAAGGTAACGATCGAAACCCCGGATAAGCAGTTCACCATCGCCAAGGAGACCAAAGAAGTTCCGGTCGAGGAACCCAAGGTGGAGGACAAGGACGAAAAGAAAGGCACGCCTGGCGAGGCCAAAGCGGAGGACAAAACCGAAGACTCTTCGAAAGACACCGCGGAACCGGCCAAGCCCAAAACGCGCTCCGAGACCACGTGGGTATTGGCCGAAGGCGGCGCAGGGCGTGAACCGAAACAAGCCGGTATCGAAAACCTCGCGGGCGCCTTCGCTCCGCTTACGGCAACGGACATCGTCGATCCGGACAAACTCGCCGACTGGGGTCTGGTGAAGCCCGCGTTCCACTGCACCATCAACGTGCAGGGCAAAGACGAGGCGGTGGTCATCGAAGGTGGCCGACCGGATCCGGAAGGTGACGGTTACGTGCGGGTGGCGTCCGCCGACAGCAGCGTTGTGTTCAAACTGCCGAAATGGACTTTCGAGAAAGTCTTCCCGAAGGGTCGCGACATCGTGAATCTGCCGTCGCTGAGCTTGGGTAAAGGTACGATATCCAAGATCGCGATCGCGCAGCCCGAAGGTAACATTACGATTACAAAGGCCGGCGACGGTTGGAATATCGACGCACCGACCGCAGATCTCGAACCGCAAAAGACCACAATCGACGCGATTGCCGGCGGACTGGCGTCTTGGCAACCGGCGGACTATGCCGACCGTGCGGACGGAAAGGGACTCGATGCGCCTTCCGGAACCGTGACCTTTACGACGGATTCTGGAGAATCGCACACCATCGTAACGGGCGCTGACGCGGCAGGTATCGCGGGACGTTACGCACAGCTTGACGGTGGCGACACCGTGTTGGTGATGAGCAAGAGCGACGTAGACAAGATCTTCGTCGCTCCGAGCGATTTGTACCAGCATTCCGTACTGGACATCGACGAAGACGGCATTGCACGGGTCAATGTTTCGCGCGCGGAAGACGGGTTCACGTTGGCCCGCGACAACGGAATGTGGACTATCACGGTGAACGGACAGACATCCGACGCGAACGGCGACGCCGCCGATGATTTGGCGACAGCACTCTCGGGATTCCAGATCGCCAAAATCAATTTCGGTCAGGCCGACCTTCCTGCGGAGCCGCAAACAACGGTGCAGGTCGTCATGAAGGATGGCACGGAACACGTGCTGCGAATCGGAGCGGAGCAGAACGAGATGTATCCCGTCGCCATCAACGGCAAAGCCGAAACGTTCATGGCGAAATCGCTGGACGTGAAAGAACTGACGCCCGCCAGCGCGTCGTTGATGGCAAAGAAGAAAGCACCTGCGGCCGAAGGCGAAACGATGACGCCGACGCAAGGTGCACCCGCTGAGGCTGAAACTTCCGCGACCGAAGGGGCGAGTGCACCGGCTCCAGCCGCTTCGGCTAATGCGCCGTCCCCGGAAACGCGCGCTCCAGCAGAAACGCAGGGTGCCGCCGCGCCTTCACCGGATGCGTCGACCACAGAGACGATCGAACCGCCGGCATCGGCGCCGGCCGAGAAACCTGCAACACAGCAATAACAAAACGTCCATACGAAAATTTGAACGGCGGGCGGCACAACGAATCCGGGGTGCCGCCCGAATTGATTATAGATTGAAGGAATCGCACCTTGGGTCCAAATTAGGATGGGACCTCAACGTAGACGCGGCTGCCAGCCGCGTCTACGTTACAACCGAATTCGTCCTTGTCTTTGCCAAATCAGGATTCATTATCATGCGAAACCGAATCGTTCTACTACTTTCCGCACTCCTCATGGCGGAGGCCGCAGTGGCACAGGCGGCAGTCGATGAATCGCGGCACAACGCGATCGTCACGGCCATCCAACGGGCGGCCCCGGCGGTCGTATCGATTAACGTGATTCAGCTTGAAACCCGCCGTCAATTGCCGCCGGCGTTTCGCGATTTCTGGGATTTCTTTGACATGCCCAGCGCACCCTACCGTGTTGAGAAACGGCGGCAAGATTCCGTAGGTAGTGGATTCATCCTCAGTAGCGATGGATACATTCTCACCAACTATCATGTAATCGAAAACGCCCAGGAAGTGGCTTCGGTCACCCTGGGAGACGGTCGTGAGCTTTCCGTGAAGGTCGTGGGCGCTGACGAGCGCACGGACATCGCGATACTCCAAGCACAGGGAGTCAGCGGATTGCCGAGCATCCCTCTCGGCGACTCGGACGACTTGCTCACCGGGGAATGGGTCATCGCCATCGGGAACCCGTTCGGCCCATTGATGCAGGACCCCCAACCGACGGTGAGCGTTGGGGTCGTGTCGGCGAATCACCGGCGCGTCAGCCCCAGCATCGGCAACGGGGAGCGGCTGTACCAGGGGATGATTCAAACGGACGCCGCGATCAACCCCGGCAACAGCGGCGGACCGCTCGTCAACGCGAAAGGTGAGGCCATTGGCATCAACACCATGATCTTCAGCGAAAGCGGCGGCAATATCGGCTTGGGATTTGCCATCCCCGTCAACCGGGCGCGCCGCGTCGCCGAGGAGATCATCAAATACGGCCGAAGGCGCGATCCCTGGGCAGGATTCAAGGTCGACGACTTACAAAGCCTCCCCGCGCCGATCCTGCGGGAATTGAACACGCGTGCCACCAGCGGCTGCGTGGTTCGCAATATCTTGAAGGGGTGCCCTGCATACGAAGCCGGACTGCGTCCCGGCGACGTTATTACATCGCTCAACAGTCAACGGGTCCTAACCGCTACGGACATTGATTTCGCGATCTGGGACCTGTTCGTCGGCGATTCGGTGACACTCGAAGTGGACCGCCAGGGGCAAGCGCTGAAGATTCAGTTCCGGATTAAGGAATTGACGAAATAGGGCGGACTGGACGCTCCCAAAACAGAGACATCAGCGACGGCAGAGACGTGACGGGTGATCCGAGTTTTCAGTTTCTTTTATTGGTCACTGGTGCCCTTGGTATCTCTCCTGTCGCTAACCAACAGATGCCCTCGTCACCTGACTGGGGGGATTTTTCTCGGCTGGTCGGTCCCCGCCCACTGCGGTATCTCCCCCAGCCGAACGCACGCCGCGACCTGTCCATTTCCCGCATCCGCGAGCGGCGGTATGGCCGCCTTGCACTTCTCCTCGGCGTACGGACACCGCGGATGAAACGCGCAGCCCTGGGGCGGGTTCATGGGAGACGGAGGATCGCCGCGCAGGAGGATCTCATGGCGGTCGCGTTTTTGCCGGGGCTCCGGTTTCGGGATGGCATTGATAAGCGCGCGCGTATAAGGGTGTGCCGGGTTCCGGTAGACGTGCTCCGCCGGCCCGAGTTCCACGATGCGGCCGAGGTACATCACCGCAATCCGGTCCGACAGGTAGTGCACGACGGACAGGTCATGGGATATAAGCACGAGCGTGAGACCTTCTTCCCGACATAAGGCCCCGATTAGATTCAGGATCTGCGCCTGCACCGACACGTCAAGGGCCGACACGGGCTCGTCCGCAATGATCAGGCGCGGTTCCAACGCCAAGGCACGGGCGATAGCGATGCGCTGACGCTGTCCGCCGGAGAATTCGTGCGGGTATTTGCGTGCAAACCGTGCGGCAAGCCCGACACGTTCCATCAGACTGGACACGCGCTCCGCGATTTCGCGACGGGGCACGATGCGATGAACCCAGAGCGGCTCCGCCAAGGCGTCGTGCACCGTCATGCGGGGATTCAATGACGCGTAAGGGTCCTGGAATATCATCTGCATGTGTCGGCGCATTCCGCGCAGTTCCGCCGCGGACAACCGCGCCAAGTCACGGCCTTCAAATACGACGCGACCCCGCGTGATGGGTGCAACACGCAGGATTGTGCGAGCGAGCGTGGACTTCCCGCAGCCGGACTCGCCCACAAGCCCCAGGATTTCGCCGGGCTCCACACGGAGCGATACGCCGTCGACGGCTTTGACGGTTCCCACCACGCGCTCGATCAACGCCCCCTCGCGCACGGGGAAGTGGGTCGCCACGTCGTCCAGTTCGAGCATCGGCGCGGCAGCCATCACAGTTCTCCGTCTTGCTCGCGCAAGCATGCGGTCTCGTGGCCGGGCAAGAGTTCCTGGAGCTGGATGGGCGTCGTTTCACAGCGCGGCACGGCGTGCTCGCACCGGGGTGCGAAGGGACAGCCCCACATCGGCTCGGTGAGGTCCGGCGGCATGCCCTTGATGCTGTATAAGGACTCCCCTTTCTCGCGCGCCGACGGCAAGGAACTCATGAGTGCCCGGGTGTACGGATGCTTCGGATTGTCGAACAGGCTCTCCGTGCGCGCCGATTCGAGGATTTGTCCCGCATACATGATGAGCACGTGGTCGCAGACTTCCGCGATGACCCCGAGATCGTGCGTCACCAGAATCACCGCCATGCCCATTTCTTCCTGAATCCGTTTGATCAACTCCAGGATCTGGGCCTGTACCGTTACGTCCAGGGCGGTCGTGGGCTCGTCCGCGATTAGAAGTTTGGGGCGCGTAATAAGCGCCATGGCGATCATGACCCGCTGCCGCATGCCGCCGGAGAACTCGTGTGGATAGGCCCGCATGAGGCGCGGCGCGTCTTGAATGCCGACCTTCTTCAATGCATCCAACGCGCGGCCGTACGCGTCCTTCTTCGAACAGCGTTCGTGAATCCGCAAGGGTTCCATGATCTGGGCGCCGATCCGCATGAACGGGTTCAATGCCGTCATCGGATCCTGAAAGATCATGGCGATCCGTTTGCCGCGTACGTCGCGATGCTGTGCCCGGGAACAGTGCAACAAATCGATGCCGTCAAATTTCGCGCTGCCGCTTTCGATACGGCCCGGTGGCATAGGGATGAGCCCCATGAGCGACAGATTCGCCACCGACTTTCCCGAACCCGATTCGCCCACAATGCCCAGCGTCTGTCCCGGCTCGACCGAAAATGACACGCCGTCCACCGCCTTCACGACGCCCGCGCGGGTGTGGAAGTAGGTTCGCAAATTGTCCACGGTCAACAGCGACATGGTCAGTCCTTGGCGATGCGGGGGTCGAGGGCATCGCGCAATCCGTCGCCCAGGAAATTCAGCGAGAAGAGGGTCAGCGACAGCGCGATGCTCGGAAAAATGAGCATCCACGGGTACTCTTCCATCGTGTTGGCGCCGTCCTGAATCAACACCCCCCAACTGCTCATGGGCGCCTGTACGCCCAAGCCCAGAAAGCTTACAAACGCTTCGAGCAACATAACCGCCGGGATGGTCAGGGTCGTGTAGACGATGATGGGGCCGAGCGCGTTGGGGATAAGATGCCGCAGGATGATACGGCCGTGGCTCAAGCCCATAATTCGCGCGGCTTCAATGAACTCTTTCTCCCGTAACGACACAACCTGACCGCGCACGATCCGCGCCATAGTCAGCCATTCGACGGCCCCGATGGCCATGAAGAGCAACACGATGCTCTTGCCGATGTAGACGGTAAGGATGATGACGATGACCGTGAACGGCATCGTGTACAGGATGTCGACGATGCGCATCATCACGGCATCCGTGCGGCCGCGGGCAAACCCGGCGATGGCGCCGTACAAGACGCCAATACTCAATGACACGGCAGTGGCCGCAAAACCGACCATGAGCGAAATGCGGCCACCATAGAGGATGCGTGTGAAGAGATCGCGGCCCAGTGTGTCCGTGCCGAACCAATGGCTCACGGTGGGACCTACGGCTCCGAGGTCGCGGTCCTGCGTTTCGTATGAATACGGTGACAGCCACGGACCGACAATCACGAGTACGATCATCACGCAGAGCGTGCACATGCCGAAGACGGCGAGATGATTTCGCCGCAGACGCCGCCACGCGTCCTTCCAGAGGGATGTGCCCTTCTCGATTTTGGGCGCTGCTTCTGGACGTACGCCTTCACCCATAGCGTACCCTCGGATCGAGCCAGGCCTGGCATACGTCGACGATGAGATTGAAGACCAGAATCATGGCGGCGTACACGAGCACCGCGCCCATGAGCATGGTGTAGTCGCGATTGAACGCCGCCTCGACGAATTGCTTGCCGAGCCCCGGTATCTGGAAGATCTGCTCCACCACAAACGAACCGGTCAGCAATCCGGCCGCCGCCGGTCCGAAGAATGCAAATACAGGTTGCACGCCGCCACGCAACGCGTGACGGACCACCACGCGCGCCTCGGATAACCCTTTGGCGCGAGCGGTGCGGATAAAGTCTTGGGCCAGCACTTCAAACATCCCGCCGCGGGCGAGGCGGGCGACGTAGGCCGCGTAGGCTGCGCCCAACGTGATGGAGGGCAGCACTTTGTCCATGGGAAAGAGCCAACCCGAAACCGGGAACCAACCCAGTTTCAGCGCGAACACGAGCACGAGTACGGGTCCCAGCACGAAGTTGGGCACACAGATACCGGTCATGGCCAGCGACATGGGCACGTAATCCGTCAGCGAATTCGGTTTGAGCGCGGCAACAACGCCCGCGAGCATACCAAGGAAGATCGCCACAAGCAGAGCGTAGGCGCCCAGTTCCAGCGACACGGGAAGGCGCAACGCGATCCACTCCGTCACGGAACGGCTGGGCTGAAACATGGACGGTCCCAGATCACCGTGAACGAGGTCGACGAGAAAGTCAAAGTACTGAACGTAGAGTGGCGCGTCCAGATTGTAGGTCTCGCGAAGCTGGTTCAAAACCTCCTGCGGCACGTACCGCTCGCCGCCCTGAAAGGGACCGCCGGGCGCAAGGCGAAGCAGAAAGAACACGAGGGTCGCAATAATGAAAAAGACCGGGATGAAGCTGAGTAAGCGTCGTAGAACAAACCTGGTCATGCGCGGCCCTTATTAAGCGGCTCATTCACGAGCCCGGCCCGGCGAGCGAGAAGTACCGGTAGTTCAAGTAGCCGAGGGGATTCGAGCCCGGCCATTGAACTTCCGGTGCGATGAGAAACTTCTGCATGTACGTGTAGATTGGCGCGATCGGCGCTTCCTCCAACAGAATCGCCTCGGCCTGTTGGAGGAGATCGTAGCGCTTGTCGTGATCGAGTTCGTAGCGCGCCTGTTCCACCAGCGCGTCGAACTTGGGGTTCGACCACCCCGTCCGGTTGTTGCCGCCGTCGGTCACGAAACATTCGTGGTAGTTGATGGGATCCAGATAATCCGCGATCCAGGCCGAACGCACGACGTCGTAGTTCAACGTGGTCATCGAGTTGAGGTAGACCTTCCACTCCTGTTTGGTCGTGGTTGCATTCACGTTCAGATTCTTCTTCCACATGTCCTGGATGGCTTCGGCAATGCGCTGATGATCTTCACTTTCGTTGTAGAGGATCTCGATCCTCCTCATCCCCTCGCCATTCGGATAACCCGCGTCGGCTAAGAGCCGACGTGCTCCCTCCACGTTGTATGGGATGGAGGCCTTTGCCGTATACCCGGCGAGGCCGGGAGGTGTTAACGCGGTGGCCGGCGTGCCGGTGCCAAAGAGGACGCTGTCGCAAATGGACTGGCGATCGATCGACATGGCCAGGGCACGCCGCACGCGCGGATCGTCCAGGGGCGGGCGCGTGGTGTTAAACCGGTAGAAATAGGTGCCAAAGAAGGGAGCGATGCGCAAGACTTCCGAATCTTCTTTCCGGTAGGTTGCGACTTTCGTGGCCATCAACGTTTCAATGAGTTGCGCTTTTCCGGACTGGAACAGGCGCTCCTCGGTCAAGAGATTGTCTGTGGGGTAGAAGTCTACTCCATCAAGTTTGATGTTGTCCGCGGCCCAGTAGTGCTCGTTTCGGCGAACGCGAATAATCTGGTTCGGCAACCATTCAACCAGTTTGAACGGGCCGTTGGATACCATGTTCCCGGCATGGGTCCATTTGGAGTTGCGGTCGTCGATGGCGCCGAACTTTTCGATGTTGGACTGAAGCACGGGAAACCACGCGTAGTGAATTTGCATGGACAGGAAATAGGGCGCCGGGTAGTCCAGCGTCACCTGCAACGTGCGATCGTCAAGCGCTTTGACGCCGACCTGGTCGAAATCGGTGATCTTCCCTTCGTTGTACGCCTGGGCGTTTTTCATACACCAGAGCATGTAGGAGTATTCGCTGCCGAGTTTCGGCGAAAGATGCCGCCGCCATCCGTACACAAAGTCGTGGGCCGTGACCGGCGTTCCGTCCGACCATTTCGCCTTGGGATTGATTTTGAAGGTATAGACCCGCCCGTCATCTGAGACTTCCCAGGACTCGGCCGCGCCCGGTTCGACTTCCAGGGTCTTCTGATTGAGGTTCGTGAGTCCTTCGAAGAGCGAGGTCAGGATGCGGTGTTCGGTATGGCCGGTAACGAGATGCGGGTCCAGGGCCTGGGGCTCCGTATCGGTTGCCATACGGAGCACGTTGGGCTCTGTTCTGCTGCGGGAGCAGGCGCTGGCGCCTGCCAACACAGCCGCCGTGAGAACAACGATTCCAAACGTTCGCATCACCGTGGGTTGCAATCCTTTCCGGGCGGTACCACTGAACTACGTACTGGCAGCCAATACATGGAGACGCCATTATACTGACGCTGGATCATCGTGCCAAACCGGGGCTTGCACGGCCGTAGTCCGTGCCACATACTGGCGTCGGAGCAGATTACACGGCTGCCGAACTGCGAGAAAGGAACGTTCACATTGCTGAGCGACGCGCCAGAGGGAATGCGGGAGTGAAGCGCGCCGCACGAATCTTCATTCCGCTCCTCGCTCTCATGGGATTGACGGTCTGCATGGTTTCCCCCGTGGGCAATTTCCCGCTCAACGACGACTGGGTCTACGGGAAAATGGTCCAGCGTCTCGCAACGGAAGGGTCGCTGCGTATCCACCCCTACGCCCAGGCCTACGCATTGGTCCAGACGCTGTGGGCCCTGCCCTTCGTGAAGATCTTCGGGTTCTCCTTCACCGTGCTTCGCGCCTCGACACTGATCCTCGCCCTGCTGTCCGCATGGGGTGTCGCGTTGTGCGGACGCGAACTGGGGTTTGCGCGACGGGTCGCACTGGCAGCCGCGGCGGTCGTCTTCTGCAACCCGCTCTTTCTAAATCTGTCATACACCTTCATGTCGGACGTTCCGTTTCTTTGCGGCCTTGTCTTCTCGTGCCTGTTTTTGCTGAAGGCCCTGCGGTCGGGGTCCACATTCCATGTTTTCATTGGAAGCGGACTTGCCGCCCTGAGTTTCTTCAACCGCCAATTCGGCGTACTAATTGTCGTTGCCTTCGCGTTTACGGCGGTGCTGTGGTGGATTCGCTTCCGGCGCGGTGTGGGATTCGGATCGGTCGCGGCGCTGTTTGGACCATGGGTCATCGCGGGATTGATCGTTCTTTACCTCCAGGCCACCGGACAGCACATCTACACGCCGCCCCACGCGCTCATGCGCGGTTTCTTGGACAATCTGGATCCGGGCCACATGGCCGTTCTAACCATCTCCATCGCCTTGACGCTGGGATTGTTCCTGGTGCCGATCGGCGCAGGTATCGCCTGGCGATGGCTTCGCGATGGGCGATGTCGTTCGGTACCGCAACTCGCCACATCCGCGGCGGTCGCAGCGCTGCTGGTCCTTGGCCTGCTGCGGGACCGTAGACCGCTCCCCCGTTTCCCAAACATACTTCGCGATTTCGGCATTGGCCCCATTCTCTTGAAAGACACCTATTCCATCTGGAATCCCTGGTCGCCGGTGACGGCGCCTCGGATCGTTTTGTGGGCAATTACCGCGATGGCGCTGCTTTCGGCCGCGGTGTGCATTGGCGCCATCGTCGGCACCCTCTTTCGCCGTTCGCCCCACCCAAAAATGGCGGCGCCGCTCTACTGTCGCCGCCTCCAGTTCGGATTCCTGTTTCTACTTGGCGCCCTCCTCGTACTCGCGCCGTACAATTCGCGCACGGTCATTTACTACGACCGCTATCTGTTGGCCGCCGTTCCGCCCTTTGTGCTGCTGGCCGCCGGGGCCTTGCCAACCCGTGCTCCTCGGGGTTGGTTTCGGCCCGTGGCGTTTGCCTGTGCTGCCCTGTATGTGTTCTCGCTGGTGGGCCTGCAAGACTACATGGCCTGGAACCACGCGCGGTGGGATGCCATCGCCTATCTTCACACCGAACTCGGCGCCAAGGACTACCAAATCGACGGCGGGTATGAGTTCAACGGCTGGTACACCAGCGAGGAGTTCCTGAAACGTACGAAGACCACCAACGCCGGAAATCAGGGTGAGAAAGGCTGGTGGGTCATTCACGACCGCTACAAAGTCACCATGACACCGCAGCCAACCTACGAAATCGTCCGGCGATTCCCTTATTTCTCCTGGCTCGGGTTCGAAACCCGCGAGATCTTGGCGCTGGAGCGACACAAACCGAATTCGAGCGGCAATTTAAGCCCCGAACGGGATGATGGAATGTAGTCACACGCCCCAGGCCTGATGAAGCGAAGCGGAACCTTGGGTCCCACGCAACACCCCCTGCCAGAGGCTTCATCTCTAAATAGCGGGGGCCATTCGATGCCGCTACGGCCAAACCTCCACGCTGATTCCGGTGCAACGCCGCGGTCTATATCTATAAGGAGAACTCCGCCCATGACAAACCGCACCGAACACGCCTCATATCCTCGCGAACGCGGGGACCACCCCCGGCACACCCCCCTTGTCTCGTCAAAAAAACAATTGCCCCCCCCGAGTTCTCCGGACTCCCGTCTCCCGCCTACTTCCCGTGCAACCGTCCACCCGATCTATATTTATGAGGGGAACGCCTTCCATGAAAAACAACACCGAACGCGCCCTCACCTCCGCACACACCCCCTTGTTTCGTCAAAAACAGAGGGGGGTCTTTCTCATTGCGCGGACAAACCCGAGCCAAACCACAATGGGACGAGAGTATCGGTCCCCGGGAATGGGAGATGAGCCTATCAAAAGCTCTGAGCAGGGCGCAGAAAACGATTCTGCTTCCTTCGCCCCATCCGGGGCTGTGCGTTCGGAAGGACCGGTTAACCCAGGGATTCGCCTTCGGCCTACCACAGGAATTCGCCCGCTCAAAAATGATATACTCGGCCCGCCGAACGCGGCTTGGGCGCCGCCCGGCGCTTTCCCAGAAATCCACATGGAAGGGGTATGCACCATGAGTTTTCCGATTAATGTAGCTTCGTACAAGCCGCTTTCCCTGGATCCGTCTCAGCCGGCGTTGACCAAGGAACAGCTTGAACTTTTGAAAACGAACATCCAGCTCTACCGCGACACTATCGTCTTCTACACGGCCATCGCGGGCATCAAAGGGCTGGCAGGGCATACCGGCGGCGCGTACAGCATCGTGCCGGAAGTGCTTATTGCGGACGCATTTATGCGAGGCAGCGACAAGGTTTATCCCGCTTGCTTCGACGAGGCGGGTCATCGCGTGGCGATCCAATATGCACTGGCGGCTTTTAACGGCGACATGCCCTTTGAAAAACTGTTGCACTACCGCGAATACGGGCATGGTCTCTTCGGACATCCCGAACTGGACCCGGAACTGGGCATCAAATTCAGTTCGGGGCGTTTGGGCCACATGTGGCCGTTCGTCAACGGCGTCGCGAAAGCCCATCCGGACAAGACGGTCTTTCTGTTCGGCAGCGACGGGTCCCAGCAGGAAGGCAACGACGCAGAGGCGGCGCGGTTCGCGGTCGCGCAAAAGCTGAACGTCAAGGTTGTCGTGGATGACAATGACGTCACCATTTCCGGCCATCCCTCGAACTACCTGCCCGGCTACGACGTTTCGCGGACCCTCGAAGGGCATGGATTGACGGTCGATACCGGCGACGGAGAAGACATCGAAGCCTTGTACGCCCGCATGCAAAAAGCCGTGGCGACCGAAGGTCCCGTGGCCGTGGTCAACAAACGCGTGATGGCGCCGGGCGTCCCCGGAATCGAAGGCAACCACGCGGGCCACGACGTCATCAAGAAAGACCCCGCTATCGAGTATCTGACCGCGCGCGGCCTGACCGAAGCCGTCGAATACCTGAATTCCGTGACGGTCTCAAAATCGAAGGTTACGTTCCTGGGTTCGACGGAGGAAATGGCGAGCAACCGTTCCGAATTCGGCAAGATCGTAAACGGGATTCTCGATCGCATGTCCGAGGAGCAGCGCGTCGCGAGTGTGTTGGTCGTGGACAGCGACCTGGAAGGCTCGACCGGACTGAACACCATCCGCAAGGAACACCCGGAAGTCTGTATCAACGGCGGTGTCGAAGAGCGCGGCAATTTCTCGGCGGCGGCCGGTTTCGGGTTCACCACGGGCAAGCAGGGGATCTTCAGCACGTTCTCCGCGTTCCTCGAGATGATCGTATCGGAAGTCACGATGGCGCGGCTGAACGAATCCAACGTGATTTGCCATTTCTCCCATGCCGGGGTCGACGAGATTGCCGACAACACCTGCCACTACGGGATTAACGTCTTTTTCGGCAATAACGGGCTCGAAGAAATGGGTGACGGCACGCGGCTCTACTTCGCGGCCGACGCCCTGCAATTAAAGGCAATCGTCGAAACGGTCTGGGACGATCCGGGCATCCGGTTCATCTTCACCAATCGATCCAAGACGCCGTTCATCCTGCGCGGGAACCGCAGCAAGTACTTCTCGGAGGAGAACAAATACAAGTTTGTGCCCGGCAAAGACGAAGTCATCCGGGAAGGCACGCAGGGATACGTGGTGTCGTACGGTGAAATGCTGTATCGTGCGCTGGACGCGGTCGAACGGGCGCGAGGACTGGGCATCGACGTGGGGCTGATTAACAAGGCGACACTGAATCTGCCCGACCCCGTCTGCATTGACCGAATCGGTTCGACCCACTTTGTGTTAGTCGTCGAAGGACAAAACCGGATCACCGGACTCGGTTCACGCTTCGGCAGTTGGCTGCTGGAAGCCGGGCACTCGCCGAGTTACGAATACATGGGCGTTGTGCGCCCCGGCAACGGCGGCATTCCCGAGCACGTTCCCTACCAGGGTCTGGCCCCGGACAATATCTTGAAGAAGATTCAGGAACTGGCCGTATAGTCCACACATTTCTCCGTCGGATCAGGATGGCCCCGCGTTCCAAAGATGCGGGGCCATTCGCTTTTCAAGCCAGCTTCCAGCACACGTCCCAATGGAGCGCGGGGTTTCCTACCTGCCATGTCAGCGACGCATTGACCAGCGAAACGTCCAAATTAGCGACGCCCAAACGTAAGGCCATCCTCAATTACCTTCGGCCTCCGCGTCGGTGCAAGCCTTCGTATGGCGGGTACGACAACCCGCCCTCCAAAAAGAGCACGCGGCCCCTTCCGTTAAATGAGAAGGGGCCGCATAATCTTCTAAATCGTTCGCCTAGATCGCGAGGGCGCGGTACTTCTTGCGCAGGGCCTGGGGCGAATCCGCTTTCAGTTCGTCGATGTTCTCGACGACTTTCGCCACGGCCTTCGCGATGTCGTCCATGTCTTTTTGCGTACCCAGCAGGATGTGATGATGGACCGCCACACCGGTCATTCGGTGCGCGTCTTCGCACATGGGAAGTTTGAACCGCTTCGGATTGATCTTCTTCCAGTATTCCGGATTGACCTTGTGGCGGCGTTTGGTCTGCGGCTTATAGAGTCCGCACGCGTTCAACGGCTCGTATGGCGGCTCGAACCCGGCGCGCGTTTCCGCCGCCAGCGCGGCGCAGAAGTGGGCGTTGGTCAGGTTCTTCCGCCCAATCTTGGACCAGTCCAGCCGGAACGTAAAATTGAAATAGCTCGCCTGCGCGATCTCTTTCCGGCGGCGCATCGGGAGAACGCCCGGGATTTCCGCCAGTTGTTTGTTGAGATAGATCGCATTTTCATCGCGCAGTTTGACCTGGCCGTCGAGAACGTCCTAGACCGCCGAGCAGCATTCCGGCCTGCCACTCGGTGAGGCGATAGTTGCCGGATTGAATGCTGTTGGTCATGTCGTCTTTGTACCCGCGTCCACAGTTGCGAAGCGAATAAAGGCGCTCGAACAGCACGCGGTCCTGAGTCATGTTGAAACCGCCCTCACCGCTCGAGAGAACTTTGCTCTCCTGAAAGCTGAAGGACGAGATGTCGCCCAAGGCACCAACGCCCTTGCCTTTCCAAAACGCGCCATGCTGATGCGCGCAATCTTCGACCAGGTAAATGCCCTTCTGCTTACAGAGCTTTTGGATCTTGGTCATGTCCGCCATGCAACCATAAAGATGCACAACGATGACCGCTTTGGTCTTACGCGTGATGGCGGCTTCAATAGCGGGAACGCTGATGCACCACGTGTCCGGTTCCACATCGACTAACACCGGAATGGCATTTACGTCCAACACCGCGGCAGCCGTCGCCTGCCATGTTAGACCGGGCACGATGACCTCGTCACCCGCGCCGATGTTAAGGGCCTCGAGGGCAAGCTGAATACCCACCGTGCCGTTGGCGCAGCAGATGCCGTGCTTGGACTTATGGTACGCGGCGAACTCCTTGGCGAACTGCCATTCGTAAGGTCCGTCGTACGACCAACGGTTCGACTTTGTGATAGCCGCTAACAGGTTCACATCACCGGCATCGTGCACCGGCCATTGGGGCCACTTGCCCGACTTACCCCGGACCGGTTTGCCGCCGTTGATTGCAAGCTTCGCCATTGGAGACCTCCTCCCTCTTGCGTTTGTGGGTCGAAATGTCGCGATGCGCAGGAAAAACAGCCGAGTTTAGCACGTTGGAGTAAACTACCGCAAATGCATCGAGTTTTCCGCTATTCACACTTTGTCGCGAGGGGTATTCCAAAGCAAAAAAGCGCTATGATCCCCCCAACAAGGAGCCAATGAGATGATTGGACGAATGCTGTTTGCTTCGGCCGTGCTGTTGGTGGTGGTCATCGGCCACTCCGAAACGGGACCTATCCGGTATGTCTTCGACGCAGGCAGTGGCCAACAGATTCAGGGCCATGGAGTTGGAGGCAGTAACGGGTCCATCGTCGGTGCAACGTGGCACGATCGGAACGGCCAAACTGCGCTTTGTTTCGACGGCCAGGGCGACTATGTCGATCTCGGCGATTTGCCGGCTGTGCGGGGAAAGTCGAATCTGACAATTCTCGCTTGGCTGCACCTGGATGCGTCGCCCTATCCCGACGAAGCAACCAATTGGGCCGTTGTGGATTGTGAGGATTATCGCCGGGAGGGATTCATCCTGCGCATCGACGGCGCCACGGCTAAACTCATGTATCGCAGCAGCCAAGAGGGCGCGGATCAGTACGGTTTCGGTGCAACGGCCTTACAGAACAAGGAAACCTTCCTGGTTGGCGTCGTTTGCAGCGGGGATTCGGCGACCCTGTACGTGGATGGACGACCCGATGGAACCTTTGCCGTCAAACCGCCGGGCAACGGGTCCATGTCGCTGAAGATATCCAGTCCCGGCCAATCCTTTGGCGGGTGCATGTACGAAGTGGCCATATTCGACCGCGCGCTGACCGGGTCCGAGGTCGCCGAGAACTTCTGGGTGAACGCAGATCGATTCCAAAAAGATACCCGTGCTCGCGGAACGATCCGGGTGCGACCGTTCATTTATGATGACGAGCGCACCGCAAGGGTCGAGGCCGATTACTTTGGTCTGCAGCCCTTGGCGGCGGGAGAACGGGCTTTGCTGCAATTGGTAGGACCCGGCGGCGCAGTCTTGCAGTCCGCGGTGAAGGACGTGCCCAACAGCGGGATCGTCTGGGCCGATTTCGAATTGGCCGGTCTTAGAGACGGGAGGTATGCGTTCCGATCCACGGTCGACGGTTCGAACCGCAATGTCGAGGCGTCGATCCCGTTTACGTATCCCGCACAGTCATTCGATGTGCCTTTGCCGAAGGATTTCACGGCGGGTCCGCTTCCACTGCAACGGCCTGCGCCCGAACCGATTGTCCACATGGCGGATTCGGGCGGATTCGATGTCGCGTTTGCGGACCGGGTGGTGCACGTCCGGTCCTCGTTTTCGTTCCCTCAAGGCGGCGCGAATACGTTTTCGAGTTCACCAGCGCCCGGCGATAGATGCGAACCCGAGTGGCGTGTAGAGACTTTCCAGCGAGACGCCTCAGCCTGGCAGGTTACGGGTTCGGGCCGCTACTACCGCGTGGAACGACGGATCGAAAGGCGACCAGGCTGCATTCTGGTCTCAGATACGTTCACCAATCTTGCGCCGGAGCCGGTGGGCATAATCTTCCGCAATACGATGCGCTGGAATTCCGGCGTCTCAGCAGCCGCCTCGCTGGGTGGGAAGAATGTTTCCAAACCGGTTACAAGCCGAGAACTGAAGTCCTGCCCGACGACATTCGCCGGTTTCGACAACTCGGGCGCGGGACTTATTGCGCTGGACGACGTGTCCATTGTCCAGGCGCGCGGCGACTTCGACGGTTCCGGCATCGCCCTGGGTTCGGACGAGTTTGCGCTGGATGCGGGCGCTTCCCGCACGCTGGAATGGGCTGTCTATGTGAACGAAACCGGCGAATACTACGACTTCGTCAATGCCATCCGGCGCGACGAGGGCCGAAACAACGTCACCGTGGACGGCGCGCTGGCGTTCGTCCACGGAACGCAGCGCAAACGCGACCTCAGTCTCGTGCCGGATGCCGATTGGTACGCCATCCGCAACGCCGCGTATGCGACGATTTACTGCCTTTCGTGGTGCACCGACGATCCAACTGTATCGGTGGAGGGAATCGAATTTACCGAGTACCCCGAAGAACGCGCCCACATTCGCGCCATGATGGACGCCATGTACCGGAATCGGCCGGGACTCAAGGGGATGTTTCATGTTGCGCAACAGTTATACGCAACGAACCGCCCCAACGAACGGTTTGCCGACTCCTGCGTGATCGATGCGGAAGGCAATCACGTCGTGTATCCGTATACGTACGAGAATGGCTCCTACTTCGCACCCGCGCGCGTGGCGGACAATTGGCGCTGGTGGATCTATTACCCGACCCTCGACAACAGTTTCGGCAAGGCTATGCTCGACAGTGTGGACGTTATGATGGACAAACTCGGATGCCGCGGTGCCTTTGTGGACGGTTTTCTGTGGGGTTACGGCGGCGCGTACACCTATGACCGCTGGGACGGCCGCAGCGCCGACATTGATCCCGCCACCAAGACAATTACACGGAAGAAAGGATCTGTGCTGCTGCTGACCCAGGATGCGATGGTCGCCTACTGCCGGAAGGTATGGGCCAAGGGAGGCGTGGTGATTGCCAACGGGGTGGTGCCCACGCGGACCATTTGCAGCCTGCCGCTCATCATCGACCGGGAGGTGAACGAAGGCCCCGAAGTTCACCTCGCCCCGACCCCAATCACCCTTGGCAATCCGTCCACCATTACGACCGACGAGGATCTCTACCACGACGTGTGCAACAAACTGCGCGCGGGAAACCTCTACTTCTTCTACGGCGATCCCGAACATCTCGCGTACGAACCTATGCCGGCACGCATGTATCCCATCACCGTCGATGAGGTGCACAGCGGAACCATTCGGGGAAAGGAGCGTATCGTTACGCTGCACAGCGGCGTCTACGGCTGGCCGGGTTCGCGCAACTTGCACGTCGGCTACCGCTACGATCCGCGGGGACACCAGGTACGGCCGGATTTTGTGACGACGGCGGATGCAAATTCCGTACGTACGCAGATCGATCTCGGGCCGGATGAAGCGGCAATCCTGGCGCGAATCCCGGTACAAGTCGAAACCGTGGACCCCGTCAATGTCGTTGTGGACGCGTACGACGGGAATTCCATGAAGCTGCGATTGAACGGGGCCGGAACCGTCCACATACGCATGCCGGATGGATCGGTGCGGCACGTGGATCTGGATGGCGCGGAAACCGTTGCCTATCCGTAGGAAATCAACCGGGCGTGTTTGCCAGGTTCGTTGAAGGCGGCCAAGTGGGGTGATAGGCTGTCGCGGAGGTTGCGATGTAGCACCCTTGTTGGAGGCCATACCCGTGAGCGCGTACGGCGACATAGTTTTCGTTTCCCGTTCCGGATCGCGGTCTTTCCGGGAACCACTGGAAGTCTATACGGCCCACCGGATCGACGAAGTGTTGCCGCGTCTGGAAGCGATTGCAGAGCACGTGGGCAACGGCCGGACCGCAGCGGGATTACTCACGTACGAAGCCGCGCCCGCCTTTGACCCCGCGTTGCGTTGTCATCCAGCGGGCGCTTTACCCTTGCTGTGGTTCGGCA
>CAVUWV010000016.1:0-27089 GCA_963745075.1 Candidatus Hydrogenedentota bacterium | reverse complement strand
GCAAGTCCTCAGTGAAGTTACTGACTTGGAGGTGGAAGCCGGGCCGAAACTGGAATCGATCGGTCGGATCCGTCCGATCAGGCACGCGTCGCCGGCGATTGAACCGCGCCACGACGACGCAGTTTCCTCGGTTCTGCGCTTCTCGGTCGATGTGCTCCCACGGGACGTCTAACAGCCGCGGTTTACCGCGCAGCGTGAGTGCGTCGCTCCAGCCGATGGCGACGGGGACGATCCGCAAATCCCCGCGCACGTCGAGAAACGTGCGGCTGAAGGCGAGGTCGGTGTGGTAATCAGACATGAACCACCGGACCTTCGGCGAATGGACAAGAAACAACACCACCGGTTTAGCCTTGGGTTGGGCGCGGCCGAATTCGGCGAGTTCCAGGAGATGACGCCGCCCGCGATCGGTGATCGCGTCGGGAAACATGGCGACGCGATTGTGGAAGAGGGTCACCGACTTGACCTCGGCGAAGACTTCGCGTCCCTTCTCGCGCAACAGGAAATCGAAACGGCTGTGTCCCACGCGCACTTCGCTACGGATGACCTCGACGTGCTCCAATCCGGGAATGCGCTTCGCGCGGAGCAGGTATTCGGCCACGGCGTTGTTGGCGTGCGTGTGGAGAAACACCGGCGTATCGTCGCGGTCCACGGCAAGGCAGGTATACCGCGTCTTGCGCGACGTATCGGGACCGCGATCGGTGAGGTGCAGCCGCACGCCGGGCAATAACAACTCGCCCATACGACCCGGATTCGGCATGAAAGCCTCAACCTTTCGGCCGGTCTCCAGCCGGCATCGCACGAGAAAACGGTTCGGCCGTTCCAAGAACGCGGCGTGGAGGACGGGACCGAAGTTGAGCGGTTTCACGGTCATGGCCTATTGTTTCCAACGAGCCAGCACCAACCGGGAACCGTCCACGGGGAGATACCGATGATTTCACGACTTCGCAACGCATTCATCCTCGCGATTATGACACTTGCCATCGCACTGCCGCTACGCGCGCAGGAGGACCCGGTTTACGACGTGCCGCAGGTTGACGTCTCTAAACGGGGAGATTGGGGCCATGAAGGATTCCGTGTGGACCTACTTATCCCCGTCGATGGAAGGCCTTATCCGCCGGCGGACTCAGGCAGTTCATTCCAACTTGGATGGGACGAACTCGGGCTCCGCGTATTCGTAAACTGTACGGATGACATCGGCCACCCGAGTGATAACGACGAGGCGCTTTCGGAAGGCGATTCGATCGAATTGTTCTTGGCAACCGAGCGCGGTGGAAAAGATCGATATCAAGCGATTATTGCGACCGGACTCGAGCTCGCGCCTGGAGGCGTGCGCACGAAACTCGTGGACCTTCGCCAATACGAGCCGCGCGAGAAGCTAGCGATTGAAGTTGAGCCGGTTGTTTCTTTCGACCACGGCTATGATATTTCTGATGACGGGGGGCACAAATTCGTAAAGTATCCGCTTCACCAAATCGACATCCTGCTGCCATGGTGCAACCTCAACATCACACCCGAAATCGGTCGTGAACTTGCCTTTCAACTCTACGTCAACGATGTGGACGGACGCGATGAGCCGCGCCGCCAACTGGTCTGGTATCCCGAGACGAATTCGCAATACAACACAAACGCCATGTACCGAATCCGGCTCGCGAAGAAGGCGAGTCCGCCCGTGGTGGCGCGCGTATCCGGCCGATACGAGGATGCCTTGCGGACCCATCTGCACGTGGTCGCCACCCGTGAATTCCTGGACAAGAATATCAAAGTCCGCGAAGGCCGCGCGAAGGTATCTAAGGGAACCTTCCACGGGGACGGTGGTTTCGCCATTGCCGATCTGCTGTTCGACATGCCCGAGCGCGGCCTGGACGCGCCCACGTACGTCATCCGCTTCCATCGGACCGAACTGGGCACAGTCTCCCTCCCCGACGCCGACGTAATCCGCGCGCAACGGATCATGTTCCTGCCCATCGTGCTGAAGCCGCCGGTGTTTCGCGGAGATGAATTGCCTGAACCGTCGTTCACGCAGCCGCTGCTCGCCGAAAAGCTGCTCGGCGTGACCACGTTCAAGACCACGTATTACGACCGCGACTACAACGTCGTCGATCGCGCGGAACAACCGGGCCGTTACGGGGCCGTCGTCGAAATCACACAAGAGTACGGCAAACCGTTGACGCGGTATTTCACGTTGTTCCGCGCGCCGGACGGATACAATCCCATGTTTCAATGGTGGTTCCAGCGGAAGGGGACTACGCTCGACCTGCCGCCGACGCTCGGCATCGATCCTTCGGTCCAGGCACCGCAGGCCGAAGCCATTGGCAAATTCGTCGGTAACCTCGTCGAGGAAAGCGTGGCGGACGATCATGCGAGCGCCACGCTCTTGGCGGGATTGTACGAGAGCGCCCCGGAGATGAATCCCGTGACCGTGGCGAGCGATGTGTGGGCTGCGGACCGGCAGTGGTGGCTCGGGCTCAAGCGCAAGCTGACCGGCATGGACAAGGTCTATTCCAACGACTTTGTATGCCCCCGCGAAAAGGAAGGCGAACCGGCCACGGTGCTGCGTGAAGGCACGCCCGAAGAAGCGGGGATGAAACCGGAAGTGGTCGGAAAACTCGACGCCCTGTTGAACGAGTGGGTCGAGGCCAGCGGCGAACCCTTCGCCGTGTGTCTCACGCGCCACGGGGTCGTCTACTACCGCAAGGCCTTCGGCCAACGGGACGGCCAGCCCATCACGGCTGACACGAAAAGCTGGATGGCGTCGATATCAAAATTCCTGTCCGGCACGCTCATGATGACGTTGGTGGACCAGGGGCTGGTCGATCTCGACGCGCCCGTCGACACGTACCTCCCCGAGTTTCGCGGCATCGACGTGAAGACGCCGTTGACCATCCGTCACCTGTACACCCACACCAACGGTTTCGCGCTCGGTCTGCGTCCGCCCCGCGAATACTACGACCACTGGGGCGACGACCACAACGATCTCGAATACGTGCTTGCGGACTACTACCCGTATCTCGAGGTCGGCTCGCGCCTGGGCTACAACGGCGTCGGCTACGCCCTCGGCGGCAAGGTGATGGAAACGATTACGGGCGAAGCGTTGCCCCAACTCTTTCGTAAGCACTTATGGGGCCCGCTCGGCTGCGACCATACCGACTCCGTCGACGGCGCTGCGCGGACGTTCAGCACACCCCTCGATATCGCGACGTTCGGGCAGCTGATGTTGAACAAGGGCGCCTATGGCAACATGCGCTTCTTCAGCGAAGAAACCTACAATAAGCTCTTGCCGGTCAAACTGGCGCCCTACGTGAAGTTCGACACGAACGTCGAATGGGGGATCGGCTGCGTCTGGATCCGCGGCGATGGGCTGAGCGACCAGACCTTCGGGCACGGCGCGGCATCTTCGGCGACGCTTCGCATCGATCCCGTGAACGATCTGGTTATTGTCATGACACGCAACTCGGGTGGGCCAAAGTTTGGCGAATACCACGGAAAGTTCATTCAGACCGTGGCCGAAGGAATGAATACCTGAGCGGACGGATCAGTCCGATCGGTCGGATCCGTCCGATTCCGACATGGCATGGTCCTCGCCAAGAATCAAAGGAATGGTAAACCCCAGCCAGACGACCGGAGACTAGTCACTATGAAGTTGATCCACGCCTGCGCAATCGTGAGCGTATTATTGGTGTTCGTGCTTCGTGCCCTCGCCGAACCCGTTTCCTACACGGTCGATACGGAGCATAGCGTCTTCGCGGTTGTAACGCACAAAGCCGGGATCGCGGCGCGAATGGCACACAACCATCTGATCGTGCCGAAGACCTACTCCTGTGAAATCAGCAGCGCAACGGGAACCCTTAACGACCTGTCGTTCCTGTTGCAATTCCCGGTAACCGAATTGGCGCCGGACATCGCCGAGGCCCAGAAGCAGTGGTACCCCGCGATCAAAGCCGCCGGGATCCTCGACACGCCGTTCTCGGAATTGTCCAAATCGGACCGCACGTCCATCCGCGAGCACATGCTCGACAAGGGACAACTCGATGCCGAACAGTATCCCGAAATCAAGGCCGAACTCGTCTCTATACAGTCCATATCGTCTGTCCCTTCCATCAAACCCACCGCAGGGGAAAAGACCTTCGCGCACGCGGCGACCATCCGCTTCACCGTCCACGGCAAAACCGTCGAGCGCGCCGTACGGGCGAACGTCGATATCGAAAACGGCGAGCTGAACGTCGAGGCCGTGGGCCGGTTCCGCTTTTCCGAGTTCGGATTTGAACCGTATTCGGCTTTCTTCGGCGCCGTGCGAAATCAGGACGAATTTGACCTGTACGTGCGGATTCAGGCACAAGCGAAGGAGGGGACCGAACAAACCGGAGGGTAGCAACCGCTCGGTACGAGAAAGAGTGGAACGTATCAAATTCCCGAACCGTCAATCCCGCGAACGGGGGAATCCACGGCTCCGGGTTTCTTACATGGCGCGTTGTAGTCGATGCGCGTCTGCATCCTCACCAAAGGGGAACCCTACGGCTGGACGCGCCACCACGTGCAGGGTTTTCGACGGCGCCGCGGCGAAGTGCTCACCATCGGCCCAAACATCACCCGCGACGTATTGAATCGCTACAACCTCGGCTATCTCTACGATTCCTTCACTCCGACCGACATCGAAACCGAATTGCGTCCGGACGTGGTGCTGGTCAATCTGCTGCCCCCGAGGTCGGAACCGGACCTCATCGTCGCAATTTCGACTGGCGGTATTTCGCTGTGCCCCGTTTTTGAGAAGACACGGTGCCCCAAGGTGTGCCTGAGCGTAGACACCTGGCAAAGCCCCCGCGACTACCTCGACACGGAACATATGCGCCAGTGGTTGTTCAAACGGAGTTTCCTTTTCGTTCGCGCGACGGTCGTGGTTCAGGGGGATACGCAGGCCGTGGTCTCGTGCGTCATCGTAGCCCGCAAGCGACGCGAGCTTTGGACGAAGTGGTCGACGAAACCTTCGCCGATCTGCCCCGGAACAGCGAAACCGTCCACGTCTCGGTAAAGGAATGGTGCAGGGAATTCCCCGCCGGCATATAAGCGCCTTCAAGATAGGGGTAGGGAAGGCCGGTGGGCCGGCCCCTCCTCCCCGCGAACCGTACGTGCGGTTCTCCCGCATACGGCTCTCCGTTCAGTGGTTGCGCCGAAGTGACGGTCTGGCGTCTGCCCAGGCCGTTTCAAGCGTGGATAGCCCGAGCTTCGCAAAGTAGCGGTTTGGCCATTTGAAGTGGTCTGTTCCCCGGCCCTTGCCTTTTCCTTTATGGCGTTTGCGCAATATGCTGCGCAGGCGTCCCCGGACCCAGCCGTCTACTTCTGCGAGGGTGCATTGATCGCTGTGTTTGAAGTATTCAAACCATCCTCGAAGCACCGGGTTGAGATGTGCGATGATGGCCTGCATGCTGTGGCCGTTGGTGCGCTTGGTCAGCGGGCGCACGCGGTGGCGCAGCTTGCTGATGGCCTTGTCGTTCGGCCAGCGCGTTATCTTGCCCTTGCGGGTCCGTTGGAAGCGGTAGCCGAGGGAGTCGAATCCCTCATCCGTCTTGCTGGCGCCTGCCTGGACTCCCGGTTACCGTGAGGCCCCGGGGTCAGCAGTTGGTCTTTTAAGCCATCAGCGTGGCCGGTTCGTTCCAGGCTTCGTGCATCCCTCGGAGTCTCGCCAAGCGGCAAGGCCAAATCGAGTTCGTATTCCTACGGACTGGTCGTTCGCCTTCCGCTACTCCCCACCCTGCCTCGCGGCGACGCAGTTCCGTTCGGCTTCTGATGTAAAGACGCCGTTCAGGAGTGGACTCACACCACTCTGGCGGGGTACGCTCGAAGGCGTACGAGGGCGGGGTTTCGTAGCCGCCTTACGGATGCCTGCCCGGAAGAGCGGGGTCCACGTCATTCGCAAGAAACTCTATTTGGGGCGGCCTTTACTGCGACGTTTTGCGGGTCAATGCATTCCTTGGCAAGGCGGGTTGGATAACCGCCCTCGTTAAGACATTTCCTCTGGTTGGCTAGAATCAGTTGGAGGGAATATGGTTGAGTCAATGGTTGGGGGAATTCGCAGATGAGCACAACGATCAAAATCACATCACCCCGAGATGGGGATGTATTGAACCGGAATGACGGGAACGAAACTTCGGCAGGACTGCTCGTCCAGGTAGAAGGAAAGACGAGCGCGAAGTCGGCAACTGTGAACGGCATCACCGCACCGGTGACGAAGGGCGCCTTTGCGTGCATCGTCGAGTTGACACAGCAGCGAAATATCATCACCGCCGAGGCGGACGGCGCGTCCGAGGAGATCCAGGTCTGGTGGAACCGGGACAGCAAACCACGATACCGATTCTCCGTCGACGACAACATCGAGTTTCTAAAAGACCTGGGGACCGAACCGGATCGTTACAAGTCGCTGTTCGATCATTGGTATCTGGCATTCTGGCGGGAACTCCATGAAACGTACGGCACGAAGGTTCATCTCAACATCTACTACCAGACGGATGGATTCGACCTGACGCAAATGCCGGCGAAGTGGAAGGAAGAGTGGCAGGCCAACGCGCATTGGCTCCATCTGAGCTTCCACGCATTGCAGGACAAGCCGGACCGGCCCTACCGCCACGCAAAATACGCGCAAATCGCCCACGACTACGATCTCGTTTGCGGGCACATCCGCCGGTTCGCGGGCAACGAAGTCTTGAGCACGACAACCACCACCCATTGGGCGGAGTGCCCGAAAGAGGCCATCGTCGCTGTGCGCGACCGCGGGATCGAACAACTCGTGGGCCTGTTCGAGATTGTGAACGGCGAATGCACGACGGGGTATTACCACGGCTTCGCGCAGTGCGCGTATTGCGACAGCCGCGGCGCGTGGTACGACCGCGAGACAGGACTATTCTTTATCCGTTGCACATCGGTTGTGAATCTTCTGGAAGTGGAAGAGGTCGTGCCGTTTCTGAATGCGCGGACGGCGACAACGCATACGTCGGAAATGGTGGAGTTATTGATCCACGAACAGTATTTCCGCAAGGAGTTGTCGTATTTCCAACCGACCGTGATGAATAAAGTCCGTACGGCTGTGCAATGGGTCCACGAACGTGGCTACGAACCAGTCTTCTGGAGCGACGGCTTTCTCGGAACACCATCGGCACTTGGCATATAAGCAGTTTCCGCAATAGCGACTTCAGTTTATTTGGGCAAGGTCGTCTGGAATGCTGCGTACCACCGGATGTCACTCCGCAGCCGGCGCAATCGACTGTTGTGCGTGGGCGATTTCACCATCGATGTCGTCGCCTTCGTAAAACCAGACGCGACCCATAACCTCCACGCGTTGCCCCGGCGCGGCGTCGGGCAGGATAGGGTCGGAATGGATGCACGGAACCGGTGGATTACCCCATACGCGGCCGTAGCGATTGAAAGCGACCAGGATCCAGCGGTGTCCGTCGTCTGACTGAATGGCGGCGACGCCGTCTTCGAATCGGCGGCCATCTTCCCGTTGCTCGTTAAATCCGACGGCACCTTTCAGCATCAGGCACACTTGCGTCCTCAGATCGGTGAGCGCTTCGTCCGTGCCATTCTCCAACCAAAGCGTGAAGTTCACGCCGTTCTCGTCCGGCACTGCGGAACCGCCGAAGCGTATGTCATTCGGTAACCGCCACGCGTTTTCCCAGCCACCGCCCTGGCGGGCCGTCCAGTCAACGTTATCGATAAACGTGTGTTGTTCATCCCAGATGGTCGGGACGTGCGTGTGGGCGAGATACGTCAGCCCCAGGTTGCTGAAAATGGCTTCCGGCAGATCCACGACGACGTAGCCGCCATTCTCCCACGGTGGAAACACACTGATTTTGGTCCCGCGCATGGGATCGATGGCGCCTTCGAGGAAACCGATTCGCGGGTGTCGTCCACCGGGATAGGGACGGAGCTTGATGGAACCGCTGTTCTTCTCCGAGAGTTTGAATTCGAACGCATCGATCTTGGCCTGCATCTCCTCTGGGGAGTACGCACAGGTCAACGCGGCCTCTTCGACCGTGTAGCCGTGGTCGAACAACATGTTCGGCAACCAGAACCCGAGGTTCGCCCGCGTCGCGGCGACTTCCGGCGGCAGTTCGATGGTGCGGCTGCCGTAGCGGACGCGGGTCATCGCATCGTCGGGCCCCGCGGCGGGATTCACGTAACGCGCGAGATCGCGCATGGCAATCACGTTGAATCCGCCGTCTTTCAGATAGGCCATGTACTCCTTGAACCGTTCGGGCGGGGTGTGCACCCAGGGATGGGCGATATCCGGCACCCCGTGAAACTGGACGATAGCGATTTGGCTGTCCTTTGCGCGGTCGACAACGCGTTTGAAGTCATCCGGCGTCCATTCGGGATACGCATCACCAGCGGACGGTATCAGCAGGGGATCGTAGCGCGCCGGATCGTAGAGGGGGCCGGGTTCGATCTTTCCGTAGGGGATTTCCGGCTGCATGCCGCGCCGCGCGAAAAGATACCCGTTGGCGCGGAGCACGTCGACACCCTCCGGCGAAAAGCCGTTGCCCGGCCAGGCGAAACTCACAGGTTTTGGCACACCGACTTTCTTCAATGCCGACTCGACGAGGGCAAGTTGTCCCGGCAAGATGGGCCACGCTTTTTGGGGAACTCATGCCGGCGTGGTTCCAGGTATGGTTTCCAATCTCGAAGCCCATACGATTCAGTTCCGCGACGTCGTCCCAGGACATGAAGTTTTCCGTGTCGGACATCCAGCATTCCGTAATAAAGAACGTGGCGCCGAATCCGTAGTCCTTGAGCAAGGGCGCGACATTCGTGATGTGGGATTTCACCGAGTCGTCGAAGGTAAGCACAACGGTCTTGTCCGGAATGGATTCGAGTTGCGCGTGCGCGAATGGTGTCATGCAGACCATGGTTACCAGGACGGCCGTGAGAAACAAGTGTATAAAGAAACGGCACAACTGCATAAACGCATCTCCTCTGCGTTCTTCGGCAACCGAACCAGCTTAGCGCAGGATGCCGATTACTTCCACCATTTCAGGTGAAGCGGATCGCGAGTCGCCGATTCCAAGTCAAGGGAGAATTGAAACTCGCCCGGGATCTTGGAAACCTTGACCAGGACCGTGTTTCGACCCTGCCGGAGATTCACGGAAATCCGGTGATCGGCAAACTCCTGATACGGCAAGTGATCTGTGCTCTCGTGGACGAGCGCCCCGTTGAGCCACACCTTCGTGGCGTTTTGCACGCGGAGATGGATAGTTGCGGCCTGACGCGCGGCGGAACTGAACTCGGCGTAAGCATACCCGGTTCCGTAGTCGAAGCGCGGGTAGTATTCGTGGATTGGCGTGAACGCGGCCTGCAAATCAATCTGATGGCCGTAGTCCGTGAGGCTGTACCAGCGCTGCCATTCGATGGCCCGGTACCAACCCGGATAGGTTGCGTCGAGATCGATGGACTTTTCCGGTGGATACGCCGTTTCGTGCCCCTTGCCGCTCCAGTTCGGGAACATGCCGATAACCATCCACTGGCGCACGCGGTGCAGCTTTTCGCGCCGCAACCAGTCGATGGCCTCCTGCGGCGCCGGCAGGGTCTCGTCCGACGGAACGGAGCGGCGCGAGAAATGGCGCAACATGTTGACGAAGATGCGATCCGCCACGGGATCCCGGCCCAGGTTTTCGAGCACGCGCAGATGCGTGAAGACGATGCGGCCGCTCCCATACCGGCGCACGAGGATATCGCTACCCCACCACGCGGCGGTTTCGATGCCGTAACTGCCCGACGCGGCCGGGCTCATGTCAAAGGAGCCGCAAATGTCTTCGTCGCCGGTTTCGGTGAAGGTCTTCGGCGGGACCACGTTCCGGTATGGTTGACGCATGAGACACCGTGCGGGCAAACCGTCAAATACGGGGTGAATCTTGACGTAATGGTACACCCCCATGAACGCGCCTACGGCGTCTTTGCTGGTAGCCGTGACGGAATCATCCACCCGTTGTGCAAATTCGTTCCAATCGCTGGGAGGGGCAAAGACAAGGGCTACCGCACCGCCGCGAACTTCCGCCAAGACAAGACCGAGTTCGTCTTCGGGATAGCCGCGAATCGTATTGCCGAGCGGCGGCACGACGTACATCGAAGCTTTCAATTCCCCCGGCTTGGCGAGGTCGAGGCACTGTTTGGTCCATTCTCCATTCGGATCCACCACATGCACGTCCACGTCGCAGGATTGAATCGGCTCGACCACGTGGATGTCGACGGCGTTTTGCCCGATCACCTTGTGCCCTTGCATGAGACGCACGACAAAGCGATGCGTGCCCGCGGACCCCGACGCGGAAATGGTTCCGCTCCAGATCTCTTTGCTGGTCCGGGGAACCTTGATGTTTCGTTTCTTCTTCCACAACACTTGGTTGGTCGGTCCGACCACCTGGAGGGACAAATCGGCGCGGGTCTCGATGCGCTCATCGTTCACGAGCATTACGGTCACGTGCACCTCTTCCCGCGGAACCAGGTTGGTTTTGGGAATCTGAATCACGGGAAGTAAGGGGGCCTGGGCAGCTTTGAGCGCTGTGTGAACCGGCTTGGGACGTCTCCATCGGTCCAGGGCGCCCGCGCCAAATTCATGGCCGGCGTCGCAGAGTTGCGTCATGCAATAGCCGCCGAGCTTACCGTTTAATCGCAAGGCTTGGACCTGATGTTTCAGGGCGTCGCACTGCAATTCCCGGGCGGCAGCGGTGAACGCAGAAAAGTCTCCGAAAACGCGATCCAGGTTTCGTTCCGTGAATCCAGGCTTGATGGCGTCGAGCGTTCCCTGTAGAAAACGCGCGTCTTTCGACGTTTGGCCGTCGGCGCCGTACTGGGCGACGACATCGGGGAGATCCTCCATTCCGCCGAAACCGAACTCCGACATAAACGCCAGCCGGTTTGGATCGCCGCTGTGTTCATAGTACAAGGCGATTTCGCGATCGACCGGTCCCCGCTGGTAAATGTGCAGATCGTCGAAGGTTTCAAACGTGTCCTGATACGGTCGCAGGTAGCGTGACGGTTCCCGGGTTGTGTTGATGCCGCCCGAGTCGTCGATGATGACCCGGCTGGGATCCAGTTCCCGCGCCAGTCGGCACAAATCGTCCTTGATGGTCTGGGCGCCGCTATTGACGACGTAGTCGGCATTCCCGGACTCGTTCAGCATGCCCCAGATGACCACACTGGGATGGTTGCGATCGCGCAGTATCATCTCGCGCACTTCGCGTTCACACCGTTCCTTCAGGAACGGCGACCGCTCGATCCATCCGATTGCCGGCTCCTCATAGACCAGCAATCCCAGCTCATCGGCCAGGTCGAGCGTAATCGTGGGCGCGGGTTTGATGTGCATACGGATGAGGTTAAATCCGGCCGCCTTGGCAAGCTCCAATTCGTTACGCGCGAATTGCGGCGATTCGGGAGCGGCAAGCGAACGGGCGTAGTCGGGCTGGTGCAACACGCCTTTGATCGTCAACTGCTTGTTGTTTAGACAGAACCGGTTGTCCCGCACCGTGAATTCGCGCATGCCGAACCGAACGGATGTCGCATCCACGACGGAACCATCCACAATGAGTTCGCACTCCAACGTGTAAAGTACTGGCGAATCGGGCGACCAAGGTGAGAATCCCGGAAAACCAACCACCTGACGGCCGGGTTCCCCCTCGGTCACG
Source organism: Candidatus Hydrogenedentota bacterium (assembly GCA_963745075.1). Lineage (GTDB taxonomy): Bacteria > Hydrogenedentota > Hydrogenedentia > Hydrogenedentales > SLHB01 > JAHDWY01. Next base: position 15,423 of record CAVUWV010000016.1, on the reverse strand, counting down.
TTCTCTGTGCCGGCGATACGCAGTCGCACGGTCCCCGGTTGTGATGTCACGATGGTTGCCGTAACGCGCTTGCGACGGATATCCGGCTGGACACAGACGTCCGTGATGTGCGCTACGTCGCGTGCCAATAGTGAGACACTTCCCCAGATTCCCGCAAACGAGTAGTAGTGATTTTCTTTCGCGCAGGGAATCTCTTTTGGACGAAAACTGCCGTACCCTTCGGGACCGTGGGGATCGACGATGCGCACCGCAATGTGGTTGTTCCCAACGACGGCGGATTCTGTTACGTCGAAGGAGAACGGCGTATAGCCACCTTCGTGATCGCCGGCGGGGGTCCCGTTCAACCAGACTTCGGCGTAATAATCGGCGGCCTCGAAGTGAAGGGTAATATGCTTTCCCGACCAGGATTCATCGAGTTCGAAGGTACGAAAATACCAGCCGACGCCGTCGTAATCCGGCACCCACCGGTCCCACACGCTCGGCACCCGCACCTCGACGGCTTCGGGCAGATCCGTGTCAGACTCCCAGTGGCGCGATTTGCCGATGTCCTCGGGGTCGAGCACCAAGCGCCAGGGACCGTCCAACGATTTTAAAATGCGGGTGGTTTCCATGATTGCTCTCTGGAAGCGTACGCCAGGATGGTACTACCGCGAGCGATGACAATCAAGGGCCTGCTCGGATTATTAATATACGGAAACGTTGTCGTAAACCGCTTTGAATAAGTATATTCTCAGTGCGAGTCAGCCGGGAGCTGACTCGCTTCGTATCGTCGCGAGAGCCGAGGTTGAAGGAGATGGAAACTTATCGGCGTAGTTGGGCCTTAGTCTTACTCCTCATTCTCGTGTTTTTGCTGACGAATTGCGCAAGTACCCATAAGAGGACAGTGGACGGCCTCAAGCCCGAACCGGTTAAGGACCAACCGCGAATGTCCGAGTTGAGCGTTGATGAACTGCGCCAGGAGATTCGCAAGTACTTGGACGAACGGATCCAAGAGTACGAATCGCGCTCGAGTGAAGAGCGGTCCGGTAATACCCACCGAAGCGGTTCCCGTACTCGGATTCCCCGGGAACAACTCGCGGAACGTGGCCGGGAACTGGTGAAGCAGTTCCGCCAGCGGGTTCAATCGGATTTGATGACGCGAATCGAGAAGGACTTTGGCGTCAGCGCAGCCCTAAAGACCGAGTCCGTTCCACTCGAAGCAATCGACGAGGATGGGAATGTCGTTGAAGTTGCCGTGCCCGTGGAAACGCGGGAACTCCGCAAGCTTACGTTACCGGCCAACCGCGCCAAAATGCACGCGCTGGTGGGCGAAGAGGATTTGACCTTGGCCTTGTACACCGATGTGCCTACCTCGATTGTACCGCAGGAGTCGACAGAATTCCTGCGGCACTACCAGGGCGAGGAAGCCAGCGCTATCGCGATGGAGGCAAGGCTCGTCGTGACGCTCAAAGGCGGCGAATGGGTGGATTCCATGGACTCCGGCCGCGCGGCCAACGCCCTCGCGGTGCGGGGGCTGGATTTCGCCGACGGTCTGCACGAAAACACCAATCAACGATACGACGACACCCTATTCGTCGTTCTCGGGAATAAGGACGGGGAATTCGAGGTGTACGAATACCGCATGACAACCGAATCCAGTAGCGACGAACGCGGCGTCGGCCGACTCGACTCGAAACAGGTCACGTACGTCCGCGGTCTCCATCGCGGCGAGGATCCCGGATATCGGTTGAAGGGGGGCAGCGCCGACGGTACGCGGGTGGAGATGGAGGGCGAGTACCAAATCACCGGCGCAAACATTCACTCGGCTTATGCGAAGCGGACGATCACGAGCGACACTCCCCTCAAACCCAATGTATCGCTGGGCTGCCAAGTCATAGCCGCGGGAAAGACACCTTTCGAAAAGTCGATGGTCTTTCAGTTGGACAACAAGGGCGTTCGGCAGTTTCCGTACACAATCGTGGACGAGGATGAGATCGCCTTTCTCGACGAATCTCTCCGAGAAAAAGGGAAGCAGTCGTTGCTGGTCCATGCGATCTCACGGAATGTGTGAGAGCGCAACGGCGGATTCCTCGCGCGTTCGATCCCTGATAATCTGCATTCGCTCCGCTTCACCAACTTCTTGCTGCGCAATAGGCTTGCTACACAAACGTATTTCGCGTAGGGTGAAGGTGTGCGTATTTATGCAGAACGGGGAAAACGACTTGTGGTTCGCCGTGGATTTACGTTGATCGAGTTGCTGGTGGTGATTGCCATCATCAGCATTCTGGCAGGCATGTTGCTCCCGGCGCTGAGCCGCGCCCGCGAGGCGGCCCGGCGCGTCAGTTGCGTCAATAATCTCCGGCAGTTGGGGCTATCGCTCAAGATGTACGCCGGGGAATCAAACGAGAACTACCCGCCAATTCAAAAATTTGTCGGCCAAAACTGCGACGTGCGCAACGACAGTTTTCTTATGTTCGATGGACGTAGTATGTATCCTGAGTACCTTTCCGACGCGCGCGTGCTGGTATGTCCGTCTGACTCCAACGGACAGCAGCAATACGACCTGGGACGGTGGAACCGGCCGGACGGTCCCAACGGAACCCGCGCTGGCGGTTCAAGAAATCCGTGTCTATTCGATCAGCTATCCTACATCTATCTGGGGTGGATTCTGCGCACGGAATACCTGGCCGATCCGGCGACCCGGGATATGTCGCCCGCTTTTTACGCCGCCTTCACGGACATCCTGCTGAATCAGCCGGTCGACGCCTTCGAAAGCGACTGGAGCTTCATCGATGACAATGGCAACACGCAGGACGTGCTCCGTCTCCGGGAAGGCATCGAGCGATTCTTTATCAAGGACATCAATAACCCGTCGGCAACGGCCCGGTCACAGTCCGAGATCCCGATGATGTTCGATCGGGTCGACCTCGATCCCACGGAATTCAATCACCTCCCCGGCGGCGCAAACGTGCTCTACATGGACGGACACGTAAGCTTCGTGAAATACCCGGGCGATTTTCCCGCCAGCCGGGCCTGGGCGGAGGTCGTGAACGCGGTGAGCCCGTAGGCCGTATTTCTCTTCAGCGCGATGGGCGCGGTTCAACATGCTCTCATTCGCGCTGTATTCGAAGCGTTTCTTGCAATTCTCGTCTTGAGTTTCCGATACTTCTAAGCTGCGGATGGGGCAATTCTGGAGATGTTGTGAATGGGAACGCTTCTTGTCGCGGTATTGTCATTCTTCGGGTTCATCGTAGCGTACAACACGTACGGCCGCTTCCTGGCGCGAAAGATTTTCGATTTGGATCCCAATGCCGAAGTGCCGTCGCGACAACTGCAAGACGGCGTAGACTTTGTGCCGACCCAGCGGAGCGTCGTTTTCGGCCACCATTTTACTTCGATCGCAGGCACCGGACCCATCGTGGGACCGGCCATCGCCGTGTTCTGGGGCTGGCTGCCGGCACTCCTGTGGGTTTTGGTGGGGTGCATCTTTATCGGTGCGGTGCACGATTTCGGGTCGCTTGTGGTTTCCCTGCGATCGCGGGGGCAAACCATCGGCAACGTTGCCGCGCGTATGATTTCCAAACGGGCCCGCATTCTGTTTCTGCTGGTGCTGTTCTTCGCGCTGACGGTCGTGCTGGCCATCTTCGGACTGGTCATCGCGGCGATTTTCTCCGTGTATCCAGAGACGGTGTTGTCCGTATGGATCGCGATGCCGTTGGCCGTGCTGGTCGGATTCTGGATCTACCGGCGCGGTGGTGGACTTTTGTGGCCGTCACTATTAGCGTTGGCCGTGTTGTACGGCGCCGTAATTATCGGCGTCGAATACCTGCCCATCTCGTTTGGCGCCAATGTCCCGCTCTTCGGCGATCCGCACGCGGGGTTCTTCGCCGCCATGAAATCCAGCGTGGTCATCTGGACCGTCATTCTGCTGGCGTATTGTTTTATCGCGAGCGTGCTTCCGGTGTGGATGCTGCTGCAGCCGCGCGACTATATCAACTCCCACCAACTGCTCGTGGCCCTTGTGCTGCTCGTCGCGGGCCTGTTTGTCGCGCACCCGGCGCTCGTGGCGCCCGCCGTGAGCAGCGACGTACCAGCGGATGCGCCGCCTATTCTTCCCTTCCTGTTCATTACGATTGCTTGCGGGGCCGTGTCGGGCTTTCACTGTCTTGTCGCGTCGGGGACCACGTCCAAGCAAATCAAGACGGAGACCGACGCTCAGTATGTGGGTTACGGCGCCATGCTTATGGAAGGTGTGCTCGCCGTCCTGGTAATCCTCGCGTGCTGCGCGGGACTGGGTATGGGATTTGAGAAGAACGGCGTCGTGCTGACGGGGTTCGACGCGTGGCATGGGTTTTACGGCGGTAGCTGGCAGGCCATGACCCTGGCCCAAAAAGTGGGCGCGTTCATCGAGGGCGGCGCGAACATGATTGCGGCCCTCGGCATACCGCGTCCCGTGGGAATCGGCATCATTGCGGTGATGGTAGCCTGCTTCGCCGCCACCACGCTCGACACGGCGACGCGCCTTCAGCGGTACGTTATCCAGGAATTGGGAGATGCCCTACGGATTTCGCCGTTGACGAACAAGTACGTCGCAACCACCATCGCCGTGGTAACCGGCGGGATCATTGCGCTCATCCCCGGCCCAAAGGGCGTACCCGGCACCGGCGGACTCATACTCTGGCCCTTGTTCGGCGCAACCAATCAGCTCTTAGCCGGGCTGGCGTTCATGGTCATCGCGTTCTATCTGATCCGCCATGGCAAGCCGGTGTGGTTCCTCGTCGGACCCACCGTTCTGATGCTGGTTTTGCCGGCCTGGGCTCTTGTCATCCAAATCAAAGAGTTTTACGAGGCGGACAGTTGGCTTCTGTTCGGCGTGGGGTTGTTTGTGGAAGCATTGCAGGTTTGGATGGTGCTTGAAGGGGTCATCATGTGGCGTAAGGCCAAGGGCGTTTTGCCGGAACCCCTGCCGCCGCTGGAAGTCATTGCCGTGAGCGACAGCGGAAGGTCCGGTTGAATGGGGCGCACTTCACGTGGACGCGCACAATCGGATACGTCGCGCGAAACCGGGGCGAACCGGCGCCGACTCATTCTTCTCATCACCCTACTGGCGAACCTGATCGCGATTCCGGCTACGGCACACGATCATCCCTACGTGCTCGAAGGGAGTATCGCGGCGCCCCTCAACACGCCCGACTCGGGAATCGATCTCGCGGCTGAGCCGGTTATCGAATGGCGCGAGTCGTGCAAGTTGCACCTTCGCTTTGTCGACAACGAATCGGGTGAACCAGTTCCAGCCCTGATTCGGATGTACGATCAAGATGGGCGGCGCGTGGCCTTGCGGAATTTGTTGACCCGATCCACCGCGCTCACCGCAGGAAGTATCGGCGATTCTTCTTTCGCCCACATGGACAGTTGGTCCATTGTACCCGAAGAGTGCACGGTTCAAGTTCCACAAGCAACGCTCACCATCGAGGCATTTCACGGACCCAACTCGAAACGGTTTATCGATACTATCGACCTCCGAGGGAAGACGCAGACAACGGTGGAGGGACGAATCCAACGGCTGCTTCCGCAAGACGCCCACTGGTACAGCGGCAACGCGCATCTCCATTTGCAGAAAATGACGCTCGATGAAGCCGAGCGGTACGCCTGCGATACGGCGACGGCGGACGGATTCGATGTAGTCTTCTTCTCCTACCTGGAACGGGCCGAGGCCGACGCGCACTACATTTCCAACACGTTCACGGCCGACGACCTCGCGCGATTCTCGCAACGCAGCGGCGTCATCTTCGGGTACGGCGAGGAGTATCGCCACAACTTCCAAAAGAACAACCAAGGCTATGGACACGTCATGTTTCTCGAACTAAAGGACCTCATCATTCCAGCCAGCCTCGGATACGCCATTACCCACAAATCGAACGACGACCAGCCACTGCGGAACGGGATCGTCCAGGCGCGCGCGCAAGACGCCACCGTATTGTGGTGTCACGGCTCGCGGGGCTACGAAGACATCCCAAACTGGGTGGCAGGGCTGGTCGACGTGCAGATGATCTTCGATCAGGGCAGTCTCGGCACGTATGAGTCCGCGCTTTACCGTTACCTCAATTTGGGATTGCACGTGCCGCTGGCGACGGGCACAGACTGGTTCTTCCGCGATATGGCCATGGCCTACGTGCAGGTGGACGAGCCGCTGACGAAGGAACGGTGGTTGAAAGGTCTGCGCGCGGGGCGGTCGTACATCACGAACGGTCCGCTGATTGCATTCACCGTAAATGGCCAACCGGCGGGGTCTGTTATCGATGCCACCGCGGGCGACGCGCTGAATATCGTAGCGTCGGTCCAGTGCCGGGGCGATTTCAACGACCTTGAACTGGTGCGTAACGGGCACGTCGTTGCGCGTGCCAACGCCGTGCTTCACGACGGCCGCTACATCGCCGAGTTCCATGGCAATCTTATCGCCGGTGACCCGGCCTGGTTTGCCGTTCGCGCCACGCCATTCAGCGCAACTTACGACAACCCAGAAAAATTTGGCGTCGGATTCAATGAATACGGCAAACCGTACTTCGCACACACCGGCGCGGTATACGTGGATGTCGACGGTGAGCCGGTTTTCGACCCGGATGCCGCGCAATCGCTGTTGGACGAGTTGCGCAAGGACCGGACCTTGGTCGCGGACATCGGGGACTTCACCTCGGACACGGAACGCGACCAGGTGCTCGCGGTTTACGATACGGCCATTTCCACACTGAAAGCTCGCACCCAAGATCGTCGCTGATCCCGCATGGGTCTGATCCATTCGGACCGAAGGTCTTTTTCAACGAATATGGAGCACAACAGAATGAACCCATCCCGCCGGGAGTTTATGCAAACCGCGGCAGTCGGAAGTGCGGCGCTCTTGGGATCCCCCACGGTGATGGCGCAAGGCACCTCGGAACGCCCGAACATCGTTTTTCTCTTCTCCGACGACCAGAGCGTGCCGGATCTGGGGTGCTATGGAAACACGGCCATTCGCACGCCAAACCTCGATGCGCTGGCGGCAGCGGGCGTGCGATTCGATCGGGCCTATGTGACGAGCCCGCAGTGTAGTCCAAGCCGGGCCAGCATTCTGACCGGACGTACGCCTCACGCGATTGGCGCGTCACGTCTGCACATGAACGCGTACCCGGACGCTGCCAACGTACCGGATTTGTTGAAAGCCGCGGGCTATTTCACGGGCGCGTACCGCAAGGTGCATCAGGGATTCATCCAGAAGCAGTTCGATTTCTACGCGGGCGTGGGGCAGCCTTTCTCGAAGTTCTTCGACGAACGTCCGAAAGATAAACCGTTTTTCCTGTGGTTCGGATCGACCGATCCGCACCGGGACTACGCGCCCGGCGCCACGGACCCGCCCCACGATCCGAACCAGGTGGTGGTCCCCGAATTCCTCCCCGACACGCCGGAAGTGCGCAAGGATTTGGCCCTCTATTACGACGAGATCGCGCGGTTCGATCGCGAATCCGGCGAAATTCTCGCTCTGCTCGACGAACGTGGGCTGGCGGACAACACGCTGGTCATGATGGCGGGTGACAACGGCATGCCGTTCCCGCGCGCGAAGGCGACGTTGTACGAGCCGGGAATTCGCGTTCACCTTCTGGCGCGGTGGCCTGGCAAAACAGGCAAAGGGCAGTCCACGAGCGCCCTCGTGTCCCTCATGGATCTCGCGGCGACGTGGCTCGATGTGGCGAGCGCAACCATTCCAAAGGAGATGGAAGCCCAATCGCTGGCGCCGCTATTGCGGGGCGAAACGGACGCCGTGCACGAGTATGTGTACTCCGAACGCAACTGGCACGACAACTGGGATCCCGCGCGGTGCGTCGTGGGCGAGCGATATAAGCTCATTCAGAATTACCGCCCCGAAGTGGGCAACCTGAATAGTCTGGACCTACTGCGGTCGCCGAGTTTTCAGTCCATTCGCAGGCTCGCCGAGGAAGGCAAGTTGAAGGAACCGTTGACGTGGTACTTGAACGATACCAAGCCGCGTGTGGAACTCTACGATCTCGAAACCGATCCGGGCGAATGGCACAACCTCGCTGACGATTCCGATCGGGCCGATCGCGTAAGGACGATGCAGCAGGCCCTGGGTAAATGGATGAACGCGACCCACGATTTTCTGCCACCTCCCGCCGCGGCGTATAACGGCCCCCACACCGATACCCTCGACGGCGGCGCACGCTGGTGGCCGGAAGACTAATTCGAGTTTATACATCGGATTCGTGGATCGCAGTGACCAAAGTAGACGCGGCTTCCAGCCGCGTTTAGGCGTCAGCTACGTTCATCCGGGCGAATGGAAAGTAATCGGAGTCATGGCCCCACAATACTTGGGAAGGAAATCCTCATGGCGCACGAAACAGACGACACCACGCACCACTATGATATGAACCGCCGCGACTTTATTCGCCTCGGCGCGAGCGCGGGCGTGTTGGCTGCGAGTCGTACGGCATACGCGGCAGTCCCGGACACTCTCGGACCGGCGCCCGAGCAACCATTCGTGGCGCCACCCATTGATAACGTGCGCATCGGATTCGTTGGCGTGGGCAACATGGGCAGCAATCATGTCGGGAATCTGCTCAAAATCGAAGGATGCCAGATTACCGCAGTTTGCGACATCGTAGAATCCAAAGCGGCAGCCGCTCAAAAGATGGTGGAAGACTCCGGGTTTCCGAAGCCGACCGGCTACACCCGGGGCGAGACCGATTTCAAACGCATGTGCGCGGAGGAAGATTTGGACCTCGTGTACACGGCAACACCGTGGCACTGGCACGTGCCGGTCTGCGTCTCTGCCATGGAAAACGGCAAACATGCCGCTACCGAAGTTCCGGCTGCGGTCACGGTGGAAGAGTGCTGGCAACTCGTCGAAACCGCGGAGAAGCAACAGAAGCACTGCATCATGATGGAGAATTGCTGCTACGGCCAGGCGGAATTGCAGATTCTGCTCATGGTCCGACGCGGCGTCTTCGGCGATCTCCTCCATGGAGAAGGTGGATACCTTCACGATCTCCGGGAGTTCAAATTCTCCTCCGGCGAGGCGGGTCGCTGGCGCCGCGAGGACAGCATGTCCCGCAACGGAAACCTGTATCCCACGCACGGTCTCGGACCCATCGCCCAATGCATGAACATTAATCGTGGAGACCAATTCAGCTACATGGTCTCCGTGAGTTCGCCGTCGATGGGCCTGAAGCGCTACGCCGAGGAACATTTCCCGAAAGACGACCCGCGCCGCAAAGAGACCTTTGTCAACGGCGATTACAATACGAGCCTCATCAAGACCGACAAGGGGCGTACCATTATGGTTCAGTACAGTTGCGATGCCCCGCGTCCGTATAGCCGCATCAACATGCTGCAAGGTACGAAGGCCATCACGGCGGGTTTCCCCGATCGCATTTGTATCGAGGGGCGCAGCCCTGCCGACACCTGGGAACCGTTGGACCAGTACCGCCCCGAATTCGAGCATCCCCTATGGACCCAAATCGGCCCGGATGCCAGTGGAGCCGGTCACGGCGGAATGGACTACATCGAAGACTATCGCCTCATCAAGTGCCTGCGCGAAGGGTTGCCGCTCGATATGGGCGTGTACGACGCGGCCGCCTGGAGCGTAGTCGGCCCCTTGAGCGAAAAGTCCGTCGCCAACCGGGCCGAAACCGTCGATTTCCCCGACTTCACCCGGGGCCGCTGGAAGTCCTGGGAACCCATTGGAATCGCGGAGGCGTAGACACTCCGAGATGACGCGTGCCGGCAATCACACTATTCTTTCCCATCCGCCGCGGCCGTCCGTGCCGGTTCGTGTTTGTCCGTGTCGACTATCCCCTGCGCACCCCTGGGCACGCAGGTTGATCGCCCCTCGCACGACCTGTAAGCTAACTGATTGCCGGATTGCATTTTCGTCCGGCGACGGCGCACGCGCCGGTGCACACAATGCGCGCGTGTTCGTTATGGCAATGCTATGACGGCACCCGCCTACCTGAAGGACTTGGAAATCATGCGACCTTGCCTCATGCTACTCTCCTGCCTGTTCGCGGCCGCAGCCGCCCATAGCGAAGTGCCGAGCATAACCGTCGGCAAATACCCGCAAGAAGTGGCGGTAAAGTACTCGGCCGATGACGGACTTCCGTCAAACGACGTTCGCTCCGTGTATATTGGGGCCGACGGGAGTGTGTACGCTGAAACGGCTTCGGGCTGGGCGGTTCTGAAAGAGCGCCATTGGTCGGGAATGCAAGAGCCGGCCCAAGATCTGCTGCCCGGGCGGATCGACGCAAACGTCTACACTGAGATCGCGGGCATCACAAACCAAATCGCCCAATCCCAGGAGAGTCGTCTCGTCGCGGCGACCAGCAAGGGACTGTTGGAAAAGACGCCCACCGGTTTCAAGCCCATCGTCGTCGACGACCAAATGGGTCGCCAATGGGCCGTGGATGACGTGCGTGGCGTCGCCTTCGACAGCGAAGGCCAGCTTTGGTTCGCGACGTTAGCCGGCGTCGGTTGCGAGACGCACGAGGGGTGGAAGTTTTACACAGGCCAAGACGGTCTTCCCTACAACGATTTCACCTGTGCAGCGGCGGGTCCCGACGGCACGGTGTGGTTCGGGACGCGCATGGGCGCCGTCCGTTATGACAATCAGGGGTGGGCGTACCGCCAAGGCCTTGGCTGGCTACCGAATGATGAGATTCGTTCCGTCGCCGTCGACGCGAATGGCGACGCGTGGTTCGCAACCGCTGACGGCGTCGGCTGCATCGAGCGGCGCATGATGACCCTCGCCGAGAAGGCGGATATCTACGAAGAGGAAATGGAGAAGTACATCCGCCGGACCAAGTACGGCTACGTCTCCGAAGTGCATCTCGATGCCCCGGGCGACAAGAGCCACATCAATTACAGCGACAGCGATAACGACGGGCTTTGGACGTCCATGTACGGCGCGGGCGAATGCTTCGCCTATGCCGCGACGGGCGATCCCAAGGCCAAGGATCGCGCCAAACGGGCGTTTGAGGCGTTGCGGTTCCTGCAGAAGGTGACGCAGGGCTGCGATCACAGTCCGCCCAAGGGCTACGTCGCGCGCACCATTCTTCCCGCCAGCGGACCCGACCCGAATGTGGGCCGCCTCGAACGCGATCAAAGAGAGCATGACGAAGGCGACAAACTGTGGAAGGTCTACGAGCCCCGCTGGCCCTTGAGCGCGGACAAGAAATGGTATTGGAAGAGCGACACCAGCTCGGACGAACTCGACGGCCATTACTTCTTCTATCCCCGGTACTACGATCTCGTCGCCGACACGGACGAGGAAAAGGAGCGGGTCCGCGAGGTGGTGCGCGACCTGACGGATCACCTGATCGATCACGGATACGATCTGGTCGACCACGACGGCACCCCGACGCGCTGGGGCTATTACGATCCGCAGTCGCTCAACCACGATCCAAACTGGTGGGGAGAGCGCGGGCTGAAGTCCTTGAGTATGTTGTCGTACCTAGCGGTGGCCCGGCACATGACCGGCGACCCGAAGTACGGCGAGTGCATGAAGGAACTGTGCGACAAATACGCGTACGACACCAACGCCATGATCTACAAGATCCATCGCGGTATCGGATCGGGCAACCAATCCGACGACGAGATGGCCTTCATGTCGTACTACAATCTCGTCAAATATGCGAAAGACGACGAGCTGCTCAGCAAAATTATGTACTCGTTCTATAGCGCGTGGACGGTCGAACAGCCGGAGATGAACCCCTTCTTCAACTTCGCGTACGCGGCGTTTGGCGTGGATGCCACGTGGACGAACCCCTGGATGACCAACCGCATCGCGCCGTGGGACGGGTGGCTCGAAGATTCCGTCGCGACCTTGAAAGGGTTTTCCTTGGACCGCTGTAACTGGGCCTGTAAAAACAGCCAGCGCATCGATCTCCTTATGTTGCCGCGCCAACAGGCAGTGGACCCGATTGAAGACATGCGGCCCGGCCGTCGCGGTTATCGCGTCAACGGCAAAGTGCTCCCCGTGGAGAACCGCCATTTCGGTCATTGGAATACTGATCCTTGGTCGCTCAATTACGGCGGTGACGGCAGAGAACTCGCGAGCGGGACCGTGTTCTTGTTGCCCTACTACATGGGCCTGTACCACGGTTTCATCAAGTAGCCGACGTCAACAATCGTTCCTAGTGCAACCCATCGGCGCCCGGCTTCACCCCGGGCGCCGCTTGATATATTGAAAGCTCGGCGCATCGTTGCGAAGCCAGTTTACGCAGTAGAACCGGTAGCCAGCGCGCACGAATTTGAAATCCGGAGATTCGGCACAGCAGATACAAAGTTAGGGTTCAACGGGTCGCCCCCGTTGAACCCTAACTTCTTAGAAACTACAAACTTTCAGGCATCTTCCCGCGATTAGAGGATTCCACCGTCCGCGATCGCAGCTAGGACGAAGTAGATAAGCCAGATCGGCGCCCACAATAACGTCAACAAGATGAACATGCTATACCCTCCATTTTCCGCGACATTCGACACATGAGTACGCCTCAACCCCTCCCAACGGGATCCCGGCGACTCGAATTCGCCTTGTACTTCTCCAGCACGCGCCACTATACGAAGGTCGGCCCAAATTGTCAACCCCCGCTACAGTACGCCAACGGCTTACGGGGCATGGAGCAATCGGGGCCGGGAGAGACGCACCAACACCGGAGTCACTCCTTCCAGATGATCCGGGCGGCGTAGACGCTGTTGTCGGAACCGTACTTCTCGCAACCCACGGGTTGCATCCATTCGGCCACGGTGACCCAGGTTTCGCGATCATTCACCTTGGTCACGGCGAAATTGCCGAGGCGGGCGCCGCGTTCGGGCACGAGAATGCGTTCGGTGTCGCGGAGGACGCAGAGACGATCCGGGTCCACTTGCGCGATGCGGAGCGGGGCGCGGTGGCGGAACACGTGGTCATACTTCGGATCGCGGCGGGTGTAGACCAGGAACAACGCGTCGGGATGGGTGACCCAGTGTTGTTGCGTGTTGTAACTGCCGAGTTCCTCGCCGTCATCAAAAGTCCAGGGTCGTATGGCGTCGAAGTGCAAACCGTCCTTACCGCTGGTGACGTAGCCCTTTACGTCGTTGCGCAAGGTCAGGAAAAACCGGCCCCGAAATTCGGCCAGCGAAGGTTCGCCCAATCCGCGCGGGACATCGACCGTGAGTTCGGTGCCATGCTCGACATAGGTGAGCGTCTCCCCGTCGAAGCGGCAGCGCATGACAGCAGCCGACGCGGTGTTATCGCCTTTTCCTTTGAAATAAATGGGCAACAGGATATCGCCGTTGGGCAAATCGACGCGCTGCGTGCAGCCCGCGCCGGAACTGTAGAATTTCGGGTCGTCCGGCATGGTGACGGTCTTCCACGGCGCCCAGGTGCGCGCCTCGGGATCATACCAGGAGTAGGTTGTCGCGCGTTCGTAGTCCTTGGCGAGGTGATCACCCTCGTACTTCGCGAGATGACCCGTTCCCAGCAGCTTGCCGGATTGGGCGTGCCACTTCGGCGTGAAATCGCAGATCACCGTCGTCAATCCATTCGGCTCATCGCGACGGCCAAGCGTTTCACGTTCGACGGGACCAGTCCACGTTTTGCCCATATCGTCCGTGCGCATTTCGTTTAACGCATAGAACACGTCCGATCCGCTCAGCAACAGCTTCTGCATGGTCATCACCACAATCGGAGGCTCGCCGGGGGTGGTCCCCGCGCGCGGATGGACCCAGCAGGTCTCGTGATCGAACCCGGACGTGATGGTGTCGAGTTGGATGTCGTAATTCACGCGTTTTGGTGGCGCGGTTTGGCTGTAAACCCTCGGCACGCCCAATCCCGTGAGAATGACAAGAGCGGAAAACGGAATAGAAAACTGTAACCACGGTCGAACCTGCATTCGTCTGAACCCCCTTACTACCGATTCGGAACGTCGGAACCCGATTGCAGCCAGTCTAGTGGTGTGATTTATAGTTGAGGGAATTTATCGTTTGTCGTATGCGTTCTGTATATAACTGGCTCGCAATGTGGAGAGGACCATGCGCATAGCAGCGAAGATACACCTCAATGAGGAAGAACAGCAAACACTGACGAAATGGTCGCGAGGACGCAGCACGCCGGCGCGCTTGGTGCAACGGGCTAAGATAATCCTGCTGGCAGAGCAAGGCCTGCAAAACAAAGATATCGCCAAAATGCTCGGCGTAATGGAACGAACGGTTGGGCGTTGGCGCGGGCGCTTTGCGAAAGGCGGCTTGGCGGTCATCGACAAAGACCTGCCCCGTGGCGGACGCCACGCCACAGAGCGCGAGAAACATGAGGCTTCCATCATCAAGAAGGTACAGGAAGAGAAGCCCAACAACGCCACCCACTGGACTACCCGTGAACTTGCCGAAGCTGTCGGAACCAGTCAGAACCTCGTCTTCCGCGTGCTGCGCGCCAACGGGCTCAAGCCGCACCTGGTGAAGACGTTCAAAGTCAGCAACGATCCGCGCTTCGAGGAGAAGCTGCGCGACGTGGTGGGATTGTACTTGAACCCACCCGAGCACGCGCTGGTGATTAGCGCCGATGAGAAGACATCGATTCAGGCACTTGACCGGACGCAGCCGGAACTGCCTATCAAGAAAGGCCGTTGCGGCACGATGACGCATGACTACAAGCGCAACGGAACGACCACGCTCTTTGCGGCCGTTGAGATGGCCGAGGGGCAGGTCATATCGACCTGCATGGACAAGCACCGCCATCAAGAATGGATCAAGTTCCTCAAGCTGATTGACAAGGAAACGCCGTCCGCCTTGAACGTCCATTTGATCGTGGACAACTATGCCACGCACAAACACGAGAAGGTGAAGAATTGGCTGAAACGGCACCCCCGGTTTCATATCCATTTCACGCCGACCAGCAGCTCTTGGCTCAATGTCATCGAAGGCTTCTTCGCCAAGCTCACCCAGAAACGTTTGCGCCGCGGCATCTTCAAGAGCGTCGCCGATCTGAAAAGGGCCATCAAAGAATTCATCGAGGCGCATAACCGGGACCCAAAACCTTTCGTATGGACAGCCACCGCAGAGAAGATCATCGAGAAAGTCGGCCGTGCGCGTATCGCAATGCATAATGATCCATCAGCTTAAATCAAACCACTAGCATTGCGCAAAATTGGGAACACGCGCGATTTCTGGATTTGATCACATTCTGGTTTTTGGGAGAGATCGGCTTGACCGTTGTGCTTGTCGTTGCATTGGTCGGTACGATGCGATTGCTCCGCTATCCCTTGTGGAGTTACTTCGCTGTTCTTGCACTGGCTTTCGTCCCGCTTCGTACGTTTTGGCTCCTCGGAGTGACGTTAGTTGTTGATCAGCGAGTCCGTTCAGCGTTGAGGGATTATCGTCCAGAACTCAATTCGCCTCCAGCCCCTCGAAGTCCCCAAACATCATGAA
>CAVUWV010000015.1:0-254087 GCA_963745075.1 Candidatus Hydrogenedentota bacterium | reverse complement strand
ATGCGGAGAGGGATCTCGACATCCCGCAGCGCGGGGTCGCCGGCCCGGTTGCCCATACACGCCGGGTCCACGCCAACGCAATACAGTTCCTCGGCCGGACGCATGCCAACCGCCGCGTCGAAGTATTCCGCGTAGGCCGGCCGGTTCTCCAATAGCAGCCGTTTGGTCGGCGAATCGTCGATATCGTAGTACTCGTCGGGATCGCCTGCAGGCCAGCGGTCCGGTTTGAAGTTCTCGATATAGAGGTATTTCTCGGTGCGAATCGCTCGGGAGGGGTATCCCAGGTTGTCGTGTCGCGCATGCGTGTGCCGTTCGCGCCCCGTGAGTACCACGTCGCGGTACGACGTTTCCTTCCCCTCGAGCAGGGAAACAAAGCTCTTGCCGGTCATCGACGCGGGCGCATCAACCCCGCCCAGTTCGAGAAAGGTTGGCGCGAAATCGACAAAACTGACCAGGGCATACGAGGACTGGCCCGCCGTCACTCCCGCGGGCCAGCGAATGGCGAGTGGCACGTGCGTGCCGTAGTCATAGAGATTCGCCTTTGCATGGGGGAACGGCATGCCGTTGTCGCTGGTGACGACCACGACGGTATTGTCGAGTTCGCCCATCTGCTCCAGCCGTGAAAGCATCGCGCCCAATTGAGAATCAAACCATTCGGTCTCGACGAAGTAGTCGAGGAGGTCGTTCCGCACGACGGGATCGTCGGGTAGAAAGCCCGGTACCCGGACGCGGGCGGGATCCTTGCCGGCCCGCGCGCCGGAGCTCTGCTCGTAGCGGAGATGGGGTTCGTGGCCGCCGTACCAGAAAAAGAACGGGGAACCTTCGGGCCGTGCCGCTAAGAAATCGTCAAAATTCGACGCATAGTCCACGTTGGCGATGCCATCGTAGGGGATCTTATCCAGCTTGCGTTCGTTGTACTCGGGTCCGGCCGGATTTCGGGTCCATCCCCCACGCTTCCAGTCGCCAGGCCCCCAGCCCTTGCCCGTATAGCCGATGTGGTAGCCCGAGGTTTCGAGCAAGTCCGTGAACACCGGATACGTCTTGGGAAAGATGCTCGCGTGGGTTCCGGCCTCCGCGAGCTGCCAGATGTACCGCCCGGTCAACGTCGCGGCCCGGTTCGGGGAACACTGCGGCGCAACCGTGAACGCGTTGTGGAAGAGCATGCCCTCCCGAGCAACGCGGTCGAATGCGGGCGTGGAGATCTCGGGCGCGCCGTAGATTGACGCGTGGGGCCAGGACCAATCGTCGGCAATGGCGAACAGGATGTTCGGAGGCTTGCCCGGCCGCGCGCGGTCGGCGACGGTCAGACTGGCGCAGCCCGCGAGCCCCGCCATGGCAGCGCCGGCCAGGAAGTCCCGGCGTCCAAGTTTGCCTGTTGCAGGGCGTTCCTTCGCTCGACGGTTGCATGTCTTCACGGTCCACCTCCCTCCGTCCGGTTGCCGAAGCGGTCCGCTCACGCTAAAGGATAACGCCCCTTCTCCGCAACACCGCTATGACAATTGGTGGACCTTACGATATTGCGCCTGGGGATTCTCGGCAAAGATGGCGGCAACGAGCAGAAGGACCGGAACGAACCAGAATGCCGCGATAATCGGCAGATAGCCGCCTGTCATGGCCTGGACCTTGCTGAAGAGCACGGGGCCCAGCGCGCTGGCCCAAACCATGATCGTCATGTTCAGCCCGCTGATGGCGCCCAGGTGGGCGCGTCCAAAGAAACGAGGCCACGCAACCGTGATGAGCGGCAGAAACAGTCCGCCGGTTGTGCCGAAGCCCGAATACATCATCCAGCGCCCCCACGCATCGCCTAGATTCAACAGGCCCGTCGTGCCAACCGCTTCCCCGATCAAGAACAGGAAGAGCAGGTACTTCAGGTTGATGCGGTCGGCGACCACGCCGGCCAGTAGCGTCGTCGTCACCGCAAAGAATGACATGGGAAAGAACAACTCGAACGAGTCTTGACGGGAGAGTCCCATCTCCGCGCCGATCGAGGCGACGTGAAAGGTCATGGCGGTGATGATGAGTCCGTGCGCCGCCAGGGCAAAACTGAAAACCCAGAACGCCCACGTGCGTAAGGCTTCCCGCCGGGTAAAGTCCCGCTCCTGGCTCGCGGCGGCGTGGGCGTCGCGGGCTTCGCGCGTGTCGCCATCCATTTCGAGACCGCACTCCTCCGGACTGTCGCGAAAGATCAACCATCCGACGAGGCTGACGCCCAGGCCAATACCCACCGCGAGGTATCCGCATGCGCCCCGCCAACCGGCCGATACAATCAAGCTGTTGAGGATTACCGGGGAACCATTGAACCCGAAGGAAGTCAATACGCCGGTGACGGCCGTGGCCATGCCGCGGCGGCGGCTGAACCACTTTCCGATAACGACGCGAGACACGATCGCGAGACATCCCTGGCCGAAAAACCGCAGGCACAGAAAACAAAACGTGGTGGCAACCATCGCGACGAGGACCGATTGCACACCGGCGATCGCAACGACACGATCCGCACCCGCCACGATGATGAGGCTTACCCCCAGTCCGCCGGCCGCAACGACGATCATGGAACGAGTCCCGATTCGATCCATAATCCGCCCCGCCGTGGGCAGCAGGAACCCGCTGATCACGGTGCCAAAGAGGTATGCGGTGCTCAACTGCACGCGCGACACGCCCCACGCATTGATCAGGTGGTCGGTAAACACCCCCACGCCGACAGTCTGCCCCGGGACGCTCGCCATAACCGCCATGACGCTCCCCAGAACCATGATCCAGCCGTAAAAGACCGGTACACGGCTCGGCGCAAAAGGAATATCGACCCAACGCGAGCGCACATCCGGTCGATCGTCAGCGGTTGAAACCAATGTCGAATTCAATACAACTACTCCTGGATGAACACACATTCCACGGGCACGTGGAACGCGGAAACTACAACTCGCAAAACGATTATTCGAAAAATGCTGGAATCAGCATCAATATGATGGAACCCTATGGTACCACACGAAACGACATCCCTTCGACACAGCGATTGGAACACGCGAGGATTCCGTCGCGACGTTCAAACACCGAACACAACCTCCGCAGCCCATGCGCATTGTTGTCTTGGCCCCGATGGGATATGGGCTACACCGTCCGCGCGAGCACGATGAGCTGATAGGGTTCGAGCACAAGTTCCTTGGCGGCAATAATGGTCCGGCCGGAGATCAAATCGACCATAGCCTTCCGCATTCCCAACTGCCGCAGCCGCCAGGCGTCCATCTCCTGCGGTTGCTCGCTGAAATTGGCCAGTACGAGCGCACTGTGGTTCTCGTGCGTTCGAAAATAGGCGAAGATACGGTCGTTTCCCGTTTCGACGAACTCGGTCTCGGCTCGCGTGAAGGACAGGTTCTGTTCCCGCAATCGAATCAGGCGCGCGATGCCACTATAGATCTGCCCCTGAACGCTCTCCGGGTTGCGTCGCTTTTCGGCGGCATCCCAGTCGAACTGCGATCGGTGAAGCCAGCGGCTGTCCCCGATCTTATCCACCGACCGCTCGTAGTCGTAGTCGTTGAGCGTTCCCAATTCGTCGCCAAGGTACAGGAGCGGAATCCCGCCGATGGTCATAATGACCCCGTGCAGGAGGAGAATGCGCCGAATGGCCAGGTCGATCAGGGTCTCATCCTTCGCTTCGAGGGCCTGTTCCAGACCCGCCAACGACGCGCAGGTGCCGGATACACGGGCGTCACCCGTCTTTGGATCCTCTTGAAAAGGCGCACCCCGGGCGAACGAACCGGGGTAGGTGCCAGTGTAATATCGGGTCAGGAACCGCCGGTGCTCGACCGGGTCGAAACCGACCGGCTCCACGTCATCATCGGCGAACCCCCACCCGATATCGTCGTGACAGCGCACATAATTGACCCAGGAACAACCGTCCGGGATTGCAAAGCGATGGCTCATGGCATGGCGAAGCACCCGCACGTCGCGCGTTGCCAATGCCTCCCAGAGCAAGGCCATCAACTGCGGATTATAGGACAGTTCGCATTCACCCTCGTCGATGTACTTGCGCACTTCATCGGGATGCACGATGGCTTCCGACTTAAACACCATCGCCGGGGCCACGATGGTCGTCAGGGCGTTGAACGCCTGGACGATCACGTGGGCCTGGGGTAGATTCTGACATCCCGTGCCGAGTTCTTTCCAAACGAACGCGATCGCGTCGAGCCGCAGCACTTCCACGCCGCGATTCGCCAGGAACAGCATCTCTTCGAGCATGCGATTGAAAACGACGGGGTTCGCATAATTCAGGTCCCACTGGAAGTTGTAGAACGACGTCCACACCCACTTCCGAATGGCGTTGCGGTAGGTAAAGCACCCGGGCAATTCGTCCGGGAAACACCGCGGCGATGCTCTTCTCGTAAGCGTCGGGCAACCGACGATCGGGAAACATTCGGTAGTATTCCTGATATTCGGTGTCGCCCTCGAGCGCACGCAAGGCCCACTCGTGCTCGTCCGACGTGTGGTTGAACACAAAATCGACGACCAAAGAAATCCCGCGGTGCCGCAACTCGGTTGCCAGTTGTTCGAGATCCTCCATCGTGCCCAGTTTCGGATCGATGTCCCGGTAGCTGTTCACGGCATACCCGCCGTCATCGTCCCCCTCCGGCGACTTGAACAACGGCATGAGATGGAGATAGGTGATCCCCAGTTCGGAGAGATACGGTATCTTCTCGGCGAGCCCTTGAAGGTCTCCTGCGAAGAGATCCACGTAACACATGGCCCCCACCATCCGGTGTGACTGGTACCAATAGGGGTCGGTCTCGCGCAGCGCGTCGAGGGCTTTGAGTTCACCCGGCCGGTCGATCCACATCTGCGTGGCCGACGTCAGGATGTTCTCCATGTGAAAGAAGAAGTCGTATTCGGCGCCGTACAACGTATGCAGCGCTCCGAACAATCGCTCAAAATTCTTCTTTAACCGTTCGACGAATCCAAGCCACTCGTCTTCCTCCACCTGAGATGCAAATCGCGCCTCAAGCCGTGGCAACAAGCGGCTTAGGGTGACGGAACTTCTCCGCTTGAGGGTCTCGCGATCCCGGACCGCGACCTCGTCCATATCAACCTCCAATGTCGTCCATGTTCCCGATTCTAATGGCAGAGCAATCGAATCGCCACCGCACGCCGCTATATAACGTAACCGATTGGACCACAGACTTATGCCGACGGGATCTTCAGCACCAGACAACCCAGGGGGGGGAGCGTAAGTTCCAGCGAGAAGTTATGGTGGTGGTCCGGTACCGACCGGGCTTCGCAACCGCCCCAATTGCCGCACCCGCTTCCCCCGTAAGTTTCCGCATCGCTGTTCAGCGCCTCGTGCCAATACCCCGAACGCGGAACGCCGACCCAATACCGCTCGCGCATCACCGGCGTGTGGTTCAACACAACCAGGATGAACTCGCCGGGGTTCTGACCCTTTCGGAGAAAGCTCACCACGCTGTTCGCGTTGTCCAGGCAATCGATCCACTCGAAACCGTCGGCGCGATTGTCTCGTTCGTACAGGGCCGGCTCGGATCGGTAGAATCGGTTGAGATCCTGGACCCAACGCCGCAGGCCGGCGTGAAACGGCTTGGACGCAAGGTCCCACGCCAATGCACTGTCGTGGTCCCACTCGTTCCACACGCCGAATTCTCCCCCCATAAACAGCAGTTTCTTGCCGGACTGCATGTATTGGCTTCCCAGCAGCAGGCGCAAATTCGCAAACTTCTGCTCGGTGGTGCCCGGCATCTTGTTCAAGAGCGAACCTTTGCCGTGCACGACTTCGTCGTGAGACAGGGGAAGCACAAAATTCTCCGTGAACGCGTAAATTGGCCGAAAGGTCAATTTGTCGTGATGGAACTTCCGGTAGATGGGGTCCTGATTGAAGTAGACGAGCGTGTCGTTCATCCACCCCATGTCCCATTTGTACCCGAACCCGAGACCGCCCAGGTGCGTGGGTCGCGACACCATGGGCCACGAGGTCGCCTCTTCGGCGTACGTCTGCACGTCGGGATACCGATCGGCCATCTCCCGGTTGAACCGTTTCAGAAACTCGACGGCCTCGATGTTCTCGTTTCCACCGTATTCATTTGGGACCCACTCCCCATCCTTGCGCGCGTAGTCGAGGTACAGCATAGAAGTGACCGCATCGACGCGCAGTCCGTCTACATGGTATTTGTCCGCCCAGAAAAAGGCGCTGCTGAACAGAAAGCTTTGCGCCTCCTCCCGCGCGAAATCGAAGATGTAACTTCCCCATTCCGGGTGCACGCCCCGGCGCGGATCGGGGTGTTCGTACAGATGGGTCCCGTCGAACAGTCCAAGTCCATGCTCGTCGTTCGGGAAATGCCCCGGCACCCAGTCCAGGATCACGCCGATGCCGTGTTGGTGCAACGTGTCCATCAGAAACATGAAATCCTGTGGCGACCCATACCGGCTCGTGGGCGCAAAATATCCCGCGCACTGGTAGCCCCAGGACCCGTAAAACGGGTGTTCCATAACGGGCAGGAGTTCCACGTGCGTAAACTCCATTTCCTTCACGTACGCGGCGAGTTTCGGCGCGATCTCCCGGTACGTCAGCCATCGCTTGCTCTCGTCTTCTGCACGCATCCACGATCCAAGATGAACTTCGTAAATGGCGGCCGGCGCGTCGTAGGCCCCGTGACCTTGCCGCGACCGCATCCATTCGCCGTCGCCCCACGCGTAGTCCAACGACCAAATAACCGACGCGGTTCCGGGAAACGTTTCATGGAGAAACCCATAGGGATCGGCCTTTCGCACCGACGATCCCGCCCGATCGTTCTCAACTAGGAACTTGTACCGTTGGCCCGCAATCGCCCCGGCTATGAATCCCTCCCATACCCCGGATTCAGCCCGTTTGCAAAGGGAATGGGCCCCCTCCTTCCACTCGTTAAAGTCGCCAATGACCGAAACGCGGTCCGCGTTTGGCGCGAAGACCGCAAAGTACACGCCTTCGGCGCCGTCTTCTGCGGTCATATGATGGGCGCCCAATTTGTCGTAGAGGCGGAAATGACTCCCCTCGTTGAGCAAATAAAGGTCGTCCGCGCTGATTCGGGAGACATCGAACCGCGCGCCTCCGCCCGTCTCCGATGCGGCAGCAATTTCCATATCGCGAGCACCGTGCCTTTCGTGTGTTTTGGAGATTTTACCGCTCGAAAGCGGCGAGTGGCCGAGTCCAAGTCCTTGAACGCGTGAGTATAAGTGCAACGAATACCGGGCACGATTTATGCCGCGCGGCGTAACGCGAGAACAACTCTCATTGGCGGGTAGTAAGCAATGCTCGCCCGGAATTCCCACTGTGTATTATTTGTACGCTGACGAACGCAAGACGAAGAACCCTTCGGACCTACCGGGCGGCGAATCTGCGGACTTGTGCGCAGCGATACGGCGCGGTAGGCTGAATCCGGGCATAAACGAACGCGTACGACGAGACAAGGAGCGTGACTCATGGCAAACATCGAACTTCGGGACTATTTCGCTGCGGCGGCGCTTACCGGTCTTTTAGCGCACACCACACCCAAGCTCGCCGAAGCGGACGAGTGGGTCGCCACGTCCGCCTACCGGTACGCCGACGCGATGCTCAAGGCCCGCGAAAACGAATAGCCGGAATCCGTATTCGAGCGGCAAAATACGCGAGCCCGCGAATCCCCGGGTCGCGGCGGAGAGCCGGGGATCGCGGCGCGCAAGGGATGACTAATCACTCGTGTTGAAAATCAACCCCCAACTCGTGATTTCGCCCACGTCGCCTGCCTGTTGGTCGCGTACGTTCAGCGTCCAAATCCCTTTAGCATTCTCCCCGTCCGCTAAGAACATCCCCGCGTTCGTGTAGAATGAGTCGACCTTCCATTGCCCCGTGTAGGGCGCAGTACCGGTGTCGACCGTCGCGGCCGCCTCATCATTGAACGTGGTGTTCACCAGATTGGCTCCCGTAACGATGAAGATCAGCGGCAACACCTCTCCTTCCGCGGACTCGACCCAGGCGTCGCAATCGCCCAGATCCGGGTGGGTCACGTTGACGGTCACGTTCACATCGGAGATCGTGAGGTTCCGCGGAACCTCGATGGCCGAGACTGCCCAATTGTTCAAATCATTGTCTGGAATCGGAACGACATCATAGCTCCAGTACTCGGTTTTTGGGCATCCCGCGATGAGTAGGACGAAGAACGGAAGGACAATTGATGTTGCCAAGCGAATTCTGGACATACCGCACCCCCAGAGTTGTGCCCCCAATGCCCGTGACGATGAGCGATAGCCCATCGTCCGGGACCGTGTGACAACGCCCCGTCGACGTCGTCGACGCTCTAAAGTATGGTCCCGGCACTGGATGGTGTCAATGCCGCGTAATAAGGTAGCCCAGACATCGGCACGGAAACATGCGCATACCGTCCGTTAGAAGGATCTCGGCAACTACTTCTCCAGCAACAGCACGTACGAGGTCCCGGCCTGGGTGCGGTCGCCTTTGCCCGTGGCGAGGACCACTTCGTTCTTGCCGTCGTTGTCGGCGTCCCCCACGGCCAGCCATGAAGATTCCGCGTATTCCTCATTCAAGTCAGCCAAGAGTTCGCGATCCACGGTTCCAATCGCGTTGACGGTGTACCGATACACGTGGCCGAGGTGAAGGCTGGCAATGTCTTCCGAAAGATTGTCGCCCCGGGTAGACACCACGAGTTCGTTCCGGCCGTCGTTGTCCGCATCCGCAACTGCCATCATCTTCTCGAAGTAGCCCATGTCGAGATCTTCGGTTTCCCGTTCAAACGTGTACACCGGTTTGGCCTTGTCATCCACGCGGTACGCAAGCATCGTCGTCTTATTGATCCGCTGGTCCCGTTTCCACCCCACTACCATTTCATTGACGCCATCATTGTCGACATCGCCGATTACGATCGAGGCATAGAAACAGGGAGCGCCATCGAAACCATCCACGGTGAGTCGCGGCGGCGTCTCCAGCTCTCCGTCCTCATCGAATTCAAAAACTTCGACGCGGGCCTGTCCCGCACGAAAGCTGTTGGACGTGATGAATTCGACCGCACCATCATTGTCCACATCGGCGATAAGCGACTCTTCCCCCGAGCCCGATAAGGTGTACAGGAGCCTCGCGTCAATCGCGGTCAACGTAGGATCGAGATCGTAGCGGACGATCTCCCCGCCCCCGCAATACGCCGAAATCACTTCGTCAACGCCGTCGTGATCGAGGTCATAGATGGCCAAGTCATGGGTATAGCCGCTCGGGTTGCAGTCCGGACGCGAGACGGCATACGGTACCGCCTTCTCGCCGTCAGTATGAAACACGTAGAAGAACGCGGTACCCGCTCCCTCCTGCCCGGTACCGAGCAGCACCTCGTTCGCGCCGTCCTTGTTCAGGTCCGCTACGCGAACGGCAAGGCCCATCCCCGGTTTATGTTCAGCGAGATTCTCCGCGAGCAATCGCGTTTCCCAACCCACGTCGCCCTTCTTGAAAAGATACAGGCGGCTGTCCGGACAGCCGGTGGTCAGGATGTCGTTCTTCCCATCGTTGTCCGCGTCACCGATTTCGACATCCCATCCCGCGTAGCTCTGGTCCACTTCGGCTACGACCGTCACCCGCCATCCCGGCGCTGCCGTGACCAAGTCTGCGGCTTGCTGCGGTACAGCTGCAACTGAGCAGACGGTGACCGTCAGAAACATCATCATCATTGACTCCCCCTGCGTTAGAACTGCCAGTCGACGTAATCTCGCCTTGCAGACAAGTATGGTGTCACGATCCGTCCGTTCACAAGTGCAAAATGCCCAAGCCGGCTGTCCGAACCCGAAGACTTCCTGACCTTACTTGGTCTTCCACATAGTCCTCGCGCGTTTGTCAACAGAGAACTTCATGAACTCTTCACTACGGAAGCTGGTCCCGGGAATAAAGGAATGTAGAGAAAACGCACACTGTTTCTTGTAGGTAATGGGATGCGAAGCGGACATTGGTACCCGCGACACGGGACCTTCCTCTGTTACGCATCGCGAGAAGGACATCAATGAGGCCGGATTTGCCGGCCAGACCAAGGAAAGGACCTGACCATGAAACGAATCGCTTACGCGTGCGGAACGGTTGTCGCCATCGGAGCCCTGGCGCTCGTCCTGGGGGCCCAACCCGCTCTTGGCGCCCCTAAAGACGAGGACATGGCCAAAACCATCACGGTAAAAGGCGAAGTCGTCGATCTGTGGTGCTACATCGACCATGGAGCCCACGGCGCCGATCACAAGACGTGCGCCATTGCCTGCGCCAAGGCCGGCAACCCTATCGGGCTCGCAACTGCCGACGGCGACCTCTACATTCTGATGGGCAGCGAAAAGCATCAACCGGGCAGTGCGGTCGCCTTGGATAAGATGGCTGACACCGTTACCGTGACGGGCAAACTCATGAAGAAGGGTGGCCTGCAAGCCATCTACGTGGAAAGCATCGAGTAGGCAACGCCGAGAAAACAGCTCGATATTCGACCAAGAACGCTGCACCCCTTCCCGCCTACGGGAAGGGGTGCTTATATTCTGACGGGAAGGGTCTGGTTCAGCGGACCGACTGTAGGCGTCTACATAGACGTAACGCGAAAAGGATAGCGTGGCTGCTTCCGACGCTTACGCGGCCGGATCACTGGGCTCGATGGCGGTCACTTCCGGGTAGTCCACGAGTTCCGCATCCGGGATGTCGATGATCTGCGCGTCCGGGATCGCGACGACGTTCGCTTCCGGCAAATTCATTTCGCCCGAACCCGCATACTCTTCTTCGTAAATCGCTTCCACCAATGGCAGGAACTCGTTCTTTCGACTCAGTTGAAATTGTTGCTGTGCCCAGTCCTGCGGACAAAACCGGACCTCCCCCGCCATGCCCACCACTGCGAACAAGTGTGTCGACAACAACACCAATCGATAGTACGAGCCGGACGTGAAGTTTCCACCCCTAAGCAGGTTGTAGGTCTTCTCGTTTACGTACCGCGCGCCTTCAGGTAGGACCCACATAACACCTCCGTCGATCCAAGCATCACTGCCTGTCAAACTGCACTTACGGATCGCACGGTTCCCACGACTACATAACGAAGCGTCCCCGTCCCCAATCGAGCAGATTTGAGACCTCCCCGACCGACTCCGTTACGCCACTTCCAGGTACTGGATATTGCCCTTCTTTGCCTCTCGGCAAACAATACGATGCTTCCGGATACTGGCTCCGGCCCGCTCCCCGGGCTCCAAAAGCATACCAAAGTTGATTGTACACGAGATTGGCGAAATGAGCAAATAGGGGATAGTTTAAATGGCTAGAATTAAACGTCTTACACCCAATTACCCCCACGCCGCTCACCGGAATTTCAGGATAAGCCGCCATTCGTGAAATCTCCAATGAACGCGTGAAGATTGGATGATTTGGGAGACCGGCGGCGTTGTATTGCCTACCATAAGGCCGTGCTATACTCCGCGTCGCTGTTCCCGATCGCTCACCTCGTATCTTGGCGAGGAAACCGAGCCAGACAAAGGAGACGAACCATGCTGTTTCTTATCACACAAACCCACGCTCCCGAATCGTGTCCGAAGGACGAAGGTGGATCGAAGACCCTTTACAATCCTGACGCAGAAGGCGTCAAACTCCTCGCCAGGTATGGCGCCTTTGCCGAACACGTCATTTACTACGTGGTGGAAGCGAAAGACGCCAAAGCCCTCAACCAGTTCCTTCTGCCCGGGTTCAAACGCTGCGAATGCCAGGTTACCCCCGTCAGCGAAGAACCTATCGTCAAATAGAACAGCCAACCGGATGTGTTCGATTCCGCATCCAGGTTCCCGTGAATTCGTCGACACTGGGGATTCAGGCGTCAACTTCGGGAAGACTCCAAGAATATCAACCGTGCATTGACATTACCGCCCGTGCCGGGCTAACCTGCTGCCATGATTACGTTACCAAGCACAATGAATCGCGGGTTTGTCCGGTGTGCCGTTGCAGGATTACTGCTGACCTTCGTGGCGGCGGGTAGTCGGGCGGCCGCGGAGCCGACGCCGAGCGCAATGGAGACCGATCCGTCGGGTTGGGTGGATATAATGCCGTCCGCCGACCTGGAGGGCTGGTCGCGTGTTCCGGTGCCGCCCGGTGACCCGCTCGGCAAGGAGCAGTGGCACGTGGCCGAGTCCGGCAAGGTGTTGGTCTGCGAGGGCGACGGCGGACACGACATGCTGTTGTGCGATCGCGAGTTCGGCGACGCCGTGTTTCACTTCGAGTTCCGTTACACCAAGGTAGAAGGAAAGACCGGCTACAACAGCGGCGCCTACGTGCGCAACAACAAGGATGGCTCCATCTGGCACCAGGCCCAGTTCGGCGACGGCAACGGCGGGTATCTCTTCGGCCAAACGCCGGGCGCGGATGGGGAAAAGAAGTCTTTCTCCACCGCGACGGAAGTGAAGGACGGCCGCATTAAACCCGCGGGTGAATGGAACACGCTCGAAATCACGGCGCGCGGCAACGTTTTGACCTTGTGGGTCAACGGTGCCGTGACGTGCGAAGTCAACGACTGCGGCAATCCGAAGGGCCTGATCGGAGTCGAAGGTGAGGGCTACCGGATCGAGTTCCGCAACCTCAAGGTCAAGGAACTGCGCTAGGCGGTTTGCCTACTTCTGCGCAGCCGCGACCGAATCGAACCCGTAGGCATCCATCATCCCGACTCAATGAAGAACGCTGCATGTAGGACGGGAATGATTCCCGTTCAGTCCCATTCTCTGCCCCCCTCTATGCTCGCAACATTCCCACACTTTGTCCCGAACATACGGGCTAGCCAAACCGGACAATGCCTCAGAATACCCTGGACGGGAACCATTCCCGTCCTACGTTATTCACCCGTTCCTTGCCTCAGGGACGGGACTATGATTCAATAGGCGAATCGCCTTTACGATGAACGCGGGGAACGGATTCGGGCTTCTTCCCCATGCCAGGCGACGTGATCTACCCGACAAGGAACTGGCACGCATGAAAACTCCACACCAAAACGCTTCCGGCAAGACAACGAAACCCGCTCAACTTGGGCGGCGGGATTTTATTAAGGCGGGTGCCGTCGGCGCCGGACTGCTGATCTTGCCGAGCGGCGCGCTGGCCGGTCCCAATGCCCCCAGCAACAAACTGAACATCGCGTTGGTCGGAGCCGATGGTCGCGCGCGGGCGCACTACGAGGCCTTGGCGGGTGAGAATGTCGTCGCGTTGTGCGACGTGGACGAGAATCATCTGGCCTTCGCCAACAAAGTCTTTCCGGACGCGAAGTGCTACGTGGATTGGCGGAAATGTCTCGAACAAAAAGATATTGACGCCGTCGTCTGCTGCACGACGGATCAGACCCACGCCTTCGTCGCGACGTGGGCGATGAACCGCGGATATCACGTCTATTGCGAAAAGCC
Organism: Candidatus Hydrogenedentota bacterium; assembly: GCA_963745075.1. Classification (GTDB taxonomy): domain Bacteria; phylum Hydrogenedentota; class Hydrogenedentia; order Hydrogenedentales; family SLHB01; genus JAHDWY01. The sequence goes on along the minus strand of CAVUWV010000015.1, from coordinate 240,695 downwards.
CCTCGGCATCAGCGTGGAAGAAGCGCGAATGGTCCGGGAGACCTATCTGAAGGACAAAAACAAGCTGGCAACCCAGCAGGGCACGCAGCGCCATGCCCACGAGAATTTCAATCGCGTCCGCGAACTCATCCGGGACGGCGCCATCGGCGAGTTGCAGGAGGTCAGCGCGTGGGGCAATCGCCAGATCCCGAGGCCGGGCTACCCGCCAGCACAAGGCGAGCCGCCCAAAACGCTGCACTACGATCTGTGGATCGGCCCCACCCCGTTCCACCCGTACAGTCCGCAGTACTTTTCCAGAGACCCCGGCTCGAATTGCCTGAGCTGGAACATGTACTGGGACTTCGGCTGCGGCCAGGTCGGCGATATGGGCAGCCACACCATGGATCTCGCGTGGAACGCTATCGACGCGACACTGCCGGTGTCGGCCGTCAGCACCGGCGAGCCGTATAATCCCGAAGTCACACCGGTCCGCATGACGTCCACCTTCGAACATCCTGCCAACGACTGGCGGCCCGCCATCCCGGTCCATTGGTACCAGGGCGGCGATATGCCGGAACCGCCGGAAGACTATATCGACCTGGACAAAATCGACCATGGCGTCATGTTCCGCGGCACAAGGGGCCACCTCATCGCGGGATTCAGTACGCGCGTCTTGCTTCCCTTCGGCGACAAGGCCGATATGACCTATTACACGCCGCGACCCAAGGACAAATTGATTCCGCCGCTGGGCAACTTCCAGCAGGAATGGATTAACGCCTGCAAAACCGACCTGAAGACGTTCGTGCGACTTCGAGTACAGCGGCAATATGATGGAGCAACTCATTCTCGGCCTCGTCGCGTACCGTCACGGCGCCAAGATCGAATACGACGGCGCCGCCGGCCGCATCACGAACAACGAAGACGCCAATGCGCTCCTGCGCCGCACCTATCGCGACGGCTGGGTGCTGAACGCGTAGCACATAACGCGCGAAAACAATCGGTGATGCCAGGAGCACGGGCAGCCCGCCCGTGCTCCTTTCTTCTTCAGGAGCGAACGTCCTTCGTCTTGGCTACCCCTCACAGCCGCCCACTGCAAAAAGAAACCCACCGGGTCGGATTGCTGACGACAGGCCGCTGCCTTCGATCATTATTTTGCGGGCAATTTCCAACCAAGTTCGGGGGCCAAGGGCAAGCCCAATATCCTCTTGCTACTCGTGCGGTGCCTCATGCACACTACCGGGGAAGGATCGGTAGGTAAAGAAACGGGTAGTACTCGGAATCCACGGAACGGGCGGCCGATCGTACGGCGTCCGAATTGGTTTCAAGGGGTGGAGTCACGCCGCACGGAAACACTACGCGGATCCCAACGCTTCCGTATCTCGGTGACGAAGACAAAGCCAGTTCCGTGGTGAACGGCACCACATCCTGTAGAGAGACACTGCAGCCCCGTCGCTGTAAGGCAGGCACATGGATCAATACCGCGAACTGATTCTTTCAATACTCGCCGCCCAACTCAAGGGAATCCCGGTCGATCTCATGCAGGAGATCGGACGTGCCTGGCAACAGGACCCTCGCCAGTCCATCGGCCAACGTCTCCTACGACGAAACCTTCTCAGCGACGATGATTTCCGGCTTCTCGAACGACTCGCCGACGAAGCGATTCGGGCGTGCGACGGGAATCCAATCGCCGTGCTGGAGGCGCTCGGCGGCAAGGCACAGCTTGACGCTATCTTCGCCGGCGAAGTCCCGTATAGTCCCACAGACGATACCGTCAGTACTGCGGTAGCGGAAGCCGAAACGGCTCCCATGGTGGGCCATCCCTATCTCGTGACGGGAACGAGCCGGCTCACACCGCTGACCGAAACCCCGGGCCGGTATACACAAATCTCGGAACACGGGAAAGGCGGCATGGGCCGCGTACTTCTCGTGCACGACACCAACATGGGGCGCGATGTGGCGTTCAAAGAACTGCTGCCGCCTTCCGACAGCACCAACACCACCGAAGAAAGCCCGGCCCGCGCCGTGGCGGCGATGGCGGCCCGATTCCTTCTGGAAGGACGAATCACCGCGCAGTTGGAGCATCCCTCGATCGTCCCCGTGTACGAAATCGGTCAGCGCCGGGACGGAACGCTGTACTACACGATGAAACTTGTGCGCGGACAGACCTTCGCCCGCGCCCTGGCCGGATGCAAAACGCTGGAACAACGTCTGCGGCTACTGCCCCATTTCGTGGATCTATGCCAAGCCATCGCTTACGCACACGACCGGGGTGTCATCCATCGCGATATCAAACCGTCCAACGTGATGATAGGCGCGTTTGGTGAAACCGTGGTGCTGGACTGGGGAATAGCCAAGGTCAAGAAAGAAGAGGACATCTACAGACGAGACATCGCCGAGACGTCGAAACGAGTAGCCGAAGGCGCGGAGGATATACCGCCGACTGCATATGGCGCTGTAATTGGAACCCCACAGTATATGGCGCCCGAACAGGCGAAAGGGTTGCCCGATCAAATTGACGAGCGGTCGGATGTGTATTCCTTGGGTGTCATGCTCTACGAGCTACTCACCGGCACGATCCCCTTCCGCGGCAGAAACCTGCGCGAAATCATCAACGCTGTGATTTACGGAGAGCCACCCGACATCCGATCGATCGAATCGGAAGTTCCGCCGGAACTGGCCGTCATTTGTGCCAAAGCCATGCACAAAGATCCGAAAACGCGTTATGAGTCGCCCAAGGAGCTTGCTGAAGAAATCGACCGGTTTCGAGCCGGCGCCCTCGTTCGGAGTTATAAATATAACCTCGGAGAAATACTCCGCAGGTACTATGCTAAACACCGGGCGCTGATCAATCTCGCCGCAGCCGCTCTGTGTATTCTCATCATCGGCGGCATCTATTCCTACGTGTCCATTCGCATCGCCCGAGACAACGCGATCAAAGCGCGTGACATCGCGCAGCGCGAAGCCTATCGCGCGCAGGTTCGTCTCGCCGAACAACAAATCGACGATTACAATTTCGGCAGCGCCCGCAACGTCCTGGAGACCGCGACACCCCACTTGCGCAACTGGGAATGGGGACTCCTCGCCGCAGCATGCGCCCAGGATCGGCTGACCCTGAAAGCGTCGGACACTCCTCTGTTCGACGCACAGTTTACGCCCCGCGGAGAATCGATCCTGACAGTTGGGACGGACGGCCACGTCCAGCTCTGGGACGCGCAATCCGGCGATCTTCGCTTCACTTGGGACTATCCCGCGGGAACGGTGCGAATGGTCCGCCAGGACAAGACGGGCATGCGGGCAGCCGTTGCGCTGACCGACCAGACCGTTCGTGTGATTGACCTGACTCAGGGCACGGAACGGACTGCGCTGAAGGGGCATTCCGCGCCGGTGAACTGCGCGGAGTTCACTGCATCCGGCTCGCAGGTGCTATCCGGAAGTACCCACGGAGAAAACCTGCTCCAGGATGTCTCCAGCGGTCAGATCGTGCAACGCATGCACGGCCGTCCCGTGGCCCTTCTCACAACAATTCCGGGACCCAATGGCACGTACGCGGCGAGCGGCACCACAGACGAGCACGTCGCGTTGTGGCGCCTCACGGATGGTGTGAAGATTGCCGAATTTGACGGTCAACGGCCACAGTTTTCGCCGGACGGATCCACCGTGGCGTTCGTCCGCGGTAACGAGGCCGCGTTGGTCGGCGTTCCTGGTGGAGAAGTGCAACGTACGCTCACGGGGCATGCGGCACGCGTGAACCATGCCCGCTTCTCCCCGAATGGAAACGCGGTGCTGACCTGTTCCGACGATCGCACGGCACGTCTATGGGATCGCGCGAGCGGCCAAACGATTGCCGTCTTCGACTTGGGCGCCCCGGTGAAATATGCGGAGGTCAGTCCCGATTCCTCCCTAGTTCTCGCGTTTGCTGCGAACGGACGAATGCAGGTATGGGATCGCGCAACGCGAAAGCCGTTGGTTGCACCGGCCGGCCACGGCGGCACTATTGCACGGGCGGTGTTCAGCCCGGATAACCGTTACGTCCTTACCAGTTCCACCGATGGCACCGCGCAATCTGGGACGCCACCCAACCGGGACGATACCGACCCGCTCTCCCCTACTCGGTGACGGCCGTTTCCGCTGCGCGTCGGCAGGGAACAGATGAACTGGCCGTCATCGACGGGAATGGAGTAGTCAGAATCGAACGGCCCGGAGAACAGACCCCGCTCATGCAATGGTCAATGCGCAGCGCGGAGCGCGGAGACGCGCTGGCCTACAACCAGAATGGCACGCTGCTCGCCGTCGTTATGGATGCGTTCTCACCCGTCGTGGTGGACACCAGCACTGGCGGCGTTAGGGCCGTGATACGCCAGAATGACGGCCGCATCTATGACGCGGCGTTTCATCCAGCCGAAGACGTCATCGCAACGGGCGGATGGGAACAAAAAGTCGTCCTAGCGGACGCACAAAGCGGCGCCCTCCTTCGCACGGTCGACGGCGCGCAAGACACCATAACGGCGCTCGCTTTCAGCCCGGACGGGCGACTCCTCGCGGCGGGCACAATGGATGGAGAGGTTCTCATATGGAATTGGGACACCTTCGACTTGCGGTGCCGCGTGCAGCAGCCAAACGAAGTAATCGATCTGGCGTTTTCGCCTGACGGTACGCAGCTCTTGGTGATGGGATACAACTCCGAACCAACGTTATGGGACGTGGCCACCCAGGGAAAACTCCGGACCCTCAGCGGATATCAGGGCACCACATCCACGGCGAAATTCAGTGCGGATGGGCAGCGCGTCTTCACCGCGGATGGGACAGTACCGTTCGCGTGTGGGATGACGATTCGGGCGAACTCCTCGCCACGTTGCCCACCCACGGGGGCCGCGCGATGTACGTTGATGTAGACGCGCGGAATCACAGTCTCTATACCGTGAACGAACGGCCGGACCCCTGGAACGTTCTACGTTGGCCTGCCGTCCCCTGGGAATCGTCTGGCACGACCAGCACCTTGGCGGCCATGCTGCAGGTCGTACGCGGGCAGCGAACAACCCTTTCGCAGAAACAAGACCGAGAGCCGTGCCGAACCATTCATATCACGACGCGGGAGCAGGCTGCTGCGGGCTACCGGGCACTCGCCGACTGGTGCCGGCAGCCACGAGATCCCCAGGAAGCACTTGCCGTGCCTGCGGGTGCCATGGCGATGGCACTCGGCGGCATTGGACTCAGACCGGGCATGTCCGTGCGGAAATTGGCGATGTGCCAGTGGATGAGACTGCAAATGCCGCGGCCACGATTCTGGACTATCTGGCGGACGACGCCCACGTGCCGCCGCCCGGGATACAGGTCCGGGAAGGGGGCGAACTTCTCGACGTGGAACTGAACTTCGTGGACGCAATCGAGAAGGAAAACGATATTTCGCTTTCTAGAGCGGACGCCCTGGCAGCCCTCGACTTCTTCCTGCAATTCCTCTCGTCGCAGAACGAAGGGTTCGCACAGATCAATCGGCGAAACGCCAAGCGCCTGACCGGAGACGAGAATCTTGCCGACAAGATTGACGGCGTATGGCTAAATGGCCCTTTGCATGCCGAAAACAAGGCCGCCTTCGTCCAACTGACTCTCGCTCCGGGAGATTGGATTCTCCGTGTCGACGGGAAGACGTTGCGGGAAGTGGGTTCTCTGCGCGATGCCCTTCAAACACTCCGGGGCCGCATGAACCGGCAACCACGCCCGTGACGTTTCCCATGGACGTGGAACGGGGAGAATTGAGATTTCTACGAAAAGTATTTACAGTAAGTCCCTGACCGGGTACTGCAAGGTGGAGAACGGCCGCGTCTGCTGAAAGTTTCAAACCGAAAGGAGAAACGTGCCATGGCGTTCAGCGTTAGGACTACCGTACCGGGACACAATGTATCAGACGACGATCTCGAGATTAAGAAGCAAGGTCTGTCCGACTTGTATGCGAAAATCGACTTCATGGTCCATCTTTGCCACCACTGGAACTACGAGAAGGTGTATGGGAACCTGTCCAAGACAATCGGTCGCATGATTGGAAGGTTGGGCGACGATAAGCTGCCGCAACATCTGAAGCACAAAGTCCCTGACGCAAAGTGTAAAAAGTTCGTTAAACTTCTGGAAGACATGAAAGAGATCGTGGACGGCGTCGACGCGGATATCAAGAATGGACACCCACCCCAGGAACTTGTCAACTACGAGAATGACCAAGGTTACCTCGAAAAGGAAATCACTGAAGTGACTTTGCAGAGCTTCTTCGAGATTCAATTCCAGCAGTCCGATATGAAGGATATCGCCAAGCTGTGGGGAAAGATCTTCGACGAATTGCCGAATTGCCTCTGCCTGCCCTGGGTCCAAATCCAGCGCACCGGTGACGTGGTGTCGCGCAAAGACATGGAAGACCACATCGCGTATATGAAGCAGGACGAACTGGAGGACTTTTTCACGGTCAAGATCGACCACCTCAATCACAGAAACAAGCGACTGCGCGACGGGATTCTCCACGGCCGAAAAAAGAAGATCCTCGGACGTTCGAAGCGGGAAGACGCCCTCGTCGTCCTGGGTGGCGGCGGCCCGATTGATGACGGCGACTCCAACGGCAAACAGTGTAGCAATGGCAATGGATGCGTTGACCACGATGGCAGTTTCTGTAACGAAGACGAAAATGGCAACTGCACGATTGCGAACGGCGACCCTCCCCCGCCGGCAAGCGCCTCAAAGTAATACGACGAGGGAGTAGGATGTTGTGGCGGACCGCCGTTCGTCGGCTTGGGCACACGACGGTGAGATCTCATAAATGTACGACCTTCCTGAGGCGACTATGGCAATACGGCCGTGCGGCATTCGACTGAAACCGGTCCTTCATTTGCGACTGTGGCCGCGTCGGCCCAAGGCTCCAAACTGAAAGGAGAAACGTGCAATGGCGTTCAGCGTGAGGGAAACGGTGACTGGACACAATGTGTCAGACGCCGAACTCGAAACTATCAAGCCGGGTCTATCCGATACCTACTGCAAGATAGACTTCATGGTTCATCTCTGGCAGTGAGTGGCGATACAAGTGGGTGTACGCCGAATTGAGTGACACAATCGATCACATGATTGGCCGGTTGGGGCCCGACGATCTGCCGAAGCATCTAAAGCAAATCGTCCACGACAAACGCCCCCGACTGGTCGAGCACCTGCAGAATATGAAGGCCCGTGTCGACGCCATCGACACCGAGATTAAGAACGGGCACGTACCGTCGGAACTTCAGAACTATGAAGACTTGCAAAACGATCGCCAGGAAGTCACTGCCGTAACGCTGCAAAGTTTCTTCGAAATTCAGTTCAAAGATCCCCCTATGCGACAGTTAGCCCAGCTATGGAAGTACATTTTCGACGAACTCCCGGACCATCTCTGCCTTCCCTGGGTACAGATCCAACAGAGTGGCCAGGTCGTGTCGCGCAAGGATATGGAGGACCACAAGAGTAGTATGAAGGGAGATACCCTCAAAGACCTGTTTACGACCAAGGTTGACGACAAGAATCCGCGAAACAAGCGCCTGTTGAGGGCTGTGAAAGATGCTCGGGAAAAGGGCATACTTGCTCGACAAAGTGTGAAAGGCCATTTTGCCTTAATAGGCGGTGGTGGCGACGACTCCAATGACAAATCATGCACCGGTGAAGGGTGTGGTCCGGGGAACACGTTCTGCAACGAAGACATCTTCGGAAACTGCACCGTAGTCAGCACAAGTCCGAAAAAGGACAAACCGAAGAAGCAGTAAAGCCTGGTACGTACCCAGAAGGGCCGGGGTGGCACTGAAGTTCGTCCACGTGCGAGCAGCCATAGACGGGTCAAGGCACGTTCTTCCGTTCCGTGCACCCCCACTGGGTGCGCTTGGTTCCAACCCTACGGTCTCGCGTTGTCCCTACGAGGGCCGATGTGACGGCCACGGGGATCGCCTTCGGAAACGCTGCCTCGCACGAATTCGCCCCGGAACCGATTCATCTTGCCGTTCCTCGCGTCCACTTCCGCGACGATACGCCAGGCTGGAGCCTGGCGCTCCCCGTGCGATCTTCGTTTCTGCTACGCTGACGCGCGGGAGGAACGCACCGGTGGACCGGCAAACCATCAACGCAACCATCGCGAAGATTACGGAACTCATGAAGCGCTTGGGGTCCGGCCAGCCGCGTCCCGTGACCAACGTGCTCGATGACTACGACACGTTCCGGCGACAGGTCAGGTTGCTCCAAGACGCGGGCGTGCTCGACAGCGAATCCCACCGCGACACCCGCCGGATCGTCCACAAGTTCATCGACCAGTTTGACGCCAACATCGAGACCATCATCACTACCCGCTACGAGACCGCCCGTCGCGACTACGACACCGCCAAGACCGCCGCACACAAACAAGTCGTCGTCCGCGATGCCGCCGATGAACTCGAACGCCTCGTCCGTTACCCCGAACACCGGGAGCATTCACTGCTGAGACGCGTGTTGAACGCGCTCCGTGAGTGGGAAAGTAAGTTGGGCGTCAATACGAACCGGTAATGCTATCCAGCCGAAATGACACGTGATGACTGGTGTTTGCCCGCCTTGGGGCCGCCACGCACCGGCGTGGCGAGGACTCGGGGGGATGCATGCGGCTGGTCCAGCGCAGTCAGCGACCGACGAGACGCGCGCGCCCCGAAGCGCCACGCTGGTGCGTGGCGGTCCCAGGGTCGATTGCGATTTGGCGCGGGTGGCGTTAGGGGTGCACCCGCTTCTCTTTTGACGATTCAAGGGGGGGTGTTCCTAATTGCGGATTGCCGATTGCCGATTGCGGATTACTGGAGACGAGACGGGGGGTAGGAGCAATGATGAATGCGGAATGATGAATGATGATTTGGTGTAGCATGAGCGGAGTTCTCCGTACTCTTACAGGTCCGGGTGTTGCAGTGGTGAACAGGAGTTTGAAGTGACGGGAACCGTCAGCCGCGGGCGTGGTTTGCCCCTGGCTAGGGTTGCGGCACGCCTACAGCGTGCTATCTCGTTGTGTTCGCGTGGTCTACACAGTCGTCGGCCCGAATAGCGCGCGCTCCGAAACCGCCACGCTGGTGCGATGGCGGTTCCAGGAGGTGCTGCGACGGCGTGCTTCACTTCCGCACGTTATTCCCCTGTCTCCAATGCGTTCCGGCGCTGAAGGCGCCAAACATACCAGCCTGGGGCAGACCACGCCCGCGGCGTGGCCCAGGTTACGGGACCCCGACTGCACAGCCCTGTAGGGGCGGAACATTGCATCGTCTACTCCAAGCATCGATTGAATCGGTGAATACTTATTGATCACCGCGAGGAGGCCGAATCCTGCCGATACGGTACCGGCATCGGTCAGTTTTCCGGGCCGGTCAAACGCGGTTCCGTATCCACTAATTGCTCGCAAATTCGTGGTCTGTCCCTTCTTTTCTCTTCTTTTCTGAACGATGTCCTGGCATATATTTCACTGAACGATGTGGTGGCACTTGAGATCTACCCACAGACCAACCTTCGTCTGCATCGTATGAGGGGCGTTATTTTAGTTGAAACTCATCATGATCGATTGGATCTAAGGATTCAAAAACCAGGTGTTCGCCACCGGATTCATTTCTTAGCCTTCGGAAACCGGAATCATTTTGATGCCCCACAGCGTAGATCTTGTCCCTTGGAATCGATTACGCGCATCCACGTGTCAGCATAGCCCCAGCTCGGTATTTCCTTGAAGTTCATTGGCTTACCCTTTTCGTTTGGTTGCAACTCACAGCATCTTGTATCACAATAATGGTACCACAACATATAGGAAGTGTCAAATTATGTTACATCCTGCATTTGACACAATCTGGGCCTATTTTTTAGTAGTCAAGAGGTAGTCATCCAAAAACATGAAGCACCAAGAAGCTAAGATTTTAACTTCTTAGTGCTTAGATACTTAAGAGTGGGCGCGGTAGGACTCCAACCTGCGACCAAGTGATTTTGAATGTTGTTGCCGAACGCGGGCTACGCTGTGGAAGCGGTTTCTGCTACCTAGCGGCCCCCCCTTACGGTCGGTGCTCCAGATAAAACGACTCCGTCCTGTCCCCCGTGTGAGTCTGTTCGCCAAACTCATAGCCGGGGTTGAGGGTGAGGCCGGTGAGGGCGGAGCCTGCGGCGGGGATCAGCCTTGGGCGGTCACTATTGCCTGGCGCTGTTTGGCGAGGCCGGTCATGAGGTGGACGAAATTGTCGTGGGCGAGGTTGCGGCGGACGGGGTCGTCGGGGTCGGCGGCGACCTTTTCGAGAAGGGGCTCGTACCGGTGGATTTCCTGGGGCAGGTTTTCGCCGCTGGTGAGAAGCACAGACTGGTAAACAAGAAAATCTGATCGGTCACATGTAGCGCAGGCGTCCTCGCCTGCATTCCTTAGGGTGCTCAAGGCGCGGCAAAGGATGCAGGCGGGGACGCCTGCGCTACATTCACTCTGCCAGCGGCTTTCAAAAAGTGGGCCCGGTAGGACTCGAACCTACGACCAAGTGATTATGAGTCACCTGCTCTAACCAACTGAGCTACGGGCCCAAAAGAGGGGGCGCGGGGGGTTGGGGGATTTCGGGGGGTTGGGATTCGGTTGGAGCGGCTCGGTTGTGCGACGTTGATCGCGTTGGTGCCGCGCCCCAAATTCGAAATCCGAAGCACGAAATCCGAAAAAATTCAAATGTTCTAAGGGCCCAATCCCGAAACGGGAAGACGTTCGACCGCCGTAGCGATGGCGGCAACATTCCCGGAACATCCCCCTAGATCCCCCTTCAAAGGGGGAATTGCGCACACCTGCGTCTTCGTGACGGCGCGCCGTTCGCGTTCTCCGAAACTAGGACTTTCGTTCCCCAAATCGCAACGCGATGCGTTGCGATTCCCTCCCCGTTCAAAACGTGAATCGTGTCAACCGACGTCTCTTCTTTGTACCCCGCACGAGATCCCCGGGACTCTGGTTTTCGCCGATCACGTTCGGAACGCAAAGCGTTGCGACCTACTCCCCCTTTGAAGGGGGATCTAAGGGGGATGTTGCCTTGGCTTCGAAACAACACCCCGAATTCCTTCGCGGAACGGAGACGCCGTTACGTCCCGAGCGTCCAATCCAGGAACGGTTTTAGTTCGCGCGCCCGGGTGGGGTGGCGCATCTTGCGCAGGGCTTTGGCTTCTATCTGGCGGACGCGCTCGCGGGTGACGTTGAACACGCTGCCGACTTCTTCGAGCGTCCGGGGGTAGCCGTCGCCGAGGCCGAAGCGCAGGCGCAAGACCTTCTCTTCGCGTTCCGTCAGCGAAGACAGCACGTCGTCGAGCCGTTCCTGGAACACGCTGAACGCGGTGGCGTTCGCGGGCGACTCGGCGCTCTTGTCCTCGATGAAGTCGCCGAAGTTGCTGTCGCCATCGTCGCCGACGGGCGTTTCGAGGCTGATGGCCTCCTGGGCGATTTTCAGGATGCTGCGGACCTTGTCCGCGGACATCTGCCATCTCTTCGGCGATCTCTTCGGCGCTGGGCTCGCGGCCATACTCCTGCACCAGGCGTCGGCTGGTGCGCACGAGCTTGTTGATGGATTCGATCATATGCACCGGGATGCGGATGGTGCGGGCCTGGTCCGCGATGGACCGGGTGATGGCCTGGCGAATCCACCACGTGGCGTAGGTGCTGAACTTGTAGCCGCGCTGATATTCGAACTTGTCCACCGCCTTCATAAGGCCGATGTTGCCTTCCTGAATCAGATCGAGGAAGGACATGCCGCGGTTCGTATACTTCTTGCCGATGCTGACCACGAGGCGCAGGTTCGCTTCCACCAGCTCCATCTTGGCGCTGTAGATGCTCTCCTCCTTCTCCTTGATCGTGTCGATGAGGACGCGTGATCTCGTCCGTGTTCAGCTTGGCATCCGACTCGATCTGATCGACCTTGCGCTGGGCCATGCCGAGACGCCGCTCCGCGTCGAGGATCGCGTCCCGGTCCACGCCGAGTTTTTGCGCGGCGGACTGGGACCGGCGAAGCTGCACGGCCATCTTGTGGATCTCGTGGGCGTCGAACCCGACTTCCCGCTCGACGCGATCGATTTCATCGCGCGACGTGGCGATGCGGCGCTTGAGGCTCTTGATCTTCCGGGCGATTTTCATGATCTCTTTGTTCTTGAGGTGAAATTCACGAACGAGGTCCGCCTGCAAGGCGCGGTACTCACCGACGCGATCGGCAATGTTCCGGCGGCTTTTCGCGGACAGGCCCGAACGGCGCGCGCGCTTTTCCTGCACCTCGATTAAGGCGTCGTACTCGGACATTTCATTCATGAGCGCAGGCAACCGTTTCAGGAATTTGTCTTGCAGTTTCGGCTCTTCGATCTCGCTGATCTGGCCGAAACTCAGGCGCCCCGCCAGAATGCGCGCGGCGAGCATGCCGATCTCTTTCAGCGTGTACGGAGTGCTCAGCAGCAGTTCGGTGAGATCGTTCTCGGCGGCCTCGATGCGCTTGGCGATAGCCACTTCCTGATCCTTGGTCAGGAGGGGCACCCGGCCCATCTCGCGCAGATACATTCGCACCGGATCGTCGGCCCGTTCCAGACGCGTTTGCGCCGCGTCGCGCCGGGCTTCCTGGCGCTTGGCCTGTTTCTCTTTCTGTTTCTCGATCTGACGCGTTTCGGCGTCCACACGCAGGTCGTCGACGACGTCGATGTCCATGCCGCTGAGCATGACCATCATCTCGTCGATGTCCTTCGAGATGTCGCCCGACGACCCGTCGGCCGGCAGAATTTCGTTAAGGTCGTCGTAGGTGAGCTTCCCTTTCTGCTTGGCAAGCTCCAACGCCTTTTGCTTCACCTCTTCACGCATTGTTGTCGTTTTCGGCATAGTGTTCTCTGCTCCACCCTCACGCGATTCAGTCATGATTCTTGGGTACCGCCAATTCTGTCATCAAATTTTTTTTGCCACACGCGGTGACTTAAACGCTCTAACCAAATTCGAAATCCGAATTCCCAAATTCGAAACAAGCACGAATGACCAAATTTCAAATTATCCAAACGACATTCCCGACCGAGGCCATGGCTCGCGAACGCCGTCCGAAGAACGAGCGGTTTCGCTCATTTGAGTTTGTGCCATTCGGATTTGTTTCGGATTTCGTGCTTCGAATATCGGATTCACCTCGGACCGTGCCGCCTAGGCGGCCCCAAGCCCATCTATTGCTTTTCGTATGCCTATCCGCCGCATCGACAGCTCCGTTTCGCGTGCTACGTCTTTGGCCTGTTTGGCCTCGCGGATCGCCCGCTCCAGGTCCTGCTCTTGTTCGAGCAACGCCTGCCGCTTGAGACTGACAATCCGTTTGTCCACCAGCGCTTCCGCCCGGTCCGACCAGCTCTCGTGCCGGTTCACGGCGGCGGCGTACAGTGCCGCGGCGTTTTCATCGTCAAACTGGACGACATCGCCGTCCAATACGCCCTTTAATACCTGGGTCAGGGCGCTCGGTTTCAGGGCAATGCCCTTCAGCTCCGCCCGGACCCGCTCGCGCAGGGGCTCCGCATTCAGGACGACGGCGATAAAATCGCAGTCGTCCTGCTTGACGCGGCCTTTCGGCGCCTCGTCGGTCTGCTCCGGACGGCCCGAGCCCTGCCTGCGATTCCGAAGCATGTTTTCGAATTCGCGGCGCACGTTCCGAGACGTCCACGTCCAATTCGCTCGCGACTCGCTTCAGGTACTCCTCCACGCGCAGCACGTCGTCCACGCTCTGCACGATGGTGAACACCTCCTTGGCCACGTCCGACCGCCCTTCAATCGTGCCGAGCCGCTCGTGGTTCATCCTTATATAAAACGTCACGAAGTCGAGAGAATCATCCACAAGTTTATGGAATTCTTCGACTCCATGTTCCTGGATAAAATCATCCGGGTCCTGTCCTCCCGGTAAGGCCAAGGCCCGCACCGTCAATCCGGCCGCCGTCAAAATGGCGATCCCGCGCAGGGCCGCCCGGACTCCGGCCGCGTCGCCGTCGAACACAACGACCACTTCCGGCACATACCGTCGAATCAGGGCCGCTTGTTCCGGGGTCAAAGCCGTGCCGCAAGTCGCGACCACGTTTGCAATGCCCGAATCGACGCAACGCATCAGGTCGAAGTAACCCTCGACAAGGAGTGCGAATTTTTCCTTACGCAATGCGTCGCGCGCCTCGTGAAGCCCGTACAGCACGCGGCTCTTCTTGTACAACACCGTTTCCGGCGAATTGATGTACTTGGCCTGAGAGTCGCCGGACAAGTCCCGTCCGCCAAAGGCGCAAACATTGCCCGATACATCGCGAATCGGCACCATCAGCCGGTCGCGAAATGTGTCGTAGTACGACCCGCGCTCGCCGCGTTTGACCAGCCCGGACGCGTCCAGTTCCCGTTCCGTGAACCCTTTGGTACGCGCCGCATCCCGGAATTCGGACCACGCATCCGGAGCGAAGCCGATGCCGAACTTCCGGGTCGTCTCGTCCTTCAGATTCCGCGTTTTCAGATACTGCCGGGCTTTGCCGCCTTTGAGCGGATTCTTCAAATTTTCAATGAAATATCGGGACGCAAACGCGCCCAGCTCGATGAGCCGGGCGCGAAGAAACTCTTCTTTGCCCTCCCGTTCCGTCATGGCCGGAAGCTGGATATGGGCGCGATCCGCCAGTTTTCGCAGGGCTTCAATGAAACTCAGCCCCTCGAACTCGCGCACGAAGGCGATGGCATCGCCCCCTTTCTCACATCCAAAGCAGTAAAACTGCTGCCGGTCACGGCTTACATGAAACGAGGGAGTCTTCTCTACATGAAAGGGACAAAGGCCTACGTAGCGATTTGTTCCGGAAGGCTTTAATTCTAAGGATGCCCCGACGATTTCAACGATGTCCGTCGCGGCAAGAACCTGCGTGACGATTTCGCGAGAGTATTTAGCCAATTGAATTCCGTAACAGGTTAAAATGTAACATGTTAGACGCCGAAAACACCGCCGTGCCGCTGCACCGTCAAGCACCGTGTATTCACAAACGGACAGAATACACCTCTGAGGTGTCAATCTGCCGAAACTTTACCACGAAACCACACACAAGTCAAACCGGGTGTTGGTAAACCTTTACGACCGGCCTTCACTGTGCTACGCTTCCACGAACTGTCATGTGGCACCCTCAAACATCAGGAATGACACCGATGCTGTACAAAGCGCCATTGATTGAATCCGGTCGCGGAACGGCGCAAAAGCTCGCCGATATTCCGGGACGGGTCGTAGCGGTAACCATGGAATTACCGTGGAAAGTCCTGCAGGAAAAGACTCGTTGGAAACCGGATCGCGTGCATCTTGTCGGGGGCATGGACCTCCCCGTCGTCGAACGGACTGAGCGTGAACTGCCGGAGTTCGATGTCGTGGTGGGAGTCGGCGGCGGTTCATGTATGGATACCGCGAAGTACCTGGCCTGGAAACGCGGGTGCCGAATGGTGCTCGTGCCCTCCATCATCTCGGTCGATGCGGCGCTTACTAACACGGTCGCCGTGCGCGTCGACAATACGGTGCAGTACGTCGGCGACATCTTTCCCGAAGAACTCCTCATCGACTACGACCTGATCCAGGCGGCGCCTCCCGTATTGAACCGGGCGGGCGCTTGCGACATCGCCAGCATTCACACGGCCCTCCACGATTGGGCGTTGGCCCGCGACCAGCATGGCGAAGCCTACGACGAGGAGGTCGCCCAACTCGCACGGGATTGTCTCGAAGAACTGGATCGAAGCGCCACGGAAATTCATGCGGTGAGCCCCAAGGGCATCGACACGGTGGTGGACCTGTTCCGCCGGGAAGTCGAATTCTGCGCGCGCATCGGGACCAGCCGGCCCGAGGAAGGCTCGGAGCACATCGTCGCCTACGCCATCGAACGCGCAACGCAACGTCATTTCATACACGGCGATCTCGTCGGCTTGGGCATCTTCCTGATGTCACGCCTGCAGCAGAACAACCATGACTGGATCGCCGACCTCGTTAAACGCGTGGGGCTTCGATACCGGTGCGAGGACGCCACCCCGGACGAAATCCGCGACTGTCTGGTCAATCTAAAGCACTTCAAGGACGATGCCGGGCTCTTCTTCAGCGTGGTCGACATCGAACCGATCGCACCCGAGTTCATCGAAGATGCCATGGCGGCCCTGTACGCATAAGCGCCAATCAAGCCTCGATCGGATAGCCCGCGTCTTTCCAACCGCGAATCCCGCCGTCCATGGATATCACATTTGCGTATCCCATGCGGCGCAGGTTGTCCGCGGCCAGGACGGAACGGTACCCGCCACCGCAGTAGAGGACCAATTCCGCTTCGAGATCGGGAAATTCGGTTTCGATGTCCCGCTCGATAATGCCCTTGCCCAAAAGCCGCGCGTGCGGGAGATGACCTTCGTGAAACTCCGATTCCTCCCTCACGTCGATGAGGTTAAACTTCTCGCCCTCGCCGACGCGTTTCCATACGTCCTCGACCGTACATTCGCGAATGCGGCCGCGGGCTTCGTCCACCAATGACTCGAACCGTGGGTTGTGCTCTTTCATGCGCAAGAGTATACCCACGGAACCACGCTACGTCGACCCACCGCGTAAAACGGTTGTGGGCCCACGCGGCACTTGCTACCATGGCGCGACAACACGAGGATAAGCATGGCAGAACGCGACCCGAACGACCTCTCAGGACAACAGGTTGACCACTACGCCATTCGCCGCTGCCTCGGTAAAGGCGGCATGGGCGCCGTGTACCTCGCCCAGGATGTGACGCTCGACCGTCCCGCTGCGATTAAGGTCTTGCTGCAAATGCTGGCGGGGCAGCCCGGGATTCTCGAGCGCTTTGAGCGTGAAGCCAAGGCGGCGGCCAAACTCAGCCATCCGAATATCGTCCAAATCTACGGCGTACGGCTGGACAACACGCTACCCTATATCGCCATGGAATATGTGGACGGCACACCCCTGGACGACCTTCTGCGGCAGGGCGGCGCCATGCGGTGGGACGAGGCGCTGCGCATCGTCCAGCAAGTAGCCGCGGCGTTGGATTGCGCCCACGGGCACGGCATCGTTCACCGCGATATTAAGCCGGCCAACATCCTGGTCGACCACCAAGGGCGCGTGCGCGTCACGGATTTCGGCGTTGCGAAGGTCACTCAGGCGGCGACTCAACTCACCGCAGACGGAACATTCATCGGTACGCCCCAATACATGTCTCCCGAACAATGCGGTGTCGGCGAGGTTGGCCCCCGCAGCGACCTGTTTTCGTTGGGGGTCACCGTTTACGAACTACTCACGGGGCGCACGCCCTTCCAGGGCGACACCCCCGCCAGCCTGATTTTCAAAATTACCAAAGACGCGCCGGAACCGCTCACCCGGTATGTCGCCTAGGGCAATCGCATTAAAAGTTCTGCGCCGCTAGCTACACCTCCGCGTCCGTGACCCCGTGTATTCCGCTTGAATTCCCAGGAGGGATCGATCTGCGAAGTAATAGTAGTTTGATATATAACTATCTGAAAACATATCCTCTCCCCGGAAACCAAACCACGAGGGAGATTGAACCCAATGACGGAAAATGGCAGCGTATTCATTTCGTGTTTCGGGCGCGTCGAGGACCCCCGCTTGGACCGCAAGAAGCAGCATAGCTTGCTCGACATCATGGCCATCGCCGTCTGTGCCGCCATCGCCGGCGCCGATAGCTGGACGGAGATCGCCGACTTCGGCCACGCCAAGCAGGATTGGCTGCGCACCTTCCTCAAGCTCCCCAATGGTATCCCCTCTCACGACACCTTTGGCCGGGTCTTCAGCTTGCTGGACCCCGACCAATTCGAGGAAGCCTTCCGGGAGTGGGTGAAAGCCATTCAGGGGCGGGTCCGGGGCCTAGTAGCCATCGACGGCAAGACGGCCCGGCGTTCCCATGACCAGGGCAGGGGAAAGAAGGCCATCCATGTAGTGAGCGCGTGGGCACGCGAATCTTCCTTGGCCTTGGGGCAGGTTACGGTGGACGAGAAGTCCAACGAGATCACCGCCATTCCCGAACTCGTACGCCAGTTGGACCTGAAGGGCTGTCTGGTCACCATCGACGCGATGGGATGTCAGCGCGGGATCGCCAAGACCATCATCGACGCCCACGCCGACTACTTGCTGGCCGTAAAAGGCAACCAGGAGACCCTGGCCGAGGACGTCGAAATGGAATTCAAGCACGCCATGGCCGACGGCTTCGCCCACATGGAGCACCACTACCACGAGACGCTGGACAAGGGGCACGGGCGCATCGAGCAGCGCCAGTACTGGTATACCCAGGACATCGCGGGTCTGGGCACGGCCGACAAATGGCCTGGATTGCGTGGCATGGTGATGTGCCGCGCCACACGGACCCTTAAGGCAGACACGTCCGTCGAAGACCGCTACTTCATCACCAGCGCCAAGGATGAGGATGTGGCCACCATTGCACAAAGCATCCGAAGCCACTGGGGCATCGAGAACAGCCTGCATTGGGTGCTCGACGTGGCCTTCAACGAAGACCAGTCCCGAATACGAATCGGACACGCCGCCGAAAACATGAACACCATCCGCAAGATTGCCCTCAACACCGTCAAGAGAAACAAGTCCAGTAAACGCGGCGTAAAGGGAAAACGAAAGCAAGCCGCATGGAACAACGACTACCTCGAGGAACTCCTCATGCAGGTATGACTTTTAATGCGATTGCCCTGGTATGTCGCCGACGTGGCGCCGGGGCTCCAAGATTTCGTATCGAGTTTGCTGGCCAAAGATCCGGCGAACCGGTGCTCATCGGCGCAGGAAACCATCGCGGCGATCGAGCGGTTGCTGTCCGGCCGCGACGACGCTGCTCTTGCGAAGACAACCCCTATGGACGGTCGCGCGGTTGCGTCGCCGGACGCTGTGGAAGCCGACCCGCTTACCGCCCGGCCCTCACGTCGCCTGCTCCGGTGGAGCGCAGCGGCCGTGGTCTGCCTCCTGGCGATCGTGGGAATCACGATCGGCTACCTGCGAAAATCTCCCGGCGCCACCGCGAACCGGGCACAATCCAATCCGGAGTCGCCCCTGTTCGACGAACTTCTCGCCATCGGCGACAAGAACCACGATGGCGTTCTTTCCGTGACGGAATTCCCGATAAGGCGGCGGCGCGCCGCGATCCTGGCCGATACGAACAATGACGGCACGATGACTCGCGAAGAATGGGAGCACGCACGCGATAAGCTCCTTGGCGCGTTCGATTCGGACGATTCCGGCGACGGCCGGCGCTTCCCGGTCAAAATCGAAGAGCCGGTGGAACTCATGCGGCGTTTTGACGAGGATGGGAACCAAGGACTCACGCCGAACGAACTAACCGAGATTCCTGAGCAATTGCGGCATCGCATGATGGAAGCCGACGTCGATCGTGACGGTAGCATCACGATCGAGGAACTCCGCCAAATCTCGCCGCCGCCCCAGAGAGCACCCCGCCGTTGACCCAGCCGTATGCCGCCGGGTTTGGCTTTGAAACATTGATTCCCGATGCCCAGTAGCGGATAATAGGGCAGATATTTGAGAATCACCATCTGATGCGAGAATGCCACGCATGTCCTCGGGGGAGGCGCATGCGCCATCGCACACCCGCCTGGCGCACCCGCATTGCGCAACACAGATGCCCGACCCAGGGGAAAGGATAATACTCTTGGAACGATTCCCGACCGTCATTCAGGGAGGTATGGGGGCCGCTGTGTCCCATTGGCCGCTGGCCAGGGCCGTCTCGATGCGGGGAGAGCTTGGTGTAGTCTCGGGCACTGCGTTAGCGACCGTCGTTTCGCGCCGCCTGCAATCGGGTGACACCGGCGGCCACATTCGCCGGGCGCTCGAACAATTCCCGTCCCCGGAAATTGCAGAACGGATATTGTCCCGCTGGTACGTGTCGGGAGGTATCCCCTCGGGTGCTCCCTTCAAACGCCACCCGATGTATACGCTGCGCCCTGCCATGGACCTGCTTGAACTCACCGTAACGTCCGCCTTTACCGAGGTTTATCTGGCCAAAGAAGGGCACGACGGCGTTGTAGGCCTCAACCTCCTCGAAAAGATCTTACTGCCAAATCTCTCCACGTTGTACGGGGCCATGCTGGCCGGCGTCGATTACGTACTCATGGGGGCGGGCATTCCACTGGAAATCCCCGGCGTGCTCGACAAGTTCGCCCAACACGAAACCGCCCGTCTCCGGGTCCCGGTAACCGGCGCGGATCACGGAGAGGAATACATTACCGAGTTCGAACCCAAGCAACTGATCCCCAACGACCTTCCGCCGCTGAAACGTCCCCGTTTCCTGGGAATTATTTCGTCCGCGGTCTTGGCGATCGCGCTCATCAAGAAGAGCACGGGGCGCGTGGATGGGTTCATCGTGGAAGGTCCCACCGCCGGCGGACATAACGCGCCGCCGCGAGCCAAAGACGCGCTCAGCCCGGCCGGCGAGCCGGTCTACGGACCCAAGGACGTGGTGGACCTCGAGAAAATCAGAAGCCTGGGGTTGCCGTTCTGGCTGGCCGGCTCCTACGGCATGCCCGAGCGGTTGCAGGAAGCGTTGGACGCCGGAGCCCAGGGGATTCAGGTGGGCACGGCCTTCGCCTTCTGCGAGGAGTCGGGATTCACGCCCGAGATTAAGAAGGCGGTTTTGAGCCGTATTGCCGACGGCAGCATTGCGGTGTTCACCGATCCAAAAGCGTCACCGACGGGGTTCCCCTTCAAGGTAGCAAACGTACCGGAAAGTCTCGCCGATGCCCGCGCCTACGAAGAAAGGGAGCGCCTCTGCGATTTGGGCTATCTCCGGCAAGTATATAAGAAGCCGGATGGCACCCTTGGATACCGCTGTCCGGCCGAGCCGGTGGACGAATACGCAAAAAAGGGTGGCGATGTGGCGGATACCGAGGGCCGTAAGTGCTTGTGCAACGGGCTTTCCGCCGCGGTTGGCTACGGTCAGGTTCAGAAAACGGGGGCAACCGAACTCCCCCTCGTTACTGCAGGAGACAGTTTGGAGACACTCGGGCGCTATCTGCACAACGGCGCCACGTCGTACACTGCGGCAGACGTGCTGGATTTGTTGGAAATACAAGCCCGTTAGCGCGTTTCGACGACGACGCCAGCGCCGTAGCGCTTAAGCCTCCGCACGAGTTTGACTTGCGGCTCCATCGTGTGGTACCCTCCGCCATTCGACTTGTGCGCCGTATGTGTCTGGCGCAATGAATTCAACGAGAGGCCCCGTTCGAGCGACACGTTTTCGCCCGGTGCCTTTGCGACGGGATATCTATGTCCAAGATGAAAGTGGGCCTCGTCGGCTGTGGCAACATCGGAGCGGACTTGTGCATCGCCCTCCAACGGGGCCAGATTCCCGCGCAAATCGTGGCACTGACGGATATCGACGAAGCACGCGCGACGCTTCTCTTGAATTCATTCAATTTGAATGCTGAAATATGCGACCTCGACGCGGCCGCAGCCAAAGTCGATTTGTTGCTCGAATGCGCGCAACCCTCGGTCGTCAAGGATGTCGTGGATGCGGCCATTCGCCATCGAAGCGACTGTCTGATCTTGAGCGTCGGGGGACTGATGGAGCACCCGGAACTGTTCGAGTCGGCCCGGAAGAACAACGTTCAGATCCGATTGCCGTCGGGCGCTGTGTGCGGCCTCGACGGGATCCGCGCCGCGATGGAAGCGGGACTGCATCACGTGACGCTGACCACGCGCAAGCCCCCAAGAGGCTTATCGGGCGCGCCGTATCTCGTCGAACACGACATTGATGTGGAGAGTTTGACGAAACCAAGACTGGTTTTTGAAGGCACCGCCCGAGAGGCGTGCCGGGCGTTTCCGCATAGTGCAAATGTCGCGGCGGTGTTGAGTCTGGCAGGGATCGGCCCGGATGAGACACGGGTTCGCGTTATCGCGGACCCCCACGCCACCGTTAACTCGCACGAGGTGACCGCGGAAGGCGCCTTCGGGCAGATGAAGACGATGACGGAAAATTTGCCGTCACCGCGGAACGCGAAGTCCAGCTATCTGGCCTCTTTGTCGGCCGTAGCCGAGCTTCGCGCGGCCGCAGCGCAGTTTTTGACGCGTCATTGAACGCAGAACGAGACGTTTTTTGTAGAATGTGATTGGCCGGGTGCGTATCGGGCGCACGTAAAGATGGAGAACCCAACATGTACGCAGTGGTAGCGACGGGCGGCAAACAGATCAAGGTCGCCAAGGGCGACGTTGTTCGCGTCGAGAAAATCGAAGCGCCCGTGGGCGACACGATCGAACTGTCGAACGTGTGTCTGCTGGCCAATGAGGATTCGCTGGTGGTGGATCCCAAGAAACTGAAGAAGGCCAAAGTCATCTGCGAGGTGACCGAGCAGGATCGCGCGAAGAAAATTCGCGTGTTCAAGAAAAAACGCCGCAAGAACTATATCCGGACACAAGGCCACCGGCAATCTTACACGCAGCTCAAAGTTCGCGACATCCAGGCCTAAGGGAGAATAGATCATGGCTCATAAGAAAGCTGGCGGCAGCTCGCGCAACGGGCGCGACAGCCAAGCACAACGCCTCGGCATCAAGAAATTCGGAGGCCAAGCGGTCCGTGCGGGCAATATCCTCGTTCGTCAACGGGGCACCAAATTTCACCCCGGCCAAAACGTAGGGATCGGCAAGGACGACACCTTGTTCGCCCTGAAGGACGGCGTAGTCGCGTTTCGTCAGACGCGCAAAGACCGCAAATGTGTTGACGTAGTCGAGGCGGCCGCAGCCGAATAGTGCTGCGGCCGATGGCTGCCTATCATGTTTGTCGATCGCGCACGAATTCGGGTTACGGGTGGTGCGGGCGGCAATGGGTGCTGCAGCTTCCGGCGCGAGAAGTACGTGCCCCGGGGCGGCCCCAATGGCGGTGACGGCGGCGACGGCGGCTCGATATACTTCATCGCGGATTCCCGCTATTCTTCCCTCCTGGACCTTCGGTTTCACGCCCACTGGAAAGGCAATCACGGCGTCCACGGTCAAGGCAGCGATTGCCACGGAAAAACCGGCGAGGATGTCTTCATTCACGTGCCTCCCGGCACTGTCATTAAAGACGAGGAAACGGAAAGGGTTGTCGCCGACCTGACGGACGACCAGGCACAATTCCTCGCGGCACGCGGGGGTCACGGCGGACGGGGAAACGCTCGATTCGCCACGTCAACCGATCGCGCGCCCAAGTTTGCCGAGAAGGGCGAGCCCGGCGAAGATCGCCGGTTCGTGCTGGAACTGAAGGTTATCGCCGAGGTCGGCCTGGTGGGGCTCCCCAATGCAGGCAAATCGACCTTCCTGGCCTCCGTGAGCGCCGCCCGTCCCAAGATCGCCGATTACCCGTTCACGACGCTGTCCCCCAACCTTGGCGTTGCGCCTTTGAGCGATCACCGATCGCTTACCATCGCGGATATTCCGGGCATCATCGAAGGCGCGGCGGATGGGAAAGGGCTTGGACACGATTTTCTCCGCCACATCGAACGCACGCGCGTACTGCTGTTTCTCATCGACTTGGGGGACGCGGACCCAGTAGCGACGCGGGACGTCCTGGAAAAGGAGTTGGCGCAGCACAGCGACCTATTCGCGCGACGGACCAAAATTTTCGCGCTGAATAAGGCGGACGTTTCGGAGAACCGCGCCCGATTTGATACCGTGTCGCATGACTTCGATCGACCTTGGCTGATCTCCGGGGCCACCGGCGAAGGAATTCCCGAACTCCTCGAACATCTGTGGGCCATCGTTGACCGGCTGAAGGCCGAAGAGGACATCGAGGAAACGCCCCAGCAGGAAGTCGAGTTTGTCTTCGAAGCACCGTTTCAGATTGCGCGTATCCATAACGGATTTGAAATCGAAGGGAAAGCAGTGACGCGCGCGGTGCTCATGACGGATTTCAACAACGACGAGGCCGTGCGCCATTTGCAGAAACGATTTCAGCGCATGGGTTTGCTTAAAGCATTAAAACGATTGGGCGCCAAGGAAGGCGAAACCATCGTGATTGGGGATATCGAACTTGAGTACCACGCCGAATAACCTGCCCGATCGGGTGAAAACACTCGTCGTAAAGGTCGGCACGTCGTTGCTGGCCGGGCCCACCGGATTTGACGGACGTATCCTGGAACAAATCGTGCAGGAATTGTCCGTTCTCAAACGGGAACGCGACCTGAACGTGCTGATGGTTTCCTCGGGCGCCATCGGCTGCGGCATGAACCTGCTCGGGATGACCGAACGGCCCAAGCTGCTTCCCCTCAAACAAGCAACGGCCGCCGTCGGGCAGTCCCGCCTCATGCATTACTACGAGGTCATGTTTGAAACGTATGGAAACGGATACCACGCCGCGCAGGTCCTGTTGTCCGCGGCGGATCTGGACGATCGGCAACGCTACATCAACATTCGCAATACGATTCACACGCTTTTCGACCTGAAATCGGTCATTCCGATTGTGAATGAGAACGACTCGGTGGCGACGGACGAGTTGCGCTTCGGCGACAACGACAGCCTGTCTGCGCGAGTCGCCGGCAAAGTGGACGCCGACATGCTGATTATTCTCAGCGACGTTGATGGTTTGTTCGACAAGAATCCCAACCTCCATTCGAATGCCGAACTCATTCCCCATGTGGAAACGGTGACGGATACAATCGAATCGCTCGCGGGCGATACGGAAGTCGCCACGTCCGTTGGTGGAATGAAGACCAAGCTGGACGCCGCAAAAATTGCGTGCGCTTCGGGGTACGTCATGGCGATCGCGAACGGACACCGGCCGGGCATCGTGCGCGACGTGCTCGATGGAAAAGCCCTTTGCACGACGTTCGGCAAAGCGGTCGAGGCCATGTCCCACCGAAAGCGCTGGATCGCCTTCGGCCGTGCGACCAAAGGTGCGATTCGGATCGACGACGGCGCGCGCCGGGCCTTGCTCGACCAGGGTCGAAGCCTGCTCGCGGCGGGGATTACCAGCGTCGACGGCGCTTTCGACATGGGGGCCGCCGTGCGAATTCTCGATGCCAAAGGTCAAGACATCGCCCGGGGACTGGTCAATTACTCGAGCGATGAGATCAACCGCATCAAGGGTTGCAAAAGCGCAAATATTCAGTCCATTCTAGGACGAAAAGATTTTGACGAGGTCATACACCGCGATAATCTGGTAATTCTGTAGCGGACGGCCTCAGCCAATTGGGAGAAGATACCGTGGCGACCATTGAAGCCAAGGGCACCGCCTTGAACCAGGAAATCGAAGCGATCGGCCGGCAAGCCCGCGAGGCGTCCAACCGGCTTCGTTCGCTGTCTTCATCTGTCAAAGATGCCGCGTTGCGCAGCATCGCACAACGGCTCCGTGATGCACGCAAAGCGCTCCAGGCGGAGAACAAGAAGGATCTCGACGCCGGCCGGGAAAAGGGCCTGTCGAGCGCCATGCTCGACCGTCTCGAGTTGGCGGACAAACGCATCGACGCGATGGCGGAAGGCTTGGAACAGGTCGCGGCGTTACCCGATCCGGTTGGCGACATCGTCAGTCAGACGATTCGTCCCAACGGCCTGCGCATCGCCCAGGTTCGCCAACCGTTGGGCGTGGTGGGCATCATTTACGAAAGCCGTCCGAACGTGACCGCCGACGCGGCCGCGCTTTGCCTGAAGTCGGGCAACGCCTGTATCCTGAGAGGCGGCTCCGAGGCGATTCACTCGAACGTCGCGATTGCGAAGGTGTTCCAGGAGGGTGCCACCGCAGCGGGCGTGCCCGTTCATGCGGTCCAGATCATTACGACTACCGACCGGAACGCGGTCGGCGCCATGTTGAAGCTGGACAAGTATATTGACGTTATCGTGCCCCGCGGCGGGAAGAACCTCATTGCACGAATCTACGACGAATCGCGGATCCCCGTCGTGGCCCATCTCGACGGCGTATGCCACACGTACGTGCACGAAGATGCGGACCTCGAAATGGCCCAATCGATTTGTGTCAACGCCAAACTGCAGCGGCCCGGCGTCTGTAACGCCATGGAAACCATGCTGGTTCATGAAGCGGTAGCGGAACAGTTCTTGCCCGTCGTTGGCAGGACCCTGCGCGATGGCGGATGCGAACTGCGCGGGTGCGAACGCACGCGCACAATCATCGATTGCACCGCCGCGACGGAAGAGGACTGGACGGCGGAGTACCTTGACAAGATCCTTGCGATCAAGGTCGTGAAATCAATCGAGGAGGCCATCGATCATATCAACGAATTCGGTTCTCATCACTCCGATGCGATCGTGACCCGGAGCTACGATGCGGCCGAGCGGTTCTTGAACGATGTAGACAGCGCGACAGTCTACGTTAACGCATCCACGCGTTTCACCGATGGCTTTCAGTTCGGGCTGGGCGCCGAAATCGGGATCAGCACCAACAAACTCCATTGCCGGGGCCCCATGGCGTTGAAAGAGCTGACGTCCCTCAAGTACGTGATTCGGGGCTCGGGTCAAGTCCTTGGCTGAGGATCTGCGTATAGGCGTCTTCGGCGGGACCTTCGATCCGATTCATGCCGCGCATTTGGAAATCGGGCGCGCGGCGGTCGCGCAGGCCAATCTGGATCGGCTGTTGTTCGTGGTCGCCGGGGAACCGCCGCACAAACGCGACGCCACCTTCGCCGCGGCGGAGGAGCGGTATCGTCTCGTGGAAACGGCAGTGGCGAGTGAATCCAAAATGGAAGCCAGTCGTATTGAATTGGATCGCGAGGGACCATCCTACACAGCAGATACGCTCGATGCATTACACAATGAATTCCCACAAGCCGGCTTGTATCTTGTCCTCGGGATGGATGCCCTAATCGACCTTCCACGCTGGCGGGATCCCGAGCGAATTCTGGAGCGGGCCCACCTGCTGGTTGTGCCACGGCCCGGCGATTGGGAAGTCCCCGATGCGGTGCGGGGCCACTACGACGTGCTCCAATTTGAACCAACGGAAATCTCGTCGACGGAAGTCCGGCGCCGCATCGTCGACGGAGACCCCTTGGCCTCGACTCTGCCCCCGGCCGTGCGCGAGATCATCGAACGCGACGGGGTATATCGATTCGTGCCCGGTGAATCCTCCGAACGGTGGGCGCGATGCTTAGAACCCGGGTCGAGAACTTGAATGGCGAGTGGAAACAAGTGGAACGCGCGCCGGAATTTCTCGAATACCTGCACGGCTGCGTGGGGGAACGCCGGGTGGTCCACTCCATTTCGGTCACGCAAGTGCTCTACGTCATTGCTGGAGATCTCGCCCTGGACCGGGCGAACGCAGTCGCCGCCGGATTGCTGCACGACTCGTGCAAAGGGCTGAAGAATGACGCCATGCTGGAAAAGGCGCGCGATCACGGAATCGCCATCAACGCGATCCAGATGGCGAAGCCGAACCTGCTGCACGGCTACGTCGCCGCGGCGGAGAGTCAAGCTCGTCTCGGTGTCGATTCACCCGAAGTCTACGAAGCAATATTCTGGCACGTGACCGGGCGGGCCGGGTTGGGTCTTCTCGGGCAAGCCCTGTTTTTCGCCGACTTCGCCGAGCCCCTACGCCGCCATCCCATGTCGGATAAAGCGCTGAGCGTCTACGATAACGATGGATTCGATGCGGCGCTTTGCGTTGCGGCGGAGGGGAAACTCGCCCATCTCGCCGAAAAGGGCGCCGCCATCGATCCCCAGACTCAGGCCTTTCACAATTGGCTCCTGGCTGGAAAGCCCCAGTGAGTGCCCAGGATTCCTTTATCGACCTTGCCCGGTTCTACGACGGAATTATGCGGCACGTGGATTACGACCGGTGGTACCTGATTGCCGATGCCATTGCCGGGCTGCTCCCCCGGTCCTTCACCCACCTCGATGTCGCGTGCGGAACCGGTGTTTTGCTCCGCAAACTTCTCCACGACCGATGGAACAGCACAGGCGTCGACCTCTCCATTTCCATGTTGCGCGCCGGCCGGAATCACCAAAGCCGCTGGCCCGTCGCAGCGGGAGACATCCGGGCGTTGCCGTTCGCGGGATCGTTCAACTACGTGACCTGCCTCTTTGATAGCCTCAATTTCCTGCTGACCGACGATGACATGAGCGCCGGGGTGCGCGCGATGGCCGATTGCCTCACACCGGACGGTGTGCTCTATTTCGACATCGTCACGGAACGTATGGTGCTGGATCATTTCGCGGGGCAACGTTGGACGGAAAAGGACGGAAAACTCTCCACGCGTTGGCGGTGCGACTATGACCGTGTCACTCAGGTTGTTGAAACGCGCATCCAGGTAAACCGCGGCGATGAGTATACGTTGTACGAACGCGTGTACGACCAATGCCAAGTCGAAGAGGCCATACGCCTGGCCGGCATTGAAGTGCTCGGCGCTTTTGATGCCGAGACGTGGGGCAAGCCCCGCAAGCGAACGGTCCGGATTGATTTTGTCGGCGTGAAGGGCGACGCGGAGCCGCTGCGATCGGGATTCAAATCAATACAGAAACATGTGCGCTCGCTGCTCAAATAGCGGCCCGAAAGCCTGCCGTCTCCCATCTATACAACGTGAACACGATCAAGGTATGATCGTCTCCGGGAAGAACTCCCTCCGTTGATTGGACAAAGAATCCGTAGGACGAGGAAACGAGATGTTAGAGAGTGCCCGCACGCGAAGCCTGGTTTCATCCGGCCTGTTCCTGGCCGTGTTGCTGTGGATACCCAGCGTATCTGCTCAATCGCCGGTGGTGAACGAGCCCATGAACCTTTTCGACGTCAATAACCTGGGCGACTCGTTCCGCGAGCCCATCGGCGACTGGACGATCGTGGGCGACACCTTTACGAACCCGGACAACGAAAAACTGCTGGATTGGTCGCCCGGCGGCGGTACGGTAGTGAACGGAAAAGACGGACACACCGACCACCTCGTCAGCCGGGTCGAACACGGCGACGTGAAACTGCATATCGAGTTCATGGTCCCCAAGGATTCGAATTCGGGCGTGTACTTTCAGGGACGCTACGAGATCCAGGTGCTGGACAGTTGGGGCGTGGAGCATCCCAAGTACAGCGATTGCGGGGGGATTTATCAGCGCTGGCACGACGAACCCGGACTGGACGACAGCGAACGGGGGTATGAGGGCCTGCCGCCGCGCGTGAACGCTTCGAAGAAGCCCGGCGAATGGCAAAGCTTCGATGTCATTTTCAAAGCGCCGCGTTTTGACAAGGACGGCAAGAAGATCGCGGATGCCGAGTTCGTGAAAGTCGAGCACAACGGCGTCGTCGTCCACGAGAAGGAAAAACTCAGCGGGCCGACTCGAGCCGCGATATTCTCCGACGAACGGCCGCTGGGTCCGCTCATGCTTCAGGGGGATCATGGTCCGGTCGCGTACCGGAATCTCCGCATCGAGCCCTTGGAAAAGTAGCGCCCGCAAACGAAAATCCGCTATCCCTCGCGCCGCGGCCACCATAATTTCGCGGCGAGGATGGCATTACAAACAGGAAGTATACTGTGCGATTTCCTCGATCCAGCGGAATCTTGTTGCACCCCACGTCGCTGCCGAGCCGGTTTGGTATTGGCGACCTCGGCGTCGGGGCCTACCGATTCATCGATTTCCTCGAGCGAACCGGCCAACGCGTCTGGCAGGTGCTGCCCCTCGGCCCCACGGGGTATGGGGATTCGCCCTACCAGTGTTTCTCGGCTTTCGCGGGCAACCCCTTACTCATCGGTCTAGAAGACCTGGTCGAGACCGGTCTGCTGGACGAACGCGACCTGTCCAAGGCGCCCGAGTTTCCAAAAGACCGCGTCGATTTCGGTGCCGTAATCGAGTACAAGAAGTCCGTACTTCTGCAAGCCGGCGAACGATTCCACTCCGACGAGAATCATCCCGATCACCCCGCCTTCGAGGCCTTCTGCCGCAAAGAAAACCATTGGCTGAGCGATTACACGCTGTTCATGGCAATGAAGCACCGCGAGAACGGCAAACCGTGGAACCAGTGGGATGCTGACCTCGTGAAACGAAGCGAGGATGCCCTCCGCCATTGGGGGAAAATGCTGGCGGACGAAATCCTCGTCTTGAAGTTCATGCAGTTTCAATTCTTCAAGCAATGGAGCGCGCTGAAGTCCTACGCCAACGAACGGGGAATCGACATCATGGGCGACATCCCCATCTACGTCGCCCATGACAGCGCCGACGTGTGGTCCCATCCCGATTTGTATCATCTGGATGACGAAGGCAACCCCTCCGTCGTGGCCGGTGTTCCGCCCGACTACTTCAGCTCGACCGGTCAACTCTGGGGCAACCCCATTTATCGATGGGATGAGATGGAACGGCGCGGGTTTAACTGGTGGGCCGAACGCATGCGAGCGACGCTGCGCATGGTGGACCTCGTGCGCATCGACCATTTTCGCGGGTTCGAGGCGTTCTGGAAAGTCCCCGCGTCCGAGGATACCGCTATCAACGGCCGCTGGGTGCCGGGTCCCGGGGATAATCTCTTTCACGCACTTTCAAACGCCCTTGGGGAACTCCCCATCGTGGCGGAAAACCTCGGGCTGATTACCGACGAGGTGGAGAATTTGCGCCATCGCCACGATTTTCCTGGTATGGCCGTCCTCCAATTCGCTTTCGGCAAAGACGCCGCGCACAGCGGCCTGCTCCCCCACCTTTGGGAACACAATACGGTCGCGTACACCGGCACCGCCGACAACGACACCACCGTCGGCTGGTGGAAAGCTACCGGCGCCAGTACCGAGAGCAAGGCGGACATTCGAGCTGCGCGCGCGTACGCCAAGAAGTACCTGAACACAACCGGCAAGGACATTCATTGGGTCTGCATCCGCGCGACCATGGCGTCGGTGGCCGACACCGTCATCTTCCCGCTCCAGGACATCATGGGCCTCGGTACCGAAGCCCGCATGAACCAGCCCGGCAGTTCCGGCGGTAGAAATTGGTGCTGGCGCTTCACCGAAGACATGCTGACAACGGCCACGGAAAAGCGGCTGCGGGAATTGACGGAGATTTACGGCCGATTGCCGGAACATTCGGAGAACTGATTCCTCCCAACAGCGGGTCGGCGATCTCCAGCACCTCGCGAGATTGGCGATCAGCTTGGAGATGAACGACTGCCGGTCTCCAGCGCGGTGCAAGCTCCGAACCATGAGCCCGGTAAAATAGAGAGTTTGCGACTGCAAAGGTACCAACCTTCACTGTTCTTGCGGTTTGGGGATACTCGCAGTACAATCCGTATGATGAGGTTGGATGCAGACCTATGCCCTCAAGTGAAATCGGCTATTGCGCCAAACACGCTGCTCCCCCAACTCAATCTCCTTGTCAGTTTCCGATTCAAGTTGTACTATTTAGAGGTAACCGCGTCAGTATATCTACGTTTCTCAGTAGCGTCGCACATTGATAGCCCTGCGAACAGCCCAGAAACTTTGGAATCTAGGAAATGCGCCTAACCCATCGAGACCGTCAGATTGTGTGCGGCTTGTATCTCTCAATGTACGATCAAGAGGGTTTGCACCATCTGGGGTTCAGTAGTTTTACGGAAGCGTTCAATACACTTGGATTGCTCTTAGATGCAAAACCCGCGTCCATCAAGAATTATCGTGATGAACTGGATCCCTACTTCCCAAACGCCCGTCAGGGGTGGCACAAGCGTCCGTTGCGCACACACTGCAAGCGCATTATGGAATGTTACAAGGGCTTTGCGATGTCTGAACTGGGCAAAGTTGTGCAGGGATTCCTTCCCCGAGATAAGAGACTCTGTCAATTCCCTGAACTGTCGGAGGTGTTACAGCAAGAAATTGGTGGACCTGAGTCCACTTTTGCGAGGCGATTGATTACGGGTGAGGCAGCGGAGGCATATTTTCGAAGCAGATTCCGAGAATTCACAGAGTTTGCCCCCTGTTCAATAAAGGACACTACTCGCTGGGGGTGCGGTTTTGATTTTAAGGTAACCTCAGCAGATTCAACGGACTACTTCGCGGTAGAAGTTAAGAGACAAGTGGCGATGCGTAACCTCCGAGTAATAAGTCAGCGGATGTTGGCCATCCAGCGTAAGCTCACTTATGTGGTGGATACCCTCTGAGTCCTTGATGTCTTTCAGGCGATAGAAAAGTCCATCTAGCAGTTCTTTGTCGTGCATTCGGGGAACCGCCTTTCCGGAACTATGGCGCTAGGTTCGGTCATTGTTGCGTTTGGGCTCCGATCTTCCGACTAGACTCGACCACGTCACATAACACTGAGCGATCATACTACCATTTTTCTACTACGAATCCGAGAATTGACAAGTCTCTGGGATGCGCCCAGTACTTGACGGGCCAATTCTGTGTTCGGGAACTTCCGGTTGTCGCTCTATCCCAATGTCAAAGCTCGATTAAAATGTCCCCGGTGTTAACTCGTTAGAAATGTCCCCTGTTTTTTGTTTTCTGCTACAGTAGGTGGACTTGGCGGGAGGATAGGGCAACGCTGGAGAGCGACCTGAGCGCCCGTCAGGTGGATAGACGGTTCCGGGACAGCCACCCCGGGTGGGGTGGCTGTCCCGGCTTTTTGTAACCGGAATCCTGCAAAGCGAAAAACTCATTGGTTCTTTCCGATGCCACTGGCCATCATGCCACGCGCCGCTTGCGCCATGGGTGGTCGTGGCGGGGTTTTGGTTTTGATGGGGGGGTGCTGGCCTTGGGCTTTTTCGCGGCGGGCTTGGCGGGTCTGCACGGCGGTTCGTCGAGTTGTTCATAGTCGAGTTTGTGACCGTTGTACACGAGGTGAATGCTTCCATCGAGCCAAGTGCGTACGAGGACCTTGTGCTTCGGTTTGGGCAAGTGCTTCTTGGTTTTGTGTATTTGGAAAAAGCGGTTTTGGTGACGAACGGTCCAGTCATTGCCCACGGTACGGTACTCTTCAAAGCAGAACACGTCGCGCAGGTCGACGTTCTTGGGGAGCCGACGGTGGAGGTTATGCGTCTTTTGTGCGGGACGGGCAAACTTTTCGTTGAGGTGGTCGACGAAGCCGTTTTCCAGTAAGGCATTGGTCTGCTCAATGGTGGTGATTTGGCGTAAGCGCAGTTCGTGGAACAGGCGGTCTTGATAGACGCCGTGATTGCGTTCCACCCGGCCTTTGGCTTGAGGGCTGTAGGCGGTAATGATCTGAATTCCCAGCTTTTTACAGGCTTTTCCGAAGCTGGTCAAGGGTTCTTCGTCCGCCAACTGCTCTTCCACCGTCGGTTCGCGCTCCGTGACATATACGGTCTTGCGGTCACAATACAGCGCCTTGGGGACGCCGTAACGCTCAATCCACTTCCACAGGGTCCGCATGGCAGCCTCGGTGGTTTCTTGGACATCCATCGTAGCCAAGGTACGCCCCGTGGCGTCGTCCACCAGATTCATCAGACACGCTCGGGGATAGTCGGGACCGAACCAGGCGTGGTGACTGCCGTCGAACTGGACCAACTCTCCGAAGTGCTCCTTACGCGGCCGCCGCGTTCGATGGGGACCCCGTTTGCGGGCTCGTTGCCAAAGCCCCGCCGCAATCAGCCAGCGCCGCAGCGTCTCGTGGTCCAGCACCAAACCCTCCTCCGCCAGCTTCTCGGCCGCCAACGTCGGACCCATGCCCTTGTAGCGCTCCTCGTAACGCGCCAGCACCTTCTCCCGCATTTCCGGGGGCTTGGCCCGCGCAGACGACTTCCCGCGCCGCCGGTGAACCAGCCCTACATCTCCTTCCCGGCGATACCGCGCATACACCCGCTTACACTGCCGGTAGCTCAACCCCAGCATCTCCGCCGCCTCACGCAGCTTCAACGCACCACTCTTCACACGATCCAACACCGACTTGCGCGTACGCTCCTTGCGACTCATCAAAATGTCCCCTTCCACGCAGCCTCCTTTCTAAGGCCGCAACCATGGGGACATTTCTAATGAGTTTTCCAGGGGACATTATCAAAGAGTTTCGACATGTCGCTCTATCCAATGGAACCCTCCTGCCCGTTCATGCTACAAAGCACCTCTCTGCGCGACGCGCGGCTGCAAGGTTGGAATGAATGATTGGTATTCCCCACGGGCGAAGTGCATCCGTGGGATTCGGAGGTGATTCCCAATGGGTGAGCTGACCCGGCGGACCGTGTTGAAAGGTGCGGCGGCGGTGGGGATTGCGTCGGCGTTGGGGGCGGGGACGGGAGGTGTGAGCATGGTGGACGCGGCGCGGCGGGATGTGATTCGTAGGGAGAACAAACTGCCGGGGACGACGGATTGGCAGTTGACGTATACGCGGGTGGATCCGGCGACGCAGTACCGGTGTCCGTGGATCGAGGGGTATGTGTCGCGGGCGAGTGTGCGTGCGGGGGAGTCGCTGGATATCATGGTGAGTGTGAAGGCTGACGGGCTAGGGACTGGGATGGGGATAGGGACAGACCCCGCGTTTCGCTCCGCGGAGCCTTCGCGAAAGACGGGGTCAGTCCCCGCTCCGCAAAGCCTCCGCGAAAGTCGGGGGGCGAGGGGGGCATCGTTCACGATCGACCTGTACCGGATGGGGTATTACGGCGGCGCGGGCGGGCGGCATGTGCTGTCGCTGGGGCCGTTCGAGGGCGTGGCGCAGGAGGACCCGCCGGTGGGCGAGGAGCGGCTGCGCGAGTGCCGGTGGACGCCGTGCACGACGATCACCATTCCCGAGGACTGGGTGAGCGGGGTGTACCTCGGCAAGCTGCGGCTCGTCGAGGGGCGGTGCGAGAGTTACATCATCTTTATCGTCCGCGACGACCGGAAGGCCGACGTGGTGTTTCAATGCAGCGACAACACGTGGCAGGCCTACAACCGCTGGCCGGATAACTTTGCACTCTACGACGACGGCGAGTCCGAATGGGCGTTGAAACCCGGCATCCGCGTGAGCTACGACCGGCCCTATGGAAAATATTGCCAGGTCGTCGACGCGCCCTTGTCGCAGGGGTCCGGCGAGTTTTTGTTGTGGGAGTTTCCGCTGGCGTTCTGGCTGGAGCGGGAAGGCTACGACGTGACGTATTGCTCGAACACGGACGTGCATGCCGACCCCGCCTGCGTCACGCGGGGCAAGGCCTTTTTGTCCGTCGGCCACGACGAGTATTGGAGCCTGGAACAGTACCACCACGTGAAGGCCGCCGTGGACGCGGGCGTGAACGTGGCGTTTCTCTCCGGTAACACGTGCTGCTTCGTGTCGCCGTTGTCGCCGAGTTCGACGGGGCAGCCGCACCGCACGTTCACGCGGGAGGGCTGTTTCGGCGGCGTCAGCGAGAAGGAGGCCGAGGTGATGGGACCCTTCCCCATGGAAGGGCCGGACGAACGGGACCTCATCGGCGCGCGGACGATTATGCCGTTCAACGGGTCCGGCGACTGGATTGTGTCCGACGACACGTGCTGGTTATTCGAAGGCACCGGCATGAAGAACGGCGATCGCATCCCGGGCATTGTGGGGTGGGAGTTCCACGGCGAACCTGCGCCGATTGAGGAATTGAAAGTTATTGCGGAAGGCGACGCCGTCAACGGCGCGGAGGAGGTCGCGCACTGGACCGCGACGTTGTATCCCGGCCCGAAGGGGAACTGGGTGTTTAACGCGTCGACCATTTACTGGGCGCAAGGGTTGAGCAGTCCACCGGGGCACATGTTGCCCTACGCGCACAACGGCCGGCCGCATGGTCCGGATGCGCGGGTCGAGCGGATCACGCATAACTTTTTGAAGAAGGCGCTCGCGTGATGGCGGCTTTTCGGTACGTCGCAACACAAACAGAAGGAATCAAGAACATCCCCCTTGATCCCCCTTCAAAGGGGGAGTTTTGCATATGCCCGTTTGTGGCTAAACGTGTTGCGATGGGCTCCGAGACAGGGATCTTCCCGGCCGTGAAATACGACGTGAAGCGTCGCGTGCTCGGACCTCGTAGTCACCCGAATTCGGAGAAGTTCACGACGAATTTCACCTCAAACGCACGTGCGCGAGTTTCCCCCTTTGAAGGGGGATCAAGGGGGATGTTCTTAGCGGGCCATTGCCAGACCATCACGACCACCCGGGACTTCGAAACTCGATCACTCAGAATTCACCATATCAATCCCAATCAGTAGGAGTTTTGCCCTTGAAGATCTTTACCATCCCCCGATTCATCGCCTGCATCTTTCTCGCCTTATTCCTTGGACTTAGTCCCGCATATGCCGACGGCCCGGAGGCGTTGGCGGCGTTGAGCGTTCCCGACGGGTTTCATGTGGAAATCGCGGCGGGGCCGGAACTGAGTTCTTATCCCATGCTGATGACGCTCGACGATCGGGGCCGTTTGTTCATCGCGGAGTCTTCAGGGAAGGACGAGTCCGGCAAGGAGATGGTGGCGAATCCGCAATGCATGATCCTGATGCTCGAAGACGTGGACCATGACGGCGTGTTCGACAAACGCACGGTGTTCGCGGACCAACTCAGCCTGCCCATGGGCGTGTTGTGTTATCAGGGGAACGTTTACGTGGCGTCGCCGCCGGACTTCTTCCGGTTCAAAGACACGGACGGCGACGGCGTGGCCGACGAGCGCGAAGTCCTGCTCACGGGGTGGAACGTGCTCAACACGGCGAGTCTCCACGGCCCGTTCCTCGGTCCGGACGGCTGGCTATACCTGACCCACGGCCGCCACGGGTACACGATCGCGACGAAAGAGGGCGAACTGTTGGAAGGCTTCGCGTCGCGGATTTGGCGGTGCCGTCCCGACGGCACGCAGTTGGAGCGGGTCGCGGGCGGCGGGTTCGATAACCCGGTCGAACTTGTCTGGAACGACAGCGGCGATATGTTCGGCACAATGACCTATTTCACCGACCCGAAGAACGGTCAACGCGACGCCTTGATGCATTGGGTCGAAGGCGGTGTCTATCCGAAGTACCACGAATGCGTGTCCGAGTTCATCCGCACCGGCGACCTCATGCCGGTGATGACAAAGTTCGCGCGGATCGCGCCCGCAGGGCTGATACGGTACCAGAGCGATTCGTGGGGAGCGGAGTACAAGGGCAACTTGTTCAGCGCGCAGTTCAACCCGCATCGGGTGCAGCATCATCTGTTGATTCGCGAGTCGAGTACGTACCGCACCGAAGACTCCGACTTCTTGGCGTCGTCCAATCCGGATTTCTATCCCACCGATGTAGTGGAAGACGCGGACGGCAGCCTGCTCGTGTCCGATACCGGCGCGTGGTACGTGGATGCGTGCCCGATCTCGCGCGTGTCCAAGCCGAATGTGCGCGGCACGATCTATCGCATTCGGAAGGACGACGTCCCGGTCGTGGACGATCCGTGGGGGAGGGAAGAAAAGCTGGAAACGAAGCGTCCGAAAGCGATCGTGGGTTATCTCGACGATCCGCGACCGCGCGTTCGCTCGCGTGCGCTTGAACTGCTGGCCGCAGCCGGAGACCATGCGGTGAAGCCGCTGACGAAGGCGCGGGAGCGGAGCGAATCGGAAGTGGAACGTGCCGCGGCGGTCTGGGCGCTGTGCCGTATCGCAACTGATGGCGCATTACGATCGTTGCGGGAAGCGCTGAGTGACCCGTCGTACGCTGTTCGGATGGACGCGGCCCACGCCCTTGGCATGAACCGGGACCCGCAAGCTGCCGAAGCACTCACGGCTGCGCTTACGGACAGCGACCCCGGCGTACGGCGGGAAGCGGCGCTTGCCTTGGGACGAATCGGGGCGAGAGCATCGGCGCCGGCGTTGTTGGCGGCCTGCGCCCATGCGGCGGATCGGTTTGAAGAGCACGGCTTGATTTACGGCGCGATCGAATTGGATGCGGAGCAGCCCGCCGCTGATGCGCTGAAGAACGGCGCACCGCAGGTCCGCAAGGCCGCACTGATCGTGTTGGACCAATTGAACAGTTCCTTGCTCTCCAAAAACGACGTGGTGCCCTTTCTGGCCGCCGATGACGAGGCCATGCGCAAGACGGGGCTTTGGGTGGCGTCGCGTCATCCGGACTGGTCGGACGTTGTGATTTCGTTTCTGGAAGACCAGCTTCGTGCCGAGACCTTCGATGTGGAAAAGGCCGGGTCGCTTAATGAAATTCTGTTGGCTTACGCGGGCGACGCGGCGGTTCAGGATCTGATGGCCGATATGCTGAAAGACGAGACGGTTGAACCGGCGCGGCGCCTCTTCCTCTTCGACGTAGTGGATAAATCGACGCTCAGCGAGTTGCCCGCATCCTGGGTGGACGCGGTAGCGGTCAATCTCGACGCGGCGGACGAACAACTGCGGTGGCGCGCGGCCAATCTGATCCGCAGCCGCAACTTGACGCAGTTCGACGACAAGCTGGAAAACATCGTGAACGACGCCGATCGGCCGCTCGGCTTGCGAGTGAACGCGCTCGGCACGGTGATCCAACGGAAACCGAAACTCGGGACCGCGCAATTTGAAATGCTCGTGTCGTGCCTGAACGCGGACATCGAACCGGCGGTCCGGCTCTCGGCGGGGAAGGATTTGGCCAACGCGGAACTGGACGTGCAGCAGCTTCGCCGGCTGGCGACCCATTGCCTACCCAAAGCGGACGCGCTTTCCTTTTCCGCGCTACTGGACGCATTCCGCGATTCCGACGACGCGTCGGTCGGGCTTGCGCTGGTGAAGAGTCTGCAACACGCTCCCATCAATCCCAATCTGATTCCCGGCGGCGTGGACGACTTATTGGCGAAGTTTCCGGACTCCGTGCAACTGGCCGCGGGACCGCTGCGGGCGCAGGCCGAGGCCGAGGAAAAAGCGCGCATCGAGCGGCTGCTGGCGCTGGAACCCCTGCTGGAGACGGGGGACGTGGGCCGCGGCCGTCGGATATTCTTCGGCGACAAGGTCGCGTGCAGCACCTGCCACGCGGTGGGCGAGGAAGGCGGTAATCTGGGTCCGGATCTGACCACCATCGGGGCGGTCCGTTCGGGGCACGATTTGCTGGAGGCGGTGCTGTTTCCGAGCGCGAGTTTTGTTCCGACCTACGAACCGTATACAGTAAAGACCGAATGGGAGACCTTCTCCGGAGTCATCGGGCGCGAGACGCAAGACGCCATCACGCTGAAAGTCGCCGCGGACGAGGAAGTCCGCATTCCGCGTGACGAGATCCTGTCGATGATTCCGTCGCCCGTGTCGGTCATGCCGGAAGGACTGGACGCGGGCGTGACCCAGCAGGAACTGCTGGACCTGATGGCCTTTCTGCAGTCGCTCAACAACGAAGTCTGGCTGTTGCCCGAGCGGCGTGGCGCGAGCGAGCATTGACAAACACGCATTGAGAATTATGGATTCAGAATGAGGTATGCTCGGGAAATCTAACCCGAGAGCGATCTCCGCATACCGAAAATAGCGAGGAGGACAGCGAATGAAGAAGCGTAGTTCGAAACAAGAAGGAACGTCCGCGTCGGCACTTAGCCGCCGGGACTTTCTGAAACGGACCACCGCCGCGTCAGTGGCGGCCGTGGCGGCGCCCATGATTGTCCCGGCGTCGGCGCTGGGCAAGGACGGCACGGTCGCGCCCAGCAACCGCATCGTCATGGGGTGCATCGGCGTCGGCAGCCAGGGCACGGGAAATCTCAAGGGCTTCCTCAATTTTCCCGAGGCACAGTTCGTTGCCGTGTGCGACGTTGACCGCGGGCATCGTGAGAACGCGCAGAACATCATCAATGACGCGTATGGCAACAAGGACTGTAAAGGCTACAACGATTTTCGGGAGATCCTGGAGCGCGATGACTTGGATGGGATGTCCATCGCGGTCCCGGATCATTGGCACTCGATGCCTGCGATTGCCTGCGCGAAAAAGGGGCTCGACATCTACGCCGAGAAGCCCTTGGCCTTGACGATCAACGAAGGCAGGGCCATGGTCGACGCCATTCACCGCTATGGCACGGTGTGGCAGACGGGTAGCTGGCAACGGTCCAAATCGAATTTCCACCGGGCCTGCGAACTGGTGCGCAACGGTCGCGTCGGCACCGTGCATACCGTGCAAGTGGGTCTTCCGACGGGACACGCCATCGAGTTGCAGCCGGTCATGCCGGTTCCCGACGGTTTTGACTATAACTTCTGGCTGGGCCAGGCGCCCGATGCGCCGTACACCGAGAAGCGCTGCCACTGGAACTTCCGGTGGATTCTCGATTACTCGGGCGGACAATTGACGGACTGGGGCGCCCACCACTGCGACATCGCGAATTGGGGCATGGGCACCGAACACACCGGCCCCATTTCCGTGAAAGGGACGGGCGTGTTTCCGACCGAGGGCTTGTACGACGCCGCGATTAACTACAACCTCGAGTGCACGTATGCGCCGGGCGCGAGTCCAGTCGCTCCGGACGGTTTCACGATGCTCGTTGCGGATCAGGCGACCTTCCCGATGGGATGCCGCTTCATCGGCACCGAGGGCGAAATTTACGTGCGGCGCGGCGACACGCTCGAAGCCAAGCCGGCGTCGATCCTGGATTCCAAGATCGGCGACAACGAAATCCACTTGTACAAGAGCGAGAATCACGCGCAGAACTTCTTCGATTGCGTGCGCAGCCGGGAAGAGTGTGTTGCGCCAATTTATGCGGCGCACCGGGCGATTACCATCGCGCACCTCGGCAATATCGCCATGCAGTTGGGACGCGAAGTGCACTGGGATCCGGCGGCGGAGACCTTCCCCAACGATCCCACGGCGGAACGGAAGTTGAAGCGCGCCATGCGCGGGAATTGGCACATCTAGTGTCGCGGCGTGTACGAAGATGAAGGATCAATAACGAAGCACACCATATGTGCAAGGGGATAACGATGAAGAGAACGAAGACGTTTGGGACGATACTCGCGCTGGGATGCGCCGCGATGATGGCGATCCCGGCTTCGGCGCTGACCGCCGATGAATTGCTTCAACAAATTGCGACGTACGAATACGGAAAGAGCCGGGTGCCCCTGCTGGTCGCGGAGGACTGGGTCCGGATGTACATCGACAAAGATCGGGAGCGCCGTGGAATCGCTCATGCGCTCGAAGGGTTGCTTTCCGGAAACACGACGATGGACGGCAAACAGTTCGTGTGCCGGCAGCTCGCGGTGATCGGTTCGGAGGAGAACCTTCCCGCGCTTGAACCGTTGCTGTTGGACGCCCGTACGGCCGACATGGCCCGGTATGCAATCCAGCGCATGCAGGGTGCGAAGGCCGACGCCGTGCTGTTGAATGCGTTGGACAACGCCGACTCGGTATCCATTCCGGGGGTCATCAATTCCCTGGGTGACCGTCGCACGGCAGCCGCGTTGAAGCCATTGAGCAAGCTCGCAACCGGCGACGATCATGTCGTGGCCGAGTGCGCCATTGCGGCGATTGGCAAGATCGGCGGTAAGGACGCTGCGAAGGCGCTGTACAAGGTCAAGGGCAACGTCGATCCGAGCCTGGCACGATCCGTG
Organism: Candidatus Hydrogenedentota bacterium; assembly: GCA_963745075.1. Taxonomy (GTDB): domain Bacteria; phylum Hydrogenedentota; class Hydrogenedentia; order Hydrogenedentales; family SLHB01; genus JAHDWY01. The sequence goes on along the minus strand of CAVUWV010000015.1, from coordinate 199,433 downwards.
TCCGACGCCCAACTTCTCGTGGCTGAGGATTTGCTTGCGTCCGGTAACGCCGCGGATGCCGCAACGATTTACAAGGCCCTGACTGGGGATAAGGAAGAGGCGCCCGTACGGAAGGCCGCAGAGATCGGCCTCGGCAAAGCGGGAATGTAGTCACGTTGGATGGTATTGAGCCGCCGTCGCGTGAGGCATGCCGGGCGCGACGGCGGCTCTTCTGTTTCAGAGGAATCGACGGAGTAACACGCTCGTGAAGACGCGGATCGCAGTTACGATTCTGGTGTTGGTGTTATTGCTGGGCGCAGGCTATGCGTTTTTTGCGTACCGGTGGCACCACCGCGTCGTTGGCCAGTTCTTCGATTCCGACGGCATCCGCATTCACTACACGGTCGAGGGGCAAGGCGAACCGGTCATTCTCATTCACGGGTTCGCGGCGAACGCGGACCTGAATTGGCGCGTTCCGGGCATTACCGAGGCGCTGGCCCGGGACTATCGCGTGATAGCGCTGGACGCGCGCGGTCACGGGCTCAGCGGCAAACCCCACGACTCGGATCAATACGGGATCAAGATGGTGGATGACGTGGTTCGTCTGATGGACCACCTCGAGATAGAAAAGGCCCATATCGTGGGATATTCGATGGGGGGCTTCATCACGTTGAAGTTGCTCGCCATGTATCCGGAGCGGGTAATCAGCGCCGCGCCGTGTGGGGCCGGTTGGGGACCGCCCGGTGAAGGGTCCGACTTTCGGGAACGCCTCGCCGAGGCGCTCGAATCCCGGGGCGATTTTCGGCCCCTGTTCGTCATGCTCGATCCCGAGGGGAAAGGACCGGGATGGCTCGCGACACGGTTGACGAACTGGCAACTGAATTCCATCAATGATCCGAAGGCCCTCGCGGCCGTGATCCGGAGTATGGGGGAGTTAGCCGTTACCGAAGACGAACTTCGTGCGAATACGGTGCCGACGCTGTCCGTGGTGGGGACCGAAGACCCGTTGCGGGCCGGCGTGGACCGGCTCACGGGGGTCATGTCGAATCACGAAGTGAAGTACATTGAGGGCGCAAATCATCTTACCGCGCTGGGCAGCGAATTGCTCGCCGATATCAAGACTTTTCTCGACGCACATCGCGAGACAAAGGAGGCTCCAGCCGACGCGGCATGATACACTGCGCCAAACAGCGCAAAGGTCAACCGAACCGGAATTGGAGGAATGATGCGACGTTTCCAATCCATTCTCGTGATACTGACGTTCATTGCGGTTCCGTATGCGATGGCGCAGGACGTGGCAATTGCGACGTACCGGGTCGACGCAACGCCGCCGTTGGGAGCGCCGTTGTGCGGAGGCGCCGTCAAGCCCGCCAAGGAAATCACGGATCCCCTCAGCGCGCGCGGGATCGTCATCCTGCCCGAGGGGCAGGACCCTATCGTCTTGTGCGCCGTCGATTGGGTCGGTATCGCGAATGGCGGCCACGACGATTGGGAGACCGCCTTGGCCGAAGCGGCGAAGACGGACGTGTCCCGCGTGTCCGTCCATACGTTGCATCAGCACGATGCGCCGTTCTGCGATTTCGATACGGAACGACTGATTGCCGGGCAGGGCATGAGCGGGCGGATGTTCAATGTCGAATTTGCGCACGAGTGCATTCAACGGACCGCCGATGCGGTGGTCGAAGCCATGAAGAACCCGCAGCCAGTCACTTACATCGGCATCGGCCAAGCCGAAGTCGAGAAGGTGGCTTCCAATCGGCGTATCCTCGGGCCCGACGGCAAAGTGCAATACGTTCGCTGGACGGCGACCACGGACCCGAAGGTGCGCGCCTTCCCCGTGGGCACCATCGATCCCATGTTGAAGGCCATCAGCTTTTGGGACGGCGACAAACCGCTCGTGGTTATGACCTACTACGCAACCCATCCACAGAGCCATTATGGGGAAGGGATGGTCAGCGCCGATTTCCCGGGCATGGCGCGATCCATGCGGGAAAAAGAAATACCGGGCGTCGCGTTTATCCACTTCGACGGCGCGGGAGGTAACATCGGCGCGGGGAAGTGGAACGACGGAGCACCTGAGAACCGTCCGGTCCTGGCCGGCCGCCTTGCCGACGGCATGCGGAAAGCTTGGGAGAATACGAAAAGAACGCCGTTGGCCGCGACCGATGTGGAGTGGATTACCGACGAAGTTGTACTGCCGCCGCGCGAGGAGATCACACTCGACGGCGAACGGAAACGTCTTACCGACACGAGTCTGGATGATAATGCCCGTATGGGGGCTGCTCGCGAGGTGGCCTTTCTTGAACGCCACGAGGCGGGGAAGAAGATCACAATCGGGTTGCTTAAACTCGGTCCGGCGTATGTGCTCCACATGCCGGGAGAACTTTTTGTGGAGTACCAACTGGCGGCACAAGCGCTGCGTCCAGAAATCCTGGTCTGCATGGCGGCGTACGGAGATTACGGTCCCGGCTACATCGGTACCGCCGTGGCATACGACGAGGGCGGATACGAGACCGGGTTGTACGTTTCCCGCACCGCGCCTGCCGTGGAGGAAGTGTTGATGGGGTCGCTACGGAAGTTGCTCCAACGGTAGCGGTGGCCGACACAAGGAGGGGGTAGTGAACGTGACGATGCGACGGTTCGGATTTGCGATTGTTCTATTGACGGTACTGGTCGCCCCTGTGGCGTTTTGCCAGGACGTATCCATCGCCACGTTCCAGGCGGAAGTCACGCCGCCGTTGGGTTCCGTCCTCTGTGGCGGGGCCCGCATGCCCGCCCGGGCGGTGACCGATCCACTGAGCGCGCGAGGGATTGTCATTCTTCCGGCGGGACAAAAGCCAATTGTTTTGTGCGCCATTGACTGGGTCAGCATCGCGAACGGCGGGCACGATGCGTGGCGGGAGGCCATCGCGGAATCAGCGAACACGGATGTGTCGCGGGTTTCCGTTCACACGCTGCATCAGCACGACGCCCCCTTTTGCGACTTTACGATGGAAGACCTCGCCGCGTCGCAAGGGGTTGGCGGAACGATGTTCGACCCGGCGTTTGCGCGCGATTGCATCCGGCGCACCGCCAACGAAGTTGCGGAGGCAATCAAACATCCGCACCCGATCACGCAGGTGGGCATCGGCGGGGCGGAGGTCGAAAACGTAGCTTCCAACCGGCGCATCCTCGGGCCGGACGGCAAGGTTCAATTCATGCGCTGGACGGCGACGGCAGATCCGGAAGTCCGTGCGTTTCCGGTGGGCACCATCGATCCGTATTTGAAAGCGGTGAGCTTTTGGGATGGCGACACGCCGTTGGTTGTCATGACCTATTACGCGACCCATCCCCAGAGTCATTACGGCCAGGGAATGATAAGCGCCGACTTTCCCGGAATAGCGCGGTCCATGCGCGAAAAGGCCTTACCCGGCGTGACCTGCATACACTTTGACGGTGCGGGCGGCAACCTCGGCGCGGGAAAATGGAATGACGGCTCTCCTCAGAACCGGCCGGTACTCGCCGGCCGGCTCGCGGACGGGATGCGGCGTGCTTGGGAGAATACGACGAAGTATCCGCTTTCCGCAAGTGACGTGGAATGGGTCGCCGACGACGTTGTATTGCCGCCCCGCGAAGGAACGACGCTGGAAGCGGAACGGGCCAAATTCATGGACGAGAATGCCGAGGAGAACGTCCGCATGAGCGCCATCGGCGAAATCGCATACCGGGAACGCGTCGCAGAGGGCAAGAAGATTACGATTGGCCTGCTCAACCTGGGTCCCGTCGCCATCGTTCACATGCCCGGCGAGTTGTTTGTCGAATACCAGTTGGCCGCCCAGGCGCTCCGTCCGGACATTATGGTCTGCATGGCGGCCTACGGGGATTGCGGGCCCGGTTACATTGGCACGGCGGTCGCCTACGCCGAAGGCGGCTACGAGACCAGCCCGGAGGCGTCTCTCACTTCGCCTAGGGTTGAGGACGTGTTGCTCGGCTCGCTCCGAAAGCTGCTCGTACACGAATAGCAGCGATTGCCCGACGACAGGGGAAGGATACGTTGTCCCTGCCGCGGCGATTGGTCCCGCCAATACTTCACCTGCTATGCTGGCCTGACGCGGAAACGCCCACATCGCTTGCCGGGGTATATCAAATGAAGAGAGTATTCATCGCATCGTTGTTGGTTGTCTGCGTCGTGGTGGCATGCCAAGCTATCGCCGAAGACATCATCGGCATTCCACTTAAGCCGGACCCGCCCATCGCCGTAGACGGAGATCTCGGGGACTGGAATGTCGTGCCCAACGCGATGACGTTGAGCGACGCGGCGCAGGTCGTGTGGGGTGCGGGCATGTGGAACGATGCGGCCGACCTCAGCGGAACCGTTCACATCGCCTGGCGGAATGAATATCTGTTTGTTGCCGCCGAGGTAACGGACGACATGATTCGGCAGACCCAGCGCGGGGATTCGCTGTGGAAGGGCGATCACATCGAGCTCTATTTGGACGTGTCGCCCGAGGTTGAGCCGGATCGGAATTCTTTCGGCGAAGGTCAGTTTCAGATTGCGATCAGCCCCGGAAACTTCGGGGAAACCGGCGACCCGCTCATTGATACCGAGCCGGAGGTATTCGTGTACCGGCCCCTGAAAGGTCCCGCTGCGGGCGCCTTGGTCGCGTCCAAGCAGACCGAACATGGGTACACGTTGGAAGCCGCGATCCCGTGGACCTTGCTCGGTGTGCCGCAACCCGCGGAAGGCATGACGCTGCGGGTCGAGGTGGGGCTTTCCGACACGGACAGTTCGGAACCCGCGCAAGAATCGCTAATGACGACATCATCCGCGAAGTGGGAGCATACCCGCTCACGCCTGCGATTTGCCGCGCTTGCGGGCGCAGACGGCGTCGCAAAGCCGGCGGCATCCGAGTTGACGATCTACGATACCGTCGAACTGGAGCGCGGGGCGTCAAAGGAGTTTGCGTTTAAGGTCGATGGCGTTCCGGAAGGTCGCGACACGATCGTAGCTCTGAAAGCCCGGATGCAAACGGATCGCGTTGCGGGTCATACACCCGCGTTGCAGGTCTCCGTCAATGGGGAAACCCTCAGCAGCGATCGACTCGTCAACAAACCGTTGCGCGCTAAATCGCGCGGTGGCCAAGTGTATTCCATGGCGGCGGGGGACCGGTATTCAACGTATTACAGCCCAGATTTTGAAAGCCCGGACACGGACAACCATTACGGTCTGCTGGACGGAATCAAGGCCTGTGACTTCGAGTTGAATGTGACGGACCTGATTCATCCGGGGGACAATACGCTTCGCATTGCAAATGCCGCAGCGGAATCGGTCGACAATGTCCTTGTGGCCGGGGACGGAAAGCTGCTGTTTCGAGCACCCGCGCCTCCGGCGGAGGCAAAAGCGGGTCCCCCTTCCGGCCCACTGGAACGATACGAACCAGTGCGCCGGACGGTCGAGTTTAGCGCCGAAGAGGAAGGGAACGGCGTAGTCACGGTGACAGTCGGCGACGACGTGTACACGGTCGCCTCGCGGTTCTCGACGCCGAAACCGGAATGGGTGCACGGCGCGAATGATTACTTCGACTATACCCGGACGATGGAGGAAGGCGACGGCGCCGTCGTGGTGCGCGACACGTTTACCAATCGCACGAGCGAGAATCTGCCCATCATGCAACGCCACGAGGTGGCGCTTGGCCCGCGCTTGAAAGGACTGTGGCTCTCCGGCCTCGAACAAGCCGCCTTAAGCGGTTCGGGAAACGAGCCGGCCAACCCGACGACATTCGCCACCACTGCCACGTCGGGAATTGGCCTCCTGCCGTTGAGTGACGTCATGCGAAATCACATTACGAACTACGGCGTCGATGGGACAGTGGGCCTTGCCGACAACAACCTCGTGGTGCCGCCGGACGCGACGTTTACCGCCGAGTGGGCCATTGTGCCGTCAGATACGCCGGATTATTGGCGTTTTATCAATATCGCCCGGCCCCTGGTGGGCGCGAACTTTCTCATCGATGGCGCCTTCGCCTTTTTCCGCGCGGGTCCGTTAACGGACGATTGGACCGATGAACAGACCGCGAACTTCATCACGTTCAAAGACGCGAAATACGTTTGCGCATCCATCGATTATCCCCGGTACAACGGCGAGTACCCGCACGGCACGGCCTTCCAACGCATCACTCACGACAACTACCGCAATGCCTTCGCGCGCCGCCGGGCGTTGGTGCCGGGCGTGCAGAATCTCGTCTACTTTCACTGCTTCATCGACGTGACGGAGGACGGTCCGGAGCGATTTGCCGACGCCCGTCTGCTGCGGCCTGACGGCTCACAGGCGGATTACGGTCAGGAAGTGCACAAGATCTATCTTCCGATGAAGGACAATTCGTATGGACCGGCGGTGGCGAAGAACGTCGACGTCATTCTCGATGACATCAAGGCCGAAGGCGTCTACTGGGACGAGCACGAGTACAGCCGGTGGGCGTACCACTACGGCGATCCGTGGGACCGCTTTACCGGGGACATCGATCCCACCAAGATGACCGTGACGCGGCTCAAGTCTTCGGTCACACTGTTGACCGAACCGTGGCGTCTCGATCTCGCGAAATACATCTTGTCTCGCGGGCCGCTCATTGGCAACGGCCCTCCGCGTACGCGGGCCATGGCCGCCTTGAAATTTCCATGTTTTGTCGAGACTGGAAGTATCACGCATTGTACGCAAGCCCATCTCTATTCGCCCATCGCCCTGGGCGATCACCTGACCGAACGGAGCGAACTCGACGCGTATCGCACGATGCTGGCGGCGTTGGACTACGGCTGTGTCTATCATTGGTACAACGACGTGAACGTGATTCCCACGCATCATCATCTGACCCGATACATGTATCCCATCACGCCCCTGGAACTGCACGCGGGATATATCATCGGCAACGAACGCATCATTACGAAGACGAGCGGCCTCTACGGTTGGGGCGATGCGTCGGACCGTGAGGTCCATGTGTTTGACGATACAGGCCGGGAGGTCGAGGACTTTGCCGCGCCGACCGTGACCCTCGACGGCAAGACGTATACGGAGCTGCGCATAGGCGAAGACTGGTCGGCGGCGATTATTCGAAAGTAAGAGGGGGTAACAATGCGATTCGCGCAGTGTCTGCTCGTGTCTCTGTTTGCGCTGACGTTTTGCCTATGTAGAGCACATTCCGACTTGGCGTTGAAGCTTCCTTCGAACCGTCAGGTCTTCGAGAGGAGCGAGACGATCGCGGTAAGAGTGTCCGCGCCCGGCGTGGCGACCGTGCACGTGGATATCAACGGCTGGTTGCCGGAGGATCTTGCGGTGACCGACGGGGCCGGCAAGTATTCGATCGATTCGTCGGTACTTCGCGCGGGCGACTATCTCGTGCGAGCGCGTACGGATGCCGGTGAAGAAGCGGTGCTTCCGATAACGATCGCACCCGTCCACGACGGCGAACGAATTCCGGTATGGCGGTGGGGCGGCGGCAATGCGAATCCAGAGTGGTGGGAGCAACGCGGGTTCACCGGGGCCTTCATCTTCGCGCCGAAGGATCCTTTTACACCGGATACGTCCGTGGTCCGGAACTACGACCAGCTCCTCGATAACGCCACGCGACATGATTTTGAGTTAGGTCTTTACTTTCGCACGCTGGACTCCGAGAAACTGGAACAGGACAAGAATAGTCTCGCGCTGTTGCCGGACGGTACACGCAGCGACAAGGTTTATCCGTTGGAGCCCGCGGTTATTGCCCATGCGGCGGATGTGACGCGTTTGAGTATGGAAGCCTGGGCCGAGTATCCCGGCATGCGGCACGTCATGTTCAATTCGGAATGGCAAACCCCGTTCTGCATCAACGAGGCGGCCATTCAGGACGCACAGGATCAAATAGGACTCGACATTCGGCAATTCTTTAATGACAAAGGCGGTTTAATTCCCATCCCCAAGGAAGACATCGTGAACGGCGTCATTCCGGACGATCAGCCGAATTACCGATTTCTCCAATGGTGGTGGCAGCGTGGTCACGGCACGGCAGTCTTGAACGCGGCGCAGAACGCCATCGTGAAGGAGTTCCGTCCTGACGCGATTACGTGGCATGAACCGTACCGGCTCGCGCCCGTGCGGAACGCCATGAAAGGGCTCGACTGCATCGCGACCTGGACCTACGGACATCCTGATATCAAACGCCTGTGTTACACGACGTACCTCCAGGCGGCGGCACGACCGGAGCACCAGTTTGTGCAGCAGGATATTACGCTCTTCGTGTACGGACGGTACGCGGTGGCGCTGGACGACTCGACCGCGGATATGAGCCAGGACTTCGCGGGGAATGATCCCTATTTTACGGCGGGGCCGGACTATGCCCGGGAAGCCACGTGGTTGGTCGTGTCGCAGCGACCGGACATCCTGTGCTATTACTCGGCCGGCAGGCTCTCTCCCGACAATCCGACGTTGGACCCAACCTACAGTTCGCCGGAAACCTTCGACGCAATCGGGCAAACTTGCGACGAATTGGTGAAGCCTTTCGGCCCCATGATTCGCGCGAGCCGGCGCGTGCATCCGGAGGTGGCCGTATTGATGTCGGCGGCATCGACGTGGTTCTCGGCCAGTCCGCGTTTGCCCGGCTATCCGAACGAACAAACGTTGCCCTACGCCACATTGTTGATGATGAACCACGTACCCTTCGACGTGCTCCTCGACGACGACATCGTCGAAGGCGCGCTGGACCAGTACCGCGTGCTTGTCATGCCGAGAGCCGACACCTTGACGCAATCCATGGTCGACCGGATCAAGGTGTTTGCCGCGAACGGCGGAACGGTGATCGCGGATCAATCACTTCGTGCCTCAATTCCGAACGTGCAGCGAACCGCGTTCGACTTCACGCCACAGCTTAAGGTGGACGGGAAGGCCTTGGCCGAGGGCGACGCGATGACGGCCGAAGCCATGCGCGAGATGATGGAAGGGTACGCGAAGGAACTCGCGCCGCTGCTGGCCGGGGTCGTACGTCCGGCATCGTCGGAGAGTCTGCGTGTGCTCACCAACGCGCTCGAAGCGGGCGACGCGCGTTACTACTTTTTCGTCAACGACGACCGGACTTATGGAGCCAGGTTTGGTCAATGGAAACTGCGTTTCGAACTGGGCGTCCCGCAGACGGCGCAGGTTAGTGTGGACGTGACCGATCGCCCGGTGCTCTACGACATGCTTCAGCGCAAGCGGATCGAGTATCAAACGCAAGACGCTCACGCAGCGTTTTCGCTGCACCTTCCCGCCGCACGCGGAAAACTTGTCGCGGCGCTGCCGGAAGTGATCGGTAGCGTGCGCGTGACGGAGCCGTTGGAATGCAAGTCCGGCGAGCCCGTGGAATTGACGATCGAGGTGATCGGTGCGTCAGGAAAGCCGTTCAACAGCAATCATCCGCTCCGCATCGACGTAACCGACCCGCGCGGTCAAGACAGCGAGTGGTCCCGTTACGCCACCACGCGCGAGGGCGAATGTGTGTATCGATTTGTCCCGGCCATCAACGATGCGCCCGGCACATGGAACGTCACGGTGACGGAGCTGGTCGGTGGCGCCAAAGGTGAATTGTCGGTGAATTGCACCGCAGACTCGTAAACGTTGACGCTTCTGGAGGCGGTCTTGGCCGGTCTATTTTGTGCCCCGCGCCGCGGCATACTCCTCGGCAAAGGCCGCGCCGTCGTATGAGACATCCGCGTCCGCAAGTTCTTCCAGAGTCACGATTTCGTCACCGTTCATCCAGGAATATTTTGCCGCCAAGGCGCAGAGCTCCGGTTCGACTAACGCGTCGATGGAGACCGGCGGCTCATCCGTTTCGCCGGCAAGGTACGGCAGTACCCGCTCGAGCAGCGCGCGATACAGGTTCGCAGAGTCCGCGACGAACTGGGTGACGCCCTTGTCGGTAATGATATCCGCGTGAAAGGGGATCCATCCGTCCATTTTCCCAACGACCAGGAATCCGAAGGTCCCGTCCATCCACGTCACTTCGATGTGCCGCTGAACCCCCTTGCCCAAATGCCGGACACACCGGATCCCGGGTCCCAGGATGCCGCACAACATCGCGTAACCATGAATTCCGTAGTTGTACTCGTCCACGCCACAGCCGCAAATCGCCGTGTGAGGCGTACCGCGCTCTTCGATGGGTTTGGCCAACCAATCGCGGGTCTCGTAGCAGAACCGCAACGAAGAACCCCCGCTGATGCACGCGCCTTCGTTCACCCACTGCTTGATCTGGTCAATGTCACGCACGTTCCCCGCGACGGGCTTGTCGAGCAAAACGGATCTACCCGCTTCCACGAAGGGCCGCGTCTTGTCGATGTGGGTATCCCAGTCGCATCCGTGGATGATCGCGCAATCGACCTCGGCCGCCATGGTTTCCAGGGATGAGTACACCGTCGGGATGTTGTGGTCGGTCGCGAACTTCTTGACGTATTCCTCTGAATGCACCGAACCCCCATCCCAAAGACCGACGACCTCGTGGCCGAGTTCACGTTCGATGGGGATCCAGTTCTGGGGATGGGACGTGTCGACATCAACTACACCGATTCTCATGAAGCTATACCCTGTTCTTGTCCGCGACTTCGGCTACGATCCGCGCCGCGAGTTCGCAATGTTCCGGTTGATACTTCTCACAAAACGTCGACCAGCGGATGAAGGTTTTCAGGAATTCCGTCGCCGTCGGACAGTTGTCCGACGAATACGCATACTCCCTCGACGCGGGTGGCACGGTATACGGAAACTGCTTCTCGGCGACCTTCTTGTGCAGGCAGGTCAACGCTGCCGGCATCAGATAATACTCGCCCATCCCCGCGCCGGGAATTCCCGCTTCGGCGAGTTGGCTGGCGAAGTCTTCCGTGGAGCATGTGAAGGCTTTTGCATCGATATTAAAACCCGCCATCCAGCAGGAATAGACGTTGGTGGATTCCGGAATCGGCAGCGGCGTGATACCCGGAATCTCGCCGAGTTTGTCATAGAGCAAACGCGCCATGGTGTCGCGGTGGACGACCTGCTCCCGCACGATCTCGAGCTGCGCGAGACAAATCGCCGCCGTGCAACCCGGCATCCGGTACGCGTACCCCACGTCCGCGTGCAGTCGCCCGAAATGAGGCTGCATCACCGCGCCGCGGCTCTGCCCCATGTACCGGGCGCGTTCATACAGCTCCGTGTCGTTCGTCACCAGGCACCCGCCGGTGTCGGAGCCCATGGTCTTCTCCGCGTCGAACGAAAAGCACGCCGCATCGCCAAGCGTTCCCGCGACCCGGCCCTTGTATTCACCGAAGACCGATTGACACGCGTCCTCGTAGACTTTCAAATCATGCTTCTTTGCCAAGGCGTTAATGCCATCCATATCGTTCATAAGCCCCGTCATGTGGACGCATAGAATGGCGCGCGTGCGATCGGTAATGCAGGGATCGATGGTCGCCGGTGAGAAGTTGATCGTGCCCGGTGCCGTATCCGCGAAGACGGGAATGATGCCCTCGGCCAGGAATCCTTGCACGGTGCCATAGTCGGTCACGGGACTGACGACAATCTCATCGCCCGGCGCAATCCCCGAGGCCAGCGCCAACACGTGAATGGCGGGCGTGCATCCCGGCGTACCGATGCAATGCTTCACGCCGAGCGCCTCCGCGAAGGCTTTCTCGAACCGCCCCATCATGTCCGCTGTCAGCCCCGAATCGACCACTTCCTGCACGTATCTCAGCGCGTTCGGCCCCATTGTCCGGGGGAATGATACGGGCAATTTCCCCACCTCGTCCAAATGCGCCTGCGCACCCCACTTTGCCGCCTGAAGTTTCTGCGCCATCTCTTGACTCGCCTTTCTATTTCCAGTTTGCGACAGGTCCCGCTGGAAGAAGACTGCTCAGTACACTTTCGAACGGAGACTGGGAACGCCGCTTGCTCGGAAGAGGTTAACATACGCCGCAAGTTGCAGTACATCAAGCCGTTGGGGGAGACAACGAACGGACGGCACTGGGAGCGCTGGGCTCCAGCCTGGCGAAAGTTCGGAGTGAAAACACTTGGGCTGTGCAATCGCAGTTGTTGTGTAAACCCCGCCAGGCTGGAGCCAGGCGCTCCCAGTGTCGCCATAACATGATTGCTCGCCAGACGGCACCCGACACCACGCGGCAACTTTCATTCAATCACCGAAATTCAACCGAGCACATACCGAAACACGCGCTCAAAAAGGGAAGACGTAGACATCCGCGTCGTTGGGCTCAACTCCACCGTCTTCGATTCCCCGGGTTTCACGGTAACCGTGGTTCGCGCGGGGCGGTAGCCTTCCTTGAAAGCCCACGCTTCATATTCGCCAGGGGGGAGATGGGCGAAGCGAAGTGCGCCGGACTGGTCTGTCCATGGGTGGGGCGGGGATGTATCGATGAAGCGGGGCCAATCCGGATCGGACGAGCTAAGACCCATCATCACGCCGCTGAGCGGTTGACCGTTCGCGTCTAACGCTTTCACCGTGATATCTGCCGCGGGTTGCAGCACGACGACGCGCGGTTCCGCGCCGTGCTCCCTGCTTCGGTGCTCAAGGAACGCCATGCCCTTCCCCTCGGCCCACACAAAACGCGCCTCGTCAGGAAGCGTGTAGTGGCCGCGCTCGTCTTCCATAGACTCGGGAGGATAGTCCGATTCTTCTCCGGTACTCAGAATGATGGGCCGGTTCCCATAGGGCGAGCGCAGCAGAATGCGCGTCACCGATTTGCCGTTTTCGTCCACCACAATCACCCAATTCGGCGGTTGGCCATAGCGGTGGCCCGAACCCGAACTTTGGGCCAATTGCCAGTACCGGCTGGTATTCTCCAATATGCGATCACCCCGGAACATCTCGATTACTTGCCCCACAGGACGACCGGTAGCCGCCTCGAATATTGACTCAAACGGTTCGTAGGGGCCCTTCTTCATGACGACCCGAACGCGCGTGTCGCCCAGCTCGAAGTCGCGCCCGCTCTCCAAGACCCGCGCCTGGTACCCGTCCAATGTAAATTCGACCAAGACCGGATCCTTCACGAACGGTTTCGTACATCCCGTTCGAAGGAACGCGCCATCCTGCGCGCGGACAGATCCCGTGCAGTCATCGACATACACGTTGACATCCGGCGAGAGTGGATTGCCGTGGACGTCGGTCACGAGCCCCCCTACGTATTTCCAGGGCGGGACCTCCACGCGAATCGTGTGCAATGGGTTTTCACCGGCAGGATCGACCGAAACCGAACCGCCCTCGATTATCTCCAGCGGTTCCCGGATGGATCCGATCACGCCATTAAGGAGAATGCTTGCGTCGTACCGAACGCTGAAATTTCCGATGCCACCTTGCCGGAGACTGAGGGCGAATTGGCCATTCGTATCCGTCACCGACTCCTCTGGTGCGATGTCAGACGAAAACGAAACAGTAGCGGCGCGCACGGGCTCGTCATGCTGGTCGATCACCTGCCCACGGAACGTACCTGCCGTCGCGGCTCTGAGGTACACATCCTCCATTAACACCAACGCGGGTTCCGAGATGGCGCCAAGGCCGACGGGCGCAACCTCCACTGTTGCACGATTTCCTTGAGCAGAATGAACCGTAAGCTGATAAGACTTTTCCGGAAAGGCGAGATGTGGAATGAAGAAATGCCCCATCTCATCGGTGGCGACGGGAAAGTAGTGATTCGGATTGGCAGGCGAGTACGAAATCTGTGCGTTGGGAACCGGCAACCCGTCGGCGCTCTTCACGTCGCCGCGAATGACGCATCCTTCCACGATCGTAAACGTCAGCTCACGCGAAGGCTGCGCCTCGCTCAGACTTACCTGGACAAGTCCTCCTTTCGAGTAGAGGGCGGCAGTGCGCGGAAAGGCGGTAAAGTAATAGTCTCCATATTCCAAGCCATCGCATCGGAAAGTCCCTTCGTCATCGGTAGTCGCGCGAACCGAGCGCACCCACTCCTGGGAAGTGTCATAGAGGATGCCCGCCAGCACGGGTTCGCCGGTGCCTTCCATCACCACCTTCCCCGTAACCACGCCCTTAGGACGTTTTCGAAGCGAAACGTAGCGGTTACCGTCATCAACGATCTTCGCCCGGGGCCTGGGCCGTACCGTTACCGGTGTCGTTTTTCCCGCGATCGGCCGGACTTCAATCTTGTCTCCCCAATTGTAGCCATCGCGCTCGAACGTCGCGCTGACCGATGTGTCACGGTCACTCGGCAACCAAACCGTCGTCGTCTTTCCCTGATCGTTTGTGACCTGGGTCGCATCGGCGCCACCGCCGTAATATTGGTTGCCGCCAGAGTACGTCACGTTTGCGCCCGCTACGGGATGATTGGCTTTGTCGAGTACGGTCACCTCCAGCATCCCCCCCTCGGGCAGTGTGATCTCCAACGCGACCACCGGCCCGGAGAGGCCGGAATTCAACCAACCGTAGCCGGCCTTGTAAAAGATGAATTCCTGCTGATTCTGCAAGTTGGCAATACAAAAGGCGCCCCGTTCGTCGGTTGTTGCGCCAGGCAAAACGCTGCGGTTCAACACTTGGACGCCGTCGACGGGCGTGCCGGCCTTGTCCAGAACGACTCCGCAGATTTCACGATAGACGTCCAGCGTGAGCGTCACCGTTGGATGCTTGTCGCTGGGCTTGAGGTAACGTTGGGCGGCCCAACATCCCCAGTCGTCTTTCGTCACGTGAACGGCGTGGGACTTCCGGCCCGTTAAGTTTGTGAAGGTACAGCGGCCTTCGTTGTCAGTTTGGGCTCGTTCGACAGTCGCCGCGAGTGGCGGCGTGCCGTAATCCCACTCCGCGAACGCTACGTCCGCGCCTGGCACGGGTTCGCCGTCCGGGCCGATGCAAACGAAGGTGATACTTCCGTCTGAAAACTCCCATGCGGCGGGGTCGTCGTCGATGGATTCGGCCCCGAAGGCAGGCAGCGAAGCCATGACGATGACGGTGAAGATCGAAAGCACCTGTTTCACGGTCTGATCCCCTTTTGAAGTTTACGCCGTGCCCGTGCCGCGAAACCCGGTCCCAATTGGCCCGCCCCCTTCCAAGTAGCGGAACAAAGTAAGAGACGGCATCGGGTCTTGCTCCACAAGAAGCCATTCCGCCCAGCGCTCCATTGGGTACGGCGGAGTGAACTGCTTTTACAGTAGCGGGTACAGCCAATTTGCGCAAGGGGATGCCGGCGTTGGCTTCAAAAGTGTCCGAGTACTGAAGCGGTGGCGCAGACGGTTCTTGTGGAATGCCATGGATGTCCGCTGATTAGGATGAGTTGACGTTCGACAGAAAGGCTCGTCGGTGCATTCAGCTATGGTATACAATGGGGTCCACCGCGACGTATGTTCTTTCACTACTGCACATTCATACGTGAGGTTCACTTCCGCTGTTCCAGCAACCAATTCACAACGTCATTCGGTTCCGCAATCCACACATCATCCCCGCCGAGATCGCATATCGTCGCGAACCGCTTTTCCAACTCCTGTGTCGTGCAATCCTTGGCCGGATGGATCGGCTTGTCCGGCATGGGACAATGGCAGTAGTCGATGATCCAGCCTTCCATATCGATGGCCTGGTGGATGCGTTTGTACGGATCATACAGCGAGAAGAAGGGGGCGGGGTACTCCGTGTGCAACGGCACGCGGCCCAAGTGGAGGAGATCCGTGTCGCGCGTGTTGACGCGATCGTAGATGGTCAGGATCGACGTGAAGCCGGCTAGGTCCGCGTATTTCAACGCGCCGGGGTGTCCGTTGTTGTCGCCGGGCACGCAGAACATGCGCACCTCCATGTCGAGTGTCTCCTCGATCACACGCCGGGCCTGCACGACTTCCGTATCCCCGTTATTTAATGTTACGCCGCAGTGGGTCATGCTGTGACACGAGACACCCCAACCTTCCTTGACGAGGTCGTGGATTTGATCTTTGGATAAGATCATCATTTTGTCGTAGCTGCTGCCCGGCACGTTGCGCGGGACCCCGATTTGGCTGGACACCAACGCGACGTGTCCCGGTACACCGTACTTACGATGAATGGGCAGCGCGTACCGCAGCAGATCTTCACATCCTTCGTCGTAGGTGATCGAGTACACCCACTTCTTCCCGTCTTTCCAAAGCACTTGAACCGTCTCCCGTGTTTTGGTTTCGCTTTTCAATTTCCACGCCAAACTCCAGACCTTAAGAACATCCCCCTTGATCCCCCTTCAAAGGGGGAGTTTTGCGTATGCGCGTTTGTGGGCGGGAGTACTGCGCCATTCTCCGGAAGTGGTTTCTTGCCGATGTTCCGAACGCGACGCAAAGCGTCGCGTGTCTAGAGTTTGCACTCGCCTGGATTCGGAGTATTCCTCGGCGTATTCCACCTGAAACGACGGTACGCCGAATTCCCCCTTTGAAGGGGGATCAAGGGGGATGTTGTTCGATTCATTCTTCATCGGTTTCGTTGTCGATCTCTCTCGGTTTCACCAGGTCGCCGTACAGGTCGGGCCGGCGGATCACGTCGAACATGAACCGCATGTTGCCTTCGTAGCCTTCACCCCAGAATTCCATCCGCCACTTCGGGTCGAACTCCGCGATTGCCACGCCCGCACGATGGGCGGTGGAGCAGATTACCCGGCCATCCGGCGCGATGACTTTCGCGTATCCCATGTTTTTCCCTGCGAGATAGGGTCGAGTAATGTAGCGGGAAATGGCCAGATACATCTGGCTGTCGATGGCGCGGGCTTTCTCGATGGCTTCCAGCATGTCCCCGGTATAGTCGAGGTACATGGTCGGCACGCACACCAGGTCCGCGCCTTTAAGTCCGTAGATGCGGAACATCTCCGGGAAGTGGATGTCCATGCACGTCGCGATACCGAGCATGACGCCTTCGAAATCAAAAAGCGGAAACGGATCGCCCGGAATTACCGATTCGGTAAGAATCATTTCCTCACTGGGAGCGGGGTGTTTCTTTCGGTATAGACCAGCTACGTTTCCTTTCCGGTCCAATAGGAAGGCGGTATTGGCGTGACGATCTTCGACCTTAGCGGAAAGTGTCGAAATAATCCCAATCTTCGATTTGGCGGCCCGATCGCGGAAACGAATGAACGAAGGATGATCTTCCAGCGGATACACGCCGTAGGTGCCGCCCGCGATGATGTCCGGTTCTTCCGGCAGCAGTACGAGATCCGCGCCGCGGTCGCCCGCTTCGGCGATGGCTTCTACGCAGCGATCGATGACGCCCGACCGGTCTTCAACGTCGGGATTGTCGATAGACGCTACCGCGAGCCGGAAGAGTTTGGCCATCGTGTGTTCCTTTCGGGGGTCAGATTTGGCTGTGGTAGATGCGGTCCACCAGTTCCATGGTTTTGACCGTATCGGCCAGGTTGCTCGCCGGCGTGTTGCCGTTTTTGACGCAATCGATAAAGTGACGACTCTCCGCGAAGAACCCCCATCGGTGCCAATCAGCAGCATTCCCGGCGCACTCGGCGGGATCGAAAGTCTTCCCTTCGAGTTCACCGTCCTTATACAGAATGCCCGCGTCGTCCGGGTCGGCATACGCGGAGACCCCTTGCGCGTGCAGTTCCAGCTTAAAGAACCGCCGTCCCACGGCCCAATTGGTCTGCAATACGCCCGTGGCGCCGGTCGAGAATTTTACCAGCGCATAAAAGGCGTTGTTGTCTTCCGCGCCGAGGTTCCGAACGTCGCTCGCGACGCTCACGACTTCGCCGCCGCAAAAATACCGCAACGTGTCGACGGCATGAACGGCATCGCAGGAGAGGATATCGACGGCGCCGTTGTAGTACGAAGCCGCCGGATAACTGCATTTCACAAAGGTCACCACCACGGTGTGGACGGGGCCGCGCTTCTCCACTTTCTTCCGAAGTGTATTGAACAACGGGATGTAGCGCCGTTGAAACCCGCACATGGCGATGACCTTGTTACGGGCGGCGCACTCCGCCATGCGCCGGTTCTGAAAGGCATTCAGTCCGGGCGGTTTCTCGATGAACAAGTGATGGCCGCGGTCCATGACGTTCATGGCGACGTCGAAGATGTGATGCGGCGGCATGAGCGCATACACAGCGTCCGGTTTTACCTCGTCCAGCATGGCGCCGTAATCAATGTATGTTCTGGGGATGCCGAATCGTTCCGCCGTTTCGGCAGCCTTTTCGGGCACCAAATCGCAAATCGCCGCGAGTTCAACGTCCATCATTTCGCTCAAGGACGGGTAGTGCACGCCGTTTGCCATTCCGCCTGCACCGATCAATGCGACCCGGACTCTTGATCGTGTCTTCTTCTTCGTAGCCATCGTCGCCCCAATGCTCCGTCCAAGGCCGTCCAAGGTATCCCACTCGCCCATGCCGGAGCAAACGAAGGTAGCAGATCCCGACCGGATTCGCGTACACTCGCTCGTAATGGATTCGTTTCTGCTAAAGCACCTGGTTCCCGCGTACGGGCTTGCGCCGATCGTGTCCAATTCCGTTCTCGGCGGGACGCGAAACAACAATTACCGGCTGGAAACCGAGACCGCGACGTGGTTCGTCCGGCGGCGGTATTCCGGATATTCGGAACCGGACCGTATTGCGTTCGATCACAGGACCATTCGCTTTCTGGCCGAGCGGAAGGCGCCCGTGTTGTTGCCTCACGAGACGCAGGACGGCGCCACCTGGCTGATGGACGGCGGTCGCGCCTGGGAGGTGTACCCTTTTCAAGGCGGTACGCACCCGGCCGAAGGCAATGCGGCCCACGCCGCAGCGGTCGGCGATGCGTTGGGGAAGTTTCACGCGGCCGGTGTGGACTTGCCGGACCGTTGCGACAAGTTGGGTCCGCGCGGAGAAACCGATCCCCTGGAACTGCTGGATATCGCCACTCGCATCGACCGTGAATCCGTGGGATGCACGACCGTTCTCCGCAACTACCGCCGCTGGGTGGTCGAGGGTACCGAAGAACTGCCCACGCCCCGGTTCGCGGCCCTGCCCCATACCCTCGTTCACGGAGACATACAACCCGCGAACATCCTCATGAAGGATGGGACGGTCGTGGCGTTCGTGGATCTGGACTGGTGCGCGTGGCGGCCGCGGATTTACGATCTGGCCTTCGCTTTGCTTTTCTGTTGTTCGACACACGAGTCGATTATCGATGGGAGCGACATCTGGTCGTTGACCCAACCGTTGACGCTGCAGGAGACGCTGGTTCGAGCATTTCTGAATTCATACGAACGTCGGGTCGAACCGCTCGATGCCGGGGAACGTCATGCGCTGGTCGGGCAAACGATACTATCGTGGTGTCACTGCAGGCTCGCCGGCGCATTGAAAGTCTCGGCGGAACGGCGCCGTGCCTTTCTGACGCGGCCGCCGGATGATGCGGCCGTGTTGGTGCCACGACTCGACTAATACATTTCGTATCGCCCGACATACAGGGGATGAAATTTGGTCTATCCGCTCTGGTATCTCGTCGCGCTGATCGCATTCTGGGCGGTGGTGCCGTGCACGTTGCTCGTGGCGGTGGACCTCCGACGGCACCGTCGGCGCCGGTTGCGGGTGCAACATCAACAGTGGATCTGGGCGTATATCTTCCTGGCCGCGGCGCTCGCGTGGTCGACGCTATTTATGTTTTACCCGTTGGCCAAGGCCGCGTCCCAGAGTTTCACCAACTTCAGCCTGACCAGCGCCACGTCGACCGACTGGGTCGGCCTGGCAAACTATCAGCGCATTCTCACCGACCCGTTCTGGTGGCACACCCTCTGGGTAACGTTCATATTCGTCGCGGCCACACTCCCGGTCAGCATTTTGGTCAGCATGTTCCTGGCGATCCAGATCCTGAAACAGCCGAAACCGCTGCAAACCTTCTTCAAGGCGGCACTATACCTGCCCGGAGTGATTAGCCCGGTCGTCGGCGCTGCCATTATGAAGTGGATCTTTCACTCCGGCGACGGGTTTGCCAACGCGGCGCTGGAGTCCGCCGGCCTCCCGCCGCAGAACTGGTTCGGGGATCCCGCGCTGGCCATGCCGGTCTTGATCGTCATGGCATGGCTGTCCGCCAACGGGGTCGGCGTCATCGTCTACGCGGCGGCGATCGGCAACATTCCGAAGACCTTTTACGAAGTCGCGTTGATCGACGGGGCATCCTCCTGGCGCACGTTCACGGCGGTCACTTGGCCGCTGGTGAAACCCACGACCATCTTCGTCACCGTGACCGGTCTTATCATGGGGTTCCAGGTCTTCGCTCCGGCCCTGCTCATCACCGGAGGCGGACCGTTGAAGACCACGTACTTTGTGAATTACCACGTCTACCGCACCTTCTACTATCAAAACGATTTTGGCATGGCCTCCGCCATGGCGATTATGTTGATGTTGGTGATAGTTACGGTTTCTATCGCGAACTACCGGTGGCTCGCCACGGACGTGGAGTACTGAATGAAACGCAGCGCGATATGGGTTAGGAACGCGCCACAATTCACATCCCCCTTGATCCCCCTTCAAAGGGGGAGTTTGCCGCAACGCTCTGCGTTGCGTAAGGCGTTGCCATATAGCACTCAATTCGAAGCACGTCACGGCACAAACATCGATAAACGTCACTGCGCCCACTCCCCCTTTGAAGGGGGACCAAGGGGGATGTTATGCCGCTGGTTTCGACCCGATTTTCCCCTGGAATGTGCTGAACCATGACTGCGTACAGGGGAGATCGAGTTTCGTGGGCGGGGCAAATCATCGCGTTCGCCATTCTACTCTTCTTTACTGCGTTGTCGCTGGCCTCGCTATACCTGATGATTTCCAGCAGCCTTACGCATTTGGGGACCAAGTTCGATCTTTCCGACCTGGATTGGATCCCGCGCGATTGGGCCTGGGACAATTTCGCGGGGTTCTTCGACCTCACCCACAACGCGGCGTGGACGTGGCTACGAAACAGCGCGCTGGTAGCGCTTTTCCCCACGTGCGTTAACGTGATCCTCAGCGCGATGGCGGGCTACGCCTTGGCGAAGATCGATTTCCCGGGACGGCTGCTCATCTTCTGGCTGATCATCGCCGTCATGGCCGTGCCCGCCTTTGTTACGCTGATTCCACTCTACCAGATGATGTTCTCCTTTGGCTGGTTCGACACCTTTTTCGCGTTGATGGTTCCGCGTATGGCCGGGCTGGGCAGCGTGTTCCTCTTCAAACAATTCATGACGACACTGCCGAAAGATCTCATGCAAGCCGCGCGCGTGGACGGCGCTTCCGAATGGACGATCTTCTGGCGTATCGTCATGCCCATGGCGCGTCCCGTGCTCGCGGTCATGTTTTTGCTCGACTTCGTCGCCGCGTGGAACGACTATTTCTGGCCGTACCTCGTTACGAATTCCAAGGATATGATGACGGTGCAAGTAGGTCTCATTTCGCTCATCGGGGTAGACCAGGGATTTGTCTGGGAAATGGATTACGGCGTCATCATGGCCGGAGCCGTGCTGGCAAGCGTTCCGATCATCGTGCTATTCATAGCCCTACAACGCTTCTTTATCCAAGGCCTCACGATCGGCGCCGTGAAGGGATAGCTGAAATGAAGGCGAACGTGTCAGCGGCAGTCGATGCCATGCGCCTGGGCCACGACGTAAGCCACGCGATGCGAAGGCCGTTCTTAGCGCTATTTTGGCCCGAAGGGCCGCAACATGACAGCCCAGGGCTACGCCCTGGGATCATGGATGGCAATGGAATACAAGCCCTGAAAGGGCGTGACAAGACGACAGAATTTCTGTCACGCCCTTTCAGGGCTTTCCGCAAAGAGACATGCAAAGTCCCAGGGCGTTGCCCTGGGTCCCTAACCGCAAACATCGTAAAAAACTTTCGCATTTGTCTAAGCGGCCTTGGGGGTAAGTTGTTGGATAGTTGCGTGTTGGGCCATGAGTATGGCTGCGCATAGTTGAGTTCCTTTGGTGGTGATTTGGTAGCGACGGGTGCGTGATGTTTTGGCAATAAGACCGTGGGCTCGGAGAAGCCGTAGGCGATAGGAGACGCGACCGGAGGCGGCGCGTCGGGCACGGAGGTCGCCCTGATCCTTGGGATAAAGGATGGCGGACAGGTCCTTGTTGCGGAAGCCTGCGATGAGAAACTCGGGTTTGTTGATGGTTTGCAGAAGTTCGAGGTCTTGGTGTGCCCAAGGCCGCAGGCCGCGATAGGTCGTTCCTTTTTTGGTGACCCTTTTGGTGACGGGGGCGAGGAGTTGTGCCAAGGGAGTGGAGGTATCGAATGGTGTCAGGGCTTCGAGGTAGCGTTCGTTGGCGCGTTGAGAGACCTGCGTGCGCCGTTCGAGATCGGCTACGCCTTTGCGCATGGAACGGTGAGCCAAGTCTTTGGGGTCACCGCCTTCCTTGGGCCGGTAGACCGGGATGTCGTGGGGGTTGTTGATGGTGGTTTCGATGCGAAGGATTTGGGCCCCTTTGTCATACATCTTGACGGAATTGTTGTTGACGGCATGTTTGACGGAGAGGCCGTCGAGACGGTCGTGATAATGGCTCTGGACTTCGCCGGCAAAGTGGCGTTGGAATTGTTTGCCCAAAAAGCGCATGACATGCCGTGTGGAAAAGGTGGTGATGGCGCCCCAGACAAGTTGAGGATAGATATCTTGGAGGTCTTGGGCCGAGGTAAACGTGATGTCCGTGGCCCATTCGGTTTGGTGAGCGGTCCAGTAGTAGCGGGCATAGGGACCGAGGATCTCTTGATGCGCAGGATTCAACCGCGCGGCGATTTCGTGAAGGGTTTCGGTCCAGTTGAGACGGACCAGTTCATCGAGCAATTGCTGGGCGCGCTCCGGGTCCTCTAGATGCGGGAAACTGTTCTCGTAGCGGATGTATTTGCAACCTTCGGCATCCATTCGCCGAGCCAGCCATTCCCGTCCATTCACACAGACTTGGACGTGAAAGGGATACCAGGTTTGGATGCGGGCATGCATGAAGCCGAACAGAGGATCGACGTAGTAATGATACAAGTGGAGACACTTACGCAGACGATAGACGAGTTCCAGTTTCTTGGCCTCCCGATTGCGATACATCTCGTAGGTCATGCAGGGCTCCACACAAGAAAGCACGCACAGCAAACCGGAATCGACGGGATTCTCCGCGAGTACCTGTCTGGCGATAGTCTCCTTACGGGTTTGACTCGATTGCACGTAGATGACCGGTCTATCCAGATGTTCAGCCTGAGCCAACGAGGCCTTTTTCAGTTTCTTGGTCGTCTCCTCCACATGGGCTCCGAAGTTGCGGCGGGGAACGTCACACCGCGACAAGTGCCTTTTCATGCCGTCTGGATGGACTATAGACCGCAAAAGCCCTCGAAAGACGATTCGATCAAAACCGCTCAGAATCGAACTGGCTTTATCCCGGTACTTCTGCATAAACTCAAGCATGGCGTTTCTCCTTCTCGTGTTAGACCACTGCGGATACCTATTGTATCTGCAAAGGGGAAACGCCATTCATCTCCTCACTTTTGGTTGCGGCTATGCCGCGCTGGGCTGACATATTTTGGCCCCTTCGGGGCGGTTGACCCGGGAGCATATACGGAGAATCCCGGTGCAGTCATTTCTGCAGGACGATTACGCGAAAGGTTATAATTCGTTGGTGAAACAGGTTCTCATTGTGATTTTGGTTATCGCCCTCGCCTTGAGCTGGCTCTGGTTCTGGACCGTACTCGAGTCGCCGAAGCACGCTGTTGGCGGCGACGATGTGGCAACCGGCACCGACACCGTCACGGTCTGGATCAACGAACTCATCGGCTCGCCGGACGAGGCCTACTACTACCAGCTCGCCGACTTGTGGAACGCAACCAATCCACGCGTGAAGATCAAGATGGCGGTGATGAGTCATGCAGGATACGAAAGCAAGCTGCGCGTTGCCATTGTGACAGGCCAGCCGCCGGACGTCTGCATGGGCGGCCGTGCAACCCTTGAAAGCCTGCAGTACACCGGCAAAGCCACGGACCTCTCCGTGCCGATCCCGGAGAAGTACTTTCCCGACTCGGTACTCGACGGCATGGGACCACTGGTGCGACGCGCGATCGTTCGCGACGGCCGGCCGACGGTGTTTCCCATCTACCGCTATGCCTACGGCGGCGTGTTGCTTGCCAACCGCACCGCGTTGACAGGCGCCGGTTTCAACGACGGGGCGATTCGCGAGCATGGCTGGACCATCGATCAGTTTCGTGCCGCGTGCAAGGCCATGACCCGCGACACCGATGGCGACGGCACAAACGACACGTGGGGGTTCGGCGCGGCACTCGTCCATTTGCAGCATCTCTTTATTGACGAGTTTGGACCTGGGATTTGGGGAAGGGAGGTGTCGTTGCGCCATTTCCTCTACCAGGATCCTGACACGAAGGAGTGGGGACTACATCCCGGCCTGACCGAGGATGCAGTCGAACAGGTGCTGACCTTGTTCGATGAACTCGTGAATGTCGACAAGACCTGGAACCCCGCGACCTTCGGCATGAACTGGAACGACATCAACGACGAGGTCTACGTACACCGCCGCCTCGGCATGACCTTCGGCGAGACCCCGTGGTCGGCCAAGCTTTGGCGCGACGTGTGGGACGCCGACTTCACCGCGGGCGTCGTCAGCGGCGAGCCCCCGAACCTCTGCGTCATCTGGATGCCCACCCACGATTCCGGCATGTGGCCTGCTCCGCGCGCGGGCGTCATGGGGTTCTCCGTGCTCAAACAGACCCCCTACAAAGGCGACGCCCACACGGAGAACGCCCTCCGCGTCGCAAAGTTCCTGGCCGACCCGGCCCACCTCGCGCGCTCCCAGCTCCGCCGCTTCCGCCACCTCCCGCCGGACACCGATGCCTTCGCGCGTCTCTTCCCCGAACTCGTTCGCATGGACGACCCCTGGGTCCGGTTCTACACCGAAGTCATGGAAAGCGATATCCCTGTCGTCGAAGAACCCCTCTCGCCCAAGGACCCCTACACCGCCCAATACGCCATCCTCCGCACCGCCATCGACCAATGGCTCGAAAAGGAGGGCAAAGGGTATATTGAGGAAGTCGTCTACCAGCGAATGACGCCCCAAGAGGCGGCGGAGCGATTCATGGAAGGATTGCGGGAAACGGTAGAATCTGCTTTGTGACCCATGGCTGTCTTGCTGCTAGTGTGTTGTGCGGACCTTTTCGGTTGCATCAGTGATGAGGGGGAGAACGTAGTGGCAGTTTCCAGGAAACCAGTTTCAGTCTTGTTTATGGGGCTCTTGATGACGGCCGTATGCGTTGCGATCGGCGACGGGCCGCCCAAGATGTTGGCCTATTCGGCGGGCCCAACTGCGTATTTCGACGATCACGCGGCCGAGGTGGCCGAGCTATACGACGGTCTGTTTTTCAATATCGGATCGTGGGACTCGGGTGTCGTGAGGTGCTTGGGGTTACCCGATCGCGCGGTCGAGGACGCATCGTGGCGGGAACAGGTTAAAGCAAACGTTGCGCATTTGCGCGAAGCAGGGGCGACGGAAAGCCTGTTGGCATTCTGTTTCGGTCAGGAGGAACCGTGGCCTTCGCCGGAGACGCTTCTCGACCCGGAGTTCACGGCGAAGTTGGCGCAACACTTTGGCGCGATTGGCGAGGCTGCGAAGGAATTGGGTTTTCGGGGCGTCAGCATCGATGTCGAGTATCCGTACAAGCGGTACGCCCTCGACCATCCCCTCTACACCTACGACGGGTACACCGCCGATGATCTGTTGTCGGCGGCCGCCAAACAGGGCCGCGTCTGCATGGAAGCATTGCTGGACGCGTTTCCGGACGCGGTCGTGTTTCTACTTCCCGGGGAATTGCGCGGCCGACCCATCGAAGAAGCCTATACCATGGGTCTGTTCGACGTTATGGCGGCGCGCGATGCAACAGGCGGTATGCATCTGGGATACGAACGTTCCTATTGTCTGCTCGATCCAGCTTCCCAGGTGGCCATCGCGCGCGTCGGCGATTGTGCTGCCGAAGCGATGTTGACCGGCGATGCACTCGACTACTGGAGACGCCGGTGCACGGTGGCGCCGGGTGTGTGGCCGCTGCACATGGTCGAGACGGGTGGCGCGAACTACCCCGTTCGTCCATGGGTAGAGGAACTGGCGGAACTGAACCAGCAGATGGCAACGCTGCGGGCTGTGGCCAATCGCTATATCTGGTCGTTTACGGGTACGCCTGTGTGGTTGCCTGCCTCCGCGGAGTTGCGGCAGCAGTACGGGCTGCCTGTCCCCAATTTCGAAAACGCCGATGCAGCGATCACGGGTTGGCATCATATCTTGAAATCAAAGGAGGCGATCGAAGACGCGCGGATCAAGGATCTCATAGGGGCCATTGCCGCATTCGACGCAGGCGAATTGGACGCCGCCGGTCTGTGCGCACGATTTGGAATCCCCGGGGACTGGATGGTCCTGGGTTACCTGAGCAATCCCTTTGTGTCCCCGGCATTTGCCGCGCCCGAAGCGGCGACGGCTCCCGTGGACCCCTGGCAGTCCATTCAAGGGCGCGACGGAGTCGTCCACTGGTTTCCGTTTCATAATTACGAACCCACGGGGGCTGTCCAGTTGCGTACGGCATTCGACTACCGGCGTACGGACGATTGCTCGGTCTATCTCGTAACTACGGTCACGGCCGACCACGATGTGGACGGATTCATCTGGGCCAACTTCGATGACGGCGGCAGCGTACGCCTGGACGATGACGTGGTATTGGATCACCTCAGCTATCCGGAGAAGGGCCATGGCATTCTGTACCGGGATCGGTATTTGTTTGAATACCACGCGCCGATTTCGATCACCAACGGGACGCACCGCCTGACCATCACCAGCGTGAACGCCCATGGCAGTTGGGGTCTGAACTTCCGGATAGGGGACGCCGATGGATTCCCCCTGTCCGGTCTGACTTTTTCGTTACCGGAACCCGGAGAGTAAACGGCCAGCGATTAACCTCTTGCGCGGGAGGAAGAACATTGACGGAACTGCATGCGAGTGAAGTTCAGATTCGGCGAGCCGCGTCTTCGGATACCGGGCATGTCTCGTCCATTCTGACCGAGGCCGCTGGTTGGCTGGAATCCATCGGTCAACCGCTGTAGCAATTGGAGGACCTGACGCCGGACTCCATCGCCGACGACATAGCGGCCGGTCTTTACTGTCTTGGGTGGAAAGGTTTGGAGCCGGTCGGTACGTTGCGTTTTCAACTGCGCGACGACATGTTCTGGCCCGATGTTCCAGAAGGTGAATCCGCGTTTATCCATCGGCTGGCCGTGCGGCGGTGCGCATCCGGCACGGGACTATCGAAGGCCATGCTCGATTGGGCTAAAGCTCACACGCGAGAACTGGGTTTGCAATTCCTGCGGCTGGACTGCGTGCCGAGGCCCAAGCTTTGCGCGGTGTACGAACGCAACGGGTTTGTCCGGCACAGCGAATTTCAGGCGGGACCGTATCATGTGGTCCGATACGAGTTTGACACGCGTTAGCACGTGCAGAACATCAACAACCACACTTGCCGGCACTAGTCGCTCGCACCTCACGCGATGATATCGCGCACCACGTTTCCGTGCACGTCTGTCAACCGGAAATCGCGGCCTTGGAAGGGGTAAGTCAGCCGTTCGTGGTCGATCCCCATAAGGTGCAGGATGGTCGCGTTCAGGTCGTGGATGTGGACCGGGTTCTCGACGATGTTGTAGCCGAACTCGTCGGTCTTGCCGTAGGTGCAGCCGGACTTGACCCCGCCGCCGGCCATCCACACCGTGAAGCAGCGGCCATGGTGGTCGCGGCCGTAGTTCTCCGCAGTGAGTTTGCCCTGGCAATACACCGTCCGCCCGAATTCGCCGCCCCAGATGACCAGCGTATCGTCCAGCATCCCGCGCTGCTTGAGGTCCGTGATGAGGCCCGCCGTAGCCTGGTCCGTGTCGTTGCACTGTTCGGTGAGGTCGTTGGGCAGGTTGTTGTGCTGGTCCCAGCCGCGGTGGTAGAGCTGAATGAATCGCACGCCGCGTTCGGCCAAGCGCCGTGCGAGCAGGCAGTTCGACGCGTACGTCCCCGGTTGACGGGCCTTGTCGCCATAGAGGTCGAAGATGTAATCCGGTTCGTTCGACGTGTCCGCCAATTCGGGCACCGAGGCCTGCATGCGGTACGCCATCTCGTACTGGGATACGCGCGTGTTGATTTCGGGATCGGAATAGTCCTTGAACTGCATCGCGTTCAGCCTGGCCAGGCCGTCCAGCATACGGCGCCGCGTCTCGTCGTCGATGCCCGGCGGGTTCGACAAGTACAACACCGGGTCGCCGCCCGACCGGAACTTCACGCCCTGGTACTCCGACGGCAGGAAGCCTGAGCCCCAGAGCCGATCGAACAGGGCCTGCGCCGGACGTTTCATGCTCGTGCGAGAAAGCATCACGATGAATGCCGGCAGGTCCTGGTTCTCGCTGCCGAGTCCATAGCTCATCCACGCGCCTACGCTCGGGCGGCCCGGCTGCTGACTTCCGGTCTGAATGAACGTAATGGCGGGGTCGTGATTGATCGCTTCCGTATTCACGGTTTTCACGAAGCACAAGTCGTCGGCGATTGACGCCAGTGTGCGGCATGCGATCGCTCACCCAAGCGCCCGACTGGCCGCGCTGGTTGAACGTTGAACATGGAGGACACCATGGGAAAGCTGCTTTGCCCCGAGGTCATCCCAGTAAGACGCTGGCCCATCCGGACCGAATCGGGGAGTTCATTCCCGTGTTGACCCTGAAGTGCGGGCTTGTAGTCGAACAGGTCGAGCTGCGACGGGCCGCCGGACTGGAATAAGTAGATGATACGTTTGGCTTTCGGCGCGAAATGAGGTTGCCCCAGGCCGCCATGGGACGAGTCCGTCAGCGCCGCAAATGCCTGAGGGTTCAGCAGGGAACTCAGCGCTGCCACGCCAATACCGGCGCTGCAACGTCCAAAAAAGTGGCGGCGTGTCAACAGGAGTTCATTATCGCGGATGGGATCCATACGGACTACCTCTCACATCGCAATTTTGGTCACCAGTAGTTCCAACAAGCAGCCATTGCAGCATATAAGAATCGTTCGCAAATGTAAAGAAATGGACCGGTCCGGCGCGGCCCGCGAATCGAGGATTTTGTGTGCAACGTGTTTTGGTGACGCGACTTAGTTCGGAAGAACTAGTCCGCATTTCTCACCGCCCGAAGGCTGAATTGTTGCGGACCGGTAACTTGGTCGTGGTTAGACGGTATGGTGCTCACAGTGGTTACACGGTAGGTGTGTCGTGCGTGTGAGAATTCCGGGCTAGGCTTGGTCGAGAGCGTTTCGCACCGCTCGGAGGAGCGCGGCTGGAGCGTAGGGCTTCGGGAGAAGCTTCAAGCCCTCGTGAAGGACGAAATTCGTATGGACGGCCATTTCGCTATAGCCGCTCGAAAACAGCGCGGGAACACCGGGGCGAATGGCGTGAATTCGCAGGAGCGCGTCGTGACCGCTAGTCTTGGGCATCATCACATCTAAGACCAATAGGGCAACATCGTCTTTGTGCTGCTTGAACCGTTCGACGGCCTCTTCGCCGTTTCGCGCCGTCAACACCGTGTAGCCGGCCCGTTCCAGGACCTTTACGGCTAACCCGCGCACCATCTCATCATCTTCCGCAATCAGAATCGTCTCAGTGCCGCCGGTCACCGGGCCTTCGATTAACGAGCCTACAGTCTCGGCTTTGCGTTCGCACAGGGGCAGATAGACCTTGAAAGTGGATCCCGTACCTTCCTCGCTGTACGCGGAAATCATGCCCTCGTGCTGTTGGATGATTCCGTAAACCGTCGCCAATCCCAGACCCGTTCCTTTGCCTTCGCCCTTTGTAGTAAAGAATGGTTCGAATGCGCGATCGAGCGTTTCCGGATTCATGCCGCAGCCCGTATCGGTGACGGTGAGCAGGACGAAGCGTCCCGGTTTGGCCCAGGCATGGTTGGCGCAGTATTCGGAATCGATCAAGACGTTTTGGGTCTCGATGGTCAGATCGCCACCATCTGGCATGGCGTCCCGGCCGTTCAGGCACAGATTCATCAGTATCTGCTCCATCATGCCGACGTCCGCATAGACCTGTCCGACATGGTTCCCGGGAAGCCACGCCAACCGGATGTGTTCCCCGATGACCCGCCGGAGCATACGCAGCATGTCCTCGATGACCGCGTTGAGGTCCATCGGCAGGGGTTGCATGATTTGACGGCGGCTAAACGCCAGCAATTGGCGTGTCAACGTCGCCGCCCGATCGATTCCCTTGTTAATTTCTTCGAGTTCTTCACACGGATCGCCGTTTGCAATCGCCGTATCCACGAGCATTTGAGTATATCCCATCATGGCTTGCAGGATGTTGTTGAAATCGTGCGCCACACCCCCGGCGAGCTGCCCGACCGCCTCCATTTTCTGCGCCTGAAACAGTTGCTTTTGGATGTCTTCTCGATCCTGCTCGGCTCGGGCGCGGGCGGCACGATCCGCCATCACGTTCAGCGCATAGGCCAAATCTCCCGCCAAATCGGCGAACAATTCCCGCTCCTCCGCGTCCTGGCCGATATCGTGAGGCAGCGTGGCGGCGAGATGGCCGTAAACCGTGTCGGAATAAGCCAGGCGAACGCACAACGTGTCGGATTCGCAATCATCGCCTCGCTCCGGGCAATCGCCACAGATGGCGTCCCGGTCCGCGATAAGGCATGGCGCATCCGTGTCCCGCGCGGAGGCGCAGCAAGCCGGGAGTTCGCCGCGTTCGAGCATTTCGGCGAGAGCGGGGAACCCGTTGCCCATTCCCGCCTCCGACCACGCATGCGGCCGACCGTCGTTATCCGTGAGGACGATCAAAGCGGCGTTGTAGCTACGGTGATCGACAAGCAACCGGCAGGCCTGTTGGATAAGCGCGTCTCGATCCCGTTCGCGGACAATGAGCTGGTTCACGTCCCGCACAGCCCGTAAGACCCGGTTCAAGTGGTCGACTCGGTCCTCGGCGTGTTTGCGATAGGTGATATCTGATATGAAGCCTTCCAGGATTCGATCGTCCCCGGCCGGGGTAACGGCAAGTCCCCGCTCCCAAACCCATCGAACGTCGCCGTTCGCATCGGTGATTCGATATTCCAGAATAAAGGGACGGGATTCTGCGATGGCAGACTGCACCTCTTTCCAGACGCGGTCACGGTCTTCGGGGTGTACCAAATTCCCGTAGGCCACGCGGGCATTGTCCTGCAATTCCTCAGGGCGATATCCCGTTAGTTCGTAGGCCCCGTCCGAGACGAAGAGCACGGTCCAGTCCGCATCGTTGCGGCAGCGATAGGCCATACCGGGCAGGTTGCCCATGAGAGTAGCAAGTTGGCGCTCGCGGTCGGCCAGCGCGGTGACGGCTTGCTTGCGCTCCGTGATGTCCTCCATAACCGTCAGAATCCCGATGATGGTCCCGTTCGAGTCTCGAATTGGAGCCGATGAGAGGCTTCCATCAAACAACGATCCGTCCCTCTTACGACGGACGATCTCCTTGTTAATAAAACTCTGCCCGTTTGCTACTTGGCTGCGATGAAACGCAAATTCTTCTTCCTTACCTTCTGGAATGGTCGGTAGGGGTTTCCCAATAACTTCGTCCGCCGCCCAACCCAACATCCGTTGTGCCGACGCGTTCCACATCAGCACGGTACCGTGCAGATCGATGCTGAATAACGCCACGGGAGAGCATTCAACGATGGCGCGTTGCAGTTCTTCGCTCTTTTGCAGGTCGGCGGTGCGGTGAGCCACCTGCTTGCGCAGCGACCACGACCATCCGAAGACCAGCAGGAGGATGAGAAGCAGAGGAGCGAGGACCATGGCCGAGTAGCGGAGGGCCGTCAGTAGCGTCACTGGTTCTTCTCGATAAACGCCCAGCCATTTGTCATAGATTCGCTGGTATTCGCCCGAATCTTTCAGTACGTTCAATCCTTCCGTGAACTCCGCCAATAGCGCATCGTGGCCGTTGGGCACAGCGTAACAGTACCCGGGTGATATCAGCGGGCGATATCCTACACGCAGGTTGTTCCAGCCATTCTTCTTGGCCCAATAGAGAGCCGACATTCGCGCAACAAGGGCACAATCGTGCTTACCCGAAGCCAGTTCCCGTAGGGCGTCTTCCTGGGAGTCCACGGTGGTAAGTCGATCGGTGAGGCCATTGTCCACGGCGAAATCGTGCATGATGTCGCCCCGCTGGACAACGATATCTTTCCCGGCAAGTTCAGCGACCATCGTCGGCGGCGCCCCCTCGCCTGTTCGCACGACACTGACGCAATGATTCACGGCGTGCGGTGGCGTGAAGTCGAAAAGCTGGTCGCGTTCCGGGGAGTAGAACATGCCTTGTACCGCATCGATTTCACCTTGGGCCAGCCCGTCCAGTATTTCCGCCCAGGGACGCAGGCGAATCTCGATGTCGAGACCGAGTTCCCGGGCGATGGCACGCGTGAGATCGACATCGTATCCGGCCGGCTGCCCGTTTTCATCCAGGTACTCATAGGGCGGATAGTTGTAATCTCCCCCGACAACGATGTGCCGATGCATGGGAAGTTCCAGCGCGGCAAACCATTTTGCGTGGAGATAGCGATAGGTCCCGTCCGCCATGACGAGTGCGAGACCTTCGTTCAACAATGCAAGCGTTTCGCGGTCGCCTTCATGAACGGCAAAGCAGAATTCCTGACTGAATTCATCGAGTGGTTTGTTGATGACCTGGAGGTTTGCGAGGCCAGTTTCCTGAATCAACCGCAAAGCTACCAGTCGCTGCATTACGACCGCGTCACAACGGCCTTCTGACAGCGCCAAAAGGGCATTCTCAAATGAAGCCGTGGTCACGATTTGAATGCCGCGGTCTTCGCGCCGCAGAAACTCCTCCGCGTTGTCGCCTTTCATTACGGCAACGTTGCGGCCGCGAAGGTCGGCCATTTTGCGAATGTCATTCGTGTCGTTGCGAACGACGATGGCGCCTTGCATCGTGATGTACGGAAACGTGAAATCGAAGAGTGACTCCCGTTCCGGGGTGCGCCCTACCAGCGGCAGGGCTTGAATTTCGCCCCGCTCCAGCCAGCCGCGAACATCGGGCCAAGAGCCCGTTCGAAAGGTGACGTTGCGTCCCATGGCCGTCAAGGCTGCACGCAACAGTTCGACCGAAAACCCGTTGGCTTCTCCATCGGGGTCGACGATGCAGAACGGCGGAAAGTCGCTTTCGCAACCCGAGGTAATCGGCGCTTTGGCATCCGTCGAAGCCGGTGCGGAATCTTGAGCATTCACAATTGTGCCGAATACCATCGATATTGTGAGAATCCATGCGGCTGGCGCATATCTCAGTACACGGCGCAATCTTGGGCGGATGTCCATCCGGCTTCGGTCCCCTCTTCTCATGCCTTCGCGATTCGGCGATTCTCGGGGCTGACGTGTCTGCATCCCGTCAACGTTCAAAACGGACTACGAAGGTCCTGGCGGACCGAATCGCGGGGGGACCGTGAGACGGGGGTTGCGACATGTCCATGCGTCACCCTGCTTTTATTATGCCCATTTTCGAGACCGTCAGCAAGAGCGAACTGGCACAGCCGTCTGCATTCAGGTGGACGGGAAACCTGGCATCGCCTCGGGCGTTGCGCCGGGGCCTTCGATGTGCCGGCGCCATCGTTGCGCGGGGCCCCTGTTTTCGATCTCGTTCGCGAATCCAATTGGCCTTTGGGCTTCGCGAAGCTCTTGCTTCCGTGATAATAGCCTAATATACCCTGGGGCGCAATGGTAACGGACCTGGGGGGCGCGCGGATCTGCGGGCGCCAAGGCGACCGCTCCATGACGCATCAGGAGCGTTCCGAGAAGAGCAGCAATTGGCCTTTCGCACCCGCCGCTTCATTTTCGCGAAGCTCGGTTTCGGACGTTCAGGCTGCCATCGCGGCGGATGTGAAGCACCTGGATGCCGTCCACGTGCAGCGCCGGGGCGATCAGATGATGCCGGTGGCAACGCGATGGATCTTCTTCCGCGCAGAGGATCGCCACTCGGCTCAATTGAATCAGTTCGTACAACTTGTCTAGCCCCTGGCGAAAGTCTTCCGCTTCGGCCATTCGTGGCCAACTGGGATTCCCATCCGGACCAGTCAATGCCGGATCGTTCGTTTTTCCGCCCAACTCTTTGCCGAGAAAACTGTATCGGATGTTCCGCTCCCCGAGTGCGTCCCGGAGCGCGTCCCGGCAAAATTGCGGATTGTGACGCGAGTAGGGCTGAGAACGCACGTCGGCCACGGTGTCGATGGAATGGAGCGCGAGCAGATCGAGGAAATGTTCGATTCGATGGTTGGAATGCCCGATAGTAAATACCAGGGGCGCGCTATTTGGGGTTTCTGAATTCATGATGCGCCATGCGTTTTCGCGAGCCGTATTGAACGGCCCGTCGTACAGGAATTATACCAGGATATCGTGGACTACGTTGCCGTACACGTCCGTAAGACGGAAGTCGCGACCTTCGTAGCGGTAGGTGAGACGTTCGTGGTTGATACCCATGATGTGGAGGATCGTAGCATTGAAATCGTGAATGTGCACTGGGTTCTCGACGACGTTGTAGCTGAACTCGTCGGTGGCCCCGTAGCTCAACCCCGCTTTGACGCCGCCGCCGGCCATCCATACCGAGAAGCACCGGCCGTGGTGGTCGCGGCCATAATTGTCGCGTTCGAGCTTGCCCTGACTGTAGACCGTGCGCCCAAACTCACCGGCCCAAATCACGAGCGTGTCTTCCAGCAGGCCCCGTTGTTTGAGATCGGCGATCAAACCTGCACATGGTTGATCAACGTCCTTGCTCTGGGAGCGGATATCCCGGGGTAAGTTGGCGTGTTGGTCCCAGCCGCGGTGGTAGAGTTGCACGAAGCGCACGTCGCGCTCCGCTAACCGGCGCGCGAGCAGGCAATTTGCGGCGAACGACCCGGGTTTCTTCACGTCGTCGCCGTACAGGTCCAGCACGGAATCCGGCTCCGTCGAGAAATCCACCAAGTCCGGAACCGACATCTGCATCTTGTACGCCATTTCGTATTGGGAAATTCGCGTGACGATTTCGGGATCCGCAAAATTGTCGTAAAGCTTGCGGTTCAGCGATTCCAGGCCGTCCAGCATCCGCCGCCGCGTTTCCGGCGAGATTCCCGGCGGGTTCTTGAGAAACAGCACCGGATCGCCCGATGACCGCAGGTTAATCCCCTGGTGTTCCGACGGCAGGAACCCTGAGCCCCAGATGCGCGGGTAGAGCGGTTGCATGTTGACGAAGGGACTGCCCTTGGAAATCAGCACGCAGAACGCCGGCAGATCGTGATTCTCGCTTCCGAGTCCATAGCTCAACCACGATCCCATGCTCGGCCGGCCCGCCCGTTGCGCGCCGGTGGTGATGTAGGTCGTCGCGGGATCGTGGTTGATGGCTTCCGTATTGAGCGACTTGATGATGCAAAGGTCGTCTGCCACGCTGCCGAGGTGAGGGAGGAGTTCGCTGAACCAGGCGCCGCATTGACCGTGCCGCATGAACTTGAACGTGGACGACACGACGGGGAAGGTCTTCTGCCCGGACGTCATGGTCGTGAGGCGTTGGTTACCGCGGATCGAGTCCGGCAACTCGGAGGCATACAGGGCCTGGAGACCAGGCTTGTAGTCCAGCAAATCCACTTGCGATGGCCCGCCGGACATGAACAGGTAGATGATGCGTTTGGCCTGTGGGGCAAAGTGGGGGAGGGGCAAGCCGTGGGCGTCCGATGCCTGGGCACTCGAACCCAGGAGATGTGCCAGCGCCGCAACCCCGATCCCCGTGCTGCTCCGGCCGAAGAATTGGCGCCGCGTGAGCATAAGACGGTTTTCGCGTGCCGGGTGCATTGCGCAGCTCCCTTCGCCGGGCTCAGCTTTTCGTGATGGTCTCGTCCAGGTTCAGAATGATGCTCGCGACGGTCGTATACGCCGCCAACTCCGGTACGTCCAACGTTTCATCCCGCGGGGACTCGCCCACGGAGACGAGGGCCCTCGCCGCGTCCTCGTCCTGGCGGTACGTCTCGACCTGTTCGTTGTAGGTCCTAATGAGAACCTGGCACTCATCCGGCTTCGGTTTTCGGGCGGTCGCCAATTCGAAGGCATACATGACGCGGTTCATGGGTTCCGGTCCCGCCTCTTTCATCATGCGTTGGGCAAGCACACGCGAGGCCTCGACGTACTGCGTATCGTTCATAAGGGCCAACGCTTGCAGCGGCGTATTCGTGCGTGCCCGGCGCGCCGTGCAGACTTCCCGGCTCGGTGCGTCGAAGACGAGCATACCGGGCGGCGGAGACTGACGCTTCCAGAAGGTGTACATGCTGCGACGGTAGAGTTTGTCGCCCGTATCCTGAACGAATACTTGCCCCGTGAACTCGGTTCCACCGTAGGACACCTCTTTCCACAGTCCTTCGGGCTGGTAGGGTTTTACGCTGGGGCCGCCGATGTGGCCGGCCAGCAGGCCGCTGATGGCGAGCGCGTTGTCCCGCACCACCTCGGCGTCCATCCGGAACCGCGGGCCCCGTGCCAACAGGCGGTTTTCCGGATCCCGGGCAACCAAATCCTTGGAAGCCTTGGAGGACTGGCGGTACGTTGCCGACAGAACGATCGTCTTCTGCATGGCTTTCACGTCCCACCCCGAATCGATAAACTCCGATGCGAGCCAGTCCAACAGTTGCGGATGGGTCGGCCATTCCCCCTGGACCCCGAAATCCTCCGCCGTTTTCACGATGCCGGTGCCGAAGAAGTTCATCCAATATCGATTTACCGCGACACGGGCCGTCAGCGGATGGGAGGGATCGACCAACCATTTCGCAAAACCGAGGCGATTGTTCGGCGCGCCTTTCGGCAGGGGAGGCAATGCGGCCGGCACCGCCGCGGTCACCTTCTCCTTGGGTTGATCGTACTGGCCGCGCGCGAGGACGAAGGTGTCGCGCGGTTCCTCCATTTCCTGCATCACCATGGTCGTCGGGATTTCCGCCTCGAGGGCATCTTTGTCTTCGCGCAGCTTCGCCAACTGCGTGTTGAGCGGTTTCCAGTCCGGCCAGTTCCGGCTGCGGTAGTACTCGCGCAATTTGGCGATCTGTGCGTCGCTGCGCGCGTCCGGGGGAGTCGTCAATGCGTGCTCGACGTCCAATGGGATTTCACCGACGGCTTCGTCTGCGCGCCGGAAGTAATAGGCGTACGCATTGCCGTAATTGACGACCTTCATGAGGACTTGGTTTTCGCCCGTCTTGAGCCGCGCCTTGACCTGGTCCTGGTCGGGTTCGACGCCGCGCTGCACGTCGTTGTCCAGCACCACCTCGCCGTTTACCCAGAGTTTGATGGCGTCGTTGCTGCCCAGCGTCAGCGTCACGTCGCGGTCGGAGGGGGCCGAGATCGTGCGGTAGAAATACGTGGCACAGACGTCGCCGTTGAGATTCTGCACGACTCCGTCTTTGAGGTCCGGCTGAATCAGCCATTTGGCCCGGTGGTCTTCATAGGTCGCCGCGAGGTCGACTCCTTCCTCGGGGCCGTAGGCGGTCTCGTAGGCAACTTTGCCGCTGTCGGCGATGTACGGGCCGTTCATGTACCAGGGGCCGAGTTCGGACGGCGCCATGGACGGGTCGGTCGTAGCGGCAAGTCGGAAACTTCCGATGGCGTGGTGCGCGAATTTCGATTCTTGATGTAGACAGATCCGAATCCGGGTGCCCACGTCGAATCCAAAGGGCCGGTCCGCCACAAACACAATCATGCGGTCTTCGTTGCTGGCGCCGTCTACGGCCCATCCAGTTTCCGCGTTGCCATCGATGGCCTTGTTGGCGTCGAAATCTTTCTGCGCGTAGTCCGCTGCCGCCAGGGTAAACGTGACCGGTTGCTCGAGTTCCGGGTTGTCGACCGGCGAGATTTTCGCCTCGAATTCGGTCAGGACGAAGTTGCCATTATCCGAGCGGCCGATCCGGCCGTCTTTCATCGATTCGTCCGTAAGGGCTTCCAGACGGATGGCCGTGATTCCGGTAACGTTCGTGTTGGCGACGACCTCGTACACGTCCGTATCCGGATTCTCTCCCTCGACGAGGACAGAACGGTCGGTACGTTTCTTTAGCGTCGCGCCACCGCTGGAGGTAGCTGTCTCGGCCTCCAATGGTGTCCA
Organism: Candidatus Hydrogenedentota bacterium; assembly: GCA_963745075.1. Lineage (GTDB taxonomy): Bacteria > Hydrogenedentota > Hydrogenedentia > Hydrogenedentales > SLHB01 > JAHDWY01. Next base: position 161,426 of record CAVUWV010000015.1, on the reverse strand, counting down.
GCGCGATTGGAGTTTCGCCACGGCGTCCGCTTCCCACACGGTCTGGGCCTCGTCCACCTCGGGGACAGGCGCGCGCATTTTGGCCAAGAGCGCGTCAATGTCCGAATCCAGTTTGTCCATCTGTTCTTGCTGCTCGGGCAACGGCGCTTCGATGCGCGGGACGGCATTCCCTTCTCTCCCATCCGATCCCTGTTCGGGGACCGTGTTAAAAAAGGCGAACATCTGGTAGAACTCTTTGTTGGAAATCGGATCGAACTTGTGGTCGTGGCATTGGGCGCACCCCACCGTCAATCCCATCCAGACCTCGCCGGTCGTGTCCACGCGATCGATTACGTATTGAACCCGATACTCTTCCGGAATGATACCGCCCTCGAAGGTGATCATGTGGTTGCGGTTGAACCCCGTCGCGATGCGCTCATCGAGCGTCGGGTTCGGGAGCAGGTCGCCCGCCAATTGGTCGACAGTGAACTTGTCGAAGGGCATGTCTTTGTTGTAGGCATCGATCACCCAGTCCCGCCACCGCCACATGTACCGCACGTTGTCAATGTGATACCCGTTGGTGTCAGCGTAGCGCGCGAGGTCCAGCCACCGGCGCGCCATGTTCTCACCGTAATGGGGCGAAGCCAGAAGACGGTCTACGACCTTTTCGTAGGCATCCGGACTTTCGTCGTTGACGAAAGCCTCGACCTCTTCAGGCGTCGGGGGGAGTCCTGTCAGATCGAGCGTGACCCGGCGAATCAGGGTGTGCCGGTCGGCTTCGGGGGCCGGCTCCAATCCTTCCTTTTCCAGTTTGGAAAGAATGAAATAGTCAATTTCATTCTTAGGCCAGTCCGTTTTCGCGACCTTCGGGAGATCCGGCTTGACCGGCGGCACGAAGGACCAGTGCTTTTCATATTTGGCGCCCTGGTCGATCCACTTGCCGATCAGCTCGATCTGTTCCGGGGTGAGGGTCTTTTCAAAACTCTTCGGCGGCATCCGGTCCGCCTTATCCGGTGCGGTGATTCGTTTATAGACTTCGCTCTTCGAGCGGTCGCCCGGCACGACGGGTGCCCCGCCCTTCGCGAACGCAGCCGTGGCGCCTTCCGGGGTGTCCAACCGCATGCCGGCTTTCCGGGCTTTGTCGTCGGGACCGTGACATGCGAAACAGTTGTTCGCCAGGATGTGGCGAATGTCCCGGTTGAAATCCACGCGGTCCGCGGGGTCCACCTCAATCGCTGGGGTGGCTTCCGGCTTCGGTTGTGGTTTCGCTTCGGATGTTGTGTCTGGCGCCGGGGCGGACGCGGCGGGTTTGCCTTCCAACAATTTCAATAGATCGAGCGAGCGTTCGTAAACCGAACGCTTCTCTTCCAGGCTTGTCTTTTCCTGTTGGACGTCCTCGAGCTGTTTGCCCAGATCGGGGAGGGAACGTTGAACGTCCACCAACGCCGCTTTGGCAGCCTCCAGTTGTTTGGAGAGATCGCTGATTTGGGTTTCCAGTTCGCTCTTCCGCTTGTTCGCTGCGTCGAGCTTCCCGGTGACCTCATCGACCCGCGGCTGGATCCCGGAAGACTCCTGCTTGGCTGCATCCAGGCGTTCCGTGATGACCTTCTCGACCGCGGCCCGCGACGCAGGCTCGTCTTTCAGGCCATCCAACAGTTGAATGAAGCTCTCAACGGTCTGCTGGCTGGTGTCGGAAGGAGCCGGTGGATCCTCCGCGAATACCAACGGAAGAAACCCCAAAAATGCACAGATCACCACACTCAAAGTTCGGATAAGCATAAGACCGATTGCCTCCTGCGCTCCATGATTCCAGACCAGACCCCATAACGTCAAGGATTTCCGCGAACTTAGGGTGGGTGAGGCCGGTCCGGCAACGCGCTACGCGAGCCGGGGGTGGAACCAACTTTCTTCAAGTCCTACAATGAGTTACAGCATATCTAACGAGGGGAAACATGCCATGCGACGATTGCCCGTGCTTCTGTTGACACTTGCGCTGATGAGCGTATCCGCGGCGGCGTGGGGCCAGATCAGCCGGTCCGAACTGCGAGACCTTCTTCGTGCCCCCGTCCCGGATTGGCGATTTCATCCCGGGGAAGTAGATGGCGCGGAACGGGCCGATTACGACGATTCCGAGTGGGACCTCGTCACGGTGCGGCACATCTGGTGGCCCAACGACTCGACCTGTTGGTTCCGGACGATGATTACCATGCCCGACAAGATACACGGTTTGCCCACGGACGGCGCGACCGTTCGCTTGAAGCTCGGGGTCGACAATGGGGCCAAGGCGTATGTTAACGGAGAGTTCAAACAAGACTTCACGTGGGACAATGGCGACGTGGTGCTTACTGAAGATGCCAAACCCGGTGCGCGAATAACGGTGGCATTGCACTGTGTGAACGGCCCCGGTTTCGGCGCGTTGTACAAAGCTGAACTCGTCTCCAGCCGCAGCGAAACCATGGACGCGGCCCTCGATGACTTGCTGGACCAGTGCGACTATACCAGCGACGATTTCGCGTTTCTGCCGCTGTCGGATGTCGAACATTGGCAGGGCCGGATCGACACTGCAATAGGCGCTGTCGATATGAAAGCCTATTACGCGGAGGATGTCGACGGGTTTCTGGCCTCGGCGAAGAACGGCGTCGCCGCGCTCCATGCCGACGAAGATTCGTTTGACGGCACAATCGAGAAAGTTTCCCAGCGCCTCGCGAATCTCGACGGACGACGGGCATCGTCGTCAAATCTGGGATGGCGCGACGCCTACATCGAATCGGACCTTCGCGTGATTCGGAGTTTTCTCCAATACGCCCAGGACGATCTAAACGACGGGGACCCGCGGCACGCCATCCGCGCTGTCAAGATCGCCCGTTACCTCGATCGGCTGGCTGACGAAACCGCAGAACAGCTGGAAGCGACGATCCAATCGAAGGACCCCGGCGCACCGGTTCCCCGCTACCATACCGGCTCTTTCACCATCCACGACGGGGACTTTTGGCAGGACAACCGCCCGGTCTTTTTCACAGGGGTCGGACATTTCAACCAAGTCCGGCAAGACCTGCCGATTCTGAATGAGTATGGCTTGAACATCGTGCAATTCGAGATGGGGCCGAGCCGGGGCTTGCCCGATCCGGATACCGTCGATGTCCAAGCGATTCAGGACAACGTGGTCCATTGGCTGGATGTCGCCGCCGAAAACAACGTCGCGGTGAACTTGTTGGTGTCTCCCCATTACTTCCCGCAGTGGGCGATCGATCGCAACCCGGAATTGGCCGAGTGCGGCTACGGCTTCATGAAGTACTGTATCGACGCGCCCGAGTCACGCGCCGTTATCGAAAAGTGGCTCCGCGCGTTGATGCCGCTGATTAAGGGGCATCCTGCGTTACACAGCATTTGTTTGAGTAACGAACCCCAATACCGCGGCCAATGCGCGCGCTCGAAGACGATGTTTTCGGACTGGCTGAAACACGAATACGGGAGTATCGAGAAGCTCAACAACGTGTACGGCACCGCGTATGGCGAGTGGCTCGACGTTCCCATGCCCACGAACCGCGACAACTATGCCCTGTTCTTCGACTGGTGCCGGTTCAACCAAGACCGGTTTCTCGAGTTTCACGAGTTCGAGAAGTCGATCATTCACGAGTACGACCCGCATCTCCCCGTTCACGCCAAGGTGATGTCGTACGCCTTCCGCGACCCCGGCCAGTTCGAGAACGGCATCAACTTCGAAGATTTCAATCAGCTCGGCGCCATTGCGGGCAACGATTGTTCCCAGATGTACAACGATGAGCCCTCGGGCGAGTTCGCGCAAGAGTGGACCCAGACCGCGCTGGACTACACATTACAACATTGCACCGCGCCGAACAGCCCCATCTTCAACTCCGAAGATCACATCATCGTGGACGGCGATTGGCACTACATCCCCGACGGTCAGATCCGAACGGCAATCTGGACGCAGGCCTTGCACGGACAAGGCGCCTCGACAACGTGGGTCTGGGACCGCGGCCAGGGCGGCGATTTGTCGGAGAATATCTTGACGCGTCCCAACTGCGTGCGGGCCCTGGGTCATGTTTCGCTCGATCTCGAACGGCTGGCTCCGGAGATGCGCGCGCTGCAACAAGCGCCGTCCGAAGCGGCGATATTCTATTCGTATTCGTCGCTTTTGTCGAATCAGGACTACGTGACCGAGGCGAAAAGCGCCTTCGAAGGCGGCTACTTCGCAGACACCGTATTCGACTTCATCACGGAACGGCAAACCGTGGCGGGAAGACTGGCCAAGTATAAGCTGCTCGTGATTCCCAAGGCGATGTATGCGCCCGAAAGTGTGGTCCGTGCGGTCGAGGACTATATCCATAAAGGCGGCGTTGTGCTCGCGGTGGGCGACGTCTTCGCGAACGATGAACGCAGCCGTCCCAGGGCGGATCGATTGCATCCAGAGGGTTCGGGGCGCCTCGTGACGTACCCTTTCCCATTGAGTTCCCGAGCGTACCGTGAAATCCTGGATACCCTGCTTGATGAGGCCGGAGTTCGACGCCCCGTGCGCCTCAAAGGCGAATACGACGAACCTGTTTGGGGCGTGAACGTGCGCGCAACGGAATTTGACGGGAAACTGCTGGTCAACCTCACCAACTTCACCCGAAACGACCGGATTGTTCGTCTGGTGGGTCCGGACTCTGGTGAAGGTGCGACGAACTTGCTCACCAATGAGACCGTTCACTTCCCGTTGACGATGAAACCGTTGGAGCCTGTGCTGTTGACGATCCCAGTGATTGGGGGGTGACGGTTCGTTGCGGGGCATGGTGTATGATTCCGTTCCTGAACCAAGGGGCGTTCGATGACGTTCAATCAACCTCGCATGGATGGCAGAGTTTGTCTCATTACCGGCGCGAGTTCCGGCGTTGGCGCCGCGACCGCGCTGGGCCTCGCCCGGTTAGGGGCGTCGGTCATCATCACAGGTCGCGACCGGGACCGCTGCGACCAGGTTAAACGCCGTATCGAGTCCGTTGCTTCCGCGGGATCGGTCTGTCTGTTGACGGCGGATTTCATGTCGCAGCGATCGGTGCGGGACTTGGTGGCACGGGTTCTGGATACCCACGAGGCGCTTCACGTCTTGATCAACAATGCGGGAATCATCGCGACCCAGCGCCGGCTCACCGAGGACGGCGTCGAGTCAACGTTCGCGGTGAACCATCTGGCACCTTTTCTGCTCACGAACCTGCTGCTCGACACGCTGAGGCGATCTGCACCGTCTCGCATTATCACCGTCTCGTCGGACATGCATGCCGGGCGCCGGATCGATTTTGACGACCTCGGACGCGCGAAGGCGTACCACGCCTATCGTGTCTATGGGGAAAGCAAACTGGCCAACGTGCTTTTCACCTATGAGTTGGCGCACCGCCTGAACGGTACCGGCGTCACCGCCAATTGCCTGCATCCCGGTGTCGTCCGCACCAACATCACGCGGGACATGGCGACCCCCCTACGGTTACTGATGAAGACGTTCGGGTTTCTGTTGCGAAGCCCTTTGCGGGGCGCCGCTACGTCGATCTATCTCGCCTCCTCGCCCGAAGTGGAAGGGGTGACGGGCAAGTACTTTGTCAATTGTACCGGGCGACCGTCCTCGGCCGAGTCGCACGATGCCGCGGCCGCGAAGCGGTTGTGGGACATTAGCGAAGCCATGACCGGCTTGGTAAGATGATGGCCCGCGATTTCACGACGCACCGGTCACTAGCAAGGAGATAGGCACCATGGCCATTAGAGAGAAGATAGACCTGACGCGACGCGGGTTTCTGGGCGTCGCAGCAGGGGCGGGAATCGCCGCTGCGAAAGGGTATGCAGCCGTGGGCGAGAAGCCCATCGAACGGCGTCCGAACATCGTCTATCTCTTCAGCGACGAACACCGCTGGCAGTCCATGGCGCACACGGAACTTCCCCAAGTTCACACCCCGAATATGGACCGCCTCGCTGAACAAGGGACCGAGTATACGCACTGCATCAGCAACTATCCCGTGTGCTCGCCGTATCGCGCCATGCTGCTGACGGGCCGCTGGCCTTACGAGCAGGGTGTGATTGATAACGGCATTCCCCTTTCGTCTGACCAGATGACTATCGGCAAGGCGTTTCAACAAGCGGGATATCACACCGGCTACATTGGGAAATGGCATCTCGGCGGGCGGCGTGCGGAACCTTTCGGTTTCGATCGGTCTTTGATTTGGGAACGCACCAACACGCATTGGGACGAATCAATGTATTACCCGGCCGACGGCGACCCGGTCCAGCCCAAGGGGTACAACGCCACCCTGATGACCGACCAGGCGCTCGAGTACATGCGCGCGCATCGGGATGCCCCCTTTTTTCTGATGGTATCGCTCAATCCGCCGCACTCGAATTTTCTTGACGCACCCGAATCGAAGCTTGCGTTGTATCCGGAGAACTCACTCCCGCGACGCCCCAACACCAGCGGCCTCGAACTCAAACCGGGTGAGGACCAGAATGTGCTCAACGCGAACGATTGGGCGCATTATCGCGGGTATCACGCGCACATCAGCGCCATCGACGATGAATTGGGGCGTGTTATGGATACGTTGGACGAACTGGGAATCGTGGACGACACGATTCTCGTGTACTCGTCCGACCACGGGTCCATGTTCGGATCCCACGGCGTCGGCAGCAAACGGGAGCCGTACGAGGAATCGATACGGGTGCCATTCATTGTCCGTTGCCCCCGAAATGTTCGGCAGAGGCAGAAGATCGATGCGCTGTTCGGCGCCATCGATATCGCTCCTACGCTCTGCGGGTTGGCCGGCATCCCGATCCCCGAGGAGTTCCGCGGACAGGACTTCTCCGGTCACGCACTACGAGGCCGCGGGCCCGACCCGGAGTCGCAGTTCCTCATGCACATCTCCAAGGAGAATGCGTCCCATGGCAACGACCATCCGGCGCCCATTTTTCGTGGTGTACGCAGCCGGCGCTACACGTACGCGGTACTGGTGGAGGGGGATCGATGGCTGTTTGACAACGATTCGGACCCTTACCAAATGACCAATCGCTATGACGATCCCAACCTGAAAACGGTTCGCGATCGACATCACACGATGCTTCAAAAATGGCTGCACGTCGCGTCCGACCCGTATCCACTATCGTCGTGAACCCGCGACCGCTTCGTTCGGAGGCTCCATGACGCAAACGTACCGAGACGAATCAAACCGCGATCGGATCGCCGCGCTTATCGAAATGGTGCGCGCGATTGGGATGGACCCCGACCCCGTGCGTTCCATAAACCGATATGCAAGCGGTATGCGGCGGCTCTACGGTGAACAAGGGCTGATTTCCGTTTCCCTTCGGAACGTGCCAGAGGGGCATTACCGCGTCATGCGCTTCCTCAATCAGCGAGGCGCAGGGCTCGACTATTCGCAGGACATCGAGTTCGCGGGTCCGGACGCGCCCGTCGTCACGGGCGGTGTTATCGGTGATGTGATTCAAGGGGATCGTCCGGTCGTGTTCCGCAACCTTCAGGTGAGTGACGATCCCGTTCTCGAGAACCGTCTCGCACCCTATCAGGTTCTCGTGGGAATCCCGGTATTCGACCAGGACCGAGCGCTCAATTGGCTCTTTTTCATGATGGTCGACCCGGAAGGTCTCACGTCGTTTGACGTTGAGATGCGCGTCCTGCAGGCCAATCTCATGGCCGGAATCACCAATATTAAACGCGCGAACCAGGAACTCGTCCAGGCTACGCAATGGATTCACCGCGAAGTCGACGAGATCGCCCTGATCCAGCAAGGCCTGCTGCCCGGCGCCATGCCGCAGATTCCCGGTCTCCGCATCGCGGCGTCGTATCGATCCTTTGACCGTGCGGGCGGCGACTTGTACGATGTGTTTCCCATGGGACGATGCCCGGAAACCGCCGCGAATGATCCCGGACCGTGGGGTGTGTTGATTGCGGACGTATCCGGTCACGGTGTCGCGGCCGCGGTCGTGGTTGCCATGTTATCGTCGCTGGTGGCGGCCTTGGCCGAGCGTGCGACTGAACCCGGCCAACTTCTTACGCAACTGAACCGTCACATCGCCGCCAAGGCCATCAATGGAAACTTCGTGACCGCGTTCTTGTTCGTTTACGACTCTGCCGCGAAACGGGCGACGTACGCATCCGCGGGTCACAACATACCCCTGCTGCGCAATAGCGACGGCTCGGTGAACGTCCTCGCGCGAACGGATGGAATCCCCGTGGGAGTGGAGAATACGGTGTCATACGAAACCCGGGAACTCGACCTGAGTGCCGGACAAACCCTGCTGCTGTATACGGACGGCATCACCGAATCGCGGTCGCCGGCCGATCGGATGTTTGGCGAGAAAGCGCTGGCGGAGGTGTTTAGTGCTTCCAGCGGCGATCCGGCCGACGTAATTCAGGCGGTGACCCATGGCCTGGAAGCCCATCAGCAGGGCCAACCACAAAACGACGACCAGGCCATGGTGGCGATCGCGCTCGAAATCGCCCCGTGATTCGATGACGGCATTCAAAGCCCCGAGGTCACGACCCAATACGCATAGCGGATCCAACTCGTCACCCAATAGCGGAAGGCGGGCCAGAATACCATCAGCAAGAACAGGATCGATAGTATCGCCAGCCAACTCGTTGCGATACGACGAACCAGATCGAATACAAACGACACGCCACGGCGAACGAGGCGAACCGCATTTCTCATGCCCCGCTGCACGGCCCATCCGAAATCGCTTTCGTACACGATGCCGCGGCTGCGTCTGGCGAGCCCGTCCGGCGAACAATCCACGGCGATCAACGTGCTGCCCACTTGGATGGTCCCACCATTCCGAACGATGCGCGAGCGCAAGCTGCCGGCCTGTTTCCCATTCACGAGGATGGGTTTGCGATTCGTTTTCCGCACGCGGTAACCGTCCGAAACCACGGTGATCAGCGCATGATGGTCTTCGACGTTAGTGTCCAGCCGGATTTGTACCGGGCAGGTTGAATGGCTTCCGATGTGAAAGGGCGCCCGAACGACGGGATACTCCGTGCCGTCTTCCGGCCCATTCACAATCACGAAACAATCCGCTTGACCCGCAGCCCTCACGATGACACCGCCTCATGTTCTTTCGGCGCTTCGCCATTGCGGAAGACAAGCCCGCCGTTTTCCTGTAGGACCTCGATTGTGTCGCCGGATTGGACCTGTCCTTCCAACAGCATGGAACCGATCGGATTCATCACGAGCCGATCCACGGTGCGCCGCATTTCCCGAGCGCCCAAATCGGGGTGATACCCTTGTTGTGCGAGATGTTCGTATGCGCCTTGGTACACGCGCAGGCGGATCTGCTTTTCCCGCAACCGCTCGTTTACTTCACTCAGGCACAACTTCAGCATCGTCCGAACGTCCTCGAATACGAGCGGATAGAAGGGCACAATCTCGTCGATCCGGTTGATGAATTCGGGACGGAACCGGCGCCGCAGTTCCTCCATGAGTTGGTTGTTTTCGGCCGGGCGGTCCGTTCGATGGAGATACGCGGCGCCCATGTTTGACGTGAAGATAATGATGCTATTCCGGAAGCTCACCTCGCGACCGCGGGAATCCCGCATCCGGCCTTCGTCCAGGATGGGCAGGAAGATATCGAATACACGCCGATGGGCTTTCTCAATTTCGTCAAACAACAGGATGGAGAAGGGGTGGCTGCGGATCGCTTGAGCCAAACGGCCTTCCTCGTCGCTGCCCTTGTAGCCGGGCGGCGCCCCCAATAACCGCGATACGGAATGCTCTTCGATATACTCGGACATGTCAAAGGTGACCAAGTGGTCTTTGGATCCAAAGAGATAGTTCGCAAGGATCTTGGCAAGCTGCGTCTTCCCGACACCCGTCGGGCCGAGGAACAGCATTACCGCCTCCGGTCGATTCGGATCGCCAAGACCGGCCCGGGCGCGTTTGACGGCCGCGACGGCTCGTGACACCGCCTCGTCCTGTCCGATGATGCGCTTTCGGATCTTCCGTTCGAGATCGCCCAGCCGGATCCGCTCCTCGGCGGTAATCTCCTCGATCGGGACGCCGGCCATGCGGCTTATGACTTTGCGCACGTCGTGGGGGGTCACTTTGTCGCCGGGCGGCGTATCGCTGTCCAAAGCAAATCCGTGGCCTTGGGACGCAACGGTCTTGAGCCGGTAACGAGAGCATGCTTGATCGATCGCGTCAATCGCTTTATCGGGGAGTTGACGGTTGGGCATGTACCGTTGTGTCAACGAGATAGCCGCATGAAGCGCCTTGCGGCTGATGTGAACGCCATGGTGATCTTCAAGAATGGGTTTCAGATGGGTCAGCACCTGCCACGTTGCGGAAGGGCTCAACTCCTCCACACGGTACATCTGGAAACGGCGTTCCAACGCCGGGTCTCGCTCGACGAATTTGCGATATTCCTGCATGGTCGTGGCGCCGATACAGCGGATTTCTCCTCGGGAAAGCGCCGGTTTCAAGAGGTTCGCCATGTCGATGGATCCGCCCTCGGTCGAGCCCGCTCCCATGACCAGATGAATCTCGTCGATGAATAACACGGTATCTTTCGCTTCACGAAGCTGTTCGATGAGCCCCATGAGCTTCTCTTCGAAGGCCCCCCGGTACTGCGTGCCTGCCATCAATGCGGCCATATTCAGTTCGAGGATGCGATATCCCCGGAGAAGGCCTCCCGCTTTATTGTTCGCGGCCGCCCACGCCAGCCCTTCCACGATGCTGGTCTTGCCGACCCCAGCCTCGCCCACGAGAATCACGTTGTTCTTGGTCTTTCGCGTGAGGATCTCCAGCAGCGTGAGGATTTCCTGATTGCGCCCGATCGCAGGCTCGATCTTGCCGCGGTGAGCGACTTCCGTGAGATCGCGGGTTAAGTTGTCTGCGCGTTTTTGACCGGGTTGGTCGCCGTCAAATTGAGGCGATTCGATAACCTGGGGACCGCTCAGGGCGTGTTCCAACTGCCGTTCCGGTTCCGACGCCTTCTCCGAGCGTTTCGACGGGCGGCGTGTGGGCGCGCCTTTGCTGAGTTCCAGTCGCAGACTCTTTATCATGTCGCCACGGGCCAGGCCCAGCCGGTCCATGGCGCGGCTTGGCGTGGCATGGGCATCGGCGATGATGGCGAGGAGAAGGTGCCCCGCAGAGGGGCTTGACTTGCTGATGCGCTGCGCGAGGCGGGCCGCCTCGCTTGTTGCGCCGGCACACCGCGGCGTGTAGAACACTTCCGATCCGAAGGTCGGCATTCGCCCATTCCAGGCTTCCCGGGTCATCTCGTGGCTGGTCGCCCGAAGGGCTTCTTGGTATTGCTTACGGAACGCTCGCGGGAAGAGGTCCAGCTTGACGAGCATCGCCTCGAAAAGGTGGTCTACCCCGACGAAGAACTGCCCCCTGCGAACGCTCAATTGGGTAGCGTCGTCCAGCAATTCGTTGATTTCAGGTGATACCGGAACCTGCACGGCCGCTGCTTCCCCTTGTTGGATTCTCCACGCGTCCCCAATCCGAAGCAGTGCAGAATCTACTCTTAGTGTACAGGCTCAGGGGGAATTCTGGAAGCGTTCTCTGCTTACGCGGAGGGAGCGTATTCCGGCAGGCCGTCTGTATCGGCCGATCTGGAACGGCCGGAGATTGGTGCTAGGAATCTAGACACTCCTGCTCGAACCACTTACGCCACGAGGCGGCATTATTCGTAATCCAATCCATGACGGCTTCCTTGCCCAGGTCCCTCCCGGCTTTTTCGGATTCTATCCACTTATGCCGGTTGATTTCCTCGCGCTGGCGTGCCATGCAGGCCCGCTGACGCTGTTCGCGCCACGCAACCGCTTCATTCTCCAGCCAAAGCTCCAGCGCATCGTCGAAAGACACATCTCGCCCGTATCTTTGTTCGAGACGAGCCCGGTATTCGAATACTGCGTGCTGCTCAGCCTTTGTCAGTTGACATTCCATCATGGAGCAAATCCATGGCCTTCTACCGCCCCCGCGGCGATGTAAGCTACCGAGTCCAACTAGGCTATCGACTCCTGCCTCATCGAATATAGACGAAATGCTGCCGGATTTCTACAATTTTTTTACTGCGTATTTTCATTTTCTGTCTATAGTAGAGTATACCGCACAGCAGCTCGACTGTTGCAACCCTCTGAAAAAGGTACGCCGACGAGGTCCTAACGGACAGCCAATAATTATAAACAATGGCGGCGGGGAATATCACTCCCCGCCGCCAACCTCAAGTCGTAATATCCTGGAATACCTTCACTTAGGACTTCCCCATCCCTCGTTAGTTCAACGGAGACGAGGCGACGCTAACCGCCGTGCCGTCCGCGGTGAAGCGAATCACGCCGGACTCGTCGACGAAGTACTGACGATAGCCCGTGCGGCCTGCCGCAGCCGGAATCGCCGTGCAGGTGTAGGCCGGCATTGTGGCGGCCGTACCGTTGGTGACCGCAACCGTGAAGGTGTAGCCATGCTTCTGGCCATTGCCGAGAACCGAATCAATGAACGGAGGCGTGGCGCCGCCGCCATCGGGGTCGGCCAATTGGGCCAGCGTGCCGTAGTCACCCACACCGTCGGTATCGGTGTCGACAAAGGCCGCAGTTTGGAACGCCACTTCACCCGTCGAAATGGTGCGCATGGCGCCCGCCGCGCCCGCTTCATTCGCACTCATGCGCGAACGCAGCAGGTTCGGAATGGCGATAGCCGCGATGATCGCGATTATCGCGACCACGATCATCAACTCGATCAGCGTGAAACCGGATTTCTTCGTTGCTTTCATAACCATGTCCTCCACGTTTCTTCGAACCTATCTTTCGTTTCCACCATCGGCGCTCTGTGTCTCGAAGTGCCGACTTCACTAAAGTCCCAATGTCGTGGAGGGAAGGCAACACGCGTGCCAACATTGGGTCGTGTGACGTAAATCCAGATCTGCGTGGACGATAGGAAGATACGAGAAGATGGTAGGCAAGCCGGACGCGGTTTCTTGAGTGACTACGTCGGGTTCTGAACGACGTTTTTTGTCACTCGATCGAGATGTTGGGAAAGCTCCGCCTTACAAGTACTCTTCGACGAAGCGGTGCGACAATTCGGCAACCGTCTTACTTGCGGGAAACTCTTTGGGGTAGCGGACATACACGACATGGCCGTCGTTGTACAACACATTGGTGCCGATGGTTCCGGAGGAGGTATCCATCAAGTCCGTCGAAATGAATTCCCAGCCAATCGCAAACGGCGAATTGTCGTCCAGGAACTTATCCACCCTCGGCAGGACGTACTCGACGCCGAATTCGTCCTGCGCGATGAGATCGCCGGAGCGAGTATACGATAGGGGGCCGGACGCAGCCGGATTGATCATTGTGTTCCAGTACGCCCGGAACTCGTCATCGCTTTCCACGATATAGAGCATTTCCGTGGCGATGACGTTGTTTACCTTCTGGCGAAACGCTTCCCGGCACTTTTCCCGATCGGGAGCGGGACCCAGATCCCGGCCCGCACTGTTGGCATTGTCTGCCATCCGGCCGAGTTTTTCCTGGCGGAACCCTTCCTTGACAGCGACTTCCTGCGCCTTGCGCATAGCTTTGGAAAGTACGGGCAGGTAAAGCGCCATGAGAATGGCGATGATCGCCATCACCACGAGGGTCTCGACCAGGCTGAAGCCGCGAAGATGTTGTCGACGCATCATAGGTCTCCCCGCCGCAGAATAGCACCAAGGTCAGTACCCGTCAACGCAATAATCCAGTCGATACGGCTGCTTCTTTCATTAATGGCTCGTGGGTGCGAAGGCGATCAATCGTATTTAATCGACGCCGGTTGGAAGAATCCGTGCCCATTCCGGTATCCTAGCGCGGAATCCCTGCGTTGAGGCTTCGCCGGCGGCGTTTTACCCCCCAGGTGGGTGCGTGCCGGCATGTTTTGTGAGAAAAAGGACGATCATGTCAGCCAAATCGGAAATCATTCTCTCGGGTATCCGCCCGACCGGGCGCTTGCACTATGGCAACTACTTCGGCGCGATCAAGAGTTTTATCGACCTTCAGGAGAAGGGCCATCAGTGCTACTACTTCATCGCCGATTACCATGCCCTGACCACGGCGACCGAACGCGTCGACATCTACCAGCAAACCCTCGATATGCTGCGGACCTACGTCGCCTGCGGGCTCGACCCGGTCCGGTCGGTCATCTACCGTCAGAGTGACCTGCCGTGCACGGCGGAACTGTCGCTCCTCCTGGGCATGATCACGAATATCGGCCATCTCGAACGCGGGACCACCTACAAGGACAAGATGAGCAAGCTGGCCGAGGGGAACCAAGGCATGGAGGGCAACCCCCTGTCGTTCGGGTTGCTAGGATACCCGGTGCTCATGGCGGCGGATATCTTGATCGTGCGTGCCACCCAGGTCCCGGTGGGGGATGACCAGCGCCAGCACGTAGAAATGGCCATCGATATCGCGCAAAAGTTCAACCACCGCTTCGGGGAGACCCTGTCGATCCCGCGCGCCGTCGAGCGGAACGCGCTGCGTCTTCCGGGTTTGGACGGCGCCGCGAAGATGGGGAAGAGCGACAACAATACGTTGGACCTGTTGGACGATCCAAAGACGGTCCTGAAAAAGATTAAGGGGGTTCAGACCACGACCGATCCCGAGCCCCTGGACGTGGAGAGCAACGAACCCGACACGGTAATCCCTAAGATGCCGAACAGTGTCGGTGCCCTGTACCGTCTGCTGGCGTTGCTGGCGCCGGAAGACGTTTATCTCGACTTTGTGGGTAAATACCGCCGGGGAGAGAAGTTCTACGGAACGCTGAAGACGACCTTGGCGGAATACGTGTCCAAGTTCAACGCGCCCATCATCGACGGCTTCAATGCCCCCGACAATACGCCGGAATCCGTCGAAGAATTCCTTCGCGAAAACGCCAGGAAAGTCACGCCCGTCGCCCTGGAAACCGTGGAATCCTGCCGGCAAGCCATGGGGATCGGTCATAGCCTGTTTCGGGCGTAGTCAGAAATCCTTGAACTTCGAGCGATATGAGAAAGTGTGGTACTTTCTTCGCACCCAAGCTCAATGGATCGCCTTGATTCTTGCGAGCCGTTTGTGTCGGCCAATCGATTGGATAGCGGTTTCGAAGTAGTCAATCGGGTCGAACAATCTCGAAGTCTTCGAGTTTCATCTGCTCACATACGCGCCATATGATCTGTTCAGCTTTATCGCAGTCTTCCACAGCGGTTTCTACGACGTATGTGCCACTTCCAAGGAGTTCACGTCCCGTCCCTACCACACGACCACATTTGGCGGCTTGTAAGTTGTCGTCGATCCTCGTTGAGAACTCGTTCTGCGTCGCCCACGAGCAGTTGTCCCACAGGTACGCTACTATTTCTTCGGTCACGTCTTCACATTCGCTATCCATGTTCTTTTGACCTCCTTCTGCTCCGTCGCCACAAACGTCAAGTCGGATTGCAGCGGATCTTGGAAAACGGTATGATACGGTTCATCTACGAAGTTCCTCACCAATACCAGATAATACCTGCTTCTAAGTCTATGTGCTACAAGGTGTTCCAAGTTTGTAAGCTAGATCTGGCCATGATGTGATCTGAGTCTTTGCCATTCCGTCGGTTGGGCGTCTTTGGGGCCAAGAGGTAGCTGATTGTTGGGCGGAGACTTAGGCGGCTTGGGCGTAGTGCGGTGCCGAGAATGGGTAGCTTGCGGTTAACTCGTCGGAGGCAGCGCGGTACGACCGGGCCGGCGTCGTTTGGGCAGTCCCCACCTTTCGCGGTCCGTGGGTTGGTTTCACGCATCACGCCGCTGGCGTGATTCTCCCTTTTGCTGACGAGAGGAGTTCTCGCAACCAGACATCCCTGTGCAGATACCACGCGGACGGCGTGGGTCCCATGGTTGCGTTTGGGAGAGCCGCCGCGCCCGAAACAGACTACGGGGGCATCGGGAATCCCTTCCTTGGAAATACACGGACATCTACGAATTTCCGCCTTATTGTTGGGCGCAGCTTCAATCGGTGTGAATCCGTGTCAATCCATGGTTCATAAGATGCCTTGGTCCCGCACCTTCAGCGCTTCCATAATGGTGTGCCCGGATTCCCAGGGCGCCGCTTCGCTTTGCCCTGGGCTAGGGTCGCGGCGGACTTTCAGTCCTGGCGGGGAAAATCAGGGACTACGAATTACAGACCCAGTCGCTCCATGTTCCGTTATCGAGTCTCGCGTTGCGCTCACGTTACCGAGACGGGTGCCTCCGTTCTTCATCCCCGTGTTCCCCGTGACCCCGTGGTCCGAATTCGGGGATGCCGGGTCTTGACCATCGGGTGCACTTCACAGGAGGGTCGAAACAGAATGAGTATGGACCTATCGGTGTGGTCCGAGACTCCGTTCGACCTCCCCCCCGCCGAGGAGATAGGCTCACCGTCATCCTGAGCGAGGAGCGAAGGATCTCATCACGCCGACGCCCAACTGATCAGAGATCCTTCGCTGGCGCTCAGGATGACGGCAACGGTCCTCAATCGGTGTGAATCCGTGTGAATCTGTGGTTCGTAAGATGCCTTGGTCCCGCACCTTCAGCGCTTCCAGAATGATGTGTCCGGATCCCCAGGCCACGCCGCGGGCGTGGTCTGCCCTGGGCTAGGGTTGCGGCGGACTTTCAGTCCTGAGATACCGGGACGCCGTCCTGTCTTCTTCATCTGCGTGGATTCGCGTCATCTGCGGACGATCGTGGACGAAGGGTGGAGTTCGATTGGATGCGGTTCGTCAATTCGTGAATCTGTGGTATCGTTAGGTCATACATAGTTCGTTTCGCCGGTTGGGCCGACAATGATAGGAGGTGCGCACGGTGCGGTATCGCGTTCTGATCGAACAGGATGAAGACGGGGTCTATGTCGCGGAGGTACCCGCGCTTCCCGGTTGCCTATCGCAGGGGCCGACTCGCGCCGAAGCGCTCGACAACGTCAGGGAGGCCATCGAAGCGTACCTCGAGAGCCTGGCCGCGCATGGCGATCCGGTTCCGCCATCGATCTCCGAGGAGGTCGTCGAGGTTAATCTGTGAGCCGACTTCCACGGGTGTCCGGGCGTGAAGTCGTGAAAGCATTGGCGGCCATCGGCTACGAATTCGACCCTCAGCGCGGAAGCCACATCGTTATACGGCAGACCAAACCGCCCCATCGGCGATTGACTATCCCGGACCACACCGAGGTCGCAAAGGGAACGTTGCGGCGATTGTTCGACAAGCCGGGCTAACTGTCGACGAATTCAATCATCTTCTCTGATTCATTCAGGGGCAAACTCTGAGTGGCCGCGTCTACTGCTTCGTGTTCCCTGGTCGAGTCTCCCGGGCATTTCCAAGTCGTGCGAGTGGGTCAGTGACGGCAGCTTCGGTGCGTTTGTCGAAGTCCTTTCCCTCCTCTTCTTTTGCGTTCTCGCCGTCGGGCTGATCGCATGGTGCGTGACCAGACGGCTGCTGATTCCGCTCTACCGCCGTGCCACCGCGGGACGCGGGTCCCAATCGGTGTGCATCCGTGTCAATCTGTGGTTCATAAGATGCCTTTGTCCCGCACCTTCAGCGCTCACATTCGGGGTTGACCCGATTCCCAGGGCGCCGCTTCACTTTGCCCCGGGCTAGGGCTGTGACGGACTTTCAGTCCTGAGATGCGAAGATGATGTTTTGCCGTCTTCATCTGCGCGAATCTGCGGCATCTGCGGACGTATCGATTGCGGAATGCGGACCTCGGATTGCGGATTGAGAAATGCGGGCTTTGCGGAAACCGGGAGGAACGTCTCACCCGTTCCCCCTTCGGAGGGTTCATCCCCCTCCCCCTCCAGCCTCTCTTCCTCCGGACTCCAGCCTGATCCCAATGCAACGCTCCGGCCTATATCAATAAGGAGAATGCTGCCCATGACAAGCAACACCCTACGCGCCCGCTATCCTCGCAAGCGCATGGACCACCCCCCGCACACCCCCCTTGTTTCGTCAAAAAAACAACCACACCCCCCCCACGGCATCCGGACTATCATGTCTTGCCCAAATCCCGTGCAACCTTTTACCCGATGGACATTTATAAGGAGAACGCCGCTCGTGACAAACTACACCCTTCGTGCCCCACCCCCTGCACACCCCCCCCTTGTTTCGTCAAAAAAAAGAGACAATCGCACCCCCCGACTTCGGAAACCGCAGGCTGGACGTGCAACGACGATACCGTCTACGGATTGTCCATTCGGACCAGCCACACTTCGGCGACCTGGCAACCGCGGCCCGCACTGCCACTGCCCGGTTCCTGGTACCAGGTCAGCGTGAGTTCTCCCGACGCAGTGGCCTCTTTTGGAATATCGAATTCGACCGGTTGAAGCGGCACCGGTTTCTTGAGATAAGGGTGAATTGCGATTTGTTCGTTGGCGTACAGTCGAAGCTTGGCATTGAGCTTGTCGCCGGCGTACACGGCCCGCACTTTGTACTGTGCGGCGGGATCCAGGTCCGTGTACCGCATACGAAGACCGTCCTCGAATCGGGTTTCCGCGTTGCGCACCCATGACATCCGATAGCCGTTCCGATACGCGAAGGCCACGAGCGGCGACTTCCGGGTTTCGGGATCCGTATCGGGCAGGTAGGGCCGCACCAGATGCGGCTGCTGTGACGGATCGCCCAAGTCATCGTAGAACCCACCGGGCCCCGGGTTGGTCCAATTCACGATCTCACGGATTTTTGCCAGGCGATCGCGTTCCGACGGCAACGCGCGAATTTCGGCGAATCGATCCAGCAGCCACAGCCGGTCGTTCAACGACCGGTCGATCAGGTCGAAGTTCGCGCCCCGTCCCGCATCGATCGCCCGGTACCGGGGCACGCTGAGTTGCATGCGGATACTCTGGTACAAGGCTTCCGCCATGTCGGATACCCGGCCGCGAAGGTCCTGTCCAACGGGATCGGTTTGCGCCTTATCAAGGATGGACTCCGCTTCTCGAACGGCGAGGTCGGCGCCGATTCGCTCGGCCTGCCGCAACACGTCCATCGCGCGCTCTTCGAGATTGGTCTCGTAGATGAGCCGCGTGCGCAGGTAGGCGTCGTAATAGGCCCGATACCGCGTTTGCTGGAAGCGCCAGTTCAGCAGCAGCTGCGGCGGCACCTTACGCTCCAACTCCTCCACCTGCTGCAGGGTCGTCATGACGCCCGCGTTTGCAAGCAGTGGCCCTTGCCAATTCCGCTCCAGGGCAAGGAGCAGCTCGGCGTATTCGTCCGCGTATGCGTCTCCAATAAAGTACCGTCCGTAATCGCGAAGGATATCGATTACCGGCGTTTCGGGATCCCAGCCGAGACCGCTCCACACGATCTTGTTGACATCATCGTTCACGCCCTCGGAATAGGTGAGAAATCCCACGGCATCGTCATCCCACAACCGGAAAATCTGCGCGTAATGGGTGGGCCGAGGGTTGATGACTTCGCGCTCTTCCGTAATAGCGTACGCCACGTCCCAGTCCGGGACCGGATACTGGCACCGGATGCTGTGCGTGATGTCCGGGTACCGACGGATCGGGTATTGCGCCGGTATGAGCTTGCGAAGTTCCGGCAGACTGAGTCGATTCTGCGGCCCGAAGACGATGCCCGAAAGCCACGCTGGTTGTTCCCGCTGCATGTACTCGATGAATTCGTCCATCCAGGCCGCGGTAAAACTTTGCGGCGACATCCACATCTGCGCGTTGGGATGCGTGCGATGAAGCACTTCGGTCTGCTTTTCCAATAGCGCCATCAAATACTTGGGCTGCGTATGGCCGGGATCGCCGCCCGGCACGAAAACCGCATCGATACGGGGAAGCCGTGCAAACACATCTCCCCATTCCTTCAGCGCAAATTCGACGGTTTCGGGATCCGAATAATCCCTGTCCATCGCCGGATACCAAATCCAAACGTCGATTCCATACCGGTCCGCGATTCCGGAAACCTCCTCCATCATGTCAATCTGCGGAAGGGGGAAATGGGGGCTGTCCGGCGCATCATCGCTGCGCGGGGGAATCATCTCGATCGCGTTGGTGCCGAACACCGCAAGGTCGCGGATGTACTGCTCGAACATGCCCGGCGTCCAACCGTCGTACGTATTCACCTTGGGCCGGTACCCCAGCTGGTGGCCTCGCAACGGATACTTGGGGGCGGTCACGACGTTGAGACCGCGTTCAAGCCAGACCGATCGCTTGCCCATATGCAGGTCACGGAGCAGGCGGCCGACTCCAAACAACACGCCACGTTCGTCGTTTCCAACCACCGCAACACCGGACGCTTGCTCATCCGAAAAAACTTGGAGATGGTATCCCTCCGCGCCAATTTGGGAGGTCTTTGCGAGGGTTTGTTCCCACGGGCCGGCGAAATCTTGAACGGAATCCTGCAATCCAATCGCGACGACGGGACGTCCGTCCTGGGGCCACGCGTTGGTGACCTGCCATCGTATCGTGGTCCGTTTCTCAACCTCTTCCACCAACATCGTGGCAGCCTGTTGCACCCGTGGACTGCTCGTCGCCGCAATAACAACCGAAGCGTTGTGCAGAGCCAACGTGTTCGATTCGAGTTCGTTTCCGTGTGCAAGCATGGCTGGAATTAAGAGAAGCAACAATTGCGACCAGGGATATCGAGAAAGACGCCGCAAACTATTCGAACCACGGTCCGAGAACAAGCAGCTACGTTTCACGGTAGGGACTCCTCCGGCTACCGTGCCGGAAGCGTTCCCGACACGGGTTCATTTTCTCCATTGAGGAACGATACCATGCCGGTCTCGACACAAAGAAATCGATGAAGTTCAGGACGTTACTTAAATACCCCAACAAGCAAGGGTAGATTGCACTCCGAGCGCGAAAACCCGGCACAGCGCAGTCGCTACATGGTCCAAAACGAGTCTCTTCGCCGCTGGTCAGGCGGTCTTCTCCGCGCCGAAAATCGGATTTGCAAATCTCCGAATCCGTGATATATCGTCGCGGAGCTTGCAAGGCACACACGACGGTCACCACACGTCAAGAACCCTTCCAAGGCTCTACGAAGACCGCCTGTCTTTACTCGTTATGTACACGCAGCACGACCCGTGCATTTCGGGCACGGGCCATACCTGCGGACGTGATCGGTTCGATGAATGACCGACAACAGAACCAAGAAAGGCACACGATATGAGAATGCTACTCAACCTCAGTTTCCCGCACGATGTATTCAACGCACTCGTGAAGAACGGCACGGCGGGCACCAAAATGAATCAGATCGTGGAAGCGACCAAACCGGAGGCCGTGTATTTCACCGAGCAGGGTAACCAGCGCGGCGCGGTAATGATCGTTGACCTGCCGGACGCCTCGAAATTGCCCGCGCTGGTCGAGCCGTGGATGCTGATCTTTCAAGCCGATATCGAGGTCAAGCCGGTCATGACGCCCGACGACTTCGCGAGAGCCGGATTGGATGAACTCGGCAAGAAGTGGCCTGAATATGGCAATCGGCGGTGCCCGCAACCGTTCATTGCGGTACGGCCGCACCGCCGATTGAATCCTGCTTTCCAAATACCTGTTTCTCTGCTATAGTGCCATTCATTGTTGCAGGCCACATCAGGAGGGATAGGGTTATGAAACACGTCAAGCGTCTGTCCAAGAGTTCCTTACCGGCGTCCGCCATATTCGTCATCGAAATCGACAGCAAGAGCGGCTGCAAAAACACCGTTCCCGACAGCGAGCAGAGCGACTGCAAGGACGCCGTCAAGGATGGCAGGATCTACTCCTACGTAATCCTCTGACGCACTTTGCCTTCCAGCGTCCCACGATAACTTGTCCGTCCGGCGATTCGGGCGCGAAATCTCGTCTTCGTCATCCGCTCCGGCCCGGCGTGCGGGGAATACCGCACTGCGACCGCCTTTTTGGCGGGTGGCGCCATTTCCTCCTCGCAACTACCTTCTCAGGAGCATCTTTCACTTGCGGTTAAGCTTATAGAATTGCGTGCCCTATGCAGATTTGAACTGATTTCGTAGTGACCTTAGTGACGTCAAATTCAAGAAGTATTGAATGAATCGCTATATGTGGGTAAAAGTGGTTAGAAGCGTCACTAACGTCACCTGCGTCAACCGGAATTCATCGGCCCTGCTATCGTTACCTCTGTCGGCAAGGGACGTTTCTCATCATTCGGCGCGTTGCCGAGCATGCGTCTGACAAGAATGAATGCAAGCCCGCGTACTCCATGCAGTCCCTTACGATTCCGCTATCGCGGGTTCGGTCAGTACGAGCGGCGCGGCCGGGCGCCGGGAGCCGGGCTCCACTTCTTCCGGCGTGGGCCAGTGGCCGGTGGCGGCTTTGCGGATTGCACGCCGCAGGTCATTGACGATGGTCAGCATCGCGGGAACCAACAGCAGCGTCAGCAGCGTCGAAAAGGCCACACCGGCAGCGATGGAGACGGCCATGGGGATGACGACCTGGGCCTGGAGATCGCGTTCGAGTATCAGCGGGGTCAGGCCGATGCAGGTGCTTGCGGTGGTCAGGAAGATGGCGCGAAACCGGCGCACACCGCCCATACAAACCGCATCCATGAAGACAGCGCCTTCCGCCAGGAGGTTGTTTACGCACTCGGTCAACACGATGGAGTCGTTCACGACCACGCCCGCCAGCGCGACGATACCGAAGAGGCTCAGAAAAGTCACAGGAATCCCCAGCGCGAGGTGACCGAACACCGCGCCCACCATGCCGAAGGGCACGATCGCCAGAATCACCAGCGGCTGAATGTACGAGCGAAAGATGGTCGCCATGATCGTGTAGATGCCGAGCAGGGCGATTATGAATCCTTCCTTCAGACCGGCCAAGGTTTCCTGATTGCTTTCTTCGACGCCCTCGACGGACCACGTGAGTTGTCCGTACCGAGTGGTAAGATCATCCAAATACCCTTCGCTCAACTCGGCGACAATTTCGCTTGAATTCGCGCGCGTCACGTCCACGTCCGCCGTGACGGCGATGCGCCGCAGCCCGTTACTGCCTTTGATATTCGAGACCCCTTCCGCCAGTTCCACCTTGGCGACGGAGAGAATGGGCACTTCCATGCCGCGCGGCGTCCGGACCCGGATGCGTTCCAGTTCGGACAAGGTCCGCCGCTCATCTTCGGGATACCGCACGCGGACCCGCATGTCGTCGCGACCCCGTTGCATGCGAATGGCTTCTTCGCCGTAGTATCCTGCATAAAGCTGTTGGGCGACCTGGTCCAGCGTCAGGCCGAGCGTGTGGGCTTCCGGTTTGAGATGCACGCGCAGTTCGGTCTTGCCCGAACGGAAATCGTCGGCCACCTGGAATATGCCGTCATACTCGCGCAACTTCGCCTTGAGTTCGTCGGCAGCCGCACGCAACGCGTCGAGATCCTTACCTTGCAGCCAAATCTCGATGGGCGGACCATCCATCCCGACCTGATCCTCGACGAAGGATTGCTGTACCGCTCCGGGTATGGGCCCGACCTCTCGTTCCCACGCGGCGGCCAACTCCTGGGAATGGACGCCCCGTTTCGACGGATTGATCATCTCCACGATGACGCGGCCAAGGTAGGGAGTGCGCTGGTATACCTGCGTGTAGATGTTCCGTATCAGCGGTTCGCCGCTGACTGTTTTTGTGCGCGCGGCCACGCGTTCGAATGCTTCCCGGGTCTCTTCCACCGCGTCGCGCGTCAATCCGAATGGCGTTCCCGAAGGAAACTCGACCGTGGCGCGAAGGGTGTTGCCGTCGACC
Source organism: Candidatus Hydrogenedentota bacterium (assembly GCA_963745075.1). Classification (GTDB taxonomy): domain Bacteria; phylum Hydrogenedentota; class Hydrogenedentia; order Hydrogenedentales; family SLHB01; genus JAHDWY01. Next base: position 137,771 of record CAVUWV010000015.1, on the reverse strand, counting down.
GGAGGCCAGAACACCACGCGCACGATTCCACCGCCGACCAGACCGGTCGTCATCAGCACGACGCTCAGAGCAATACAAAGCGTGACGTAGCGGTGATGAACCACGCGGCGCACAAACGGCGCGTACATCTGCTCGGCAAACCCTTCCAGCATCCGGCCGGTGAATTCGTGGAACCGCATCGCGCGTTCCTTCCATGTCGTTGCCGGGCGGTCGTGGGGCAGGATCGGCGGAAGATGATTGAGGTGGGCCGGCAGTAAGAACAAGCATTCCACGAGCGAAACCAGCAGCGCGGATATCACGACGATCGGCATGATGACGATGACTTTTCCCATGATACCTGGGACAAAGGCCAGGGGCAGGAACGCGGCAATCGTGGTCAGCACCGCGGCAATCACGGGTGCACCCACTTCCCGAACCCCTTCGACGGCGGCTTCCAACGCCGGTTTACCTTGCCGCCGATGCACGAATATGGCCTCGCCGACTACGATCGCGTCGTCCACAATGATTCCCAGCACGATGATGAAGGTGATGAGCGAAATTTGATTGATCGTCTGGCCGAGCGCCCACATCAGGATAAGCGCGCCGCTGAGCGAAATGGGAATCCCCATGGCGATCCAGAAACTGAGACGGGAATTGAGGAAGAACCAGAGAATCCCCACCACCAGAATGAGTCCGAAAATGCCGTTGCGGGCCAGTAATTCCAACTGCCCACGCACAAACTCCGAATCGTCGAAACACTGCTCGATGTGCAGTTGCGGCGGCAACGTCTTGCTTTGTTGAATCGCGAAGCGCTTCACAGCGTTGGCAATGGTCAGCGCGTCTTCCCCGGGCGCTTTCGTCACTTCGACAATCACGCTTGGATGCCCATTAAACGAGGCGTACGCGGGATCTTCCGCAAAACCGTCGCGGATGGTGGCGATTTTGTCCAAGGTGACCAAGTCGCCATTCATGGACGAGCGAATGACGATTGCGCCAAATTCGCGCCCCGTATATTTGCGCCCTATCATGCGAATCCGGATATCTTCGCCCTCGGTGCGAATCGTGCCGGCCGGGAGATTGAAGCTGCCGCGAAGGACCGCTTCGCTAACTTCGCCGAGTGTGAGGTTGTATTCGAGCAGCTTCTCCTTCGAGATTTCGATGGCGATCTCATAGGGGCGCGTATCGCCTACTTCCACGAGAGAAATCCCGTGGGTTCGTTGCAGTTTGCCGCGCACGTCTTCCGCCCATTCTTTCAACTGGCGCTCCGGCACGTCTCCGTACAAGGCCAGCGCAATTACAAACTCCTCATCCTTAATCTCCGATATCAGCGGCCGCTCGACCCGCGCCGGAAACGTAGCGATCGAATCGACAGCGTTCTGGACTTCGTCCTTGACCTCCCGAACGTCATAACCCTCCGCAACCTCGATCTGGACCGTTGCCCGCCCCTCCCACGAGCCGGTGGTGTAGCGTTTTACGCCTTCCAGACCGTCGATGACCGCTTCGATCCGTTGGGAGACGCCCTCCTCGACCTCCTCGGGATCGGCGCCGGGAAAAGGGACCTCCACAAAGATGAGGTCGATGGAGAATTGGGGCATGCTTTCACGCACGAGACGGGTCGCGGCCAGTATGCCGACGACCATGATGATGGCGAGAAGGACATTCGCGAATACGTTGTTGCTGACGATGGCGGTGAGGAGGTTCTTCACGGCGTTGCCTCGGATACGACGGTGACGTTGAGCAGCGTATGGTCCAGGGGGTTCACCAGGCGGGTCGTTATGACGAGATCACCGGATTCGAGGCCCCCGGAGACGTACGCGAACGGGCCTTGCAGACGCGCCACGTCTATGGGCGCCGTTTTGAGCCGGTTGTCAGCGGAGGTAAACACGGTATTCGCGATGGTGACGGCACTCTGGGGGATCGCGAACACGCTCTTCATGACCCGGCCGGGAATTTCCACGCGGCAGAACATCCCCTCGACTAGCGGCAGACGATCGGGACCGGTCGCCGTTCGCCCGTCGATGCGTATGGCCACGGTCAGCGTCCGTGACGTTTCATCAAAGGACTCGACGCGATCGAGGATCCCCGCCCACGATGCTCCGTTCTCGTCTTCAGTCCACAGCACCGCGCATTCCACCGGATCCGGGTCGGAGAACCATGCCATGCTGCCGCCCGGGCGGCCTTCACGAAACTGTAACCACCGCCGGGCATCGCGGCTGTCGAGCGGCACGCGGATTTCTAGAATGGAATCGTCGGCGAGTTCAAGCACATCCATACCGGCATTGAGGAATTGATCCTTCTCCACGGACCGCTGCTTTACGCGGGCGTCAAACGGAGCGACCACTCGCGTCTTGCCAAGGCTGATGCGCGCGAGTTCACGTTTGGCCTGAGCGGACTCCAACGTTCCTTGCGCCTCACGGATTCGATTGGGGTACAGATCGAGTTCGTGGTTCAACTGGTCTACTTCGTCCCGCGTCGTCACGTACGCCGCCTCGGCAGCGTCCACGCCGGTCTCAGTCCCCACGTCTTCGGCAATGAGTTCCTTCAGCCGCTCGAACTGCGCTTCGGCGATATCCCGGGCGCGTTGCAGCGACTCCAGCCGTTCCTGCTCGTTCTTCTGCTCTTTACGGAGACGCGCAATCGTTGCTTCCAACTGGGTCACCGTGGCTTCGACGTCCGTAACCTGCGCGCGATACGGCTCCGCGTCGATTTCGAAAAGGGTTTCTCCTTTCGGGATGATGCCTCCGGCAACCAGGTTGGGATGTATGGAAACGACCTTGCCCGAGACTTCGGGGGCCACCTCCACGGTCTTAAGCACGTTCACCTGACCGTATCCGACAATCGTAACGGGCACGTCACGGGGAACAACACGCAGCGCCTCGACATGCATCGCGTTTTCCGTAACCTGAACCGTCGCACCGGCCGGGGGCCGGCGCATGGCGATGAGCGCAACCATGATGCCGAGGCCCGCCAGCAACGCGAACGTGCCGATCGCGGCGGGCGCTATTGATTTTCGTCGCACGCTGAACACTCCCATTACGCGCAACCGGTACTGAAACCAGACCGGCCGCTCCCCCCCTTTCCCACGCTCCATTTCGTTTGATGCAGCGTACAGAGAATTGGTTTAGCGGGACTCGTCGCGGATTCCGGTAGCCCCCCGAACCGCGCCAGGAGATGAACGAATTTGCTCCGTGTGCTATAGTTCGCTCCTCATCCTAGGAATCGACGCCGTAATGAAACGCACCATCCAGATCGTTGCCAGCCTTGCAGTTGCCGTGTTATTGACGTGGCTGCTCTTCCGGGGAGTCAAGTGGGGGGACCTCTATGAGTCCCTCACCCAGATGCACGTGGGCTGGCTTTTGGCCGCCCAAATTCCGATATGGGCAAGTTTCTGGCTTCGGATTTTTCGCTGGAAATATGTGGTGCGCGCGGTGCATCCCGCGAGTTTCCGGAGCATGTTCAGCGCCACCCAGCTCGCATTTCTCGTGAATTTCACGATTGGTTTGCGTTTGGGCGAGATCGTCCGCCCCCTCGTACTGAGCCGCCTGAGCAAAATGGCCTTCTCGAAAAGCCTGGCTGTCTGTGCGCTGGACCGCGTGACCGATCTCATTGGCCTGATGGGCGTCATGCTCGTTGCGGTTATCGCCTACCGCCCGGAAAGCGACATCAAACTCCCATCCGGACTCTTTGGCCTGAAGCATCCGCCGACCATCCCCAAGTCACTCATTACCGCCGGCGGGGAAGGCACGGCAACGATGTTGCTCTTCATTCTGGCAACGTTGATTCTCCTGTATTGGAAGCAGGACATGGTGCTGCGGTTGACGCGCGGGGTGGTGGGCCTCGTATCCAAGCGACTGGCCGCGTGGGCATGTCACATCTTCGAACAGTTCGCGCAGGGGCTGCACGTGTTTCACTCCGTCGGCGACATGGCCGGGACCCTGACATTTAACGCGCTGACGTGGACGGCCTTTCTGATCAGCTACCCCTGTTTCATGCAGGCGTTTCAACTGGACTGGCCGTGGTATGCGCCGTTTGTCATCCAAACGGTTCTGGCCCTCTTCGTGAGCGCCCCCGGAGTACCGGGGATGCTGGGCCAGTTTCATATCCCCATTGTGGCGGGACTTTTGATGACGGTACCGGGCGTTAAGCTGCCCGACGCCATTGCCATCGCCATCGTCACGCACCTATCGAACATGATTCCCATTCTGATTCTGGGCCTTTATTCCCTGTATCGCGAGGGATTCGGCTTCGTCGAGTTGAGCCGCAATGGCGTCAAGGTCAACAAATCACTCGCGAAGGAGAACGGGAACGAGCGCGCTGCGCTGGCGGATGCCGATTAGCAAACAGCACGTGGGCGTTGACGCCGAAACGCCAACGCCCATAATCCGCATTTCTCACCGCCCGAAAGTCTTTGTGTCGCGGACCATTACCTTCGACGCGGTATGAAATGCTCGCGAGATAAACTGTCGGCTCACTGTTGAGGAATTTTCACACGCACTCTGTGAACCCAAAGAGTTCGGAACGGCATAAGAAACTCCAGAGTGGACTGGGGGTACAGCCCCAATGGTTGGAGCGTGTGAAAACTCGGGGATAAACCATTTGCGTATTTCGGGCCGTCTTTAGTTCGCGAATTTGGCCAAGTACTCCGCGACGCCGTCGGCCGTGGCTATCATGCCTTCTTCGCCGTCTTTCCAATTAGCCGGGCAAACCTCGCCGTGCTTTTCGTGGAATTGCAGGGCGTCCAGCAGGCGCAGCGCTTCGGCGATGTTTCGACCCAATGGAAGGTCGTTGACCAGGGCGTGGCGAATGATCCCCTCTTTGTCGATCAGGAACAAACCGCGCAGTGCCACACCGGCCTCCGGCAGCAGCACCCCGTAGTCTTCCGCGATTCGCTTTGTCAGATCGGCGACCAACGGGTACTGCACGTTTCCGATCCCCCCTTTGTTGACCGGGGTGTTTTTCCACGCGAGGTGCGTGAAGTGGGAATCGACTGAGATGCCGATGACCTCGCAATTCCGCTTTTTGAACTCGCCCAACTTCTTGTCGAACGCGATGATCTCGGACGGACACACAAAGGTGAAATCCAAGGGATAAAAGAACACGACGGCGTACTTTCCGCCGCGCAATTCCGTCAGGGACTTTTCGGCGAACGAATTGTCCGGCATCACCGTCTGAGATTTGAAGTCCGGGGCGGGTTTGGTAACCAAAGATGTCATAGCAATTTCTCCTTACTACCGATTCTGGTTTTGTTCATAGAATTGTTGCAGCGGAGGCGCACTTCGACCGCACCGTGTTCGTGGTTGTATTCTCGTTTCGCTGTATGCAAAACGGCCCCCGTCGAACGAGCGGATACCCCTCCGGTGACGGCGCTTCCCGCAGCCGGTACTACGCCTCCCCTTCAAGGTGCTTGAAGGGGCCTCCGGGGGAACCTGTCTACAACACCGTCAGGCCGCATTCCCGGAGGAACTCACCTGCATTAGTATCGTCGCGGATGCCCAGCCTTGTCAAGGCGAAATCGTACCGGACCGGGTCGTCCGGAACCATGGCGCGGAAGGCCCCAGTCACCTCCAACGCAGTCCGAATATTGGCGGCCGAACGATTCGTCAGCCCGAGCGACCGGGATAGCCGGTGCATGTGGGTGTCCAGCGGAATCAGGAGCGTACGGGGGTGGATGGTGTCCCAGCCACCGAGATCCACCTCATCCTGACGGACCATCCATCGCATAAACAGGTGCAGCCGCTTGCAGGCACTTCCCCGTTCCGGTTCCGGCAAGAGATAATTCTTCGGCAACCGGCCGTGAGAAATCAGGTTTCTTGTGAACAGCGCCAGTGCCGGCAGCACCGTCGTATCGTCCGGGCCCCATCCTGCGACAAAGGCGGATTGCAGCGAACCGTACGCTTCGCGGACGAACTTGATACCGTATAGGAGGTCCACAAGTTCCGCGTCCGCCACGTAGCGATGCCGGAACCCTCGAAATGTATGTTCGAGCGATCCCTTGCCCGCCATATCGAGGAAATGGGCCGGCGAGGGCATGTGTTCCAAAACGGACGAAACGCTCCTCAGGATCTGCCGGACGTTGCCGAAGGCCAATGCGGACGCCACCAACGCGACAATCTCGCGATCGGCCGGATCCGGGTAGTCGAGGAGGAACTGCATGGGATCGGGCGAGATATAGTCGCGACGGTTCAGCCGGCGATAGAGCGCCTCAAGACGTTCATGAAGCAATGCTGAATGGGACGATGTAACCGGTTCGACAACTGCCATGGGACGACCTAATATCTTTACCTGATTGTGACGGATTCTCGCGGCGCTCGCTCCCGCGTCGCTTGGCTGCTAGAATGACGCCTCTTCGTCTGAACTGCAAGAAAGGACATCGACATGACCGACTCGGGCCGAGGTGCGATCGTTGTAACCGGCGCATCCACGGGAATCGGAAAGGCGGCAGCGCTTCATCTCGCGGAATTGGGTTTCCACGTGTTTGCCGGGGTTCGCAAGGAAGCCGACGGAACCGCGCTGCGAGGCGCATGTCCCAAAGGACTTACGCCCGTCATCCTGGACGTGACCGACGCGCGGCAGATCGCGCTGGCGACGGAATCCGTATCCAAAGCCACCGGCGAACGGGGCCTCGCCGGACTGCTCAACAACGCCGGGGTCAGCGTAAATGGCCCCCTTGAATTCACGCCACTGGACGATCTACGCCGCCAACTCGAAATCAATATCGTCGGGCAGGTCGCGGTGACTCAGGCATTCCTGCCCCTGATCCGAAAGGCCCGGGGGCGAATCGTCAACATCGGTTCAATTGCCGGCCGCTTGTCCATGGTGATGGGCGGGCCTTACAGTGCATCGAAATTCGCCCTCGAAGCGGTCACCGACACGCTGCGCATGGAACTTCGGCCTTGGGGCATCGAAGTGATCATCATCGAACCGGGCGCCATAGCAACGCCGATCTGGGAGAAGTCCATGAAAGCAGCGACCGAACGCTTGGGCGAGTTGCCGCCGGAAACTACCGAGTTGTACGGCCCCCTTATCCAGATGGCCACGCGCACGGCGCGCAGGACCGCCAGGGACGCGGTCCCGGCGGACGCGGTGTCCCGAGTGGTGGCTCACGCCTTCACGGCCCCGAAGCCCCGCACGCGCTACATCGTGGGGCGAGATGCGAAGATCCAGAAGCTGCTGACCCACCTGCCCGACCGGTGGCGCGACAAAATTGTTCTCAAATATTTGGACCGTGCGTAACAATCGCATTCCAAGCAAGTCGGCGAACTCTCGATTGTCAAACGCGGCACGCAACGTAAACGCGGCTTCCAGCCGCGTTAGATCGGACTCGTGGCCCAATGAATCAACGCGGGTGGAAGCCGCATCTACGTTGCGCGTCCGTTTTATCAGCAAATCGGGGGCGATCGACGACGGACTCGAATTGGGCGGAAAAACATGCTACCGTTTGACCGCTGTATCCGGTGAAATGGGAGTCATTCAATGAAAGTTACGTCTTCCTATACGGGTAGTGTGTCCAAACCGCTCGCGCACGAGATTACCTGGCGGCACGCCATGAATTTTGCCGCAGCCGTGGATGACAACAATCCCTGGTATTTTCACGATGAACGCGAAGAAGGCATTATCGCGCCTCCCATGCTCAGCGTGGCGCTCACGTGGCCCTTCGGAAAAGACGCCGAGTTGTACTGGGATCCTGACAAGTTTCCCCTCGAGGTACTGGTGCGGCAGGTCCACTATACGGAAACCATCGAGTTCCACCGTGTCATGCGGCCCGGCGACAAGCTGACCATCGTCGCGGATCTCGCTGCGGTAATGCCCCACCGGGCCGGGACCTTCCTGACTATTCGGTGTCGCGCCAAGAACGAAAAAGGAGAACCGGTATTTACCGAATATGCCGGGTCGCTGCTGCGCGGCGTCAAGTGTACGGACAAGGGGTCGGGTGCGGAGAACATTCCCGATGTGCCTAAATTCGAAGGGACCAACGGACCGCTGTGGCAGGAGGAGTTGCACGTCCACCCCCTGGCGGCCCATGTCTACGACGGGTGCGCGGACATCCATAACCCCATTCACACGTCCACCAAGTTCGCAAAATGGGTCGGCCTGCCCGGCGCAATCCTGCAAGGCACCTGCACACTCTCTTGGGCGCTTCGCGACATCGTCGACCGGGAAGCGGATGCCGACCCACGCCGGTTAAAGCGGGTCAGTTGCCGGTTCTCCGGCATGGTGCGGCCCGACACCAACATCACGGTCCGGCTCCTGGGCAAGACCGAACGTGACGCGACGGACCAGGTTTTTTTCGAGATCGAGAACGCTGACGGCAAGCGCGCCATCAGCGACGGCTATGTCGAGCTGAGTAAAAGCGGGAACCGCTAATCCGTGGACGCCCCCACCCTGACATGGCACTACGTGGACAAGTGGGCATCGAGCACCCCGGACCGTGAGTCTATTGTGTTTGGGGCGGAACGGCATGACTATGCGTGGCTGAAGGACGAGGTCGATAGAATCGCGAAGGCCTTACTGGAGGCAGGCGTGGAACCCAGAGACCGGGTCGCGCTCCTCTCGATGGCGCGGCCGGAATTCCTGACCACTTACATGGCGGCGAATAAAGTGGGCGCGGTGTGGCTCGGGCTGTCGCCGAAGTTCCGGCTGGAGGAGCTTCGATTTATCATCGCGGACTGCCATCCCACGGTGCTGATCGCGGTGCGGTCGTACCTGGATCGCGATTTGGGCGAGGACTTAACGGCGCTGGCGAACGAGTTTTCGTTCCTCGATAAGGTTCTCGTCATCGGCGAACCCGTGGCAGGGACGGATTCCTTCGCGGAATACACCGCCGCGCCTCGCTCGGAATTGGACAAGGACTTGACCGGGCGCGCGGCCTCCGGCAAGCCGGATGACGAGGCGCTACTCATGTACACCTCCGGTTCGACAGGCAAGCCTAAAGGCGTCGTCCACACCCATCGCAGCATTCTCGCTAATCTTGCCGTGCAGTCACGCTGCTTTCAAATGGGGCCCGGGATTCGCGGCATGTTGCACTTCCCCATCAACCACGTGGCGGCCGACGTCGAAATCGGGTACGCCTGCGTTTACGCGGGCGGCACTTGCGTGATGATGGACCGGTTCGATCCCGCGGCCACGCTCGAAACGGTCGCCAAGGAACGGGTCAACATCTTTGGCCAGGTGCCCGCCATGTTCCTCATGGAATTCGGCGTTCCCACGTTTCCGGAGACGGACTGGAGCAGCGTGACCGCCTTCATCTGGTCCGGCTCGCCCGCCACGGCGCTGGTGGTCGACGTGCTCACCGGCATTGCCGAACAGACGGGAGCCAAGGTGCTTACCGGTTACGGCTCGACGGAGGTGTGCGGGTTTATCACCTACACGGAGCCCGACGACGGCAAGGACCGGTTATTGCACAGCGCCGGAAAGGCCGCGCCGGAGTTCGAGCTGCGCATTGTGGATGACAATCGCCAACCGCTGCCCCCCGGCGAGGTCGGCGAGATCGCTATGCGTGGCCCGTTTCTGATGAAAGGGTACTTCAAGCAACCCGATCTGACGGCAGAAGTCATCGACGCGGAGGGCTGGTATTACTCCGGCGATCTGGCGTCTATGGACGAAGATGGCTACATCCAGATTGTGGGCCGCAAATCCGAGATGTTCATCAGCGGCGGCGAAAACGTCTATCCCCGCGAGGTCGAGGACGCCATCGAATCCTTCCCCGGCGTGCTCATGGCGGCCGTCATCGGCATACCCGACTCGATCTACGGAGAAGTCGGCCACGCCTACGTCATGCCCTACCCCGGCCGCGACGTCGACGCCGACGCCCTGGCCGCCCACTGCCGCGACCGCCTCGCCAATTTCAAAGTCCCCAAGCGCTTCGAGATTGACGCCAAGCTCCCCATGCTGCCCACCGGCAAGATCGACAAGCGGGCGTTGCAGCAAGACTAGAAGCGCCAGCGGCTAAAGATTCCCTCACCTTCCCCGATTCCCGAACCTTCCCACCGGCCCGGTGTCCAAGGGCACAGGAACACCGGAATGCCGCAAGGCACAAGGGGAGGACGCAGCCATGAAATGGAAGCTCTTGATGGTGGAAATCGTTTGCGCTCTGATTGTTGGGGCATGCGGAGGGCCTCGAAGCTATCCGTCCACGCAGGCGGAAGCGCCAGTGGCGGACGTGGGGCGCAGGCACCAAATGGCCGCCGAAGCGCTTGGATACCAAGCCCCGGCAGAGGAACCGGCTGTGACGGGTAAGGTCACCTCGCCATCGGATGCATCCGGCGGTACGGGGTTAGACCTGCTGACCCAGAGCGCGCCGGACCGCTACCTCATCAAGAATGCGACGGTCATCATCGAAACCGACGACGCCCGGGCGGCGACCGACCAGCTTACGGCGGCACTGGCCCAGGTGAATGGATACGTTTCGGGTCTGAACGAAACCGTCAATGCCTTCGGCAAACGAACGGTCGTCATGCAGATTCGCATTCCGTCGGACCAGTTCGACCATTCCATGTTGCAGGTCGAGAGCCTTGGGAAGGTATTGAACAAGCAGGTGACGACCGAGGATGTTACCGAACAATTCGTGGACACGGACGCGCGCGTCCGCAACTTGAAGCGAACGGAGGAGCGCCTCCTCGAACATCTCGACCGCGCGGGGGTGTTGGAAGACGTGTTGCGCGTCGAGCAAGAACTCACCCGGACCCGAGAACAGATTGAACGGCTCGAAGGCCAATTGCGATTCTTGGGCAACCGGGTTTCGTACTCGACAATAAACATCACGCTCCAGGAAGCGGCTCGGACCGAACCCATCGTACCGGCGGAAACCTACAGCACCGGCAAGGTGTTTTCCGAGGCCGTGCGGTCCCTGGTCGGTTTTGCCCAACGAATTTGGACCCGGGTCATCTGGATCGTCGTGTGGAGCCCGGTGTGGATCGTGCCGGCGCTTATTCTCCTCGTCATGTATCGCCGGTGGAGGAAGCGGCAAGCGGCGTAACCGTTAAGGAATATGAGACATCCGGGCAGGTGCTCCAGCAGAGTGCCTGCCCAATTTGGCTTTCGTACGAATAGATTCACAGCCGAGGGCGGCCGTGCCACACGCGTCACAGAACGGTGCGAGGTTTCCGCCATTCCATCGGAGGACTTGGCAAATTTGAGAACCGCCGAGAGGAAGACTGACTCCTGACTACTCCGCAAGCCAGCAGGCTGCCTTCTTTATCCCCGTGCTACATCCCAAACCGCAGTGGGGCAAAGCGCTCCGGAACGTGGAAGTTCAGCTCTCGCCCGACGGGCGCCCAGGACCCCCAGTGGGGGTGCGAATTGTTCTCCGCGCACTTGTAGAAGTTGCCGCGCCACGCCTGGCCCGCGACCTCCCCCAAGGGACCCACGTAATGCTCGAAGAGGCTGAACGGGATCGCATACTCGACGCGCCATTCGAGGGGGTTCTCGAGTTCCGGTTCGATCGGCGCGTTTAGCGAATGGTACGCGACCACGTCCGATCCGAGGTCCACTGGCACGTCTACAGACTTCGCGAAGCCGCCGTCGGTGCGCGTCGCGTCCTCGATATACTTCAGCAGCAGCACGCCACCGCAGTTCATCTCAAAATTGAAATACCCCTTACCGGGATGAGGCTGGACAAAAAACTCGACGCAAGCGTCTTGGTACACGGGCCCCTGGTACTCGGTCGTCAAGCAACGAACGTAGCGGTCGTAGACTCGAAAGATGAGGTACAACCCCTCGTCGTCATACAACACACGGGCGCGAGCGTCCGGGTGATGGTCGCTGCCTTCGGAACGGAACAGATTGATGTGGGCCGTCGCGGCGTTCATCCACACCTCGCTGTCCCAATCCCCGTCCAATCCCGGGCGTGCCACGGCCCGGCGAATTTGGTAACTCCGATCCCCATTCCCCATGATACGGCCCCCCCGCAACAGGAACGCGGGGCGGCATCCGTTGGACGCCGCCCCGTGCTAGATACAGTCCGCTGTAGCTCCTAACGCCACAGTTACGAAAGGATCTCCTTGACAAGAATCTCCATTTTGGTCATACCTACGGCATGTCCAACTATGGCGTCAGGATTCGTACTCGGACTACTCATAGATGGACCACCTCCTTTCCGACGACGCCGGCGTATCCCGACGACTCCCCAATGAGTCTCTTTGCCGCCACGTGTCATTCACTGAATATACCTTACCCCATGCATACCCGATTCGCCAAGGGAAAATTTGAGGGTGTATCCTGATCGCACCCAGAGAAACCGAGCATTTGAGGGTAATCCGATCTCGATTCGTAATCGTAATCGTGCTCGTAATCGTAATCGAAAGCAGGAGATCGACCTATGAACGAGACAGCGTCCCCAATCCATCGCGGCCGGCGGCTCATCATTCTCCTGCTCGCGGGTGTCGTCTTTATGGCCGGCACGCTCGGGTATCTCCGGTATTTCGCGACCTTCCGGTTCTGGCTCCCGCCGCCGGTGGGGTCTGGACCCGCGGGGCCGCCCGTCCCCCGCGAACCATTTCAACGAGTTTGGACGGATCGGCCGGCCGTCTTGCTTGGCATCGGTGACAGTGTCACGGCCGGATTCGGCGCGGATCGCGGATACTCGTATTTCGAGCGCCTCGTGAAGAACCCAAAAGACGAGTTTGACCGCATGAAGGGCATTTGTCTCAGCGCGGTTCTGCCCAATCTCACGCCGATGAACATTTCCGTGTCAGGCTCTACCTCGCTTCAGCATTGGGACGATCAAGTGTCCAACCTGAAACCGTTCCCGGAAGATACGCTTGGGATCGTCGTCATGACGACCGGCGGCAACGACCTCATTCATTGGTACGGAAAGGGTGAACCGCAGGAAGGCGCGATGTACGGGGCGCGCCTCGAGGAGGCGCAGCCGTGGATCGAAAACTTCCGGACTCGGCTCGATATGACGCTCGCGAAAGTCACGTCGGTCTTCCCCGGCGGGTGCCACATCTTCCTGGCAAACATCTACGATCCCTCGGATGGTATTGGCAACCCGAGGGCCGCCGGTCTTCCATCCTGGGAGGACTTGCTGGCCATTCACAGCGCGTATAACACGGTCATCGCGGATGTCGCCGAGCGCCACGACAACGTGCACCTCGTGGATATCCGGGTACCGTTCCTCGGGCATGGCGTCTATTGTGTCCAGTGGTGGCGCGAGCATTACCACCCCGATGACCCGCACTATTGGTATTTCTCCAACCTTGAAGACCCGAACCATCGCGGGTACGATGCCCTTCGGAGATTGTTTCTCAACGAAATCGCGAGTGTTTTGGCACCGAAATCAGGCGCGGCTGGTCCAATTCCCTTGAAGAATCTGACCGGAGTAGAATTTGAGCAAGAAACGAATTGACCGCTCGGGCGACGTTAAGCCGTTGACTGACAATCCTTTCGCTTCGCTGGCGGAACGTGCGGCCACGGACTCGAAGCCGCCGACCGCGAGTTCCACCGACCGGATGCAACCCGCCCCATCGGAGTTGCCGTTTCAGATCACAAAAACTCGCAAGGGGGGCCTGCCTATCTTCGTGGAGAAACGAGCCAAAGGCAAGACTGTGACGGTTATACGTAACGTCACGGGGGACGCGCAGGAACTGCTGCGGACGCTGAAAAAGCGTTGCGGCGCGGGCGGTGTGTTTCGAGATGGCGAGGTGGAAATCCAAGGCGATCATTGTGCGGCCGTCGAGCAGTTCCTCCGAGGCTTGTGACCAGGAAACCTTTGCAGCAGAAATTTGCGGAAGTGACCACCCGTTTCCGTGTACAATAAGCGCTTCGCGCGTCCGCGCCCCCAATACGGTCGCGAGACTGAAGCGCGCAAGAAATAACCCCATAAGGAGCAAAACGTGAAAAAGACTCTCGTACTTGCGATGCTTGTCGCAGTCACTCTGGCGCCTTTCGTTGGTTTCGCCGCGGAAGAGAAGAAAGACGAAGCCGCCCCGGACCCGATCGCGCTGAATACCGATGCGCAGAAACTGTCGTATACGATCGGCACGCAAGTCGGCACCAGCATGAAAGGCGACGGGCTGGACATTGATATGAAAACCTTCATTCGCGGAATCGAAGATGCCCGCGCCGGGCGCGAATTTGCCTTGAGCGCCGACGAAATGAAGATGGTCATGCAAACCTTCCAGCAGAAGATGATGGAAAAAATGCAGGCCGAACGCGCCGCGGCCGGTGAAAAAGCCGGCGCCGAAGGGGCAAAATTCCTTGCCGAGAACGCCAACAAACCGGGCGTGAAGACGACGGACAGCGGCTTGCAGTACATCGTCGAGAAGACGGGTGACGGCGAAGTGCCCAAGGCGACGGACGTTGTTCGGACGCACTACCGCGGGACCCTTATCGACGGAACGGTATTCGACAGTTCGTACGACCGTGGCGAACCTGCGGAATTCCCCGTGAACGGTGTCATCCCCGGCTGGACCGAGGCCCTGCAGATGATGCACGTCGGGGACAAGTGGAAGCTGTTCATTCCGGCCGATCTGGCCTATGGCGAACGGGGTGCGGGTAACGGACAGATTCCGCCAAACGCTACCTTGATCTTTGACATCGAGCTGCTCAACATCGTCAAAGACAACAGCATCGCGATTCCGAAATAGTAAGGTCCAGGAGCAAAACATCGCGCCGGGGCTTCATCGGGGACCCCGGCGCTTTTTTTGTATGCACAACAGATCGGACCGATCGGAGTGATCGGTCCGATCCGAACTATCCCGATCAGCCCCCCCCTCCGCTTGCCTCCACGCCCGCATTTCGCTATCCTATTGGACTGCAAGACATTGAATGTCTTACGTGGAGCTTGTTGTCATGACCATACATCCGGAAATCCTCGACCTCGTCAACACTACGCCGTTCGTCGACAGCCACGAGCATTTATGGGAAGAGCGAACGCGTCTGGCGACCCTGACGGAGCCGGATAAGCACGCCATTCCCAGCGACTTGGGAATCCTTTTCTATCATTACGCCGATTCGGATTTGGTTTCGGCCGGCCTCAGTGCGGACGATCGCAACAAGATGGTCGATCCGCATACGGACGTAGCGGAAAAATGGAAACTCATCGGCCCCGTCTATGCGCGGACCCGGTATACGGGCTACCTGCAAAACGTGCGCGAATCGTTGCGATTGATGTTCGGCGAGGATGATATCAATGATGGCAATTATCGGCGTATTTCGGAATTGATCCATAACCAGATTCAACCGGGGTACGTCAAACGGCTGCTGCGCGAAACCGCCAACGTCGAGTACGCCCAAGTGAATAGCTTCGAGGATTCGGTTTTCAACGAGACGGACCAGCCGGACCTGCTGTGCCAGGACCTGAGCTTCGTTGGTTTGAGTTCGGGCCTGAACGTCGAGCCGTACGCGAAAAAGGCGAACCGCGAGGTAGGGTCGTTGCAGGACTGGCATGACGTCATTGACTGGGTCTTCGACACCTACGGACCCAAGGCCATCGCGATGAAGAATCAGAGCGCTTACGCGCGGCGTTTGGACTATGAACCGGTACGCGCCGAGGATGCGGCGCCGCTTTTCGCCCGCCATCTGAAGGACCCGGAGGGTTCCGCGGAATTCGAAAAGAAAGCGATCCAGGACCATTTATTCCATTACTGCATTGAAAAATCGGTGGAATACGACCTGCCCGTGAAGTTACACACGGGGTACTATGCGGGCACGGGACAGATGCCGCTGCACCGGGTAGGCCAGAATGACGGCGACCTTTGCCCCATCATCAAGGCGCACCCGGACGCGCGATTCGTCATTATGCATATCTCATATCCTTATCAAGACCAGGCAATTGCGCTGGCCAAGCATTATCACAATGTCTACGTGGATATGTGCTGGGCCTGGATTATCAATCCTCTCGCCGGTGTTCGCTTTGTGAAGGAGTACCTCATGGCGGCAGCGCACACGAAGCTGTTGACCTTCGGCGGCGACTATGGTCCGGTCGAGATGGTTCCCGGACACGCGGCCATTGCGCGAAAGGGGCTGGCGCAGGCCGTCAGCGAATTGGTGTCTGAGGGATGGGTATCCGACGGCGAAATGCCGGCGTTGGTGGACCGGATTATGCGCGGCAATGCGCACGAGATTTTTGACTACGACGGTACGTTGGCGGCGTGGAGCGCGCCCGCGACGTAGGCCCCATGGCAGGCGGGACGCCTGCGCTACAAACTGCTGCAAGAGACTTGGGAGAAATGATGGCATCCGTACAGGGAAAGACTGTGTCGTTGCGGGATGTGCTGTACAACGAGGTTCTGCCGAGTGTGGAAAAACCGTCCCGGTACCTGGGTACGGAATTGAATTCTACGCACAAGGACCCGGCGGAAGTCGAACTGCGCATTGCGCTCGTGTTTCCTGACCTCTACGATTTGGGGCTGGGAAATCTCGGAATCCTGATACTTTACGCAATCCTCAACAAGCTCCCGTGGTGCTGGTGCGAGCGGGGTTACACGCCGGCCCCGGATATGGAAGCGATCCTTCGACAACGGGGGTTCCCGGCATTTACGAATGAATCCAAAGACCCCTTCGGCGCCATGGACCTCATCGGGTTCACGCTCCAGACCGAATTAAACTACACGAACATTCTGAATCTGCTCGATCTGGCCGGCATCCCGTTGCGGACGGAACATCGCGACGAATCGCACCCCTTGACCATGGCGGGCGGGCCTTCCGTCTTCAATCCGGAACCCCTCGCGCCGTTTATGGATTTCTTCGTCATCGGTGATGGTGAAGAAGTGATTGTCGAGATCGCCGAGGTGTTGCGATCCGTGCGAGACGAACCGCGCCGGACGAAACTGGAAGCGTTGGTGAAGATTGAAGGCGTCTACGTGCCGGAATTGTACCCCTTCGAAACGTTGCCGGACGGACGCATTCTCCCCAAAGAAGACACGCCGAAGATCGTGAAGCGTACGCTGCAGGATCTGGACGGCGCGACGTTTCCGACCAATTACATTGTACCGTACACGCAGCAGGTCCATGACCGAGTTGGCCTCGAGGTGTTGCGAGGCTGCACCCAGGGATGCCGCTTCTGCCAGGCGGGCATGGTGACGCGACCGGTACGCGAACGGTCCCTGGAAAAGGTCGATGAACTGATGGAGCGCACGCTTGACGCCACGGGTTACGAAGAGGTGTCCCTGGTGTCGTTGTCGACCTGCGATTTCTCTCGGCCGCGCATGCTGGTCGAGCAGGCCGCGAAACGCGCCGCGCAAAACAACGTCAGTGTCTCGTTGCCGTCCCTCCGGCTCGATTCCTTTTCAGTGGAACTCGCGGACATGGTCGCGGGAGTCCGTCGCAGTGGACTGACTTTCGCCCCGGAGGCGGCTACGCCGCGGTTGCGGGCGGTCATCAACAAATGGATCCCCGATGAGGATCTGCTAAACATGTCCTCGGAGGCCTTCCGGCGCGGCTGGGGCCATGTGAAGACCTATTTCATGATTGGCCTGCCGACAGAACGCGACGAAGACGTCGAGGCCATCGTCGATCTGTGCCTGCGCACGCTGAAATTGGGGCGCAGCATCACGCCCGCGGGCGAAGGTCAATACCGGCGTGTCCACTTTCGTTCCGAAGCCCTTCACGCCATTCCAATGGGCGGAACAAATCTCATTGGAGGAGGCCTATCGCCGGCAAGGCATTTTGGAGAAAGGCTTCAAAGGCAACGGCGGAATCAAGTTTGGTAAACACGAGCCCGAAATCACATTTATCGAGGGCCTGCTGACCCGGGCGGACCGGCGCGGAGCGGACCTCCTGGAAGCGGCGTGGCGCAACGGCGCACGGCTGGAGTCTTGGGGCGAGCATCTCAATTTCCAGGCTTGGCTGGACGCCATCGAACAGACGAACTACGACGTGCATGGTACGCTTCGCGCCCGCGACGTTGGACGAACGACTGCCCTGGGACCATATCGACATGCTGATTCCCAAGAAATGGTTTCAGGAGGATTGGCAGCGCGCGATGGAATTGAAGCACGCCCAGGACTGCCGTGCCGGCAAGTGCCACCTGTGCGGGGTCATCTACCGGGAACGGGAACTCTGCAAGCACATGCTCAAACGGCAAAAGCGGGGCCGCATCGAGGAAAAGGATTGGCAGCCGACTCCCCTGCCGAAGTACGAGGAGCCCGAAGCCGTCCAACGGGTACGTTTTCGTATTGGGCGGACCGGCGAAGCGCGGTTTCTTTCGCATCTGGAATTGGTCAATGCGTGGGTGCGCACCTTGCGGCGGGCGCGCACGCCGCTGTCGTATTCACAAGGCTTCCATGCACATCCGAAAGTGACCTTCGCGACGGCGCCGCCGGTGGGTGAGGAATCCCTGGGTGATTACATGGATGTCGTATTGAAGGAGCGCGTCGAGCCAAACGAGTTGCTGCAACGGATCCGCGCGACCTTGCCGGAGGGTTTTCGCGCATTTGAAGCAGAGGAGGTTCCGCTCAAGGCCCCGGCGCTCATGGCGTGTACGACAGGCTTTGCCTACACGATCTATTCGTCGGCGGATCCGGTGACGTTGCAGGAGCGCATCGAGGAGATTATGGGCGCGCCCGAGATTGTCGTCGAGCGGAGTGGGAAAGCCAAGAAGATGCGGGGCCGGAAACGACCGGCGCCCCGAATCGAAGTGGATATCCGCCCCATGATTCGCCGGTTGGAACTGATTGATTCGGGCGAACATCAGGCCGTGGTCGACCTGGAAGTCGAATTGGTGGGTGGCCGCTCCGTGCGAATGCGGGAACTGCTACCCTTGCTCGGGCTCGACGCGCAATCCACAAAAGTGCTCAAGCGCGACACGTTTCTTGCCAACGAAAACGCGCGGGTCGAAGCCACGGCTACGGCATAAGGGCTGACGGTTCAGTCTTCGAAAATGGAGTTCCGGTAACCATTGGGCCGCGCTACGAATACGCCGTCTATATCACGCCCGAGCCGAGTCCGCGGGGACTGGTTTTTCGGGATAATATCTTTCATCCCGGCCGGGAAGGGATCTCGAATATCCCGTTGCCACACCGACTTGCGTACGACTGAAGGGGGACATTCCTTGACATGCCCGGCGCTCGTTGGCTAGAATTCTTTTCTGTGGCGGCATAGCCAAGTTGGTAAGGCAGAGGCCTGCAAAGCCTCCATTCCCCGGTTCGAGTCCGGGTGCCGCCTCCATTACAATTTGATACCACCGCGTGGGGTGGGTGGTTCGGTCGGAACGCTTCCCATTTCAGGTGCGGGCGATATTCATGCTAGTTCGCGCTCGAGGGCGAGTGGTGGAATGGCATACACGGCGGACTTAAAATCCGCTGCCCCAACGGGCTTGAGGGTTCGAATCCCTCCTCGCCCACCACTTTGACGGTGTTTTCCTTTGGCAACGCGACGAGGTACAGGCGGGTGGCAAAGATACTGATTGTAGACGACGACGAACGCTCGAACCGACTTGTCCAAGATCACCTGGTCAAGAACGGCCATACCTGTACCATCCAAACGTCCGGACAAAAAGTCTTGGAGACTTTGCAGGCGGCGAAGTACGATCTTCTCGTTCTGGATGTTATGCTGCCGCACACGTCCGGCTTCGAGGTCTGCCGCCAAATCCGGCGCAATCCCGATTTTTACACGCTCCCCATCCTGTTCCTTTCTGCGATGAACAACGAAGAGGAAGTGTTCCACGGGCTGGCGCAAGGCGCGGACGACTACGTCGCCAAACCCTTCGACATTGCGAACCTTACGCAGCGAATCGAGGCGCTGTTGCGGATCGGAGCGGGAAGCAGCGGCGTAGATGAACTCACGTCGCTACCGGCGGCCGACGCGACGAAGCGTGAGATTCAACGCCGCGTCAGTTTGCGCGAAGGATTTGCCCTGGCCCACTGCGAATTGCTCCACGTGCGCGAGTTCGGAAGAAAGTACGGCGCGGACGCACGCACGAAGGCAGTCCGCCATTTGGGAAAGGCCCTTGCCCGGTGCTCGGAAGAACTCAAGGATGAATCGATCTTTGTGGGCCATATGGGCGGCGGCCATTTTATGATCATTATGTCGCCCAAGCGCATCCAGGCGTTCAGCCGGTGGGCGCGAAAAGTGTGGCTGGCCCAGATCGAGAAACTGTATATGGCGACCACGGGTAGCCCGCGCCCGAAACCTACGGCGGACGGTGAGGAGAAGAAATTGGATGTGATGTTCTGTATCACGCAGCACGATCGCAAGGAAACGGCCACGCCGCAGCAGATTTTCGAGGTCCTTTCCCAAATTCGCAACACGGCGTTGACATCGTCTGAGGGCGGCATTTTTGCCGACCGCCGTGCGGGAATCGAGTAGTGAATATGGGCCGCTGCTTGACTTCGGTCCGATACGTTGCGTATGCTATTTGCGCGCGTGCCGAGGTAGCTCAGTTGGTAGAGCAGCGGACTGAAAATCCGCGTGTCGCCAGTTCGATTCTGGCCCTTGGCACCATTTTTCTTGCTGGATTAGCTCAGTTGGTAGAGCGCATCACTCGTAATGATGAGGTCCGGGGTTCGACTCCCCGATCCAGCTCCATCTAGTTATTTGCTCTCGTGGAAGGAGAGAAGACGACCGGGGGTCTTGCTGACCTGCCTTCCGCGGGGGGTGTACGACGGCCAAGTGCAGCAGTTGGATTTGATCCGGCTTTTGCGCGCTTCACAGGACCACAGTCTTCGACCTTATGGAAATGAAGCAATCCTATAGCACGTCCGAAGTAGCCAAGTATTGCCACGTCACTGCGGACACCATTCGCAAGTGGGCAGAGGCCGGCCGAATCCACGTGTTCAAGACCCCCGGCGGCCATCGCCGTATTCGCCGCGAAGACCTGATCCAGTTTCTCCGGGAAAACAACATCCCCATTCACGGGGACTTGAACTCCGCGGGGTTGCGGGTACTGGTGGTCGACGGCGAGCACTCGGTTGTCACCGTGGTCCGCCGATTTCTGGAGCGGTCGCGCGGAAATTTCCAAGTCGAAAGCGCGCTCGATGGATTTGATGCCGGCCGGCATACGGCCTCGTTCTTGCCGGATGTCGTTTTCCTGGATTTGCGCCTTCCGGGCGTCGACGGACTGGATGTGTGCCGCCGGATTAAGGACCTCCCCGACCTTCCGAACGTGCGTATTGTTGCCATGGCGGCGCCTGAAGATCGGGACTTGGCGGCGCGCGCCCTGGAATATGGCGCGGCGGTTTCGCTGAGCAAGCCATTTACTCCAGATGACCTTCGGCGGGTGTTGGCCCGGGTGGGCATTGAGGTAAGCTGAGCCAGGCGGCGCTTGGCGCCGTCCGTGCACCTACCACATGTGCCGCGAGGATTTTCTCCGTGTACCGTATGTTCCGCAAAAAACGGTTGTCGAAGATTTCGCTTCCTTGACAACCCTAAACCGCTATGCTAGACTCCGGCTAGCCTCTGGTCCGTCGGGGGTAAGAAAAGGGTAACGAGAAAGGAGGTCTCCTGCTATGTTTTTCCTCTTGTGGTTGTTCTGGTGGTTCC
Source organism: Candidatus Hydrogenedentota bacterium (assembly GCA_963745075.1). Lineage (GTDB taxonomy): Bacteria > Hydrogenedentota > Hydrogenedentia > Hydrogenedentales > SLHB01 > JAHDWY01. The sequence goes on along the minus strand of CAVUWV010000015.1, from coordinate 116,372 downwards.
TGTGGGCGTTCGTCGGTGCCGGCCTTGGTCTGCCCGATTTGCTGTTCGTTCAGCCCAACTAATCACGACGATTCTCAGTAAGCGATCCGGCGGGTATGGAATACATGCCCGCCTTTTTTCTTTTTCCGGCGACCGATTAGACTGCGCCGAGGAAAAGCTCTAACGGATGCATGACCGGCAGGCCGGTCCCTTCCCGCAACTGAATCGCGCAAACGCTGCTCTCGCTGACGATGGCATCCACTCCCGATTCGATGAATTTGGCGCAAAGCGTTTCGCCCGCCGCCTTGGACAGATCATAGCCCAAGGGACCCGCTTTCAATCCGAAGGTCCCCCCCATGCCACAACAAGTGCCCGTTTCAATAAGGGTCACATCCGCTCCACGGCGACGCAACCATTCCATGGCCTCGCTCCCCGCCCCGAGGGGACGTTGATGGCAAGACACGTGAAAACCGTAGCGCCGGCCCAGGAACTGCGTCGCGGTCGTTGGCGCGTCCCGTTCCAATGAGAGGAGATAGGCGAAGAGTTCCTGGGATCGCCCGGCCACGGCGAGTGACTTGTGGCTTTCATGCAGCAGTTTCGGATACGCCACGCGCAACGAATAGGCAGCCGTCGGCTCGACCGCGACGATGTCAAACCCTTCTTCGGCGCAGGGCGCAAATCGGGCCACATTGTACGCGGCGACTTCGCGCGCGCGGTCCAGATCGCCGTAGGCGATAAAGGGATATCCGCTGGATCGCTGCTCGGGCACCGCCACGTCGCAGCCCAACGCTTCCAGGCGTTCGACAACCGCCATTCCCAAGTCGGGCCGATTGTGGTTGGCGAAGACATCCACAAAGAACGCGACTTTTCGTTGGCCGAGGCCGGATCGGGAAGGGCGGCGAGCAAATTGCCGCTTGAACGTGTCGCGCGAAAACGCCGGTAGCTGACGCCGGGCGTCCACGCCCAAGGTCTTCTCCATCACCCGGCGGACTATACGGCTCCGCATCGCCCGATTGGCCAGGGGCGCGACCGCGCTTCCAAGCTCTGCATAGCCATCGGCTGCCATCATGGTTCGCTCGGCCCGGGAGAAGCCATGCTTCCGGGAATCCCGTTCCTTCACTTCCGCGATCATCATCGGCATGTCGATCATTGCCGGGCAGATCTCCTTGCACAATCCGCAGGAGATGCACAGCGCCGCGAAGTCCCCCGCGTTGTCCAGGCCATGCACTTCGGCGGTCCAGGGGATGCCGATCGGCCCGGGATAGATGTGGCCGAAGGTGTGCCCGCCGACGACGCCGTAGGTTGGGCAGACGTTCATGCACGCGCCGCAACGAATGCAGTTCAGCGCCTCGCGCATCTCGGGATCCCGGCGCATCGCGGTACGGCCGTTGTCGAGGATCACGATGTGCGATTCCCGGGGCGCCCTGCCCGCGCCTTCCCCGAGGGGCGATCGGCCTCCCATCCACGTCACATAGGTGGTGGGCAGTTGACCGGATGCGCTCACGGGATGGGCCAGGATGAGTTCGAGGGCATCCTCAATCGAATCGACGATCTTCTCCACGCCCATCACGCATACGTGACAATCGCCGATACTGGACACGAGCCGCCCATTGCCTTCATTGGTTTCGATGACAATGGCGCCGCTCTCCGCGACACCGATGTTAGCCCCCGTCATGCCGATTTCAGCGTCCAGGAAGATGGGCCGCAGGTACGCGCGCACCACTTTCATGATCGACGGTATATCGGGAGAGATTTCTTGACCGGTCTCGCGCGCAAAGATTTGCGCCACTTCTGCGGTCATCTTGTGAACGGACGGAAACACCAGATGATAGGGCCGCTCATGAACCAGTTGGATGATGAGTTCGCCAAGATCGGTCTCGATAACCCGAAGGCCGGCCTCCATCAGGGGATCGTTGATGTCGATCTCCTCGGTTGTGAGCGATTTGGACTTCGCGATCGTCTTGGCGTTGCGTTCCCGGGCGAGGTTCAACACGTACTCGATGGCCGCGGCGCCGTCGGAAGCGAGGAAGACCTTCGCGCCCCGCGCCCGCGCGTTCGCAATAAACGTATCGAGCAGCACTTCTTGCTGCTCGATGCACCGGTCCTTGATGGCCTTTACCCGGGTGCGAAACGCGGCCCCGTCGCGAAGGGATGTGATCGCACGGGTACGATTGTCCCGTCCGCGTTGCATGCACCGGAACAGCGCGTTGCTGCGCTCGGGCGTGTCCAGCGCTTCGGTGATCCTGGCGCACAACCGCTCGTAGCGTCCTTCCGGCATCGGTGGTCCTCTTAACTCCGTATGACGATGGCGTGCGCCGTCTCGGGACCGTGCACGCCCAGAGTCAGTTTCAGTTCGATGTCTCCCGTTCGACTGGGTCCGGATATGAATGTAATCGCGCACCCGCCGGCTTCGGCAGCGAACAGGTCGCGCAAGCGTGGGGCCGCGTCTTCGAAGGATGGCACGATGTCGCGAGCGAAAACCAGGCCAATGTGGATGCGCGGGAGACTCGACGTCAGGCGTACGGCGTCATCCGTGGAGGCTTCGACGAGGGTGCCGGACTGGGCAATGGCAAACGTTGCGCCGGTGATGCCGGCTTGAACCCCGTCGATTAGCCCCGGCAGATCATGTGCCGGAAAGGGTTCGGCGACGAATGCCACGCCTGCTGCGTCGAGCGCATCACGCAGTGGTCCCTGAACCGCGGCCGGCAGCGCCGCGAGCGCCACCTGTTCCACGTCCGCGTCGCGAAGAATTTCGAGCGCGGTCACGGCGGCCGCCGCGGCATCGGCGACAACATGGGCGTGTCCGGCCAGCGCACGGTATTGCGCCGTGAATCGTTCGATAAGGCTATCCGGGTGCTCGTCGGTCATTTCGGAGGCATTATACGACGCCGCATGTGCATCGGCTCAATACAATTCCGTGTATGGCAGTTTGACTGAACACCGCAAGAAACCTATACTTGTGAGGCCCCTCCGGTCTTGTACGGTTGGGTAAGCGGTACGAAGCGGAACGGGCGCATGAGGATGACGTGAAGTAGTTGATGTAGAAATTGGAGTCGGCGCAATGTTGGAAGGCAGTGTACTTGTCCTGAACAAGTCCTGGACGGCGGTTCATATCGCCCCCGTCCGGCGCGCGCTCTCCCTGCTTTACCTGGGCGCGGCACGGGCCGTCCATCCGCACGACTATTCCCTCCACGACTTCGAGGACTGGTTGGTCCTTTCGCAGGATGGACTCGGCGGCCGGTACGTGTACACGCCGACGACACGCATTCGGATTCCGGAAGTCATTCTCCTGACACTCTTCAACGGGTTTATCCGTCATGAGGTGCGCTTCTCGCGGCACAGCATTTTCGAGCGGGACGCGGGAATCTGCCAGTACTGTGGCAAGCGTTTTCCAAAATCGCAGTTGACGCTGGATCACGTCATACCGCAATCGCGGCGCGGCGCCGACACCTGGGAGAACCTGGTAGTCGCCTGCCTGCACTGCAACGTGCGCAAAGGCAACCGAACGCCGGAAGAAGCCGGGATGCCCCTGCTGCGACGTCCCGCGAGACCCGCCTGGATGCCGCACTTCGGCGCCCGCGTGCCGCAAGACCAATTGGTGGTATGGCAACGCTTTGTCGACGCGAGCCGTTGGAGCGGCGGCACCCGCAAGCACGCCGTGCCGAGCGCATCGTAATCAACCGTAATCGAACCGCATTGCCGCACGTTGCAGGGTCTGAACCATGAGCGATAACGCGTTCGCCGACGTGATCCTGCCGGTTCCCGTAGACAATCCGTTCACCTACGGAGTTCCCCCATCGCTGCGTCACCGGATTTGCACCGGAATGCGTGCGGTCGTCCCCTTTCGGAAACGCGTGGAAACCGGCACCATTGTCGGCTTGCATGCGAACTGCGAACTGGAATCGGTTCGCACCCTGATCGACCTGCCGGACGAAGGGCCCCTGTATTCGCCAGAGTTGCTCGCACTTTGCAAGTGGATGGCCGATTACTACTGCTGCTCCTGGGGCGAAGCGCTTCAGAGTGCCGTTCCTGCCGGCATCGCCGTGCGCAGCAAGGTTCGCTACGTCCTCCAACTCGATCGGATCGCGACCGGGCGGTACACCGACCGGCAGCGCAAGGTCATCGCAGAATTGCACCGCCGCGGTCCGCTCACGGAGAAGCAACTTGCCAAAACCGTCGGGGCAACGGCGCTGAGCAACACGCTGCGCACGCTGGTAAACCGGAACGTGGTGCGCGCCGAAATAGTGGCCGGGAGCACCGGGGTATCCGCACAGACGGAAACCTATGTCCAACTGATCGAAGGCACCATACCTTCTCAGGAGGACCTGGAGCGGCTGCAACGACGCGCGCCAAAGCAGGCCGCAGTCTACCTGGACCTGTTGAACGGCGAACCGGAGCGGTTGGCCGCCCACTTGTACGAAAAGCACGGGGTCAATGCGTCCATTCTGCGCCAATTGGAATCCCGCGGACTCATCGAGCGCATGGAACGTGAGTACTATCGGACGCCTCACTACGCCGGGGCCGGGGACGCCGGGCACAAACACCAGTTGAATTCGGAGCAGATGGCGGCCTTCGACGCGATTGCCGGAACCGTACGCGAGCGGATGTTTCGCACGTTTCTCCTGCAAGGCATCACGGGAAGCGGTAAAACCGAGGTGTACCTGCAGGCCATCGAATTCGTGTTGGCGCAGGGGCGCGACGCCATCATTCTGGTTCCGGAGATCTCGTTGACTCCACAGACCGTGGGCCGGTTCAAAGCCCGTTTTGCCACCGATATCGCGGTGTTGCATAGCGGCCTGGGCGCGGGCGAACGGTACGACGAATGGCGGCGCGCCCACCGTGGCGAAGTGCGGATCGTGGTGGGGGCCCGATCAGCGATTTTCGCTCCCTTGCCCAATGTGGGCATTATCGTCGTCGATGAGGAACACGACTCGTCGTACAAACAGTCGGAAACGCCGCGGTACCACGCGCGCGATGTGGCCATCATGCGCGCGCAACGCAATGACGCCGTGTGCGTGCTTGGGTCGGCAACGCCTTCTATCGAGTCGCACTACAACAGCGAGTCGGGGAAATCACACCGCCTCGTTCTAAACCAACGGGCCACGCGCGCAAAACTGCCCGACGTTCAACTGATCGACATGCGGGTGGAATCGCGAGAAACCGGCTCGAACGTTATCCTGTCCCGACGGCTCGAAGAAGCGGTTCAGGGACGAGTGAAAGCGGGCGAACAAGTGTTGCTGTTGCTCAATCGCCGAGGGTTCGCCCCGTTCGTCCTGTGTCCACAATGCGGCTGGGTGGCGGAGTGTCCCGACTGCAATGTCACGCTCACGTACCACGCGAAGGGGGCGTACCTGAACTGCCATTACTGCAACGGGCGCCGGCAAATTCCGCTCGTTTGCGACGAGTGTCACTTCAATCCGCTTTTGTACCTCGGCACGGGCACGCAACGTGTCGAAGATTACCTGATGCGGGCTTTTCCCAACGCCCGGGTCGAACGCATGGACGCGGATACGACGTCAGGAAAAGGCGGCCATGCGAAAATACTGGGCCGGTTGGCCGAGGGGGCCATCGACATTTTAATCGGCACACAGATGATCGCGAAGGGTCACGACTACCCGGGGGTTACGCTGGTCGGCGTCATCAATGCGGATACCGGGCTGGCGCTTCCGGACTTTCGTGCGGCGGAGAATACGTTTCAGTTGCTGACACAAGTGGCCGGGCGCGCCGGGCGCGGCGAGCGTCCCGGCAATGTATTGATTCAGACGTATCGCCCCCACCATTACGCGCTTCAGTCCGCGGCGCAGCATGATTACGCGGTCTTCTACGAACGCGAAATTGTCGAACGGCGAAACGCGCAGTATCCGCCGTTTCGCCGGATGGCAAATTTAATGATCGAGTGTGAAGACCCTGAGGAAGCCGCCCGTGCCGTGGCGATTCTCCATCGGCTGGTGAAGAACACGATCGACGAACTCGGATTCCAGGGTATCGAGATTCTGGGCCCCTCGCCTGCGACGGTTCGCCGGGTGAAGAAAAAGTATCGATGGAATCTCGGGGTCCTATCGAAGAGCGCCAAACGCATCAATCAACTGAGCCGTGCGGTGCGCGATGCTTTCGAGACCCAGCCTCCCGCACGGGTCCGGCTGAAGATCGACCTCGATCCATACGGAACTTTTTAACCCGAAGCAATCAGCGATCCACCTTATCGCGCGGTGCGGTGTCCTCGCGCGATGCGGCGATTTGCGACCGCTTGGTTTCGAGCCGGTGTAGGTCGAGGGCCTCGTCAATCAATCGGAACACGCGCAGCAAGCCGCGCCGGCAGGTTTGCAGGGCTTTTCGTTGCTCGACGTTGATCTCACCGAGTTCTTCCTCCAACAGCATTTCGACGTACCCCGACACCGCAGAGAGCGGCGAACGCATGTTTCGGGAGATGGACGTCAGGAAATTGGTCTTCAGGCGCTCCACCTGCCGCAGTTCGCTGTTCAGTCGATCGAGCTGTGCGTTTGCGAGCCGCGTCGCCTCCTGCAGTTCCTTGCGATCCGTCACGTCCCGAATTATCGCGACGTAGTACCGATTGCGTGCGCGAACGTACGTGCGAACGACCATATCCACGGAACGTTCTTCGCCTTCCGCGTTGAGGAAGACCTCCTCGCTTTGTCCCTCTCCTCGCACCCGAAGATTCGCGAACTTGTGCGCCAGGGTGCCGTCGTCGAAGATGAATGCGCGTATGCGCTGCCCCACGAGTTTATCGGGCGGCACCATCAAGAACTCGGAGGCACGGGCGTTGGCTTCGGCGATGAATTCATTTTCATCGAAGACGATTATGGGATCGCCGGCGTTGTCCAGGATCGTTCGAAGTGTTGCTTCCGAAGAGGCCAACTGCGCCGCATGGCTAGACTCATTTTCTTCTGCTTTGCGCAAACGCTCGGACAGCACGGCAACCAACCAGCCAGTGAAGAGAATGTACAGAACCTTCACTATCAGAACGCCGGTTTGCTCTTCCAATCCGACGTTCCATGTTTCGAACAGGACCGCAAGAATGTAGCTGAGCATACAGAGAAAGGCATTGAAGAGTACGCGCCGGAACCGGCGTTCGTAGGCGCTGAACCCGACCATGAAGGGAAAATAGAGGAGATAGGCTGCGCTCGTATCGGCCCCGGTTAATACCACGACGGCCGACACTTCGATGAAATTCACGAGGAAATTAAAGCGAGTGAAGAGCAGGTCGTACCGCTTGGTCCACAATACGGTGTGCACAAACGCATGATGAAAGACCAGCAAGGCCGTGATGGTGGCGATATCTTGGCGGTTTCCAGTAATGTACCCGAGCCCGACGAGCGCGATGAGTAGAAAATAGGTGACGTACCGGATAGCCAGCGCCATCCGCTCGATCGCCAACGGAATCCCGATACGCGCGGCCTCGTTCATTCTGTCCCCTGCGCGGCCGCGTACACGGCATTTCGAGGAAGCCCCAACTCGGCTGCGAGCCTGCGAACGGCATCGCGGCGCGACAGGTTTTCTTCCGCCATGAGCGACTCGACCATTTCCCGAATGCGCTCGGGCGGGGGCATGGCGGCCGTGGCTTCACGCGCGGGGATGTACATCAGAAGCACGCATTCGCCGCGCGGTGGGTTTGCGGCGAAATGTTGCGCAAGTTCCCGGGGCGAACTCCTCCGGCATTCTTCGTGGACTTTGGTGAGTTCCCGGGTTACGCAGGCTTCCGTATCGGCCGGGGCAACCCGGACAATCAGGTTCAAGGTGTCCACCAAACGGTTGGGCGCCTCCAAGACAACATGGGTCCCTCCCATTCGCACGATCGTTTCAATCAGCGATTCTGCCGCCCGCGGTTTTCGGGGGAAGAACCCGTGATACGAAAACCGGTCGGTTGGAAGACCGCTGATGGCCAATGCCGCCAATACGGCCGAAGCGCCGGGAACTGCCACCACGTCGATTCCGGCATCCTGTGCGGCGCGAACGAGGCGATATCCAGGATCGGAGATACACGGAGTCCCCGCATCGCTGATGAGGGCAAGATTCTTGCCTTCGACCAGTGTCGCGACTAGCGTCTCCGTTTTCGTTGTCTCGTTGTGCTCGTGATAACTGGTAAGTGGCGTGTGAATGTGGAAGTGGGTAAGCAACCTCTTGGAGTGGCGTGTATCTTCCGCCGCGACGAGGTCGACACTCTGCAGTACGTCCACCGCGCGCGGGGACATGTCGCCCAGGTTTCCGATCGGAGTCGCGACCACGAACAAACGTCCGGTTGTCATGACCACCCCATTCGCAGCGTCCGGCGCAGGACTCGCCGCGCGTTAGTGCAAAGCGCACCCGGAGTCGGCATGGTACTCTTGCAGGGACCGTACCGTCGCCGTTCCTTTGCGCATGGCCCGAATCCCGAGAATCGCCGCGCGCGCCGCTGCCAGCGTCGTCATGGTCGGCAGCCCCCGCTCCAAGGCCGTGCGTCGAATGGCCCGCTCATCCGACTTGGATTCTACACCCATGGGCGTGTTGATAATCCAATCGATGTCGCCGTTGATCATACGATCCACCACATGCGGCCGCCGTTCACCGACCTTATAGACCTCTTCGACCTCGATGCCCAGACCGCGCAATTTCGCCGCCGTGCCTTCCGTGGCGATAATCTTGAATCCGAGACTCGACAGTTCCTTCGGCAAATCGCCCATCAACTCTTTGTCGCGGTCGTTGAGACTCAAGAACACCGTGCCTTCGGTGGGCACCCGATTGCCCGCGGCGATCTGGCTCTTGGCATACGCCATGCCCATGGACGTATCGATTCCCATCACTTCACCGGTGCTCCGCATCTCGGGACCGAGGAGGATGTCGACCCCCGGGAACTTGATGAAGGGTAAGACGACTTCCTTCGCGCTGACGCTGTCCGGCTGCGGGTCCTCGGTGACGCCCAGTTCGCGCAGGGTCTTGCCCGCCATGACCCGCGCCGCAATCTTGGCGACGGGAATGCCTGTGGCTTTGCTTACGAAGGGAACCGTTCGCGATGCCCGCGGGTTGACCTCTAACAGGAAAATCCGGTCGTCGAGCACGGCAAACTGGATGTTCATCAGCCCGACGACGTTCAATTCCCGGGCCAAGGCACGGGTTTGTTCCTTGATCCGCTCGACAATCTCCGGATCGAGGTCGTACGGCGGCAGGATGCAGGCGCTATCCCCGGAATGGACGCCGGCTTCTTCGATGTGTTGCATGATACCCGCCACGACCACGTCTTCTCCGTCGGACAAGGCGTCGACGTCAATTTCGATGGCGCCTTCGATGAATTTGTCAATCAGAACGGGGTGTTCGGGAGACGCTTCCACGGCGTGGGTCATATACCGGTCGAGGGCCGTGTGGTCGTAAACGATTTCCATGGCGCGGCCACCCAGGACGAATGAAGGCCGCACAACGACGGGGAATCCAATGTCATCCGCGATGGCATGGGCTTCCTCGGCGGAGACGGCGGTCTCGTTTTCGGGTTGCAGCAGGTTCAGTTTCTGGACCAGTTCCCGGAACTCTTTCCGATCCTCCGCACGGGCGATGCTGGTCGGCGATGTACCGATGATGGGGACCCCAGCCTTCTCTAACGCCTGCGCCAGATTCAGCGGCGTCTGACCGCCGAACTGCACGATGACGCCTTTGGGTTTCTCCCGGTCGTTGATGTTGAGCACGTCCTCCAGCGTAACCGGCTCGAAGTACAACCGGTCCGAGGTGTCGTAGTCGGTGGATACGGTCTCGGGATTGCTGTTGACCATGATGGTTTCGAAGCCATCCTCTTTCAGCGCGAAGGCGGCGTGGACGCAGCAATAGTCGAACTCGATACCCTGGCCGATACGATTCGGACCGCCGCCGAGGATCATGATCTTGTCTTTGTCCGTCGGCCGCACTTCGTCCTCGTCGCTGTACGTGGAATAGTAATAGGGCGTATACGCCTCGAACTCGGCGGCGCAGGTGTCAACCAGCTTGTAGGTGGCAACCACGTGGTGCTTTTTGCGCAACGCCCGAACCGCGAGAGGATCCATCTTCCACAAATGCCCCAACTGGATATCAGAAAAACCAAGTTCCTTGGCGCGGCGCAGCGTCAGGGCGTCATCGGGATTGGCTTGGGCCAAGGCCCGTTCTTCCTCGACAATCTCGCGCATGTTCCGCAGAAACCAGGGATCGATCATGGTCGCAGCGAAGATCTCGTCAACCGTCGCTCCCGCCCGGAAGGCGCGGGCGACTTGGAGAATGCGGTCCGGCACCGGCGTCTGGATAGACTTCAGCAGCGCATCCTTTTCCGCCAGCGACTCCGCGTCGCCGGTAAAGGTCTTGTCCTTGCCGTCCGCTCCGAGACCGAAGCGGCCGATTTCGAGGGAACGCAGGCCCTTTTGGAGGGACTCCTTGAAGGTGCGGCCGATGCTCATGGCTTCGCCCACGCTTTTCATCTGCACGGTCAGCTCGGTACTCGATCCCGGGAACTTCTCGAAGGCCCAGCGCGGGATCTTGGTCACACAATAGTCGATGGTGGGCTCGAAGGAGGCGGGCGTTTCGCGCGTGATGTCATTCGGGATCTCGTCCAGGCTGTAGCCCACCGCGAGCTTGGCCGCGATCTTGGCGATGGGAAATCCTGTGGCCTTGGATGCCAGGGCCGAACTCCGCGACACGCGCGGGTTCATTTCGATAACCACCATGCGCCCGGTTTTCGGGTCGACGGCAAACTGGATATTTGACCCACCGGTTTCGACGCCGATCTCGCGGATAATCCGGATCGACGCGTCCCGCATAAGCTGATATTCTTTGTCGGTCAGCGTCTGTGCAGGCGCGACGGTAATGCTGTCGCCCGTATGTACACCCATCGGGTCGACGTTTTCGATGGAACAGATAATAACGACGTTGTCGCGCAAGTCGCGCATAACCTCGAGTTCGAATTCTTTCCACCCGAGAACGGATTCCTCGACGAGCACCTCGGTGACCGGGCTGGCCTCGAGCCCCCACGAGACCACGCGATCGTATTCGTCCTTATTGAAGGAAACGCCCGCACCGCTCCCCCCCAGCGTGAACGCGGGCCGGATGATCGCCTTATACCCGAGTTCGGCGCCAAAGGAGCGGGCTTCGTCCAGGGTACGAACCACCTGGCTGCGCGGAACCTCGAGGCCACATTGCACGATCGCTTCCTTGAACAGGCCGCGGTCCTCGGCTTTTTGAATTGCCGGGAGCTTCGCTCCGATCAATTCGCACCCAAGCCGGTCGAGCACGCCCGATTCGGCGAGTTTTACCGCCAGGTTCAGCGCGGTCTGTCCGCCGACGGTCGGCAACAGTGCATCGGGACGCTCCCGTTCGATGATCCGTTCGAGGATTTCGACCGTAAGCGGCTCGATATAGGTTCGATCCGCCGTCTCGGGGTCCGTCATGATCGTGGCGGGGTTGCTGTTGACCAGGACGACCTCGAATCCCTCCTCGCGAAGGGCCTTACAGGCCTGTGTGCCGGAGTAATCGAACTCGCAGGCCTGTCCAATGACAATGGGCCCCGAGCCGATGATGAAGATCTTGTGTAGGTCGGTTCGTTTCGGCATGGATCCTCGAGTGCGTCATTCCCCTCCGGGAGTCCAACCTCGGACACAGCGACGGAGCTGTTCCCCGGTCCCGGCGGCAGGGGGTTCATTCCGCGTTAGCGGGTAATTTCCAAAATCTCAAAATCGATGGCGCCCGCGGGAACTTTGGCCGTAGCCACTTCCCCGACGGCCTTCCCCAGGAGGGCTTTTCCAACGGGCGAACGAACGGAAATCTTGCCGTTCGCCATGTCCGCCTCGACCGCGCTCACAAGAATATAGGTGAACTCTTTCTTGGTCTTCGTATTCAGCACACGGACCGTCGCCCCGACGTATGCCTTGCTCGTATCGATATCATGACCTTCCAAGGTGACGGAACGCGCGATTTTATCTTCGATATCGCGAATGCGGGCATGCAGCATCGCCTGCTCTTCTTTGGCCGCGTGGTAGTCCGCGTTTTCCCGCAAATCGCCGAACTCGCGCGCATGTTCGATAATCGCGGCGACTTCCATGCGCCGCGATTTACAGCTCGCCAGTTCCGCCTTCATTTTCGCAAGGCCGTCCTCGGATACGTAGAGTTTATCCATGAGAGCAATCGATTCCTGGGGTTTGACGGAGCTACCGCCGCACGTGACTTACTCCCAAAGGTACCAGGGAGTGTATACCTTAATCCGCTGTCGGAGCCACATTATACCAGATAGGTTGGGAAGTTCCCAATCCGATCGCATGGTGAGGCAAGGCCAAGTGCCGGCGGCGAATTCCGCGTCAGGACAACACGTTACAGAACCGTACATTTTGTGGAATTCGCGCTTCGTGGTACAATCGCGCTTGGGACTAAGGCTTGGGAGAGGACCATGGAATCTCTAATTGCCCACATCCAAGAGCACCTCGTGGAGTACGGCGCCGGTGCGGCATTCGTCGTAACCCTCATCTTTTTTACGCGGAAATGGACCCTGCCCGTGATCCAGTGGGGGCTTGAGCTGTGTTTGTACTCCGCGGCGTTTCACATCGTGCTTCATTACATCATCGCGGTCGCCGAGTGGTTTAACTTCGAATCGCAGATGAAAATGCTCAAGGACCAGCGCGTGCACGCGGGTTGGGAAACCCCCCTCATTGAATTCTGGAGGCGGGACCTGTATAAGCCGGGCTGGGTATTCTGGATTGAAGTCGTGTTTGTCGTCGGGGCCTTCATTCTCATGGTTCGGCTTCGGCCTATGACGACACAAAAGTCCGGCCCCAAGCGGGAAGCGCTGCGCAAAGGCGTTGCGCCCCAGGTCCGGCCACCGGGCCACAGCGCGGGTCCGAAAGGAAGGTATTAGTCGATGACCCCGAAGTATGTCTACGGTGCGATTTCCAATGTGTTTACCGCGTGGCACGAAGACGGCCGGTTTGACCCCGACGGTCAGCATGCGTTGCTCGACTTTCTTATGGGTTCCGGAGGAATCAGCGCGTATTTTGTGCGGTCCGGCATGGGCCAGATGTACGCGTTTGAATACGAAGACGTCGTCGCGATGGCGGACGTGGCATGTGCGCACCTCAACGGCAAAGCGCCGGTTCTGGTCGGCACGGCGGGCATCTGGGACAAGAATTACGGCAAACGCCCCGACCCGGCAGTGTTCACGCAGCAGGCCGTCGAGCTGAGCAAACACGCCGAAGACGCGGGCGCGTCGGGAGTCGTGCACACGATGCCGGAGGCGATTCTTCCGAACGATGGTGAAACGGAGGCAGACGTCACGCTCCGCTACTTCGAGACCGTCAATTCCGCTGTGAACATCCCGATTTTCATCTACCAACCCGGTAATACGCACCGGGACTACTGGGTGGACATGGACCTGGTGGCCAAGCTGGCCGACCTGCCCAACGTCCAGGGGATGAAACTCTCCACCGACGATGCCAAATACATTTACGACATTTACTACGCCGTCAAAGACAAAGACATCGGGATGATTGCCGGCGCCGAAACCTCGTTTCTGCCCGCGCTGTACGCCGGCGCCAAGGCGTGTATCGGGCAGGGATGTACCGTGAATCCGATCATCGTGAAGGCGGTGCAGGATTACTTTGTAGCGGACGACCGGTCCGGCGCCATCGAGGCGCAGCGGTCCCTGAACTTCCTGTGCGACGTGAGCACAGCGCCCGTGGAGTGGTTGAAGCGGTACGCCGCCGAACAAGGGTACCCGGTCAAACCGTACCACCGCGCGATGAAGAAGGATAACGCCAGCTTCTCGACGCCCAAACCGCTCACCGAAGAGGACTACGCGACGTTCAAGGGCCTCCGCGAACGGGAACTCGCCAAGTACGCGGATGTGGCGCTGGTGACGAATTAGCGCGCGATTCAACGTCACGAGGAGTTCGCGGCCGCACTCGGCAGTTCGCTCGCATTTTCACGTGTAATTCGACGTGAACGCCGTGTTAGGGAAAGCTTCGGGAGATCCGGCCAAGTCCGCATTTCTCACCGCCCGAAAAACGTCGTCTTGCAGACCGGTACCGTGGGTGCGGTGAGAAATGCTTTCGAGAAAAACCGTCGGCTCACTCTTGAGGAATTGTCACACGCGCTCTGTGAACCCAAAGAGTTCGGATCGACATGTGAAACCCCCGAGCGGATTGGGGTTACAGATCCAACGTCCGGTGCGTGTGAGAATTCCGGCCCAGGGGCTGAGTAGACCCTTTCTTTATTTCACCTTCCGAGATCCGCAATCGCCTGGTTGAACCGTTGGCGCTGTCGCTCTATGATTCAACGCCATGGGGAGAGCCCTATTCGGTTCGATTTCCGCTCGGAAGGACTGCGACGGACCGCCGCCACTGCGAGGCACAATCCCGGGCGTTATCACGGCGGAACCATCCAAGGCTGCCCCACGAGACCGCCGCTGGGCGTAGCACGCGGATTGGCGTTTCATTGCACGATCCGCGGGCAGACCAAGGGGGTATACTCGGCGGCTTACCAGCGAGGAGATTGCCGCGTGACTGCGGCAGGGGAGGAGAACCATGGCAGAGGAAACAAGACCTGCTCCCGAAGAGCCGGCCGGCGGCGAGTTTGAACGCGAACCGGTTCCGGAGAGCCAAACCAAGGGGTGGCGCAGTTTCATCGGGATGTACGCCGGAGAGCACGCCGCCGGCACAGAGTTCATGATCGGACCGCTCTTTGTGGCGCACGGTGTAAGTGTGTTCGATGTGCTGGGCGGGCTGCTGGTCGGCAACCTGCTCGCGGTACTAAGTTGGACGTTTTTGTGCGCGCCCATCGCGGTAAAAAAGCGGTTGACCCTCTACTATCAACTCGAAAAGATTTGCGGTCCTCGCCTGGTGGATCTGTACAACCTGGCCAATGGCGTGCTGTTCTGCTTCCTGGCCGGCGCCATGATTTCCGTGTCTGCCACGGCGGTTGGAATTCCCTTCAACATGCCCATGCCGGGGCTCAGCGACATGCTTCCCAATAGCATCGGCTGGATCATTGCGGTGTTCGCAGTGGGCGCGGTGATATCGCTGGTCGCAGCGTATGGATACGACACGGTTGCCCACGTCGCAAACATTGCGGCGCCCTGGATGGTGCTCGTGTTCCTGGCCTGCGGCGTCGCGGCGCTGCCGGAACTCGGCATTCACTCGCTCGGCGACTTCTATACGGTGGCGAGCCAGAAGGTCTGGACGGGCGTACCGGTGGAGGGGCAAACCCAATTCACGTTCTTACACGTCATGTTCTTTGCGTGGTTCTGCAACATGGCCATGCACATCGGCATGTCGGACCTCACGATATTCCGGTATGCGAAGAAGGCCCGCTACGGTTTGTCGTCGGCCGCGGGCATGTATCTGGGCCACTACATGGCCTGGATTGCCGCCGGTTTGCTCTACGCAATCCAGCTCAATGCGGATCCCACGGACACGGGAGTGGCACCGGGACCGATGGCATTCAAGATCGCGGGGCTGACGGGCGTCATTTGCGTCATCGTAGCGGGCTGGACCACGGCGAATCCGACCATTTATCGAGCCGGTCTCGCGTTTCAGGGCGTTCGCCCCAAATGGTCGCGCTTCAAAGTGACGATGGCGGCGGGGCTCGTGGCCACACTGGGAGCGTGTTTCCCCGCGTTGGTCATGAAACTGTTGGACTTCGTGGCGCTCTACGGGCTTATCCTGATGCCCATGGGTGCGATTGTGTTCATCGATCATTATTTCGCCGGGAAATTCGGCTTTCACGAGTTCTATGCCGAAAAGGCGCGCATCGCGTTCAACTGGGCGGCCGGTCTCACCTGGTTCGTGACACTCGGATTGTGCGTGGCCCTGAACAAGTTCGTGGGCATCGAGATTTTCTTCCTGGGCCTGCCCGGCTGGTTCATCGCCGCCGCGCTCTACATCGTGCTGAGCAAGCTGTACCAGAAATCCACAGCGCTTGAAGGAGCAACGTCATGAAATCCGTTCTCGTCATAATCTCGGTTGTGGCGCTGGCGATACTCGTCGTCGCGCCGGTAGGTGTCTACCTGCAGAAAATGGAATTGGCCACGTGCAAGCACTGGATGTTCGCGGCGACCGTGCTTTGGTTTGTCACGGCGCCATTCTGGATGAAACGCAAAGCACATTAGCGCGGGCCGCAGGGGAGTCGTTCCATGAAGAGTGAAGAAGCATACCGTATCGCCAAGGAACAATATGCCGGGTTCGGCGTGGACACCGAGAAGGCGATCGAAGCGCTTAAAACGTATTCCATATCGCTTCATTGCTGGCAGGCCGACGATGTGGGCGGTTTTGAACGGCCCAATGCGGCCCTTGGGGGAGGCGGCATCCAGGCGACAGGCAACTACCCGGGGAAGGCTCGAAATGTAGCCGAGGCGCGGCAGGATTATGAGAAGGCGCTTTCACTGCTGCCGGGGAAACACCGGTTGAACCTGCATGCCAGTTACGGAGAGTTCGACACGTTTGTCGATCGGGACGCCATCGGCATCGGGCAATTCCAAGGCTGGATCGACTGGGCCAAGGCGCAAGACATCAAGCTCGACTTCAATTCGACGTGCTTCTCCCACCCCAAAGCGGATTCCGGCTATACCCTGAGCAGCAAGGACAAGGGCATACGCGATTTTTGGATCGAACATGTGAAGCGCTGCCGGGAAATCGGCGAGGAAATGGGGCGGCAACTGAACGACACCTGCATCCACAACGTCTGGATTCCGGACGGGGCCAAAGACTTCACCGTGGACCGGGCCGGATACCGCCGCATCCTCGCAGACTCGCTGGATGCCTGTTTTGCCCCGTCGCACGACGCCGCGCTCTTGAAGGACTCGGTGGAATCGAAGCTTTTCGGCATCGGCAGCGAGTGGTTCGTCGTGGGTTCCCACGAGTTCTATCTGGGGTACACCCTCTCGCGGGGGAAGTTGCTCTGTGTGGACATGGGCCACTTCCACCCCACGGAATCGGTCGCCGACAAGGTCTCCGCGATGCTTCAGTTCATGGACGAATTGCTGCTCCACGTCAGCCGGCCCATTCGGTGGGACAGCGATCACGTCGTACTGCTCGATGACCCAATTCGAGACCTTACCCAGGAAATCGTCCGCTGCGGGGTGGACAAGCGCATCTACATCGCGCTCGATTTCTTCGATGCCAGCATCAACCGTATCGGTGCCTACGTCACGGGCACTCGGGCCACGTTGCAGGGGCTGTTGTTGGCGTTGCTTGAGCCCCGTGCGCTATTGCTCGATGCGGAAGAAGGTGGGAACCATTTCAAGCGCATGGCGCTTCTGGAGACGTGCAAGGCTTTGCCGTTCGGCGCGGTGTGGGATTACTACTGCGAATCCCTGGGCGTTCCGCCTGGCGGCAAGTGGATAGACGACGTGCTCGCGTATGAGGAACAGGTGACCAGCAAACGCAATTAAAAGCTGGTGGGTTCCTGTGTCGGCTGCACGTAGAGGGCCATCATGTCCGCTTCGGAGAGTTCGCCAAAGACGGCGGCCTTGTGATTCGGCGGAAGCGGTTCCACAATTTCGCGGCTCCGATTCTTGAAGCGACCGGAGACGATGATCCGCCGGAATTCCTGTGGGGTATCGAAGGACTCTTCGGTCTCGATCCAGAACTTGTTCATGAAGTTCAGCCCATGCGCGTCGGACGAATAAACACCGGCCATCCGATTCTCGTCCACGTAGGTACGAGCGCGTTCCGCCATATCCTCGTCGGGGTGGTTGCAGGTCAGGATTTCCGCGGCGTCGGCGAGCGTGAAGTAATCCGGCATGTCGTCATGCCACCGGTAAGGATGGGCGATGACCGTCAGATACCCATCGGCGCAGGCCTGTGCAAACACTTCGCTCGGGGTCTGAAGCGATTCGTAGATGGGGCTGTCGGCCCCCAGAACGAGGAGATCCCGCCCATTGGGGAACGAAATCTCGATTCCCGGAAAGACCCGCAATCGGTCGCTCAACTCACGAAGGGCGGCCAAATCCGCCGGAGACCAGACCTTGCCATGATCCGTGATGAAAATGGCGTCATATCCGGCGGCATCCGCCATCGCGACCAATTCGCGCGGGGGAATCCGCGAGCAGGGGGAATAGGTGTCCGTGTGGCAATGAAGTTCGACTTTCATGACGTTCCGTCCATTCCACCGGCCGTCCGTGGGTTGAATCTGAACGGGCTGCGGCCGGCATCCGCGGCTAAACTGTCTTCCGTCTTTACCAACACCGACCCCGCGCGGCTTACTCCCAATTGCTGAAATTCCTTACAGTGCCTCGCTGTTATCGGCGGTTTTTACGGTATTCTTATTGCATGTTCGATTATATCATATCCATCGGCAAAACACGCCTCTGACTTGACCGCAATTCATGCCCATTGGCGGCATACGAGGGGGCCGCGCGTGGAAAGCGCCCGTATCCCCCGTGTATAATCAGGCGATTCATTCTCATCCGGTGTATTGATCGGAGACGCAATCAATCCCAAGCCGGTAATCATTCGTTGGGGGAAATGTGCCTGGCGCCTTGAATTCCCGGATAGCGACGGCGAAAGCCGATGGAGGAAAAAGGACCATGTCGAAGTTGGAAGGAAAGGTACTGGTGGCGCAAGGGGGCGGACCCACCGCAGTCATCAATCAGAGTTTCGTCGGGGCGGTGTTGGAGTCGCGTAAATTTTCGCAGGTCACCCGCGTATACGGTGCGCAGCACGGCATCCGCGGCATCGTGGACGAGGACTTTCTGGACCTCACGGAAGCGACCACCCACAACCTCGAAGCGGTTGCCCAGACGCCTTCGTCGGGCCTGCTGTCGACGCGCGATAAACCGACCCTCGAGTATTGCCAGGAAATCTTCAAGGTCTGCAAAGCCCACGACGTCCGGTATTTCTTCTACATCGGCGGAAACGACAGCGCCGATACCTGCCGCATCGTGAACGAAGAAGCGGACAAGGAAGGCTATGAACTGCGGGTCATTCACATCCCGAAAACCATCGACAACGACCTGAAGGTCACGGACCACTGCCCGGGCTATGGTTCCGCGGCAAAATTTGTCGCGCAAGCGTTTGCGGGCGTGAATCTGGACAACCGGGCCCTGCCGGGCGTGTACATCGGGGTGGTCATGGGGCGACACGCGGGCTTCCTGACCGCCGCGTCCTGCCTCGCCAAGAAATATCCGGACGATGGTCCGCACCTCGTCTACGTGCCTGAGCGTTCACTGACGAAGGACAAGTTCATCGCCGACGTGAAGACCGCCTACGAGAAGAATGGCCGCTGCATCGTCGCGGCGTCGGAAGGCATTGTGGGACCAAGCGGCAAGGCCATCGCGGCGGAATTCACGAAGGAGCAGGATTCGCACGGCAACGTGCAGCTTTCCGGTACGGGCGCCCTCGGCGACCTGCTCAGCTCCTGGGTCAAAGAAGGCACCGACATCAAGCGCGTGCGCGCCGATACGCTCGGCTACTTGCAGCGGAGTTTCCTCGGCTGCGTGAGCACGGTCGATCAGAACGAGGCGCGGGAAGTCGGCGAGAAGGCCGCTCAATACGCGATTTGGCACCACCGTGACGGCTCGGTTTGCATTCGCCGCATCGGCGACTACGCTGTCGAGTACTTCCTGGCCGACCTGAAGGACGTTGCCCGGGAAGCTACGGAAATGCCGGATGAATTCCTCAACGCCGACGGCAACGGCGTCACGGAAGCGTTTAAGAGCTATGTGCGTCCGCTGGTCGGCTCCATGCCGGTCATGGAGCGCATCGCCGCGCCCGGCGTCGTAAAGGTGTTGAACAAGAAATAGCCCCAGGGCGTGTAGCGTGGGCAAATAGGCAGCTAATTCCAGACCGATCGGACGGATCTGACGGATCCGTCCGATCGGTTTTTTGTATTTCCTGCGGACACCCGTTGCGCCGCACGAATCCGTTTGACAGGTATTCGGGAGATCCGTAGTCTAACGCGCTGCGAGGAGAACCTTCAGCATGCGCATATGTATCCAGCTTCTGGGTTACCTTTCGGTCCTGTGTGCGACCGTTGCGCCGGTGCTCGGCGAGACGCCGGTCACGCCGCTGGTACATGCCCACGCCCACAACGATTACAACCACGAACGGCCGCTGTTGGATGCGCTGGACCATGGGTTTTGCAGTGTGGAGGCGGACATTTATCTCGTAGACGGGCAACTCCTGGTGGCCCACAATCGCGAAGCCGTGGATCCCGGGCGGACGCTGCAAGCCCTGTACCTTGATCCGCTCCTGAAACGGGTTCGCGCAAACGGCGGACGCGTTTACCCCGACGGTCCCGAGTTCACCCTCCTGATCGATATCAAAGATGACGCGGAAGCCGTTTATGCCGTATTGCGAGACGTTCTGAGCAAGTACCAGGAAATGTTGACCTCTTTCACACCGACGAGCACGACAAAAGGTGCCGTCACGGTGATTCTCTCCGGCGACCGGCCGACAACGGTGCTTGCGGCGGAAGCGCAACGGTACGCCGCAATTGACGGTCGCCTTTCCGACCTGGATGCTCCGATCAACGCCAATCTAATCCCGCTCATCAGCGACAACTGGCGCAGCCATTTCGACTGGTTCGGGTCCGGCCCCATGCCGGAAGCGGTCCACGAGAAACTTTATGACATCACTAAGAAGGCCCACGATGCCGGGTGTATCGTGCGGTTCTGGGGAATCCCGCCGCGGGACGACTTATGGAAGGCCTTGCGCAAAGCGGGCGTCGACCTCATCAACACGGACAATCTGGCCCAACTCCAGCAGTTTCTGCTACATAATGAGAATGACAGGGGCTGATTAGAACGCAGAGGAGCATGTCGGAATGAACCCCATCCGGGTCGGATTTGTGGGATTGGGCGGCATCTGCCGGCAACGGCACGTGCCGGGGCTTCGGAACGTTTCCGGCGTCGAAATCGTTGCCGTTGCGAATCGCAGCCGGGAATCCGGTGAACGCGCCGCGAATGAGTTGAACATCCCCAACGTTTGCGATCCGTGGGAGGATTTGATCGCGCGGGATGACCTTGATGCGGTCTTTGTCGGCACGTGGCCCTACATGCACCGCGATGTGTCCATCGCAGCGCTGAATTCCGGCAAGCATGTGTTTTGCCAGGCCCGGATGGCGATGGATTATCAGCAGGCACAAGAAATGTACGCTGCTGCGGAAAGATCCGGACGCGTTGCGATGCTTTGCCCGGTCCCCATCGGGCTGACCAAGGACTCGACCATCCAACAGTACGTGAACAGCGGCCGGTTGGGTGACGTGCGATTGATCCGGGTGCAAAGTATGAGCGGCGCGTTTGCAAATCCGGACGAGTCCATGACGTGGCGCAAGGATCACCGGCTCTCGGGCCTGAACATGCACACCCTGGGCATGTACATCGAGGTCATTCACCGCTGGTTTGGGTGGACACGGTCGGTTAGCGCAATAACGCAGACCTTCGTACCGGAGCGGACCGACACTACCGGCGACCGCGTAAAGGTCGAGATACCAGACCAGATCCTGTTCAACACGACCCTCGAGAGCGGAACGCCCGTTCAGTATGTCATCAGTTCGGCCGTGCATCACGGAACCGATCAAATAGCGATTCACGGAAGCGAATGGACGCTCCAGTATGAAGTCAATGAAGACATCCTCTACGGCGCTGCGCGGGGCGAACACATGGGCAGCGCAACGCTCGACACCGAGGAGGAATACGACATCGCCAACTGGCGAGTCGAGCAGGATTTCATCGACGCGATTCGCGAAGGCAAGGAATACCACCCAAACTTCTACGACGGGATGAAATACATGCAGGTCATCCAGGCAGTATACGACTCGGCCCGCGAAGGCCGCACGATCACGCTGGATTAGGGCGTAGGATTACGCGAGAGACTGGGTAGATTTCTCGGTAGGTTGTGCGCGCCGGGCGACGAGGTAGGCCATGCCGGCCTTGACTGCGTCGGCAGGAACGAAGGGTAACACGCCCATCGCCAACGCCGCCCACAGGCCAACACCGGCCCACAAGCAGAGCCACGTCGTGCCCAAAGCGTAGATGACGGCGGTGGCGGCTATCATTCCCAATGCGGGTCGTTTGAAGGCCGTCGTCACGTATGGCGCGAAGGCGAAGGCCAAGAGATACCCCATCGTGGCGCCGAACGATACGGCGAACAGCGGCGCCCCGGCAATACCGAGCGCCAAGTACAGCAGAATTCCGGCCATCGCCCGTTCTCTACCCACGACGTAAGCCGCAGCCAATACGGGCAAAGTCTGCAACGTCACCGGCACCGGTGTCCACGGCAGGGGAATCTTGACCAGTGCGGCGAGCATGATGACGCCCGCGACGGCGGTGGCTTCAAGACAGGCCACGGTCCAGTTGTCTGTGGTTCGTACGTTTTGCAGGATATGGGCGTGTGCATTTCTCATAGTGGCGAGAGTATACGGATTCGCGCCGGCGCCTTCAACCGAGATCACGGTGTGTCGTCTTTCTCGTCTTCGGTTCCCATCATGGACTGCATCATGGCTTGCGACGCGCGCAACGATTCATTTTGCTGCTCGATGAATCGCTCGACTTGCGTGTACTCTTCTTCGTTCAGCACGGTCGAAAGGCGCTCCAGACCCCGGTTCATGGCTTCCGACTGTACGGTCATCCAGTCATTCGCGTTGGAATCGCCCGCCTTGGATTGATCCTGCTGCGCAACGATCATCTCTTCGGCCAGGACTTGTTTCACCGTATCGCGCGTTTCCCGCGACATCGCAGGCGCATACATGCCTAATTGCATGTCGTAGCTTTGCTCCAACACGTAGTAGTTCTTGTTGGCCTCGTAATCTTCCCAAACCGCCATTTCGTCCGCGTTCAGCACGTTACTCAACTTCGTGCGGAGTGCCTCCGTCATTGCCTCTTCTGATTGGTTCGCTTTGAGATCTTTCATCGTGCCGTCCTGCATAGCCTTCATAACCGTCCGAAGCTGGTCCGTCAATGACTCGGCCAGGATCGCGCGAACTTCTTCTTCGACGTCGGCGGGCAATTTCAGGTCGGCCAGAAGAATCCCGTATTGCATGTTGACCTGCATCTTCGCGTTGGCCTCGATGGCTTCGTCGCTCTGCAGCATGCGCATGAAAGGTGGCACGTCTTTCTTCTTGCCCTCTTGCCCGGACTCCACGGGCTGAGTTTGGTCGGTTTGAAGGGCGGCGAGATCCTCTTCGCGTTTCGCCAGGGCCTGTTCCGCTTCGGCAAGCTTGGGTTTTACGTCCTCCAATTCGGCGCGAAGTTGCTCGACTCCTGATTCGTTTCCAGGGCAGCCATTAGCTCGGTTTGGGAATGAAGCCGGGCGCTTTCCTGCCGCAGCTGGTTCACTTCGGATCGTAAGTCCATCGTCTTCATGGTGACGATCACAAATCCAACGACCAATACGATGCAGAGCGCAGAAAGAAAGTAAACAGCGGACTTTTGCATGATCGTTCCCCCATGCTGCCTGTATTTGACCTGAGCCTCCCTAAAATCGGTTGTACATCCGCGACCGCCACCTGGTGCCGGACGCGGCCGATCAATTCGAGTCAGTCATCCGTTGCACCGTCACCGATCCAATCGGGATTCGGGTTCTCCGGAATCGCGCGAATCCGGTCAATCGCTGTCCAATAGCCGTCCAAGGCTTTCCGGCCCGCATCCGTCAACCGGTACTCTGTCCGTGGAATTTTTCCATTGTACCCTTTCTCGATTGCAACATAACCCGCCTTTTCGAGGCGATCCATGTGAGACGAGAGATTCCCCCGCGTCAACCCCAACGCCGTCAAGAGGAAGTTGAAATCCACCACGTCCACGCCCGACAGAACCATGGCGATCCGCAGCCGGGCCGGTTCGTGTAAGGTCTTGTCTACCGGCTTCATGACTACCCCCCGACGTCTTCAGCATCCGTTTCCGGCGGAGACAAACGTCGGAGCCGGCGCAACGCGTAGCGGCTGTATAGATGGGAAAGGAATGCGGCGATACCTCCGTAAGCCACCATTGGTACCATCGAGTGAAACATTGCCCACGAACCATCTGTCGGAATCGGCAACCCGCTGATTAGGACCACCGCGTGTGCCCCGTACAGCGCAGGCCACAACAACATGACCCAGGTTGATGCGGGGCGCTGCCACCACCACAAAAACACCAAGAACGGGACGCAATATAGTGCGGAGACCGGCTGCATGAGCCGGATTGGCAGATAGCCACACAATCCCAGGAGGACCTCGCCGACGATGCAAATCCCAAAGAGCGGGCCAACGACGTAGCCCAGATAGGGATGCTGTGCGCGGCGATCCGACTTGATACGCACCGTGCCTTCCTTGGCATAGGGCCGCTGCAACTGTTGCTCCACCCAGCCTCGGCCCCGTTTCGAGATTACGAAATACATCAGAAGACCGTACACCACGAAGAAGCCGATCAACGCAAGGATGCCAAGCACAGGGTATCCCGCCTTGGTGGCCATGCCACCTCCTGCAGCCAATCCGGACAACAAGAGGAATATGCCGCCGTATGCGAGCAGGTAGAGCAAGACCGGCAGACTCCGGTTCTGGGCGTAGGTACGGCTCCAATGAACGGTGTCCCGGAGATTGTCAAAATCGGCGGGGCCAAGTGGTTTCTGTTTTGTCGGTACCATCGTCGGTCTCCTCGTTCCCACCAAACCTTATCTGTGTTGTTTGTATCACAAACTTGTCTGCAATGCAACAAAAGAATCACGGACTCTTCGTCGTTCGAGTTGTAAGGTACTATGAATAAATACCTTAAGAATGCAGTGTTTAGACAGAAAGACCCTGTCCGCACATGAAGGCGAGGGGAGAGCAGAAGCAGCTTCCAGCAGCTTCGGCTCTTTCCCCTCTTGGCGCGATTGGGAGTAAGCCTTGAAGAATTGACGCGGCTGGAAGCCGCGTCTACTCGACAACGAGTACGTTGTGGATGTTGACACCGGCGATATTCGCCGTGAGTAGACCGTCGTTGTAGGCCCACTCCAGCCCTTCTTCGTCGGGGGCCAGATAGCAGCGCGTAGGTTTCGCGTCCAACGGGATGGTGACGGTGAAAGGTCCCGCGTCGGGCACGTGCTCGACCATGTGGCGGTTGGGCGCGGTGTATCCGCCATCGGAACGATTGACAAATTGGTAGAGCCGCTGGTCCCCTTTCTTGCGGGCGGACATTTCGATCCACCAGGGACTGTCAACATGTGCTAACCCCTCCGCGTCGAGGTTCGCGAAGCAGTCGCCGATGAATTGACGTAGCATCGGGTAGTGCGCCGTGTGGTACGCGCGAAACACGGGCCGTGAATCGCCACGACGACGCCGTCACCGACGCGATTGCGCGTTGCGGCGGGTGTTCCGGCCTGATTGAGTTCGGGTTCCTGTTGATTCAAGAGCGGCGCGAGTTCCTCTGCGCCGTTCAATGTTACGTTTGCCACGGGCCGGAAACGCTGACACAGCCGTTCCCGGCAGGAACGTAGGAGTTCCCCTGTTGCTTTCCTTCGACCGGCGTACAACCAGTTAAGTCCGTGAAATCCTTGGCGGCACTCGAACCGGAGATCAGAAGCCTGCCGCCCTTCCGAACGTATTCCGCGAGCGCCGCCTTTATCGTGTCGGGCAGTCCCTCCTGCTCCGCGACCACGACGGCTCGATACTGGTCCATCCGCTTCAGCAGCATTTCTTCGTTGAGGATGTCGACGGAGTAACCGTTCTCCAGCAGGGCGTGTAGGGCTCCTTCCATGGGTTCGTTGGCGGAACCGAAGTTGAACAGGGGATCGTTGTGCCGGTAGTAGACGGATTCACTGTGCAGCAGCGCAACTTGGGGAATGGTCTCGGTCTGAAACGAGTATTCCTCGCGTTTCCGGCAGAACCGGGCCACGTCCGCAAGGATATCCTGGTGCCAGCTTGTCAGACGTCCCGACCGCTGCGGTTGGTCGTAGATGAATACGGCTCCGCCCTGGGCGAGCGAGACGGCGATTTCCTGGCACAGGTGCGGAACGGTCTTGAACGTCCAGAATTCATCGCCGGTCCGCAGAAAGGACCACGCCATCAGGTTCCACGGCATTCCGCGGCTGGCCAGAAAGCGGGCCTCGGCGCAGGCCCGTTCCGCCCCGAAGGAGGGATTGAAATCGCCGCTAAGGTAGTCGACCGGCGCAACGATGGGCTCGGGCTGACGCACGCTGTACATCCAGTTGCTGCAGACGGCCACGTCCGGTTTGGCAGCGTGCAGGGCGTCCGCATACTTCGTGACGTGTTCAATGAAGAGATCGCGCTGAAAAGCGAGCCACTCGAACCAGTGAGGATCTTCGCGCTACGCGGGATCTCCTCGATCCCCGTCCGGTGCGTGAACTCCGCGATACATCGCTCGCTCCAAGAAGGCTGGCTGGCCCAGTTTTCGCCGTCGATCCAGACCCCGTCGAGGTCGTATTTGGTGACCACTTCGATGAGTTGAGGAATCATGAGTGATTCCGTGTAGTCGCTGAGCGGGTCGGTATTGTTTGGGCTGGGCTTCCCGTCGGGACCGATGCGTGCCCAGTCGGGGTGCAACTCGATGGCGCGGGTATCCCACACGCCGGAAAAGTGGATCGACAGGGGTATGCCCATGTCGTGCGTCACGTCGCGCCAGACTCTGAGCGCGTCGTTGACGATACCCGGCGAGGGCGAACCGATTTCGGTTGGATATCCGGCGTAACCCGGGTGCCCTTTGCAGTCGTACTGCACAAAGTCCGGGTGCACTTTCTCGAGCTGCTCTCGGATGTGTTCGTACGTAGTCTCACGGCCGAGTTCCGTGTCCGAAGCGTTCGCGTGCAGATCGTAATGCAATCCGAAGAACGCATGCTCCGGCCAGGTCGCCGCCGGTTGCGCGGGGGTCTCGCCCGCCGCCGTCAATACCATCAGTGCAACAAGAATCATGAGACTCCCCCCTCTTCATGAACACGACAAGAAGTGTCGCAGCTATAGGACCACGAACACAGAAGACCCAAGAAACATCCCCCTTGATCCCCCTTCAAAGGGGGAAGCGTGCGTGCACTCGACTTATGGTGATAGATGCTATCAGTCGACTTGATACGAAATCTTCGTTCACCTCTAACGCAACGCGAAGCGTTGCGAGCAATTCCCCCTTTGAAGGGGGATCAAGGGGGATGTTCTTCATCGCTCCAGCTATCGTCCAAAACAATCGCGCAGTGCAACGCGGCAAACCGTCATCCCGGCAAAGGATAGCACATGGGGCGTGCAGAAGGTTCCACGTGCAACATTTACAAATCGTCGCGCGGCGTATATCCCGGGCACTCGAGCACGGGCAATCGCGGGTATTTGGGAAAGCGTTTGTCGGAATCCGACAGGCCGCAACGCCAGTACGCGTCGCCCCCACGCGGGTGCTGGATGGAACGAGCGTGAATGCAAGCACGACACAGCCCCACGGCAGAGCCCAGTCGTTCCTTCTTGTGCTCGGCCCCGTCCACCAGAACCCTTCTCCATGCCGATCATGCATGCCAGTGTTTCGTTCGCTATACTGGATGTTCCGGATTTCGTTGGTGCGACACGAAACCGAACGCGTCCACATTTGGAAGGAAGTGTATCATGTACCGGTTCATCCTGACGGCTGTACTGCTTACCCTGACTGGCGTCGTCACGCCGCATACCGCATCGGCGGAAAGCTTGGCCGAAAAGGCGCTCAATCAACTGCGTGCCAGCCCTCCGATTAGTCCGGAGTCCTTCGACTTCGTCGTGGTGGCCGACACGCGGTCCCTTTCCGTGACGGAACAGTCCGAGACTTGGAAGCAGATCATTAAAGATGTCAACGCCCTCCGACCTGCGTTCCTAGTGGACGTGGGCGATTTGATCCTCGGCGGGGCGGCCGATTTGCTCCCGGCACAGTGGGACGAGTATTCCCGGGTGGCGGCGGACCTCGAGGTTCCGCTGTTCCCCGTCACGGGGAACCACGACATCAGCGACGCCGCGACGGAACAGATCTGGCTGGAGCGGGTGGGTCCGACGTGCTACGCCTTTTCCTACGGCAATTCGCGGTTTATTGCGCTGAACAGCGAAGAAGTGGGCGCGGGACAACGGCTATCGGACGATCAGATCGCCTGGTTGAAAGACGATCTGGAGTCGACCCACGCAAGAAACATCTTCCTGTTTCTGCACAAACCGTATTTCGTCGCGGGTTGGAACGATCCCAATTGGTCGCCGAGTTGGGATAACGTGGCGGAGATCATCAAGGGGCACCCCGTGAGAATCGTGTTTGGGGGCGACAATCACCTTTACCGCTACATGGGCCGTCGCGACGGGGTCGATTACGTAATCTCCGCGGGCGGCGGCGCTGAAATCCGGGCTCCATTGGACGAAGGCGGGTTCCACCATTTTTGCCTCGTGCGAGTCCGCGGCGACGATGTGACGTGGTCGGTCATCAAGCCCGGGTCGGTATTACCGCCGGATGTGGTGACCCAGGCGCGCATCGACGAGATGCACAACGTACGCCGGAACTGGGTGGGAACCGAGACGATCGATGTGGCACAAGGCCAGGGCTTTGACCGGAATGTGACGGCATTCGTGCAGAATCCTTACGACAAAGCCTTTGACTCGGAGATGACGTGGGACGTCCCCGCCGGATGGCATGTTGAACCAACCAAAATGACGTACCACGCGAAGTCCAACGACATTACGTATCTCGATTTCCACATCCGGGCCGACAGTCCCGAAGCGGTCCGGTTTCCTGTACCCACGTTGCAGACGACGTTTAAGGCCAGCCAGCACGGCGGACCGATCGGCGTAGAACGGCGGCTCGACCTCGTACCCGAGTACACGGTTCCGAAGGCTACCAGACCCGTGACGGCGGACGGCGACCTCTCGGAATGGGCAAACAGCGTGCCGATTCCCTTGATCTATCCCTGGGAATTCGACATCGCCGATACCGACGACCTGAGTGCGCGCTGCCGATTGATGTGGGACCAGGACAATTTGTATCTGGCCGTGGAAACCCATGACGACGAGTTCTATCAGCCCTATGCCGGGGACGTCGTGTGGTCGGCGGACGGCATCCAATTGTTCATGACGGGCAAGTGGGAGTGGGGCTTGACGCTGACCAAATCGGGGCCGGAGGTCTTCCTGTATAAAGGCGTAGACCGGGAATGGGAAACCGTGAATACGACCGTCAATCTCGGAATCACGCGCAACGGGTTGGATACGGTGTATGAAGCGGTGTTTCCGAAGTCGGAACTCACGCCGGTGGAATTGAAGCCGGGTTCGTCGTTCACCTTTTCCATCGTGGCAAACGACCTGGACCCGTCTCATCCCGAGCGGCCCCGGCACTGGGCGGAGTTGACGCCTGGTGTGGGCGATGCGATTCCCGGGTCGCCGATGGCCAAGCTGGAGTTGGCCGAGTAGAGCGCACGCTTTGCGGAGGCGGTTTCTCGAATTGAGTGCGGCAGCGTCCGCCGGGGCGTTTGCGCATTCTTCTGCCCCCCCTGCGCGGCGCTGTACTTCGGCGGCGACCCGGAGGTCCATCACTCCGTCAACTATGCCTTCATTACGCGACAAGCAAGCCTGTTTCACTAAAGCAAAGACAAGCCCTCGCACTTCGTACGTCGGCTTTTCTTACAGTCCCGCGTTTTTGGCGAGCCGGTTCAGGGCTTGGACGTGCATGTCCGGGATTTTGCCGGACTTGTCGGGCGGCACGTCGAGCAACAGATTTACATTGCGTGCCTGGCAAGATTGAAGTTGTTCGAGCAGATCCGCGTCCGGCCGGGGCGTGTCACCTTCGACGTAGAACCAGTCCTTGCCGATGGGATCGCAGACTTCGCCGGGCATGTAATAGCGCTTCCCTTCGATATCGCGCCAGGGATTGTGGCCTTGATCCGGCGGCAGGCGGCGCTCGATGGCGATGAGGTCGGAGGGCCAGGCGTAGTCGACGTTGTACTTCTCGCCCGTGGAAATGCCGCTGTTCATCATGATGACTGTGTCGGGCTGCAACGAGGCCACGTAGTTGTAGAGGTAGGTCCGGTAGCCGCGGCCGAGCACGCCGGGGATATCGATCCACATTTCCGCGATGGGTCCGTAATCGGTAAGCAACTCGGTAATCTGTGCGGTCTGGAACGTCTGGTACAGCGACGTGGTATACGCCGGGAGTTCCTGCTTTCCGTCGGAAGGCGTCTGGCTGCCGAACCGGTTGTGGTTGTCCCACGAACAGTAATAGAATCCCGGCTGGACGCCGCGCTTCTGGCAGGATTCGACAAATCTCCCGACAACGTCGGTCGTATCGCCGCTATTGACGACGGAGTAGTCTGTAAGCTTCGTCGGCCAGAGGCAGTGGCCCGCGACGTGTTTCGTGGTGAGCACGGCGTATTTCATGCCCGCGTCGCGCGCAACGGAAACCCATTGATCGACGTCCAAGGCGGTGGGGGCGTAGGTCGTGGCGGGGGCTTTGCCATCGGGCAGTTCGTTTTGCACGTAGGTGCTCATGCCGAAGTGGATGAACATGCCATACCGCCAAGATTCCCACTGCTTGAGTTGGTCCAGAGAGAGCCGCTGGGCACCGGTTCCTTCGGCAGCGCCGGATTGCTCGGCAGCGCCGGCCGGCTGCGAACCCAGAGAACCGACCGCCGCGACGCCGACGGCCGCGGATACCTGCATGAATTGACGGCGTGAGGGCGGCCCAAAAGCTGCGTTCGAATGCGACATGGTTCAAAATCCTCCCCGATATCCCCCATACGTCTAGCGTGAGGGGCTATCGTATCATGGAAACCGTGGAATCCGGAAACGGGCCGGTGCCAAATCAACGCGGACCGTAGACGCGCGTGGTGTGATCCGGGGACTTCAAATTCGGTACGATGAAGTTAATTTTGTGCTAGCACTCGGGGTCAAAGCGTGAACGAATCTGTATCGAGAGGAAAGGAAGCGTTGTTCTATCTCAACGCGCAAACGGGATCGCTGAAGGGGCGAACTTGGGCGGTGGGAGAGGACCCGGTCTTGGTCGGCCGCGGCAGCGAGTGCCAGATCGCGATTGAAGATTCCCTCGTGTCGCGGCGGCACTGCGAAATCGTGCCGGGCGATGGCGGTCTCGTTGTACGCGACCTCGGCAGCAGCAATGCCACGCTTGTGAACGGACGCTCCGTGACGGAGTGCGCCCTCCGGGAAGGGGATGAACTCGCGGTGGGCCGGACGGTGCTGTTGGTGTCGAGCACGGCCGAGCGCCCGGAACTGGCCGGGCACGCCACGTCACCCGACGATCTGACGACCATCCGGCTGGCGGAGGATCAGTCGGCGGTGCCTGGCGAAAAGACCGCCGAACTCATGGCGATGGCGTACCCCAATTCGGTGCAAGACCTGGCGGCGCTGTACGACATCGGCCGAAAGTGCAGCCGCGTGCTGACCGTACAGGAACTGATGACGACGGTTTTCAGTGAATTACGGGAACTGTTCCGTCCCACGGGTGCATGGATCGTTCGCATGCGACCGGGCAACCCGGAATTGCAGTTTTACACGCGCCCGAGTTGCCTGGCGGGGGAAACCGTCCAGCCTCCCACTGATATCGAGCGCAAGACGCAAAAGGCATTGAGTCGGCCGGGTGGCCTGGTGGTTCCGATTTTCAACAAGGAATTTGACGAAAAACGATTGGGCACGCTGCTGGTCGCACCGATGGGTCTCGGGGAACAGCGAATCGGGGCCCTGCTGGTACGGAGCGAAGCGAACGAGCAGGAGTACGGCGAACACGAACTTCGCCGCCTGCTCTCGGTGGCGAACACCGTGGCGCCGTACTTCCGTGCCATGGAACACGTGGAATTATTGCGGCAGGACTTGCAGCGGTTGCGCGCCATGACGCGCTCGGCGAAGACCTTGGTCGGCAACAGCCGTGCCATCCGCCAAGTGCGGAATCTGATTCGCAATGCCGCGCCGTCGGAACTGTCGATTCTGATCCAGGGGGAAACGGGCACCGGGAAAGAGCTGGCCGCGATCATGATTCACGAGATGTCCGACCGGGCCAATGGGCCGCTCGTTACGGTGAATTGCGCTGCAATCCCTTCACAGTTGCTGGAAAGCGAACTGTTCGGATATGAGAAAGGCGCGTTTACCGGCGCCACGGAACGGCGGATCGGCCGTGTGGAGGAAGCCGATGGGGGAACGTTGTTCTTGGACGAGATTGGCGATCTTACGTCCGAAGACCAGGCGAAGCTCCTCCGGGTGATCGAGTCCGGCACCTTTACGCGTCTAGGCAGCAATCGCGAAACACACGTGAATCTTCGTGTTGTTGCCGCAAGCAACAAGCGGCTTTCGGACTTAGTCAAGCAGAACACGTTCCGGGCCGACCTGTATCACCGGCTCAACGGGCTGGAGGTACTAATGCCGCCGTTACGGGATCGACCTTCAGATATTCCGATCCTCGCCGAGTTTTTCTTGAAGCACAGCCTGGACCATGCGAAGCGGCCAATCGTTGGGTTCACCGACGACGCATTCGGCTTCTTACGCGCGCGTCGGTGGCCGGGGAATGTTCGGCAACTTCGAAATTTCGTGGAGCGCGCGGTTGCACTGGCCCGCACCGAGTACATCGATGTAGATTCCTTGGAAGCTTGCTCCACCATGGGAGGAGAGGAGGCGAACCAGTCGATGATCAGTCTCCAGGAAGTGGAAAAAAGCCACATCATGAGTGTCTTACAGCATTGCGGCGGCAACATCCGCGACGCCGCAAAGATCCTGGATATCGGGCGCAGCACGCTCTACAACAAGATTTCGGAATACAACATCCCGCTTTGAGAACTCTGAGCAGATTCCGTCGCCGGCAATCTGTGAAAATCACGTAAGTCAGGCAAAGATGTGATTTTTTTCGGGACAGAATGGGCTCTCCCGTGATAAACTGAACGCGTGAGGAGGTGTCCCGGAGCCTATCCGCGTGATACCTTGAACCTCACAAGGGCACCCCTGCTTGGCAGCATGTCGAGGATTGGGACGGAATCGGCAACTGCGCCGCAAGGAAGCGAGGTGTCCCGTGATGTTTCATGTTGAAGGTCAAGCTCCCTATCCCGATTTTCGCCGGTTGGGCGATGAAGCGGATATTCTTGTCACGCAGGTGCACTGCGGCACCTCTGCCGCCGACTTCCGGCTCACCATTACGGGCGACCGGCGACCGGCACTCTTTAATGTGGACCGTGCACGTGGCGTGTCCGTTTCCATGTACCAGTGTGAAGGTCTATGCCAATACGCGAAGTTGGACCGGAATGCGTATTTCCGGCTCTGCGCATTACTGGGAAAGATCCAGTGGCGGGCGCTGGTGTTGAACCCGCTATTGGTAGAAGAAGACCTTACCCACGAATCCCCGTCACGATGCCTCTTTGCGCCCCAAACGTACAAGCAGGATTGTGCGTTGGTACTTGAAAACCCATTCGTGTGTTCCGGCTGCGTGGAGTTCTACCGGTGCCTGGGGGCCGAGCGCGAGATGGCCGCGCTGCATTCGTTGCTGGATGAGATCCGGGCATAGCTGCCGTCCCCAGAAGGCGACCGCCGGCTCGCTTATCGCCTGTGAAGCAGAACCCACCGGGGCGTATGCAAAACACATCGGCCCCTAGCAGCGTACTATTTCCTAAGTTCCCCTTCTCAATTTGATTGACAGGTCCGGGGTGTCGCGTGCAGAGTAGTTCCGCAGGGTGTTCTATCATCGTCTCGAAAGACTGGTCCTAAACCGAAGGGAAAGGGTACGCCGATGTCCGTTGAAACTGATGATCAAGCCCGTACGTGGGGGATGCTTTGCCATCTCAGTGCTCTTGCAATGTTTACATGCATTCCGTTTGCAAACATCCTTGGACCCCTCATCGTTTGGCTGGTAAAGGGCAAAGAATTTGCTTTCGTCCAGGATCAGGGCAAGGAGTCGATGAATTTCCAGATCACCATGGTTTTAATTGGGTTGGTGCTGATGATCCTTGGGTACTTGATACCATTTATCGGGTTGCTGGGGTTTGTCCTGCTCTTCGTGAATGTTCTGTTTGTCGTCATCGCCGGATTGCAGGCGAAGCAAGGGAACGCGTATCGCTATCCTTTTGCTATTCGCCTAATCAAATAGCGTTTAACGCGCTCTCTAACGCCCTATGTTATGATGCCTCCCGACTCACTCGGGAGGCATCATGCTATTGGAAGGTAAAGTTGCGCTTGTCACGGGCGGCGGCCGTGGGATCGGCCGCGGGATTGCATTAGCGTTCGCCAAACAGGGGTGTGACGTGGCCGTTGCAGCGCGTACGGAAGCGGAGATACGGGAAACGGCGGAGGCAATCCGAACTACCGGGCGCCGGGCCCTCGCCCTGCAATGCGACGTGAGACACTCGGACGCCGTCCACACGATGGTCGAGGAAACGCTCGGTTCTCTTGGCGCCATCGACATTCTCGTGAACAACGCAGGCTACGCGCAGTTCAAACCCTTCACGGAACTCAGCGAGTACGAATGGCGAACCACCCTGGACGTCAACCTGACCGGTCCGTTTCTGTGCATTCAAGCTGTGTTGCCTTCGATGATGGGACGCCGAACCGGCCGGATCATTAATATCTCCAGCGTCGCGGGATTAAAGCCGCTGAACCGCCAGAGTGCATATTGTGCGTCGAAACACGGTTTGAACGGCCTGAGCAAGGTGCTCGCCATGGAACTGCGTGAGTACGGGATCGGCGTCCACAGCATCTGCCCGGGGGGCGTGGACACGCGGCTCGCTCAGAAGGCCATGCCGGACCGCGACAAGAGCGATTGGATGACGCCGGAAGATATCGCGCACGCCTGTCTGTATCTGGCGTCGCTCAGCCCGCGTGCGACCACCGATGAGATCGTGGTGCGGCGATTTGGGAGTGTGCCGATCGGGGGGTAGAATCCTGAGTTAAGAATTGGGAATTAAGGGCTTTGGGGCGTTGAACGAAGACAGGGAAGCGGACCACCAGACGACCTTCCGGGAGTCGGAGGAGAAGGTGCCGGCGGACTGCGTCGAAGGCACCGTCGAGCGCATTGTCTTTGAGGGGAAAGACAGCGGTTTCCTAGTAGGCCGGCTGCAAGCACCGCAACCGCGTGGACTGATGACGTTTGTCGGATCGGGCCTCGCCGTGTCGCCGGGGGAAACGGTACGGCTTTGGGGCCGCTGGGTCGACGACGCGAAGTTTGGCCGGCAACTGCGCGTCGAACGCTACGAAACCGTCCTCCCCGCTACCGCCGACGCGATCGAGAAGTACCTGGGTTCAGGACTCATCAACGGCATCGGCCCCACCTACGCCAAACGACTGGTCAAGGCCTTCGGCGTCGAGACGCTGCGCGTCATCGATGAAGAGCCTGAGCGATTACGGAAGGTCGAGGGGATTGGGCAAAAGCGAGCGACACAGATTCGGGAAGCGTGGCAGGCGCAAAAGGCCATTCAATCCATCATGCTGTTCTTGCAAGGGCACGGCATCGCGTCGTCGCAGGCGGTGCGTATCTACAAGCACTATGGCGACAAGGCGGTCGCCGTGTTGCGGGATAATCCCTATCGGCTGGCGGAAGACATCCCCGGGATTTCGTTCAAGATTGCGGACGGAATCGCCGCGCAAATGGGCATTGAACCGGCGTCACCCAAGCGGGTCGCTGCAGGGGTGTTGCATACGCTGCGACGGGCAACCAGCGACGGCCATACCTTTCTGCCCGAGGAACCCTTGATCGCGGACTCCGCCGAATTGCTCGAGGTGGATTCCGACATCGTGCAAACCGTACTGAGTTCCATGGTTGATACTGACCGGATCGTGCACGAACAGACCGAGTATTTCCTTCCTGCGTTGCACCAGGCCGAAACGAATTGCGCGAAGTTGCTCAAGAGACTGATAAGCGTTCCCAAGGAAGAGTTCCCCATCCAGGTGGAGAAGGCCATCGCGTGGGTGGAGAAAACGCGCGGCATTGAATTGTCCGAAGAGCAGCGGTCGGCGGTCCGTACGGCGGTCACCGCGAAGGCGATGGTAATCACGGGCGGTCCGGGTACGGGCAAGACAACACTGTTAAACGGGCTCTTGGCAATCTTCGTGCGGAAGGGCATGCAGGTGTTGTTGGCCGCGCCTACGGGACGGGCCGCGAAACGCATGTCTTCCGCGACCGGCCGCGAGGCGAAGACCATTCACCGGCTCCTGGAGTGGAGCCCAAAAGCGGGCGGGTTTACGCGGCATGAAGGAAATCCGTTGAGCGCCGATCTGGTGGTGATCGACGAATGCTCGATGATGGATATCAGCTTGATGCATAGCCTGCTGAAGGCGCTGCCGCCGCAGGCGCGCTTGTTCCTCGTGGGCGATGTCGACCAGTTGCCCTCCGTGGGGCCGGGGAACGTGTTGATGGATGTCATCGCGAGCCAAGCGATCCCGGTGGTGTGGTTGAAGACGGTGTTCCGGCAGGCGGCCGAGAGCGGGATCATTACGAACGCGCATCGGATTAACGCAGGCGAGTTTCCCCAATATAATGACCGAGACTTCTTCTTTGTAGACCGGAAAGATCCGGAGAAGGCGTTGGAGACGGTGCGGGAATTGGTGACGACGCGCATCCCCGACAAGTTCGGGGTGGATCCGCTGCGCGATATCCAGGTTTTGGCGCCGATGCACCGGGGCGAGGTGGGCGTAACGCGACTCAATGTCGCGTTGCGCGAAGCGTTGAATGCGCAGACGCCCACCATAGGACCGCGTCCGTTCGGTTTGCACGACAAGGTGATGCAGGTTCGGAACAACTACGAGCTTGACGTTTACAACGGAGATGTCGGGATCATCACGCAGATAGACGACGTGCTGCAGGAAGTCATCGTACATTACGACGACCGCGATGTGCTTTACGCCTTTGACGAACTGGATGAGTTGACGCCGGCCTACGCGAGCACAGTTCATAAGGCGCAGGGCAGCGAGTATCCGGTGGTCGTCCTGCCGATGGCGACGCAGCACTACATGATGCTGCAACGCAACGTCTTCTATACGGCGATTACGCGGGCGAAACAGATGGTGGTCATCGTCGGGGATCCACGAGCGGTGGCACGGGCCGTGCATAACGTCCAGGCGACTAAGCGGAATTCGCGCCTGGCTGACCGGTTGGCGAATCGCGTGCCGGATTGAGCGCACGCGACTCAGTCGCGGGCAAACCGGTTTGTGATGGAATTTCCCGCCGCGTTAATGGCACCGCTATCGCTCACTACCCGTACGCCCGAGAGCGCAGCGAATCAGAACTTCGTGGGATACCGTTCCCGGCTCCTGTTGGCTGACATCCAGGATAGTCGTGCTGAGCCGCAGCATGCCATCTTTTCCGCTCAGACCCGATTCGCGAGCACACCATTGGGCGAATGCGGTCAATCGACCGGAACGCGCTTCCTCGTCCTGCGTCTCCACCATCCACGCGATCCAGCGTTCCCAGCGGACGGCCCCCAGCCGGTGACGCAGCGGGTCCAAATCGATGGGTATTGCCGCGCTATCGTCGATTCGATCGAGCGTTACGGTGCGCATGTAGGGCTGCGCGATTTCGTCGAACGTCGGGTAGCACGCGAAGGGCCAGCCCTGGGTGATGCCCCGGGCGCCGGCATAGACGGCGCCGACAATCACCACGGTACACACCAGTATTAGCGTTCGAGGAATCGCTGCACGCAACTGTTCTTGCTTTGCATCACTCGACACAACCGCCGGACGATCCTTTTGACCCCGTCGAACCAACGCCGCCCAGTCGACGAAGACAACGTAACATGCCAAAAGTGGATGAAATAGAATGTCCAAGGCGTACCAGTTGGCGAGGTGAAAGAAGACACCGGATCCCATCGCGAAGAAACGGAACCGGGGCCAAAACAACGCAAAAATGAATCCCATTTCAAATAGCAGAACGGCCGCGCCGCCGGCCTTGAGCACCATGGGGACCGTGGCCAACCATAGTGCCCGATCGGATTCGATTAAGGCTCCGTATCGGAGAACCAAGTTCGGCAAGTTGTCGCCCAGAACCCATTCCAAACCGGAAGTCCACACTTTCCAGAATCCCGGAAAAAAGTAGATGATACCGATAGTCAGCCACACCACCCGCAGCGGGAAGCCGTAGGCCAGATCGGCTCGTCTAGTACCCATGAAGCCGGTGGCGGTCCGCGACTTCGATCGCAGTAATGCGTCCACCGACAGTGCGTCGCCGCAGGGTGAAGCCGCGAGCACCGCGAGGAACCAAACGAGATGATTGTAATGGCTGACCTTGCCCACGCACTGGGGCACGCCAAGTACAAAGAGGCCAAATAAGGCTGCAAGTGCCGCGCTGGTTCGCGTCAAGATCCCGAGAATACCGGCCGTGCAAACGGCCCCGAGCAACCATCCCGCCCACCAGACCCATTCCGGAGTCAGGGGAACGATATCCACGATGGTCCTCATGCCCCACGGCGGAGCCATCAGATCTTCGGGGATATGGGCAAGCCAGACGGCCGTACCCAGATTGAGCTTCTGCAGTACGGCCGCAAACACGACAATGCGAAATACCGCGAGGTTCAACGGAGCCGCTGGGACAAAGATGAACTTGCGGAATGTTTCCACTGCCCGCCGCGGCGATCGGAACGTAACGAATGTCAGCACCGCGACAAAGCCGACGAGCAGCAGCCGAGACGCGGCCAGGCTCATTCGCGATCCGCTCCCAGTTCCGGGGTGAAGTCCTCGCCGGGATTGACGAAGGTATCGGCCTCCAACTGGTACTGCTTGTCATGAAGCTGCCGGTACCGGCCGTTCAGTTCATACAGTTCGTGGTGCGTGCCACGCTCGACAATCTCCCCCTCCTCGAGGACAAGGATCTGGTCGGCGCTGCGAATCGTGGACAACCGGTGGGCGATGACGAAGGTGGTCCGGCCCCGGCGCAGGGAACGCAAGGCATCCTGGATGAGTGCCTCACTCTCACTGTCGAGACTGGACGTTGCTTCGTCCAGAATCAAGACGCTGGGATCGGCCAGGATGGCGCGGGCGATGGCGATACGCTGGCGTTGCCCACCGGAAAGGCGCACGCCCCGCTCGCCGACAATTGTGTCGTACTGATTCTCGAACCCTTTGATGAACTCGTGACTGTGCGCGATCTTGCTGACGCGAATGACTTCCTCAATGGACGCGTTGGGCTTGGAAAAGCGAATATTGTCGGCAACGGTCCCGTCAAAGAGGAAGTTGTCCTGCATGACGATGCCCATGTGGTCGCGGTAGTCGTGAAGCCGGATGCTCGTCAGGTCCTTGGCGTCGATCATAACGCGGCCATCCGTCGGTCGCACAAAAGCCATGACGAGCGATATGAGCGTGCTCTTTCCCGATCCGCTGGAGCCAACCAACGCGGTCGTGGAACCGGCGGGGGCATGGAACGATACACCTCGTATGACGGGGGTATCGGGGAGATACTCGAACCAGACCTTCTCGAATTGGACGTCGCCTTCGACCCGTGTAACGGGTTCCTTATCCTGCTCCTCCTCGTATTCGGTGGCCATGGAGAAGATCTCGTGAATGCGGTCCAGCCCGGCAAATGCGTCGCTGATCTGCGTGCCGATGGACGCGATCTGGACTACGGGCGCTGCGACCATGGCGGTAAAGGCGATGTACATGAAGAAATAGCCAATGTCCATTTTGCCGGAAAGAATCGAGTTGCCGCCCACTACGATCATGACCACGCCGATGACACCAACGACCACGGTCGAGACGGCAGTGGTGCTCGATACGCCGACCATGGATTTGACGATATTGCGGAAGAGGCGGTGGGCACCCTGGGTGAAAACGAGTTGCTCGCGACGTTCGGCCGTATAGGCTTTCACGATCCGAATGCCTCCCAACGATTCGGCAAGGCGGCCGGTAACTTCAGCATTGATTTGTCCGCGGGCCCGAAAGATGGGCCGCAGCCGTCTGAACGTGAAGGCCATGAAGATACCGAAGGCACCCAATGTGATGATGATCAAGGTCGTGAGTTGCCAATTGATGTAGAAAAGCACGGCCAAGGCGACGGATGCGGTGATGGACCCACCCACCATTTGCAGGAGGCCGGTCCCAATCAGGTTACGAATGCCCTCCGCGTCGGTCATGATACGCGAGATTAGGATGCCGGACTGAGTGGAGTCAAAGAACCGGATCGGCAGGCGCGAGACGTGGCGCTGCACGCGACGGCGCATATCGGTAATAGCCTTCTGCGCGGCGACGCTGATGATCAGCGAGTTGGCGAAGGATGTAATCGCCTGGATCAATGTCGCAATGCCGATGGCCAACGCGAGGAACCACAGTACTTGTGCCTCACCGAGACCCTGAAGAACGTCGAAGGTTGCGAAACCCAAGGATACGGGTTTCCCGGTGATCGCGTCCACGACGAACTTGGAGGACGCGGGGAGCACGAATCCCGCTGCGCGGTTGATCAACATGAGCGTCATACCGATGGACAACCGGTGACGATGGCGCCAGATCAGCGTGCGCGCTTCGCGCCACACGTCGGAAGCGTTCAGCTTTCGTTTCTTTTCGGATAAGGCCATGAGATATTCCAAAGGGTAACCAAGATCAAGAGAACAGAAGCCGGCATTCTACATGTTTTGCAGGGGGATTTGCAGTATTGCGGCAATGGACGTTATGGACAATCTGGACGATATCGACCGGTCACGGTTGTGCGGCGGCGCGGGCACGAGCCGCTTCGATTCGACGGGCGCGCGACTTCCCGCGCTGGATGAGGGCGAACTGGAGGACGATCGCAAGGATCATAAATACGGGCGTATATCGGAACGCCACAAAGTGCCCGTAGTGACCGGCGAGGTAGCCGACGACCAGGCTGCCTGTGAAGCCGCCCGTGCCGACAGCGGCCTCGTTCATGGCGGCCCGGCGATGTTTCAGGGCTGGGTTTCCGAGGCTGTAATACACGCCGGAAAAGAATGCGACCCCGACGTAGACGCCAACCACGCTGAAACAGGCCAGCATGATGAGAAGGCTCTTGGTCCAGGCCAGTGTCCAGAACGCGACAGCCGAGGCGACCTGAATCCAAAACAGCACGGAAAACCGGTGCCGCCATCCGGTGGTGCGTCCCATCACGAGAAAGGTCATGGCCGTCGAGAATGCCAGTAGAAACGCCATCCAGGAATACTTGGTCGCGGGGGCAGACGACAGAAAATCGGAGGGAGTCGATTCGAAGAGCACGCGCAGATCCCCTGCCGAAACGAGGTCGTCGATGCGTTTGGGATAGACGGACCGGGTAATGCCCGCGAGGACGTTGGCGAATAGTACCGCAGTCCACCCGCAGGTCAAGTAGATTTCGCTGGATCGGTCGTGATCGGCGCGGGCGAGGAGCATCTCCTCGGTGGCATCGGCGAAGTGGATGCGTTCGTGGGGCATGGTTCGCACCAGCACAAATGCCACGGCACCGAACGCAAACAGCAACACGAAGGGCAACCGGTAGTCCATGTCGTACAACGGTCCCGCAAACAGGGGGCTTACGGCGAACCCGAAACTCCAAGAGATATTGAACCAGCCCATATTGCGCGAGCGTATGGCGGGGTCGGGCTCCCCGCCGACCCAGGAATGCAAGGCGGGCCACACGAGGGCGAGGGATGCGCACGCGAGGGTGGATACCGTCCCGCACAGGAAGGCATTTCGAAAGATCGGCATCATACAAAAGAAGGCCGTATAGAGCACCAGACCGATCAGTGCCAAGGTAAGCCCGTTTTTCGCGCGCGACACAAAACCCGCCGATATCAGGCACGCGATGGCATATGCAGCGGCCTGGGACGCTCCGATGACCCCGGACATCGTGGCCGTCCCGCCCAGTTGATTGTAGACGAAGAAGGGCGTTGCGGTCAGGCCGACCATGATGGAGAAGTCGGTGGCAAAGGCGACAAGGCATATGCGAACGTGTGGACCAAACATAATCGCGCGAGTGTACTGGTTCCACGAACTGCGTTCAACGGAATATTTGCAGGGTTTCTTTGCTATCCATTCATGGAGTAGGCTGTAGTGAAATGGAAAGGAAGATACCATGATGTTTGTCGTGATTAGCGCGATGGTCGCAGCCGCTCAACTCCCGGAAGGTCCCGCACCCGAGGCCCTTTCGTACCATCATTTTCCGGACACGGTGCACGCCTTCGTGTGGCGTAACTGGGAACTCATACCCGCGGAGGATATGGCGCGCGTGATCGGCGCGAAACCGGCCGACGTGGTTCGTATGGGCAAGGCGATGGGGCTGGGCGATCCCCCTGCGATCACCGAAGACCTGCGCCGGCGATCTTACATCACCGTCATACGGCGGAATTGGCATTTGTTACCATACGACCAATTGCTGGATCTGTTGGGTTGGACCGAGGAGCAACTCGCGTTCACCCTTCGCGAGGACGACTTTCTGTACATCAAGCTGGGCAGTCTCAAACCCCATTGCGAGCCTTTACACTACACGCCGCCGGATGTAAACACGCTGGCGCAGGAACGGTTGATCGCCCATGAAGTCCGGCACGCGTTTCCGGATGGGACGGAGCAATTCAACGATCCCCTGTTTGGATTTGTCGCGCGGCTGTCCGAACCGCCAAAGGAGCTGCCGAAACCCGTCGAAAGCGGCTTCAATCCACGCTACTGCTACTCCTATTTTGCGTTGTACGGCGATCCCCTGCTGGAACCCGAGGCGGACCCCTATCCCGACGGGTTGTTGGCGCGCATGGCGGGTGCCGGCGCGAATGGGGTCTGGTTGCAGGCGGTGCTGTATAAGCTGGCGCCCTTTCCCTGGAATCCCGCGCTCAGCGACCGATACGAGGAGCGGCTGGAGAACTTGCGCGCCCTCGTCGCACGGGCCAAGGAACATGGCGTCGGCATCTATCTCTACCTGAATGAGCCGCGCGCCATGCCGCTTGCGTTTTTCGAGGAGCACCCGGACCTAAAGGGGGTTGTCGAGGGCGACCATGCTGCCATGTGTACGAGCGCTCCTGAGGTCCGCGCGTATATCGAGGACTCGATTGCGTCTATTTGCACGGCGGTGCCGGATTTGGCTGGATTCTTCACGATCACTGCGTCGGAAAACCTGACCAACTGCTGGTCTCACCACAATGGCGGCGGCTGCCCGCGGTGCAGCAAACGGCCTGCTGCCGAGGTCATCGCGGAGGTCAATGCGATCATCCAGGCGGGCATCGACAAAGCCGGTACGGACACCCGGCTAATTGCCTGGGATTGGGGATGGCAAGATGACTGGGCCGTTGACGCGATCAACGCGCTGCCCACGGAAGTCACGTTGCAGAGCGTCAGCGAATGGAGCATTCCGATTTCGCGGGGCGGCGTCGACAGCGCCGTCGGCGAGTATTCCATATCGACGATCGGTCCGGGCCCGCGCGCGACAAAACACTGGGCAGCGGCCCATGCGCGGGGCATGCGAACCATCGCGAAGATTCAGGCGGGCAATACGTGGGAATTGTCCGCCGTGCCGTATATCCCGGCGCTGGAGAACGTCGCACAGCA
The DNA here is from genome assembly GCA_963745075.1 of Candidatus Hydrogenedentota bacterium. Taxonomy (GTDB): domain Bacteria; phylum Hydrogenedentota; class Hydrogenedentia; order Hydrogenedentales; family SLHB01; genus JAHDWY01. The sequence continues at coordinate 73,094 of CAVUWV010000015.1, read as the reverse complement.
CGCGGCCAACCTACGGAAAGCGAACGTGGACGGCCTCATGTTGGGCTGGACCCTCGGTGGGTATCCATCCCCGAACCTGGAAGTTGTTGCGGAAATGGGCCGGGCGGACACACCGGACATCACGCCGGATCAGGCCATGACGGCGGTGGCGACGCGTCGCTACGGCGTGGATCTCGCACCGGCGGTCGTGACGGCGTGGAAGCAGTGCAGTACAGCCTTCAGCGAGTTTCCGTACAACGGAAGCGTCGTGTATCGGGCCCCCATGCAAATGGGCCCGGCAAATCCGCTCTTTGGCGAGCCGACGGGATACGCCTCAACCATGGTGGGGATTCCCTATGACGACCTCAAGGGCTGGCGCGCCATGTATCCCGCGGACGTGTTCATCGGCCAGTTCACGAAGATGGCCGACGGATTCGACGCGGCCCTTGCGGGCCTGCGCAATGCCGCCGGGGACACCGTTTCCGAGGCGCTGCAGGGTGAGCTTAACGTGATGGAAGCGGCCGCGATTCACTTCCGCAGCGTCGCGAACCAGTCTCGCTTCGTTCAAGCGCGGGACGTGGTGTTGAACGCAACATCGTTGGAAGGGGCTGAAGATGCATTCGCCACATTGGAGGATGTGCTGGCCAACGAAATCGATTTGGCAACCCGGCTGCATGCCATCCAGACGCGGGACTCGCGAATCGGGTTCGAGGCGTCCAACCAGTATTTTTATGTGCCCATCGACCTGGTGGAAAAAGTGATCAACTGCCGCGACTTGCAGGAGCATTGGCTGCCGGCGCAACGGCAACGGTTGAAAGCGATGTCAAACACACCGGAATAGTACTCGATCGAATACCGGCGTTTTGAAGAAGGGGGAGGTTTTTAAGAAATGTTACATGCGATATCGTGTTTGATGCTGTTGAGTGCCGTAGCTCTCGGCGGAGCGCCAACCCAGGGGGACAGTTCCATGGCGGAACCTCGCGGTGAATTGTTGCAGCGTGTGGAGATGGTTCAAAACCGCATGCTAACCGGCGACAATCCCCGATACACCGACGATTTCATCGTGGCGGACGTCGCGTTGCGGCCGGACTATCCCCGGCGATTCGCCAACTACAGTGGCGATCTCTCGGGGCGGTACGTGGGCGCGTTCGCGTGTATGCCCAAATCGGACGACAGTCAACATCTGGCCGGCGTCGTGGATGAGATACTGACTTATCAGAAACCGGACGGCCGGTTCGGGAGTACCGACCTGGAATTTGCACCGGACGCGATTGGCCTGGACCACATGGCGCTCCTCTGGGGGAATGGCCGCCTGCTGGTCGGTCTTCTTGAGTACCACGCGGCGACGTCCGATCCTAAGGTACTCGAAGCCGCGCGGCGGTCAGGCGACTTTCTCGCCGCTGCGTCCGAGGGCTGCATGTCGGAGTCGGTAGTCAAGCACGTGAACGACCTGGGCGCGGCGGGCATGATTTGTTTGAGCCAGTTGATCGAGCCTTTCGCGATGTTGGCCGAGGCGACCGGTGATACGGCGTATATCGACGACGCAAAAGCCATTCTGCCCTGGTTTCCGCAGGAACGGGGCGCCCAACACACTCACGGTTACTTAACCACGCTTCGCGGTCTCGTCGATCTCAGCGAGGCGTCGAAGGACCCGCAATACCTCGATTTGGCCAAGCGGCTCTATGATGACCTCGTTGCGTCTCCCGATCTTCTGGTGTATGGAGGCGTGCGGGAGTATTTCGGTACGAAGTACGACCGCGATGAAGGCTGTTCGGAAGCCGACTTCATTCGATTGAGTCTCCAGTTGTGGCGCGCGACCGGCGAAATCAACTACCTGGAGCGGGCGGAATGGTGTTTGCTTAACCAATTTTACGACGGCCAGTACGCTACGGGCGACTTCGGTCACCGCGTGTTCTTTTCCCAAGGCGTAGCGCCTTCGCTGGGACAGGGCCGTGCGTGGTGGTGCTGCACGATGCATGGGCTGCGCGCCTTTCGTGATATCACCGACGCGATCATCACCGACGATGCGGGCGTACTGAAGGTTAATCTGTTCCTCGGGGCGCATTGGTCCGACGGTTCGCGCACGGTCACGTTAGAATCGACAAGCCCGGCATACCTGCTTACGGTGGATCAAGCTCCGCAGGAGGGATTGCGTGTGGCGATCCGGCGACCGTCTTGGGTTACCGCAATGACGGTGTTGTTCAATGGCATGTGACGTTTCGTCGCACGTAGACGGCGAATACCTCGTGCCGCAAGCGACGTTACACACCGGAGACGGGCTTGCAATCCACATGGAATTGGCCACGCGGCTCCTGAAGCGTGACGGTTCGACCATCACGCCGGACCAACTCACCGGCGAACCGACGGAGGCCGTCCTGTTGCGCGGGCCATGGATTCTAGGGGCAAATGAAGTGGACGCCCCGCTGTTTTACGGCGAGCCCTGGCAGGAAAACCGAGTTCTGTTACCGGCTACGGTCAGCGGGCAATGGGGTAGCACGGAGCCTCTCGCGATACCAGCCGCCCGGGTGGCTTGTACCTACATCCATGGTGGCTACCCGGATCCACAGCACGTGGTGCTGGAGCCACTATCGGAAGCAACGCGGCACGAGCCCGCGACCTTCGCTGTCTGGCTGCGGTACTGCGCGGAAGGAAAGTAATGCAGGTCCAGCCCTAGTCGGCGTTGGCCTGAACAACTTTGGCTTCCCAGAATTTCACCGCTTCGTCGTGGTAGCGCATGACCTCGACCTGATGGGGTACGTCTTTCAGATTGATTGCGGCGGCGCGTTCGCGAACCCAGTCGAGGAAGAACTGCGCGGAAGCCTGGCTGATGCGCCGGGGTGAATCGCCGATTTCCACGTAGAACGGCGCCGAGGACGCGAAGCGGAATGTGTCGGGAACGTCGGCAATCGCACGAATGAGGAACCAGCCGCTCTCGTCGAACCGCAGCGAGCCGAGAGAATTGTTCTTCTTCCAATCCTCAAACGGCACGCTTTGTACGACGTCGCCATTCTTCACAATCTCGATATCCGGAATCGGGTCGCGCGTGGTGATCTCTGCGGCAAGCGCAATCTCGATCGGGCCATCCGACTGGAACACGTGTCCGGGAAGCTCCCCGTTGGCGCGGACCAGCATCAACGGGCCGTTGGTGACGAAACACTGTCCGGCACGCAGTCCCTCCCACCACTTCTCGTAGGTGAACTCGCCGGGGACGTGGACGTAGACGCGGTCATATCCCAGGGGATTTGGTAACACACCCGACGCACTGCCCGCCGATGGCGGAATTCGAATCCCGCAATTGAGAATGTGGTAGTAAATCTCCTGGGACCAGAAGCCATTGCCGCGCGGCGGGGGCAGGCGTTTGTCGTCGCGCGGGTGTCCCCAGGCTTCAGTTTCGTACATGGAACTGCGACACATGTGGTTGTTGGCCAAGCCGATGGAATCGCCGAATCCGTGGGCCAGCGCTACCGGCACGTCCCACCAGAAGGGTTTCTCGATGTCGATCCACGTGTCCGGGCCTTTCTTTTCGAGAAACGCGATGGGCGACGGCCACTCCTTGCCGGCATCGCCGAAATCGAGGGGGCTTGTTCGGTTGAAATAGAGGAACGCACCTCCGTTCCGCTCGTCTTCGCCGGCCATGAGGTGGTAGAACCGCTGTCCGTCAAACTGTACCAAGGGGTCTTTCGGAAGCGCGCGGTCTGACCACTGGTTCTTCTGGTTCCACCACGTGATGACCGGCGCGACGTAGAGGTCTTCGGCGCGCATGAGCAGTTCAATGTCTTCTACGGGACGATGGACGTGTAGATCGCCGGGGTACCAGCCGCGACCCGGTAAGTCTGCAATCCGTCGCAGCTTCGTTTCCTGCGTGTACTCCTGGCCTGCGGTCAGTGTGAGTTTGCCTCGCGCCGTGTCGTATTCGGGGCCGCGTTCGATTTCGTAGGTATACACCCCGGGCGCGACACCCACGGTGACCGTACCCTCGCACACAAAATGATTACGAAAGAAGGGCAGGCCATCCGGATTTTGCGCCTCACCGTCGGCGTTCAAGAGGTGAATACGGCACGGAATGGGTTCCAAGGTCGCGCTGTCTACGACGCGGAAACTCACGTGTGGCGAATCCACACCGGCGCTGGGCGGGTCGGCCATGCAAAGTACCGCCGCGAGTAGATAGACTGCCATAGTCATCCTCCTTGTCAGCCGGAAACAGTCTAACCATATTCCGCCGAAAGGTAAAAGAAGCCTCGATTTGCTCGCGCGGGCTGAATCGCTAGAATGGGGTCGAGCCCACTGATTCACAATCGCAGTGCGTGTAACCAAAAGGAGTGCCGCTATGAGTTTACCCAAACGAACCCTCGGACGAACGGGGCTGGAAGTTACGCAGTTGGGCCATGGGGCCATGGAAGTCCGGGGCGAACGCATCTGGGGCGGCCGCCCGTGCACCGACGATCAGGCCAAGGTCATCCTCAACGCTGTGGTCGACGCCGGCATCAACTTCATCGACACGGCCAACGATTACGGCAAAAGTGAGATGTATCTCGGGCGGTATCTGTCCGGCCGACGCGACGAATTCTATCTGGCGACCAAATGCGGGTGTCACGTAACCTACGCGGGCGATCACGACGAAACCCCGCATATCTGGACCAGGGACAATTTACTGCGGAACATCGCCGATTCGCTGATGAAGATGCAGGTCGACTATGTGGACCTTCTGCAGCTCCACAATCCGACGGTGGAACAGGCGGAGGAATTTAAGCTGGTGGATACCCTGAACGAGATCAAGGAAATGGGCGCCACCAAATTCATCGGATGCTCCAGTACCAGCCCGCATCTTGCGACGTATATCGACTGGGGCGTGTTTGACGTGTTTCAGATCCCCTACTCTGCCCTGGAACGGCGGCATGAGAATCTGATCACGAAGGCGGCGGAAGCGGGCGCAGGCATTATCATCCGCGGCGGCGCGGCCCGCGGCGAACCGGGTGTTGCGCAGGGCGGCAGTAACGAGGAGCGGTGGAAGAAGTTCGAAGCGGCCAAGCTGGACGAGTTGCGGGAACCGAATGAGTCGCGCACGGCCTTCCTGCTGCGTTTCACGCTTAGCCACCCCCATTGCCATACGACGATTGTCGGGACCCTGATACCGGAACACCTCAAGGAAAACGTCGCGGTGGCCGAACGGGGTCCGTTGCCTGATGACGTGTACGAGGAGGCCAAGAAACGCCTGACTGCGGCGGGCGAAGCACCGGAATCGGAATAGCCAACCCGGGGAGGTCTGAACTATGCGCTGCGCGCGGAATGCAGTGGCCTATGTGAGCGCATTGATCGTGTTAGGCGGTCTGTGCTGTGGGCACGCGGAACCGGTGGACGTACAATCGCCCTATCGCGTGCCCGCATTTGGGGCTGTGGGGGATGGTGTCACGAAGGACACCGAGGCGGTTCAGCGTGCCATCGACACCTGCGCCGATGCGGGCGGGGGTACGGTTTTCTTGCCCCCGGGGAAGTATCTTTGCGGTAGCCTTCATCTTCGCAGCGGCGTCACGCTGTTCCTGGACAACGGCGCGACCATCCTCGGCAGCCGCGAGTTCAAGGACTACGACCCCTACGAGGAACTCGGATTCAAGAATGACTCCGACCGCGAGACGAGTTTCTTCCATCAGGCGCTGATTTGGGGCGAGGACGTTCGAACGCGTCGCGATCGTCGGCCAAGGCACCATCGACGCGAATTTTGAACGCCGGGGCGGGCCGAAGCCCATTGCCTTGAAGCGCTGCCGCTATGTCGAGATCCGGGGTATCCGCATCCTGAATGCGCCGAACTATAGCATCAGCATGTTGGGCACGGACTACGTCACTATCGACGGTGTAACCATTCTCAACGCGTATTGCGACGGTATCGATCCGGATTCGTGCCGCAACGTGCGCATTTCGAACTGCCACATCGAGTCCTGGGACGACGCTATTGTGCCGAAAGCCAGTTTTTCCCTGGGCGAACGGCGATCAACCGAGAATATCACCGTTACGAACTGCTATCTATCGACCGCGTGCAACGCGTTTAAGCTGGGGACGGAATCAGGGGGGGATTTCAAACGGATCGCGGTGAGCAACTGCGTTATGGCGGGGCTGAAGGGTAGACGCCCCGCGATTTCCGGGATTGCACTGGAAAGTGTGGACGGTTCCAATCTAGATGGTGTCGTGGTGACGAACATTACGATGGTCCGCGTCCGCGCGCCGATCTTTATCCGGCTCGGCAATCGGGGGCGCGATATGGAAACGCCCGTACCCGGGACCGTTCGCAATATCAGTATCAATAATGTCGTGGCGACGGAGGCGTCGACGGCGTGCTCGATTGTCGGAATCCCGGGTCATAACGTCGAAAACGTCAGCGTGTCCGATGTTCGCATCAGCTATATTGGCGGCGGTCCGTTTCGCGCCGCGGACGAACCGGTGCCCGAGTATCCGGGTGGATACCCCGAGGCGGACATGTTTGAAGGACTCCCCGCTTACGCCTGGTATTGCCGTCATGCGGATGGTGTAACCATGCGGAATATCGACGTGCGTTATGAAGAGGGCTATTGGCGTCAGACGAACGAAGGCGACACACGTCTCGAGTGGCCGGAGGGAGAGCTTGGCGCGCCGAAGCCGTCCGGACCAGGGATACCCGGATCGGCGATGGTTTGCGACGACGTGCAGGATCTTCGCATAGACGCGTTCCAGGCACGGATGGACGCCGACGGCACGCCGCAAATCCGGTTCGTAAACGTGCGGGACGCACTGCTCACCGGCATCATGACCTCGAAGGATTCCGGCCCATTGATCGAGGTCGCCGGGGACCAAACGGATCAGATTCGCGTAGACGTTCCCATGAGCGGCGACACCGGCAAGTCAATCACACTGAAGGACGACGTGCCGCCGTCCGCGGTACATTGGCGCGGACAGGACTGACACGCCCGTGATGGGCTCCACGCATAGCGCTTCTTACCCGGCGTCGTCTCCCCATCTCGCGCGGACGATTGGCTTGGGCGGCTCGATTGCCTTTGTCGTGGGCGGGGTGGTCGGTGCGGGAATCTACGCGCTGATTGGTCCCATCGGCGCGCAGGCGGGGACGGCTATCTGGTTGGCGTTTCTCCTGGCCATGGTGGTCTCGCTCATGGGCGCGATTCCGATCATCCAATTGGCAAGTGCACTGCCACGGGCGGGCGCGGGGTACTTATACGCCAGCCGGATGCTATCGCCGATGGCGGGTACCGTGACCTCGGCCTGGGTCCTTTTGGGAGGCGCGTGCTCGACTTGTGTGGTGTCGCTCGCCTTGGTCAGTTACCTTCCCTTGCCGGGCGGTCTGGCCGCGCATCCCCACCTCGCTGCGATAACGGTCATTGCCGGTTTCTATGCGGTGCTGCTGCTGGGCGTGCGGTTCGCGATTGGGCTGCAAGTTGTCATGGCGGCCCAGATGATCGCAGCGTTGGCGCTTTACATCGTCGCGGGGCTTGTTGAGGTGGATCTTCAGGTTTCTACCACCCCGCGGGGAGGACCTGCCGGATTCCTGATGGCAGTGATTCTCTGCTACAACACCTGTCTCGGATTCCAGATTCTGGCCGAAATGGGCGAAGAGATTAAGCAGCCTCGCCGAACGATTCCGCTCGCCTTGTTCATCGGTGGGAGTGTCGTGGCCGTCATCTACGTGCTCGTCGGTGTCGTGTTCGTGAACTCGCTGCCCTTCGATTCCGAGACCTACAAGTCCATTAACGCCCCTTTGAGCGCGTCGGGGGCCCTCTTGTTACCGCCGGCACTCGTCGCGTTCGTTAACTTTGGCGCGGTCACGGCGGGCCTCACATCGTTGAACGCCGCCGCGGTTGCTTTGCCGCGCGAGATCTACGCGCAGGCTCGCGACGGTGTCTTGCCTGCGCCGCTGGCACGTATCGCGCCCCACGCAAAAGCGCCGCTGGTAGCATTGACCGCGTTCATCGGACTGGTCCTCGTACTGATGCTGGCACATCGCGATCTGGATTTTTACGGATACATGGCCGCCGTGGGGATTCAGATCATGACGTCCGCAATCTGTCTGGCTTCCTTGCGACTGCAAGCACGCCACCCGGACCTATATCGAGCGGCTTACATCCGCTTTCCCCGGTGGTCATTGGTCCTCTGCACGGTCATCACGATTGCCGCATCGGTAGGATTCGTGGCGCTCATCGCGTTGGAACGTCCAAGCGTGGCCGTCGCTTATTTGGTGTTGACCGTCGCAGCATCGGCCTATCACGCACTGAGACGACGCGGGTTACTGCGCGCGGGCGTGGACCTGGAGAGCCGCGCGCGTCTGATTCCCGGCAGTGATGATGCGTAGGTCTATCCGATCATCCCGAACAATGACCGAAACAACAGCACGGTGCCCAGGAAAACCAACATGCCCAGCACGAGTCTTCGAAAGCGTGCGTGGTCGATGTAACGATCGACGGCGCGTCCGATCAGCATGCCGCAGAATAGCCCTGGAAACGCGAAGATCGCGTACCGACCGACGTCCCGGGTGATGAGTCCGTGCGCGGCCTGCCAGACGAGCAGAAAACTTCCGCTGAAAATGAACAGGCTCTGAACGATGGATTTGAATCGTTCCTTATGCCAACCGCGAATGGCCGCATAAATGACCACCGGCGGACCACCCGTTGCGTAGGCGCCCCCCAAGATTCCGGACAAGAGCCCAACCACGCAGGCGCTCCCGGCCTGTATCTTCGTTGCGGACGGCTCGTCAGCACCTTCGTCAAGTAACTCTTCTTTCCCACGCCGTCCGGTTGCGATCAGGTCAAAAAACGCGTATCCGAGTACAACGAAGGCAAGACAGCCCAGCACAGTGGATTGCGGCAACGATGTGAGGGCATAGGTGCCGATGGGAATGCCTACAAGCGCGCCGAGAATGAGCGGGAGCGATTCCCACCAGAGCCAGTGTTCGCGGTGCTGGTAGAAGATGAGGATACACAACGACAGTCCGGCCAGCGCCTGCAGGGGGGTTGCGACGCGCACGTCGATGACCAGCGTGGTCAGCGGCATGGCGACGAGCGCCGACCCAAAACCGGCGGTGGTATGGACGATTCCGCCCACGAGAAAGGCGACAAATATGACAAGTTCGGGAGTCATATCGTAATGGGGTTCCCTGGAATTCCGCCCGGACCGATAGGCCGAGCTGTGATGAAGCCGGGCGCGATTCTACCGGCACGCTAACCGGGGCGCAAGGAGACAGCCGGATTCGTCAGTGGCTTCGTGCGTAGTCGCGGAGTGCCCGAATGTTGTCGTCCGGCGTGTCGCGCACGACTTCGCACCCGGCACTTACAATGTAGCGTGGGCCGGCCTCCGCGTGGCACTGGGCAATCGCTTTTGTAACCGATTCGGGCGTACCGGCGCGCAGGCACGAGACGGGATCAAGATTGCCCAGCAAGACCTGCCCGGGACCCATGGCTTCCCGAGCGGCGGCGAGAGGCACCATGTAGTCGAGGTCGACGATGTCGCAACCCAGTTCACCCATGCCCTTCAGGATCGACCCTGTGTTCCCGCAAATGTGCAGCCGCACGCGGCCACCCATGGCGTGCACGGCGTCGACGAGTTGTTTCTCGTAGGCCCAGACGAACGCTTCGTAAATCTGCGGGCCGACCAGGGACGCGGCCGCGTCGCCGATACCGATGATATCCGCTCCGGCGTCGATTTGCGCCTGCGCGAAGCGGGTCTCCAGTTCGACCACTCGGGCGAACAACGCGTGGATGAAATCGGGTTGCTCGAAGAAATCGCACATCAGCGTATTAATGCCACGAAGATCGGCCGCTTCCGCGCAGGGCCCCTCGATCCAGCCTTCGACGAGTTTCTCGGCACCCGCATGTTCTTTCAGTAAGGCGATGCCGTCGATGCGGTCGCGCATGCGCGTGGTCACGAGGGGGTCTGGGATTTCCAGTGCGTCGAGCGCCGAAGTGTCGGCGAGCAAGGCATGCGACTCGTCAATGGCCGGCGGCTGATTGTCGAACCATTCGACGGCCGCTCCGCAGTCCGAGGCTTCGCGGGCCGGGTCCGAAATAGTCGAGACGAAGTCGAAGTCGAATTCATTCGCGACGTGGATTTGCGCTTCGGCCAGGACGCGGTGGTCGGCGGCGTAGTCCCGGTACGGCTTACCGATCCGGTCCGTGGCAAACATCATGGTAATGGGCATGAACGGGAGTGAATCGACCCGTTCGCCTTCGAGCATTGCCAAAATGCGTTCACGTCCTGTCATGGCAAATCCCCCCTACGTGCGATCGTGGAGTTAGTATAGCGCAATCGGCTCGCGTACTGCGTAAGCGCATTCTCAAGTAAGTCGAAAGATGGATTGCCGCATTCGCGGGAATCCATCTTCAGGTTTCGGGGCCCGTCCACCGGAGTGCGTCTCGGCGCGGAACGTGGTACAGTTGCGGCCATGTGTAATGCCGGTGAAGACAATGCGATGACTCCAGACGGGCCCGATCGCGACATGCGAGCACATGTGGCGGCCGTGGTGCCCTGTTTCAATGCGGGTGAGCGGGTGGCCCCGGTTATTGCGGGCCTGAGCGAACTCCTCGACCATGTCATCGTCGTCGACGACGGCAGCACCGACGGGGCGGCTGAGCCACTCCGCGAACTTGGCGCAACCGTAATCGTCTTTCCCGAGAATCAAGGCAAGGGATTCGCCATGATGCGGGGATTCAAAGAAGCGCTGGCCCTTCCGGACGTGACCTGCGCGGCGATCGTCGATGCGGACGGGCAACACAATCCCAATGAATTGCCCGGACTGTACGAAGCTTTTGTCGAGCAGAACGCCGATCTTGTCATCGGCGCCCGGGAATTCGATCAGGCGCACGTGCCCTGGCGTAGCCGATTTGGAAACAAGCTCACCGCGGGAATCACCCGGATCTTGCTGGGACAGCGCATCAGCGACACGCAATCCGGTTTTCGTCTGCACTCGCGGCGATTGCTGGAGTTTGTGGTTGGGGAAATTCCCGGCGGACGCTACGAGACAGAGATGGAGATTCTCGTAAAAGCCGTTCGTGCCGGATTCCGGGTCACAACCGCGCCGATTCAGACGATCTACGAGGAAGGCAATCCCTCCTCTCACTTCAACAAGTTTCGCGATTCGTTCCGAATCTATCGGAAACTCCTGAAAGTGTCCCTCTTCCGCTGATGCCGGGCGTTGTACCTCTCGCCGCAATTTGCCAGAATAGGCGGCTATGAACGATCGCATTCGATCCCAGTTCGAGTTTTACTGCTACGGTTGCGGGCACACCGCATCGACGGAGCCGCGCGGCGCAACGTGCAGAAGCTGCGGCGAACCCTACAGCCTCCGGTTTCGCGGGGACGGTGACCCGAGCACTTTTGAATCCCCACCGAAGTCACTTTGGCATTATCAGGAGTATCTCCCCATCGCGGATGCCGGCTCGATCGTGTCTTTGGGCGAAGGCGCGACGCGGTTGGTCGAAGCGCCGCGGCTGGCCGCAAAGTACGGTTTTGGACACGTCACGCTGAAGAACGAGACCTCTAACCCGACGGGATCGTTCAAAGACCGGCAAGTTTCCGTGGGAATCACGCACGCGCGGGAGTTGGGATTCGACACGGTCGCCGTGGTTTCGTCGGGCAACGTCGCATGTGCGACGGCTGCCTATGCGGCGCGGGCAGGCATGCGCGCGGTATTGTTCATGCACGGCATGGCGGCCCCGGGGAAGATCGCCCAAGCGTCGGCATACGGCGCGAAGGTGTTGTGCGTGGACAGTCCCTCGGCGGGCGCAGTTTTCGAATTGTGCATCGCGGCCTGCGATCGGTTCGGGTGGTATCACCTGTCCACGTCCGGCATGCATGAACCGTATAACGTAGAGGGCTCGAAGACCATTGCGTACGAGTTATATCACCAGAACGGCGGAAGTTTGCCGGATTGGATCGTTGCGCCGGTGGGTGGCGGCGGGCTCTTAGGCGGAATCTGGCGGGGCATCCTGGACCTCGAACGCATGGGCCTCGTGAAGAAGATCCCGCGCTTAGCAGGTGTACAAGCGGCAGGCTGCGCACCCGTCAAACAGGCCATCGCTATGGGAACGCCGTTTTTGGAGACATTAAAGACGCCGTGGCCAAACCCGAAAACTATTGCAGGCGGCATCGCGGACGACATTATCTTTGACGGGCATACGGTACTTCCTGCGATACGGACGACCAACGGGGTCGCGCCGACGGTGACCGACGATGAGATCATCGCGGGAGAATTGCTGCTGGCTTCGACGGAGGGGATTCTCTGCGAACCGAGTTGCGCGGTCGTCATTGCGGCGTTGAACCAGGTGCCGCGGAACGGGAACGACACGCGGGTGTGCTGTATCATCACGGGCACGGGCATTAAAGACCTTGACGCGATCCGGAATCTGGTTGCGCCGCCGGTTCCAATTCCATGCGCGCTGGAAGCTGTTGAAAGACAGGTGAAAGAATGAAGATTCGATTGTTTGCTGCGTTGGTTGCTCTGGTGATGGCGGGTTGTTCTTCCCGCGAAGTCGTGGTCGTGTACAGTCCCCATGGACCGGATATCCTGAAAGATTACGAGGCGCGGTTCGAAGCGGCGTATCCGCAGGTCGACGTGCAATGGGTGGACGCCGGCTCGCAGGAAGTGTACAGCCGGGTCAAAGCGGAAAAGTCGCGTCCACAGGGCGACATCTGGTGGGGCGGTCCGTCGACGATGTTCATGCAAGCGGCGCAAGAAGATCTGCTGGAACCCTATCGACCCACGTGGGCAAACGCGGTGGAAGCGGATTACAAAGACGCGGAAGATCGCTGGTATGGCACGTACCGGTCGCCGCTCGCCATCATGTACAACAACCGTCACTACACCGCCGACCAGGTTCCTCAGACCTGGGACGATCTGCTTGCGCCGGAATGGAAGGGGAAAATCACCCTGCGAAAACCTTTACCTTCGGGTACCATGCGCACGTTCATCGGCGCAATGATCCTGCGGGCGCCCAACGAAGACGCCGGTATTGCATGGTTGCGGAAACTCCATAAACAGTGCGAAGCCTACCTGGAGAATCCGCAACTTCTTTTCGACCACATGAAGAAACAAGAGGACTTGGTCAGCGTATGGCTTATGCCCGACGTGGCGTTGCAGCGGGAACGAAACGGGTTTCCCCTCGACTGTGTGGTGCCCCCGCAAACGCCGGTGTTGACCGAAGGGATTGCCATTATCAAAGGCGCGCCTCATCCGGAATGGGCGCAGAAGTTCTACGAGTTCGTGACCAGCCCCGAATCGCTGGCGCAACAGGCCAAGGCCTATTCCAAGGTGCCGACGCGCACGGATCTGGATCCCGCCACGTTGCCGGACTGGATCGCGAAACTCCGTATCGACGCCATGAAGATCGACTGGACCACGTTCGCAAAAAACGAAAAGCGGTGGTGCGCGCGCTGGGAGAATGAGGTGTACAACGCCCCATGAGCGCGGTTCATTGCGACGGTATCACACGCGTTTACGCGGAAGGCGGCGGAATCCGCGATTTCAGTTGCGAGATCCGGCAGGGCGAATTCTTTGCGTTGTTGGGGCCGAGCGGATGCGGAAAAACGACCACTCTCCGCGTGATAGCGGGCCTGGAAACCCCGGACAGCGGCCGGCTCTACTTCGATGGGCAGGATGTGACCGCATTGCCGCCCGAGCGCCGCAACGCGGCGATGGTCTTTCAAAGCTATGCGCTCTTTCCCCATATGAACGTGTTCGACAATGTGGCCTTTGGCTTGCGCGCGCGCGGGATGCCGAAAGACACAATTGGCGCGCGGGTTGATGAAGCGCTGCAACGCGTCCAACTGGATGGAGTGCGAAGCCGCCCGGTCACGGATCTGAGTGGCGGTCAACAGCAACGGGTCGCATTGGCGCGTTCCCTGGCTGTGCATCCGGCGATTCTGTTGCTCGATGAGCCCCTAAGCAACCTGGATGCGGAGTTGCGTTATGCCACACGCGAGGAGCTTGCGGAACTCCAGAAGCGGTTGGGCATCACGGCCATTTACGTCACGCACGATCAAGAAGAAGCTCTCGATCTCGCCGATCGAATTGCCGTATTGAAGGATGGGCATTGCCACCAAATCGGCACGCCGGAAGAGATACTGCAGTCGCCCGCGACCGATTTCGTCAGCACGTTCCTGGAACGGCAACGCCGGCTTCTCCGTAGGCTGAAGGACACGGAACCCGCATAGATCTCGGGGCATATCGAGCCCGTGATATACTAAAATCGGGCCGAATGGGAGGAGGCATCTATGCATGATCCCGACGATCAACGTGATTTCACCCGGATCCATACTGATATCATCGCGGAGTTGACCGCGCCCGACGGTCAAACGATGGGAGGCCGGCTGGTTGACCTCAGCTTGAGCGGTCTCCAACTTTCCCTAGACGCAAAGTGTGCGGAAGGACAAACGTGCGAAGTGACCTTGGTGCTGCCGGGCGCCGAACCGCCGATTCGAATCACGGCGAAGGGAACCGTGACCCGGTGCGAGCCCGGGCATTTGGCCTTGGAATTCGCCGAGATCGACGATGAGAGCTACACGCACCTCCGGAACTTGGTCCTGGTCAATGCAGTTGACCCGGCGCAGGTCGAAGACGAACTCGAGTCCAGCGTCGGTATTAAGCGGCAGCCGCCCGATTTTTGAGTTCCGCGAGCGGGAGATGAAATCGTGAAGACCCATGTGAACAAGGCAATCATCGAAATCGTCCAAAGCGACATCACGAAGGAATACGTGGACGCCATTGTGAACGCGGCCAACTCCGGGCTCCGTGGCGGCGGCGGAGTCGACGGCGCGATTCATCGGGCCGGCGGACCGGACATCATGGCCGAGTGCCGCGAACTGGGCGGATGCGACACCGGGGACGCAAAAATCACGACGGGCGGTAATCTACCCGCGAAGTACGTTATCCACGCGGTCGGGCCTGTCTACCGGGACGGAGAACACGGAGAGCCCGAGTTGCTGGCGAGCTGCTATCGGCGGAGCCTGGAGCTGGCCGAAGAAAACGGTGCCCGCCGTGTGGCGTTTCCGGCGATCAGTTGCGGTGTATATGGGTATCCGATTCCAGACGCGGCGAAGATTGCTATCGAGACAGTGCGGGAGTTTCTCGAGGGACACGACAGCATCGATATGGTGCGGTTTGTGCTTTTCACGGACGACGTGCACAAGGCGTTTTGCGACGCGCTTGGCGGATAACAGGGGCATTGCGTGAGCGTGATGGGCCAGATGGACTTTGTGGACAGGATGGACTGTGGGCCAAGGGAAAGTTGAATGAGAAAAAGTGGGTGGATCGCTGCCGGATACTGTGCTGGCATAGTTTTCCTGTTCGCGTTGTCGAGTTTCGCTTTGGCTGAGACACCTCCCCTTCCCGCTGTCGATGGCGAAGTGAACATCGATGCCCAGGATTGGCCTCGGGAACCTGGACCCAGAACGATTCGGGTCTATCTCTCGTATCCCGGCGGCGAATTGGGTCACGTGGGCGAGCGGACGGGCCTGATGCTGAGCCTGCACAACTGGGGCGGCATGGGCGCGGATGGCGCACCGGATCCGAAGGTCCTGGCCCACGAATTCAACGTCGTTGCGATCGACGTGGACTACGTGCAGAGTGGTAAGTACGATGCGGAATTGGGTGTTCCCTACGATCACGGCTACTATCAAGCCTTGGACGCGTTGCGTGCTCTCTACTACGTCTGGGACGGGCTGGAGCAAGCCAAGATGCCATTTGCCAAAGGGCGCATTTTCTCCACCGGCGGTTCGGGGGGCGGCAACGTCACCCTCATGGAGAACAAGTTCGCACCGCGCACCTTCGCGTGCATCATCGATATCTGCGGCATGCCGAAACTGAGCGACGACGTAGCATTTCATTTGCCGGACGGAAGCAAGCTCGATGCCGGATACAGCCCGAATCCGGACGATCCCCGCTATCTGAACGCGGACGCTCAGGCCATCCGGTTCGTCGGGAATCCGGCGCATTTGGCGCAAATGAAAGCGCTCGACAACTCCACGAAGATCGTGATCGTGCATGGCACAACGGACGACGCGTGTTTGCCGGAACTCGCCCGCGAGATGGCGCAGAACATGCAAGATGCCGGGCTGGATGTGGAACCGCATTTTATCACGGATGCGGACTTGGACGGCGAGATCCTGACGACGACGGGACACAGTTTAGGGAACCGCACGAAAATCGTCAGCAGATTTGCCGAACAATACCTGCTTCCGGACAGTCCCGACGCGAAGGTCCGCACCACGCCGTCCGACTTTGACCGCCGGGATGAGGACGTGCGCTACGAAACGCCAAACGGCACGTACATTATCTCGTACCGCGAAGGCTATCCCGTTGGCCGGTTCGAGCGTCGGTAGGTAGGGGTACCACTTAGCGATCTACGAAAACACGCTCCGCAGGTACTTGCAGTCGGCGGTGTAACTTTCCATGAAGCCGAGTGGTTTGGCGCCTTCAATCTGGATCCAACCGCGGTAACCGATGTCGTCCATGGCCTTGCGGGCTTTGACGAAGTCCACTTTCCCCTGCCCGAAGATGTTGTCGTAATCTTTGGCGTGAAACTCGCAGATGTGTTCCAGGCCGAGGTCGCGGATTTCCTGGTAGATGTCGTACCCGCGCAAATGGCTGTTGCCGAGATCGTAGTAGACCTTCACGTTCGGCGACCCGACGCGGTTAATGATTTCCATGTGTTGCGGTCCGCTGAGCCACGACTCGATACCCAAGTAGACTCCAGCATCTTCGGCCTTCGGCGCAACGCGTTTGAGGCGTTCGACGACCGTGTCGATGCCCTGGGGGTCGTCGCGCAGATCGCCGTTACTGAAGAAGGCCAACAGCACGACGTTTACGCCGAGCGCGGTACAAACGTCAATGCTGTCGCGCACCCATTGTTCCGCGCGGGGATCGCTTTTGTACGGGATACGGTTCATCTCGCCGATGGCCAACGAGGCAATTGCCACACCTTGTTCTTTCGCCGCATCGCGATACTGCTGCTGAATGTCCGCGCGCCGCAGTTGCATATCGTTGGCTTCGGTGCCAAGGCTGACCTGCACGCCGTCAAGCCCCAGTTCCTTGGCGACGGCGAACGCACCCACGTCGCATTGTTTTCCCAGCGACCAGTCGCACGCGCCGATCCGGAAGCGTGGGATCGCACTCGCATCCTGGGCGCGAGCCGTTATGGATGAAAATGCGACCCCGCCCGTCGCGAGGGCCGATTGTTGCAGCCACTCGCGACGTGAAAGCTCACGACGAATCCCGCACATTGCCATCTCCTCGTTTATTCGAACAGCGAATTCAAGGTCGCGTTGGAACGCGTCGCCGGGTACGTTTCTCCGTACTTGATGAATTCGACGTGTCCGTCCAGATAGAGCGTATTGCAGCCACCCGGAATGTGATTGTAGCCGATACCACCGGTCGGATTGGTACTGATTTTGTCCCACATAATGGGAAGTTCCGTCTGGCCTTTGGCCGAACCGGCGGGATTGTTGATATCGGTGATCAAAAACCGCTCGATACCTTCGCGAATACGGTTGATCGTATCGCTGCCGCCGTTGCCGTACCCCTGGCCGCCCATCCCGTAATCGCCGAGATTCACGCTTCCGTCGGCGACATTGTCGTCCGCCGGGTCCATATTGAACAAAACGGTGCTGAACATGAGAGACAATCCCACCAACTGCGCCGGGCCGGGAAATGGCGCAGTCACGGTCGAGTCTGACGCGTCCACCTGATCGAGCACGTAGCCCAAGTAGTTGTAGCTTTGGTCCGCATAGGTCACGACGTGGTTGTATTGGCACGTGCCGCTGCCGTCATCCGTGACGATCAGAAGCGGGTTATCGCTAGAAATATCTCGGTCCGAAGGACAAAGAAGCACGTTCAAATCGGTCAAGTACTCCGGATAAATCGATGGCATATTCGGACCGAAGGCTGTCTTGTCCTGAAGGGAGTCTGGATCGCAGCCGGTGGCGTTTGCGGCCGCGCCAAAAGCCTGATCGCCGTGAACGCGGGGGTATCCCTCGCCGGGGCTTTCGTTCGCGTACATTTTGAAGATGATGCCCATCTGTTTGAGATTATTCTGACACGACGCCCGGCGCGCGGCTTCCCGCGCACGGGCCAGGGCAGGCAAGAGAATCGCTGCCAGGATGCCGATGATCGCGATGACCACCAGCAGTTCGATGAGGGTAAATCCATTCTTGCGCATGATTCTTCCTTCTTATTGAAGCCCTAATAAGGTCCGGGCGTTGTCCCGAAACACGGAGGCTTGCACGTCGTCCGGCAAGTCCATTCCACTGTACAAATCGAATTGCGCAACCTTCTGTCCGGGTGCGAGGTAATCGGTTCCGAAGAGAAGCCGATCGGCCCGTCGAATCACAAAATCGCGCCCGAAGTCGCTGTCGCGCGTAATCGCGTTCGCGCCGCTGCCCGCGGACAAGTCGCCATAGATGTTGGGGAAGCGGTCCATCAAGGCGTCGATTCCGCCGCCGGGCGTTACGGGGCGGTCGGGATACGAGCCCATATCGTCCTGCGTACAGTCGCCGGAAATATTGGCCCACCAACCGTTTGCGTGACCGATGAAGATGCCGTCCGGTATCTGTTCCAACATCTTGGCCAATCCGGGAAGCCCCGGTTTGTCCATATTGCGGTTGTTGTCGATGTGGATAAGCACGGGGAGTCTTGCTTCGGCACAACCCGCGAAGATTTCCAGATTGCGCGGATCATTGATCGGAATGCCGCATTTGTGTTCGCCGAAACCGCGTGCGCCCGCTTCCTTGTAACGAAGCATCAAATCAAGCTTGGCCTTGTAACCGTTCAAGTTGATGGTGCGGGGGTCGATGGCGCAGAAGGGAATGAGCCGGTCGCGGTATGGCTCGGTTTGCTTGAGCACAAAGTCAGGCGTCAGGACATGGTCCCAGGACTCCGGCGAAACGAGTGGCAGCACGGCGGCTTGCGCGACGTTATGATCGTCCATCCACTTGAGGAGCCGTTCCGCGTCCATTGGAGGACGGTTGCCCCACTTTTGTCCGAGGTGCGTGTGGATGTCGAAGAAGGGGCCCGGCTTTGCCGGGGTTTCTTGCGTTTCCTGACTTCTGGCAACGGTCGCCGCGGCGAGGGCGGCGGCCGAGCCGAAAAAACGGCGGCGGGTTAGGGTTGGATGTTGGTTGCTCTGGTTCTTCACCGACCTATCCATGTTTGTTCCTAAACTTCAGTCCCACCACAAGTAGAGCTTGCCCTTGGCCACTTCGTTTGCAAGGGCCTCGACCGTACCGGTGCCCTGATCGACGATGTCCGGGCAAAACTCATACATCCGCTTCGCTAAGGCCGGCGCGTTCTGCGGCGGGGAAACGAAGTAACCTTCCACAAAGTCCGGCCCCGCACCGGTCAAGGTAAAGGGATTCTGCTCTTCCATCGTGCGCAACCAGGCGATGACCGCGGCATTGTCCACTTCAAAATTCACACCGTCGGTTCCCACTGCCTGGAGGACTTCGTACTTGTCCGTGGTGGGCAGCACCGTCACGACGTCCGGCCGATCGCTGAACCCGAAATTACAGTCGATCCGAAACAGAAAGGCTCCGTGTTTCAGCGCGGCCTGATGCCATTGCAACAGATTCTCTTCGACACTCGAGTACGAGGCCGTCGCCTGATAAGCGCCAGGCAGATTGTCCATCGGCGAGAAACGCAGACCCAAGTCGTTGGACAACTCGCCGATCGCACTCTGAAAATCCGGATTCTGACTCCGTACCGTAAAATTAATCGGTGATACAGGTACAATATTAACCGCCGGAACGGTGGCTTCTGCGGGCACTGCTTTCGTTACGTCGGCGGTATCACTCGGTTTAGTTCGCGGCCAGCATGCGGTGGTTATCGTGCATAGACCGATAACACCCAAGGCATGAACAACGGTCCTAACGCGCCAATTGCTCGTCCTCGCACCGTGCTGTGCCATACTGCATTCTCCTTCGCGGACCTATTTGAGCGACGTCAGGTACGCGATCAGGTTTGCCAAATCCTGTTTGCTGATGGTCTGCTCCCAGCCCTCCGGCATGATAGTCAGATTATCGCTCTTAATGTCCTCAATATTCACGCGCAACACCGTGTCAGTCTCGCCATTGGCCCGTTTGAGGGTAATGCTCGTGGCGGTTTCCGAGGCAATGATACCACTGTGCGATTCCCAATCGGTCGTATCGATGGTGTAATTGACGTATTGGGGGTTCACTTCCCGGTTGGGATCGAGCACGTTCGTCAGAATCTTGTCCGGCCCCGCTTGCGCGACGGTCGAGAGGTCCGGACCCACTTCGAAGCCAACACCCTGTAAGCGGTGGCACTTACTGCAGTTCTCCGTGAACACGGCCTTGCCACGCCCGGGATCGCCTTTCATGTTCAACACATCTTGATAGGCGTCCACGATATCCTGGCGCGACCCCAAGTCATAATCGGCGAATGCCGCCTGAGCCTGAGTCTTAATATCGGCGTTGTCGTAGGCCAAGAGGGAACGCACCCGAACCGAGTCCAGGTTCGCCGCGCGGAAGGAACCGTCCTCGATGGCGTCCAACATGGCGACCAGCCACGGCTCGCGGGAGAAGAGCGCTTCGACGGCCTGGGCCCGCAGGGGTGGTGTCATTCCTGGCCACGCATCCAGGATGGCCTTGGCGATTTCGAGATTGTCGAATTTCCGCAAAGTCGCCAGCGCCGCACGCTGCACCTCGACTGGTTGACGTTGGTCGAGCAGGGAGAATAGCAAGTCTCGGCTGTTCTCGTACGTGTCGAATGCCATGGTCTGAATCGCGTCGACGCGCTTGGCGACGACTTGATCGGTGTCGCCCGCCACGTCATGTGCCGATGCGAGCATTTGGGCAAGCAATGCTTCGGCCCGTTCGCTCTTGGCCAGCACACTTTGGGCCTGACCGCCCTTACCCGCCTGTTTCATACCCTGGATCAGTCCGCGAACGGCATTCTGGGCCAGCGCGTCCTCGCCGGAAGGCAATCCATCGATTCGTTGCAGCGCAAGGGCCACGTCGGATTCGAGTCCCGTCGCGCCGACCTGCAACGCGAGATCCTCGAGAAACGACCGGCCCGCGTCGCTGGCGCGATAGTCCGCATCATCCGCCAACGCGGCGAATACTTCGCCGGAACCATAGACAGCCGAACTCAGCACCGCCAGTTTGAACCACCGATCGTCGCTGTGTTGCCTCGCGATGCCAGCCAGTGCCCGGTTTCGGTCCGAGCCCTTGCATTCACCGAGCGAGAACGCGACCTGGTACTGGACGAGGAGGTCCGGATCGGTCGCCAACGCGATGACCTGATTCCGCAAGGAGCCGTTGTCCGGGAGAAGCGGCTCCGATAGCTGCACCGCGTGTTCGCGCACGTGGGAGTCAATGTCCTTCAGGCCTTTGGAGATGGTATCCGGGTCCAATGCACCGAGATTCGCCAGCGTGTGCAGGGCTTGGATGCGGCCGGCGGGACTCGTCGAATTGGCAAACAACTTACGGATGTCCGGAGCAACGTCCTTTGCCTCGCGTTCGTAGAGCAGGCGCGCGGCCGTTTCGCGATGCCATTCGTTGGGATGATCGAGGAGCTTCACGAGATCCTGCGAAGATGCAGCTCCAAGATTGGGGATGGTGGGTTGTTCAAAATCCGTGGGCACGATCCGGTAGATCCGGCCCCGGTCACGTCCGGCGTTCAGGTCCAGGTGCTTCTTGATGACCGGCGGAAGGCTATCCGGATGTTCGATGACTTCGCGGTACATGTCGGCCACGTACAAGTTGCCATCGGGGCCGTTCGCAAACTGGACGGGGCGGAACCAGATATCTTTGGACGCGATAAACTCGACCTTTTCTTCGCCCTTTGCTCGTTGCGCCGAAAGCTCGACGCCGTTGGGCGAGATGACTTTTCGATGGATGAGGTTGCCGCCTACGTCGCCAATGATCGCGTTCCCACGATATTCCTCGGGCCAGGCGTCGCCGCGATAGATCGTGATGCCCGTGGCGCTGGTGAAGTAGCCCGCAGCTGTTCCGCCGCCTTCGACCGGACCTGGAACGAGTCCCTTAACCCGGAGTCGCGTGCGAACGATGCGCCACGGCTCGACGGGGCTGATGCGGAATACGTCCGCCGCCGGCCCGTCCACGGCGATGCTGACGCGCGGACCCGGAGCGGCGAGATAGGGGTTGCGATCGATGTAGGCGTCGTCAAACATGACGAGCTGGATATGGTCGCTGTTGGAGCAGACGAACTTCCGGCCCCAGTCGTTGAAGCTCATGCCGTGCTGGCCGCCGCCGCTTTCCGGGCGAAAATCCCGTGTCTTCGGGTCGAAGCTGAAATCGCGGCCGCGGAGCGAGATGGGCAAGCGGGACAGGTCATCGGCCGGGCGAACATCCGCGCCGGAGCTGCTGGTAGCGCCGTGAATGCGCGCGTCGAGGCCCCAGAGAAAAGTGTTTAACAGACCTTGGACGTTGGTGAGGTTGAAACCGGTGAAGACAACTTCCTTGGTGTCCGCCTGGCCGTCGCCGTCCGTGTCTTTGCAGTAGAGGATGTCCGGCGGAACGCCTACGAACACGCCGCCGTCGTAGCAGGCTACGGCCGTCGGCCATGCCAGGCCACCGACGTAGGTCGAAGCCTTGTCGTAGATGCCGTCGCCGTCCATGTCCTCCAGCATGCGGATTTCGCCGATGTTTTCGTCCCGCTCTTCGGAGTAGCCGCGCATCTCGACGACAAACAGACGACCCTGCTCGTCAAAGGCCATGGCAATGGGATCGCGCACAAGCGGCTCCGCCGCTACCAACTCCATCTGAAAGCCGGGACGGACCTTGAAGGTCGATAAGGCGTCCTGGGGTTCCGTCGGCGGGATGCGGGGAAGTTCCTCGCTGTAATCGCGATCAACACTGTCCTTTTCAGCCGTCGCGTCCTGCGCGACCGCAAATACCGGCGCAACGCAGAGGCATACCGCGAGCACGGCGTTGCGCGACAAACGGATGTTCGTCAAGTACATAGATCAAACCACCTCTTGCGTTATTCGTGAGTAACTGCGGCGTGTACCGCGACCGACCAGGCGCCTCTTGCAGCTCGAGGCGTTAAAGGGGGGAGCCTACCACGTACGCTACGCACGTGCAAGGCGGTGGCCTTCAACACGAGTCGAGAATGTAGCGCAGGCGTCTCGCATCCATCGTGATTTGTTTGGACCGCCGAATCTTGCAGGCGAGACGCCTGCGCTACATCTTTCAGCGTGATAGCGCCGTTCAGGACACTTGCTCATCGGTGGCAATTCGAAGATTGGGCCACAATGGCACTGCGGAAACCTCGGACGTCACGATCCGAGTTGAATGTTATCCTGAACGCCCATCAACGCATACGTCGTTGTCGCGAAAGTGAATTCCTTGCCAAGGGCGGCGGCGTCCAGTGGCCGTTTGCCATACCCGTCTGGGTTGTCGATCTGTATCGGTGTCGGTGCGGCGAGGGCGACGAGTTGCGGGATGTCGATGGTCTTCAGGATGCTCGGGACGCAGAGCGTGATCGACTGGGGTTGTTCATCTTCGATGAAGTATCGATAACTGGCGAGCACGTCCGCGGCGTAAACTCCGGCGAAGACATTGTCGAGCGCCGCAGCGTATACGGCCATGACGCCGCCGGTGTCGACGCCGTGGCACATGACGGCGTCGTCGATGATGTCATCCCGCGCCGCGAGATAGCGACCGGCCTGGAGGACATCCCAGACTTGCTGCGCAAAGATGGGCCGGCCCAGGCAGATGGCGGTGCTTGTGATGTGGTTATCGTGCCACGTGGCCTCGCCGGTGGCGCGCGGGTCGAGCACCAATACGGCGTTGCCGCTCTTCACGGTGTCCGCGGCGTAACCTTCGAGGATGGCCGTGCGTTTGTCGTCGTGCCCACCGATGAAGACGGTAGCGGGCGTCGGGCCATTCGCGCCAACCTGACGCGTGAAGACCGCGCCGACTTCCATCCCCGGTTCCGTGGTGATGGCGAGCACTTCGACGTGCAGACCGTCCGACTCGAACGCATTGACGACGCGGGCTGTGGGCGTGAACGGGTCGGGCCGCCCACCCAGGACGGACCACACCTCTTCGCGCCACTTTGGAGCAAGTGCTTCCCATGCTTCCTTTGAATCGGGAGGCGTCGCGTATCTTGCACGCAGCACATCTGCAAGCTTCTGGTTCAGCGTCACGACTGTTTCGTAGCCTTCGGGCATCGTCCCGCCGTCGAGGCAGAGGAGGTCGTTGATCTTCGGGTCTTCGCTTTCGTATTTGGGTTCCGGCACCGGATCTCCGTTGCCTTCATCGCGCAGCCAGAGATTCATCCAGCCATAACAGGCCTCGCGCAGGGGCTGCGACCAGCCGTGCGGTTCGTCCGCCTCCACGCTGCGAACGCGATCTTTGGTCGCGACGAGGCTGTAGAGATTCTGTATGCGCTCGTAGGTTTCGCGCACTCCCGCGATGGGGAAAATCGTGTCCTTGGCGCCGTTGCCGAACATGAACGGGCGCGGTGCGTTAAGTCCGATGATTTCGAATTCCTCCATCTCGTGCACGATCCCTGGTAAATGGTTGCAGATGCAGTGATTGCCGCCGTGTTTCAGCCACTCCTCGTAGGAGCAGACAAACGAGAAGGAGCCGCCCACCCGGATGCGATCGTCGAAGGGCATCGTGTAGAAGGTGTTTTCCCCGCCGCCGGAATTCCCGCAAAGCCCAATACTGCTGGCATCGACATCGTCACGGCTGGTGAGGTAGTCGATGGCGCGGATCGTGTCCCACACGATGTAGCCTTCGTTGGTCTGCCCCACAAGCAGCGAGCCGTAGCCCAGTTCGTGGCCGAAGCCGGGTAGCTTCCGCTCGCCCTGACCGATGGGGTCGTGGGCCATGACGATGAATCCCTGGCGCACGAGACCGAGATGCGCCATCTGGTAGGTCGGACAATTCTTGCCGTTGTCCATGTCGTGTCCGGCCACAATGACAATGGCGGACGCGGGCAACGTCACGTTCTTGGGAATGTAGACGTTCGCGGTCACGTAGAAGTTCGGACGGCTCTCGAAGACCACATTTTCAATGGTGTACAGTTCGCGATCTGCCGTGCCGGTGACCCGCGCGTTCAGAGGAGTCCGCTCCGGCATGGGGTCGAGTCCCAATCCCTGGGCGAGAGCCGTGCGCACGTGCGATGCGCGGGCGTCCCATTCCTCCTTTGATGCTGGGTCCGTGCGTTGGGCAAGGGCCTCGCTGCACGCGTCGATCGTGAAGCGGAGGGCGTTCGCCTCTTCGGGCATACCGTCGGGATAGACCAGCCAGCGCTTGTCCGTCTCTGGAATGGACTCCGCAGGATCGGCCAAGGCCGCAAGAGGAACCAAGAGACCGACAAGGACAACAAGGACAAAACGCATCAGTTACTACTCCCCGTTTAGATTCGTTTACGAGGACTATACTGGATGGTAGTCGGTGAGGCCAAAGGGTCGAGCGCGTTTAGTAACCTTTCTTGACTCGCACCTGATTCTTGCCTACTACCGATTCCACCGCGTCGATAAGTGCGGTCTTGACCCTCTGATACTTCTCAGTCGGACCAATTGGACCGAATAGATCCTGGGACAATCCAATTTCGAAGGATGAATTGATTTGTTGAATGTTTACCCAAAGGCCCGGAGGATTGTCCGGTTCCCTCCAACGCCACTCTTCCCGCACATCGCTGACGCTGGTCTGCGTTAGGCCGAAAGTCTCCAAAGTGGTTCGCACGGTCACCAACAGTGTATCCGGGATCGGCTCGAACGTATCTTGCACCTTCTGACGTTCTACAATGATCCGGTGAGCATTGATCGTATCGCAGGAGGCGAACACCAACACAAGGAATATTGATATGAAATATGGGAATACCCCCGACCAATTACTGATCCAGTACCTCCGGGATTTACTGGCTTCTCCAGGTTCGCTTGCCATGATGAAAAACTCCTTCCAAGGCACCGCAGGTGCGGAATAGCCCACGAAACGGAATTCAGCGACGCTCACCGGCTTCATCGTACCACTGTTATGTTGAGATGCCAAGAGGGCAGTTGAATACCATCCCCGTTTTGGATGTCCAACGCTTGCACCAATCATTCCGCTCCGTCCGTTTGACCGGCGTGGCCACATTTGCTAGGGTTTTCCGCTATGCGCACTGCAAGGCGTACCCGAAGTAGTTGTTCCAGGTGTAAGGAGTATCAATCGGTCATGAACGCAAGCACAATCCGTATTCCCGGTATCGTCGCGTGTGCGGCGTTGATTCTTTCGATGAGTGCAATGGCGGGCAGCGTCACCGGCGTGGTGAAATACTCGGGCGAGGTGCCCAAACTGCCGCCCATCGACGTGTCGTCGGACCCGGCCTGCGCGGCCATGCACAAAGACAATCCCCCTGTGAATGAAGTCCTCGTCCTGGGCGAAGGCCAGACGATGGGGAATATCCTGGTGCGCGTCACGAAGGGGCTTCCGGACAAGGAGTACCCGGCCCCGAGCGAGCCGGTGATCCTGACCCAGGAGGGATGTCAGTACAAACCGCGGGTGTTTGTCTTACACCCGGACCAGACCCTGAAGATCCTCAATCCGGACGGCATCATGCATAACGTCCACGGCATGCCGGAGGACAATACGCCGTTCAACCGGGCCATGCCGCCCTCGTTGAAGGAGATCGAGGTCAAGCTGCCGAAGGCCGAGAAACCTTTCGAGATCAAGTGCGACATTCATCGCTGGATGCACGCTTACTGTGCGGTGCTGGACAATCCCTTCTACGACATCACGCAAAAGGACGGCGTCTACACGATTGACGGATTGGAGCCGGGCGAATACGAAATCACCGCGTGGCACGAGCGGTTGCCCGCCCAGACCGCGATGGTGACTGTTAGCGAGGGCGCTCCGGTCAAGCAGGACTTCACGTTCGAGCGTCCGAAACGCAAATAAGAATTCATCTCTTAGCGCGGAGGACGATGGCCGTTCTGTCGTCCTCCGCCTTTTCTTTCGATTTTGCCGTGAATTTGATCCACGGACAGGGAATCGTTTTACTATTGCCGCTTTCCTGGTGGATTCTCCCTTCTCGCTCGTTTTGATCGCTACGCTCAGGGGTACCCATGACGAACAGCAGTATCGATTCGGAACGGCCGCAGGCCGGCTGGTTCCGGCGCGTCATTTCCTGCGACCATAAGGTGATCGGCATTCAGTACGGCCTTACGGCGCTGGTGATGCTGTTTGTCGCCTTCTGTTTCGTGCTCCTCATGCGGTGGCAGTTGGCGTATCCGGGACAACCCGTGCCGCTTCTCGGCCGATTCTTTGGCGACAACGACCTGCGCATGCCCGGCGGCGTAATGCTGCCGAATTTCTACAACCAACTCGGCGCCATGCACGGCACCTTCATGGTGTTTCTCGCCGTCGTACCGTTGCTGGTCGGCGGGTTCGGCACCTACCTGGTCCCGCTCATGGTCGGCGCGCCGAACCTGGCCTTTCCCCGGCTGAGCCGCGCGGGGTATCTCTGCTACCTCGGCGGAATCATCGTTATCGGCGCGAGTTTCTTCACGGCGCAGGGTCCCGCCAATTCCGGCTGGACCGGCTATCCGCCCCTCTCGACGATCGAGTTGAGCGGTCAGACTGCCTGGCTTATCGGGATCGCGCTCGTGTATCTGTCCTCGCTGTTCCTGGCGATTAATATCATCACAACGGTCGTCCAGCTTCGCACGGAAGGTCTCACGCTGATGCGCTTGCCGTTCTTTGTGTGGGGACAGTTGGTGACGGCGTATCTCCTGCTCTTGGCCTTTCCCCCGCTTGCGGCGGCGGCGGCCTTGCAGCTCATGGATCGGCTGAAAGGCACGAGCTTCTTCCTGCCGTCGGGGCTCATCGTTTCCGGCAAGCCCCTGGAAGTGAGCGGAGGCGGAAGCGCGCTGCTGTGGCAGCATCTGTTCTGGTTTCTCGCTCATCCGGAAGTGTATGTCCTGATCCTTCCTGCCTTCGGCATCATCGCGGAGATCATCGCGAACAATACGCGCAAACCGCTTTGGGGGTATAAGGGCATGGTTGGCGCGGCGGTGTTCATGGGTTTTATGTCCATGATCGTGTGGGCGCACCACATGTTCCTTACCGGCATGGGCACGACCATCAGCACCTTCTTCCAAGCTACGACGCTGATCATCTCGATCCCGTCCATCATTCTTGCAACGTCGTTGCTGGTATCCCTTTGGGGCGGGTCGATCCGGTTTACGGTGCCGATGCTTTTTGCCCTCGCGTTTTTACCCATGTTCGGCATCGGCGGGCTCACGGGATTGCCCTTGGCCTTGTCGGCGACCAACATCGAACTGCACGATACGTACTACGTTATCGGCCACTTTCATTACATCGTCGCGCCCGGCACATTGTTCGCCATCTTCGCCGGCATCTACTACTGGTTCCCGAAAGTGACCGGCCGAAAGATGAACGATTTCTTGGGCAAGGTACATTTCTGGCCGTCGCTGCTGTTCATGAACGCGATCTTCATTCCGATGTTGCTGCAGGGCTTGGGTGGCGTGTCGCGGCGGTTGTACGATGGCGGCGCCACGTACGGTTTCGGACAGGAGATCTTCTTTCTCAACAAGGTCGCTACCCATTCGGCCTTTGCGCTGGCGGTTGTACAGATTCCGTTCATCATCAATTTCTTCTACAGCCTCAAGTGGGGCCCGAAGATTGCGGCGAACCCGTGGGACGCCACGACGCTGGAATGGCAGACGTCCTCACCGCCGCGATTCGCAGGAAATTTCGACCAGCCGGTGAAGGCCTATCGCGGACCCAACGAATACAGCGTTCCCGGGCAGGCCGAAGACTTCACGCCGCAGTGGCAGCCGGAGGAAGCATGAGCGCGGTGCCTTACACCAGCGAACCGCGCCCGGATACGGGGCTCTATAACGCCAAAGTCGGTACGTGGCTTTTCCTGGCGGCGGAAACCATGTTTTTCGGCGCGCTGTTCTCGAGCTACGTCTTTCTCCGAACGGCGGCGACGGAATGGCCAAAGGGCAGCGCGGTCTTGCCTACCGGAATTGGTGCGGCGAACGTGCTCTGCGTGATCCTGCTGGCAATCGCGGGCGCGAACGCCTGGGTTCGCGCTTCCAAGAACCGGGAAGTGATTTGGTTGTGGGTATCCATAGCGCTTGGTGCCGGATCTATCCTGTTGATCGCCATAGAACACCGCATCGTGGGTTCAGGCGGCGTCGTTGCGGCGACAAGCACCTTCTACGGCATGTATTACCTGTTGACTGGCCTCCTTCGGTTTCACATCGTTGCAGGCGTTCTGGTTGCGTTTTACCTGGCGACACTGGGCAGAGGTCTCGTGCTGCGGGACCGTCGGCAGTATGTCAATCGGCTGGAATGTTTGGGGCTGTACTGGCAGTTTCTGGGTCTCATGTCCGTTGTGACGTTCGTTCTAATCTATTTTGTTTGAACCGGGAGGGGTCGAGAAGCCGTGTCGTTGAAGTTGGCACATACCGTGTTTGTTGTGTTGGCTGCCCTGTTCTGCGCCGCCACAGGGGTTTGGACCTTGGAACATGCGGATGAATCTGGCGCACGCTATCTATTCGCAGGCATCGGTTGCGCGATCGTCTTTTGCGCGCTTGTCCTCCACGGCTATCGGTTTGTTGCAATAACGAAGGACACGCACTGGCTATGAAGAGCCTGATCGTAACGACGGCTTGTCTACTCGCCCCGGTTGCGTGGGGGTGCGCCACGTGCTTCGGCGACGCCGACTCGCCGCAGACCCAGGGGATGAACATGGGAATCCTGACGCTGCTTGCGGTAACCGGCATGGTGGTCGGATTCATGAGTGTGGTCACCGTTGGGATTTTGCTGCGCATGAAGGGTGCGACGGCAACATTGGACGAAGCGCCCGAGGAACCGCGCATCCCGATGGAGGCCGACCTGTCGTGAGCCAGTGGTGGGGACTTCCGGTGTTGGGCTCGGAGCACGGTGCACAAATCGACCGCCTCCTGGTCTACACGCACGTGTTCATGGCGCTCCTTTTTATGGGCTGGTTTGTCTACGGTGTGTATGTGCTCTTCCGCTTCCGGAAATCCCGAAATCCCCGGGCAAACCACGACGGCGCCCGGAGCCGCGCCACCTACTATATTGAAGCGGGTGTAATCGTCATTGAAGTACTCCTGCTCGTCGGCCTGTCGATACCGTTCTGGTCCCGCTATGTTGTGGCTGTCCCGAACGAGGATGAGGCTTTACAAGTGCGGGTGGTGGCGCAACAGTTCGCGTGGAATTTTCACTACGCCGGCAAGGACGGCGTGTTCGGGCGCACGGATGCATCGTTCGTGGACGATGAACTCAACCCCGTCGGACTGGATCGCGAGGACCCCTACGGCAAAGACGACATCGTCACGCGGAACCAGCTCTATGTATCGGTGAACAAGCCTGTGGTTTTGTGGCTTAGTTCCCAGGATGTGATTCACAGTTTCAACATCCCGGAGATGCGCGTAAAACAGGACGTCATCCCCGGCGTGCGCACGCACATCTCGTTCGTTCCCACCATGTCGACCGCTCAGTACCGCAAACTGAAAGGCGACGAAACCCGGACCTTCGAAATCGCGTGCGCCCAACTCTGCGGGCTTGGTCACTACCGGATGCGGGGGTTCCTAAATGTCCTGGAGCCGGAAGCGTTCCAACAGTGGATCGAGGACAACACCCCCAACCCCGAAGCCGAAGCGGAATACGATCCGTTCTTCTCTTGACCGCTGACGCGAAGAACATCCCCCTTGATCCCCCTTCAAAGGGGGAATTCGAAACGTCTCCAGCTATACCTTCGGAGGATTAACGCCGGTAGAAAGTATTGGCTCGTCTTTGTGGGCGAGCGCGCGGCGAAGCCTGCGCGGTTTCCCCCTTTGAAGGGGGATCAAGGGGGATGTTTCTTCAAACGTCGATTCGAGCCGCCGATTGCGCACCGGATTGCACGTGTGCGATACTCACGGCAATTTTTGATGGATTTTGGTCGTGCCGGGCGGAGGGTTGACGCGTGAAAGAATTGGAAAAGTGGGTGAAGGACGGGTCCGTCGATACGGTCATTGCGGCGGGCATTGACTTACAGGGGCGCCTCTACGGCAAACGCTGCACGGCCACGGCTTTCTTGAACGATCTACATGCCGGCGTGCATACGTGCGACTGTAATTTCGGCTGGGACATCGAGCGGATGCTCATCCCCGGTCTCGACTTCACCGGTTGGCACAAAGGCTACGGGGACATGACCGGCGTGCCCGATTGGTCGACGTTGCGCAAGTACGCCTGGTTCGACAAAACGGCCCTGGTGATTTTCGACACCTACGACCACGATGGCAACCCGGTCGATATTGCGCCGCGGTCGCTGCTGCGCAAACAGATCGAGCGGGCCAGGGCCATGGGGTTTTCCGTCAAGGCCGCGCCGGAGATCGAATTCTTTCTGTTCAAGGAGACCCTGGACGGGTCGCGCGCCAAGGACTATCGAAACCTCGAACCCATGTCCCGCTATATTTCGGACTACTCCATCTTCCGGTCATCCATGGACGAGTGGATCATCGGTCCCATCCGCCGCGCGCTCGCCGAATCGAACGTGGACATCGAGTGCAACAAGGCGGAATGGGGGCACGGGCAGTTCGAGATTAATCTCGTGTACGGCGACGTGCTGGAGATCGCCGACCGGCACGTGATTTTCAAGCACTGCGTGCGGGAGATGGCGGCGCTGAACGACATTCAGGCGACGTTCATGGCGAAATGGGATTCCACGCACTCCGGAAATGGCGCGCACATTCACATGAGCCTTTGGAACGACGACAAACCGGCCTTCCCCGACGAGAAGGGCGAGCACCACATGTCGAAGACGATGCGTCACTTCCTCGGCGGCATGATGACGCTGTGCAAAGACCTCCAACTTTTCTACATGCCAAGCGTCAATTCGTATAAGCGCATCGAAGACCTGTCCTTCGCGCCGAGCAACGTGACGTGGGGCGGCGACAACCGCACGACCTCGTTCCGGGTGGCGGGGCATGGCAAGTCCATGCGCTTGGAGAATCGCATTCCGGGCGCCGACGCGAATGCGCACCTCATCTACGCCGCGATGATCGCATCGGGATTGTACGGAATCGAAAACGAGTTGGAGCCTGTCGGGCCGTTCGTCGAGGCCAACGCTTACGAACTCGAAAATCCGCCGTCGTTACATCGCAACTTGACGCAGGCGACGGACGCGCTGGAGGCGAGTAAGACGGTCCGGACTTTGCTTGGCGACAACGTGGTGGACCATTACGTCGGCGTGGCGCGCTGGGAGATTGGCGAGTTCGAGAAGTACGTCACAGACTGGGAACGACGCCGGTATTTTGAGTTGATCTAGTATTTCAATCACGTGCGTAGGGTTGCACACCCGGCAGTCCCCGCCGGTACATCCATCAGGAGTAGAAGTACCATGAGACTGAAAGACAAAGTAGCGATTATCACCGGCGCGGGACTGGGCATGGGCCGCGAAGCGGCGGTGCTGTTTGCCCAGGAAGGTGCGAAAGTTGTTGTGTTCGACCTGAACGCCGAAGCCGGGCAGGAAACGGTGAAACAGGTCGAAGCAGCGGGAAGCAAGGCGCTGTTCGTTCAAGGCGACGTGAGCAAGGAAGCCGACGTGAAGAAGGCCATCGACGAAGGCGTGAAGGCGTTCGGCGCGTTGCACATTCTGTATTCCAACGCGGGGGTGTTGTGGAAGGACCGTGACAAGTCAGTCGTCGACACCACGGAAGAGAATTGGGACCTGGTCCAGGCGATCAACCTGAAAGGGCCGTTTTTCCTGACGAAGCACGGCATTCCCGCGGTGAAGAAAGCGGGCGGCGGCTCCATCATCCTGGTGGGTTCTATTTCCGCGCTGGCCGGGTTCACGCTCGCGCAGGATTCCTACACCTGCGCGAAGGGCGCGATGATCTCCCTCTGCAAATCGCTGGCGATTCAGTTCGCGGCCGAACAGATTCGCTGCAACGTCATCCATCCGGGGTTCATCGACACCCCGCTCCAGGCCCCGTACCTCAACGACGACAAGCGGAAAGCCATCGCGGGTGAGATTCCCCTTCGCCGGCTCGGCAGCGCCCGCGACATCGCCAACGCGGCGCTCTTCCTCGCATCCGATGAATCCAGTTGGATGACCGGCTCGGAGATGATCGTCGACGGCGGCTTCATGGCAATGTAGCGTACAAATCGATCAAAGGGGGCGGCACGCCTGATGGCGTGCCGCCCCTACTTTTTGCGATGCAACCACTGAAGTCTCTTGGAAGGGGTTGAGCCTAGTATTTCACTCCCAATGCTTCCGCCATGGCGGCGCGCATGCGTTCTTCCGCGCCGGGGGCGACCCAGCACCACGAGTGCTCGTCATTGAATCCTTCGGCCGTGGTCTGCGTCGTGGGGATATAGCCCGGCGCGCATTCGCCGTAGCCTGCGGTAACGATAAACTGGTCCGGCGCCAACTCCTGGGCCATAAGTTGGTACTGCACGAAGGACTCCGCTGGCATCAAGAGGTATTGCGCCTTCCCAAAATCGATAGCGGGCACATCGATGGGCTGGTCGAGGCGCATGCGCCAACTGAGCCCCATGGCCGCGAGAATGCGTTGAAACGTACCCTGGTTCTGGTCGGCCAGGATGGCTTTCATATCCGCTTCGGTGAACCCTTCCGTGCTTTTCGGTTCGAGCGACAGTTTGGCGACGCGAAACGTCACGTCCTGAATTGGATACCTTTGCGTGGCGTCCCACGCGGCGACCATGGCCTGATAGATTCTGTCCGCCAGTACCGGCCGATTTTCGGGAGCCCCATCGTTGTATTTGCCCGCGGTCACATCGCCGCTGCATCCGGAGATATAGAACTGATGGATATTGGGGTCGTCGTTCTGCCGGCGGCGGCGGGCCATCCCGACGAAGTCCGCGGAGACGCCGCCCTTGCCGTAGTAACTCATGGGATGCACGGCGTAGAAATGCAGCGCCGCGACGGCTTGTTCGCCGTCCCAGAAACTCAACGTTTTGAGATAGGGATCGTGAGCGCCGATGGGTGCTTCGCGGATTGTAGCGTCCGGGGTCGAACTGTTTCGTGGAAATGAAACCGAACCGTCTTCGGCCACGACGCGACGATTCGACGCGACGCCTTCGACCTTGGCCTGACCGATACCGTAGTGAGTAATCGTGCGCGGTTCAGCGAGAGACTCGCGCAACGCGTCGCACACGTTCTCGATGCTCGCCTTCACATACGCCACGTCGCACAAGGCCTTGGTCAGTCCATGGTCGTCGAGGAGGCGCTGCGCGGTGAAATCCGGAATTGGCGTGTCGTGTTGGTGCACGCACGATAGCAGCACCCGCTCGCGTATCGTACCCGCCGCTTCAGCGACTTGGTCGCGAAAGTAGTCGTAGGCGTCGTTTCGGATTTCGCACCAGTCCATCACAATAATGACGATAGGATCGCCCGCGCCGAGAAGCACCAGACCGTTCGCGTACAATGGGTCGACTACCGATTTGGCCGGCATGATTCCACCGCCCATCAGCGCATGGCCCATGGGACACGTGACCTCGGTGGAGAAGCTGGCGATCTGCAGTGCGGATGCGGACGACGCACCGGTCATGGCAGCCAAGGCTGCAAGGGCAACGGGCATGCGAAATGAATGGGTCATGGGTGACTACTCCCTGGTTGGCTTTGAAGAGTAATCTAGCGA
This sequence comes from Candidatus Hydrogenedentota bacterium, assembly GCA_963745075.1. Lineage (GTDB taxonomy): Bacteria > Hydrogenedentota > Hydrogenedentia > Hydrogenedentales > SLHB01 > JAHDWY01. The sequence goes on along the minus strand of CAVUWV010000015.1, from coordinate 38,475 downwards.
AGGCGAGCATACATTGTCACGACTTCATGCCAAAATCGGATGGATAATTTCCCCGTGCACGTCGGTGAGGCGCCGCTCGATGCCGTTGTGGTAGAAGGTTAGCCGCTTGTGGTTCAGGCCGAGGAGATGCAGGATCGTGGCGTGCAGGTCGTAGATGGTCGTCACGTTCTCCACGGCCTTGTAGCCGAATTCATCGGTGGCGCCGTAGCTGAAGCGCGCGCTTGACGCCGGCCCCGGCCAGGAACGCGGTAAAACCTTTGGGATTGTGGTCGCGGCCGCTGGCGCCCTTCTGGAACGTGGGCATGCGACCAAACTCGGTGGCCCACACGACCAGCGTGTCATCCAGAAGTCCCCGGGCTTTCAAATCCTTCAGCAGGGCCGCGCAGGGTTCGTCAAGAATCGGCGCATGGACGCTGTACTGCTCGCGAAGCACCTTGTGCCCATCCCAGTTGCCGACACCTTCGCCCATGGCGTATGCGCCATTGAAAAGCTGCACGAAACGCACCCCACGCTCCAGGAGGCGGCGCGCTAACAGGCAATTCCGGCCGAAACCCGCTTTCACGTCGTTCGCGTCGTCAACGCAGTACATTTGCCGTGTCGCGGCGGATTCCCGGGAGAAATCGCTCACTTCGGCGGCGCGCAGCTGCATTCGCGCTGCCAATTCGTAACTGGAGATCCGCGCGCTGAGTTCCGTGTCGCCTGGAAATTTTTCAAGATGCTTCTCGTTCAGGAACTTTAAGAAGTCCTGCGTTGCATGCTCGGCATTTTTGCTGATGGAATCCGGCGTGGCGAGATGGGGAATGGGTTTGTCGGCGCCGAACGGCACGCCTTGGAACACGGCCGGTAGAAATCCCGCCGACCAACTGTTGGGACCCATCTGGGGCACGCCGCGCGGATCGGGAATGGCCACGTACGCGGGCAAGTCGTCGGCCTCGGCGCCGAGCGCATAGGACACCCAGGATCCCATGCTGGGAAATCCGTCGAGGGTGAAGCCGGTGTTCATCTGGCTCTCCGCCGGACCGTGGGTGTTGCTGCGAGCGGTCATGGAATGAATGAAGCAAAAGTCGTCGACCAGTTCGGCCATGTGGGGCAACAGATCGGACGCGTACTTCCCGCTTTCGCCCCGTTGCTTGAAATTCCACAGCGGCTTTTGTCAGATTACCCTGCTCGCCCTGGAACGTGATGAGGGCATCGCCACCCGGCATGGGCTGGCCGTCGCGCTTGATGAGTTCTGGCTTGTAGTCCCAACTATCGACGTGACTCACCGCGCCGGAACAGAAGATCATCAGCACTTTCGTCGCGCGCGGCTGGTAATGGGGTGGACGCGGCGCCATGGGTGCAGCGGAGTCGATTTGCGGCCGGATGGGCCCCTCCCCTTCCGCCAGTGCCTTCTGACCGCCCAGCAGTGCGGCCAACGCGATGCTGCTGAGCCCTGTGCCCGCGTACTGTAGAAACGAACGGCGGTCTAACAGGTACCGGCCGTGGTGCGACAAAGGCTCCATGCAACAATCTCCAAGGTCCATACTAGAAACTAATTCAGATAAATGAATTCGTTTGCGTTGTACAAGGCGCGACAGAACAACTCAAGGCCTTCGTCGCGCACAAACGCTTCCGACACGCGCGATTCCTCGTCGTCCGGCGGTCGGCCGAAAGCCAGCAGAAATGCCCGTCGAACCTGTTCGTGGCAATCGGCGCCGGATTCGTCTTCCAGCCGTCGTGCAAACACGGTGGCTTGCCGGTTCATAAACGGGCTGTTGAGCAAACTCAGGGCTTGCAAGGGCGACGTGCTGCTCACCCGTTTCGGTGTTGACTGGGTCGCGTCGGGACAGTCGAAGACCCCGAAGGTGATGTCCTGCTCGACACGCGGTTTCCACTGGTAGATCATGCGCCGGAAATCGGTCGCTTCGAATTCTTCTTTCGGCACGTAAATGTGCACGTAACTGTTGTCTGGTTTGAAGGCGTCGTACCCTGGCCCGCCCATGGTGAGGTCGAGCTTACCGCTCACGAACAAAATGGAATCCCGAATCGGTTCCGCTTCAAGGCGGCGTGGCGGAAACCGCCAGAGGAACCGGGTGCCGGCGTCCGCCGTCATGGCTTCCGGACGGGGCGTCGCGGACTGCCGGTAGGTGCTCGACAACAGAATCAGGCGATGTATGGCTTTCAATCGCCATCCCCGGGCGACCAGTTCCGACGCGAGCCAATCCAGCAATTCGGGATGAGTCGGCCGGGCCCCCATGGCGCCGAAATCGCTGGGCGTATCGACGATGCCATGACCGAAGTGATGCTGCCAGATTCGATTCACGATGACCCGCGCGGTGAGCGGATTCTCGGGGCTGGCGATCCAATCCGCCAAAGCCCGGCGCCGTTCCTGCTCGGGCAGGTCTGCGGGGAGGTCGCAGGGAATGCCCACGTACTTGGGTGTTCCGGGAACGACCTCGTCCCCTTCCTGCATTGGGTCGCCGCGACGGAGAATATGGGTCGGACCGGGTTGTTCGAAACGACCCGCATATACTTTTGGGACCTCGGTCAATCGCTTAATTGATTTCTTGAGCTTGCGTTCTTTGTGGAGCAATCCATTCAATTCGCGGGTCGCGGCCTCGCCCATGCCTTCGGACGAGTACAGGGGCACCTCGTCCGCATCCGCTTTGTACCCTTGCCGATCGTCCGAAGTGGCGACCAGATTCCATTGGCCGGGTTCGACCGCAACTTCGATCCGATACTTCTGTGGCGAGCCGGTCCGAGAAAGCCCCGTCGCGGTCGCGTGCCCACATGATACGATCGATGGTGGTGGCCTCCGGGAACTCAATCTCCGCCCACGCTACAGGACCCGACGCCGGGATCCAACTGTGGTCGTTCCCATATTCTCCGTCGTTCAGATGGACGATCTTGTGTTTGGCATTGTTGGGATACTCGCTGGAGGCGGTTGCTTTCGCACCGAGGTCTGCCAGGGCAACGTTCACGGAGTCCGGACCGGTGGAAAAGATTTCCAATTCGTCGATGCATGGCTCGCTCGAATTGGTTTCGAGGATGGTGAACCGGACAAATCGGGCCTCTACCGGATCAAATCGATCCAGATTCATTCCCGGAGACACCGGGGGCCGCGAAGGATTGTCCGCATCACCATCAAGCCGGGCCTTGGGCACAAAACGCAGCAGCCGCGTTTCGATACCGCGCAGATCCGCGCGCGCCGCTTCAGCTTCCTTCAGCTTCTCCGGGTAGTCCGGAGGCGGGATTTCCTGTTCCCCGTGTTGCACGCCCGCGACCAACGCCCGCATGCGGTAATAATCGCGCTGAGTAATCGGATCGAATTTGTGGTCGTGGCACTTGGCGCATCCCACCGTCAGCCCGAGGAACACGCCGCCGATGGTGGAAACCATATCATGCAACTCGCCATCGCGTTGGTTCTTGGTCAGGACGACGTTCGGGACTCTTCACTTGGTCCATGGGGCCACCCACCAGAAAACCGGTGGCGGGAATCACGCCCAACGTGTCACCGGCGATCTGTTCGCGCACGAAATCTGTGTAGGGTTTGTCCTCGTTAAAAGCTTGAATGACATAGTCCCGATAGGGCCACGCGTTGGGCCGCGGTGTGTTGGTTTCGAACCCGTTGGTCTCGGCGAATCGCGCGACATCGAGCCAATGACGCGCCCATCGCTCACCGTAGTGGGGCGAGGCGAGTACCCGGTCGACGAGTTGTGCGTACGCATCGGGATCAGGATCTGGCAACAAACGAATCGACCTCTTCGGGGGTCGGCGGCAGCCCCAGCACATCCAGGTACACCCGGCGAATCAGCGTACGACGGTCAGCCGTCGGCGACGGATCAAGATTCCTCTTCCGGAGTGCGTCCAGGACAAAGGCGTCGATGGGGTTCGTCCCCCACTCCGCATCGTCGAGTTCCGGAACCGCGGGACGAGAAGCTGGACGGAAAGCCCAATACTTGTCCGAATGCGCGATTTCATCCCTCTTCAGTTTCTCCAGATTGGCGAGGTCATCATCCGCGTTGGGCCACGGCGCGCCTTTTGCCACCCACTCCGTCAATGTGGCGATGGCATCGTCGGGGAGCTTTCCCTTTGGGGGCATTTGCAGACTCTCATCGCTGTACTGGATCGCCTGGACGAGCCGGCTCGCGTCGGGGTTTCCGGGCACAATCACCGGGCCGTCCGCGCCACCGTCCCGCAGCGCAACGGGCGTATCCAGACGTAGGCCGCCCTTCTGCTTGTCAGGCCCGTGGCACGCGAAACAGTGTTCGGCGAGAAGTGGATGCACTTGGGACTTGAAGAGGGCTTCCGCGTCGGCGGCGGGATTCGGGCGGGGAATTGAGCGAATCGAGGAATTTGTCCAGCACGGCAGTGGATTTCGCGTCACGTTCAATGCCACGCACACCTTGCACCAGAGAATCCGCCAACTGTTCCGCCGGATCGGACTCGGCCCCTGCAAAGGAATGGACAAGAATGAATGCCGCCGCGAGCACGGCGATTCGCCAGGATCGAATCATTCCACCAAGACTCCCTACGATGAACGGACATTATCCTACCATATCCAGTCCGTTTCACGCCGATCTATGGCTCCCGCGCTTGATTCAGTATAGTGGTAGCCTTGACGAGGAGGAGGAATCGACGAATGATAGGCACGGTACTGCTGGTAACGCTTGCAACGACGGGCGCCTTGTCAGACTCGGCGCAGACGGCAATAACCGAATGGCTCACGACACCAGTGTTGGAAGAGGGTACCACCGACCGGGAGATTCGCGACTTCGTCGTCGACCATGTTCCCCCACTGGAAGTCCCGGCAACTGCCGAGGATTGGGAACATACGCGGGACGCGCTTCGCGAAGAAGATACTGAGCGGCTTGGTGTATCGCGGAGTTCCGGACGAGTGGTATGCGGGTCCCGTGCACATGGAATGGGCGGACACGATCGATACGGGCGAGGGATACCGGATCCGGAAGCTTCGATACGAAGCGGTTCCGGGGATGTGGATCCCCGCGCTGCTCTACGAACCGGAACACGTGGAAGGAAAGGTCCCGGCGGTGTTGAGCGTGAACGGCCATGTGGGTCCTCCCGGCAAGAGCGTTGAAATGGTGCAGGCCCGCTGCATCAGCCTCGCGAAACGGGGCGTGTTGGCCCTACATCCGGAATGGTTGTTCTTCGGGGAGTTGGCCAATCCCGGCAATCGGCACAATGATTCCGCATACCTCGACGTGTGCGGCGTTAGTGGCCTGTCTGTCTTCTACCAAGCCATGAAGCGCGGGACTCGATGTGCTGGCCGATTATTCTTCGACCGACCCGGAACGCGTGGCCATGACGGGACTCTCCGGCGGTGGCTGGCAGACCATCACGCTGAGTTCGCTCGATCCTCGGATTAAACTCTGCGTGCCCAACGCAGGATACATCGGGATTGCGGTGCGCGCGGAATTTCCCCAGGACATCGGCGATTTGGAGCAGATCCCGGTGGACCTGCTGACGTTTGCCGATTACACGCAGTTGACCGCCATGCTCGCGCCGCGTCCGGCGATGCTGATTTACAATGTGAAAGACGACTGCTGCTTCCAATCGGATCGGGCCTGGCCCAGCGTGTACGATCCCATCCTGCCCTTCTACGCATTGTTTGATGCGACGTCACGGTTTCAAATGCACGAGAATCTCGAGCCGGGCACGCACAACTACGACTTGGACAACCGACTCGCGCTTTACCGCTTTCTCAGCGAACAATGGAACCTCGGTTGGCCGGACGAAGAACCGCCCCACGACGGCGAGATTCGTACGGCGGAAGAATTGACGGTCGGCGTCCCGGACGGCAATGAGACGTTTCACTCGCTCGCAACGAAGCAGATGGAAAGCTTGCCGGAAGCGCTTCCGGATGACCCGGAGACCAAACGCAACCTGCTCGCCGAGATCGTTCACTGGGAACCCACGGATTGCCAGGTGAACGTCCGTGACGAACAGACCAGCGAGGGAATTGCACGTGCGCGCGGCGTCTTCACGGCCGGACCGTGGTCCGTTCCCTTTATCCTCCTCGAACCGGAAGACCCCGTGGCAAAGAGCACGACCGTCCTGTTGGCCGATAAGGGTAAGGCAACGCTTGCGGAAGACGCCGCGCCGTTGCTGGACCAAGGCCGGCGCGTCATCGCCGTCGATCTGCTGTACGACGGAGAATGCGCGCCGTCGGGGAGCCGTCCGTCTCAGAGTGCGATGTTGGTCGACGCTACGGGTGCCCGCTTGCTTGGGGAGCAGGTGAAACAATTAACGGCGATCGTTCGCGCGACCAAGAAGGAATATGGCGATGTGCCGCTGTACGTGCATGCGACGGGACGCCAAACGAGTCTGGCTGCCCTGGTGGCCGGCTCCTTACAGCCTGATGGTATCGACACGCTGCGTGTTTCCGGTGGGCTGACAACGTTGAAGCAGACCCTCGCCGACGGAATCCAGTACGACGCCGCGCCGACGTTGTTCACCTTCGGTCTGCTCCATCAATTCGACATCGAACAGATTCAGACCCTCTGCCCGGCGTTTGTTTCCGAGTAAGGCTTCACGGACACACGGACCTGCGATTGACACGAGATTTCTACCTCGCTAGCATGATCCCTGGAGGATCATGATGCGACAAGCAGGGTTCGCATGCGCGTTGCTCCTCGCCGCGACGGCAGGCAACGCACAGGGGATCAAGGCCACGGTACTCGCCGGTGCGGGCGGCTACGTTCGCAGCGACAGCATCACGCCCGTCATGGTCATTCTGGAAAATGACGGCCGGGACCGGACCGGGGAACTCGTCGCGTCACTCGAAGCCTTGGGCACGGACGGCGCAGAAGCCATCACGCGATTGGAGCTTCCAACCAACTCGCGCAAGGCCGTCTTTTTGTACGTGCCGGCTGTCCCCGAACCGGTGACGCGCGTGCGGGTCCAGTACCGGACCGATCGCGGACAAATCTTACTGGACTACAGTGAGAGTCTGAACGCGTCCGCGTCCGCAATTCCGGTTATTGGCTCCTTCGAACGGATCCCGCCGTCCGCACCGCCAGCGGAAGACAAGGAGGACAACACCCGTTTCGTTGATTTCACGATCACGCCCGAGCAGTTGCCGGATCGATTTGAGGGACTGCTCATGTACGATGCATTCTTCCTCAGCCCGGCGCCGGCTACTCCGCTATCGCGAAGCAAGGTCGACGCGATTTACGAATGGGTCTTACGCGGCGGGATCCTGGTAGTTGACGCGTCGCAGCGCACGGACAGCCTGCTAAGCGGAACGTTGCCGGCATTGCTCCCGTTTCGCCCCGAGGGTCTGGATCAGATCCGCTTTGACATCTTCGGCGAAGAAGTCCCCTTTGCGCGCGGCGACGTTCGAACGGGGCGAGGTACTGGTCGAGTCCAACGGTGTCCCCCTGGTTATCCGACGCAACGTCGGGCTGGGTTCGGTCGTCTGCTTCGCCGTGCCGCCCAGTAGCGTGGAATGGACCAAATGGCCGGAGCGCACGGCGCTATGGCCGAATATTCTGACATTCTTACGGGACTCGCCTCCACAGGATACGTCTACGTATTACAGTAATAACGAAAGTCGAAAGCGAAGCTTGAGCTCACTCGTACAAACCAGCCGCCAGGCAGGCTTACGGATGGGGCTGGTGATCGTGCTCATCGCGCTGTATGCCTTCGTGGTGGGGCCCGTCGACTACTGGCTCGTGCGACGCCTCGGTTCCCCGCGGTTGACATTTCTTACTTTTCCACTCATGGTCCTTGGATTTACCCTGGCGGCCTGGTTCGGCGCGAAAGCCTGGATTGGCGGTGAACTGAGCGTGACGGCAGTGCAACGCACCTTGTACGTGCCTGACGAGGGCGTCGCGTTGCAGTTCCATCTTGCATCGGTATTTGTCCCCATGGTGGGCGACTACGAGGTGGGCCAGGCCGGGGGTGCTCCCGTGTATCCCGTACGGACATTTGCAAGTTCGTCCTTCAGTTCTTCCGCGCCCAGTCTGGATGCCAATTCCGGAGTGCTTACCCAGCGGATTCCCGGATGGCAAGAACGGGTCGTCTACGCAAACGACACCATCCCCAACGGTGACGATGGCATTCGGCTAAAGGTTGAAGCGGGTGGCCATGCCGTGCGAGTCGAAAACCGGACGGGGTATCCCCTTCCCTTCGCGCGGCTTGTTTTCGGGAACGATATCTGGGAGATCGCCGGAGGCATTCCTCAGGGTGACACGGTCGTGCCGATGGAAAAGCCGAATAAGAAAGCCGACTTATCCTGGCCGGTTGATTTCTGGTCATTTACCGAACTGCCACGCAATTTGAAAGACATGGGCCGCTCGGCAGACTTACGCGAGTTTCACGTGCGAGACGCCCTGTCGCGCGGCGCCTTAATGCTTGTGGCGGGAGATACCGAACCGCAGCCTTCTGGTTTTACCATCGACGGAGAACAGCGGCCCGAACGTGGGCCTTGTAGGTTCATCGCGGTGACGTATCCCGCGCAAGAGCGCCAAACTGTCGCCTTCGGCACGCTCGACGCGGACGAGGAGTCGTAATGGAGAACGCGATTTCCGTGACCAATCTCAGCAAGCGATACGGCCAGACGCAGGCATTGGCAAACCTGTCGTTGAAGGTGGATGCGGGCGACGTATGCGGCTTGCTTGGCCCTAACGGCGCGGGCAAGACGACGACCATGCGTATTCTGGCGACGTTGTTGCGGCCCGACAGCGGCATTGCGCGGGTGATGGACTACGACGTGGTCATGAACCCCGCCGCGGTCCGGCCCTTGATCGGGTACATGCCCGATTCCAGCGGTGCGTACCGGGATATGGCAGTGGCCGAGTACCTGGAATTCTTTGCAGCGGCCTACAACATCCCCGCCGACCGCCGCACCGGGATCGTGTCTGACTGCATCGCGCTGACCGGGTTGACGGAGAAACGCGACACCTTGATCGACGGGTTATCACGCGGCATGCAGCAACGGTTGGGTCTTGCCCGTTGCCTCATTCACGATCCGCAGGTCCTGATCCTCGATGAACCCGCGTCGGGACTCGACCCGCGCGCGCGAATCGAGGTATTGGAAGTGCTCCGGACGCTGGGTCAGATGGGGAAAACGATCCTCATTTCATCGCACATCCTGTCCGAATTGCGCCACCTCTGCAACAGCATCTGTATCATCGATCGCGGGAGACTGCTTTACTTCGGCACCATCGACCAAGCCCTGAAACAGGCCCGAACCGCTCATCGGCTCGAAATCCGGCTTATCGATCGGACGGATGCCGCCTGTGAGCTACTGACAAGCTTGGGCGGCGTCCGTAACGCGGAGATCCTGGACTCGCACATCTCCGTCGAACTTTCGGATGACGTGGAGGACTTCAGTTTCGTGGCCGCAAAACTCGTCGAGTCCGGTTTTGGCGTGCTCACCATCAAGGAGGAAGAGATTCTTTTGGAGGACGCATTCCTCCGGCTTACAGACGTCGAACTTCGTGCAACACAACCGGCACCCGCTGGCCCGCCGGCGTTACCGGGAAATGAACTTACACCTCGGATGGGCGAGTGAAATGCAGCTCCCCCTGGCACAACTTGAACTGAATCGCACCGCGCGACGCAAGAGCACGCATGGCTTGAGGTTTGTCGCACCGGGGCTGTGCGCGGCGGTGTTGCTTCTTGTTTGGTTCTTCATGACTATCGGGGGCGCGTCGGCCAATGAGATGGCCAACTTCGCGGGCTCCTTTGTGTCGAAGACGGTGCTCGCCTATCTGGTCTTTGTGGGTTGTGTATTGGCGCCGCTATTTGCCTCGGGCGTCATCGCCACAGAGAAGCAGGAACGGTCCCTCGGCATTCTCCTCCTCACAAATATCCGGGGCGGCGATCTGGTGATCGCGAAAGGGGCCACCATCTTTCTTCAAGTCGAGCTGCTCGCGTTGGGTTGCCTGCCGCTTCAGGCCATTGCGTCATTTCTTGGCGGACTGACTCTCAAAATGCTGATCAGCCAGCAGATCTCGACGGCATTCCTGTGCATGGTCACGACCGCACTGGGCCTGCTGTGCTCGACCCTGGCGTGGCGGGCAATTGATGCATTCTTCATGACAGTGGGAATGGTAGTGGCCTGGCTTATTCTCGCTTCCTCTATCGATACAGTCGTTTTGGAATCGGCTGGGTTCGGCACTGCAAGTGGTTTGACCCTGCTGATTCACACCGCGTATCCGGACTTAGCGTTCGGCGCGGTGTGGCGCAACGGACTGTATTCGCTGGTTCCAACCCTCCTTGCCGTGTCCCTGGTTTGGGTCCGATTGCCCCGAATGACCGACGACGCGGGAGTACGCCGGCGCTCTGCACGCGGACGGCCGCGGTACAGTTCGTGGCTGGACGGAATACGGTATCTGCGATTGAACCCTGTGGACCGGCTGTATGCGGCGAATGCGGCCGGCGTGGGCGGCGCCCTGTACCGCTGGCCGTGGTGGCCGCTGGTCGTTCTGCTCACGGTTATTCTCATGGTCGTTCCCGGAGGGTTCGGCGCACTCCTTGTTGTAATGTTGATTGTGTACGACGCCGCTTCCTGCATCACCGCCGTTCGCCAAAACGGCGGGGCCGATCTCCTCTATCTGACGGAGGCCGCCGGTCACCACTTGGCGCGCGGCATCCATCGCACCCACTTGCGACGGAGCTTACTCTTCCTCCCGGCGATGATCGCGGCCAATGTTTGGTCATATATCGTGATGTATGGACTATTTCTGGCGCATGAATTGACTCCGTTTGACTTGGGAATCGCAGCAGCATGTTTAATCATCTCGTTAGTCGGCACCTGGGTGAGTCTCTACGCGTATGCCAGTCTCGGGTGCGTGGCTTCGACGTGGCGAGGCAATCCCGCGATGCTGACGTTCAAAGCAATGCTCGCCCTGTTCGGCGTCTACATTCTCTCCGGCGTATTCAGCGGGTTTATCTCGATGGCCTTTTTCATGACTACATCCGGACGACAGGCGATGACCGGTCCGGCGAATCCCGGCATATGGACCCTGATCATGCAGACGGCGATTTCCGTCGCATTTGCATTGGTCATGCTCGCCTTTGGCCGATCCTGGTACAGCAGCTTCGGCCAGAAGTTGTCGCGAAGGTGGCGTTGCGGCGTAGAAACCTAAGCCGTTGGCTCGCTTTGGAACCGGGTTGAACTTGGCATGAGCCGCTGAAAAGCGCCATACTACCGCTTCCACTTTCAGTCCCTTTGGAGGTAGACCATGCGAATTCATACCCACGCGTTGATAATCTTCAGTGCCCTCCTCGCCGGGACATTGTCGCCGGTTTGGTCGGACGAACCGGCGCCGTCCAACGCCCCCAACCCAACCGCGATCAATGAAGTGACGGCAGGGTCGCGCAGCGACGCCAATGCTGCGTGGTGGGGTTTTGATAAGGAGGATGCGACGGACGCGATCCAGGCGGCGATTGATTCCGGCGCGAAGACGGTCACGATTCCGTACATGGGCGCTCCGTGGATCGTTCGTCCCATCACGCTGCGCAGCAACTTGGAACTGACCTTCGAGCCGGGCGTGCTGGTGCTGGCGAAGAAAGACGAATTCAAGGGACGCGGCGACTCGCTCTTTACCGCGGTCGGCGCACAGAACCTCACCGTTCGCGGCTACGGCGCTACGCTGCGGATGCGCAAGAAGGATTACCAGAACCCTCCCTACGAACGGGCGGAGTGGCGGATGGGCATGGCGTTCCGGGGATGCCAGCATGTGCTGGTTGAAGGCGTGCACGTCGAAAGCACCGGCGGCGACGGCTTCTACGTGGATGGGGGCGGTGAACTCGGCTGGTGCGACGACATCACCTTCCGCAACTGCGTGAGCCATGACAATCATCGCCAGGGGCTCAGCGTTATCAGTGCGCAGAATCTGCTGGTTGAAAACTGCGAATTCTCCGGTACCAGCGGGACGCCGCCGGAGGCCGGCATCGATCTCGAACCGGACGGCCCCGAGCAGCGTTTCGTGAACTGTGTGATTCGGAATTGCCGTTTCGAGAACAACAGCGGTCACCAGATCCTGGTGTACCTGAAACCCATGACGAGCGCAAGCGAACCCGTCTCCATCCGCTTCGAGAATTGTGTCGCGCGGATGGGTTCACCGGGGATGACGCTCGAAGACTTCACCGACATCAACCAGCGCGGATGGGCGGGAATCAGCGTGGGCGCGATTCGCGACGACGGGCCCAAAGGGACCATCGAATTCATCAATTGCACGACGGAGAACACGGGCAAGGAAGGTGTAAAGGTGTACGACAAGTCCGCGAACGGCGCGCTCGTGCGTTTTGTCAACTGCAATTGGAAGCAACCGTGGGTGTCCGCATTTCGCGACTACAGCGGCTTGCGCGTACCGGTGTTTCTGCACCTGCGACGTTATTCCATGACCGAGAACTTGGGCGGCGTCGAGTTCGTGGATTGCCACGTCTACGATATGGTGGATCGCCCCGCCATCGCGTTCTTCGACGACGAGGGCGGCACGAACCTGCACGATGTTTCGGGGACGATTACCGTGCAGAACCCCGCCGGTGCGAAACAACGACTGGGTGCCAACCCGGAAAACGTGACGTTAGAGGTGCGCGCAGCAGATCAGTGATTGGATGCAAGGGAAGTCTACTGATTATCGTGCGGTCGGCGACCGCGCGAGTGCAGCATCACGACTCCGGATCGTCGGATCCCGAACCGTCCATGAGGTCGTCCACGCCGTAAATCTGTTTGGCACAGTCCGGACAGATGGCATGGGAAAACTGGGCTTCGGAGTGGTCTCTGATATACGATTCCAACTGATTCCAGTACCCGCTATCGTCGCGGATTCGTTTGCATGAGGAACAGATCGGGATCAGTCCGCCGAGTGTCTTGATGTGTGCGAGCGCGTGACGCAGTCTCTTTTCCGACTCCTGCAACCGTGACTGTTTCACATACAGAAAAACCAGGGATAGGGCGACCAGCGCGGTCAGCAAGCCGACCGGTACGGCGAACTCCGCCCTGGCGTAGAAGGGCGGTTCGACGGTTACCGGGATGACGGAGGGCGTTCGATCCTCATTCCGGTCTTCGTCGGTCGCGCGCACCTGAAACGTGTATAAGCCGGCGGGAAGACCGGAGACCACGGCAGTGGTGGTCGATTGAATCGGTCCCCAGGGCGGTTCCGTTCCGCCATCCGGAACGATCCTCCAGGTATAGGCCAAATCCCGTTGAAGGGTGCGTTGCCAGGCGTCCACCCCATTGAACGAAAACACGCCCGTACCACGGGCGGCGATGGTATCGGGCGCGGCAGTGATCGTGGTATCCGGTCCTTGGTTGTCTGACGTGTACTGGTAGATTTCATCCATGCTTGCCGCCAGCCAAATGGTGTCTGCGGGATACTCGCCGAAGGCCGTGCCGGCGACATTGGGCAAGCCGTGACGGTGGCTGAAGTTGACCCACCGCCCGTTTCGGCAGGACGCCACGCCTTTACGTCGGTAGGAAATCCAGATGGCACCGTTCGACGCTTCGAAGATTTGTGAAATGTGGTCACTCAAGAGACCATCGTTACGCGTGATCTGCGTGACTCCAGCCCCGTCATACACGAGAATTCCGCGACCGTAGGTGCCGAACCAAACCGTGCCGTCGCGCAAACAACGCACCGTCGTATAGTGTCCGTCGTGAAAAAGCCGGTCGGTCGAGTGAAAGGGGCGAACGATACCGTCCCGCCACTGGTCAATGGCTGTTTCGTAACAGATAAAGACCGACCCGTCCTTCGAAACGCATAGGTCGAAGGCCCAACTGTCACGCGTCTTGGGAGACCGATCGAGCGCCCGCCAGCCGTTCTTTTCGAGAACGTGGACGCCGTCCCGTCCCAATAGCCACGGGGTGCCGTCGGGGCCCCACTTGATTCGGGCGCACTCGGCGCCAGTCGGCAAGGGCACCGCGCGCACTATCTCGCCGGAATCCACGTTGATGCAAAGCGCATCATGAGGGCAAAGTGCCCAGAGCACTCCGTCGCGCGGCGAAGAAAACCATTTGGGCCGGAACCGATCGTCCGGGACGGACGCTTTCGTGCGCCACCGGCCGGACTCGAACGTAATCAGGTTTCCGTCGTGATCGGCGCTGAGGGGCGGGGTGTGCAAATCGGCGTACAGTGGTGCGGAGCGGATGAGGGCACCCGCTTCCGTGGCGGAGAACCTTCTCCAAATCGGCCGGTAACCGCGGATCAGACCTTCGCGCGTGCCAACCCAAGGGGTCCCGGTCGTGCCAAACAACAAGCACCAGACGGCCGGCGTCCCAATTTCCGGACCCAGATCCAGGGTCTTCCACGTGCCATCGGTGCGGATTCGCAAACCGCGTTCCGTACCGACGACGAGTTTATGGTCGGAAGATTCGGCCACCGCTCGAGGGTTCTCGGCGGCATCCTCAAGGACGGCCCAACTCTCCCCGTCGAAAACTGCCAGTTGTGCGCCTCCTACCCCCCACACGCTACCGGCGGAATCCTGGTATAGCGAATATACGCCGACTGGCAATCCCGATGCGTCGTCATATCGTTGCCAACGGCCCCCCTTGAACCGCAGAACCGCACCCGTGTGAAGGGCAAGCCAGATGCTGCCGTCGGACGTTTCGAGTATGTCGTCGACTCCGTCGCGGGCCGGTATATCCGGATAACCGACGTAGGTCCAATCCGGGTCCACCCCAAGCGCTGGGTCACCTGTCGCGGGCGTATCGGCCGTTGCGGGGACGAATGGGCTACGGCCGACACAGAGAACCCCGCCATCGGACATGCCGAAGCACAGGGCTCCCGAATCGAGCCGCGTCCCGCAACGAATCGAATTGGACGGCATTGCGGGCGTATCTTTTGAGGTGAAGGCGAGCACTTGGTCGCCGTCAATTCGACAAAGACCGTCGGCGCCGCCAACCCAGATGCGTCCCTGATTGTCAGGCGTGACGCACCGGCTCCAGTTACTGGGTAAACCGCTGGCAGCGGTGAAGGTACGTGACTCGGTTCCCTGCAACCGGCACACGCCCCGGCCCCATACCGCGACCCAGAGATGGCCGTCCGGCGACTCGTACAGATCCATGATTCGGTCGTCGGAAATGGGCAGCGGCGTACCGCAGGGCCGGAATACGTAGCGTTCATCGGCCCGGGCGGCGAATCCGACCAGTCCAACAAGGCACATACCTACGGGAAGATAGCACTTCACCAGGCGCAAAACGTCGTCCCCCAATTCCGAATCGACCTGAACTCTCTTCGAAGTTCAAGACCATTCACACGACCCCTCTTCATGCGCCGACCGCAACCGCCCGGTCATAATACTAACGAGCGCAAGGTATTGCGTCAAACCCGCACCGATTCGGTGGCAAATTCCTCTTGGATACCGGGGCCGTCACATGCTACCGTTGACGCTCGTCTTTTCTTACGGGAATATGTCTGAATCTTCACCCATATTGTCGGTTTTTGAGTAAAAGGAGACTTTCTCATGCAATCCCACGGGAGACTTGCGTTCATTTTCCTACTTACCGTTATGTTGGTTCCATGGCTAACCGTCTGGGCGGCCGATCTCCCGGGAACGGGCGACGATGCTGGCGAAACGGTTGTTTATCGGGACACCTGGGGCATTCCGCACATTTACGCGCCGACCATCCTGGATGGGTTTTATGCCATGGGTTGGGCGCAAGCGGAGGATCGGCCGACGGAACTGCTGAAGAACTTAATGCGGGGCATGGGCGAGTTGTCGAGCGTCGAGGGCAAAGGGGCGCTGGATACCGATCGCGTTGCGCACCTCTGGGAACTGTACGAGGGATCCAAGCGCAACGCCGATCAAGTCCGGCCCGAAGTACGCGCCCAAACGCAGGCGTTTGTGCGGGGAATCAACGACTACTATGCGGCGCATCCCGGCGACGTGCCGGAATGGTGGAAACACGAAGCAGTGGACGAGTACATGGTGATGGCCTTTGGCCGGCTCTTCTTGCAGTCGTGGTCGTTCGACGACGGTTTCGGGGATCTCGAGCGGGGCGGCATCGAACCGGGCTTCGACGAGACCCAACGCGGATCGAATCAGTTCGCAATCAGCGGTAAGCGGACTGCCGAAGGCGTGCCGATACTTCTCGTCGACCCGCACCTGGGCTGGTTTGGGGCGTCCCGTTTCTGGGAGTTCCGCGTGCACGCGGGCGACTGGGTGGGAAGCGGATTTTCGCTTGCAGGACAACCCTACATTGGTCTCGGACACAATCAGTACTTGGCGTGGGCCATGACCACCGGGGGGCCTGACACGTCGGACGTGTACGAGCTTACGCTGAATGCCGAGAACCCGATGCAATATCTCTACGACGGTGAATGGCGGGATTTGCATCGGCGCGAGGTTACATTGGACATCAAGGGCGTCGGCAAACAGACCATTCCAATCCTCGATTCCCACTACGGTCCGGTGGTTGCAATTCGCAACGGAAAAGCCTATGCGATCAAATCGTCTTACGCCGATGCGGTCGCGGGAAACGAAGCATGGTACGACCTGAATTTCGGCAAGGACTACCGAGGCGCCGAGGCCGCGCTCGCGACAAACGAAGTCTTCCCCCAGAACGTCATGGTGGCGGACACGTCCGGCAACATCTATTATCAGCGCGCGGGCCGCGTTCCAATCCGGCCGAAGGGGTTTGACTGGTCGCGCCCCGTGGACGGGAGCACGTCGGCCACGGAATGGCAAGGACTTCATCCATCGAGCGATCATGTCCAGGTATTGAACCCGCCTCAGGGCTATATGCAGAACTGCAATATTCCACCGGATTCCATGATGGTCAACAGTCCCTTCAAATTGAGCGAAACGATTCCGTACCTTTGGTCGGATTTGGGATACGGCGACCCCCGGGACGGATGGACGAATCCGCGTGGTGCGCGGGCCGTGCAACTGTTGCAGGCGAATGATTCCGTGACGATCGACGACGCCTTGGCCTATGCGGTCGACGTTCATCCCTACGGGTGCGAACGGTGGATCGAGGTCTTGCGCATGGCGGACGAACAACACCACGAAACGTTGCGGGCCGATGCCGAGTACGCGGCGGGCATCGACGATCTGCTCGGTTGGGACCAACTGTTGACGCGAGACTCGACGGGAGCGCTCAAGTACTTCTACTGGCGCAAGCAACTGGTGGACGACCACGGACGCGATGTCGTCGACAAAGCCGCGTCACGTATCGACAATTATCTGGAGCCGTTGGGAAAGACCACCCCACCACTGGAGTTTTCTTCCGATGAACTCCTGGCGGCGGGACAATCGTTCGCAAATGCGATGCGGAGCCTCACGCGGGACGAGGGATCGCTGGATGCAAAGTACGGCGACGTTTTCCGCGTCGGCCGGGACGACGTCTCCTGGCCGGTGGGCGGCGGTGGCGACAAGAGCTTGGGCATGCGGACCCTTCGCAGCGTGGGATACGGCGGCGAACAACCGGACCATACGCGCTGGGGCAGAAGCGGTCAGACGTTCGACACAAATCATCGTGTTGAGCACGCCCATCAAGAGTTGGGCCTACGTGCCGATTGGCCAAAGCGATCGGCCGGATTCGCCCCATTACCGCGACCAAGCGGAAAAAGCGTTCAGCCCGCGGCAGTTGCAGTCGACGTGGTGGACTCCCGAAGAACTCGCCGGGCATATCGAATCGCGCGAGGTACTTGAAGACGCGGGGTATTCGCCACCGCTTGCAAAACAGGTTGACGGCGCGGTGCATTTGAAAAGATGCCCCGCGCCGTTCTTTTGTGGATCAGTTCCTGTAATTCGCGGAGTGCCCGGACCGATGGACCGGATGGTCGACATCTACGACCAAGGCCGCCTCTGCGGAAGGCGCCGACAGCTTCGATTTCAATTCCTGCCAGTTCTTGGTCAATCCAAAGTACCCGGAAACGCTCAGTATAACGATGGAGGCCGTCAACATCAGATTCCAGACCACTTTCATGCCCCCGCGCGGCGTCTCGTCGCCCATGTAGTCCCGGTTGTTCAAGAGAAGCAGGAAGCACAACACCGACACGGGCATTAAGGACGCGGCCAGGCTCGACGCCGTTATCGCAACCTGCCAGGGTGACGACATGACGACGCCCAACACGCCGATGGCCGGCACCAGCGAGAACCAGAACCTTGCGCCGCCGCGATGATCGTATCCGAACATCTCGCACCCGATGAATCCGCAGGCGAGCATGTGGGTGATGATGGTCGAAAACCCGATCGCCAGCATTCCAAAACCGACCAGGAACAGGGAGAGGTTCTCGCCAAAGGTCTGGCTGAGCGCCGGAATGATATCGAGGATGTTTCGAACCGGCTCTCCGGCCACTTCCCCGGGGGCGGGCCCGATGGTGTTGGCGACGGCGGCGGTCACAAACGTCGTGGTGATTAAGAAGGGAATCAACATCCCGGTAATCAGGTCGTAATACGCAAGTTCCTTGTGGTTCTTGCCCCAGTTCTTGTTCAGCAACGAATACGGATACAGAAAGAGCATATTGATGCCGACGGCGGCCGCAATGGCTCCGACGATAGGTTTGGTGGCGCGGGGATCGTAATCGCCGGCCAGTACGTCTTTCATAAACGCATATCCGCTGATGCCGGACAGGAATTGCTTGAATTGAAATCCCGTGGCGAACGCCGCAATTGTGAAGGCGATGACAATCGACCACACCAGAATCTTAATGGCGACTTCGTAGGCTTTCAGCCCCCGCGCGCCGGCGAAATACATGCGTACAACGAAACACGCACCGATAACAATTAGACCACCGACAGCCGCGCGTGCGCCGGTGGATCCCAGCGAGACGCCCACGCCGTCCGCCAACGTAACTACGCCGTCCGCTGTGAGTGAGTACTGGGGAAAATGCCAGATAATCGTGGCGACCATCGCGCATCCGGCCCAGAGCAATGCCAGCGCAGGGTGCAAACGTTCCCAAAAGACTTTGTACGTGCGTTCTCCGGTTTGGCAGGTTTGTTTGGCGACGGCCCCTAACAGGAACACGCCGAGAATGATGGCGAGGGGTTGAACCCACAGCAACTTGTAGCCGAGCAATGACCCCAGCACCACGCAGGACGCCATCGATCCTGCGCCCAAGGTCATGGCGCTTTGCATATACCCTGGACCACTCAACCGAAAGTACCCTGCAATCCGGGTCATGAACGGTTTCCTGGTCAACTCCGCCAAATAGGCATTCTCATCCATGGCTCACCTCTCCATTCCGCGATTGTTTTGGCCAGTCTACCATCCGAACGATGCGGCAACAACCGGCGGCGTGGGCGGGCCGGCGATTCTGCGCGCCACGGGCGGGCGGGCCAGAAAGTGGAAATAACTGTGTGAATGCGCGAAACTATGCCCGGATGGTGGGTATTCATCCGAGGTTGGACACCCTTTGGCACCTTGTGGCCCTACCCGATTGTTTCCCGTAGCGCAGCCAGGAGAATAGACCGTTGACTCGAGCACAACTTGCACGAATGATCGATCACACGCAGGTCCGGGCGAACGCAACGCAAAACGACATTACCGAGCTATGTGAAGTCGCCATGAAGTGCGGATTTGCGTGCGTCTCCATCAACCCGGTTTGGACCGCGTTTTGCGCGAAACGATTGAACGGCACCGGGGTTGGGATCGACCCGACGGTCGGGTTCCCCTTGGGGGCCAGCACGGCCCGGATCAAGGTGGAGGAATCGCGGGAATGTGTCCGCAACGGCGCCACGGAGATCGATATGGTGATCAACATTGGTGCGTTGAAGTCCGGGTTTCCCAGTTTTGTCGAACGGGAAATCGCTGCCGTGGTCAAAGCTGTCGAGGGCACGCCGGTCAAGGTCATTATCGAAACGAGCTACCTGACCACCGAGGAGAAAATCGCCGCCTGCGAGATGTCCAAACGGGTAGGCGCAGCGTTTGTTAAGACGTTGACGGGGTTTGGACGGGCCGGCGCCACGGCGGAAGACGTGGCGCTCATGCGACAGGTGGTCGGCGATTCCATGGGGATTAAGGCGGCCGGCGGCATTCGGTCGTACGGTGATGCGATGGCGATGATCACGGCCGGCGCGACGCGCATTGGAACCAGCACCGGGGTAACGATTCTCAAGGAGATGCCGCCGGAACCGGCGCATCGGTAGTCGGCACAACGATTAACCAGGCGCATTTACGGCGCCGGATTTCCCATCAATTCCACAAAGATCCGAAAATACCGGGGATCGAGTTGGCCCGTCATTTCCGTCTTCATCAGACTGAGCGCCTCGAACGTGCCAATGGCGCCCCGATAACAGCGTCGCGTGGTGAGGGCATCGAAGATGTCCGCAATCGTGCAAATCCGAACCAGGGGCATGATCTCGCCATTGCGCAGTCCGTCGGGATACCCGCTTCCGTCCAGTTTCTCGTGGTGGTGACGCACGATATCGAGCGCTGCGGGGCTGAGTAAGCCGTGCTTCGCCAGAATGTCGTAGCCGAATTCGGGGTGTTTCTTCATCACCCGCCATTCATCTTTCGACAACTCGCCCCGGTTCTGGGTAATGGAAGGGTCGATCAAGCTCTTGCCCAAGTCGTGCAGGAGGGTTCCTTCCCCCAGGTCCCGTAGCGCGCCCCGGTTGAATTCGCCAAGCCGCTGCGCCAGGGCCACACTGAAGATGCTTACGTTCACACAATGCGTGTACGTGTGGTAGTCGTAGGATACAAGTTGAATGAGGTACTGAAACGCGGCACGCTCACGCGACATGAAATCGATGGAACTGGCCACAAGTTCCTTGCTGCGAACCATCAATTCCTTGGAGTGGGGCTTTTCGAACGCCTCCGCGACGAGTCCCTGAGCGGAATCATAGAGGACTTCGCACTTTTCGCTCGTGGGAAGATCCGGGTCCCGGAGAATGGCTTCGATGTGGTCGGTGATGTAGCGCCGATACGCTTTTGCCTGTTCCACGGGAATGTACACGTGGCGGTGGTGCTGCTCGACGAGATTGGCGATGACGGAAGGGGTAACGGGTAACCGACGCTCGCGAAACAGCACCGGAGTCTGTCCCGGCTGCGTCTGGATATGGATGTCAAAGTCGGCAACCGAATCCATGCGGATCGTGGAAAGCGGTATGGCGCGAAAATCCCGTTTCAGGCTGACGGACATGAGGAACCGACCGCCTCCCTCTGGGTTGCGACCTAAACCTCCACCCGACCCTCAGGATACACCCTCAGATGGCAGACGTCAATAGATTATTGACATTAGTAATTCTTCGACAAAAGATACGCAGACCGGCAAAGGGAGCGTCTCGTCAACCGCCCGGATTCCCCATCATCCCGACGAAAGCCCGGAAATAGTCTTCGTCGAGGTCGCCGTTGATTTCATCGCGCATGATTTTGAGGGCCTCGAAGGTGCCCATGGCGTTCTTGTACGAACGGCGTGTAGTCAGGGCGTCAAAAATGTCGGCAATCGTTGAAATCCGAACGAGGGGATTGATCTGCTTGCCCCTGAGATTATCCGGATAGCCACCTCCGCGAATCTTTTCGTGGTGGTGCCGGACAACGTCGAGGGCCTCGTCGGTAAGTGTCCCGTGTTCGCGCATGATGTCGTAGCCGTAGACGGGATGCATCCGCATCGATTTCCATTGTTCGTCGCTCAATTTGCCTTTGCAGTTGGTGATGGAGGCATCGATCATGCTCTTGCCGATATCGTGCAGCAAAACGCCTTCGCCGAATTCCTGAAGGAGCATCGGATCCGTGAAGCCAACCCGTTGCGCCAAGGTGACGCTGAAGACGTAGACGTTCACGCTGTGCGTGTACGTGTAGTAATCGTACGATACGAGCTGCAGCAGATGAGAAAAAGCCGCCTGCTCGTTGACGAGAAAGTTAGTGGTGGAACGTACCAGATCCTGGCTGCGCCCAATCAATCCCTTGGATCGAGGTTCTTCCAGGACTTGGGAGACGAGACCCTGCGCGCAACTGTAGATGACTTGCGACTTTTCATTGACCGGGACCGACTCGTCCGTCAGCACCTCGTCGAGGTGTTCCTCCGTGTAGTGGAGGTAGTCCTTTTCCTGGTCCGTCGACACAAACACGAACTCGTGCTTGTTCTCTTCGAGCGAGGTAAACACGTCGTTGGTGACCGGGAGGTTGCGCTCGCGGTAGAGGACCGGACTGCGTCCGGCACTGGTGCCAATGTGAATGTCAAAAGGCGGAACCGAATGCAAGCGCAGGCTCGCAATGGGGATTTTCCGAAAGCCGTCCTCTACGTTACCCCACGCAAAGGTCCGATTCGCCAGTTTTTCGGTACTCATCCTACCTCGCTAATGCTCCAGACTGCCAACAGCAATGTATCAGTCGGCTAAGGGATAGTCAATCGCCCGTAGGGATTGCAACGAAGTTAACCGGGCGTTTCCGCTCCACGTCGTGTGCCTTCGTCGAAAACAAGCGCAAGGATCTCCGCCGCGATATCGTCCGTTGCATGGGTCTTGGCCAAGGTGCGCGCGGCGGCCGCCATCCTCTCCAGAGACGTGGGATGGTCCAGAAGTCCGAGCATGGTGGCGCGCAAGTTTTCTGCCGTACATGCGTCGTCATCGAGAAGAACCGCGGCGCCGGCATTCACAAAGGCCTGTGCGTTGTGGCGCTGATGGTCGTCCGTGGCGTGTGGATAGGGAACCAGAATAGCCGGTTTACCGAGCAGCGCTATCTCGGCGGTCGTCGAGGCTCCCGACCGGCTGATGATAAGGTCGGCGGCCGCGCAGGCTTTTGCCATATCGTCAATGTACGGGTAGACCCGAACGGTCGCGCGGGCCCTTTCAGCCGCGGTCCGGGCCATCGTCGCGTCGGCCGATCCGGTCATCCAGATGAACTGCACTCGCTCATGCGGCACCTCCGAGAGGAGTCCTTTTATCGCTTCGTTCAATCGCCGGGCGCCCTGGCTACCACCGCAGACGAGTACAACCGGGATCGCCGGATCGAGTTCGAAGTCCTCGCGGGCGGACAAGCGATCGGGAGGATTGATGAATGCCGCGCGAACGGGATTGCCGACGATCCGGGATCGGTCTTCGGGATAGGCGCCTCTTGTCTCCGGAAAGCTGAGGAGAACGCGGGAAGCACGCGGGGCGAGCATACGATTTGCAACGCCGAGCAAACGGTTCTGTTCGTGAATGACCGTCGGGATCTTCATCCGTTGCGCTATCCACATCAGCGGCAGGGATACGTACCCGCCGACTCCCACAACGACCTGGGGACGAAACTTGCGGAGCACCATCCAGGCGCGCAACACGGACCAGATCAGTTTGGCGGCAACCCAAAGCCGGCGAGGGGTTCGCCGCCTCGGCCATCCCTCGACCGGCAGACTTCTGAATGGTATCCCCATGTCGGCGCTGACGCGCTCTTCCATCGAATGCCTGCACCCCACCCACTGCGCGATCAGTTGGGGATCGCGTTCTTGAAGCTCTTCGAGGATGGCCCGGGCCGGGGACGTGTGACCGCCGGTCCCGCCGCCCGTAATCATTAGTCGCATGAAAACACCAACTGAGTGAGAACAACCTACTTCGCCGCGGCGAGTTGGAGATCCTCTTCCGGTTCCACGGCCTGAATTCCGATGTTCAGCAGAATGCCCACCATCGTCAGATTCACAATCAGCGCGCTGCCCCCCGCGCTGATGAAGGGGAGCGCCAAGCCCTTCGTAGGTAGCATACCGGTCGTGACGGCCATGTTAAAACAAGCCTGCATCGTGATCAGTGCGACGATGCCACCCGCGAGCAAGGACCCGAAGAGGTCGCGCGCGCAAACGGCGATACGAATCGCCACAATGAGAAAGAGTACAAACAACACAACCAGCGCCACACTCCCGAACAGGCCCATTTCCTCGGCCCAGACGGCAAAGATAAAGTCGGAGTGGGCGTCGGGAAGATACCGCAGTTTCTGCTCGCTCGCGCCAAGGCCCTGTCCCCAAATTCCGCCGCGGGCGAACCCCGCCAAGGACTCGATAAGCTGTAAGCCCTTATCCGAACGGTGCTTCCAAGGATCGAGCCAAGCGTCAATTCGTTCCGATCGGTATCCGCTTCCCTGGATCAGGGCGTACACTCCCGTGACTACGGGAACGCACGCCGATAGGATGTGGCCCCATTGTCCCCCTGCCATGACCAGCATGAGCATGGCCGCCGAAACCATGACGACCGGAGTGCCCAAGTCGCGCTCCATGAGCACAAGCCCGGCAAACAGCGCAACGATCGCAAGGGGCGGCAGGAACCCTCTCCAAAAGCGTTGGAGATATGCTTGATTCTCCGCCAGCTTCACGGCGAGGAGGATGACGAGGACCGCCTTCGCCAGTTCGGACGGCTGGATGGTGAATCCGAGAATCTCGATCCACCGTTGCCCACCGCGCCGTTCGTCACCCAGGACGAGAACCAGAATTAGGAACGTGAGCGCAAGGACGACCAGCGGCCACAAAACCAGACGGCTGCGGAAGTTATGGTAGTCAAAGCGTGCGGCAACGATTAACCCCGCCATCCCGACGCCGACGTACGCCAGTTGCCGCCAGAACAAGGAGAGGGAGTTACCCGCCGGCATGCCATCCGTGTTGAAGTTACGAACGGCACTTGCGCTGTATACCATCAGGATGCCAATGAACAACAATGCGAGCACGATGTTGAATACGAAGATTGTTTCCCGTTTCACCGCAAGAGGCCCTCTTCGAGTTGCGTGACGCACGCTTTGAACACGCGGCCACGATGTTCGAAATCGCGATACATGTCAAAACTGGCACATGCCGGGGAGAGCAGTACGGCATCTCCCGGCATCGCAAACGCCGCAGCACGTTGGACGGCATCTTCCATACCGGTCGCTAACGTGACGGGGACGAGGTCACCGAACGCGTCTTCCATACGAGGCGCATCTTCCCCCAACAGAATCAGCTGTTTCACACGCCGTTGCACCAAGTCTCGGAGAACTCGATAGTCGGAACCCTTGCCCTGGCCTCCGGCAAGGAGAATGACCGGTGCGTCGAAACTTTCGAGTGCAACGCGCAGGCTTTCTACATTGGTAGACTTTGAATCGTTGTAGTAAGCCACGCCTTCGCGTTCCGTGACGAACTCGATTCGGTGTTCAACCCCGCGAAAGCTGCGCAACCCGTCGAGCGTACCCGACCGGTCAAAGCCGCCCGCCCGCATCATCGCCAATGCCGCCAAGACATTCGCAAGATTATGCCTGCCGCGGAGCAGGGAATCCGAGGTCTCGGCGACACACTCGTCGCCCTCAAGGATTCGCTTGCCGTCCGACCACAGGCCTGACTCGACGTGCCCGTCCAGGCTGAACCAGTGCACGGTCGCATTGAGATCGCCCGCCATGGCAGCCACACACGGATCGTCCGCGTTCAATACGCAGAAATCGTTCGATCCTTGGTTGGCAAAGAGGTGCGCTTTAGCCGCGGCATACGCTTCCATCGTCTCGTGCCGAGCGAGATGGTCCGGCGTCACGTTCAGGATCGCGCCAATCCAGGGGTGGAACGTCCTCACCAACTCGGCCTGGTAGCTGCTCACTTCCAATACGACATAGTCGGGGCGCGAACCGCTCAGGACGACGGATGAAAAGGGGGTCTCGTTGTTCCCTGCCAGGACGACGCGATAACCGCAGGCGTCGATCAGAGCACGCAGCAATTCGGTCGTCGTGGTCTTTCCGTTGGTACCGGTCACGGCCAGTACGGGCGCGTTGTTGAAGTTCCAGGCCAACTCGAGTTCGCAAAGAATGGCCGTCCCCTGGTGTACCGCCTCCTGAATCGCCGGCAGGCGCGGAGACACCCCCGGGCTTGGCAGAATCCAGTCCGCGTTCTCGAAGGCGCGGGTGCTGTGGCCGCCACACTCGTAGGCGACGCCGAGCGCGTCCAACTGGTGCATCTGCGATTGAAGCCGTTCGGGCGAGCCCGCGTCGGTAACGTAGGGCTCCGCCCCTTCGCGCAACAACAGGCGAACGGCGGACAGGGCCGTTTTGCCCATTCCGACGACGGTCACTTTTTTTCCGCGAAGTTCCATCGTTAGCGCAGTTTCAGGGTTGCAAGACTCATCAACGCAAAGAGTATGGCGATTATCCAGAAGCGAACGGTGACTTTGCTCTCGGACCAACCGAGCAATTCGAAATGATGGTGCAAGGGCGCCATCTTGAAGACGCGCTTGCCGCGCAGTTTGAACGACGCCACCTGGATGATGACGCTCATGGCCTCGATGACGAACAATCCGCCGACGAGGGCGAGCAACAGTTCCTGTTTGGTGAGGATCGCCATGGTGCCCAGCGCGCCGCCCAAGGCCAGCGAGCCGGTATCCCCCATGAAAACTTCTGCGGGATGGGAATTGAACCACAGGAATCCCAGACCGGCGCCGAGCATGGCGCCACCGAACACGGTCAGTTCGCTGGCCTCCGGAACGTGAATGAGAAAGAGATACTGCGACCAGTCCGCACGGCTGACAACGTACGCGATACCCGTGTACGCGAGCAGCGAGATGACGGATGCCCCGATGGCAAGCCCATCCAATCCATCGGTAAGGTTCACCGCATTCGATGATCCGACGATGATGAACAGTACGAGCAGCACATACATGCCGCCGAGGGGCAGCAGAACCATCTTCAGTCCGGGGATTTCCACCTTGGTGTGAATGTCGGGCGGCGATTGCACGATAAGATCCGGAAGAGCCGCTTCGACGAGCAACCGGTTGAGACGAAGGACTTCCCGATCGGACAGTCGTTGCGAACCGTAAGCGAGAAGTTCCTGCGCCTCGTTGGTCAGCGCGATACCTTTCCAGGTTTCGGGGTTGTAGAAGTCGTACCGTCTGAGGGAGGCCTCCAGACCGTCGAGGACGTCTTCGCGCGCCTCCGAATCCCAAGGCCGGTCGAGATCCGATTCGAGAACGGACTCCCGCACCTGTTCGGGCATGAAACTTACCAGGCGATCCACCGGGGTTTTCGGCACGACCGTGTCCGCTTGCTTGAGTGCCGCGGCGAATTTTCCCCAATCTTTGACGTCATAGGAAGCAAGATAGGTTGCGCTAACGGCGATGGGACTGTACACGAGGTATAGACCCATGAAGACCCCTACGAGAATCTGACCCGCGAACTTGGCTTTGGCGCTCAATCCCTGGTTGTCTTTCTTGCGGAGCTTGATGTAATCGTCGAGAAATCCCACGGCGCCCAGCAAGGCCATCGCGCCGATGGCAAGCAGCAGAAGCCGGTTCGTAAACCGCCCCCAAAGGGCGAGCGAGAGGAGTGCGGACAGGATAATGAGCGAACCGCCCATGGTGGGCGTGCCGGCTTTGCTCTTGTGCAATGCATGGAGATCGGCCACGTGTTCTTTACGGATGTATTGGCCGATCTTCAGGGATCGCAACAACCGAATAACCGTGGGACCGATTATCAGGGAAACGGCGAACGCGGTGATGGCTGCGCCACCCGCGCGCACCGTGTGGTACGTGAACACGTTGAACAAGGTTATGTCGGACCGCAGCAGTAGTCCCAGGTAATACAGCATGTGTTTCCTCTAGGTTTCGAGCGTGGCGAGCGCCTCGATCACGCGCTCCATACGCATGCCTCGAGAACCTTTGACGAGCACAATATCACCGGGGCGGGAGACGCCATGGATGGCTTCCGCCATGGACTGGGGGTCCTGGATAACTTCCGCGTGGGATACGCCGCTGCGCCGCGCGGTTTCGATCATACCAGAGGCGTAGTCTCCCCGCGCAAACAGGGAACGGATACCTAACCGGCCGGCTAATTCACCAATATCACGGTGAAGCGCCTCGGATTGGGGGCCGAGTTCGAGCATGTCGCCCAATGCGGCAATCCGCGCGCCGTTACCGGGGCGCTCGGCCAATCCTTCCAGCGCGGCGGCCATACTGGCAGGGCTGGCATTGTAGGTGTCGTCGATGACCTGAACGGGACCGATCGTCTGAATCGTGAACCGCAATCGCTTGGACGCGGCCTCCCGCAGTGGGGCTTCGAAGTCCGTAACCCCATGCCGCAACCCCACGGCCACGGCGAGTAAGACGTTGCTGGCGTGGGCTCGACAGGCCAGCGGTAAATGCAGGGTGCCCACGGGGTCGATTTCCAAAACCATATCGCCATCGTCATTAAACGTACAGGAACGCAGCGCCACGTCGCCGGAACTCCCATAACGAACGCGCTTGCCCGTAAATGTTCCCGCCGTTTTCACGCACCACAGGTCATCAATGTTTACATAGAAGACGCCGTCGGGAGGCAGGCTCTCGACAATCTCGGCTTTGGTTGCCGCAATGCGTTCGACGGTCCCGAACCCTTCGAGATGGGAGGGAGCGACCAACGTAATTGCCGATTCCGTCGGTTTGGCGAGCGCACACAATTCGCGAATATTCCCCGGGCTGGCGGCGCCCATCTCGATCACGGCGGCATCCGTCGTGTCGTCGATTCGCAACAACGATAAGGGGCAACCTATTTCGTTGTTGAGATTCCCCTCGGTCTTGATCACGTTCATGCGGGACCCAAGAACTGCCGCCACAAAGTCTTTCGACGTGGTCTTTCCGCAGGACCCGGTAATGGCGAGTAGCAACGGTGAATACCGTGCCCGGTGGTACGCGGCAAACCTTTGGAGCGCGGTCAAAGGATTCTCGACCACGATACAAGGACCCGTCTTCGTCGGCATTGTGGTGACCGCTGCAACCGCGCCTTTTGCGAACGCGTCCTCCACAAAGGAGTTACCATCAAAGTTCTCGCCTGACAACGCAAAGAATACGTCCCCCGCATGGAGTGTTCGCGTGTCTGTGGAGACCGACGAAAAGGTTTTGTCGGCGAATCCCGATGGAATGGCGGCACCGATGTCAGCCGCGAGGTCGCTCAAGGTGTAGGTCCAGGTCATCCTAACGCTCCTCGAGTATCGCGCGGGCAATTTCGCGGTCGTCGAAGTGAATGCGTTTGGTGCCGAGAATCTGATAGTCCTCGTGGCCTTTGCCCGCAATCAGGATGAGGTCTCCGGACTTTGCCTCGCCAATCGCGTCGCGTATCGCCGTCGCACGATCCGCAATTATGAGATAGTCGTCGTATTTCCGTTTTCCGGCATGCTGTAGACCAACTTCGACATCGAGCAGAATCCGATCCGGATCTTCCGTGCGTGGGTTGTCGGAGGTAACGTAAGAAAAGTCCGCCAATTCAGCCGCGGCACGTCCCATCTTGGGACGTTTCCCCTTATCCCGGTCGCCGCCACAGCCGAAAACCAGGAGCACACGACCGGAACAGATTTCGCGCGCGGCCTGCAACACGTTGCGGAGGCCGTCGTCCGTATGCGCGTAGTCGACGACCACCTGAAACTCGTGATCCGATTCGACGCGCTCAAAACGACCCGGTACGCTCGATAAACCTGCAATGCCATCACGGATTCGAACCACGGGAACACCGACCGCACCACAAATGGTCGCTGCGCACAACGCGTTGCTCACATTATGCCGCCCCAGTAACCGGGTCGAACATTGGGTATCTCCCCATGGGGTGACCAGGCGGAATGTGGTCGCTTCCGTCGTCATATGAACATCTTCCGCCCGGCAGTGTCCGGTAGCACCGTATGTATGGCACGGAACTCGGGACGCCGCGATAAAGAATTTCGCGCTGGGGTCCTCGGCGTTCACGACAGTGCAACATCCTTCTCCTTCTATCCGGTCGAACAGACGAATCTTGGCGCGCCGGTATCGATCCATATCCTGGTGATAGTCGAGGTGATCCTGCGTCAGATTGGTGAACGCACCGACCGTGAATCGGATGCCCGCGACACGTTCCTGTTCGAGCGCGTGGGAACTGACTTCCATGACGACATGGGTTTCGCCGGCATCGCGGGCACGTCCCAGCAATGCGGCCAAATCCTCGCCGAAGGGGGTCGTATGGGGAGCCGGAATGGTTTCTCCCGCGATTTCGTAGCCCAATGTACCTAAACAGGAGGCCTTGTCCCCGCTCGTTCGCAGGATTCGTTGGGCCAACAGGACTGTGCTGGATTTGCCGTTTGTGCCCGTGACTCCAATCACAGAAAGACTTTCCGTCGGATTCCCGGCGAGCGTGTGCGCGATACGGCCCAGCACCACGCGGGGCTCGTCCGCGGGGAAATACGGTACGCCATCCCATTCCGTAATATCGGCCCGAGCCCCGACAATGGCGATCGCACCCGCCTTTACGGCGTCGGAGGCAAAAACATGGCCATCCGAACGCTCGCCCTGCACGGCCACAAAAACTGCGCCGGGCTTAACCCGGCGCGAATCTTCTGTGACCGATTCGATTGGCGTCGCCGCGACCGAAGGCTCACTGCAGTGCAGCAGTCTTTTTAAGTCGTGCAGAGTCATCTTCCAACTCATCGTGTCTGGTGTTCGAGAAAACAAGCCGGCACTGGTCCACGTTGGCCAGGGGCGTTCCCGGAGCAGGTTCTTGTGCCACGACCCAGCCGCTGCCTTGGGCGTCCCAAGGTAGGGCCAGTTTGGCGAGTGCATCTTTGGCCTGGGCCTTGGTTAGTCCATCGAAACTGGGCAACCGCGGGGTCGTATCGTTTTGATCCGATTCCTTCGCCATAAGTTCCGCGTTTTCATAGGCGAGTTCGGCTTCGCTACGGGTAGTGACCACGGGTTCGCTTTCCGGCGGCATACCTTCGCGCGCGACGAGCGTATCCGCGTCGCCGTCCTCGATCGCTTCCTCGCCGTGGTAGTCTTCCATCGGGTCTTCGGGACATTCGAGACGGATCAGCGCTTCACGAACCACATTCTTGAACACCGGCCCGGAAACATAGCCGCCCCAGTAGAGCTTGCTTTGCGGATTGTAGACCACGATCACGGCGCAAACGCGCGGATCGGAGATTGGCGCGAACCCCGCGAAGACGGCGGTATAGCGGTCATCATAGTACCCTTTGCCGTCGGGCCGCGCCACTTGGGCGGTACCGGTCTTCCCGCCGGCGCGGAACTCGGGGATCGCGGCGCGCGTACCCGTTCCATGGGCCACCACTTCGTAGCACAGTTCCTTCATAATGTTGGCGGTTCGTTCAGAAATCACCCGCTTCTGCTCGACAGGCTCGAAGCGGTAGAGCACTTCACCTTCGCGGTTCTTGACGGACTGGACCAGATGCGGCTCGACGAGATAGCCGCCGTTGGCGATGACGGCGAATGCACGCGCAAGTTGCGGCACGGTTACCGCGATCTCCTGCCCGATCGGTAAGGAGATTGGGGACAGTTTGGACCATTTCTTGAGTGGTGCGTAGATGCCGGCGCTTTCCAACTGAAAGTCACGGCTGGTTGTGCTGCCGAAGCCGAAACTGCGAATCCACCGATCGAGGAGTTCATTACCGCCCCGGTCGACGATCCTGCCCGCCGTTTTGATGATACCGATATTGCTGGACTCTGCGAAGACTTCGCGGAACGGCACGACGTTCATGTCATGGGCGTCGGAGATCACACGCCGCCCAAAGGCATTCCAGCGTCCCCCTTCGCAGTTGATTAGCGTATCCGGAGTTACCAATCCCATTTCGAGGGCGGCGGACGCGGTGACGATCTTAAAGGCGGAGCCCGGCTCGAATACGTCCGTCACGGCGCGGTTCTTGCGCTGCTCGTTCGTATACTCCCAGTAGGCATTGGGATCGAAAGTCGGCATACAGGCGAGGGCCAGGATGGCGCCGGTTTTCGGATCCATCAGCATCCCCATGGCCCGGGGTGCCTGGCAGCGTTCCATAACCGCCATCAGTTCCCGTTCGAGCGTGTGCTGGATGGGCTTGTCAATGGTCAGATCGACGTCGTTGCCGCCCGCGGGGGGCACGTATTCGAGGGTCAACGAGGCCAGCAGGTTTCTTCGCGCGTCCACGCGCGACCGATGCACGCCCTCGATACTGCGGAGATATGAATCGTACGCGTATTCAATTCCCTGCGCCCCGCCGCGATCGAGGTTCACATATCCGAGGACATGGGCCGCCAGCGAATCCTCGGGATAGTACCGTACGGGTTCACGCTTCACTTGCAGCCCGCCGCCGACAAACGCGTTCAAATCGCCAAGCGCGTTGAATTCATCTTCCGTCAAGTACCGTTTGATGGGAACGGCTTGCATCTTTTCACCATCGGCGGTGCGGCGGGTCAATCGCTCGAGTACGACGTCTTCATTCAGGTTCAGCTTGGTGCTCAGCCGTTGGGCCGCGTCTATGGGGTCGGCGATGTAGCGGGGATTGGCCCAGATGGACGGCGCCTGTCGATCGCGGGCCAGAATTCGTTCCTCCCGGTCAAAAATCCGGCCGCGCGGAATGGTCAACGGAACTTCGCCTACGTGGGCCCGATCGTTCTTCAGGAACTTCTCATCGGGCCACGCCTGAAGTTTGACGAGATGAATGATGATGAAATTGAATGCAATGAGAAAGCCCCAAAAAACAACTCGAATACGCACCCGGTGCTTTTTGGTGATGGGAAGTTCTGAAGCCGGCGAGGGGCGCTGCATTTTCGATGCGGTCATAGCTCTGCACCTCAAGGCTCGCCGACATCGCGCGCGGCTTTGGAATTGCTTCGTTCCGGCACCGGCAAACGGGCCATTTCATAGAACGCGTCGTCCGTGGTCACCTCGGGTCCCGGGGTGACCTTCACGACCGCGATCTGATTGGGTTCGGGTTCCACCAATCCGAGGTCGGGGGCCTGCTCGGTAATTCGTTTAAGGGTCATCAATTCGTCTGCCCGCTCTTCCAGTCCGTCAATGCGCTGATTGGTTTCCCGAATTTCACGGCTCAGCTCGGCGGCTTCGTAGTCTCGCTTGAAGATCTGCAACTGCAACCACGTCTCAAAGAAGAATGCGGAGAACGGTATCAACAGAACTGGGACCCATTTCAGGGCTCCCGACAGCACGCGCCGAGCCGGTCTCGCCTGTGCACCGCGGGTCATGACGCCGGTTCCTCCGAAACCCGCTCCGCGACGCGCAGGCGCGCACTGTGCGCTCGAGGGTTGTCGCACACTTCGCGGGCATCGGGAATAGTGGGTTTACGCGTCAGAATCTTCAACCGCGGCGCGATCTCCCGCTTGAGCCGGCCGTCGGGATGGAGCTCACGTTGGGGTTTGCCTTCCCGGTTAAATGCGCTCTTCACAATACGGTCTTCGCCGGAATGGAACGAGATGACGGCGAGACGGCCGCCGGGCGCGAGGCACTCGATGGCTTGGTGAACGCCTTCGGCGAGGCCGGCGAGTTCGTCGTTCACGGCAATGCGAATGGCTTGAAACACGGTTCGAACTTCGTCGGGGATTCCTCGCACAAAAGACAAGGATTCTTGAACGGCCCGTACCAGATCGAGGGTCGTCCGAATGCGCCCCTCCCTCGCCCGCACCGACAACAGTTTAGCGATCCGGCGGGCTGGTCCCACGTCGCCGTAAGAACGAAGAACCCGTGTCAATTCGTCGGGATCTGTGGTTGCCAGATATTCCAAAGCCGTCATGCCTTCAGCAGGATTCATCCGCATGTCCAGCGGACCCTCATGCTGGAGCGAAAACCCGCGTTTGGGATCGTCAATTTGCATGCTTGATACACCCGCGTCGATCAAGATGCCCTGCACGGGGCCGATACCAAGATCGTGTAAGACCGTGGCCAGATGCGCGTAGTTCGCGTGCGCAACGCGTACGGACGGGTAAGAGGCCAGCCGCTTTCTGACCAATTCAACTGCCGTTGGATCCCGATCCAACGCAAGGAGCCGTCCGCCGCTTAGTGATTGTGCAATGAGTTCCGAATGACCGCCTGCGCCGGCCGTGCAATCGACATAGGTTCCGTCCGGCTGAATCGCGAGCCATTTGAGGACGGGCGCGGCCAACACCGGAATGTGCGGAGTCCGGCCGCCTCGATTACCCGCACACGGTGCGGGCGCTATGCCGCCTCCTGGTACACGCCAACGGCCTTCGATTCGTTCTCGAACGTGTCGAACAGCGACTGGACCCCCACCATGCGGAAGAGGCGTTGCGTGTAGAGATTGATGCCCACCAGCTTCATATCGCCGCCTTTGGCGCGCAATTTGCGAAGCCGTTCGACCAGAACGCCCACGCCCATGTAGCTGATGAAACGCATGCTGCTCAGATTCAGGACCAGTTTCGTGCGGCCGTCGCTGATGCATTCGTACATTGCCGTACGCAATGCGTCCACACCTGTCTCGTCAATGTCGCCCTGGAGCCGCAGCACCGTTACCCCACCGATGTCCGTTCGCTCAACTTTCATCCTCATGCCCACCTTTCGCCGTTGCGGCAAGCTCCGGTTCCCCCATCGAGAACAACGGGGCCGCCATGTCCTCATACCCAGCATCGTGCGACTCCTGGAACGTGTGCCAAGCCTCTCTATCCCATAGTTCCAGGTGGTCGTCCACGCCGATTAGCACCGCTTCTTTGTCGATTCCGGCGTAGTCGCGCAGGTGCGGCGGCACCGCCATGCGGCCCTGACCGTCGGGCCGGGCTTCGGCGACGCTGCTGAAGAACATCCGCCGAAACGCCAGGGTCTTGGCGTCCATGGCGGACTTGCGTCCCGCCTGCTGCCGGATCTTGTTCCACTCGTCCTTGTGGAACAGAAAGATGGAGTGGTCGTAGCCTCGGGCCATGTACCAGACGAGGTGGCCCTCGTAGTCCATGGTTTCGCGGATGCGGCGAGGAACGGTGATACGCCCCTTATCGTCCAATTTGGTGATGGCTTCTCCGTAGTACACGAAGAACTCCTTCCGCGCTCCAAATTCTACCAGTATTCCCCACTCAACAACCCCAGCGTACCACCATCCCCCACTCCTGTCAAGAGGAAAATCGTTGGTTCTCCTTTGAAACCAATAGGTTACAGCGATGAAGGAAAATCTCTAAAGGCCACAAGATGTTGTAGAAACCGATCTAATTTGACGAATGTGCCACAAGATATAGAATATAGGAAATGAGAAAAACTGGAAAAATTGGCATGATTGTTTGGAAAATTGTTCAAGAAATTTGTTCGTGAAAGGGGAAAAATGGGGAAGTGGTGGGGCACGGTGGAAGGTGGAGACCTATAATTCGTCGATTTCGGCAGTTATTCGTGCCGAAGGGCCTCGATGGGGTCGAGATTGGCGGCTCGCACGGCCGGATACAGACCGAAAAGCACGCCTACCGTCATGCTGATACCAACCGAGAGCAAAAGGCTCCAGGGGGCGATGACGGTCGGCATGTGGGCCAGAAAGGTGACCGCTATGGGGATGGATACGCCGACGATAATCCCGATTACGCCGCCCATGGTGGAAAGAACGACCGTCTCAATGAGGAACTGGACAACGATTTGTCTTCGCTTCGCCCCGATGGCTCTGCGGACGCCGATCTCGCGGGTCCGCTCGGTCACGCTCGCCAGCATGATGTTCATGATGCCGATTCCGCCGACCAAGAGACTGATACCAGCGATGGAACCGAGGACGATGTTAAATGTTCGTTTGGTGGATTCGGCCTGGCGAAGCAACCCGAGGGGAACGTCGACCCTATAGTCGGTCTTTTTGTGGAATCGCTCGAGCATGGCGGAAATGCCGAACGCGGTGGCTTCCACGTCGTCATTGGAAGCCACTTGAACGATGAGTTCGTGCAGTTCGACCTGTTCGCGCTCGCGAGAGCCGCTGGTCCGCCGCATGGTGACGTCGCCGTATCGTTCACGGGCCACATCCAACGGGATATAGGCGTCCACCTGCTGGTCGGGCAACTGAATGCCGGTCCCATTCCCGCCTTCTTCACTTTGCACGATGCCGACGACTTCGAACTGATCCGTGCCAATGCGCAAGGACTGTCCGATCGATTCCTGCGTGGCCAGAAGGCGGCGTGCCCCGTATTCCGTCAGCACCACCACAGGCGCGTGGGTTTCCAAGTCTCTGGGAACGAGTGGCCGTCCGCCCAAGAGGCGTCGATGGACGAGTTCGAACCATTCGGGCGTGGTGCCGACGACCCGAAGTTCGAGCGAACGTTCGTAGAGGCGGCCTTCTTTTCGCACCAGTTTGACGGGGGCGGTTCGAATGACGGCGGGGAATACCTCGCGGATGCGCGTTTCGTCTTGGTAGAGGAGCCCGTAGATGCTGACGAAACTCGTAGTGTTGGAGCTTTCCTGGTCTTCGACCGGTTTCACGGCGCTAATGATGATGTTGGTGCTGCCCAACTTGCGGATCTGGGCGAGGGCTTCTTTGCTCGCGCCTTCGCCGATGGACAACATCGCGATGACGCTGGCGACCCCGAACACCATGCCCAGCATGGTGAGGAACGAGCGCAGTTTGTGCAGTAAGAGATTCTTGATTCCGAGATGGACGTTTCGAAGAATCCGAATCTGTCGTCTCACGGATTCTCCTCCACCCGTTCGATGAGGCCGTCGCGCATGTAGATGCGCCGCTGCGCGTGCGCGGCCACATCGGGTTCATGGGTCACCATCACGATGGTCTTGCCCTGTTGGTTTAAATCGGTCAACAACGCCATGATTTGCTCGCCTGTGGAGGAGTCGAGGTTTCCGGTTGGTTCGTCGGCAAGGATAAGGTGAGGGTCGTTGGCAAGAGCGCGAGCGATGGCGACACGCTGCTGTTGTCCGCCGGAAAGTTCGGTGGGGCGGTGATTCACGCGGTTCCCGAGACCGACGCGTTCGGCCAGGGCAGTAGCTTTGCTTGGCGCACACGGCCGCATCCCACCCCTGGTAGAAGAGCGGGAGTTCGATGTTCTCGCGGACGGTCAACTGCGGAATGAGATTGAAGCTCTGGAAGATGAATCCCAGATACTCCAGCCGAAGGTCGCTGAGTTGATCGTCGTTCAGCGTGCTGATGTCTTTTCCCGCGAGCACGTAGCGGCCGGAGGTCGGCCGGTCCAGGCATCCGAGCAGGTTCAGCATGGTGCTCTTGCCCGACCCGCTTGCGCCCATGATCGCACAGAAGAGGCCGCGGTTGACCATCATGGAGATTCCGGCGAGCGCGTGCACCGCCTCGCTTCCCATGATGTATGTTTTGCGAACATCGTCCAACTGGACGATGGAATCCGAATCGTCTGGTTCCATGCTATTCGGGCCGACGCTGGCCGCCGTCCGCGCCTTCGCCGCGGGATCGCCGTTGCATTCGTTCCTGCATTTGCGCCCGTTCCTCGGGGCTCATGTTCTTCATGCGCTCTTCCCACTTGCTTGCGCATCTTTTCGCGTTCCTCGGGCGTTGCGTTCTGGAACCGTGACCTGGCACCGCCTCCGCCGCCTCCCGCGTCTGGAGACCTGCGTTGTGTATCGGTACCGGCAGCGGCGTCTCCGGGGCTTGAGGCGGGCGATTGCGGCTGCCCGGAGGAATCGTTGGGCGCCACCGCCGGCTGCGCGGAAGTGGCCGAATCGGCGGAAGCATCAGAAGTGGCTGGTGCGCCGCCATCCTGGTCCTGCGCGGCGGGTTGGGCGCCCAATTCGTCGGCCGCGAGCGGCGGTGCCAACAAAACGGTTTCCCCCTGTTTCAATCCATCGGTCACCTGAACCATACGGTTGTTGTCGAGACCTGATCGCGACCTTTCGCCGTTCGACTTTCTGCCCGTTGACGACGTACACCGTTGGAACCCCGCTCTCCCGCACGACCGACTGAACCGGCACGTACAAGGCGTCCTCGAACTCCTGGACCAGAATCTCGCCCCCGCAACTCATTCCGGTGCGTAACCCCTCGGTGCTGCCGGTAATATGAATATCCGTGTTGTAAACCTTCAAGTCGGGATTCATCCACACGCTTTGCGCGTCGGGTAAGGGCGCGATAAACTCCACCACGCCTTGGTAGGTATGGCCGGGCAGGGCATCCACCGTAAGCGTAACCGGCAGACCTTTGCGTACCTTTGCCAGGCTTGATTCGTGGACTTTGACTTCGGCTTTGTAGCTGTCCGTCGTCGGCAGGTAGATGAGTTCCTGGCGTTCGCGAATTGATTGCCCTTCCGCCAAGGGTTCGGAGTTTCCACGGAAGCTCCCCTGTCCGGTCGTGGCATACACGACCAACCCATCGCGCGGTGCATAAATCTTGGTCTTCTCCAATTGTTCCTTGAGCTTTTCGAGCTTCGATTCTTCCCGAGTGTGTTCCAGTTCCCGGGCCTTCAAATCGGCTTCCGCCTGCACCACATTGGCGGATGCCTTGCGCTTTTCGCGATCCAGGGCCATTTCGGCTTGCTTTTCGTCGCTTTCGAGCTGGGCGAGTTGGCGTTTGTACTCAAAGTCCTTGAGCAGTTTCTGCTGCTCTTCCGCCATCTCGAGGTCGAGTTGCGCTTTCAACGCACTTTGCTGGTCCGCCTCGAGTTCGGTCGTGGTGATGTAGTTCTTCTCGGCGAGACGGCGGGAACCGTCCAGTTTTTCCTGGGCGCGTTTCATGTCTCCGGTTGCTAAAGTGACTTTGGCTTGGGCATCGCGATCCTGGAGCGGGTAATCCCCCTCGATGAACTTCTTCTTGTCTTCCTGGGCAAAGGTGTACACCAAGTTGCGCCTTCTCCACGTCGGCCTGGGCCTGATTCTTTACGACTTCGAGGCTTTCGCGGGCGTTGACGAAGCTGGCTTCCGCGTTCTGGGTCTTGATCTCCTGATCGACCAGGCTATCCTGAAGTTTGCTGCCGTCCAGTTCGACCAGCAGGTCGCCCTTCTTGACCTGT
>CAVUWV010000014.1:0-356343 GCA_963745075.1 Candidatus Hydrogenedentota bacterium | reverse complement strand
AGACGAATCAGAAACAGGAATTCGAGCAAATGAAATTGCCCTTGTTCTATAGCGTCATTTGTGTGATGTTGGGTGCCGCCCATTTCAATGAGCAGTCAGATGGCGAAGAATATGCAAAATGTGTGCTTGGCCAAATCTATCCAGATTCGACAATTTCACTTAATCGGTATGGTGATTCAGAGGGCTCCTATGAAGGGCAAATTGGAGACATTGGGCCCGCTGAGTACGGTTTCTTCCTAAGAAGTGTGTTACCAAGAACAAAGACACATCCAAAGTGGTCATTCTTTGTCCTGACGCCAAATCCTGACGAAATCGACTCTACGTGGATTCGCTCATACCTAGCTGGAAAAGAGCAATTGCCAGAACAAATCATAACACCCACCCTTATTATTGCAGACAGGACCAGCACCAACACCGTAGATCATATTGAGATAGGTCGCGGTGCAGTGACGGTAAACCTATCGAACGCGAAATTTGAACCAATGATCGGCGATGGAGCCGAGCAGCTTCTTTTGACCTACCGGGCAGTCTATTACGTAGACGCGCCCCGGGAGGTCATTGCATGCACCGTGGCAGATCTGTATCAAATACCGTCTCTTGCGCTACCCTTCAGGTGTATATTGTCGAAAGAAATTACTGACGTTACAGGGAAAGTCTATGTGGAAACTCCACGATGTAAATTGGATTTTCGTAAGACCGTTTCAGGGGACTTCAATGACATCGTGGTAACCGCTACCCATAGCGGGAGCGAGGTGGTGTACTCTTACAATGGTGAACGCTACGTGCATGAACCAGTGGCCCCTAGCGTGCGCGACGACACCAAACTTCAGGAACGTGTACGCGCTAAGAACGCGCTACTTCGAGGCAAAACGCTCAAGATTCGAGTAGTAAATAATGCGGGAGTCCCTATTCCGAACGCGATAGTCTCGGGAGAGGTCCGCGAACCCACGACGATGATGAACTTGGAGCCAGCCTTCAAACGATTCGATGGAATGACGGACGGGGACGGCGAGTTCGAAATTGAAACACCTGGATCGGTATTGATCCGGATTGAGGCAGAGGGTTATTTCTCTCTTATGAGGAAGTGGCGGGCGGGCGATGTCCCAAAGGGCACGACTGAAATCGTTTTAGATCAAGCGCCCGAAGCGGTACCGATGTTCAAATTGACCGCGGCTTCGGGCTGGTGGAAGGAATCGCGTGATCGCCTGGATGTCGGGGTTCAAATCAAAGAAACTGTAGGTTCCAACTATCCGGTAGTCGAAAACGAACAAGACGCTGATTTATGGTTCGAGTTCTCGAGAACGGGTACGACCGTTCGGCGAGAGGAGGACGTTCCGACATCGGAAACTGTGCCTGAATACAACACTTCCCAATGGCGCATTCGCATCAAAGCTCGAAACGGATGGAGTCTTGCGCCCGGCCCGGACCCGGTGCAGGGCGGAACTGCGGATTCTCTTATGACCGTTGCCCCCCAAAAAGGATACGTGACGGAATTGGAGTTTGAGGGCCAATGGGAGCCAGCTCGATTGTTCTACTTGCGACACGATGATGGAGACCGATACGGAAAGATAACTGAATTCATCTTTCGAGACAGTACTCTGGGAGAAGTCGACCAGGGAGGTTTCTCAATGCGGGGCCTCATCCAAAGGGAAAGCACAGGAAGTAGCTCGCTACACGCCCTCTCACCCAGTCTTGCCTTGTTGCGTCGTGGTAAGCAGCAAACGGTGGGTTCGCTGGGCGACACATCGCCTCCAGGTGGCCGACAGTCATCTGACAGTCGCGAGCCCAAACCGACGAAGACAACGATTCCCCGTCGTGTGGAGAGGGCTGCCGCGCCTCGTACTTACGTCGAAGCACCGGCACGAGATCCACAAGACCTACGTCTCGAAGACGGCGATGTTGGCGGTCAATCCTCGTCGGCAAAAAGCCGTTCCAGCTGGAACCGCAACCTTCTCGTCGTGATTTTCGCGTCCGTTATTTCTTTGCTCGGTCTCGGTCTCTTACTAATCATCGTTGTGAAACGGCGTCATTAGGGTTGCGGCTAATAGTTAAGATAGTTAAGTTGGTCAGACCGAGCCGAAGGCTACGACTCAAAGATCAGCCTCCGAGGACATTATGAGATATCTGTTACCCTGGTTCCGCCGTTTAGTTGCCAATCCCGCATTACTCGGCGCAAGCATTCTTCTACCGTGTGCGGCTCAAACCATCAACATCCACGAGCACATCCAGTCCGAAGCCGAAGTGCCGAAGCTGTTGGCGGTGATGGATGCGTTGGGGATCGAGCGGACGGTGTTGGTGGGGAGTTCGTGGTTCACGATTACGTTGAACGAGGACGTGGGGTTTACCCGGTACGATGAGAACAACGAGGCGTTGTTGCGGATCGTGGAACGGTATCCCGGGCGGTTCGAGGCGTGGCCGACGGTCAACCCGGAAGACCCGGACATGCTGGCAAAATTCCAGTCATTGGTGGACCGCGGCGCGACGGGGTTGAAACTGTATCTCGGTCACGGGTTCAAGTCCAAGAAGACGGGCAAGTACTTCTTCCACACGCGGCCCTTGGACGATCCGAAGATGCTGCCACTCTATGCCTATTGTGAGAAACACTTCGTCCCCGTGTGTTTCCACGTGAACCCCGGACCGAAGACGCCGGGGTTCGCCGAAGAGTTCATCGCGGTGCTGACGCAGTTTCCCGATCTGAAAGTCATTTGTCCGCATTTCATGCTGTCGTCCATTAAAGATTCGCGGCTGCGGGAGTTTCTGGACACCTTTCCGAACCTGTATTCGGACATCAGCTTCGGCCACGACGACTACCTAAAGGCCGGACTCAAACGCATCTCGCGCGACCCGGCAAAATATCGGGGGCTGTTCATGACGTATCCCGACCGGTTCATGTTCGGGACGGACTGCGTGATCACCGCA
The DNA here is from genome assembly GCA_963745075.1 of Candidatus Hydrogenedentota bacterium. Taxonomy (GTDB): domain Bacteria; phylum Hydrogenedentota; class Hydrogenedentia; order Hydrogenedentales; family SLHB01; genus JAHDWY01. The sequence continues at coordinate 353,424 of CAVUWV010000014.1, read as the reverse complement.
AACGAGCGGAAAGACGAGACTTGGATCCGCGCGCGGTACCGGTCCTACCTCGACATGCTCCGGAAAGAGACCTACCAGACTCCCCTCCTCCCGCGCCAGACCCTCCACGGTCTCAACTTGGCGCCCGACCTCCTTGACCGCATCCTCCACGCCAACTACGAAACCTTCCTCGCCAGGAAACCCACCAGTACCCAAATCACTCGCACCATCGACTGGTCGCACATGGGCGTAGCGCAAACCAAGTGATTGAAGCCGGCACGACGGTCCCGCTCATGAACGCCAATCGGTCGTCGGGCAGGCATATCGAGATTTACGGCGCGACCGCCCTTCCGCCGGGCACGTACCATACCATGGTCGCGGAATGGACGGTGGACGATGTGACGGCTTCCGACGACTGTTCCGTGAACTTTACTGTCTACGGTAGCGCGGTGAAGGCGAAGGTGCCGAGGCGGAAGCGGGACGAAGCCGAAGCCGAAGCCGGCGGCACGGGCGGAAGCGGAGGCGAAGCCGAAGCCGAGGGCGATGGGGAAACGGAAGTCGTCGTGTACCACTATTCCGTCGTAGGGCCATCGGTGGTCGACCTGCCGCCGGACTACACGTCTTCCGTCCCCGCGAACGGAGCTTCCGTGTACGGCTACTACCACGGCATCTCCGCGACTTACGCGAGCGGGTATCCGGCGGGCGAAGACCCGGCGAACGGGCTCAGATACTGCTGCCAGAACTGGACTTACAGCGGTTACCTGCCTGTGGACACCGATTTCATTGTGGATTTCGAGGCCGAGAGTCCCAACCAGATTTGCCTGATTACGGCCCCTCCGCCCGCCGAGAAGGCAACCCTGTTCTATAAATGGACGGGAAGTGACGGTACCGAGTCCACCGACTACGCGGGAACCGCTACGGTCAACCCGCAAGCTCCCAACTTGACGTTGACCGCCCACTACCGGACTCATGAATTGGTGTTGGACACTTCCAACGGTAGGGATTATCTCTTGCCAGGCGAAGACTTGGAGGACCTAATCACGTACGAAATCCAACCGGAACTCCCCTCAGGAGTCACGGCCGACTACGTGGTCGAGACCATCGCGACCGGGCCTATTCACCAAACCGTCCGGGTTACGGCAACGCTTACCACGCCAAGTGTGCCCCGGGTACTGGTCAAAACGCTGGACCTGTCCTATTGGGGAGTATTTGATCTTCAAATCAAGACCTTTATCTCCGTAAATAATTTCAACACCGGCCTCTCCTGTGTTAGCGATTACAGTACGCCCCCCGAGGGTCCTGTCTATTCGGTTTTGTACGGCGGCGGGGACGATCGTACTTTCAGTATGACGTTTGAATCATACCGCACGGTACAAGAGATTCGTCTTGCTCCCGATACTACGTACGCCAATCCAGACAATTCCCAGGGGTATATAGAGGGTTCATATTTTCAAAATACGGGCACATCACGTGTGTACCAGGAAAACTCGCTTGGAAGTGACGACAGAATCACCCAAGTGGCTAAGGACGATAGCTCCCTTGAAGATTGTGACCTAAAACATTGTGAAGAGCAAGGATCCATAAATAACACCCCAACAGTTTCTGTTAATGCTGTGTCGAGTACTGTCAAGGAGTACGTATTCGAGATTAAAGCCAAGGCTGGTTGTCTGGGGGTTTATGGCACGGTAATGCCCAGTATTGATTACAGATTTAGATTAGAATTGGACGCTTCAAATCCCGATTTTACAACGTGGAGTTTGTCCGGCGAGCAGGATCAGTTCCCCTGGTACGAGATGTATCTTCATGTGCCCGTGAACGGCACGACCAAAACGCTACATCTATTTCAACCGCCATTCAATGCGCCGGTCGGTCTTGCCGGCCTGCTCGTTTATCAAACCATAGCGCCAGCGGATGGTATAATTGAACCGCTGTGATGCAAAGGAGAAGGTCTTATGACGAAACGATTCTTTGCAACGTTCGGCCGATGCTTGTGTTCCGCTGTACTCTGTAGCGGCGTACTGTGGAGTCCACTCGTTGCTGCACAAACAGGGTCCCAAAACCCTCCCAAGTTGGACACGGCACGTCAAAGCCTTACACACTTAATCGAGAAGGACGACACGGCCAGGGCACAGGCAGTCAAGCACCTGCGTCAGTTTCTCGCGAGTGTGTCCGACGCTAAGATGAACGGGGGTGGCGAACCGGCGGAAACTGCCTTTCTTAAGACGGAACTTCTCCCTACCCTAAAGAACGCCCTAGCGACGCGACGAAGTGCGGAGACATCAAATTCCCTTTCCGATCTACTCATCAGCATCGTCCGAATCTACGGGAAAGACGATCCAGATCTTGCCAAATCGGCGGAATCCACCATTGTTCGCGAAATCGCCCGGGACGACATCGACCCATTCGTACGCAGAGATGGACTCGCCGCTTTAGCCATAATAGAGCCATTGTCTGATGATACGATCGTTCAAATCGTCCCGCTAATTGAAGAAGAAACAACTTCCCTATCGCTTGTGGATGCTCTGCGTTGTGTGGCTGGCAAGTATGATACGTTTCCGCTAGCCCGCGACATACTCACTTCGTATCTTTCCCATTCCGATCCGCTCAAGCGCGCCGCTTCAATCGATGCAGTTTACCGTATTCATCGAGTTCCTGACGCGATTCAAGAAATCATCATCGAACGACTGGAGGATCCCGACCCCTACGTTCGTCTTCGCGCAGTGATTCTTTGTGGCATAAGTGAATTCATGCAAGATACCCCCCCCGCAGGGTTGCTGGAAGCATTGATGCGTGCAATTAGGAATCCTGACGAGCAACTGCAGACGAGGGAGCGAACTGCCTCAACGCTTTCGCGTGTTGCGCACCATACGCGAGATCCAGAATACGTCGATGCCTTAAAACAGATTGTGGCAAGCGAGGATTTGCCATCTACGGTACGAAAAAGAGCATTAATGGAACTACCGTTCGCATCAAACTACGACGACAGTCTGGAACACTTTCTGAGTTCGTACACATCGAATAGTGAACCATTTGTCGCTAAAGGAGCAGCCGATGCGTTGCGTTTCCTCGCCATGCATTCACGAAAAACACAATGACTCCGGATAACCGACACTTCTCGCTGAGGGACAGTTCACCAGACCCGCCAGGAAGACTTTGTGACAATCAATTGTTGCGGAAGTCTCATTGTAGTGAGCCAATGGCTGGACGCATCGGTGCAGTTTGTGTTGTATCTGCCCAACATACAACCGGGACTGCCTCAACGGATAATGACCACAGGGCACGGATCTATGCAGCGCCGACCGACTTTCGTTGACCTTCTCTTGTATCCGCATTTCGAGGATGCAAGTTTGAGTGGCTGTCATACATACAAGCGCAATTCTCGTTGGTGGCGTGCGCAACCTCGTCAAGGTCACAATCGTGCACTGAACTCGTTTTGAATACTTCACGAACCAAGCTCAGAATTGCTGAACTGGCGCAGCCTATCGTGCCCTACAGCAAGGGATCAATAGCGACAATCTCGACACCGCATCGCGGAGTCTGCGGTGGCGTCATCTTGTTTCTCCTGGTTAGCGGTCCTATTTCGTGCGTGGCGCAAACGATCAACATCCACGAGCACATTCAGTCCGAGGCCGAAGTGCCGAAGCTGCTGGCGGTGATGGACGATTTGGGGATCGAGCGGACGGTGTTGGTGGGGAGTTCGTGGTTCACGATTACGTTGAACGAGGATGTGGGGTTTACGCGGTACGATGAGAACAACGAGGCGTTGCTGCGGATCGTGGAGCGGTATCCCGGGCGGTTCGAGGCGTGGCCGACGGTCAACCCGGAAGACCCGGACATGCTACCAAAATTTCAGTCGTTGGTGGACCGCGGCGCGACGGGGTTGAAACTGTATCTCGGCCACGGGTTCAAGGCGAAGAAGACGGGCAAGTACTTCTTCCACACGCGGCCCTTGGACGATCCGGCGATGCTGCCGTTGTACGCCTATTGTGAGGAACGCTTCATTCCGATCTGTTTCCACGTAAACCCCGGCCCAAAGACGCCGGGGTTTGCCGAAGAATTTATCTCGGTGCTGACGCAGTTCCCGGACCTGAAAGTCATCTGCCCCCACTTCATGCTGTCGTCCATTAAAGACTCGCGGCTGCGGGAGTTCCTGGATACCTTCCCCAACCTCTACTCCGACATCAGCTTCGGCCATGACGACTACTTGAAGGCGGGTCTCAAACGGGTTTCGCGCGACCCCGGCAAGTTCCGGGGGCTGTTCCGGGAGTATCCCGACCGGTTCATGTTCGGGACGGACTGCGTGATCACCGCAAACGACCGGAAAGACGAGACTTGGATCCGCGCGCGATACCAATCCTACCTCGACATGCTCCGGAAAGAGACCTACCAGTCCTCCCTCCTCCCGCGCCAGACCCTCCACGGTCTCAACTTGGCGCCCGACCTCCTTGACCGCATCCTCCACGCCAACTACGAAACCTTCCTCGCCAGGAAACCCACCAGTACCCAAATCACTCGCACCATCGACTGGTCGCACATGGGCGTAGCGCAAACCAAGTGATTGAAGCCGGCACGACGGTCCCGCTCATGAACGCCAATCGGCCGTCGGGCAGGCACGTCGAGATTTACGGCGCGACCGCCCTTCCGCCGGGCACGTACCATACCATGGTCGCGGAATGGACGGTGGACGATGTGACGGCTTCCGACGACTGTTCCGTGAACTTTACTGTCTACGGAGGTGGTGAAGGCGAATCCGAGGCGGAAGCCGAAGCCGAAGCCGAAGCCGAGGCGGAAGCCGAAGCCGAAGCCGAAGCCGAAGCCGAGGGCGAAGGGGAAACGGAAGTCGTCGTGTACCACTATTCCGTCGTAGGGCCATCGGTGGTCGACCTGCCGCCGGACTACACGTCTTCCGTCCCCGCGAACGGAGCTTCCGTGTACGGCTACTACCACGGCATCTCCGCGACTTACGCGAGCGGGTATCCGGCGGGCGAAGACCCGGCGAACGGGCTCAGATACTGCTGCCAGAACTGGACTTACAGCGGTTACCTGCCTGTGGACACCGATTTCATTGTGGATTTCGAGGCCGAGAGTCCCAACCAGATTTGCCTGATTACGGCCCCTCCGCCCGCCGAGAAGGCAACCCTGTTCTATAAATGGACGGGAAGTGACGGTACCGAGTCCACCGACTACGCGGGAACCGCTACGGTCAACCCGCAAGCTCCCAACTTGACGTTGACCGCCCACTACCGGACTCATGAATTGGTGTTGGGTACGACCAACGGTAGGGATTATCTCTTGCCAGGCGAAGACTTGGAGGACCTAATCACGTACGAAATCCAACCGGAACTCCCCGAGGGGGTCACGGCCGACTACGTGATCGAGACCACCGCGAACGGGCCTACTCACCAAGCCGTCCGGGTTACGGCAACGCTTGCCACGCCAAGTGTGCCCCGGGTACTCCAGAAAACGTTAACGCGCCCGCACCTGGCCGAGGATGTGCTCAATGTGCGGGTGGACAGCAACGCGGATCTGGCTCTCGACGCGCTGGATGATGAAATCGAGGAAACTACGCCATTCCGATTCTGGGTAAATGGCGATGACGAATACTTGGAAGAAGAGAACTCGACCGATACGGAAGGTGCCGACGCGGAATGGAGCCAACCGGCGGTGATTACCTGTATCCGCGATCTGGAAGACCTCGCAATGATGAGCATCTCAATTGGTGACATTCCCGGCGGTTTGCCCGAAGGTGCCTATCTCGAATTCAGGATTCAGGGAGATGAAGTTTGGTATCAACGTCTTCAACAACCTGGATCTGGACGCGTCCTCCACACTGGTCTTTGTTCATGGGTTCAACGTAACAGAGGACGCGGCACTAAATATGTGGTTTCCGACTATGTATAAACGATTATACTGGGCAGGATATCGAGGCAACTTCGTTGGGTTAACATGGTATGGAAATGAGTCGGGCTTTTTGCGATGGTACGATGGAAATGTGTTTAACGCGATGGAACAAGCGAGTAGGGTTGCGACGTTCTTGCAGAGCTTAGCAAGTGAAGGGACTGTGAATGTCGTGGCGCATAGCCTCGGGAACATGATTGTGAGCAAAGCTATCGAGCTTTCTCCTCCTGGAACCGTACGGAGATATGTCCTCGCAGAAGCTGCCGTGCCTTCGGGCGCGTATGATAAGGACACACCAATGTGGGATTATCTTTGGGACCCGGGTGAAGCTCAGTACCGGAACGCACTACCGAGATTCACAGGGGAACCGGGCGAAGACCGGTCGATAGCATATGCACTCGAGGTTCTTTCCTATGAGACCATATTTGAAGCTGGAATGTTAAATCTCAAGCCTTGGCAGCTCGGCACGTTCGGCGGATATGGCCCAGTATTGCCCCAAGACGACGTGTGGGCTGACTATTTTGCACCCATACTAAATAAGTCCGAGCTTTTTAACACGTGGTCCGGAGCTGACGAGGTACTTGGGCCAGATGGTGTTGAAGATGCATGGCCGTGGAACGAGGCCTACAAGACCTTAACAGTTGAAGATGATGTGGACGAAGGTAGTGCTCCTCCACACTCCGTTGAACAATCATGGTTGGCTTACCGCTTTCCGGCCCGGAGGCGCGCTACGGGCAACACACCTTTCGTGTTGGTTTTTAATGAGAACAAGCAAGTCAACACGCTGGGCCTTGGAGTGTACGAGCATAGTGACATGAAAGATAGGCCGCTCCAAATACTCTACGATTTCTTCACATACTTGAACAAAACTGTAACAGGTAATCCATAATGGCTGAAAAGAACTTGCAGCTTCCTACAGCGCACAGATGGGGTGTGGCCACGCTCTATATCATTGTTAGTTTAAGTGCTCTGGCCGTCACGGATCCCGGAAATCTGAGCCAGGATGAGTCTATGGCAAGGACGCTTGTCCGTACGTTATATCCCGGTCTCACGATAGACCTTTCGACCATCGATCCGAAGAGTTCAGCAGTTCGAGGCACGATCTCACGGCCGGAAGCCGGTGATGTGCAATTTGTTTTGTCTCCCGTTCGGGTGAAGAACGTAGATTCACCGAAGTGGTCGGTATATAGGTTTACGCGACGCGAACCGGGTTGGGACCAAGACGACCTGGAAACTTATCTGGAAGGCGGACCGGCACCCAAAGCCGCCACGATCAAAGACGCGGTACTCTTGGTGGCCGAGGACGGGCCCGAGAAGACGCTTCGTTATGTACCTGACTCGGACGCAATCTGGAACGACATCTCTCACGTGGAAGTGGGAGATTTAATCGGCGATGGATCTCTGCAACTCCTGGTCGAGTCGGAGGCGTTGTACGCTGCGGACGATCCGCGCGAGTTTATTGGACCCGGTATGTTCCGGCTTCTGCGAGTTCCAGATTTTGCGGAGATTTTCAGCGCGTGTAGCGACAAGATCATTATCGGGCCGTCGTTGGAACGGACCTTCGAGATAGTGCCTCGGGCCTTTCGCATTGTGCCTCCGAAAACCGGAGCCGTTAACGACATAGTCCAGATTTCCCGAAAACGAAATGAGGAAGCCCGATTTGTCTATGACGGCAACACGTATCGACACGTCGTGGAACGTCCACAGGCACGTACCGAGAAAGAAATACAGAAACGAGAGGAAGGGCGTAGACTTGCAGCGGTAGAGAAGTTGCTGTCAATCATTGTGGAGAACGAGGACGGTGATCCGATTGCGGGCGCTAGAGTGACGGGAACCTGGAGTTCCAGTCGGGGCTGGTCAAGTACGGGGAATGGGGTTAGCCCGTTTCGCGGAACAACCAATGCAAACGGTGAGTTTTCGCAAAGTACTCCTTCGTCGATAACAATCGGAATAAGGGCCACGGGCTATTACCCGATTTCTCGTTATTGGGGGCGGGGACAGGTACCGCAAAGCCCCGTGACCATCACCATGAAACGTGCACCACAAGCGGTTCCAATGTTCGAGTGGGTGAGGGTAGCCGCGTGGTGGAAGGAATGGCGAGACCAGTTCAGTTTTGGCGTGTCGATCGCGCCGGCACCACCGACCAAACTCAACGTCACCGAAGAACGCGACAAGTCCGATCTTTGGTTTGAGATAACGACTGACGACGCGTTAGCGCGGCCAAGATCGGTGACGAGCGACGACGACGATCCGGCGCAGGTAAGGCGCAACTGGAGTATGTCGATTTACGCTCTTCATGGATGGCAAATTGCCCCTGGTCCGCCCGCGCCATCAGGCGAGAAGAACGACCCGAATATGCGTTACGCACCTAAGTCGGGCTACGTTTCGGAGCTCCACTTCGATACAACGGAGAATCTTGCACTCTTCCTACATCATAGTAGTTCAGGCCGATATGGAAAGGCATACGACCTTGAATTCAGTGATCGATCGTATCCGGGAATCGGAAACTTCTCCTTCCACGTGGAAGGTTTGGTACAGGAAGAGAATTCCGGAACAACTTCGCTGTATCCAATGTCGTACGAGGAGCGGAGGGAATTACAAATGGCCGCGCAAGGGCCTCGCATGCAATCGCCGACAACAACGCAAACTACGTCCTCCTCTGCACCGCCGGTGAGCGAACCACCGCACGGGGTGACAGCGGTGAAATCCGCGCCACCTCCTCAGGTCTCCAAAGAAGAACCGCCAAAACCCACTCCAACGACATCGGAACCAAACGTTGAAACGCCTTCGGTAGATCCTTCCGAGACGGGTTCAACTCCTTCCAGTAGAGTGGGGTATTACATCGTCGCGGGAGTGGCAATCGTCCTCGTGCTCGCGATGGTTGTTGCACTCCGGTTCAAGCGTCGATGAATTGCACCGTGGGTTGGGACGGCTTGCGTGATTTGCGAGCGGCGTGTCTTTCGGTAGTAACTGTCGCATTGCTCCTTGCAAGCATTCTTCTGCCGTGTGCGGCTCAAACGATCAATATCCACGAGCACATTCAGTCCGACACCGAAGTGCCGAAGCTGCTGGCGGTGATGGATGAGTTGGGGATCGAGCGGACGGTGCTGGTAGGGAGTTCGTGGTTCACAATTACGTTGAACGAGGACGTGGGGTTTACCCGGTACGATGAGAACAACGCGGCGTTGTTGCGGATTGTGGAGCGGTATCCCGGGCGGTTCGAGGCGTGGCCGACGGTCAACCCGGAAGACCCGGACATGCTACCAAAATTTCAGTCGTTGGTGGACCGCGGCGCGACGGGGTTGAAACTGTATCTCGGTCACGGGTTCAGGTCCAAGAAGACGGGCACGTACTTCTTCCACACGCGGCAAATCGACTGGTCGCAAATGGGCGTAACGCAAAGCAAGTGATTGATGCCGGCCCCGTGGACGACTACTCGCGGCGGTTTGGCTTGGGGGAATTCCATTCCAGAAGGTATACGCGTTCGTTTTTGACCCGTTCCCGGCGCTTTGGTAAGGTTATTCGCTAACCAATCCCCGGCGAATTCCGGGGGATAGTTCAAAGGAGGAGTCGTGGCTGAGCGAGTAGAGATCTTCGATACCACCCTGCGGGACGGTGAGCAGTCGCCGGGCGCGAGCATGAACGTTAAAGAGAAGATTCAGATGGCGTTGCAGCTCGAACGACTCGGGGTGGATATCATCGAAGCGGGGTTCCCCATCGCATCGGATCAAGAGTTTGAAGGGGTGCAAAAAGTCGCGGCGGCGGTAAAGAAGCCGCGGGTGGCCGGATTGGCTCGCGCGAACAAGGCCGACATCGAACGGGCGGCCAAGGCCGTCGAGAAGGCGCAACATCCCGTATTGCACACCTTTATCGCAACGTCGGACATCCATCTCGAACACAAGTTGCGGATGACGCGGGAGCAGGTTCTGGAGAAGGCCGCGGAAGCGGTGCGCCTCGCCAAGAGCCTGGTGGAGCGGGTGGAGTTCTCAGCCGAGGACTCGACGCGGAGCGACCCCGCGTATCTCGCGCAGATTACGAAGGCGGCCATTGAGGCCGGCGCGGATGTGATCAACCTGCCGGACACGGTTGGCTACACGACGCCGGGGGAAATCGAGGAAATGTTCCGGACTGTGATTGCGAATGTGCCGGGTGCGGACAAGGTCGTGTTCTCCTGTCACAACCACAACGATCTCGGACTGGCGGTGGCGAACGCCCTGGCGGCCGTCCGGGGTGGTGCGCGGCAGATCGAGTGCTGCGTGAATGGTATCGGCGAGCGCGCGGGAAACACCTCGCTGGAAGAAGTGGTGATGGCGATGAAGACGCGCCAGAACGTCTACCCCTTCGATACGGGCATCGTGACGGAGGAGATCATTAACACGAGCCGCCTGTTGGGGAACCTGACGGGCTTGACCATTTCGTACAACAAACCGATCGTGGGTCGCAACGCCTTCGCCCACGAGGCGGGCATCCACCAGCACGGCGTCATCGCGAGCCGCATCACGTATGAGATCATGACGCCGGAATCCGTGGGACGGAGCAGCAACGAACTGATCCTGGGCAAGCATTCCGGGAAACACGGCCTGCTGAAACGTTGCGCCGACCTCGGTTTCGAATTGAACGACGAGGAAACCGCCGGACTCTACCAACGCTTCAGCGAACTCGCTGACAAAAAGAAGGAAATCTTCGAGGACGACCTTCGCGTGCTCTTGGCCACGATGCGGAACGAGAGTTTCGAGACGTATTCGCTGGAGCAATTGCGGACCTCAGGCAACGACCCGGCGATGGCGCTCGTGAAGTTGAAGCGGGGTCAGGAGGAGTATCTCGACACGGCCGTCGGCGATGGTCCCGTCGATGCGGCCTGTCAAGCCATCGAGCGCGTGGTCGGTGTGAGCGGTCGTTTGCAGGAATTCAATATCCGTGCTGCGTCCCCCGGAAAGGACGCTCTTGGCGAGGCCCACGTGACGGTGTTGCTGGACGGGAAGATGTACTACGGCACCGGCGCCAGCACGGACATTATCGAGGCGGCAGTGAAGGCGTATTTGAGCGCGGTGAATAAGTATCTGGCGCTGAGCGTGGCGCAATAAGAATACGGACTCGGATCGTTCTGTTCTTTAAGATGGATCCCCGATTTGGCGAGAATGGCGAATTGGGGCATCGTCGCGAATTCTGGTTGTCGTGGCTGTAATCGTGATCGGGATCGAAGCGTCAAGTGCAAAGTAATTCCGATCCCGATCCCGATTTCGATCCCGATTTCGATCTCGATTTCGATCCCGATTTCGATCTCGCGAGTAATACACGTCGCGACCATGCTCGACTGTTTTCGCCGCCAACAACCTCGATAAAGGTCCGCGCTCAGCATGACGGTGCGGGTCAGGCAAACGTGCACAGCCCTTTTACGTAATCCTTACTCCCGTCATTAACCCAGGGATCGAGTTCGTCGGGGTCTTTGAGTTGCTGCCCGCGCATGCGGGGGACGGCAAGGAATCCGCATGGCACGTCCGGCAAGGCGGTCATGTCGCTCCAAAGTTTCTCGAATTGCGCTACGGGGTACACGTCTTCCTGCCCGTGACCCCAACGCCGCTTGACGTCCTTGATCGTCACGTAGGTTGGCACCCGCTGGGCCACCGCGCGGACGGACTCGGCAATTGTAGCTTCGGGTCCGTCCAAGTCTTCGCGCGACAGGCCGAACAACTGAAGCAGCGGATCGATCTGAATCCACGTGGTCATGGAATTGTAGAACCGCAGCTTCAGTTCGTCCTCTTCGCGGGGTTGCGCGAGACCTTCCAACAGACGCACTTTGCCGTTCACCCGTGCGAGTCCGCCGCCCCGATCTTGTATGCGGCGCGGCACCACTTCAAACGTGAGCATATTCTCCGAAGCCAAGTGTGCCCCCAGCGCGTCAGGGTCGAGGTCTGCGCCCAGGGTGTCGATGTTGTGCAGCATGATGGTTTCGACCTGCGGATGTTCGCGCAGCAACGCGGCGAGTACGCCATTCCGCAGAAGGTTCGGCACTTCGTACCAGTGTCCCGGCGGGTTGAAACGTTGTACGGGAAGGTTGTCCGCGTAGTCCGTCCCCTCCCCCACGGCCCGCGACCAGTCCATCAGTGCCGCACGTACGGACTCGCGAACCTTCTGTTTTTGTTCGTCCAATGTCTCTTGTGGCGTCTCTTCCCAGAGGAACACCAGGTCCCGGGTCATGGGTACGAGCCGTTGTCCGATGGAGCGGCCCGGCGACAGGAGCAACGTTCCCGTGTATCCGAAATTGTCGTTTGCGCGAAGATGGCGTTCGACGGGGGCGTGCGTCAGGAAGCTGGTCGATATCAGATGCGGTGGCACCGTGCCGAACCGTTCGCCGACGCGTCGCGACTTGGCGAGATGAAGTTCGAGAAAGGCCCGGTGTTTGCCCGCCATCATCACGAAGGGGTTCACCGCTTTCACGACGCCGGCGCCGGAAGTCCAGCGACTCCCTACGCCACCGGCAAGGGACAACACGGCCACGCGGCCTTCTTGAAGGGCCTTCACGGCACGCGCTCGATGATTCGTGCCGGTGTCGAGTTGGACTACATCCGTGTCGCGCACGTCTTCGATACGCGTTTCAACCGACAGCCGGTTGTGGGAAAGTCCGATCCGCCCGGCACGGAGATCGTTACGATACTGCTCGTGCTGCACGGTGTCGAACCCGTTCGCGCGCTTGACGGCATCCGACTCGCGATCCCATTCCAGGCGCTCGGACGAGGTGGCCGAGTCGGACACACGGAACAAGCTGCTCACGACGGTGCGCAATAGGCCGAAGGTTTCGCCATAATCGCGTGAACGGGCGGTGAAGTGGTCGAGTTCCGCGCGGCGCAGATAGGGAATTTCGTCGGCTTGCCGGCGAACCAGTTCCGGAACTTGCAGTGCGTAGTAACGCGGCGGCAACAGCGCGTCCGATCCCTCGTGGACCCACGCCGTTGTCCCCACACTGTTGATGCGGAAGTCGTAAACGACGGGTTCCATGGCAAAGGGGAGCGCATCGTCCATGCTGCCTTTAACGTCGCGCATGATGGTCAACGCTTCATCGCGGAATCGGGCGTGGCATTTCGGGGCCACGTACATGGCCATCCCGCCGCCCGACATGCCGCCCAGCATCTGAAATCCCCAGAAGTCCTTTTTCAACGATGCACGCGCCCGCGCGATCACGGTCTCGGTGAAGTGATTCGTGACCCAGGGGATGATGGTTTTCAGCGGGCCATCCCAATTCGTATGGGTGTTGGCTGCGACCGTGCGAACGTCCCCATCTCGCAAGGCAGAGAGGATGTTGTCGAAAATGCTCCGCATGTCCTGGCGTGCAGTCCATTCCGCGGAGGCGCGCAGGAGGTATTTTTCGGTAACCATCTCCAGAATGGGACCAACGTTCTGCGCCATGCCCCCGTGAACCAGCACCAGGGATTGGGCAAGCCGGTCTGCGATCTCCGGATGCAGATCGTCGCCCTCGAGCAATCGGTGACGGGGTAAGAGGCACCCTTTGCTGACGCCGAACTCGGGATCGCCCTCTTCCGCACGCGCGCCCTCGATGACCTTGATGCCCGGCCAGATTCCGCCGGAATCCTGCCAGCCGCCACCGGAGCCGCCCAGCCATTCGCCCAGGATCGCGCGAGACGCGACCAGCCGTCGTTCCTCCTCGTGCAACGATCCCTCCAGCGCGCTGGTTTGTCCGGTCGCGCGCATGAGGGCGGCAATGATCCCGGCGAGCAGGTTGGTCGATACGGCGAGGCGGGAACCTTTGGGAATGTCGTTGATTTTCGTGATCAGTTCGAGGCCCATGTTCGGGGAGACCACGCGTGCGAGCACGTCGGCCAGGGAATGCTCGGTGCCTTCCAGCGAAGGCGGCACCACTCCCGATGCGATGACGCCGGCCTTCAACAGGCTAAGGTAGTCGTTTCCAAAATTGAAGAGGTCGTTGAGGTCGGCAACGTCCTTGGTCACGCCCAAGTCAATGCTGGTAAGCCGAATCACGGGTTCCGGAATCACCCGCACGAACGACTCGACCGGCGGCCGCACGTCCGCGTCCCGGCCGTAAACGCCGAGATCGACGGAGATATTGAGGACGCGCGCGCCTTCGGGATAATCCATGCCCAGGAAAAAGATGTCGGACCAGCCGCTGTGGCTGAGGTCGAGGCGCACCGGCGTCTTCTCGGCCAGGACCGGGTACAGCATCGCGCCTTCCGGTCGGCGCAGCATTTCGGACCGAATCCGGAGCGGATGGTCCTCCGCGTGGCCGACCCGAAACATCCATTGGTTGCCCCGGCTGAACCGAACGCTCTTGCGCACCTGATCGGCGAGCGTTTGGAACGCGAGGTGGTGGTAGCACGCCGCAAGGGCGCTCAAGAGGGCTGCGCTGGGCCCGCTGTCGTCGATGACACGCAAGAAACACCGAATGGCTTCTTCAAAGCGCCGTTCGAGGAGATCGCAGAACCCCGCGTACGGAATCGCACCTGCCGCCGGGATATCACAGGATTCCTGCAAATGAAAACGGAGGATGTTGTGGAGGAACAGGGTTGCACGGACTCGCTCGTAGAGGTTGTTCGAGGCGCGCCGGAAGGCTTCCAATTCCCGGGACGAATCGAGAAGCGCCGCCGTGGGCTGCCCCGCGCATAGCGACGCAAGGGGTCGGTTGCGAACGACGGGATCGGGACTGGCGATCGTTTCAATGAATGGGTTCAAAGCGTCCTCACTACAACGCGTACACGTCAGTGTTTCCCGGATTCGACGAGCAGTTCCACCAGTGATGTGAGGATTTCGTCCCGGTCCTGCCCCGCTAAGCCGAGGGCGAGTTGGGTTTGCAGCAGTCCGAATTTCGAACCGATGTCATGGCGCACCCCGCGCACTTCGAGGGCCAAGTGGCGTTCGCGCAGTGCGAGATCCTGGAGGGCCGTCGTCAATTGCACGTCCCCCTGCCCCGCCTCCGCGTGTTCCACCGCCTCTTCGAGAATGGCAAACACGGAAGGTGTGAGGACGTACATGCCGAAAAAGCAGAGAAAATACCCGGCGCGAAGTCCCGGCGTATAGAGTTCGAGTTCCGCCTGGCTGACGGAAGGTTTTTCGATAATCCGCTCGATTTGGTAGGCGCCGGTGTGACGTGGAACGCGTTTGCCGCACAAGGTCCCGTAGCGCCCGACCAGGTGTTCCCGTGTGGCCTGGACGGCCGCAACGGAGCATTCTTCCTGAACGGCGAGGTCGATCAACTGCTGGGCGCAGCGCCTGCCTTCGACTTGCGATACATAGAGGTGGTCGCCCAATAACAGCAGGAACGGCTCATCGCCGACGAACTCGCGGGCGCAATACACGGCATGACCGTACCCCAGGGCATCGTGCTGCGGTGCGAACCGCAGCCGGTTCACCACGCTACTCAGGCGTTCGGCCTGCATCTGGGCCCAGTCCACGCCACGGTACGAGGCGAGCAGGTTCTCGTGGAGCGAAGCGAATTGGCGCTGGTACGCGTCCTCGTCCCCCGGCGCGCACACCACGCAGATTTCTTCGATTCCGCTTTCCAGCGCTTCCTCGGCGATAATCTGAATGACCGGCTTTGCGAGTCCGTCCCGATCCACCAGGGGCAACATGGCCTTCTGAACGGTATCGGCCGCCGGATAGAGACGGACCCCACGCCCCGCCGCCGTGATTACTGCTTTACGCACATGCACGCCAATCCCCTCCCACGTTACATCGGAGATAACAATACCAACCGGGTGGACCCCACACAAGACAAGAGCTGAAATGTGCGGTCTTGAAAAGACACATACCCGAATCGGCATAATGCGACATGAGGGTGCGTGATTTCAGGCCGGCACCGTACGAATGGCGAACAAGGGGGAAATCACCTATGCGATTCAGGCCGTCCACGGGTCAATTCGGAATTCCAAGCTACCTTGCTTTGCTGTTTCTCCCGGTGCTATTCGTCAACCAGTCGATCGCCGCCGGAGCCGGCTTCATCCAGCGCGACGGTGCGACCCTCTTCCCCATCGGATTCTACGAACTACCCGACGACGACGCGGGTTTGGCCGCGATGGCAAACGCGGGCGTCAACCTCGTTCGATGTGGGGACAAAACCGATCTCGACCGCGCGCAGGCGCTGGGCGTGCTGGGGTGGATGCCGCTTCCACTGCAGAACGGTCTCACCGACGACCTCAGGGCCAAAGTCGACTCTGTGAAAGACCATCCCGCGCTCGCGATCTGGGAAGGACCGGACGAGGTGGTCTGGAACTTTACGGCCTACAGCGGGCTCCATCGCGATATGGGCGTGTACGAGCACCCGGACGAATGGTGGATGCAGACCCCGAAGGCCATCGCGTACTCCGACGAAAAGGCAGCGGAGATCATCCCCAACATGCGCGCCGCGGTGGAGTGGATTCGGTCCGTTGATCCGCAGCACCGGCAAGTATGGTTCAACGAGGCGCAGCGCAGCGACGCGCGGTTCGTCCGGCAATACCTGAAATTCGCCGAGATCACGGGGTGTGACATCTACCCAGTCAGCGCGAAGGAACGGGACCTTCCCCACATGGGCGAAGGCGTCGAGCGCTGGAAGATGGTCGGAGACGGCATGCCAGTGTGGATGGTCTTGCAGGCCTTCTCCTGGGACGAACTGGGCGAACGATACGAGTCGCGGGGCACGGCCTATCCGAGTTTCGCCGAGTCGCGGTTTATGGCCTACGACGTCATCGCCCACGGAGCAAAAGGGATTCTTTATTGGGGTTCCCATTACCTGAAGTCCGACGAGTTTCGGCAGTCGCTGTATGCGCTGACGGCGGAACTGGCGGCGTTGCAACCATTCCTGGTAGCGCCGGAAGTGCCCGACACCGCGGTGCGTCTCGTCGAGTTTCCGGAGCAGAGCCAGGGGCGTGGTGTAGCCTACACGGTGCGGCGGTCCGGCGACGACTGGCTTGTCATTTTGGTCAACGACGACTCGGAGCGGCACATGGGCGTCGAGGTTTCCGGATTGGATGGGTTGGAAGGACGAGAAGTGTCGTTGCTGTACGGTCAGGAGACGCTGACCGTGTCCGATGGTGAAATCGTGGTCCGCATGCAACCGTACGAGACGAAGGTTTATTCGAACAGCAAGTCCTTGGAAGTTGCCGAACGCGACGGGCGCGACTATCCCGGTAAGTAGGAGTGATTCACAAGGGGTCCCAATGAATCTACGCAATGGTCTTCGACACAAGATATTCACGCTGCTGACGTTTGCGGCGTCACTACTCGCCTGCGCTCAGGAAGCGGGGACACCGGAAGACGTGCAGCCCCTCCTGCAACGGGAGATGGAACGGAGCCAGCCAGACTACGTGGTGTATGTACCCAAAAGTGTCGACGGCTCGACGCTCGATACCGGCAACGAGCATTTTCTGGTGTTCGACGGTCCGGACGGTTCGTTAATGGCCGTGTGGACTCAAAGCACGTACGAAGGCGCGGGCGATCACCGCATCATGTTTGTGCGGAGAGAGGACGAGGGCAAGACCTGGTCCGCCCCCAAACGCATCGCTGGTTCACCCCGGAAAGGCGAAGGACTTCAAGCGAGCTGGGCCTTTCCCTTGATATCGCAATCGGGTCGCATCTACGTTGTCTACAACCAGTACCAAGGCATTGCCGACTATCACCACCAGATCACGGGGACCATGGATGCGATTTACAGTGATGATAGCGGATTAACATGGTCTTCACCGGGCACGATTCCGATGAAACGCAGCATCTATGACAACCCGGACCCGAAATACCCGTCGAACTGGATCGTATGGCAGAAACCCATCAAGGATTTAGAGGGGCGCTGGTACACGGGGTTCACGCGGTGGGTCAGCCCGGCGGTGCGGACCGCCCCGCACACGAAGGATTGGACCTCGGCCGAGTCTGTGGTCGAGTTCATGCGGTTCGAGAATATCGACGACAATCCCGAGCCCGCGGATATCACGATGTCCTGGTTTGCTTCGGATGAACGGGCGCTGCGAGTCCCGCATTACACGAATCCGTTGCTGAGCGTTGCTCAAGAACCCAGCATTGTTCGACTGCCCGACAGGCGTCTCGTCTGTACGATACGGACGATGACGGCATACATCTGGTACAGCATTTCCGACGACGACGGCGAAACGTGGTGCGCGCCGCGTCCGCTCCTGCGGAACGATCATGGTTTGCCAATCCTCCAACCGCTCTTCTGCTGCCCCATCTATTCGATGGCCGATGGCCGGTACTTGCTGGTCCATCATCCCGCGTTCGGCGGCACGGATCCGGGCAAGTCAGGCGGCCTGGACAGCAACCGCAGGCCCGCGTACATCGCGGTGGGCGAATACCGGCCCGGCGCGGAACAACCCATCTGGTTCAGCGAATCGAAGATGCTCATGGACAACGACGGCCAGGGAATCGGACCCTTGAAACGCGTCGACATTGGGGGGTATACCAGCTTTACAACACACAACGGCGAGAATGTGCTATGGCACCCGGAGCGAAAATTCTTTCTGCTCGGCAAAATCATCCGGCCCGAGTTTCTCGCCGATCTGAGCGTGCCGAAGTTACAGGATTCCGTATCGCCTTGAGCGGGATTGAGATGTCAAACTCGCTGAATTGACACGAACGGTCCATCGGATTATCATCGCAGCACGCGCGGTCGGTTCGAGCATGGCACCGACAGGGGCACCTGGGGTCAACGATTGCCCCCGTCGGCTGAACCGATACGACGCACGCCGGGACCGAACCATGGGAGCATACTGCATTCGCATGTCGTGGCGTGACCCCTTTCGACGGTTGACCCTCACTACCCCCTACAACGCTTTTGGTGCGGGGGATCCCATCTCCCACGTCGGAGGGAATTCCGCGGCGCACTTCCACGACACGGAAGGAAGCGCGGTATGATAGAAAGACACGATCTCGGGGATTTTGTTGAACTGGCATCGGACGCCGTGTTTGTAACGAATGGGGACGGCATCATAGTCTATGCGAATTCCGCCTGCGAGCGGGTGTCGGGATTCGACCGTACACAACTCGTCGGACAGAACCCTCGAATTTTCAAGAGCGGCAAGCACGCCGACACCATCTACGTGGAAATGTGGCAAACCATCCAACGGGGAGACGTGTGGCGGGGCCGCCTGTTCAACAAAAGCAAGGATGGATCCTATTTCGAAGTAGAAGAGACCATCACGCCCATCGC
Source organism: Candidatus Hydrogenedentota bacterium (assembly GCA_963745075.1). Lineage (GTDB taxonomy): Bacteria > Hydrogenedentota > Hydrogenedentia > Hydrogenedentales > SLHB01 > JAHDWY01. Next base: position 334,385 of record CAVUWV010000014.1, on the reverse strand, counting down.
CGGTTCCGGCCCGGGACAACGCCACTACCTCAGCATCATGCGGCCCGCCGACAATACAGCAAAAGACATCGAGCGCTTCTACACGGCGCAGAAGATGGAGGCCATCGGCGAGCTGGCGGCGGGAATCGCCCACGAAATCAATACCCCGACCCAGTACATCGGGGACAATCTCCAATTCCTGAAAGAATCTTTCGAGAAGCTCAAGCCGCTCCTGCGCGCGTATCGGGACGTCGTGACCAACCGACTCACCGAAGCGACCGATGCCCCCGAGCGGAAACGCCTGGAGGAGTTGAGCGCGGCGGCAGATTTGGACTTTCTGGTCGACGAGATACCTTCGGCGTTGACCGAATCCCTCGAGGGGAATAGAAAAGTCGCGGCGATCGTTCGCGCGGTGCGGGAATTTGTCCATCCCGACCTGGAAGAGAAAGTGCCGCTCGACGTCAATCACGCAATCGAAAACACCATCGCCCTGGCCCGCAACGAGTGGAAGTATGTCGCGGACGTCAAGACGCAGTTCGACGCGAGCATTGCGGAGATCCTGACCGTTCCCGGCGCCTTGAACCAGGTGGTATTGAACCTTCTCGTCAACGCCGCGCAAGCGATCGGGGAAGCACGCCAGCACGGATCGAAAGATCGCGGTACAATTACCGTGATTACGCGCCGGACGGGAGACCAGATCGAAATTGAAGTGAAAGACACGGGGCCCGGGATCCCGGAGTCCATTCGGCCTCGAATTTTCGAGCCTTTTTTTACGACGAAACGTCCGGGGCTGGGAACCGGCCAGGGCCTCGCAATCGTTCGGGCGTTGGTAATGGAACGCTTGGAGGGCGCTCTTACCTTCGAGTCGGAACTGGGACACGGTACTTCGTTTGTGGTTCGGCTTCCGAACCATCTGCAAGAGAATAGGTAGGTTGAGGAAGTGCAGGGAGTCCGATCGGGATCGGACCAGCCGTGGAGGACGATGCACATGTTAGGTGGCCGCAAGGCCAGAATCTTGTTCGTGGACGACGAACCGAATTTCCTCTCCGGGATCCGCCGCATGCTCCGCGACGAAGTTTTCGAGTGGGAATTGTCGTTCGCGGTCAGTGCGGACGAGGCGCTTGCCATGACAGCCTCGACGGAATTCGATACGGTCGTTTCGGACGTTACGATGCCCGGAAAAGACGGCCTCGAACTCCTGAAGGAACTAAAAGCGAATCCCAAGACCGCCGGAGTTCCCGTGATTATTTTAACGGGCAACGCTGAAGGCGATCTCAAGCGCAAGGCGCTGGACCTTGGCGCTACGGACCTGCTTAACAAACCTATCGCGCGTGAAGATCTCATCGCACGACTGCGCAGCGTGCTTCGTCTCAAGGGGTATCAGGATGAACTGCGCGCCCACAACGAACTCCTGGAATACCGGGTGCGGGAACGGACTCGCGAGCTTGAGTTCTCCCGTCGAGACATCATCTGGCGGTTGGCGAAGGCCGGCGAGTTCCGCGACGAGGATACGGGGGACCATGTGATTCGTGTGGCCCTCACCAGCCGGATACTCGCGTCCCAGATGGGGCTCTCGCAAGAACTCGTGGAGACCGTCTTCCTGACAAGCCCCCTTCACGACATCGGCAAGATCGGAATTCCGGATGGGATTCTGCTGAAACAGGGCAAGCTGAACGGCCACGAGCGCGAGTACGTGCAACGCCATTGCGACATTGGGGCGTCGATCCTCCTCGAGTTGCCCAAAGGCGCCGAATGTTTTCTCAGCAACTTGTCCAACCGCGAGAACTCGGCATTAGACGCCATCGAGCCGATTCGCGAGTTTGCCGCCATGATCGCCATGACTCATCACGAGCGGTGGGATGGCGCCGGCTATCCCAAGGGGCTTCGCGGCGAAGATATTCCCATTGTTGGACGCATTGTAGCCGTAGCCGATTTGTACGATGCGCTACGTTCATCCCGCCCGTACAAGGAAGCTTTCGATCGGGAAAAATCGTCACGCATCATGGAGGAGTCCGCTGGAACTCACATCGATCCTGCTATTTATGCGGCATTCAAGCGTGTGCAGGATGAAATCGAAGATATCCGAGCGGCGAATTTCCGGTAGGTGGATCGTTCCGGGGTCGAAGGTCTCCGGGAATTGAGGTAAGTGCCTGTGAAACGCGTGTTGTTTGTGGATGACGAACCGAATCTGCTCCGCGGCTTGCGCCGCATGTTGTTGAGTATTCGCCGCGATTGGAATATGTCCTTTGTCGAAAGCGGGACCGAAGCCCTCGGTCTTATGCAGCAGGAAGGCCCGTTCGACGTGGTCGTAACCGATCTCACCATGCCGGAAATGAACGGCGTCGAGTTGTTGACCGAAATCAACAAGAAATATCCACAGACCGTCCGCTTTATCCTCTCCGGGCAGACCGACACGGCCAGCCTACTCAGCGCATCGACCGTGACCCATCAGTTCTTGACGAAGCCGTGCGATCCGCAGGTATTGCACAACCTGCTGGCACGCGCATTCTCGCTGACGGATTCGCTGCAAGGGTCCAAAATCAAACGCGCGCTGCTCGAAATGGGCGCATTGCCGTCCATGCCCGTCGTACACCGGGAAATCGTCAACGAAATGCAGTCTCCGACCCCGTCCATTGCCCGCATCGGCGGCATCATCGAGAAGGACGCGGGATTGAGCATGAAGCTGCTTCAAATCGTCAACTCGGAATACGTGGGCACGGGAAGACAGATTTCGAGCGTGGCCGAGGCGGTTCAGCTCCTGGGTTTCGAGAACATCAAGAGTCTCGTGCTCATGGTGGAAGTATTTGCGCCCATGCAAGACCAGGACATGCCGGAAGGGATCAGCCTGGATTTCCTCTGGCATCGTAGTTTGACGGTCGGCGATTACGCCATGCGAATCGCCGAATTCGAAACGCAAAGCATCCCGGTAGCCCAGGAATCGTTCACGGCCGCGCTGCTGCACAAGGTGGGCATGCTGATCCTGGCCACCAAAATGACCCGCGATTTCGTGAATGTTGTCGATCGCGTTCGCTCCACCGGCGTTACCCTGAGCGCGGCGGAACGGGACTGCTTTGGAGCGACCCACGGCGAAATCGGCGGGTTTCTCTTTGATCTATGGGGGTTGCCGGATGCCATTGTGAAGGCTGTGACGTACTACGATTACCCGTCCGCGCTGCCGGAGCAACTCTATGGCGACGGCAGCGAAAACCATTTCACGTCGCTGACCGCCGTGCATGTTGCGAATTATTTCTGTGCGGACCGCGAGGGCATGGGCGACATCCTGGGCGGCGCCTATCTGGATTCGGATTATCTGAACCGTCTTGGGCTTGCGGAGCGGTTGGCACGCTGGTTCGATCTCTGCGTGTAGTTGCGGGATTTTGGATCGTTCGAGAGACATCAAGGACGCCAGCGACACGCCGATCACCGAAAGTTGGGGCTATCGCCGCTCGTCAAACCGCCACAGTCCGGCTCCGCATGCCGCGGCGTACGCATCTTCCATCTCCGTCGGAACCGGACGTTGTTGAACGTCGCCGTACTTCCGCGAGCCATCGCGCGCGATTTCGCCCACCTGATATTCGGGCCGGTACTGTCCCATGATGTTCACGTACGTATCGGGGGATAATTCCTCGGCAAGCCAGTGAAAGATTGCGGCCGCTTCCGCAGATTGCCCAGGCATGACGAGGTGGCGTACCAGCACTCCTCTCCGTGCCAGACCATCAGTACCGAACCGGAGCGGACCCACCTGCCGGTGCATTTCCGCGATCGCGTCGCGGGCACGTTCCGGGTAGTCCTTGGCTTTTGCCAGGCGCTTGGCCGTTTCCCGCTCCCAGAATTTGAAGTCCGGCATGTAGATGTCGATGAGTCCGTCAAGGAGCCGCAGCGATTTCATCGAATCGTAGGCACTGGTGTTGTAGACGATGGGCAGGCGCAATCCCATGGGCGCCGCCGCGGCGATGGCTTCGATGACCTGGGGTACGACGTGCTCCGCTGTCACAAAGTTGATGTTGTGGCAACCGAGCGCCTGGAGTTCGAGCATCATCTCTGCAATCGCGCCCGGGGAACATTCCCGGCCCGATGCTTTCTGGCTGATATCCCAGTTCTGACAAAAGACGCAACGGAGGTTGCACAGGCTGAAGAAAATGGTCCCCGATCCCTTCCAACCGCGCAGACAGTCCTCTTCCCCGAAGTGGGGAAAGACACTGGCGACCCGCGCGTACCGGCCGGTGTTGCACACCTTGGTATCGTCTACCGTCCGATTGATGTGACAATTTCGCGGGCACGCACAGCAATCTTCGAGTTCCTTCAGTGCTGCTACGGCCCGATCCTGGAGCTCGCCGTTGCGATGCCGTGTGAGGTAGGCCGGCTCGAACGGATCGAGCAGGAATTGTTTACTGGCTCCAGTTCTCACTACCGTGTTCACGATGCCAGAATCCCGACTAAGAAAGTGGTTTGATTGGCGCAAGGGGCTGACGCGATTGCGCGCGTTCCCAGTCCGCGAGCAGCTCCTGCTGGTGCTGGGTTGCCCATTCAATGACGAGACCCAATGCACGGGGAGAAAGTTGCCCCGAGAAAGCCGATAGAGTACGAATATTGATTAGGGCTTCCTGTTCGTTGTAGATCGCATGAAAGTGCGGTGGATTATGATCGTTGAAATACATTCTGATGATGATCCCATAGAAGCGGGCGATCTCAGGCATTGACGTTCTCTCGCCTCAGTTCGGGAAACAGATCTTCTGGTTTCTTCCCGGTTGCCTGCAAGTAAAGGGCATCCGCACAGAGGTCAACGGCATCACCCCATCTGAGTTCACCGCTAGACCCAACTTCAACGTTGCGAAAAACATGATATTCTTGCCAAAGGGAAAACACTCCCTTCCCTACATCGGCGGAGAGATCGACAACACCTCGCTCCTGATCATCAAAGACGAGTTCGAGGCGGTATCCGTCCAATACACAGACGGAGATAATCTTACGCATTAGAGGCTCTCCCAAGATTGTCAAGTGCACCGAGTCTTTCTTCATCTGATTCTTGGCTTGCTAACAGTATACCAAATCCCCTCCAGCTCCACGGCCCGAGTCAACTCGATTCTCCCCCATAATATGTGGATGATGTAGTTCACATCCACCGGGTGGGGGTGGGATTCCACGGTCTAGAAACTGGAGTGGTATTCATGCGTGTAAAGTCATTCCTCGTTCTTATCGGAGCCGGGCTCCTCGCGACGCTGAGTTCGTACGCGACGGAAACAGACTATTCTCTCGGGGGAAACCTGCAAAAGTGGCAGCCCGTCGTCATCGACTTTCGCGGTCCCGTGACCAGCGCGTCCAACGACGCGCCGAACCCCTTTCTCGATTACCGGCTTCAGGTTCGGTTCAGGTCACCGGACGGCGTCGAATATGACGTGCCCGGTTATTACGACGGCGATGGGGACGGGGGACTTTCGGGCGATGTATGGCGCGTGGCGTTTTCGCCCGATGAGACCGGAGACTGGGCCTTTCGGGCGTCCTTTCGTGAGGGTGACCAAGTCGCGATCCAGTTGGAACCCGACGCCGGCGAGCCCGTTGCGTTCGACGGAACGGTGGGAACGCTCACGGTCGCACCGCAGGACGACGAAGCCCCCGGGTTCTATCGCTGGGGGCGTCTGGAGTACGCAGGCGGCTTTTATTTGAAATTCCGGGATGGTGACTATTGGATTAAAGGTGGTACGGACAGCCCGGAAGATTTCCTCGCATACAACGGTTTTGCAGATACGCCGCGCGCTACGCATCGCTACGACGCCCATGTCGCGGACTGGAACCAGGGCGATCCCGATTGGGACGACGGCAAGGGCAAAGGCATCATCGGCGCGTTGAATTACCTCGCATCCATGAAGGTCAACAGTATCTATTTCCTGGTCATGAACATCGGCGGCGACGGGAAGAATGTCTGGCCGTATCTCGGTGATATCGACGGTGGCGGCAGCCCGAACAACGACGATCTGCACTTTGATGTAACGAAGCTCCGCCAGTGGGGCATCGTATTCGACCACGCGCAACGTAAGGGCATCATGCTCCACTTTGTCTTGAACGAGGCGGAAGAGCCAAACAAACGCGAGTTGGATGATGGGCAATTGGGCGTCGAACGCAAGCTGTACTACCGGGAACTTGTCGCCCGCTTCGGCCATTTTCCTGCGCTCCAGTGGAATCTGAGCGAGGAGTACAACCTCGGTTTCGCATTCGATCCGGAAGTCGTCAAAAGCTTCGCCCAATACATCCGCGATGTGGATCCCTACGATCATCCTGTCACCGTCCACCACGCGGGGAAATGGCAGAAGGCCTGGACGCCCTTTCTTGGAGACAACCGTTTCCAGGTTACGTCGTTTCAGGTCAACAAACTGGACGTAGTCGAGGCCTGGCGCAAGCAGTCCCGGGAAGCTGGATTCCCACAAGTCATCGGCATGGACGAGTTTTTCCCCGACAAAACCAACCCCAATAACATTGATCGGCAACGCCGCGAGTACCTCTGGCCCATCTACTTCTCCGGAGGCAACGTCGAATTCATCCTCGACGACCTGCTCAAGACGGAGGATTTCCGTAAGTACCGGGCGCTCTGGCAATACATGGCCTACGCGCGGTCTTTCATGGAAACCCATCTCCCCTTCAGGGAGATGGAACCGCGCGACGAACTCCTCACTGGCGAATCGGAATTTACCGGCGAAAACAACGTGGTCGAGGGCCAAGTCTTCGCAAAGGACGGGGAAATCTATGCGGTCTACCTCCCCGTGGCGAGCGATACCGGGACGCTAGATATGACCCAAGCGCCGGGGAGCTTTACGAAACGCTGGTTCAATCCACGATCCGGAGAGTTCGTCGGAGACCCGAGCCCGGTTCAGGGCGGGACCGCTATTGTGGTCGGAGCACCGCCGGGTGAAGCAGCGGAAGATTGGGTGTTGCTGCTAACGCGACAAAACGCCTGGCCTGTAGGCGCGGAATAGTCAGGGCGGTCCGGCGGTGCAATGCCGGACCGCCCCTTCGTATTCCTACGCCTCCTGCACGACCTTGAAGCCCATAAGGGCGGCGAGATCGTTCATGCTTTGACTGTGGTCACCGTAGAAGACGACGCGGTGGAGCATGGTCATCGTATCGCCTTGGAGGACGCCGGCGCCCCAATTCTGGAACATGCTGCGTGCATCGGCGACTTCGGTGTAGAACTGGGTGCGGCACCCCAGTTCGTCGTGGGTGACGTCGATGATCTTGCCGGTGGAAAGCAACATCGTGTCGAGGTTGATGAATTTGGCGCAGGTGACCATCTGGCCGATCGCGGTTCTCCACATCGAGGGACACACCGCGATCGCTGTCGCTCTGGGTGCGGATGGTGAAGGGCAGGCGCTCGCCATCCGGTCCGTCCATGCGCGTGGCCGAAGTGCAGTGGAAGTGGATCAGCGCGTTGCGGGACGTGTCGAAGACCGGGTCCGTGATGAATCCGGGCACGCCGAATCCGTACGCGAACATGAGCATGGTTAACGTCGAGTCCATGTCCCCTTCACAGGCGCCGACGAGGCCCATGTCGTTCAGCTTGCTGAAGGCCAGGCACCCCTTCGCGGGTTCGCCCATGCAATTGGAGCTGGTGATGGCTTGCGCCCCGTGGGCAATCATGAGGTCTTTCATGGCGAGATAGAGCCGCGTCGCGTCGATGATCTCCTGACGGGACGGCTCCACGATCTTCTTCGCCGGACTAAGCCAATACGCTTCCGCTTCGGCTTCCGCTACGGTGGGGTCGACTGCATTGAACGCCGCGAGGGTGTCATCGACCGTAATCGGGATCATCTCCGCACCCCAGCGCTCTTTAAGTTGCGCGCCGTCACAGGCGGCAGGCGATCCCTGGGGACCACGAACGACGAGAATCTTCGTCTGCCGCATACGCGACGGCACCCGCATCAGTGCGGCCACGCGGTCGATTTCGCTCCAATCGCTGGTGGGCAGGGACACAACCTTCTTGCCTTCCTTCTGCCACTCCGGGAATCGCATCCAGCCGTGCCCGCTGTAGGGTTGGGAGAACACCGCAGTGGGCAAATCGGCGGCCACGATCTGTTGCATGGCTTCCCAAGGCGCGCCGCCTCCATGTCCTTCCAGGTGAAACATCAGGACGCCATCGGCGTTGGGCAGTTGTTCGAGGACTGCCGCCACTTCGGTGGGTGGAATCAGTTCACCGCCGACGAACTGTACGTCGCCCAGGCGATTCTCCAGTTGCCCGAGATACTCTCTGAACTTCCCGATCTCCGCTTCCGGCCTGGAAAGATAGATGCCGCCCGTGCGGCCCACAAAGACCGAGTGAATCTTGATGGGCGCCGGTTTGGGCCAGCGCTCATCATCGAACGCGGGCGTACGCGCGTAACTCGCCATCTGCGAGGCGAGCAGCACCCCGCCGGCCATGCTACATCCCAAGAATTCCCGTCGGCTCACGCAAGGACACATCGGTACCTCCTTGGGCCGAGGCGGACCTCAGGCCCCGTGTCCACCGAACGTCCTCCGACAAAACAAGGGACGATCCACACAGATAAGGCAGGCATCCGGCCGCCCCATCCCCCGTTTCCGGGACGACATAATGGTGGGAGTTTGCTGCGGGCGGATCACTCCGCCCTCCCCCGTTGCATTTAGTTTAGCGCGCCGCCGCAATTCAGGCAACAGCGACCGACAGTGCTCCCCAGTTTTCCAGGAAGCACAATCAATAGCCATTCTGGAGGTGGAATTCCAAATGCGGTTGTATTGTGGTGCAGGCTTCCAGCCTGTCCTCTTCGCAGGCTGGAAGCCTGCACCACAATTGAGTACCCCTTTTTCTCATCCGGACTCGCCCAGTTGTGGACCTAGCGCCCAACACGGAAGAACTGGTGAGCACTTAGAGAGCGACCGAGAAACGCGTAAGTCCAGACAGAATTCCGCCCAATTCTCCGCGATTTGCGTATATCCTAACGGAAGGACCGTTACGCCGTTCCGAGCGATGTAGACTTAATCGAGGAGCGGGCGCGCTATGGGGACTGTTCGATGAGGCCGATTACGTGTATGCAAAGGGCGCTACCCGTAGTCCCCCCCCACACAGCTCGCGCGCTATTGCGCACCGGTGAGGATTCCGCTTCCAAAACCGCTGGCGCCCGATCGTCGAATCGGCTTTGCGCCGGGCGTATCGGCCATGAGGACGAATTGCCCATCCTGCCAAGTCCACTCGGGATCCCCAGCCGCTCGCCATTCGCCGATTCCGGGCATGAGGTGGGTGCCGTTCGGAATGTCGTCGCCGTAGACAACGTAGGCGTTGTTGTCCTCACCGACTGCCGGCAGCTTGATGTTGCTGCGCTTGTGGTGGCTCGTCATGTCAAAGCCGTTGTTATTCCGGAGCCTCGCGATATTGTGGGATGTCGATTCCGTCGGTACCCAGCAGCCACTCACCTTGGTAAACCTATCCACCGAGTACTCGAAGTACGCGGAAGTCTCCGGCTGGAGTGGGAATGTCTCGTAGATATCGCCGGGGCCGAGCACGATTACGGACTTGGCGACGTTATAATCCCGCCCCGGACTAAACCATACGGTGAATACGCCATAGTCCGTGTCCGCGTCGACGACGTAGCATTCCATACCCCCGATGGGTTCCTTCGCGGGCCGCAATGAAATCTGCCGAGCGCCGTAGAGGATCTCCTCCATACGCAGGCCGCACATTGTCACAGGAAATCCCAGCATTTCGGCGCCGGGGTACAGCGAATGGAGGAGGAAAACCCGGCCATTGCAGAACGCGCTCTGTCGCACGGCCGAGTTGATGGCATCGGGGTGTATCTGGATCAATCCCGGCTTGCCGCTAAACTCGCCGCCCCCGACGTCATACTGCACCAGGGTGTCGCCATCATAGGCACAGACTGAGTAGTTGGGCTTATCCGCTGGCACGTCGTCGGCAAAATGGCGGCCCCAGCGATAGTGCTTCATGGCGCAGCGTTCGCCGTCTGTAGCGAAGGAGCCACGCTCGGAATAATTATGGGTACCGGGCTGTGGCGAAAAGCTTTGAAAGAAGTACGCCCCTTTCGTGGTGTTCGTATAGTCGAAGCGGATTCGGCGAATGCGATCCTGATGCGTCTTGTAGGCGTCCACAACCTCCCGCCAGGTCGAAAGCTCCGGGGCCTCCGTTTCTGTAGCGGCTGGCGGCGGATTGGTCGTGGCCGTCGAACTTGCCGGCGCGGGTTCGGATGTTGCCGCCGATGCTGGTTCGGCCGATACGGGTACACTTGCGGTAACAGCGGCCGGCGAGTTAGCGACCTCTGCTTTGGCAATGGGCTCAGTCCGCGAGACGGTCGCGTGCACCGCGACGACTCCGGCCATAATAAGCGCCGCGCCAATAGCCGCTAGTGACTTTGCACCAAACCACGCCGACGCGGCAACACGCCCGGTGCTGCCGCCGCTCAGGGCCAGCTTCCCGAGGCGCGCCGACAGGCTGGCGGGTACCGCCGGCCACGCCGACGCCCGCTGCGACAACATCGCTGCAATGGCCGCCACGCCGATGGGAATTCCGTTGCGCTGCATCCGTTCACGAATCATTTCGACGCCGCGATGGATTCGTTGCGAGATGGCGCCATGGGTTACAGACTCGCGCGAGGCAATGGACGTTACCGATTCGTCTTCGATGAAGTGTGCGACGACCGCCATGCGTATCTTGTCGGGCAGTGCTTCGATGGACTGATCGATAAACTGGCTGATGTCATCCCATTGGGCCTCCGTCGTGGTGGCCCGCGCTCGCGCATAGGCATCCTCGCGTTCGCGGCGCCGGCTGTCCGAGCGGCGACGGTTCAGGGACTTGTGAGTCGCGACGCGGTGCAGCCATGCGCCCAGCGACCCCTGCGGACCGGTTTGCGCCGTAGCCAGCGCGACGAAACAATCCTGGGTAACCTCCTCCGCATCGGCGGCACTCCTTAGAATTCGCAAGCTAGTCCCGTAGACAATCCTGCAGTACTTTGTGGTGAGGGTCTTGAAGGCCTGGGCATCGCGGCTCGCGATCCACCGGCCGAGAAGCACCTGGTCGGCTGCTACCATGACGAAATCTCCGGTGTGGGCTCGTTGACGATTGACTATACCCTACTCTCACCGCCGCCCTCGATTTCGTTAGGTGGAGGATTCCCAAAGTGGGTGGAGACCGCGCGCCGTGGCCCGGAGCCGCGGGTATCCCGCGAAAAGTGCTCCGAGTGAAGCACCGCGTCCAACGGACGCTTCGGCGGATGGGGATCCTCCTCCGTGTCGCCAATCGCGATAATACTTACCGCCTTGAAGCACAGCGAACATTTTGCGAAAGGTCTCGCCATAAGGCTTGTTGTCCGCCGCGATCCAACAGGGGCCGAGGCCCAACGCTCGGATTGAAATATCGCAAAAGGGAAGACGGTCGGCCTGTTTCACGTAACGTGCTGACCGCGAGTCCCATCGTCTGTTAGAGAAGGCTCAATCTTCTTCCATCGGAAATACGAAGGCGGCGCGCACGGGTGCGGGCATGGGATTGTTGGCGCCTTTGATGGAACGCCAGATGATTTCGTTGAAAAGGACGTTGTCGGCCGCGTCTTCTTTCTCGAAATCGAGTTTCGCGGACAGATCGGTGCCCCAGGCGTCGGGATCGTTCCTAACGGTGCGCATCGCCTCCGACACCGGACGGCATGCGTACGCGGAAGTGTCGGCCTTGGCCTGGAAGGTATTGTACATGGGCAATGCACCGGCGTCGTATTGGCTCATGGGTTGCAGTCCCAGAATCAATTCCATCGTGCGCAACATGCTGGCCGTGGAATACATCGTGCGGTCCACGCCGCGGCCGCGCGTGTAGGGGCTGATCGCCAGCGCCACGGTGCGGTGTGCGTCGATGTGGTCGGGACCGTTCTGGGCGTCATCCTCCACGACGAAGATGGCCGTTTCGGGCCAGATGCGGCTGTTGCTCACGGCTTCCACAATCATGCCCAGCGCGAGATCGTTATCGGCAACCAGCGAGCGCGGGGTGTAGCTGTCCTTGTCTGTCCCCGCGGTATGGTCGTTCGGTAAGCGGACAATCATGAATTGGGGTAACGATCCTTCGTTCTGCATACGGTTGAACTCGGAGATGAAGCGCTTGGCGCGTTCGACGTCCGGATATCCCAAATCCCAGCCGTTGAAATAGGGGTCAAAATGCCCTTCCAACGTCTTGACCGGCGTTGTGGCGGGTTCGAAATGCGTCTCCAAATCGCCGATTTCGATGGTGCCGATTTGTTCCTGTCCGGGTTCGGCCTCCTTGCGCTCGGGATTGTCGACAAACTCGCCGAAACTGAAGTACGAGACGCCGGCTTCCTTGCATTTGTCCCAGATATAGCCCGCCTCCGGATAGGCAATCGGCCACCGTCCCTCAGACGGATAGGTCAGGCCATGGCCACCGTACGACGTGGGCCAGGTCTTCTGCACGAAGTCCGTCGCGTAGGCGCCCGTGCTCCACTCGTGGCCGTCGGCGCTGACCTGGGACTCCACGTAGAAATTGTCGAGCAACACATACTCGCGCGCGAGGGCGTGATGATTCGGCGTGTACTTCTCGGGGAAAAGGCACAGCGCCGGATCGCCCTGCCCTTCGGACATGTCCCCCAGCACCTGGTCGTAGGTGCGATTCTCCTTGATAATGTAGATGCAGTGTTTGATAGGCGACTTCTCACCGACCCGCGCGGGTATCGGGGAACCGGGTTTCGGCACGTCGGCGGGCGTCTTGTCCTGCCGGTAGGGCGAACAGGCACGCACCCGGGCCGTCAGTGCAGGGAACTGGTCATCGGATGGCATCGGCACGATGGACAGCGTTCCCGGCTCCATGAGTTTGGCGTGTTGCTCGTAGGTGCGGCGGATGTCGTCCCGCATGTACGGGTTCGGCCCGCGCGGGTTTGCGTTGGACGAGAATCCTTTGCCATTGGCGACGTAGATGGTCCCTCCATCTACGGAAACGCGTACGGATGTGGGATACCACCCGACAGGGATCGCGCCCAGAGACCGGGAGTCACCGGCTTCCGCGATATCGAAAACTGCGATGGAATTGTTGTCCGCGTTGGCAATAAACAAGCGACGGCCATCGGGCGACGCGGCGAGTGAATTCGGTGTGCTTCCTTCGAGCGCGTCGGGGTACAAGGCCGTGTTCAACGTTTCGGTCACCCGCATCGCGGCGGTATCGATTACCGAGACGGTATTTACGTTTGCGTTCGCCACGAATAGACGGGATCCGTCCGCGCTGAGCAAGAGTTCGTTCGGGTGATCCCCGGTAGCCACGAAGACCGGTTCCCCGAATCCGGCGCCTTCCAGGGGGATCATCGCGATCTTGGCCTGTCCCCACAGGCTCACGTACAAACGGGCGCCGTCGGGACTGTAGGCACAGTCATAGGGCCGCGATTCCGTGCCGAAGTCGTGCCGCCAACGCCGGTCGCCCGTTTCGACGTTCCACACGCCCACGGCGTTCCCCCACGTTTCCGTGACGGCGATCCAGGCGCCGTCCGGGCTCACTTCGATGCCGCACGGCACATGCCGTTCTTTTTCCGGCGCAATCCGAATGCTCTTGGGGTTCGACAGGTATCCTTCGCTAAAGTCGAAGATATGGACGACCTCATCTTCCCCACCGCTCACGAACAACCGCGACCCGTCGGGTGAGAATGCGAGCCCGTAATAGATGTTCGGCAAGACGATTTTGCCGATCAGTACGTTTCCATCCGTGCGAAAGACCATGATCTCGTGCTCTCCGGCGCCACAGTGGACAATGGCCAGGAATTGACCGTCCGGCGAGAACTGCATGTTCATGGGGAAGAGTCCGAGTGGGCGGTCGTCGCCGACGGGATCGAGATACCACTGATTGGGCAGCAGGATGCGATTGGGCGCGAATTCACCGGGTCTTCGCTGGCGCTCCTGCGGTACCGCGACGAATGCGGTCAGGAGGGCCGCAGAAAACACGATGATCCGATGGAAATGGAAGATTCGTTTCTGACTACGTACAGCGCGCATTAGGAGGTTCTCCCGGTCTGCATTCGCACATGAAAACTCGACGGGTAGCATGGGGGATCGGGAAACGGGATGCAAGCCGAAGAAGGACCGAATACATCGAGTCAGCGTTTTAGAACTTCTAACATGAACCCATATCCACCCCGACCGTCGTGGTGCGGGCATTCCTGCCTGCCAACGCCATCGGTCCAAGCGCAGCCAAGATGGCCGCACCACAATCTGACGACTTGGTATTTCTTAGTAGTCGTTAGACAAACCCAAGCAATTTCAAGATGAACCACAACAGGGACCACCGGTGCGGCGTGGTGTTGCCCGGGTCGACCGGTGGATCGGGCGTGGGATCGTACAAACTGAACGGCATGTCACTATCGTCGAAAATGAAAGGATTCGACTTGGAAAGAATCCGAATCGAATACCCGTCGCCGGGATCCAGGGCCGGATCGATGTTCCAGCCCGCTTTGCCGTCGTTATTGGTGTTGCTGCGGAGGACCTGAATCACCCCGCCATTCCGCCACAACTCGATCTGCACCTTCGGACCAACGTCGCCGGTTGACGTCCAGCGAATGCGACGCCGTTCGCCAAGGGGCCAATTCTTCGCGCTGTCCGGCGTGGCGACGGTAATCGTGGGAGTAATACCGGGATCAAGATACGCCGCCATCAGCGGGAACCCCACGTCAAAACGGCCGAAGTAGTCGAGATTGGTGCTTGTCGTACACGATCCCGGCCCGCCCCACAACTGGCCGATCACCTGCTGCGTGGATGCGATGAACAGGGGACTTCCCGACGAGCCGGGTTCCGTAGTCCCGAGTGTCCAACTGGATTGGTAAAACCGTGTCGCGGGACGTAGATCGCGCAGCGCCTCATTCGCATCCGTCACGACGCCAAAGGTGATTCGTTTGAAATCGGCCGAGGGGTGATGAATACAGACGGTGTTGGTCGTGAGCGGGGTCGGCGCCGACGACCACCCCATGGCGGTCAAACCGGCGGGGGGATGTTGTTGAGACGGAGGAGGCAGAAATCGGTTCCGTCCGTGGCCGTTGTCGTGGCCAATAGCGCCGCACCGCCCGTGGTACGCGGAACGGTTGCGGGATTCGGCGGTACGCCGTTGCACGCGGGGGTCTGGTAAAGCCAATAGATTTCGAGACTGCTCGCCTGGGATTCGGTGCTCACGCAATGGTTCGCCGTCAGGAAGTAGGGAACGTCAGTATCCGTGTCCGTATCCGCGAGCAGGCAACCCGAACAAAAGAAATTGCCGTTGTACCCAACGCTGCCGACGCCCCCGACCCCCGTGGCCGCGTCGGCCCAATCCGGATAGCAGGACACATCTACGTTGCACGTCCCCGCCGACTTCGTCCAAGTCAGTTCGCCGAACGGAATGTAGTTGTGGACGATTCGGTCGATGGTGATCCGAACCGCATCGCGCGGCGCGTCCGCGGGCACAAAGCACTCGACCACCACTATGTCCGTGAAACAGGTTGCGCTCCACAGGTCGTTGGCGGTTGTGCCCGATGCTGGATAGGGCCCGTGCGCTTCGTCCGGATCGTTCGCGTTGTACACGACCACCGTGCCACCCACCGGAAGTTTGATTTCCTCGAAGTGGACGCGAATCCCGAGCGCGTCGGGAGAATACAGGGCCACCGACCACAGATAGCCTCCGCTGGGGACCGGTTGCCAGAATCCGTGCGTCAGGATATTGCCATTTACGGTGACGGCCTCAGAAAGCTCTTGAATCACGCCAATTCGTTCCGGCCCCTTGCCGGACGCGGCCTCGCGGTTGGCATCCTCGGCACGCACCTCATCGAGGTTCACCTCGTCGAGCAAGGCGGCTCCGCTGATGGGAACTGCCCATTTCGGCCCCACCGCAATTACATGATGTGAAAGGGCCTTGGTCGTGGGCCGGATCGATTCTGCCCGCTGTTCAACCGGGGGACGATCCCACTGTTTCGGCTGAATCCCCAACACCGCCAGCGTAGATTCCGTGAGCAGTTCTCCGGAATCCGAGAGGTATACGTCGAAGGTGTCACCGCCGGTAATCGGCTGCAAATGGTATCCGTTCACGTACGTCGGGGGCACGTGCGGTGCTCGTTCGCGCCAAGCAAGCCTGACGGCGTAATCCAAGGCGGGATAGCCGGCGGATTCCAGGGCAGACGACGCAACTTCTGGCGACACGCCATCTCCCCACGCGGCGCTTAAGTCCAGCGAAAGAAGGATGGCGATGAGAAAACATAGCGTGCGGGTGTTTAACGTCATCATCTCGTATTGTTGCCGAAGTGAATATCTACCCAAGATCCACCGAATCTGCCTGAAGTCCAGGATACCACAAGATAGGCGGCCATGCCCCTTTGAGGTTTGATTGTGGCCCCACTGGGAGCGCGTGATGCTTGGGCGGCCCGGTCCAAAGTTGTGCGAAAACCGACACTCCTGGATGGTGAAGGCGCCAAGGAATCCCGGAATCGTACGGACAGCGACAAATTGCGTCCGATTTTCTGCCCGATTCTTGAATCCCCGCGACGTGTATGGTACGTTCATAGGCTGTGTGGTTAGGGGGTATTCGCGCAGTAATCCCCACCACGGGCTCAACCAATCCCGCCGCCAAACGCAGGATTTCTCGGAAAGGAGCATTGCCTTGTCAGAAGGTACCGACATCTACAACCTGAAAGGCAAAGTGGCCGTCATCACCGGTGGAGGTGGGGCGCTCGGAAGTTCCATCGCCTGCGGGTTCGCACGTGCGGGCGCCGAATGCGCCGTGACCAATATCACGATGGATAAGGCCGAATACGTATCCGGCATCCTGGCGGAAAGTTGCGGGCATGCAAAGGGTTATGAACTCGATGCGATGAAGGAAGGCGCGGTCGAGGAGCTGTGTGATGAGATCTACAAGGAATTCGGGAAAGTCGATATCCTCGTAAATTGCGTCGGCGGCAATCTTAAAGATGCCACCACCACCCCCGAGCAAACGTTCTTTGACCTCCCCATCGACGCCATCCGCACGGTGATGGAACTGAACTTCCTCTCCTCGGTAGTCAAGCCTTGCCAGGTGTTTGGGAAAAGAATGCTGGACAACGAGCACGGTGGTTCGATCATCAATATTTCGTCCATGGCCGCTCTTCGGCCGCTGACCCGTATCGTGGGGTACAGCGCGGCCAAGGGTGCCGTGAACAACTTCACGCAGTGGCTGGCCGTGCATCTGGCCAAGGATTGCGGCAAAAAGATTCGTGTGAACGCCATCGCGCCGGGTTTCTTCCTCACGGCACAGAATCAGTTTCTCCTGACGAACGACCGAACCGGAGATCTGACCGAACGTGGGCAGGCCATCATCGACCATACGCCCATGGGCGATTTCGGCGTGGGCGAAGATCTCATCGGTGCGGCCCTGTGGCTGGCGTCGGATGCCTCCCGGTTTGTGACGGGGATTGCCGTTCCGGTTGACGGGGGATTCTCGGCGTTCGCAGGGGTGTAGCAGTCGCTTGATCGGCGGAGGCACCGGTCCCAAACACAGCCCAAAATTGTAAAATATAAAATACACATAGGATTTAGAATTGGAAAGGTATCAACCATGAGTGATCCGGTCGCAGCATTGAAGGACCATACGCCTAATAAAGACTTTCTTATTGCTATCGACTCCGATGGCTGCGCCTTTGACACCATGGAGGTGAAGCACAAGGAGTGCTTTATACCGAACATTATTAAGCACTGGAATCTGCAACCGATTTCGAAGTTCGCGCGGGCTGCGGCCGAGTTTGTGAACCTGTATTCCAAGTGGCGCGGCGTGAATCGTTTTCCCGCCTTGCTGCTGACCTTCGACCTGCTCAGCGACTGGGACAAGGTGCAGGAGCGCGGGTGGAAGGCGCCGGACATCCCCAATTTGAAGAAGTGGGTGGAGACCGAGTCCAAGCTGGGGAACCCCGCCCTCGAAGCTTACTGCAAGAGCCACGATGAAGCCGATATGCTCCGGACCCTTGATTGGAGCAAGGCCGTGAACGTGACCGTGTCGGAAATCGTCAAAGATGGGCTCCCTCCCTTCCCCCACGTCCGTGAATCGCTGGAGAAGGCCAAGGATCGCGCGGACATGCTGGTCTGTTCGCAGACGCCGACCGAAGCCCTGACCCGCGAGTGGGCCGAACAGGGTATCGCGCAGTATGTCTTCGCCATCGCCGGCCAGGAAATGGGTAAGAAAGCGGAACATATCGCGTTCGCGGCCGAAGGCCGGTATGAGAATGAGAAGATGCTCATGATCGGTGACGCTCCCGGCGACATGAAGGCCGCGCGGGCCAACAACGCGCTTTTCTTCCCCATCAATCCGGGTCAGGAGGAAGTGTCCTGGCAACGGCTTCACGACGAAGCCCTGGATAAGTTCTTCGGCGGGACCTACTCGGGCTCATACGAGGAGGCGCTGATCAAGGAATTTGACTCGTTCCTTCCCGAAACGCCGCCCTGGAAATCCTGAGCAGCGCCTCATGAAAATTGTCGCAGACGAAAACATACCGTACGCGCGCGAAGCATTTGGCCTGCTGGGAGAGGTCGTCACCGCGTCCGGCCGCGCCATGGACCGCAACCTGGTTCGCGACGCAGACCTTTTGTTTGTTCGTTCCATCACCAAGGTGAACCGCGACCTTCTGGACGGGACCAAGGTTCAGTTTGTCGGCACCGCAACCATCGGCGAAGACCACGTGGACAGGTCCTATCTCGCTGAGCAGGGCATTGGATTCTCGAGCGCGCCGGGTTGCAACGCGAACAGCGTCGGCGAATACCTGGCCGAAGCGCTGCTGGTGCTTGCGGAAACCCGCGGGTTCAACTTGCCGGACCGTCGTCTCGGCATCGTCGGCCACGGCAATGTGGGTAAGCGTGTCGAACAAAAGGCACGCGCCTTGGGCATGGAGTGTGTGTTGAACGACCCGCCCCTTGCACGGAAAACCGGCGACGACCGGTACCGCCCGAAGGACGAGATCTTCGATTGCCAGATCATCACCGTACACGTACCGCTCACCAAGGACGGTCCCGACGCCACGTACCACCTGCTGGACGCCGCCTTCTTCGAGCGGTTGAAGACGGGCGCGATAATCATCAATACGTCGCGCGGTTCCGTGGTCGACGGCGATGCATTGCGCGCCGCGCTCGAATCCGGCAAAGTGGGCGCGAGCGTCCTGGACGTTTGGGAAGGCGAACCGAACATCGATCTCGATTTGCTGGCGAATCTTGCTCTGGCGACGCCGCACATCGCAGGCTATTCCTTCGATGGCAAAGTGAACGGCACCCGGCAAGTGTATGAGGCGGCATGCCACCATCTGGGTGTCACGCCAAAATGGGATCCCGCACCCGACTTGCCGGCACCCGATTGCCCGGAATATACGGTGAATGGCTCCCTGCCGCTGCAGGAAGCCATTCTGAAGACCGTTTCGGCGGTATACGACATCCGGAACGACGACCGTGAATTGCGCGCTATAATACACAAGGCGCCGGAAGAACGCGGCGCTTATTTTGACCGACTGCGCAAGGAATACCCGCGTCGCCGGGAGTTTCACAATACGCGGGTAACGGTGCAACCGGAGAATTCCGAGATGCTGGATTGTCTCAGGGGTCTCGGTTTTCGGACGACCTGAGCGCGGCGAGTTCGAGCGCATCACGGAGAATTGAAATGCCACGAGTAGTCCACTTCGCGATACACGCGGAAGATCCGGCGCGCATGGCCCGGTTCTATTCGGAAGTGTTTGGCTGGATTGCGCATCCCTGCGGCGGACCGGAGGACTATTGGGTTCTGAGCACCGGGCCGGATGACGAACCTGGCATCGACGGCGGCGTCATGAAATGCGGCGACGGCGCACCGCACGTCGTGAGCACAATTCTCGTGGATTCCATCGACGCGTTTTGTGCGAAGATCGAACGAAGCGGCGGCGAAATTGTCGCCCCCAAGAAAGCCGTTCCCGGTGTGGGATACAATGCTTCCTGCAAGGATCCGGAGGGAATTCTGTTCAGCATTCATCAACCGGACCCCGATGCAGAATAATCGACAGAGAGCGGGCATACGATGATTCAACGCGTTCAAGATTCGGGGTACCTGACCGACGACCAGCTCGATCGCTATGTGCGCGAGGCCTTTGCCAAGGAGCACGTCCAGGGAAAACGCGTGCTTTTCATCATACCCGATGCGACTCGCAGCATGCCCATGCCCGCGATGTTCCGTGCATTGCACGACACCTTGCACCTGCGCGTGGCAAAGATGGATTTTCTGATCGCGCTTGGCACCCATCCCCCGATGCCTGAGACGGCAATCCGGAAACTCGTGGGGATCTCCCGTGAGGAACGCGAGGGCAAGTATCGCAACGTCGGCATCTTCAACCACGAATGGAAGAACACCCACGCCCTGATGAAAATCGGCACCCTCACCGAAGACATGCTCGGCGAGATTTCGCAGGGTTTGCTGCATGAGCGCGTCGACGTCACGATCAACAGACGCATCTTCGACTACGATCTGATCTGCGTTGTAGGTCCGGTATTCCCTCACGAGGTCGTTGGATTCAGCGGGGGCAACAAGTACTTCTTCCCCGGCATCGCGGGCGCTGAGATCTTAAACGTGTTCCATTGGCTCGGCGCGTTGATTACGAATCCCATGATCAATGGGACGAAACACACGCCGGTCCGCAAAGTGGTGGACACGGCCGCGTCCATGATTCATATCGAGAAACGTTGTTTCTGCCTGAACGTCATGGGCAAGGACTGCAAGGGTATCTTCTACGGAACGCCGGAAGAGGCCTGGGATGCTGCGGCGGACCTGTCCGCGCAGACGCACATCCGTTATATGGACCGCCCCTTCAAGAGCGTGCTGGCCATGGCGCCCGAGATGTATGACGAGATTTGGGTTGCGGGCAAGTGCATGTACAAACTGGAGCCGGTTGTGGCCGACGGCGGCGAGCTGATCATCTACGGTCCGCATATTAAAGAAGTAAGCGTGACCCACGGTGAACTCATCAAGAAGATCGGGTATCACACGCGCGACTATTTCCTCGCCCAGATGGATCGTTTCCGGGACATCCCCGGCGGCATTCTCGCCCACTCGACGCATGTGCGCGGGATTGGCACCTATGAGGACGGCGTGGAGAAGTGCCGCGTGCAGGTGACGCTGGCCACATCGATACCCGAGGACGAGTGTAAAGCCATCAACCTCGGCTATCGCGACCCCGCTTCGATCGATCCGGAGGACTGGCGAAACCGTAAAGACGAAGGGCTGCTTCGCGTCGAACGGGCCGGCGAGGTATTGTATCGATTAAGGCAGGGCAATCCAGAACCGCGACGGCCTGCCGTGGTTGGCGGTTAGAGGATCAACGGGGCCTGGCGCCCGTTCTGCCAGGAGACACAGCTCCGTCATCCTGAGCGCCAGCGAAGGATCTCCAGATAGAGAAGCGCAGGCGTAATGAGATCCTTCGCTGGCGCTCAGGATGACAGGGGGCGTATTTGCGACGCCATTCATTTTATCGTTAGAAAGGAGTAACAGGGGGATGCCAAAGAACGTTATCGTGGCACAATCGGGCGGTCCAAGCCCGGTTATCAATAGCTCGCTTCGCGGCGTCATTGACGCCTGCAAAATGTTTCCGGACACCTTCGGGACCATCTACGCGGGATGGCACGGCATCGAGGGCGTGTTGAAAGAGGAACTGTTGAACCTCTCCGCCCAGGACGAAGAGGAAGTCGCGCTGCTCCGCTACACCCCCGCGGCGGGTTCCATCGGCACGTGCCGGTACAAGTTGAAGAAGAACCAGAATGAAGATTTCGAGCGTGTCATTGAGGTCATGAAGGCCCATGACATCGGTTACTTCTTCTACAACGGCGGCAACGATTCGATGGACACGGCCCACAAGATCAGTGTGCTCGCGCACGAACGAGGACTTGATTTGGTGGCTGTCGGGGTCCCGAAAACTATCGACAACGACGTGGGCGATTCGGAGTTCAAACTTATCGACCACACGCCGGGGTACGGGTCGGTCGCGCGGTACTGGATGGGCATCGTCCAGAACGCGAATGAGGAAAATGCCGGTTCGTCCCCCGCCGACCCCGTACTGGTGCTGCAAGCCATGGGGCGCAAAATCGGCTACATCCCCGCCGCGGCACGACTCGCGGATCCGAAACGGGAAATCCCCTTGCAGATCTACCTGACCGAGTCCGCGGTCACCGCCGAGGAGATGTGCGACAACGTCAACGATCGACTCAAGCGGGACGGCCGCTGCATCATCGTGGTCAGCGAAGGGTTTGAAGTCGGCGATATCGGCGCGACCAAAGACAGCTTCGGCCATACCCAGTTCAGCGCGTCTAAGACGACCGTCGCTCAGCAAGTTGTGACGATGTTAAACGAACGGGGCTTGCCCGTGCCCGGCGCGGCCCGGGGCCAGGTTTCCGGCACGGATCAGCGTGACACCTGTTTGTACGCGTCCATTCCCGACCTCGACGAAGCCTACAAGGTGGGTCAGAAAGCCGCCCTGATCGCGCACGAAGGCGAGAACGGCTGGATGGCGACGATTCTGCGCGAGCCGGGTCCCATCTACAACGTGCGGTACGACCAGGTGCCGCTGGAGAAGGTCGCCAACTCGGAGCGCACGTTCCCGAAGGAATGGCTCGCCTCGAACAAGATCGACGTCACGGACGATTTCGTGCGCTACGCAAAACCGCTGATCGGAGAAGACTGGGCAAGCGTGCCGGTCGTCAATGGGCGCCAGCGCTTCACCCGATTCAAACCAATTTTTGCGGAGAAGAAGCTGCCGGAGTACGAGCTGCAGGCGTTGCGCAAGTAACGTCAGCCTGTTTATGTTTCAGCCTACGCGCGCTGGAAGATAGAGGCGACGTTTGAAAAGAACTCGAGGAACCAGATGCGGATATCGTCGAAGATGGTGTAGGTGACGGGTACGATGAAGAGGGTCAGGATCGTGCCCGTGGTAAGGCCGCCGATGAGGGCGCGCCCGAGACCGCCGAAGGAAACTTCGCCGCCGATGGCGCCGCCCAGGGCGAGAGGAACGCACCCCAGAATTGTCGTCAACGCCGTCATCATGACGGGCCGGAACCGGTCGCGTCCGGAGCCGATGATGGCGTCGTGACGGTCCATGCCGGACTTGCGCATCTGGTTGATGTAGTCGATCAACACGATCCCGTTGTTTACGATGATTCCCAGAAGCAGGATGATCCCAATCATGGTCACGGTATCGACAGGCGAATCGAAAATGTAGAGAGACCAGACTACGCCGATGCCGGCCAACGGGATCGTGGTCAGAATAGACCAAGGCAACAAGTAGGATTCGAAGACGGCGCCCATGACGATATAGATCAGGACCAGTGCGAGAAAGAACGCGGTGCTGAAGTTCGACATGTTTTCGTCGAGCGCGAGCAATTCGTCTCCAAACTCGACGGTATACCCTCGCGGAAGGTCGAAGTCGTTCAGGAGCGTCTTGAGCTTGTCCAACACGCCGCCCAAGTCTTCTCCGCGGATTTTCGCGGTAAGCGAGACAACGTTTTTGCCGTTGACGCGGACGATCGCCTGGGGGCTTTTGTCTTTCGAGAATTCGACGACCCGTTCGATGGGCACCGGTTGCCCCTTGGATCCGTACACGGTCACGTTTTCGAGGTTGCTCCGTGATTTGCGATCTTCTTCCTGGAATTGGGCCCAAACCGGAATCTCCCGTCCCCCCTGCTTCAACTTGGTGATCTGAATCCCTCGCAGGGCAAAATCAACGGTCTGAGCGATAGCGAGGGGCGTGAGCCCGTAGAACTCCGCCAAGGTTTCATTGACGTCGATCTGCACTTCCTGCTTGGCGCGGTCCGAATCCGTCGTGATCTCCTGAATCTCGGGGATGTTCTCCTTCATCAGGACTTTCAAGCGCTCGGCGTATTTCGATAACGTTTGGGCGTCGTCGCCGCGCACTTGCAGCGCGAATGAGCGTGAGGACGTTTCACTCGCCTCGGCGATGGAGAAGCGGAGTTCACCGCCCGGCACCCGAGCCGGCATCCGCTGCCAGAGAATGTCCATCACCTGGTCGGTGGTGTACGGAAGCGTACCCCCGCTCTCTTCCAGGTCTTCGTCGGTGTAGAGGTAGACGTCCACACTGCCGCCTGTTGTGTCGTAGCGGACAAAGACGTTCTTGATGCCGAGTTCGTCGCGTTGTTCGTCGATAACCCCCTCGATTTCATCGAAGGTATTGCGCGCTTCCTGAAGCGTAAAGCCTTGATCGAGTTGCACCTCAATGGAAATTCGCCGCGTATCGACGGTGGGCATCCCCTGCCGTTTGAGGTGCATGAAGGGGATTGCAAACGTCACGGCAATAACCGCAAGGATCACGACGGCGGTGGCGAGTCGCCAGCGCAAGACCCAGTCCAGGCATCGGATGTAGGAATCAATCAAATAGTGGATGGGGTGCATGAACCGGGGAAAACGAAACCGGCGTTTGCCGGGGAGCGACGCGGACGAGCCGGGGGTCTGCGCCATCGCGGGCCGGCTGAATACTCGCAGCAATGCCAGTTCATGCCGCGGCTTCATACGGCTCGCCGCCAAGGGAATGACCGTCAACGCGATAACGAGGCTAGCCACCAGGGAAACCGTGATGGGTATCGCGAAAGCGCGCATGTACGTTGACATCTCCCCCGCGCCAAGGTAGACGATGGGGATGAATACCACGCAGGTCGTCAAGGTGGATGCGGATATTGCCATGGCCATTTCCGCAGCGCCGCGAAGCGCGCCTTCCTTGGCGGAGCATCCCAATTGGATGTGACGTGTAATGTTTTCGATGACGACGATCGAATTATCCACCAGCATGCCGAGGCCGATAATCAGCGAGATCATCGTCACGACGTTGAGCGTCATGCCGATGAAGAACATGAATACCAGCGCCACCACGATCGACGCGGGAATGGCCAGCGCGACGATGAGCGTGGGCCGAATCCGCCCCAGAAAGAGAAAGAGGACAATGACCGCCAGTGTGCCGCCGTACTTGCCCGCGGCGACCAGCCCATTGAGGGCGGAGAGAATCATATCGCTCTGATCGAAGAACATGAAGTACTGGACCCCCTTGAATTGGGGATCGGTCTCCATGCGTCCGAGTTCGTCCTGAACCGCTTTACACGTGGCGATCGTATTGGCTTCCGACTCCTTGCGGACCAACAAGAACGTGCCGGATTGCCCATCGATGGCGTATCCGGAGGTCACGTCGCGGGTGCGGTAACCTACGTCGGCGACGTCGCGCAAGCGCAACGCGTTTGGACCGACCACGAGTTGCCCGAGATCTTCCGGAGTGGTGAATTCGTCGAGGGCCCGGACGTAATAGCGCGTATTTCCGTCTACCATGTCGCCGACGGTCATGTTGATACTGGTTTGCCGCAGCGCGGACACGACCTGAAAGAGGCTCAAGCCACGGCTGCGCAACTCGGACTGATTGAACTCAATCAGCACTTCGCGTTCCGGTTTGCCGAATACGCTGACGTCCGCGACCCCTTCGAGGCGCATCATGCGAGGTTGCAGCACGGTTCGCACCAGGTAGGTGAGTTCCTCGTCATCGCCGGGACCGTATAAGGCGAATGCCATAATCGGCATGGAATTGGAGCTGAACTTACGTATCGCGATGCGCTCGATCTCATCCGGCAAGTCCAGCTTTAGCCGCTCGATCCGATCTCGAACCTCGGCCGTAGCCAGGGACATGTCGGTACCCATATCGAAGAAGATGCGGACGACGCATCCGTTCATGTCGGACGTGGTTTGGATTCGTTTCAAGTTCGATAGCGTGCGGAACTCGCCTTCGGCGGGAATGGCGACTTCCTTCTCCACCTGAGAGGGCGTCGCGCCGACATAGGGAATCTGGCAGAAGATGAAGGGGAGATCGATGGGCGGCAAGAACTCGAGGGGAATTCGATAGCGTGCAATGATACCCAAACCGATCACCGTCAGCACGAGCATGATTACGGTGATCGGGCGGCTGAGCGCTATGCCTGGAAGGGACCGCTTCACGCTTTTTTGCCCCGTCCGCCGAAGAGGTAGTAGACCATGGGAATGACGACGAGGGTCAACAAAGTTGACGAGGCCAAGCCGGCCATAATCGTCACCGCCATGGGACGCCGGATTTCATCACCTTCGCCGGTAGCCACGGCCATGGGCCACAGGCCGAGAATGGTCGTCAAGGTCGTCATCAGAATTGGGCGCAGCCGCACGCGGCCCGCCTCGACGACCGCGTCGCCGCGCAGCATGCCGCGTTCGATCAGTTGATTGATGTAATCGACGAGAACGATGGCGTTATTGACCACAATTCCGGCGAGAACGATGACGCCGATATAGACCAGGATGCTGATGCTGACCGACATGGCGGACAACGTATAAATCACCCCGATGGTCGCGAGCGGCACGGTCGTCATCACGAGGGCCGGATGGAGAATCGATTCGAACTGACACGCCATCACGACGTAGACCAGAAACACCGCAAGGATCAGAGCGAATTGCAGGCTCGAATAGGCGGTACGCAATTCGCGGTCCTGACCGCTGGGGCTGATCTCGTAACCACGGGGCACGTCCACGTCATTCACCGCCGCCAACACGTCGTCCATAACCGCACCGAGATCGCGGCCGGACACGTTGGCCGTCACCAGCGCGACCTGCCGCTGGTCGATCCGCTTGATCTCATTTGGCCCTTCCTGCACGGAAATGCGGGCCACGGACTCCAACGGAATCGGCGGATAGCCATCCACGACGGACAAGCGTTTCAGATCGTCGACGCTGGCAAGCATCGAGCGATCGGTCCGCACCCGGATGTCGATCTTTTCGCCTTGCCGGTTCAGTTCGGTGGGTTTCTCACCCTGAACCTCGGTGCGCAAGCGCTGCGCGACCGTTTCCGGAGCAATGCCCTTCGCCGCGAGGAGATCGCGGTCCAGCGCCACGATGACTTCCGGAGAGCCTTCTTTCATGTTCAACTCGGGGTCTTTGACGCCGGGCACGGAGCCGATGGCCGCAACCACGCGTTTTCCAATGCGTTCGAGTTCGTCGTATTGGTCTCCGCGAATCTGGAGTTCAATGGCGGTCTTAAAGCTGAAAAGACTCGGGAGAGAGAACGTCACGTCGCCGCTGGTTGCGCGCTGAATGGCAACGCGCAAGTTGTTCATGATCTCGTCCTGTTTGACGACGTTCTTCTTGGGATCTTTCAGGGTGATGGAAAACTCGGCTACGTTCTCGCCCCGTTCCTCGGTGGATTTCTGCGACTCCTGTCCGATTTCGACGGCCACATTATCAATCTCGGGCACGGCCATGGCGATGCGTTCGACTTCACGCGCGCGGCGTTCGGTTTCTTCCAACCGGGTGCCCGGGGGCTCCTCCAGCCGGATGCCAAACTCGCCCTGGTTCATATGGGGAATCAATTCGCGGCCCAAGCTCGGCACCAGGGATGCGCTGTGCAACGCCAGCAGAACCACCAGGACCAGAACGGCCGGACTCCAACGCAACGCATAGCGCAGCCATATCGTATAACTCTTGCGGAACGCTTCAAACCCGGTGTCAAACAACCACAGTGGAATCCAGAGCACGACGTGCAGGATTCCCGCGACCAAGCTGAACGCCCCGCCAAATACGACACTAATCAGGAAGAAGATCGTCACGATCGTTTGCAACAGCACCTGGAGCGCACACTGAATACTGAAGAGCAGCGTGACCAGGAAGATGAGAACGGCCCCGGTAAGCAGGTTCCACACCAGATGGATGGGGCGAATAAGAGACGTGCCCTCGCCGCCCGCAAAGGCCTTCTGGAACCGGGCCAGTGCGGGAGCGTAGTTCAGTGTTGCCTGATCGATGAGCCACTGAGCCGAGGCCAGTGCCGCGTTCAGCGGAATCATTAACGCGGATTCCAGCCGTCCTTTCCCCTCGTCCACCCGGGACTGGTGGTAGGCTTTCAGGAGCCACACCACGTCGCCGGATGCGATGAGCGAGAGTTTGTTTCGCGAGGCGACCATCGGCACCAGGTAAAGTGCGACGAGCAGCGACGCGAGCAACGAATACGTGACCGTCAGCGCGTGGTCCTTGAAGAGCTGCCCCGCGACCCCCTGGACGAATGCGAGCGGCAAGAACACCGCGATGGACGTCAGAGTCGAGGCAATCAGCGCGCCAAAAACCTCCTGGCGCCCGCGGTTCGCAGAGTTCGACGTATCGTCGCCCTCTTCGGCACATCGCGATATGCTTTCCATGACGACGATCGAGTTGTCGACCAGCATCCCGACACCCATGGCCAACCCGCCAAGGGACATGATGTTGAGCGTAATATCCTGCATGAACATGGGGATAAAGGTTGCCACGATGGAAATGGGGATGGCGACGCCCATGATAAACGTCGGTTTCAGTTTCCTCAGGAAGAAATACAGCACGATGATCGCGAGGATACCCCCGTTAATCGCGGCCGACTGGACCTCTTTAATCGCGGACGAGATGAAGCGTGACTGATCGCTGACGATGTAGAAATGCGAGTATTCCGGCAGCTTATCCCGCAAGGTGCGCGACTTCTGCATCTCCTGCTGGAGCTGTTGCATGACGATAATGGTGGGCACGTTCGCGTCAGTGGGCGGCTTGGAGGCCTCGTTCATGTAGTCGCGCAGCTTTTCGAGCGTGCTCTTATCCCGTTCGAATCCCAGGAGATCCTTGACCGTGTTGCACGTTCGGACGGTGTTGGCGTCACCCCACTTGAAGATGTCGAGTTCGACGGCCTCGTTCCCGTTAATGCGGACGATGGACTCCCGGTCTTTTTCCCCCATGCGCACCATGGCCACGTCGGACAAGCGAATGGGCCGGCCGTCGACGCTGCCGATGACGGAATCCGGGATCTCCCGGACACTCTTCCACTCATTCCAGGTGCGCACAAGATATTCGGTTTTGCCGTCACGCAGGATACCGCCGGACAGGTTGATATTCTGTTGCGCCAGGGCTTGCACGATTCCTTCGACCGACAGCCCTTTGTTCTTGACTGCCGCGGCGTCGACGAGGACTTCCACTTCCTGTTCCCGGCCACCCTTTACCAGGACCTGAGCGATGCCGATTTCGGCTTCGAGGTCGCTCTTCACGTAGCGCTCGGCGGCTTCGCGGATGGCGGTCAACTGATTCTGGTTGCGTTCCTTCCGCACGGCGGGATCCGCGATATCGGAGACGTCCGCGCCGGTGATGGCGACGCGCATGACGGGGTCCAAGGTCGGGTCGTAGCGAAGGATCACGGGTTTCTCCGTGACTTCCTTGGGGGGATCGAAGAGGTCGAGCCGGTCGCGCACGTCCTGTTGGGCCACGTTCATGTCCGTGCCCCAGGTAAACTCCATGACGATTTCGGACAGGCCCGCGGAAGAGGTGCTGCTGAGTTCTACGAGGCCACTGACGATACTGAGCTGTTCTTCCAGCGGGCGCGTAACGAGTTTTTCCACGTCTTCCGGCGCGGCGCCTTCGTATTCGGTGCGCACGGTGAGGGTGGGATAGGAGATATCCGGCATGAGATTGATGGGAAGTTCTTGGTAGGACTTCCACCCGAACACCACGATGGTGAGAAACACCATGGCCATGGTGACCGGCCGCCGAATGGGCAGGCTGAACTGTTTCTCGTGCTCGAAAGGGTCAGAAAGAGGCTCAGACATAGAGATTGAATCCGCAGTAGGTCAACACCACAACACACATGACGCCGTTCGTCCGCGACAGGGCTTACATGCCCTGGCGGCGATCCACCGTCTTCGCGCCACGGGCGCGTTCCGCTTCCGCTGCTTTCAGAGCCTCTTCCGCACTCATATCGGCCTTCGCCATCAGCTCGTCTTCGGCCGTGGTCAGCTTGACTTCCGAACCCGGCTTCAAAGTCTGCTGCCCCACGGTCACGATAGGCGACTCTGCATCGATACCGTCGACGATCTCGACGTTCGCATTGTCCTCCAGGCCGGTGTTTACTTCGACCCGCTTGGCCACGAGAACCTCCGCATCCGCAGCCTTTTCAGCACCTGTCGACGCGGTTGTCGTCTTCTCCGGGGACGCTTCGGTTTTTGGCTCCACGACGAAGAGATATTTCCGCGCATTTTCTTCGACAAGTGCATCTTTGGGCACGAGCAGGGCGTCCTCATGGGTGTCCATGACCAACCGTACCCGCGCGAAGGCTGCTTCGCGCAACTGCGCCATCGCATCCTTTTTGAAATCCAGCGTTACTTTGATGGTCCCGCTGGCGGGGTCCACCGCGGGATTGATGCGGCGAACCTTGGCCTGGAACTCATCGCCCTGGGCGGCGTCCACACTCACGAGTGCGGTTTGCCCCTTCTTCAAACGCGGCAAGAGTTTCTCCGGCGGGTTGATCGTGAGGATGTACGAATTGGTGTCCACCACGTCGAATGCCGGCGACCCGGACGAAACCAAATCGCCTTGCTGAATGTTCTTGACGGTAATCACGCCGGTAATGGGCGCCCGAATTGTCATATTGTTCAACTGGACCTGTTGCTGATTGACGACCGCGAGTTGCTGTTCGTAGGCGTAGCGGGCGTTGTCATACTCGGCCTTGGCCGCCAACCCTTCGTCAAACATTTCCTTCGACCGGCCGTAGTCGCTCTTCAACTTCTGAAGCTGGGCGTTGGCCGATCGAAGCTGAGCGTCAAGCTCCTGCTTGTCTAATTCAGCCAAGACATCCCCTGCGCGGACGTGATCCCCTTCATCGACGTAGACTTTCATGCACTTGCCCATGCCTTCGGAGGTGACAGTAACCTTTCGTTCCGCCTCGACGCGCGTGGTGGTTTCGAAGTATTCCGAGATTTCCCCTCGAGTTGGAAGTTGCGCCTCCACCGGAATGGAAGTCCGTTTCTCGGGAGCCTTGGCTTCCGGTTTATCGTCGGACGCGCTCTTTTCACTTCCGGGGCAACCAGAGACGAGTCCCGCCAGCGTCACGATGGCTACTAGTGTCAATGCCTTGCGCATATGTCCTCCATACCACTTTCAAGAAAGGTCTTTCGCTCGTTTTGACTACGGAGATCCCGCGACTGAGCCGAACGTTTTCTGCACCTACTAGAGTAGTGCGCATCCCCGCGACGCACTCCAAGTCACTAAATTAGACCCGGCTCGGAATGCACAGGTTTCGCAAATGTCACGGGTTACCCACAAAAAGTTATGGAGTTCGCATTGCGCCCAATGGACCGTGGTATACTCCCCCGTCCAGGGTCTAGCCAACGGCTGGCAGGACGTATGTCGAATTCCATGTAAAGTACTGTTATTTATTATCTTACAAATCAAGAAAGGGTATCCGAGAGGGATGGATATACCTGGACGCCCTTCGCTCATTTTAAGTTATTGCCAGTTCCGGAGATACGCTCGATGAAACCCATCATTGGAATAACCAGCGAGTTTCTACCCAATACCCTCCAGGGGCGCCCCTGGAATGCCAACTCGATTTTGGCCAGTTACTGCTCGGGGGTCGCCAATGCCGGAGGCCTCCCGGTCATCCTGCCTACCGCGGATGCCCCCAACGTAGAGCAGACTCTGCAACGGTTGGACGGATTAATTCTGTCGGGTGGAAACGACGATATCCCCGCGTCGGTACTTGGGGAACCCCAACATCCGGCCTCCGTACCCCTGCCGATGGAACGTTGGGAGAGCGAATGTCTGTGGCTGAAGGGGGCTCTGTCTGTCGACATGCCGCTCCTGGGTATTTGCCTGGGAATGCAGGTGATGAACGTCGTTGCCGGCGGAGGGATGATACAGGACATCCCGACCGCGTGCCCAAACGCCCGGTTGCACGGCGACGAAAGCCGAATGCTGCGGCATGAAGTGCAGTTGGTCGAGGAAACGAAATTGGCCGGCCTCGCCCCGGGCCTATGCCACACGGTTACGTCATCCCACCATCAGGCCATTCGCGAAGTCCCGGCGGGATTTCGACTTGCCGCATCGAGTGATGACGGGATTATCGAAGCGATCGAGCGTCCAGACCGCGACTTTGTCATCGGAGTGCAATGGCACCCGGAACGGGAACCGTCTCCTCCCAATTGGCTAATGGCGGCCTTCGTGCAGCATTGTGCGACCCGAGTTGCTCCGGCCCCAACCCCGTAGCCGGACCCGACACTTGCCGCTACCAGCGAACAACCGCATAATTCCGACATGAGCAAGAAACGCACGAAGAAAGCGTCCAACCCTCCTCGTAAGCCGAGACGACGGGCCTCGTTCGGAAAAACGGCCTTGAAAGTCATCGTCGCTGGCGGGGTCAGTACCTTTATCTTGCTCCTCCTGTTCAGCGCCGGAATGCACCAGATGGCCTATCGCGACAAGGCACAAATCCCAAACCAGGCCGGTGCGCGTTCTCCTTTCGACGGCAAGCGGGCCTATGCCGATTTGGAGCGGATCTGCGCACTCGGGCCGCGGCCCCCGGGTTCTCCGGAAGCTGAACGTACGCGGTCGATGATCCGGGAAGAACTCAATAAGGCCGGCATTCCGGTAAAGGAATACCCTTTCGAAGTCGAAACTCCCTTGGGGAAGCGGCGCATGGTAAACGTGGTGGGCACCATTCAAGGGTCGCAGGACGGTGTGATTCTTTTGGGAAATCATTACGACACGAAGTATTTCCCGGACTTTCGGTTTGTGGGCGCAAACGACGGCGGGTCGACCACCGCGTGGACGATCGAAATGGCGCGCGCCTTGGGACCTCGGCGCGATGGACGGAGCGTTTGGCTGGTGTGGTTCGATGGCGAGGAGGCCTTCAAGGACTGGTCGGACACGGACAGTTTGTACGGAAGCCGGGAATTCGTTCGAACGTTGCGCCATCAAGGGAAGCTCAAAAGTGTGGACGCGATGATCAACGTCGACATGATCGGCGACAAGTACCTTGGGATCGTCCGCGATGCGGGCGCTCCGGGATGGTTGAGCAATATCGTTTGGACTACTGCGGCGAGCCAGGGGTATTCCGGTCATTTCCTGTCGCAATCCACGACGATTCAGGATGACCATATGCCGTTCCGTCTGGCCGGCGTTTCGTCGCTGGAAGTCATCGATTTCGAGTACGGCGGCTCCCGCCTGGATCACAGCAACCTGTGGCATACGGCCAACGACACCATCGACCACGTAAGCGCGGATAGTTTGCAGGTCGTCGGCGACGTGATCTATGATGCCCTTCCAGAGATTGATGCCTATCTTGACCGGCAGGCGCGGGACTGACGTGACCTCCAACATATCGGAAAATGCCGCGTGGCTCGATGACGTTTCGCCCGATGAGTTGCGGCGCATCGTGGATGTTCTATACCGAGTTCATCGGTTTATCGCGCTCATTACCGATCTCAATACCCTGCTGGCCCGCATCATGGAGGAAAGCAAGCAGATAGCTCACGCAGAAGCCTGCTCGCTCATGCTGTATGACGCCGCCACGGAAGAACTCTACTTCGAAGTTGCCCTCGGTGAGTCGGGCGATCAGGAGGCCCTCAAGCGCGAGGTCCGGCTGAGCAAGGGCGAGGGCATTGCCGGGGTCGCGGCGGAAACCCGCCAGTCCGTGAACGTGCCCGACGTGCGCGAGGATCGCCGCTTCTATCAGTCCGCAGACGAGACCAGCCACTTTGAGACGCGATCGTTGTTGGCGGTTCCGCTCTTGGATCGGGAGAATCTCATCGGCGTCATCGAGGTTGTGAACAAAGTTGGGGGCGGCCCCTTCACCAGCACCGACCTCCACGTGATGGAGATCTTCGGAGGTCTCGTGGCAACGTCCATCGCAAACGCCCGACTTATCGAAGAGAATCTTCAGGCCGAACGTCTGGCCGCGCTGGGCCAAGCGGTGGCCGGATTGGCCCATTATACGAAGAACATCATCACCGGGATGAGCGGCAGTGTAGACTTGATCGACCAGGGGCTCGAACGAAACAATTCGGAATTTCTGGAACGTAGTTGGCCGATTTTCAAACGCAGCACGAAACGAATCGCCAACTTCGTGGAAGATATGCTCGCCTTCAGCAAGCCGCGCGTCCCCCATCGCGAACTGACGGATATTCAGGGGCTCATCGAGGACGTGTCCCAGACATTCTGGGCGATGCTTTCGCGCAAGAAGATTGAGTTGACCGTTACATCGGAAGCACTGACCGGGGAAAGCCGCGTGGATCCTCGTGGATTGTATCGTTGCTTGTTGAATCTGGTCCTGAACGCAGCGGAGGCGCTGCCGAACGAAGGCGGTGCAGTTCGCATCGAAGCGAGAAACGTCGAGAAGAACGCGTTGGTTATTGAGGTATCGGACAATGGCCCAGGGATACCCGAGAAGGACACGAAACGGATCTTCGATCCGTTCTACTCGACCAAGGGGTCGCAAGGAACCGGGCTCGGGTTGGCCGTTTGTCAGAAGATCGTCGCAGAACATGATGGCCAATTGAGCGTGTCGCACTCTCCGGAAGGCGGCGCGTTGTTTCGAATCGTCATACCGCAGGAGTAGTCGAAGGAGCTTATGCCAAAACAAGACCGCAGTCCGATTGATAGCGTGGGTTGGGTGTTTTTGGTGGTCGTATTCGCCATTCTTCTGATTCCGGCTATATACTTGTCCTGGCACGTCGTGCGGGAAGATCAGGAGTGGCCGATCCCGTTCGGGTTGGGAGTCTTGCTTGCCTTTTTCGCTTCGGGAATCGTCACCTGGATCGTCAATACGGCGCTTCAGGTACGGTCGAAACGGCGTCACGCACAAACCCGAAAGAAGGCGAAGAAACGATGACCCGTTTCGGCTCATGTCGATACATTGCCGCGCGCCTGCGATGACCGGTGAGTAGCATCCATGAATGATCTCAAGGATTTGGCGGACTACGTCGTGAATCATCCCGACGCTTACGAATACCGGTGGCGTCTGGCCAAGAAGTTGTATATGGCCTGGGAGTACAACGAGTCTCTGAAGCACCTTCAAATCCTGAAGAAGAAGTGGAACCGGAAGCTCAACATACTTCGGTATCTTGCGGCCACGTACTATCGGTTGGGCCGGTACGATGAGGCGGTAACGGAGCTGGAACAAATCCTCGCGCAGTGGCCATCGGAGATTCCGGTATGGGAGCAGCTTGCCAAGGTGCACGAAGTGGCCGGCCATGCCGAACAAGCCGCGACCGCCTGGGAAGGGGTGCTGCGGCTCGATCCGGACCACTCGATTGCCAGCCGTTCCGTCCAGCGGCTGCGATCGACACCGGCCAATACGCCCCAGGATGAGCTGCACCTCGCCGACAGCGACAGCGGTATCAACTTGCGCAGCGGACGCATCTGCGAGAACTGCGGCGCTCAAAACAGCGAGGAATTCGACCGGTGTTGGCAATGCCACGCCTCCCTCGCACATCCCCACACGCCTCTCAGCGTAAAACCGTTGCCCGAACGTACGACGTTCTGGCGCAACGTGGGCGCGGCCATTGGTGGGGGGGCTCCTTTCCGTCATGGCATTCTCCGGGGCGGTGTACATCGGACTACGCTATCTTCCGGTGGAATCGACCAGCGAAACGCTCCCGGCTTCCGTATACGCTGCATTGGCGGGAGTCCTCTATTGGCCGCGTCTGGCGATTGGCGGGGGCTTGCTCCTTTGCTGCCCCGTGGTCTTGTGGGGGCTCTTCCGTGTTTTCCGCATCGACGGGATGTCGCTCATTGATGCATGCGGCGCGGGACTCCTGGTGGCCTGCGTGTCGTATCTCCTCCTGTGGATGCCCATCCCGTATCAGCGCTACGCGGTCGTTGGCCCGCTTGCTGCGTCAACGGTCGTTGCCTTACTGTTCCTACCGGGAGGTCACTTGGGACGGTTGATCGGGGTCTGTGCCATTCATTCCGTCCTGGCTACGCTTCTCGGCGTTGCCCTTTGGCTGACGTTGGTGGGAATGGAACCGACCCGGCAGTGGCCGGCCATTGAGAAATTCGCGGCGAATTCAACGTCCCAAGACCACGCCAGCCCGCTTCCCCCGGGAACTGCGCCGTTTCAGTACTCGCTAATCTGGGCGACGACCGGCTCCCCGTGGCTGGACGCGCTCTGTGGCAAAGCCGCTATCGCGATTGTTGCGGATCGCGCAGACGCCCCGCTCCGCGCGCAATTGGTATCCGGCGAAACGGTTGTTAAAGTCGTTGAGCAGGCGCCATACGAAATCGTGACCGACATCATTCCAGGTTCCCGTTATACGGTTCGCGTTGCCGCGCCGGAGAACGAGACGATTCACGGCACGGTGCGCGGACTGCTACCCGTCAGCAAGGCGTCGTAGCATCCCCTCACTCTTCCTTCGCGTTCAGTTTACCGGGACCGAGCCATCGTTCCGCACGCCGGACGACGTTGGCCCGCCCCTCCTTTGGCGTTACGCGTAGCAGCAGTTCCCACCCTTCTTGGTAAGACGGCCAGCGGTATACGCACGCCTCGAATGCATCCCGCGCTTCGGAGTTTTTCCCCTGTTGGAGGAGTGCCACACCCAACCCTAAGTAGACGGATCCGGTGTCCATACCTTCCAAGGCACGATGGAATTCTTCTTCCGCGCCGGCGGCATGTCTCGCCTGCAACAAGGCGAGGCCGAGCTTCTCGTGGACTTCCGCGGGCGCCCAATCGCAGCGCAACGCGCGTTGGTACGCCGGCACGGGATCGCCGTTCGCCACGTGGATATCCTCCGCCGCGCGCAGTCGGAAGCTGGGAAGCAACACCATCCAGAAAACCAGCGGCGCCACACACAGGGCGCCGCTTCCAATCGCGATGGCGCCCCAGCGGCCGGCCCGGGAGCCGGCGGTGTCTGCGAGAACGATGCGCTCCCTATGCCGGGCAAACAGCATGCCGGCAAGCAACAACCCGACGAGCGCGTGCGGAGCGCTGTAGAACGGGAAATAGAAGCACGAGAACACAAGAAGCGCAATCAGTCCTCCCCATTCCGGCCCGGAACACCGGAGCAGTCGTAGTCCCCACCAGAACAGCAAAAGCAGCCCCGGAATGCCGAACTCGGCGCCGAGTTCGAGAAGGTCGTTGTGGGCATGATCGGTGTGAAGTTCGTTATGTATGAACCAGTCACCTCCCGCATGATGAAGCACTTCCCCGAGCGCCAGCGGGCTATAATAGGCGAAACTTCCAGGACCAGCGCCGAACGGCAAATGGTCCCGGATCATCTGCAATGCACCCGCCCAAAACCAGAGGCGGAGCCCTATACTGGGATCGGCGTGGTGGACCGCGGTCTGTACGCGCTCAAGCGTCATGTTTGGCGCGACCAGAACGACGCCGACCACGGCGAGGATAAGTATCCCTACGGCCAATGCCGCCCGGCGATTCCAGAACCGGCCCTGAATCACGACAAGAAGAATTCCGGCCAGAGCTGCCCCCCATGCGGAGCGCGTACCCGAGAGTGCCAAGCCTGCGGCCAAGACAATGGTGTACATCGACCAAACGATTTGTTTCGGACCGGCTTTCACCAGCCCCCAAACCGCCAATGGCAGGGCTGCCGCAAGGTATCCGCCAAACAAGCCGGGATTGCCGAAAACAGAATAAAGTGCGTGCGCTTTTCCATTGTAGTCGGGGAACATCCATCGCGCGAGCCCGGCGTATTGGGCGATGCCGAGAAGGGCAACCAGCACGGCCGACCCCACGATCGTCTTCGTGAGTACTCGACGCGCAACGTCGCGCTCGAGCAGATCGAAGATGCTGAGCAGGAATGCGCCGAGGACTGCCCAGCGCAGTAGTTCCACTTGGGCAGCCCGATCGAGACGTATATATCCGCAAACACCTTCCGACGCAGAAACCACGGCCAGGAGGAGAAGCGGCGACAGGAATACGGTCCCCCCTCGTGAAACCCGCCCCGAAAACATCAACAGCATGCCGAGGATGCCCGTAAACAGGGCCAACACCCCTTCTTTGACATGCAGAAACGACGTTAAATGCGGCGAGTACGCCACCGCGCAACCCACCACCGCCAAACAGGCAACGATCAATCGAAACTGCTCGGACCGCGTGAGCTTTTCTCCAGTCAACAAGATCCTTATCTCTCCCGCATGCCGTAGTCACCCGCCGCGCACCAGTGCGCAAACTAAGAAGGTTGACACCTTTCGCCAAACGCCCATAGGATAGCGGTTCCACACCGTAACAATGTAGGGGAATGTTTTCCGCCGTCGAGGAGAGCCGTCATGAGCAGTCGTTGTATCGTGCCCTTGGTTCTGATTTGCGCCCCTGCCTGGAGCCAGGCGTGGCAATCGGTGGAAAGTCATCCTCGTCCCGATTGGTCCCGGCCGTGGCTGAACCTCAACGGCCCCTGGGATTTTGCATTCGATCCTAACGACGAGGGACTCCAGCAGCGTTGGTTTGAGGGGCATACGTTCGACAACCGGATCAACGTCCCCTTCCCCTGGCAGAGCGAGTTGTCCGGCGTTCACAACGTGGACTACGACGGCGTCGCCTGGTACCAGCGCGGGTTTACCATTCCGGCCGACGCGGGTCCGCGCGTATTCCTCGTGTTCGGCGCGGTCGATTGGAGTGCGACGGTGTGGATCAATGGCCAGGAAGTTACCTCCCATGAAGGCGGGTACATCCCCTTCGAGGTCGAGTTGACGGATATGGTCAAGCCCGGCGATTCCGTTACCGTGACAGTGCGCGCGGTGGATCGTAACGAGCCGGATCTGCCGACAGGAAAACAAGTTCATTGGTATACACACACCGGCGGGATTTGGCAGACCGTGTATATGGAATCCCGTGGCTCGTCCTATTTGCAGCAAGCACACGTATACCCCGATATCGATAGCGAACGAGCCGAGTTCAAACTCCACATCGTAGCCGCTGAAGCGGGCGAATACACGGTGAAGTTGGCGGCAACCCACGAGGAACAGTCCGCTTCGCATTCGACAAGGGTCTCTCTCGCCGTGGGCACAAACTACATAATGGCCGACCTGCCCATACCCAATCCCGCGTTATGGTCGCCCGATTTTCCGGCGCTGTACGACGTAGACCTCACGCTCAGCAAAGGCGACGATGTTGTCGACGAGGCGCATACCTACTTCGGCATGCGGAACATCGCGCGCGGTACGTATGGGGGCAGCGACCACGAATACATCCTGCTCAACAACAAGCCCATCTATCTGCGCGGGGCCCTTCATCAATCGTTCAACCCGAAGGGCATCTACACCCACCCTGACGACGACTTCATCCGCAATGACTACGAGAAGGCGAAGGAGTACGGCCTGAATTGTCTGCGCATCCACATTAAAACCGAGGAACCGCGCGCGTTGTATTGGGCCGACAAGCTCGGGGTCATGCTGATGTGCGACATGCCCAACTTTTGGGAGAAATCCGACCGGGCCTACGGCGCGTGGGAAACCATCTTGCGCGGGCAGGTTGCGCGCGACTTCAATCATCCCGCCATTTTCGCGTGGGTGGACTTTAATGAAACCTGGGGGATTGGCGACAAGGGCTACGACAAGGCCGCGCAGGACTGGGCGCATTCGATGTGGACGCTTACCAAAGAACTCGATTCCACGCGGCTTGTAGAAGATAATTCCCCCTGTCTGTATGACCACACCGAAACGGACATCAACTCCTGGCATTTCTATATCGACAATTTTGACCGTGCCAAAGACCATATCGCGGAGGTGGTCGAGAAGACGTTTCCCGGGTCCGACTTCAACTATGCCGACGGATGGGTTCAGGGTACCGCCCCGCTGATGAATTCCGAGTATGGCGGCGTGAGTGCCGGGTCCGGCGACCGAGACATCTCGTGGGTGTTTCTTTTCCTCACGAATCTGCTCCGCAAGCAGGACAACATCAACGGGTACATCTACACCGAGCTGTCCGACATCGAGTGGGAACACAACGGATTCATGAATTACGACCGCTCGGACAAGATCTACAACTACCCCGCTGACATCACCGTCGCCGACCTGCAAAGCCCTGACTATCCGGTTCTTGACTGCGCTCCCTATCAGCAGGCGAAAGCGGGCAGCGACGTAAGCGTACCGATTCTGTTCAGCCACTGGTCCGAACGGAACGACTTGAAACTTCGGGTATCGGTCGAAGGCAAAAGCATTGACGGGAATTCCTGGAGCGAATGGATACCGGCCGTAGAGCGACCGGTGGAAGGCGCTTCGTACCACGTCACACCGCAAGATCCCTTCGCGTTCAGCGTCCCCAATGCTTCGGGGCTCATGTTTGTGGTCGCGGAGATCCTCGAAGACGGGCAGCGGATTGGCGCAAATTATTGCGTGGTTCACGCCGTCGATGGGGCCGTGTGGGATGAACCCAATGTGTACGCGGTGACGTTCCCGGTTCAGTCCTTCTCGGACACGAAGTCGGGAGCGTCGAGCGTAACCATCTTGCCACATCCGGGCAAGGTGTACGGCTTCAACGACACCTACTTCGAGTATCAGATCCAGATGCCCAAGGACTTGAAAGCCGATTCCATCGAAGAGGCTCACCTCATTGCGGAGATCGGTGCGAAAGCCGATCGGGAACGGCTCGATTGGCCGGCACGCACCAAACCCCAGGATTATCCCCAGACCGATGGCCGCGCCTGGCCCACCGATGTAACCGTTTCGATTGCGGGCGAACCGATCAAGACCGTCTCCATTGCTTCGGACTTCGCGGATGCGAGGGGCGTGCTGTCGCATGTCGCCGCGTATCAACACGGGTCATACGGAAAGGTGGTCAACATGACCGTCGAAGACGATGCGCTGGCCGCGTTGAAACGGACGGTCGAACGGAATCAGCCGGTCACCATCCGCGTCGAAGTTGCGGCCGACGCGGCCCACAAAGGTGGTCTCGCCGTGTACGGTTCCGAGATGGGACAATCCCCGGCCGACCCGACCCTGCTCTTGACGCTGGCGCCCGGTACGTCCAAACCCAAAGACGAGGCGAAGGCGGTTAACGTCATTGCCGATCGTTTGCACACGCTGCTTGAGACCGGACCCAAGGGACACGTGTGGCGTTACGTTCTGAGCGATCCGGGTCCGGACTGGGCGCAACCCGACTTTGACATGACTGCCTGGGAAATCGGCAAGGGTGGGTTTGGCACTTCCGGCACCCCGCACGCGCGCGTCGGGACCGATTGGAAGACCCCGGACATTTGGTTGCGTACGAAAATCAATGTCCTGAAAGGGTTCGAAAAGGGTATCGCGTGGCTCTCCCTCCACCACGATGAAGACATGGAGGTTTACGTGAACGGCCAACCGCTTTTTGAAGAAAAAGGCTATTTGCAGGATTACGAGCGCGTCTCCCTGACCGATGCCCAGCGCGCCCTCTTCAAGCCGGGAAAAGAAAACACCATCGCGATGCATTGTCACCAGACCCGTGGCGGTCAGTTCGTCGATCTCGGCCTGACGGTCCTCACGAAAGAGTAAGAGCGGAGGATTGCGTGGACGAAGGATCGAAAGAAAGTGCGGCGCCCAGCCGGAAAGGAACGGACCATGCTCTTGCCGCGGTTCGGCGTCTCGCGCGCGAAGTAGATCCGGAACCGTCCCACGCGTTTCAGGTGTGCCGGCTGGCGCAACAGCTATTCGATCGGACCGCCAAATTGCACGGGCTCGATAAAAAGGCCCGACGGCTATTGACCGCGGCGGCGCTGCTTCACGACATCGGTCACACGATCAGCGTTCAAGGTCATCACAAGCACGCCAGGGATTTGATCCTGAGTTACGAACTGACCGGTTTTTCGGAGCGGGAACGGTCCATCATCGCCTGTGTGGCGCGCTACCATCGCAAGGCACATCCGCGGCCCCATCACAAGGTGTTCCGCGATTTGAACGAAACCGGCCAGGCGCTGGTTTCCCGTCTATCGGCCGTGCTCCGGATCGCCGATGGTCTGGATCGCGCGCACGATGCGGCGGTGTGCGGGTTTCGCGTGAGGCGAGGACATGATACGGTGACGATTCATGCGCTGCTCCGACGCCCGAGTTCTACGGACATTTGGGGTGGGCTACGAAAGCGCGGGCTCTTCGAAGAAGTCTTTAAGGTAGCGGTTGAGATCATAGTCGAAGCGGAGGATAGAACGATTGAAGTGCGTCAATAACCTGACAACATTGCTTCTAGGTTTGATTGTGACGGTATCCGGTTGCGCGACGGACTCTGCGCAGCAGTCGAGTTTCGCGCTGTGTCCCGGTGATCTGCTTTTTCAAGATCTGGATAGCGGTCCGCTCTGCGATGCCATCGAAACCGTCACGCAAGGAGTCGATGGCGCCCATCTGTCGCACGTGGGCATGGTATCCGGCGTGGACGGATCCGAACCCCTGATCATCGAAGCAGTCAGCGCGGGGGTTGTGGAGACACCGTTATCGGAATTTCTGTCCCGCAGTCAGGATTCCCACGGACGACCGAAGGTTCTCGTCGGCCGGGTGGACGAGTCCCACCAACGCCTGGTCCCCGCCGCCCTGCGCACTGCCAAGGGCTTTCTGGGGCGGCCCTACGATTCCGTCTACGTTATCGACAATGCCTCATTCTATTGCTCGGAACTCGTGTACGAAGCGTTTCGCGAGGCCAACGGCAAGCAACCCGTTTTTTCGCTGGCGCCGATGACGTTTCGAGACGCCATGACCGGGCAGACATTTGGACCGTGGAAGGCGTATTATGAAGCGTTAGGGGTGCCCATTCCCGAGGGGGAACCCGGATTGAACCCCGGCGGAATTTCACGATCGCCGATCGTTCGTATTGTGCATGCTTACGGCCGCCCCACGGGCTGGCGGGGTCGCATTCTCGATTGCAACTAGCGAGGTACGACGTGCCAAAGCGATGCGGACTGTGTGAGGAATTCGCAACTCGTGCGCTGGACGAGCGGGTCGTCTTGCTGCTCGAGGCCGCGGGACCCGCTGCGGAACACGACGTGGACGGGATTCATGACGTCCGCGTGGCGTCACGCCGAATCCGATCCCTGCTCCGGGCGCACAAACAGGCGTTCAAGAAACGTCCACTCAAAGAATTTCAATGGCGGGTAAAGGCCGTAACGCGCGGGCTCGGTACGGCGCGCGAACTCGATGTCACGATCGGCCTGTTGGAGAAACGCCGGCGGAAGCTCAAAGGACCCGCGCGAATGGCAACGACCCAGATCCTCCGCCTGCTCCGTGCGGAACGCGAGGATGAGTCCGCCAATGTCGAGGCGTCGGTGCACCTGATTCAGGATTGCCGGTTTTCGAATTGTCTCGATACACTGAAGGGCGGCATCAAGGCGGTCCGGCAATGCTACCTCGAAACGGCGAGCGCCGCGCTGGTAAAGCGCCTGGACGCACTGTCCGTGGCCCACACCAGGTGGCGGCAGACGCACAGTGAGGAAGACCTCCATCAGGTTCGCATTGCGTTCAAGCGCATGCGTTATACGTGCGAGATCTTCAAAGCACTCTACGACAAGCCCCTGCAACAGTTCATCGGCACGATGAAGAAGGCCCAGGGACATCTCGGGGACTGGAACGACTTGCGCGTTATGCGAAACCACGTGGAACGCTTGGCGCGACGCATGAACGGCGATGCTACCGAGGGCGTTTCGGAGCTTCACAGTCAGTTAGATCGCGATGCCGATGCCCTGCTGGAAGCGTTCGAAGGCGATGCGGACGTCTTTTTCACCGACGAATCCCTGTCGAAGATCCGTGCTCTGCTCACGGAACCGACCCATCCGTGCTGCGCGCCCACGGCGCGCGAAGGGGCATAAATTTCCGGCATGGCGGCCGGTTGGCCGGAGATTTCCTTAGAGAGCGAACGTGGCAGAACCCCCCCTTTGAATTTACCCGTGTGTATCTCTACGATGTTTGCTAACCTTCCTGTGATGGTCCAGGCGACGTCCCACCGGAAATATCCGCCGACCGCACCTGCGTCGCACAAGGGGCGTTCTCTGTTTGGTTTGAAAAGGAGTAAAGCGCATGAATCGGGATACGTTCACAAACAGCATTTGGATCATTGCTATTGTTATGCTGAGCGGCATTTCGCACACCGCTCGGGCTGCAGATACGAGTTCCGGCGACAAGTCGATCGAGGAACAAGCAAGAGCGTTGGTGTCGCAAATGACGCTGGACGAGAAGATCGGCATGACCGTTGGCGACGGCCGATTCGTGCCGGGCTTCGATCCCAATGACAGTGACGCTGGAAAGGGTATAATTGTCGAGGATCAGCGGTCAAAACTGGTGATACCGCGCCTTTCCATTCGAACTACTGCTATGTCCGACGGGCCCGCAGGCTTAAACAGAGAGCCTCGCAAAGAAGGACAGAAGAATTATCAATACACGACCGCGTTTCCCACCGGGACGTGCTTGGCGGCTACGTGGAACCCCGAGCTGGTGAAGCGCGTGGGAGAGGCTTTTGGAAACGAGGTCTTGGAGTATGACTACGATCTGATACTCGCGCCAGGGGTGAACATCCATCGCGGTCCCAAAGATGGGCGAGTTTTTGAGTACTATTCCGAGGATCCCCTCCTTACCGGTAAGATGGCGGCCTCCATGGTAAACGGGCTCCAATCCAATGGGATCGGCGCAACACTGAAACACTTCGTCGCGCACAATCAGCAAACCAACCGAAGAACCTACAATGCGGTCGTAAGCCAACGGGCGTTGCGGGAAATCTATTTGCGAGGCTTCGAGATCGCCGTAAAAGAGGGCAAGCCCAAGTCCATTATGAGTTCATACAATCGACTGAATGGATTCTATACTGCTGAAAACCCTGACCTGCTCAAGGTTATCGCACGGCAAGAATGGGGGTTTGATGGATTTCATATTACCGATTTCGACGGGCTCGGTAGCGCCGCAGCAAAGGTACGCGCGGGGAGTGACCTCCTGATGAGCGGAAATCAGCAGGAGTTTGACGAAATCAAAGC
The DNA here is from genome assembly GCA_963745075.1 of Candidatus Hydrogenedentota bacterium. GTDB lineage: Bacteria > Hydrogenedentota > Hydrogenedentia > Hydrogenedentales > SLHB01 > JAHDWY01. The sequence continues at coordinate 289,724 of CAVUWV010000014.1, read as the reverse complement.
CGCCATAAACGACAAGACGCTCGACGAACGCACGCTTGACGAGAATCTGGTCCGCTTCATCGCGTTCAAGTTGGAGTCTCCTCGGGCACAAGGATACGTTCCTACGGCGAAACCAGACTTGAAAGCGCATGACAATGTTGCACGGGAAGCGGCCGAAGAAGGCATTGTGCTTCTCAAGAATACAGACCACTGCCTACCCTTGACTGGGGAAAAGACCGTCGCCCTGTTCGGCAAGACATCCTACGATTTGATTCCGTATGGAACGGGAAGCGGGATTGTCCGAAGCATGAAACATGGCGTATCCGTCAACGAGGGCCTCAAAGCCGCCGGTTTCACCGTGTTGAAAGACATGGAGAAGGAATACAACGACTATATTGAGAAGATAAAAAGGGAAAACCTCGTCCCGGATTACTTTGATAATCCCAAAATGCGAAAAGACAACGGCATCGTGGGAAATCAAGCGCCGCCTCACTTCAAGGAAAGGCTGGTCGCTTTCAGCAAAGAAGAGGCTCTTTCACGAGAAACGATTGAAGGATATGCGTCCAGATCGGATGTAGCCGTCGTTACGTTTGGAAGAAGTGCCGGCGAGAATTATGAAAACGGCTACTTACCGATGACCGAAATTGAACGCGACCTCCTTCATGATGTGTGCGAAGTGTACCACGCCGCCGAAAAAAAGGTTGTCGTGGTGCTCAATATCGGAGGAGTTTGGGAGACGGCAAGCTGGAGAGACGAGCCCGATGCCATTGTTTTGGCATGGATGCCAGGACAAGAAGGCGGAACGGCCATTGCCGAAATCATCAAGGGGGACGTTACCCCTTCGGGAAAACTACCGGATTCATTCCCGTTGAAATACGAGGATGTCCCGTCAGCAAGTACTTTCCCCGGTGTTCCGGCGGACGATCCGATCAACTCTTTTTACAACGAAGGGATCTACGTTGGTTACCGCTATTACGATTCCTTCGACGTGCCGACGGCCTATGAGTTCGGGTACGGGATGTCGTACACGACCTTTGACTACTCGGACCTGAAGCTGAGCAGCGACACCTTCTCAAGCAAGATGGACGTATCGGTGAACGTAACGAACACCGGAAAAGTGGAGGGGAAAGAGATTGCCCAACTATACCTTTCCGCTCCTGCTGCGGTGATAGACAAGCCGACGCAGGAATTAAAGGGCTTTGCGAAAACAAAACTATTGCAGCCCGGCGAGAGTCAACAACTTTCGTTCGAACTGGATGGGCGCGCTTTGGCTTCGTTCTGGAGCGGAAGAAGCGCGTGGGTGGCCGACAAGGGGGATTACGAAGTGCGGGTTGGCTCGTCGTCGAAAGATATTCGGCTCAGGACGACGTTCCATCTGCCCGAAGATATCGTTGTAGAGAAGGTGCATGATGTGTTGTATCCAAATTTCTTACTGGACGAACTGAGGAGGCCCAAGTAGCCCGTCATGTATCGACGATTCACCGCAATAGCCGTAATCCTGCTGGCCTTGGGCTCCACCGCCGCGTTAGGCGATATACCGTTGACCGTCATGTCGTTCAATATCCGGTACGGGACCGCAAACGACGGCGATAATTCCTGGGAGCATCGAAAGGATATCGTCGTTGGCATGCTTCGCGAAAAGGCCCCTACGATCATCGGCACGCAGGAGTGTCTCGATTTTCAGGCCGACTACCTTGTCGCCCATCTCCCCCACTATCGCTGGTTTGGGGTGGGTCGAGAAGCGGACGGCAACGGCGAGCGTATGGCCGTGCTCTACCGGTCTGACCTTGTCAGTCCGATTGATTCCGGGAACTTCTGGCTATCGGAAACGCCTGATGTGCCGGGCACGTCGTCCTGGAATTCCGCGTGCAACCGCATGGCGACCTGGGCGAAGTTCTACCACCATGAAAGCAAGACCTTTTTCTACTATGTGAACACCCATCTTGACCACAAAAGCGAAGCGGCACGGCAAAGCGGCGCGCATGTCTTGCTGGATTTCATCAACACGTTGCCCGAGAACGCGCCGGTCATTCTCACCGGTGATTTCAATTCTACCGCGGTACACAGCGAGCCGTACACGATTCTTACCGACGGCGGAATGACCGACGCATGGGGCGCGGCGAGAGACCAAGTCGGTCCGTCCGTCACGTGGAGCGCATTCAAAGCCCCCGAGCCCGGCACAAACCGGCGTATCGACTGGATTCTCACACGCGGACCGGTTGCGGTCAATCGCTGCGAAACCGTGACGTACAACCAGGGCGGCCGATATCCCAGCGACCATTTCCCGGTCATCGCGCAGCTTCACATCAATTAACAACGCGCAATCTAACGCGCTATACTCGCCTTCGAGGAGGTAATCGTATGCTTGAATTCTTTTCCGTGGCTGGGAAGATCCTTGAAAAGGTGGAGCGGACCCAGTCCGAAACCATTGCCGCCGCCACGAATCTGGTCGCGGAGAGCCTGTTGGACGGCGGCGTCTGGCATATCTTCGGGACTGGCCATTCCCATTTCATTGGCGAGGAGGTGTATTACCGCGCCGGCGGATTGGTGCCGGTAAACGCCATTCTCTTCCCTGCCCTGATGCAACACGAGGGTCCGGTCACCAGCACGGACCTGGAACGCTTGCCCGGTCTGGCGAAGGTCGTGCTGGACAAACAGGACATCCGCGCGGGCGAGGTGCTGACTATCGTGTCCACCAGCGGGAAGAACGCCGTGCCGGTCGAGATGGCCCTCATCGCGAAGGGCCGCGGAATTAAGACCGTAGCCATCACGTCGTTGGAACAGTCGCGAGCGGCCAAGCACGGCGTCGGACAGGACAAGAAACTTTACGAAATCTGCGACGTAGTCATCGACAATTGCGGCGGTCCAGGCGATGCGGCGCTGCCGATTCCGGGCACCGATCTCATGACGGGACCGACGTCGAGTCTTATCGGCATTGCAATCGTGGAACAAATCGTCTACGGCGTGTCGCGCCGGTTCGCGGAAAGCGGCGCCGAACCGCCCGTGTTCAAGACGGCAAATCTGCCCGGCGGCGACGAGTGGAACCGCAGAATGATCGAGCTGTACGGCGCGCGGGTGAACCTGCGCTGAGCGCTTGGCGCATGAAGCGAGATGCTCCTTTGTTGCATTAAGAACATCCCCCTTGATCCCCCTTCAAAGGGGGAATTTGCCACACGCAGTCGTCGAACAATTGCAAGAATCTTGTAAGTTCGCCATAGGTGCGGTTCAGAATTAACAAGCAACGCAAAGCGTTGCCGCCATTCCCCCTTTGAAGGGGGATCAAGGGGGATGTTCTTAGGGCCAACGTAGGACTCAGTACACTATCGGCAAGTCACTGGCTAATGCGAATGTCGAGTCATGCAACGGACATAACCACACCGAACACGAACCGCGTACGGCAATGCGCGCGCGAAGAGCGCTTCGACGCCTGCGGTATCGCAGCGGCTACGCCCATCGATCCGGAAGATCGCCTTGGCGAATGGCTGCGCAACGGCTACCACGCGGACATGGACTGGATGGAGCGGACCCGCGACATCCGGCAGGACGTGCAGAAGAAACTCCCCGGCGCGAAGTCCGTGGTGGTCGTCGCGCGGAATTACTATGCGCCACGTCCGGACGCGAAAGAGGGCGCTGGAAAAGTCGCGCGGTATGCGTGGGGACGCGATTATCATCGTGTCTTGTTGAAACCGTTGCGCCGGTTGGCGCGGTTCATCGAGTCGCTGGAAAACGGCGCGCAGACCTACTGCTGTATTGACAGCGGCCCCGTACTCGAACGCGCATGGGCGGCACGCGCCGGGATCGGCTGGATTGGGAAAAATAGCCTAGTCCTGCGGCGCGACCTGGGATCCTGGTTCTTCCTCGGGGTCATTCTCACGACGGTCGAGCTCGAACCGGACTCGCCCGTGCCGGACCAATGCGGCAGTTGCCGGTTGTGTATTGATGCCTGTCCGACGGACGCGATTGTCGAACCCAAGGTCGTCGATTCACGTCGGTGCATCTCCTATCAGACGATTGAAAACCGTGGCGAAATCCCGGAGAACCTCCAGCCCAAATTCGAAGGTTGGTTATTCGGTTGCGACATCTGCCAGGATGTGTGCCCGTGGAATCGCAAAGTGAGCGGAAACGGACGAAGCGGACTTCCATCCCCGCCCCGGCCATGCGAATCCGGACCCGGAATGGATTGCTGCGATGGATGAGGAAGCGTTTCGCGAGGAGTTCTCCGGCACGCCAATTTTGCGCGCGAAACATGCTGGGATGCTGCGGAACGTTGGGATTGAACAGATTACGGATCGTTCGGGAGATGCAGGCGAGACGCCTGCGCTACATAAACGGAACCATCGAGTAAAGGACGATTAGCGGTCCTTACGTATGAAGGTCTTGCGGCCGCGCCAATTTGAATCTGCGTCGACCAGTATCTCGAAGACCGCGCGCATCGCAATCCAAAATCGCACCAGACCGCCGAGCGGATGGACCCACGGTGTCCAGGGCCGCATGTCGCTGGTTGTCCGGGCCGCCTTGTACGAGCGGACGTTCTCCCAATAGGTGAGTACGCCGATCGCAGCGTATATGCTGAGCAATACGTCAAAGTTGGAGGAAACCAATTGTCGCGTTACCGCGATTAGACTCAGCGGCAGCGGCAATAGAAGGGGCAACGCACGCTGACTCGCCTCCGATAAAGGACGCTCAAGGGAATCGCGTCCAAGTACGCGCAACTTGTTTACGGAAGTAGCGACAAGATGCCGTAATCCGGCGTAAAGCCGGATGGACAGTAAATCGGGCGTCCACACGACCCCAACTTTTCCGCCGCACTCCTTCACGAGTCCCGCGATTACGATATCTTCCATGTGCTGATCGGGATATACGGCATGGCCACCGCTCCGCTCGTACACATCGCGACGGACCAGCAGGAATGCCCCAATACCGACGGGGTAAGAACCTTCATCATTCAACCGGCTATACGGGACGCCGCAGATCATGCTGTGCCAAATGGGCGGCAGGGTTACATCTTCCCAAAAGCTGCCGTTCGTCAGATAGGGAAGGAACGTGAGCAAATCCACCCCTTCCGACTGGGCAAATGCTACAGCTCGGACCAACGCCTTCGGATGAAAGACAACATCCGCGTCCGTGAAGAGCAGCCACGCGTGTTCCGGGTTCGCTTCGGGTAGCGCCTTCCAGATGGCGTTCGCTTTGCCGGTCCACCCTTCTTGAGGCGTGGGATCGTGGATGACGCGCAGGTTCGCGAATTCGCGGGCAAGCGTGTCCATGATCTCCGGCGTTGCATCCGTAGAATGGTCGTCGATGCCGATGACCTCGAATCGGGAATACGTCAATCCGCAAAGGGATCGCAGTGCTTGTTCAACGCGGGCTTCTTCGTTCCGGGCGGGCGAAATCACGGTAACGCCAACGAGTTTATCCCGCTCCGTGCCTCCGCCTCCAGCCGTCAGGCAGGGCAGTCCCTCAAAAACTGCCTCTTCGTACGCGTGGGTCCGGTATACCCCGATGCCCAGAAGGCAGAACGAAACAATCCCAACGCCGGTCACCCACGCCCACGGCGCAATCGCTCCCGCGCAGAGCACGGCCAATGCAACCCATTGCAGCACGACCCGCACCGAGTTTTCGCGGACGAATAGTCGTTCAATGAGTGTATCGCCGCATCCAAGGACCCAGCCATCACGCCTTTCCACAGGTGGTCCCGGCATGCGAGCGAACACGCAGACCGCCCATCAATTCCTCACTAATAGTTGTGGCTCTGATCGAAGAACATTCTGAGCAAGTACTGAAACAACATGATCAGGTACTGCAGAATTGGAATGCGAGCGACTTCAACGGCCTTGATTGGAAGTTTCGTCCGAGTGGTTCTTCCGATGGACATGGTGATCTCCTTCTCTGGTTAAACGCCCACTTTCTTTCAACCCTTGCAGCGTGCTGAAGTTTAGCACATTCTCTACTGACTACCTACAAATAGCGCAGACATTACAGCGTACCTAACCGAACCCGGCATTTTAGGCCCAAACAAAGGGTCTTGACAACCCTTGCAGTTCTTGGTATAGTACTTCTAGGTACAGGAGACTACACCGTGAATTTCGACAAAGAACTCCTCGGCGCGAGCACGCGCATCCTGGTTTTGACGGTCCTCGCCAAGAAGGCCAGTTACGGCTATGAAATCATCAAAGAAGTGAACCAGGAGGCGGACGGGCTCTTCGTCTGGCAGGAAGGCACCATGTACCCCGTCCTGCACAAGCTGGAGAAGGAAGGGCTGGTCCGCTCCCAGTGGCAGGAGTCCGACGTGGGCCGGCGCCGCAAGTATTACTACATCACGGCCAAAGGCCGGGACGCATTGAGCGAGGGGGCGAAACGGTGGAGCACGCTTCACACCATGATGTTGCGGCTCGCGGAGGACACCCATGGCTGAGACACCAAATCCAGAGATGCGCGAACGCCTGCGGGCATTGTGCGGCCAAATCACGGTCGCGGAGGACATCGACCCCGAAATCCAGGAGGAACTCCTCACGCACATGGAGGATAAGCTGAATGCCTACCTCCATGGCTCCGAACCGGTAACGGAAGAGGATGCCTACCTGCTCGTGCGCGAGCATTTCGGCGACCCGCGTGTGGTCAAGGCGTTGCTGCACGAGACGTACGACTACGAGTTAAGACTGAGCCTCGGCCGCAGGCTGGCGGCCGTAGCCTCCGTAAGCTTGGCGCTTTACGGTATTTGGCGAGTGCTTCTGGCGCTCGGCAACTCATTTGCTGTGTGGACCGCGCGAGATTTCCCATCCTCCGCGAATTGGATTGGTTCCCTTTTCAACGTAGCAAACCTGTTGTTTGTGTGCCTGATGTCCCCAATCATCTGGCTCGTTGTTCGCCGCTGGAGACAGCAACTGGATCAAGGGGAACGTCCCTGGTTCCTGCGATGGTCGACGAGATCACTCATCCTGCTCGTAACTGGTTTGGCTCTGGTTTTCTTTTATGTGCCCATGGTCAGGGGAAATATCCCCGGCGTTACCCTTTCCTCACGCTGGGCTAGCGCCTTTTTTTGGGGGGGAATGGGACTTGCATGGCTGTCCGTAATCGCCCAATCCATCCTGTGGCTCTGGTGGTGCGACCGGCCACCGCGCACCAAAAGGTCGCTGTCATACACGGGCGTGGTTTGGGCGCTAGTCTATTCATGTGCATCGATCCAAGGCGTCGTGCTCACGATATCAGAGTCAAAACCTGAACACTCGACACTCGTCAATCTTGTGTTTCATACCGGTCAACTCTACTGGTCACTCGGCTTCGTCACATCGGTACTCGAAATGACCATGGGGCCATTGGTGTCTTTTGTTATCCTTGTCATCATCAGTTGGGTGGCCCGCGCCATTTATTCCGGAGCAAAGGCGTGGCGGACGAGGAACGCCGAAGCTACCGTGCCGGTATGACGGCGCGTTTAGGGGAGAACACCGATGGCTGAAACACCGACTCCGGAGATGCGCGAACGTTTGCGGACATTGTGCAAGCAGATCACGGTCGCGGAGGACATCGATCCCGAGATCCAGGAAGAACTCCTTACCCACATGGAGGACAAGTTCGCCGCGTTTCGGTATGGCTCTGAGCCGATCACGGACGAAGACGCGCTGATCCTTGTTCGGGAGCACTTTGGCGACCCGGGAATCATGAAGGCGCTACTCCAACACACGCACGTGGAGAAAGCGGACCTCAGTCTCGGACGGAGGCTCGCAGCAATCGCGGTAGTAACACTCAGTTTCTACGCAGTGATTCGATTCTTGAACGCGTTCAGCACAACGACCCTGGTTTGGTTCGCACAACGCTACGCAACCGGTTCGATTCTCTGGGGCTCCGTCTGGACGGCTCAAAACATGTTTCTGGCGTGCTCGCTGGCGCCGCTCACGTGGTACATCGTGCGCAGATGGCGACGCCAGCTCGATCGGGGCGTAAAGCCGTGGTTCGTCCGCTGGTCGCCGATCCGGCTCCTGCTGCTTGTCATCGGTTCGTGTTTCGTAACGCAATCGGTCCCCCAATTCGCGTTCACCGACAGCACGTTCGGCATTCCGGCATCTGCGGCGAGAGCCACGATGTTCGCAGGCATGGGACTTGGTGTCACGTGGATTGCGATGGTCCTTCAGTCTACCGCTTGGCTTTGGTGGTGCGATCGTCCGCCCCGCACGGGAAGGGCGCTGTCGTACGCGACCCTGACGTGGGCGTTCGTAGGGTCCTGGGTCTCCCTACCGGGCTCAACGGCGGGTATCAGGACCGATGAAGTCGTCGATTACTTCACTTTGATCAAGTTGGTGGTTACGGACGCCAACCTGTGGTGGTCGGGCACCATACCTTTTTCGGCGCTCACTTTGTCTTACATTGTATTGACGTTCGTTCATGGCATTCGTCGCAATCGGTTACGCGGCCCGCGTTGCCTACTGGATTGCGCGGCGTATGACAAACACGCCCGCCGATACGATACTTCACGACCCCCCCGATTCTCTGTACTTCTACAACCAGTAGATTCTCACCGTGAGATAGCGGTCGGATCTTCGCTTCGGTACAGAACAACTGAGTTACAGCAAAACCTCTCCTTCAGATCTCGCCGCGTTCTATGAGTCGCTCCAGTTCGTCCATGGGTACGGGCTTGTGTTTCTGGACGTCGATGGCTCGTTCCCGCTGGCGATCCGTCGGATGCAAGGCATCGACCAAAGCCATGGTCACGTCCTCCCGGCCGGCATTCGGGTATTGCGCCAGTTTCGCTTCGTCCCATTTGGACACGATTGCGACGACACCGGCCTTTCTCATGATCCCGGTTAGCTCACCCGAGATGTGCGCGAGGATGTCATCGACCGGCGCCGTGCCGAACCCCTGCAAGTGCATCGTACGCTGTTGGGCTTGGGCCTCCGTTTCGCAGGCGTTGACGACCGTAGCGTTCCCGGCCGCCTTGGCGTCGTCGTAGCGCTTCTTCAATTTCGCGAGCGCGGCCTCATGGGCGTCCGAACCGGCGTACGCCACGGCGATGGCCCGCGAATCGTAGACACCGATGCGCTCGCCCGTGGCGTGGGATTGTGCCGGTTCGGTCGCGTGGTTACATCCAGTGACGATCACCAGTGCGATGGCAACGAACCCAGCGGTAACAATCTCTGAGACCATCGTCTTCATACTGCATTCCCCCGTTGTTTTGGTTCCGCCTCCTTGAAAGACCGGTCCGACAAAAGTCTGGCCGGGCGTTTCAGAGACGGCAAGGACATCAGGGACAAAATGTACCGAAACGGCCAGAGTTTCGCCGCCGAGTCGAATGCCACAGCGGATTTACGGGTCACAGCGATTGCCGCTCGGCGTCCCTGCCGTCCCTGGTGTCCTTGCTGTCTCTCCACTTTTGTCGTTCCCCGTGTTAAGAGCAGGACGCATACCAACTTGCAGATCACCAATCAGAACCCATCAGGTAATGTTTAGACTACATAAAGGACATTAAACACAACAAACCCCTGCGATAACGCAGTCATTTCCTGTATACTTGATGTGCAAGCCTTGTATGCGTTTGGGGGGAACTCGCCATGGCGCTCTTCGAGGGAGAAACGCGGACACGAGTCGATGCGCTCGTCAAGCTGGGGTACTGCAATCCGTTCCTGCCGGAACGCATCGGCTTTGAGCGGGAGATCCTGGGGGACGCCTTCAGTGAGGCGGGGTCGGTCTGGCACAAGCAGGCGGCAGAGAAAGCGCAGCGCCCGAATATCGAACGCCTGACCCGTTTCGCCGAAGACATGGCCGACGATGTCCGCCAGCGGTTGATTGACCTGCGCCGTGCCGACGACGGCGATTGCGCACTCTATGAGAACGTCGTGCTCTATCTCCTCTACAACCGCTACGAAATCCGGTTCTGGAAGTACATTCGCAGCGCCGGCGCCAAGAACGACTCCTCGCCCGCGCTTATGCCGTTCTACGAGAGTTTCGAACGGGACCTGTACCACTACTTCGACATCCCGGGATTGACGTTCGGGAGTCTGCCGGAGCGAGAACACCTCTTCGCGTGTTTCTACCAGTTACGTCGCGCCTTCTTTCTTATCTTCGAGAACATCATCGGAGGGTCCGCCGCGTCCGCGAATCTGCGCGCGGCGACGTGGCAGTCCATTTTCACCTGCGACATGCAGCGCTACCGGCGCGCGCTTTATCGCCGCATGGGGGACGTGACCACGCTCATCACCGGCCCCTCCGGTACGGGGAAAGAACTCGTCGCGCGTGCCATCGCATACGCACAGTACATCCCCTTCGACGCAAGCCGAAAGCGTCCCCTGGTCGATTTCCGCGCATGCTTCCACCCCGTGAACCTTTCCGAACTGTCCTCCGCGTTGATCGAATCGGAGCTGTTTGGCCACGTTAAAGGATCGTTCACCGGAGCCGTGAACGATCATGCCGGGTTCTTCGAAGTTTGCCACGAATGCGGTTCGGTGCTGCTTGACGAACTGGGGGAACTCGATCCCGTTATTCAGGTGAAACTGCTCCGGGTCTTCGAGGATCGCACGTTCCGGCGAATCGGCGAGACCGCAACCCGGCCGTTCCGCGGAAAGATCATTGCGGCAACCAATCGTGACCTCGCCGCCGCCGTGCAGGCCGGACGCTTCCGCGAGGACCTTTACTACCGCCTTTGTTCCGACACGATCTGCACGCCATCCCTGCGGGAACAGATCGCGGATGCGCCGGACCAATTGCGGAATCTACTTCTGTTCATTGCGCGTCGTGTCGCGGGCGAGGAAGAGGCGGACGCGTTGGCCGAGGAGACGGAACGTTGGATCGCGCAGAATCTGTCCGCCGACTACCCCTGGCCCGGCAACGTGCGCGAGTTGGAACAGTGCGTGCGAAACGTCATGGTGCGCAGCGCGTACTTCCCTGCGCCGACTACGAGTGCCGCGGACCAGGACGCGTACATTGATGCAATTCGCAGCCATCAACTGACCGCTGACGAATTGCTCGCCGAATACTGCGCCCGCGTGCACTGCGAATGCGGCTCCTACACCGCCGCTGCGGACCGCCTCGGTCTGGACCGGCGCACGGTGAAAGCTTATGTGGAGAAGTCGGTGGAATTGCGCAATTGAGGATTGGCGTCGGTGACTACAACGCCTAAAGATGGATTCCCACGCGCGCGTCCCTTCTTTCAGTCCTCCTGATCTTCCCGGTGCGGGCCGGGAATGCGCGAAAGCGCGGAGGTGAGAACGTCGACGATGAGTTCATTTTGGGATTTGCCTTCGGCCTTGGCAGCCAGGCGAATGGCTTCGTAGAGGTCGGCGGGGACTTTGATGGACATTTTCCTCGTCTCGTACAGCGGGTCGTCGCGGAACGGCACCACGGTACTGCGACGCGTGGAAGCTGCCCCCTCGAACAACTCTTGCTGGCTGGGTGGTTCCGGATGCAGGTGCGACAAATCCTCTTCCGGAAAGCACAGTTGCATGATCTCGATGTTGGTCTTACCGTCGTTGACCAGTTCCTGTACGCGTCCCCTCCCTCCCATGGCACGCAGGTTTCGGGCGATCCCTGCGGTGGTCATCGCGAAACCGCTGTTCTGGATGAACTCGACGGCGGCCATGCCCTCGAGCCCGTGCCGCACGGCTTCGATGATACGTTCCTGTTTCGCTTGGGTCGTCTGTTTGCTCATGGCATGTACCTGCAAAGGCTCCAGGTTCCCCACAACTCGGGGCGAAGCCGGTCCGGCACGCCGGACGCCCCTTCCCGAGCTTCCCTTTGGGCAGTATAGTAAAATGTTGACAAAAATGCAAGAGGTGTTTTAGCTGCTCTTCACCCCACCTTCCCTCCGCTTCGTCAACTCCTCGCTGCTATTGATATTCTACCGGATTCGGTGGACAATAGACGTAGTGAGGCACTGGAAAGGGTGTTCATGGAGCCACAAGGTCAGATTTTTCACGCCCGGTTCGGCGATGTCTGCGTCCTCAAGTTCGTGGGGTCCATCGGTTTCACGACGCGCTGGACCTTCCCTTTGAGCACGGCGTTGCGCGCTTTCCTCGACAAACTGTTCGAGGAAAAGGACTTCGAGAACATCGTCGTGGACCTGACCGAGGCCACGGGCGTGGACAGCACAAATTTGGGGCTTTTGGCGGAAGTTGCACGCTTCTCGAAGGAGGAGTTCAAGCGCAAGCCGACGCTGATCGCCCGGGAAGGGCGCGTATCCAAGGCGCTGAAAATTACGGGATTCGAGGCCCTCTACGACATCTTTCTTATGGACGCGCCGATCCAGGGCAAGCTCCAGCCGCTGACTGGGGCCGCGGAAGGAGAGGTCGATGTGGCCCGCATGATCCTGGACGCCCACCTGATTCTTTCGGACATGAACGAGGAAAACCGCACGCTGTTTCAAAATGTAGTGGACGCGCTCGAAGCGGACATCGCGCGCAAGGAAGGGCTGAAACCCGAATCGCAGTCCTAATCGCCCTTCTCGACTTCCACGTCGATGACCTGAACGTCCTTCTTCTTCCCGCGCTTGCCGAAGGGCAACACGTCGAATCCCAGGTAACGCAGGCACGAAAAGAGCACCGCCGCCGCCGCCGCTTCATCCAGATTGCCGACAATGGGCAGAGCGTCCGGCAATTCGAAAACGCCCATCGTAAAGTTCAACAGCCATATGATGGACACGACGATTCCCGCCATGGCCACGCCCTGGCCGAAACAACCGGGACCTTGTTCGTCTACGACGACTACTTTGTCCTTACCCATTTAATGTCTCGCTCCCGGTGGGTTGGGGTGGCGCGTCAAATAGCACGCGGAACGTCACATCCTCGCGCAGGCCCGAAGTAAGATTGGTCAGCATAGCCGTGACGACCTGTTCGGCCTCCTTCTTCGCCTTGTCACGAAGCAGTTCGCTCCCGCCTTCCTCCAAGACGGTGCCGCGCAGTGCACTCTGTGCTTCGTCCTGGAGAAAACGCCCGGAATACACTTCGAGCCGGCCCCAACCGACCTCGGTTTTCACTTCCATGACTTCGGGATTGCTTTGCACGTCGACGAATTCCTCGTCGAGAATGGGTTCCGGCAAGTGTAGACACAACGCATTGGACGCCGAATCGTATTCAAAACTCGCGCGCGACAAGTCGGCCACGGGGATGTAGTACTGAACCTTGTTGCCCGGCACGCGCAGGCTCACCGTCGTGTCGCCCAGCTCCAGATAATCCCAGAGGATTCGCTTCTCGCTGGTCTTCACGACTTCCACGTCGACTTCCGCCGTCAATACGACCAGCTTTGCTTCCTGCTGCAATTCGTCGATGGCGCGGTGGATGGTCGTGTTCACATTGACGGTCGGCTTAAACGCTGCCGCAATCCCCGAGGGCAACGCGCTCACCTGCTCGACGGTCTTGTTCACGGCCTCCACGGCGACCGTTGCCGCTTCATGGGGCAGCCGGTAAGTGACGCTGTAGACCAGGTATCCGATGACCAGAATCGCCGTGATAAACACGGCCGCTACGGCCCAAGGCGCGGCCGCCCGGCTACGCACGATAATCCGCGTAGTTTCCGGACCCTCGGACTTCGAGTCCTCCCGCTCCACGGGCTTGGCCTCGACCAGTTCCGGTTTCTTCGATTCTTCCGGAAGTTGTTTATCCACAAGCATCTCCAACGGTGAGCCGTGACAAAACCAGGACGTTCACAGCCATCGACACAGCCCTACACTACATCTATGATGCCTGGAACCGGGGAAAAGTTCACTTGCACCGACCTGTTGCGGCTAAAGAATGAGAATGTAGATGCTATCCGAGGAAGATCGTAACCGTCATTCTGAACGAAGTGAAGAATCTCTTTCAGTTCAATTCGTCGGAGACTTGAGATTCTTCACTTCGTTCAGAATGACGGTAGACGTAAGCGTTAGAAAGTAATTCTACGGACTCGGCGGCACCATGAACACGTCTTTCTGGAGTTCCCCGCGAATTTCGGTGTTCGTCCCAATGATCTTCCGCAGCGTTCGTTTCTCCACCATCCGCATGAGATGAGGCGGCAGGTAGGCCTGGTACCAGAAGCGGTCGCTGTCCCGTAAGCGCTCAAATTGCATCTTGATGATAGTCCAGAACGTTTCCCCCACCATGGCGCCGGGCATGTGGTCTTCGGCAAGTCCGGCGACCCAGAGGTCGATGTCGTCGACGGACGAATACATAGACGCCAGCGCGGCTTGGGCATCGGTGTTGGACGTGATTTCGGTAAAACCCGCGCGCGCCGGGAGTCCCAGCGCCACCCGGACGGAATTGTAATCCGGCAAGCCGTGATCGCGGCCACGTTGAATGTTTAGTGAGGCCAGGTCAAAACCGCCGGCCCCCGGGGGACCAAAGAGAAAGTTGCGGACGCCGTCCACAACATGGGTGTCCACTTCCTGCGCCATTTGCGAGGCTAGTCCGCGCAGGTACGGCTCGATACCGATGGTCTTGTATTCGTCGGGATTGAAGAAGGCATTCGCCAACGGCAGACTCCCTTCCGGGATCGGTTGCAGGGTGGCGTCCAACCGCTCGAGTTCCGGTGGCAGAAACGTGTGACCGACTCGATAGGCGGCGGTGGCGAATTCATTCATAATACCCGCTTGCACATCCGGTTTGTACCCCGTATAGGGTTCCAATGCGCCGGGGCCCAGCAGAATCGGCAAGAACTCGTTGTACGTGATGGACTGAATCTCGGCCCCGACGAGCGCGCGTGCCCAGAGGTAGACCCTGTCTCCGTCCATCATGGGAAACGCGCGGTGAATCCGCTTGGCCCACCGGTTGTGTTCGCGCATAAACAGCGTCTGCATGCAGGTCAGGGCGACTTGTTCGTTTGCCCGAATGTCTCCCGCGAAGAAGAACGACGAATCGTTGGAAAAAGCGTTCTCGAATTCCTCGGTGTTATATGGCAAGAGTTGGCCTTCGCTGGTCTTCAACCGGCCGGTCCCATCCAGCATACGAAGTGCCGTCGCGCGTGCCTCATCCGATCCGTAGACTTGCGACCCGTCGATGTAGGCAGTGAGTTCATCAACCTGTTGCCGCACGCCGCCGACCATGTGATAGAAGGAGCGCTCCAGCGCGATCGCTTGCGTACCCGTCGAATTAGGATCGAAATAGGGGTCGCCCACGGGAACCTCGATATCGAAGGGCTCGATGGGGTCCATGGTCCCGACCAGGGTGATGTCATGGTCGATGAATTGGCCCCATTGCCACACCATGCTCGAGACACCTCGCGAGTTGGGCATCGATCCCGTCTGCGCGGCGCAGCCGTTGCTGATGGCCCGGGCGCTATCACGGCCGCTTCCAGCGGGCGTTCCCGATCCGTCCGCATACGCCGTGTCCGCCGCACGCAGTAACTCCGAACCAGCCATTCCCCAGTCTGGATGCATGACATTATTTCCGCTGCCGTCGATCGAACGGAATTCCCAGGGAAACCTCGCCGGCATCGACGGGAAAAGAAGATGAAAGAGCCGTTTCGTGTCCGTTTGGGCGGACTTTCTTTCGGTTGTGGCGGCATGGCGCGGTGGCTTGACCGGTGAGGTAACCTGGGCTTGTGACAGCACACACCCGAGCATCGCGCCAATAACGACAACACCCCGAACCAGAAGTTTTTCGAATCTCAATGCCCGCCCCTCCCTGACGTTTTCAGCAATGTATGTCACTCTGCCACAGCGCATTAATGGCTGGAGACCCGCCAACGAACGGTGACGATTTCCTATCTGACCGCGCAGCCGCCGACCCCTCGATCCGGCATCCCCATCCAGTGATATTGTACCGGCCACCGTCCGGAGGGTTACGATTGGCATCAATCATGAAATGTTTCGGCACCAAATCGCAACGTCGCTTATCACGGGATGGCGCATCGCTCCCTCGCTCGTACGCTGAGCCACACTTTGATTGTACTCGGGACAGCGAGATTTTGCCGAATGCAGTCGCGCGGGTCCAGTCCGCGCCTTAGGTTACTTGATCTCCCACGGAATTCCCCGGTAGGCTACCCCCTTCGTGGCTGTACAGTCCGGCCGACGGGGCCGGACGGGGTTGTTGAAAACAAAGACTTTCGGAGGTTTTGGCGATGTGGAAGTGGTGTATTGCGCTGACGCTCCTCGCGCTGGCGGGTGGATTGATGGGTCAGAATCTTCACGCGGTGTACGCACAGGACACGCAAGAAGTGCAGGCCGCCCCGGCCTTGTCGCAACCGGTCATGAAGACGGAGCGGTTTATGAAGAAGTTTGCAGACCCGTTGGCAGATACCTTACATGAAATGCTGGCCAATGACCCGGGAAGTCCCCGGGAATGGCGCAAGGTGGAAGACGAGGCGTCGAGCGGGGCAGAAATCGCCAATCTCATTGCCATCCGCAACGATGAAGATGCGCAAAACCCCGAGTGGCAAGAGCTGACCAAGGGAATGTTTGACGCTTCGATCGCCCTTGCGGAAGCGGCCAAGACGCGCGATTTCGCCGCGACCAAGATGAAGTATGAGGCGTTGGTTGCCTCGTGCAATGCGTGCCACACGAAAATCGACCCGGAAACGCTGCCGGTTATCGAACCGTAAGACGATGGTTGCAGAGTCCAGGCGGCCATGGGCGTCCCCTGTGGCCGCCTTGCTGTTTCTAATCCTACTGCCGGAATGTGGCCGAAGCGAACCGAAGGCCGCGAATCTGGATTCCGCGGGCACGGCCATCGTCGCGTTCGGCGACAGCATTACCTACGGGTACGGCGTCAGGCCGGAAGAGGCCTATCCGGCTCTGCTCTCGGACATGCTCGGCGTGGACGTCCATAACATGGGTCGTAACGGCGACACCACCGCATCCGGCCTTCAACGGCTCGACCGCGATGCGCTCGAACTCGACCCGCGCTTGGTCATCGTCGAACTCGGCGGCAACGACTTTCTCGAGAAGATCCCGCGGGAAGAGACCTTCAGAAACCTTGACCGCATTGTCACCCGGTGCATCGACGCGGGCGCCATGGTCGTCCTGGTCCACATCCAGCTCGGGCTCTTCGGGGACAAATACCTCGACGGATACGAGGCTATCGCGAAACGCCACGGGGCCCTTCTTCTTCCTGACGTCATGGACGGCGTCTTCGGCCATCCCCGCATGATGTACGACCAGATCCACCCCAACGCGCAGGGTCAGAAGGTCATTGCGGAGCGCATCGCCGAAGCGGTGGGGCCGCTGCTGAAACGTGCCAACGCAGTCCGCGCCGCCACATCCAGCCCCGATTAGTCCATCCCGGCCCACGGGAAACACCAAGCTCCGCCCCGGCGACCCTTTGGAACAGGTCCATCGAGGCTTCGCAATCGCAAATGGTGTGTCGTAATCGGTATACGCTTCGCTCCTCGCCAGGCTGGAGTTTGGCGCTCCCGGCAGGGCCACACCATACCTTCGCGCTGGAAAAGTGCCTGTTGTTTGAACTTGTCACCCCGCGCTGGTCTGTTCTTATGGGGCCATTCAATAAAATTAAACTGCATCCAAGACTTGAGCATCCACGTCCCTAGCAAGTACTGTACTTCCCGTCAAGCCCTCGTGCGGCTTGAGTCGGCAACCCAAGCCGTGCCAAGGAGAACAAGATGCTACGACGACTGCATTGCTATCGTGTGTTCCTCATTCTCGTCATCCTCGCTGCGGTGTTCGCCGCTAGTACGGCGCTTGCCGCAGAGGACCTCTCCGATCCGGCGAAGCCAGGACCGTACCCTGTCGGGGTGACGACGACGATGCTGGTCGACCACAGCCGCACCGACCCGGCGATCGATGGTGGTCCGCGGTCGCTGCTCACGGAGATCTGGTACCCCGCCACGGACGATACACGGGGATTGCCTCCGAACCGGCTGATCGACTTCTACAACGGTGGCGTCGAAGCCGCGGCGGCCGCGATGAAGCTGGCGTTCGATGCGGACCTCATGGCGTCAAACAAAACGTTCCAGGACATTGCCGTGCGCGACGCGCGCGTCCGCGACGGCGTTTATCCCCTGCTTCTATTCTCACATGGAAACGGCGGCATGCGGAGCCAGAACGTGTACTGGTGCGAGCACATGGCCAGCCACGGCTACATCGTCATGGCGCCCGACCACACAGGCAATTGCCTGATCACCATCATCGACGGCAAACCGATCTTCTTCAACGACAGTCCGGAAGGGCGGGAACGGGCCTCCGAGGACCGGCCGAAAGACGTGAGTTTTCTCATCGACTGCATGGACCGCATGAACAAGGGGAACGATAGTCGCTTCTTCGGGAAGATCGACATGGACCGCATCGGCGTGGCGGGCCATTCCTTCGGCGGATTCACGACGACCGCCGTGGCAGACCAGGACCCCCGCGTGAAAGCGATTGCGCCTATGGCCGGCGTGGCCCGCACCCGTAGCCGCTACGAT
Source organism: Candidatus Hydrogenedentota bacterium (assembly GCA_963745075.1). GTDB lineage: Bacteria > Hydrogenedentota > Hydrogenedentia > Hydrogenedentales > SLHB01 > JAHDWY01. The sequence goes on along the minus strand of CAVUWV010000014.1, from coordinate 271,436 downwards.
TGCCCGGCTATGATTCTTCTGGCGACCGAAGACGACACCATCAACGCGGAGGGGAACGAACGCGTACGCAACTACTACAACGAATCCACCGGGCCCCACTACCTCATCGAGTTCAAGAACGGCGGCCACTACTCCTTCACCGAGATGTACCAGTTCAATCCAAACTTCGGCGACGGCGTCGGCACCGGTAAACGCATCACGAACGGCGAACCCATTACGTATGTGACCAAAGACGTGGCCTTTGGCCTCATCGACGGTTATACGACCGCCTTCTTCGACCGCTACCTCAAGGGCCGGACCGGCTACGATGAATACCTCGACCAGAACCACAACCCCGATGAGCTGATTACGAAGTCGGAGATTCCCGAAACACCGGCTGAGCCGAAAGTGCGAAGTGAAGAATAGACGCGATTACGATGCTGACCAATGGGTGTTTCCTTTGCCTCCCCCAATTTCTGGCGAGACAATATCTGGCCCGTCGCTTCCTGACGAGCGCGCGCTTAATCCAAGAAACCCGCCTGGTATCCATGAGTAACCTATTTTGGGCAACGTATTTGGGCGCACATACCCTGATTTACCAGGCGAGAAAACTGGGTAATCTTGATCCCAACGCATTGGAATCGTAAAGGGACGGGGATAAGAAGATCGTGCTGCTTACACCTACCCAAAAAAGTGAACGTGGCCCGATCTCGCCAATTCGATGGTTTTGTTACGGACTAATAGCCATTCTTTGGCTCTTAGTCCTTTTCCTGGTCTACGGGGCATTCGTGGCGCCTTTCCTTACGGACTAGCGGTTGGCTGAAAACGTTTTGTCTGAAGGCGTGGAGGGCCTACCATTGCGCTTCGTTTCTCGCAATACGATCATTTGTGCTTCGATGTGGGTTATGACCTTAATCGGTTCTCACGCGGCGCGGATCCCCGATTGCGAGGCCCCCGCGTGGCAATGCCAGGAGTGGGCGGTCGAGAACCCATCCTGGTCCGGCAACCCGTTTGACGTGTTTGCAGTGGCCACGTTTACCCATGAGCAGACGGGCGCGCAACGAACGACGGAATTGTTCTACGCCGGGGATGACGTGTGGAATTTCCGGTTTACGGGGACGCGGGCGGGGGTGTGGAGGTTTACGACGGCGAGCGAGGACCCGGAGTTGGACGGGCATTCGGGGCGGGTGATCGTGGGGCCGCGAGCGAATGACGACGTGAAGGGGTTTCTGACGAATGTCAGCAACAAGTACGCGGTGATGGTGGAGGACGAGGACGACCTGGAAGGGTATGTCTATCAGGTCTACATGAACCAGCAGGATTTTGAGCAGCAGCACGAGCACCGCACGCGCATCCTGGGGGACACGGACCGGGCCAATCTGATTCCGGCGTATTGGGAGGATTCGCAGGAGAACGGATTCGAGATCTATTTCTTTGCTGTGTTCTACAGTTGGTTCAAGATGGGCGCGTTGAGCATTGATGATTTCGACGGTGGCGACGACCCCGCTCTCGACGAGCCTGACTTGGCCACGTTCGCCATGTTGGAACAAGCGATCCGGTACGCTCACGATCGAGGCGGACGCACGCACATCTGGGCCTGGGGCGACAACGGCCGCAAACAAACCCCGAACCATCTCGGCGACGGGTTTCGAGGCGAACGGCACCGGCGGTTGCTGCGCTACATCGCCGCCCGGCTCGGCCCATTGCCGGGCTGGAGTATGAATTTCGGGTTCGACACGATTGAGATGCCCAAGGCCGAGGCGGATGGGGCGTGGTGGGCCACGCAACTCAGTGACCGAATGGGCTGGCCCCACCTCCTCACCTCGCGCGGTTGGGACGACGCAGCCTTCGGCGCTTATTCCTACGCAGGGTTCGGCGGCGCACCCTACGACCTCATGACGACGGACAAAGGACCGGCCGGATACGACGAAATCCTGCACCACATGCAAGCCCGGACGGATCGTCCGCATATCTACGAGGAACGGCACACCTACAACCGCTGGCAATGCTGGCCGCACGCGGTGGCCGATCCGAATCGGTTGAACGAGACCGGCTGCCGCCGGTTGATCTGGTGGGAGACCATGGCCGGCGGGATGGGCGGGTTTTTCGGCCACTTCTCGGAACGGTTCAACGCGTATGGACCGTTCAACCCGGACGGTCCGTGCGGCTACCACCCCGAATCGCTCAAGCGGGCCTTCCGCACGCACAGGGAGTTCTGGAAGGACGGGCGGATGAAGCTCGACATGGCGCCGGAGAATGAACGTGTCAGCGGGGCAACAGCGTATTGTCTGGCGTCAGCGGATAAGACGCATTTTATCGTCTTCGTGGAGGATGCCGACGTTGTGACCATCGATTTATCCGGCATGCCGGGCACGCAGCCGGTCGTGGCCGTAGACGCAAAGGCGGAATATAGCGAGATCGCCTTGAAAAGGCTCGGTGGCGGCACGCATACCCTCGAACTGGGATGGCCTTCGGATTGGGTATTGGCCGTGGGCGACTTCGAGGATTAGAAAGTTGTCCCGCACTTTCAGCGCTTTATCAGGGGCAGCATTTCCCCCACGGGGGCGCTTCGCTCGGCCTTGGGTCCCTACCCGGAAAGATCATGAAATTCTTTTTCAAACGTCAAACGAAGCCTGGCATGCAAGCCGTTTCCTACGCCCCCGTTCGGGGGCTATGTGGTGAAGGTGTTCGCCTGCCAATACAAAGTCGTCTGACGGTTTCGGCGGGAACGATCGTTTTGGTGATTTCTCATTTGGAGAATTGGAATTTGTTTCGGATTTCGTGCTTCGGATTTCGGATTTGGTTGCGGCTACGCCGCGCTGGGCTGACTTGTGCCGGACTTCCAGTCCGGAGTTCTTCCTCTAAATCGCCCTTCCATATCTGCGAAACCCCATGCAATCTGGGAACGAACGCGGTTCTTCCTGTCCTAATTGGTGCACATCCGTGAAATCGATGAATGGTACGGGTTATGGCGATGGCCACACATAGCCGGATTCCATCGTCTCAGATTGCGTTTCGTCACGCTGCCGGTACGATGTTCTGGTTCACGTGGAAGAAGTTTTCGGGGTCGTATTTCGCTTTTACCTGTTGCAACCGTTTGTAGTTGCCGCCGTAGGTGGCCTGGATGCGGTCCGCACCTTCTTCCATCATGAAGTTGACGTAAGAGCCTCCTGCCGAGTGCGGGTGGATAGCGTCCCAGTAGCCGCGGGCCCATTGCGTGATCTTGTCATTGTTGGCGGGGTCGGGATCAACGCCGGCGATCACCATGGACCAGTTGGCATCGCGAAGGCCCCACGCGGTTTCCGCTTTTCCGACACGGTGGACGGCGCCATTGATGGGATACATATGCATGGTCGACTGCAACGTCGGTACTGCGGCAAACCGCTTATGCTGGGCAATGGCCTCATCCGGAATCGCGCGTACGAAGTCGCCTTTCCAGTACCACTGGTGTCCCGGCGGGTAAAGGCCATCGAATAGGCTCTGCAGATCCGGATACGGAAGGGGGCCAACGAGTTCGAACAGCGGAGCAGCCACATCGCGCGCTGCTTGAAGCACCGAATCAGCCTGGTCCTCGGGTCCCAGGTAACACCACATCAGGCCGCAGACTCGTTTTCCTCGAATGTTCTCCGGAAAGGGTTCGGCCGGTGGCACGGTACCCAAGAGGAAGAACGCGTATACGTCCTCTGGTGCTTGCGGCAACCACTCGCGATACCATTTGAGTACCGGTTCCAGATTGTCGAGGGTCCAGAACATAGGCCCCGCGATGACGGAATCCACCGGGTGCAACCGGAACTCGAACGACGTGACGACACCGAAGTTGCCCCCGCCGCCGCGAATCGCCCAAAAGAGATCCGCGTTTTCCTTTTTGCTTGCGTGGACCAGCCGACCATCGGCGAGCACAACGTCGGCAGACAACAAATTATCAATGGTCAATCCGTACTTGCGCGTCAAATACCCGTGCCCGCCGCCGAGCGTCAAACCGGGCACGCCAGTCGTCGATATAATCCCACTGACCGCGGCCAGGCCGAAGGGGTGGGTCGCGTGATCGACATCGCCCCAGCAACAACCCGACTGTACCCGCGCCGTCTTCGTGTTGGGATCCACGCGAATCCCCTTCATCGGAGAAAGGCCGATGACGAGGCCGTCGTCCACCGACCCCAGCCCGGGTCCGCTATGGCCGCCGCCGCACACGGCCGTGTCCAAACCGTATTCATGACCGAAATTCACCGCAGCAATTACGTCCGCAACGTCGGCGCACTGCACGATAATCCGTGGCCGTTTATCGATCATCGCATTGTAAATGGCGCGCGCACCGTCGTAGTCGGGATCGTCTGGCTCTATCACACGGCCGCGAAAGGACTGTTGACAACGTTCCAATAGTGTTGCATCCGGCATGGTAACCTCCTTCGGCTCTGTGGTTGACCAGCGAATCGTTAGTAGGCGGGAAGGTGCGCGCAGAGTCTTTTTCTCTACAAAAGGGAAGGGCTGCATGGGGCAAATTATTCCAAAAAATGCGTGCCAACACGGTCTATCGCGAAAGTCCAACGAATCCCGCGGGTTAGATGTGGCACTCAAGGTAGGGGTGCCTGCGAAATGTACGAGGCGGCATCAACGTTTCTTCTGTAAAGATACTTGCCCTAAGAAAAGGAGGTGCCCATGCACGAACTCGAAAGCGACGGAATTCTTAGCGACCGGCGTGGTTTCCTGGCAAAGGCGGGGGTTGCGTGCGGCGTATTCGGAGTGACAGCGGCCGCAGCGAGGGCCGAAGAGGAGGAAGAAGGCGAGGAAGAAATCTCGCCGGCCGAAGACTTGATGCGCGAGCATGGTGTGTTGAAGCGGATTTTGCTGATTTACGACGAAGGCGTCCGCCGGCTTGATGAGAAGGAAGACCTGAATCCCGCCCACCTGCACGACGCCGCCTCGATCGTGCGTTCGTTCATCGAAGACTATCACGAAAAGCTTGAGGAGGACTTTCTGTTTCCACGTTTTCGAAAGGCCAACACCCTGGCCGATCTCGTGGATGTGCTCGAGCAACAACATCAAGCGGGGCGTCGCCTTACTGAAGACATTATCGGTCTGACGGCGACCAGCGACTTACGGCCGGCGGAAGACCGAAACCACTTGGTCGAATGGCTTCATGCATTCAACCGCATGTACAGCCCCCACGAGGCCCGCGAGGATACGGTTCTCTTCCCCACGCTCCGCGAAATCGTCTCCGCAAACGAATACGATGCACTGGGCGAAGATTTTGAGAAGAAGGAGCACACCCTGTTCGGTGACGACGGTTTCGAAGCCATGGTGGATCGCGTTGCCGACATCGAAAAGGCGCTAGGAATTTACGACCTGCGGCAATTCACGCCGAATGTCTGACATCCCTACTCTCCTTTCCGTCAAAGCGCGGAAGCAGCGATGTACTGTAGCTGGCTTTATCGTTGCAGCGAACACTCATGGCACGACTGCGTGTAGTTTCGTCACGGCCCGTGTAGTTTCTACATATTTCGCGTTTATTCTGGATCCCCGTACTCCTAACCCCGAGCACGGATTCATTTACAAAACACGCTGAAGACCGCATTGGCACAGCGCATGCGAGCCCTTCGCCCAATGACGGCCGCCGTGAGCCGCCAGAACAAACGACAATTGGAAACACACACGGAAAGGAGATCGACGCTATGAACCTCCATTCAGTACTTCGATGGAACCATGCGTTTCCCGTCGTCTTCGCTGGCGCGTGCGTGTTCGTTTGCGCAAGCGCATTTGCTGCGACAACGATGGCAAAACCGGATCTATCGGATCCGAACATCACCAACGAAATTGAGAACGAATTCCTAATCGACACGGTCGTTCCGTTCAATCGCATCGATGTGAAGACGACCGACGGCATCGTGACGCTTGACGGCAGCGTGGATAATCTTCTTGCCAAGGAGCGTGCCGCAAATATTGCAGAGACCGTACGGGGTACCCGTTCGGTCATCAACGAAATCAAAGTAACGCCGCCGTTTTCCTCGACGGACGCCGCGGTGGCAGCCGATGTCGAAAACGCACTACTCGCCGACCCTGCAACGGACGCTTACGAAGTCACACCGACGGTAACGGATGGCGTGGTTACGTTGACCGGGAACGTGGATTCGTGGCAGGAAAAGCAATTGGCCGGAACCGTTGCCAAGGAGGTAGAAGGCGTTACCGGACTGAAAAACGACATTGCCGTGAACTACAAGGCGACCCGTCCGGATCCCGAAATCAAGAACGACATTAAAGAGGCTCTGAAATGGAACACACTCATCGATGACGGACTCATCGACGTGACGGTCAACAACGACAACGTCAAGTTGTCCGGAGTCGTGGGAAGTGCGTCCGAGAAGGGCCTTGCCGAAGCGGCGGCATGGGTTGCAGGCGTCAAGTCGGTTAACGCCGACGGGCTGAAAGTCGAACGCTGGGCACGCGACAACGACCTTCGCGAAGCCAAGTACGTGCCGAAATCGGATCAGCAGATCGCCAACGCGTTGAAAGACGCGTACATCTACGACCCGCGCGTCATGTCGTTTAACGTGGCGCCTGAAGTGGACCACGGCGTCGTAACACTCATCGGCAATGTCGACAACCTCAAAGCCAAGCGCGCCGCCGCGCAGGTTGCCCGCGAGACGGTCGGTGTTGTGAGTGTTCGAAATCACCTGAAAGTGCGGCCCGGTACCGCGATACCGGACACGAGCATCGCGCAAGGCATCGAGAGCGCACTCGAGCGCGATCCGGTTGTAGACCGCTTCGACATCGGTGTGAACGTCGTGAACGGCAAGGCCTATCTGACGGGAACCGTGGACGACTATTTCGAGAAGAGTGAAGCGGACGATGCGGCCTCCCGTGTGGCGGGGGTCACGTCGGTTGAAAATGACCTCGTCGTGGACAACGACCACGCCCCGCTGCCCTATGACCCATATGTAGACCAATGGTATCCGTACGACTACACCTGGTACAACTACAAACCGGCGCATCCGACGAAGAGCGACGTTGCGATCGAAACGTCTATCGATTCGGAGTTGTGGTGGAGCCCCTTCGTGGATGCGGATGATGTCAAGGTCGATGTCCACAACGGCGAAGCGCACCTGACGGGTACCGTAAATTCCTGGAGCGAATATGAAGCGGCGCAGGAGAACGCCTATGAGGGCGGCGCCACATGGGTGGACAATGACTTGGTCGTGTCACCCTCATGATACCCATCCCTGGAAATGAACGCGCTCGTTTCGAGTCGCGGGAGCGCGGGGTTCATCCTCGCGCTCCTCGTCCGTTGGCGCAGAGGCGAGTTTCCGCGTGTTTTCCACATAATCGAGATTCATTCACGACGAACGAAGAACCTCCAACATTAACTGCTAGCCAATTGTCGCGAAACCACACTGGAGAAACGCGCCGGAATTTCGCGCAAACGTCTCGCCTGCAGAATCGCCGGATTAGACTGAACAAGATGCAGGCGAGACGCCTGCGCTACATTCCGCGTCCCATTCGTATAGTTTTTTGTTAGAGATTCTAAGGAGAAAAAACATGATGAACGAGCGCATGGTAACGTTGCTACGATTCGACACCATAGAACAGACCACATTTGCGCGCGAACGCCTGGAGAACGCCGGCATTCGCGTGTTCGTCATTGAGACCGGACGAACGGACAAGGAACCCGGCGGATCGAATGTGGGCATTGACCGGGCATTGCCGATGCAAAACGGCTGCATCCTGGTGCAGGTCCCCGAGCATCAGGCCACGGAGGCGGGTGCGGTCTTAGAAGAAAACGCGGATCAGATTATGGGGCAGAATCCTTCCACCCGATAACCGGAGACATCGCCCCTCGAACTGGATGCAGCACTCTGCCTCGTTCGTCCCGCGAGGCGCGGAGTTGTTAACCGGCCAGAGCCGCGCGCTTCACATTGACCAGTCCGCCGGCTTCGAGTACATCGATTTGCGTCGGCGAAAGCTGATGGCGCGTTTTCAGCGACTTGCCGTTTACTTCTATTTCAATGGTGTCGCCCGCACGAAGTTGGTCGTAGAGTCCTTCCACATGAACAGTCGTGTCGATTTCCAACCGCTCATAGTCGGATTCGTCGTCGAACGTGAGCGGCAGGATGCCCCAGTTCAGGAGGTTCTGCCAATGGATACGCGCAAAGCTTTTGGCCACGACAAGCCGAAGCCCCAGGAAACGCGGCGCAAGCGCGGCATGCTCCCGGCTGGAGCCCTGACCGTAGTTGCGGCCGCCGACAATGGCATGCCCGCCGTTGTCGCGAAGCTTCTTGGCGCGCTCCGGATACTCGGGATCGATGGGATGAAACACGAACCGGCTAATCGCGGGGATGTTGCTGCGAAATGGCAGCACCTTACTTCCCGCCGGCATGATCTCATCGGTGGAGATATCGTCTCCCACGCGAAGCAGAACCTGCGTTTCGAAATTGCCGGTCAACGGCTCACACTCCGGCAGATCCACGATGTTGGCGCCTTTCTCGATCTCGATCGATTGCGCGTCCTCCGGCGCCAGCGGGGCGACGAAGAGGTCCCGGTTCACCACCGGGTGCTTTGACGCCGACGGCGGAGCGAGATAGGGCATGTCGAGGGTTCGAGGATCGGTGATGACTCCCGTGAGCGCCGAGGCGGCGGCCGTTTCCGGGCTGACCAGGCAGACCATGTCATCCTCGGTTCCGGAACGGCCCGGGAAGTTCCGGGGCACGGTGCGCAGACTGTACTTGCCGGTCGCGGGCGCCTGGCCCATGCCGATGCATCCGTTGCAGCCGGCCTGATGGATGCGTGCGCCCGCGTGGATCAGGGCGATGAGATGCCCATCATTCGCAAGCTCCTCGAGAATGTCCCGCGACGTGGGATTGATGTCGAAGGATACCCGGGGATGCACGCGCCTGCCCGAAACGATCTGCGCGGCCATGGCAAAATCGCGGTACCCGGGATTTGCCGAGGAACCGACATAGGCTTGGTAAATCGGCTCGCCCGCTACCTCCTCCACCGTTTTCACGTTTCCCGGGCTGGTCGGCATGGCGATGAGGGGCTGCAATTGGGACAGGTCAATTTCATCTTCAACATCGTAGCCCGCGCCGGGATCGGGCAACCATTCTTCCCAGTCGTCTTTCCGCCTGCACTGGTCCAAGTACGCGCGTACCGTGTCGTCGGAGGGGAAGACGGACGTCGTGGCGCCAAGTTCAGCACCCATGTTGGCAATCACATGCCGATCCATCACGGTTAAGGTATCGACCCCCGGACCGTGGTATTCGACGATACGGCCGACACCGCCTTTGACACCGTGGCGGCGCAGCATTTCGAGAATAACGTCTTTCGCGCTGACCCAATCCGGGAGTTTGCCGGTCAGCCTGATGCCCCAGATTTCGGGCATCCGGATTCGAAGCGGATCGCCCGCGATGGCGAGGGCGACTTCGAGACCCCCGGCGCCAATGGCTAACATCCCCAACGCACCCGCCGCACAGGTGTGACTGTCTGAACCGAGCAGGGTTTTTCCGGGAATACCGAAATGCATTTGATGAACGGGATGGCTGACACCGTTGCCGGGACGGCTGTACCAGATCCCCAATCGCTGACAGGCACTCATCAGGAAAAGATGGTCTTCGGGGTTCCGGCTATCTTCCTGCAAGAGATTGTGGTCGACGTATTGTGCGGAAAGTTCGGTCTTGGCTCGGTCCAGACCCATGGCCAGGAGTTCGAGCATGACTAGCGTGCCCGTGGCATCTTGTGTGAGGGTTTGATCGATTCGCAGGCTGACTTCCTCGCCGGGCGTCATTTCCCCTTCAACGAGGTGTTCTGCGATCAGTTTCTGTGCCAGGTTCTGATTCATCGTGGGACACTCCCTCCTCCGTGAACGGTCGCGTGGAAAGGTCGAGCGATTCCAGCAAGCGTTCAGCCACCTCCATCTGCAATTGCATCCATAACGGCCGGAAGTTTCTTGACGATTTGCCTGGCAGGCGCCGCGGCGGCAATTCGGCATTTCTCCCAGATCGCCTGGACCGGCGTGAAGTTGCCGGAAGCAACCATCAACGTCGGTGCGTTGGACGCGATATCGGTCGCGTTCAGGCAGAACTCCAACGGTGACTGGTCCGGTACCGAATCATCCATCATGATAAGTTGGTACCGGCGCTTGTGAAGCATCTCGAGCGCGTCAGTGCCGCGGGATACCGTATGCACATCCCAGCCTCGCTTCAGCATCGTGTCGGCATATAGTTCTTTGCGTTGCGGATGCGAGCAAGCGACTAGTGCGGTGTGAAGTTGCAAACTCATAAGAATCCAATTGTTATCCCCGAATCTCTTCAGCGATCGGGGTGCAATTTTCGCACCACATTGCATGGAGCACACTTAAACTGCTGATTTCCCATGACTTGGAAATGATACCGGCGAGCGGCGAAATACGGAAGGTGTAGCGGAAGGTAACGATTTACGGGCCGATTGTGTGACCCGTACTCAACTCAACCCCCAACGATGCAGTTTGTCGTATAAGGCCTTTCGGCTGATCCCCAGACGGCGGGCTGTCTCAGTCTTGTTATTCGCGCAATACTGAAGCGCCTGGGAAATGTAGGCGCGCTCAACGTCTTCCATTGGTATGACGAGCGGAAGCGACACCCCGTTGTGACCGGGATCGGCGGGATCAAATTCGTCGGAATCCGCAAGACTGTGAATGCGTGGATCCGCCGTCGAGGCTTCGCTGGAAGCGTTTCCTCTGATTCTATCCGGAAGGTGGACGGGGTTGATAATCCCGGTTTCTGCGGTTACGGCGGATTGAGCGATGACGTTCTTGAGTTCACGAAGGTTTCCGGGCCAGCTATACGCTTTGAGTAATCGAATCGTGTCCGCTTCGAAGGACGCGATCGGAAAATTGAATTCCTCGCAAAACTCCGCCAGGAAATACGTCGCCAACATGGGAATGTCCGAACGATTGCTCCGAAGCGACGGTAGGTTGATCTGCAAGACTTGCAGGCGGTGCATCAAATCTTCCCGAAAGCTGCCCGATTCGACCGCTTCGCGCAAGGGGACGTTGGTGGCAGCGATTATCCGCGCATCAGTCATACGTGTGCCTGACGCCCCAACGGGTCGGAATTGCTTGGTTTCCAGCACTCGGAGCAGCGCGACTTGGACGCTGTCTTCCATGGTGGTGATTTCGTCGAGGAACAGGATTCCGTTCTTGGCCTCTTCAAAGCAGCCGATATGCGCTTCGCTCGCTCCGGTGAAGGCGCCTTTCAAATGGCCAAACAACTCGCTTGCAACGAGTTCGTGCGGCACGGCGCCCATATTGATGGGTACGAAAGGGTTGTCCTTGCGCACACTACGGGCGTGAATTTCTTGCGCGACCAGTTCTTTGCCCGTGCCGGTTTCGCCGACAAGCAGCACGGGCAAATCGACCTTGGCCGCTTTAGCAATTGCAGCGAATACGCGTTTCATTTCAGCGCTGGCCCCAACGAGACGCCCGAAGCGCTTGGGTTTGGAGGGTGTTGCCACGATGGACCTTTCTATAATACGAAGGGGTGCGACACAGGAAGATTTCGCGCTATTTTGGAACGCTTTACACTCCAAACTCACGATGTGAAAAATCTGTTTACCCGTTTCCGGCACAATACCGCTATCTTCGCTCAAGATCAACGTTTCTCCGCGCGAGTTTGTTCGCGACGGCCACCTGTGATAGGTTTTCGTGGGTCGAATCGAAGGAGTTGAGCGGAGTACGATGTGTATGAGCCTGGACGAGTTAGGGCTGGTTGACAGTCTGGCCCAGCTTATTCCCCAATTTGCGCGCCGAATTCTGCACGTTGGGGTCACCAGCGATGGTCTCGCCGCCGCGCTGGGGACCCGGTCGGGGGCCGTCACGACCGGTGTCTGGTTGGACCCCATTTCCCCGGCAAAACCGATGCCCGCGCTCGCGTCCCTCCATGCCGCGTCGCCGGAAACGCTGCTACTGCCGTTTGCCCCGGGGGATTTCGACGGCATCGTAGTCGAAACGGCGGCGCTGCCGGATGAGGTTCTTGGCCGTATTCTGAACCTCGCGGCTCCCTTAATCAGCGAGGAAGGTTTTGTCCTGCTCATCGTCGTCGGCACCGCGGAATCGGCGGGTCAGCGCAACGAGGCAACTGTAAGCGCACTTGTCGATGCCGCAGGGCTGGCGTGCTATACGACGAACGATGTCGAGGTCGAGCGGGATTCGATGAGCCTCGGCGACGGCAGGGAAGACACCGCATCACGAGGTTTCCTCCTGTGGGGAGTGCGCCCCACGTACAATCCGCTGATTCATGCGCGGAAGTTGTTTACCGCCGGTCATCCGGGTTGGGCGTACGAAGTGCTGGACTTGGTGCCGGACGCGCTGGTGCAGGAGCCGGAGGTTCGCGCCGCGTACTTTGCCGAGCGCCACATGTGCCTGCTGGCCTGGGACAAGGTGGCGGAACCGGACGGCCGGCTGGGCCGGTTCTTCAACGCGCAATCCATGTTTTACGAAGCGACCTGGAACGCGCCGACGGCCCCTCTCCCCTATCTGTGTCAGGCAGAGTTCTGGCGACGAATCGGGGATGAGTCGATGGCGGCACGAGTGTTGCGAACAATCCGGCACGTGAATCCGTCGCCGGAAATCGACCGGCGGTTGGCGACGCTGGTTCCGGATCTTCCTTCCGCATTAGCCGGCGAGGCCGCTCCGGAGTGGCAGCGCCCACCGCGTCTGCCCCGGGTTCTCTTCGTGTTGCCGCCCCGGCCCCACTACGGGCTGGATGTGCTGTACGACGGTTTGTGCACGATTCTGGGCGACGAACACGTCATCGACGTGCCCTGGAAAGCGACTCTGCATGGGGAGGTTCCAAAGGAGCTTGCGAATTATCCCTGCATGTTCAGCCGCCGGGGTGAACCGCGCACCCTGGAAGACATCGTGGAAGCCTTGCGTTACGGCGTCGTGGATTTGATCCTGATGGGCGACGTGGAGCAGCACATCGGGCCGGACGCGATGCGGACGATACTCGACGCCGCGCCGGACGTGCCGGTGTTCATCGTGGACGAACAGGACGACCCCTTGAACAATCTGCCGGATACGCTGGCGTTTATGGGCCGAGACCGTGTTCACGGGTATTTCAAACGAGAAATGCTGGCGTGCCAGGATTACGGGCCCGTAGCGAGACCGCTTCCCTTCGCCTATGCGGATCACAAGGTGCCGGATACCTTGTCCTGGGATCGATCCGAACCGCTGTTTTGGGCCGGGCACCGGCAGTTTGGGTTGCGGCGGCTTTACGTCGAACGAGTCGAGCAGCAAATGGGCCGTACCTTCGACCGAAAGTATTCGCAGGAAGAGTACGCCGCTGCGTTAAACAACTGCCGTATCGGATTAAACCTCTTCGGGTTCGGGTTCGACACCGTGCGGTATTGGGAACTGGCAGCGCACGGGTGCATGCTGTTGTCGGAGCGGTTGCCAATCCGTATTCCGCACAACTTCGTCAACGGCGAGTCGGCGGTGTTTTTTGACGATCTGCCCGACCTAGAACATAAACTCGACCATTACGTAAATCACCCCGAGGAATCGGAAGCCATCGCCCGACAAGGGTACGAACATTTTAAGCAGTACCACACCGCATCGGCCCGGGCCCGGCAAATGCTGGCGTGTGTGGATGAGTTGCTTTAAGCGCCGTCGCGCTGTCGCTGTGTTATAGAACCCTTTCAGGGTATGCCCGTTGGGGGGTGTCTGGTACCCGGGGTAGGCCCACGCTCCGCGCCGGCCAACCCCGGGCTATGGATACGTTGGCCCTTCAGGCCATTTCGGCGGCTTGACGCCACCGCGAAGTAGAAGGGCCTACGGCGCTGTGGGCCCCCCATCCGTCCGACTCGGTTGTAGCGGTACTTCTCCTCTAATCGAGTTCTTTGATCTTCAAGTTGCGGAACCAGATGGGGGCGCCGGCGTGTTTGCCTTGGAGACCGATGCGGCCGTGGGTGGGCAGTTCGGCTAAGGGTTTGCTCAGCCACTCGGGGATTTCCGTTCCGTCGGGGTTGGTCTTGGCGGAGGTCCAGTTGGACATGTCCATCGAGGTCACGTGTTCGCCGTTGAGCACGACGTCAATCTGCTGGTCTTTGCAGGTGATGGTGTAGCGGTTCCATTCGCCGGGCTTCTTGACCGCGCTTTTGGTGGGCGCGAGATGGCCGAAGATTGCGCCGCAATGCCAGCTCGCGGGCGAGTTGGCCCACTTCTCGGCGTAGTCGTCCGCGATCTGGATTTCAACAGCATTGGGAATCCAGTTGTCCTTGTCGCTGCAATACACGATGACGCCGCTGTTGGTGCCGTCGGCCGTCTTGAATTCGAGGTCCAGGATAAAGTTGTCGTAGTCGCGCTTCGTCCATATGGCCTGGTCTTCACTCGCGGTGAGAACGCCATCTTCCACCGTCCAGACGTTGTCGGGTTTGTCGGCGTTCGACAGGTCCGGCGCGAACAAGTCTTCCCAACCCGTGGTATCAGGATGCGCTGCGGGTTCCGCCGCCGCATTCGCCCCCGGTGATATCCATCCCAAGAGTACGAGGCCGGCCATCAGGCAAATCGTTGTGTATGTTTTCATGGTTTGCGTTCCTTCTCGTGGAAATCCCGGATGCATCCGATAATGAATCACAAGCAGAATCCACATTGTAGCGCTGAGAAGGCGCGCAAGGCGAATTGATGACCGGTACTCGTCCAGCTACGTAGCTTCCAGCTCCAAGTGGGTGTCATGGAATCAACATTACGCATAGATCGAATCTCCGGGCACGAACTGCACGCAACTATTGGTAGCTACTTCAGACACGAGCTACCTTGGCGCCGCACGCACGGATATGTAACCGCGTTTGCGTTCAAAGTCTGTACCTGCGCCGGAGCGGACGGTAAGCGCGACGGTATAGGTGCCCGCGGTTGTGTACGGATGAAGGGGGTCCCGTTCCGCGCTTGTCGTTCCGTCACCGAAGTCCCACTTCCATTGGGTGATGGGGACACCTTTCCCCGTGGACAGGTCACTGAATGCAATCGGTTGACCGACACTGCAGTTCCGTTTCGCAGCCACAAACTCGGCGTCGGGCGGTGCCGGCTGCACGTCCACGCAGCCTAGTTTGATCTCGGTGTCCGAACCTTCGGCGGTGGTCACGGTCAGATACACGTCGTAGACCGTGGCGGCGGTGTACAGATGCACCGGGTCTTGTAGTTTGCTCCATCCCCCATCGCCGAAATCCCAAAGCCAGGTCGCGATCGGCGACGTCCCGGGTTCCGTGATGTCGGAGAATTGAACGGGGACTCCCGCCAATGGCCGTTGGCGGGACGCGGCGAACTCCGCAGTGGGCCCCTGGGGCTGGCGAATTCGGATGTATCCACGGCGGGTCCGGGTGTCGTGGAGGTCTGCGGAGGCAACGGTCAGTTTGACAGTGTAGCGGCCACGTGCGGCATAGGCGTGAACGGGATTGCGCTCGGTACTCGTAGTGCCGTCTCCGAAATCCCAGTTCCAGCGTTCGATCGGGGCCGAACCGGTGATCACGCTGGATCGGTCACTGAACGCAATGGGGTGATCTTCCAGTGCATCCGTATCGGAGACCTGAAAATCGGCAGCCAGGATGGCTTCGGCTCGGACCGCAACCGTTCGCACCGTTTCTCCGGAAACGGCGATGGACACGGCCCCTTGGTCGCCGCTGGCGTGCATCTTCGCGCGAACGACGGTAACCGCGATCGGCACGGGGACACCGGATTCGGCCAGAGTACCGAATTTTGGCGAGACGTCAATCCAGGGCTCCGCCGTCTCCACGGTAAACGCGCTGCGCGCGACGCGCGCGGATACCGGAGTGATATTCACCGTCGTCTCGACTTGACTGGTTCCCATATCAATGACAGACGGCGAAACGGTGACGTCGTCCACCGCTTTCCGGCCGAATGGACACGCAACTAGCCCGAAAAGGCCCAGCACCAGCAACAGCAGCAGGCTTTCCGGTGCATGTAACTTCTCGCGTTTCACATCCATGTCCTCGTTGACAGCCTCGTGCCGCACTTTCGTCTCGCGTCATGCTATGCGCGCCGACCGTATCACGTCAATGATATACACGGAGAAGTGAAACCTTAGGGCCGGACGCGCTATTCTAAGGCGAACGGCACGTGGGAAGGGAAGGACTATGATTGACGAATTCAAATCCCGCAATCCAAACTATCGAAAGCGGGTTGAGGACAGTTTTGGCGATGCGCCCTTCGTCGGGCACTTGGGGATCGTGCGAGGAGACTTCGGACCGGGATGGTGCGAGGCGGTGATGCCGCTGGACCAGTTCCACCTGCAGCAGAACGGGGTCGTCCACGGAGGCGCCGTGGCCACGCTGGCCGATCATACGGCCGGTTCCGCCGGCACGTCCCTCATCGCGCCGGATGAAATCGTGTTAAGTATCGGATACTCCATCAATCTACTCCGGCCGGGGTCGGGAAACGCACTACGCTGCCGATCCGAGGTGGTTCGCAACGGAAGCCGCTTAATCGTCGTGCAATCGGATGTGTTCTCGGAAAGCGACCGCGCGGAAGCACATATCGCCCGCGCGACGGTGACCTTGGCAGTCGTACCACGCGCACATGTTGAACGGCGAGAATGAACCCGAACGATGGATAAGGCGTATCCTGAAGAGAAAGGCCGTGCCGTGGAGCCCACGGACGAATCGCTCATGGCCGCCGCGCAGCAGGGCGACTTCGAAGCTTTCGGGAAACTCGTGCGCCGCTATGAGTCGCCCTTGTTCAACTACCTGAGGCGAATGACCGGCAATGCCGCGGAGGCCGAGGACGTGTTTCAGGAGACCATGCTGCGCTTGCACCGGTCCCGCGACCGCTATGACCCGGCGTCGCCCCTGCGGCCGTGGTTGTATCGCATTGCGACCAATTGCTGCCATGACCGCATGCGCTATCTGAGGCGACGGTTGGGCGTTTCGTTGAATAGTCCCAGCGGTTCGAACGAGTCTGGGCAAACCATTGGCGATCGAATCCCGGACGGCCACGCCGGGCCCGATGCACAGGTCCGGGAGGCGGAAGTCCGCGACCGTTTGGAAGCGGCGATGGGACGGCTTTCCACGAAGCATCGGATGGTCTTTCTGATGGCGCGTTACGACGGCATGGCGTATGACGAGATTAGCGAGAGCCTCGGGATTCCCGTGGGCACCGTGAAGTCGCGCATGAACACGGCCGTTCGAATTTTGATGCAGGAATTGAGCGAGTTTTTCGAATGATCGAGCCCCAAAACCATAGCGAGCGCGTTGAAGTGTTGCGGGCCTACTTGCTTGGCACGCTCGAGTCCGGCGAAGTCGCGCGCGTGGAAACCGCGCTGTCGGAGGACCCGGCATGGCAAGTCGAGTTGGAGCGCCAACGCGAGTCACTAACGATGTTGGACGCGCTGCCTGAAACGCCGCCACCGACCGGGCTTGCGGGCCGTACGCTCGCCGCGGTGCGCGACGATGAGGAAGCGCTACGCCGTAAGAAGCAGCGGCGGGCTCGCGTGATCTTCGCGGAAGCGGCTGTCTTGCTCGTCGCAGTAGGAGTCATAACCGCGATACTGCTTCCGGCCTTGACGCGAGCCCGCGAAGCATCCCGCCGGGCCTCGAGCCAAAGCAACCTGAAACAGCTCGCGCTTGTGATGAAGATGTACGCGAACGAAAGCCCCGGCGAGGTGTATCCGCCCATGACTCCGTATGACGGGCTGTGGATGTTCGACATTGAGCGCGTCTACCCGGAGTATCTGACCGATCTCAACGTCCTGGTAAATCCGTCGCTCCCCGGCGCCCGGGATCTGTCCGAGCGGCTCCACGAGTTAGTGAGAGAAACACCGGTGGACTGGCGCGAGATCACCCGAATCGCCGCGAAGAGCTATGTGTACACCGGCTGGAGCATGGCGAACGATGCGGACGCGGCGGCGCTGGATGAGATCCTGCGCAACAACCCCGAGGAAACACCTCATGGCGATCTCGTTACACAACACAAGGCGTTTTATCACCTTCGGGAAGGTGTCGAGCGCTTTCTCATTACCGACATCAACAACCCTGCCGGGTCCGACCAGGCGCAATCCGAGATTCCGGTGATGTTCGAAGCCGTGCCGAAAGATGGAATTCCGAATCAGGGCATGGGAATCAACGTGGGGTACATGGATGGACACGTGAAGTTCGTAAAGTCCGGTAGCCGCTTCCCCGCAACGGAGACCGGACGCCGCGTGTTTGGGGAACCCATACCGGCGGGGCCAAAATCCGCTGACGCCCCGAAAAAGTAGACCCGGTTCGCAGTGGGGTTACTCCCCGGGATAACGTCACAGCAGATTACATTTACGCGCAGCCGTAGTTGATCTCACGTAATCGTTCTCGTACTCGGATTGTCAAGCCGGAATATATATATGCGTTGGCCATCCGAGCGCATTAATGTTTCGCTGTACCAAGACGCTTTGTAACTTCGAGTACGATTAAGAGGATACGGATCGCGTTGATATGCTCGAGCCGCCGTATCGCACGAAGAACCACTGCGGCTGGAAGCCGCATCTACTTTAAGATGAGCGCTGTCAGCTTCGGACCATCTTGACGATGACGCCGGCCAACACCAGCAGCACCAAGGCCGACAGTGCGAGAACGAGGATGGAATTCACACCGCCCCCCTGCCCCGGAATCGTGGCCGTGGTGGTCAGCGTGTAGTTGTAGCCCAACGCGCTGGGATACTCGAGTTCGACGTAGTAGGCGACGAATCCCTCCTCCGGAACGTCGACTTTCCCGGAATACGTGCCGTCGGCAGCCGGCGTCAAATCCGAACTTTCCCATCCGGACCCGATGGTACGGAGCCGGAAATCCTTCGTGGGGGCGTGGGCAGTCCAAAGGCGTGCCGCGACCGGCGTATCCTGAGGGGTGACGACAAAGCTGCCATCCGGCTTCATGTCCCACGTGAACTCGGGATTCGGCCGGTCATTGATGATGTTGTCGTAGAAAGCCGCAAGGGCTTTAATGGTATTTTGATCGCGGTCGACGCTGTGGTCCGCATTGGCCTCGTAGCGGATGTGCTTTTCCCCTTTCAGGCCGGGGTAATACAATTCCGCCGCGTCTATGGTCCAATATTGGTCGCCGGACGCGAGTAGAACGAGTTTCGGCATGGTAAGCTGGTCGCGGTACTCGTAGGGATCGACAATCTTCAGAAGTTCCTGACCTTCCCCGCCTGCCATTTTACTTTGGATGTCGAAGTCCGTGTAGTCTTGAATTGCCTCGCTGTAAACGCCGTAGTAGCTGAGTTGCCGCGGCATCTGCTCGTCCAGGTTGAGCATGTCAATCACGATGGGCGCGATGGCTATAACGCGGTCGTCGACGGCTCCTGTCAGCCACGTGGTCCAACCGCGCTTCGAGGCGCCGGTCACGACGAAGCTGTTGATCTGATGCTTCGTCTCCGCCCGCTGGCCGCAATACTCTTGAACGGAGTCCATCGCACGGACAGCACTCTTGACCATGGGACAAAGGAGCGGCCACGTGGGATCGCCCGTCTCCAGGTATTTGTTGTAGGTGTAGGCAATAATCTCGTCTTCCGAACGGGTGCGCTGTTCGTCCCGAAACGACACCGGTTCGCAGGGTACCCCCTGTAGAATCGCGACGATCGATTGGGTCTGCATGGCAATCATGAGGACGGGCGCGGGCACATCGTCGGGGATGCGATCGTGCTTGTTGTTCCCGCCGGAGACCAGTAACAGGGCGGTTTCGTGCTTTACGTTGTCCGGTACGATGATGGAAACCCAGTGTTCCCATTTCGACGGGGCAACCTCGCCCTCTTTCCACGTCTGAGACGTCATATCCAGAACGTAGGTCGTGACGCCGGGTCCGGGAATTGTCTTTACGCAACTGTACCGGTACGACGGATCGGGCAAATTGACGTAGTCCTTGAGCGGACCCGCAAAGGCCAGAAACGTTCCGGCCAGAACGGCCAGAATGACATACCCCTGGCGCGTTGATGGTACTGAATTCATGAAGCCCCCCTGACTCGATCCGTTCGTTGTTGCGGTTTGAAGGCGCGCCGCAAATGCGCGATTAATCGCGCGTCTGCTCCCCGGGCGCCCCGTCCCACGCTCCAGAAGCACTAAAATTGTATCGGTACGTTTCGCGTCCCGAGATATCGGTTCGAATATTCGCCGACGAAGCTTCCGCTTCGACGCGGTTGGCCGTGCGTGGGCTCTGAAACACCTGGAAATCGTACTGGATGTAGCCCACATACCCGCGTTCGCCGTGAGTCGTGCGGGTCACCGCGCGGGCATCCATGGGACGGAAATCTTCGTACATTTTCACTTCCTTGTAGTACTTACCGCCGAGGTTTCCCTCTTCCTGGAATTTGACCTCGCCGTGCCGTCCTTCCAGGTTCATGCGCTTCATTTCTGTCTTTCCGACGCCGTCCAAGCGTGACATGACCCGGTCGGATCCGCTTTCGTAGCCCTCCGGCTTCTCGCCAATGCCAAAATCGTATTTGACCTTCTCGACGACGCTTCCGGAATCCGAAGCGCAGGAAACGACAAAAACACATAATAGAGCCGATAAAACGATTCTCACGGATGGTGCTCCCGATTGCGAATCCAGGTTGTGCCCGGTCTATGCAAAAACTCCCAGCGCCCTTCACCAATTGACGCACAGGGCAGCAGTGGAACGGCGTCATTTCGGTTCGTTGCCTATCGGGTAATTGTATCCGAAGGAAGGGGGTCCGGATCAAAGCGGCTCGCACACGGACAGCAACGGGTGGAAGCGAACCGGCAATGGGGTCGGCTATCCGAGAAAATCGAGCAGGCTAGGCTGGATGATGCGAGCGCCGGCACTCAGAGCGGCCTGAAATGCGTTGCTCTGCGAGTTGAGATTGATAATGACGTCGGCAAAATCGGCATCGACGGAATCCGACAACACCTGCTGCAACTGAACTTGAAAATCCTCAATCTCGAGCTGGGTCCGGTCGAGGCGGTTCTGTACGGAGCCAACCCGGGACTGGGCCTGGCTGAGTTGCTGGCGCGCGGTCTCCAACTCGGTGAGCCGGGTGTTTTGAAGGCTGGCCTGATCGCCGGCTCGCAGGTCATCCCGAATATCGATCAGGGTTTGAAAGATGTCCTGCGATCCCTGAAAGACCGCGGAACCAACCTCATTTGTCGGTACCGTTAATCCATCACCGACCGTCACCGGGATGCGCTCCTGATTGCCTTGGTAGGTCACCGCCGTGATGTCGCCGTTTGCGTCGCGCGTGACGTCGAAAGGTTGGGTCTTGGTGCGCGTCCCGCCAAAAATGTACAGGTCGCCGGTCTGGTGGTTGGCCGTATTTACCGCGGACTCGAGAATCTGGTTAATCTCTTCGGCGATTGCATCGAGAGCGGTCTGATCATTTGTGCCATTGGCCCCTTGCACCGTGAGTTCCCGCGCGCGCAAGAGATTGTCCGCCATGGTTTGAATCGAGGTGACGGTCTCTTCGAGTCGCGGGCCGGCAGCCGAGATATTGGCCAAGTATTGCTCGTTCTTGGCAATGGCTGCCCGGGCATTGATCGCTCGGCGCGCGTCGATGGGATCGTCGGAAGGCGAGTTCACGCGGAGACCGCTCGCAAGCTGCGTTTGCAGGTCAAGAATGCGGCGGCTCTGGTTTTGAATGTTCGTAAGAGCCCGCTGTGCGATGATGTTTTGTGTAACGCGTAGAATGCCCACGATCGTACCTTACCCGCGCCGATCCATGAGGACCGGAGTTCCCGTCCCGGCAGCCTCTTCCGTGCCGTGTTCGCAATACCCGTTTTGCTGATGGCGGTGCTCGTGCCGCAGGGCGCGAATCAAATCGTCGGTCATTCGCTTGGAACGGCGGGCCACCTTAGCATTGGCGCGAACCGCCAGCCGCGTTTTTTCCACTGTGCTCCGCATGCGGGTTTGCAGGTCCGCCAGTCGCGTCTTCCACGGCTCCGGGGTGACTTCGATTAGATGGGTCATGGTTTGCTGTTCCGGCTCGAGACCAAAGTGTTCCACGATGGGACGCAGGATCTTGTGCCGTTCTGTTTGCGCCTGGATCGAGTCGCGAATCAGCACTTCCAGCGCACCGGTTCGGGCCGCGATGGCATCGAGATCCCGCGCTATTACCGCCTCCCGTTGGGCGTTGCAGACGGTCAGGACATTCTCCTGCCGTTCCACCTCGTCGTCCAGTAGATCGCACAGTGTTTCGAACAATTCATTCACGCGGTAACCCTCCGTTCCATACCCTTATCGGCACGATTGAGGGATCTCTTAAGCCCCGAGCTTCAGGGTATTGCCCTGGCCGGGCATGATGCCTTTAAGTATTTGCTTCTGCATGTTCTGGACCCGGAGCTGGTCCTCCATGATCTTGGCGATACCGAGTTGACCGCTTTCCGCGATCTTTCCGGCGGCAATATCGTTGAACATGTCCCGCTGGAAATCCGACTGGAGGCCGCCGTCATCGAGCAGGCCGTCTTTCGGTACGGTTTTCTGCATTTCCTGCAACAGCATGTAGGCGAAGAAGTGCTCCATCTCGCGAAACGCCGTCTCCTTGCGGGAAGCGCTCGCCAAGGCCGCGTCCGCTCGCTGGATAAAGGGCGAATTGATAGGATTGACGTAGAGCACTACATGATCTCCAGGTCCGCGTCCATCGCGCCCGCCTCACGCAACGCCTGGAAGATGGATATCATGTCTCGCGGGGTGACCTTCAGGCGATTCAGGGCTTTGGCGACCGACGCGGCAGACGTTCCGTTCACCGGCATCAGCGCGCCGGGCTCTTCCACCGCGAGCACGTCGGTGGTGGCGGTCTCAACCGTTTCCCCTTCACTGAGGGGTTCGGGCTGACTGACTGCCGGCGTCGTTGCCACTTCGATGGTCAGGTTCCCGTGGGCGACCTCGCAAGGTTTGATCATCACCTCGCCACCCACGACGAGTGTCCCGGTGCGCTCGTTGATGACGACGCGCGCCGGCAGATCCGCATTGACATCGAGATCCTCCAACTTCGCAATGAAGCTAATCAGGTGACTCTTCTCCTCGTCGGGGATGCGGACGTTGATGGTGCTCGCACTCAAAGCCGAGGCGCTGCCCACCCCGAATTCTCCGTCCACGGCCAGGCGAATGTTATCCGCGGTGCGGAAGTCCGCCCGTTTCAGTTGTAGCGTGACCCGTTCCCCATCAGTGATGGTGGATGGGATCTCCCGCTCGATATAGGCGCCCATGGGAATTCGGCCGGCCGTCGTATGGTTCTTTCGCACGGCCGCGGAACCTCCGCCACCACCGGCTTCGGCATTGAACCCTCCGATCGAAACCGGACCTTGCGCCAGTGCGTAGACCGTACTGTCGGGGCCCGCGGTCCCCGGGCCGTAAAGGTAGGTTTCCGTTAAGGTTCCGCCTTCGAGACTTTCACAATCGCCGATGGAGCTGACCCGGACGTCAATACGGGTGCCTTCTTTCGCAAAGGCCGGAAACGTCGCATCGACCATGACGACGGCCGTATTCTCGGAGACGAGGTCGACAAACTTGTCCACCTCGATATCGAAACGTTCGAGCATGCGCAGTTGGCGGCGCACGGAATCGGCGTTCTTGTCCCCCGTGCCGGCGAGGCCGACCACCAGTCCAATGCCCTTAAGGGGGTTGCCGCGGGCGCCCTGGATATCGCAGATATCCTTGATTCGTGCCGCGCGCGCAACTGGTACCGGCGACACCGCGAACAGCAGGCCCACAATTAGAAGCTGTATGAAGCGCATTCGCATCCTCACGTCCCTCAATATGGCGAGAACCAGTCCAGGAACCGGGTGATCAGACCGCGCCGCTGACTGTTCCAAAGGGGACCCCGGCCCTTCAATTCCACGACCGCGTTAGCGATCTTGGCAGAGTCAATCGTATTGTCCGGCTCGATGTCGCGTGCCCGAGCGACACCCTTCACGGCGATACGCGAATCCTCGCGGTTTACGCTGACGATCTTTTCGCCTTCCAACTGCACGTTACCATTGTCAAAAACTTCCGTAACGACGCAACTAATCGTCGTGATGAGACGGTTCTTGCGTTGGGTCAACCCCCTTGTCCGTTGTTCGTTGTTTGTCTGAAAATCCCAGTTCGGAAGTTTTCCCGCGGTTGTAATCCCAAATCCGTCGGGCTTGGGAGAGACAAGGAATTCGTTGTCGGATTCGCCTGCTTCGGATTGCACGTCGGATTCTTTCTTCGTGTTGGTGTTGGAGTCGGTTTGGGCATCGATCGTTTCGTGGACCAGCACCGTGACGATGTCCCCTTTCTCAAACTTGGCCTTCTTGAGGGACACGAGAGTGCCTTCTTTGGCCACTTCCTGTGTGAACAGGGAGTCTCCAAACGCCATAGCGCAGGGCAAGAGCACCAACAGCCCGATCGTTACGAAACGCACGAGTTCTCCTCCTTTAGTCAACAATGACGACCCCGTCCTTCCGCACAATTCCCTGGAACTGCTCTTTGGAGTCAAGGTTCATGCAGGTGACAAAATCCCCTTCGCTTCCGTTCATTAGGGCACGGGCTTGAGACCGTATCACAAGACCACCTGCGCGGGCCTCTACCGTGACAACCTGATTGCGCTTTATGAGTTGGCGTGCCATGAGTTGGCGCTTGGTGATTACCTGGCCGGGAAAGATCGTGCTCCGGGCGACCTGTCCCACGGCATCGCTTGCGTTGAGAAGGGCGCCGGACTTCATTTGCGACATGGCGCGCTTTTCCACCTGTAGGTCTGCGGGGGAAACCAGCGATCCGCGGGGGATATCCGTGGAGGCCACCAAGACATCCGCATACGCTTCGATTTGGGCGCGCACCAGGACGGTTCGTTTCACGTCCCCGTCGACGTGCACTTCGCCGCGAAACACGCCAGGACCCACCCAACGATACTGGGGATTCGGCCACCAGCGAATCTCGACCTCCCCGTCCGGCACGATAATCTCCTGGTTTGGCGCAACGATGTCGATGGCGGCCTGGTCTAAGGTCCAAGGCATTTCGCCTTCGATAAAGGTACGCAGGTCGGTAGCCAGCAAGTCGGAGGTAATGTCTACGTAAAGCGTTTTTGCCACGACAGAGCCGGGGCCCTTGATATCCAGCGAATCGGTGGAAATGCCCGCATTCTCGATCCGGGTTTTGACGAGACTGGCGTCGATGCGCTTGGAGTCACCCGGGGTTGCGGCATTTCCGAGACCGACGCTGGACAGCGCCTTGACGTTGTCGCCTTCGATGTCTGCGAGGTCGCCGAGCGTGATCTCCGGTCCTTTGACATACGCTTCTGTCTTGAGCATGACGGTATCGCCATGTGCGGCGATTGCCATGGTTGCCAGAGCGAGTATCATGCCCGCGGTTCCGAGGAGTGTTTTCATTCTGCTAGTCCCCTGCCCTGCTACCGTCTAACGTTATTCGCGACTTGCAGCATTTCGTCGGAGGTCTGGATGACCTTCGAG
Organism: Candidatus Hydrogenedentota bacterium; assembly: GCA_963745075.1. Classification (GTDB taxonomy): domain Bacteria; phylum Hydrogenedentota; class Hydrogenedentia; order Hydrogenedentales; family SLHB01; genus JAHDWY01. The sequence goes on along the minus strand of CAVUWV010000014.1, from coordinate 246,075 downwards.
TTTGCTTCGTACGCGCGCTGCGCGATAATCAAATTGAGGATCTCTTCGACTACTTGAACGTTGGAATTCTCGAGGAAACCTTGTACGAGCATGCCATTTCCGTTCAGGCCTGGCTGGCCGGTAACTGGCGGACCCGAGGCCTCGGTTTCTTGCAGAACGTTGTGCCCGAGCCGCGCGTCGAGCCCGCCGTTATTGATGAATCGTACAAGCTGAATCTGCCCCAAGTTGGTCGGTGTGGCGACCCCTTGCGTGGTGGCCTCAACGACGCCGTCCTGGCCGATACTGACTTCCACCGCATCGGTGGGAATCGTGATGCCCGGTGTCAGGGGGAAACCGTCCACCGTGACCACGGTTCCGTTGTTGTTGATGCGAAAGCTGCCGTCCCGTGTGTACCCCGTAGTGCCATCCGGAAGATCGACCTGAAAGAATCCATCGCCTTCAATGGCAAGGTCCAGGGAGTTTCCGGTTTGAATCAGATTTCCCTGGGTGAAGAGTTTAGCCACGGACGCGGGCCGTACGCCGTGCCCGATTTGAATGCCTTCGGGAAGCACCTCGCCCACGGAAGTTTGCGTACCGGCCGGACGTACGGTCTCGTAGTAGAGATCTTTGAAGTTGACACGGCTCTTTTTGAAGCTCGTCGTGTTCACGTTCGCGAGGTTATTCGCGATGGTGTCGATATTGGTCTGCTGCCCCACCATGCCGGTGGCTGCCGTAAACAGTGCGCGAATCATACGTTCAACTCCTTACTAGACCGGTGAACCAACATCGCTTATCAATCGTCCGACGGTTTCATCAACCGCGTTGATCACTTTCTGGTTGGCCGTATAGGCACGAAGCCCCAGGATCATCTGGGCCATCTCCACGGGAACCTTCACGTTGGATGCTTCGAGGGATTTTGGCGCGACCATTGTTTCCGTGGCGGGAGCGGATTGGGTCAATGCTTCCTGCGGAGCGGCGTACAGATTGTCGCCTTCCCGCTGGAGCAATTGCGGGTCGGCAAATTCGGTGATGCCGAGTTGCCCCGTTTGAACGCCGTCGACCCACACAACGCCATTTTCGTCGATTTGGGCCGATCCGCCGGACACGTCGATTCCGCCACCGCCGGCGCCTTGAACCTTGTATCCTTCCGTGGTGGCGAGCTGCCCGTCGGCATCGATCGTAAACGCGCCGTCTCGCGTGAACCGATCGCCGTTCGGTGTGGACACCGCGAAGAATCCCGGCCCCATAAGGGCGGCGTTCAATGGATCCCCCGTGGTTTGCAGCGGGCCGCTGGAAAAGTCAGAGTAGGTTTCAAAGGTCTTGAGTCCGCCGCCGGGTCCCCGTTCCGCATCGAGAATCTGGGGGGTGCCCATCTTTCCCAGGAAGACTTCGTAAAAGCCTTCCGGGATAGCGTTTTGGCGCTTGAACCCGTTGGTCGCCGCATTTGCGAGGTTGTTGGCGACCACCGCGTGGCGTTCCTCCAACGCGATCATTCCCGTTGCTGCGGCGTAGAGCCCTTGAATCATGTTGGGCTGGCCCCCATGTTGGTTGATTCAGCTTCTATTAAAATCGCCCGAAGGCGTAATCCCCGGAGGCCCGGCGGGCGTTTTGGGATGGTGAGACAACGTTTAGGGAGAACGTTGCCTCCGCCGGGCCAACCACTCACGGTAGGCCTGCTATGGGACAGACCTGCTGCCGGAAGTGCAACTGCTATGCCAATCTGCGAGCAGTGCGATTTCAGCGCGTTTTTCGGAGGAATCGCGCGCTTTTTCCCCGCCGGCCAACCAGCTAGAAACCAAATTGGACGGGAAAACGCTGCCGGAACCAGGAAGAATCTGCATACCGTAAGCATGGACGCCTGTACGTTCCGGACACCCTGTGTTGCAGCGTACAGGGTCGATGCGGGAGTATGGGTCCACTCGAAGCAGCGCGGTACGTGACGGGAGGAGGTATCGGTGTCGACAACCCTGGCGGAAAAAGCGGTGTTGCGGAAACACGGCTTGGCGCGACGGCGCGCACTGTCAGACTCGGAGTGGGCGCGGCGCAGCAAAGACGTGGTCGTGCAGCTTGGAACCGTCGTTGCGTTCCGCGTTGCTCCCCTCGTTCTCACCTACGTGGCGAATCGGGACAAGGAGGTGGACACGCGGCCTCTCATTGAATCGTTGCTACGGGCGGGCCGCCGCGTCGGCGCGCCAGTGACGACGGAGCGCGGGATCATTGTGTGGCGCGAAATCCACGACCTTTCAGACCTGCAAGTTGGCCGGTTCAACATCCTGGAGCCGCCGGAACGCGGTGAACCGATCGATACGTTTTCGGCGGCGACGGTGGTTCTGGCGCCCGGAATTTTGTTTACCGCGAAGGGAACCCGCATCGGATACGGCGGCGGTTACTTTGACCGATTTTTGAGCGATTTCCCTGGGGTGTCCATCGGTCTAGCGTTCGACTTTCAACTCTACGCTTCGCTCCCTACGGAACCCCGCGATCGGCCGGTGGACTTTGTGGTGTGTGAGTCTGGGGTACACGATCGCCGTGTCGCGGGGTAATGCGGGACGCCACGCGATCGCACGGCGCCGAATTCAATCGTCCGAAAGCCTTCCCAGCCCCAAAGCCTGTTGAATGTACTCCTCGATCGAGCCGGAATCGGACGCCGGAATCCAGTGAATGCGGGGATCGGCCCGGAACCACGTGAGTTGGCGTTTGGCGAAACGGCGGGTGTTCCGTTTCATGGCTTCCAGGGCATCCTCAAAGGAACATTCACCGCGAAGATAGGCGGCGAAATCCCGATACCCCAGCGATCGCAGGCGTTCGAGGGCATCTCCATACCCTGCATCCAGCAACCGTTGGACCTCATCGACGAAACCTCCGGCGATCATGCGGTCCACGCGCAGATCGATCCTCCGGTACAAGGTGTCACGAGGCAGATCCAGCGCCACTTGAATCGCTTCCAAGGGATTGCGCTCGCGCTGATGTTCCCGATGATGGCTGGTTAAGGTGCGGCCCGTAACTTCGTGCACCTCGAGCGCACGGACGATCCGGCGCAGGTCGTTGGGCTGAATCAATTCGGCGTAATCCGGGTCGGTTTTTTGGAGCCGTTCGAACAACGGCGCCACACCGTAATGCTCGGCCTGCGAGTGCAGATGGTCCCGAATCGCTTGATTGGCCGGGGGACCTTCAAAGAGGCCGTCGATAAGCGCGCTGACGTACAGTCCGGAGCCGCCCGCAACCACGGCTACCTTGCCGCTAGAATTAAGCGTATCGACGATAGGGCGCGCCATGCGCTCGAAATCCCCCGCCGAACACGGCTGGTCCGGGTCGAGGAATCCGACGAGGTGGTGCCGAACCCGTTCACACTCTTCCGGGGTGGGAGCCGAGGTGCCAATCTCCATGCCTCGATACACCTGCATGGAGTCCGCGGAAATGATTTCGGTTTGAAGGCGATGGGCTAACTCGATGGCGAGGGAGGTTTTGCCCGACGCCGTAGGGCCCACTACCGCGAGCACCGAGATCACTGCCGTCTCCGGAAGCTCTTTTCCATTTGAATCTGGGTCAGCTCGGTGATGATGGGACGGCCGTGAGGGCAGGTATAGGGAGGCCGCATACGCCGGAACCCGTCCAACAACTCGCGGCGCTCCTGGTGAGACAGACGGTCGCCGGCCTTCACCGACCCGCGGCACGCCTCCACCGCCAACCGAAGGACATCCGCCATGAAATCTTCTCGGCTGAACAAGTCGCCCTGGGCGAGTTCGTCCAGAATACGGTAGATGATGTCGGGCACCTTCGATTCTTCGTACAGGGGGCAAATGGCCGTGACCTGATAGGTGCCTCCGCCGAACGGCTCGATTTCGATCCCGAGTTTGGAGAAGAGATCGAGGTTGGACTCGAGGATTCGCGCGTGAGACGGCGGAGCGTCGACCAGCAGTGGTACGGCAAGTTGCTGCGATTGATAGTCGTGATCCTCGAGATCCGTGCGCAGCGCATCGTAGGTGAGACGCTCGTGTAAGGCGTGCTGGTCGATGATGAGGAGCCGGTCGTCCTGTGGCACCAGCAGGTAGGTGTCGAAGAGTTGCATCGGCGCATCACCCACCGCGTCCATGGGACGGAAGACGGCGGCCGGTTCGACCGATTCCACGTGCCCGCCGGCTTCCGCCCCTTCGAAAACCGTTTGGACGGGAGGCACGTACCGCTCCAGCGGATTGACATCCTGGGGCGCGTCTACGGGCGCTTGCGCAACGTGGTGGACCGGACCCTCGCCGGGTTCCGAACCGACCTGCCCGCTTTCCGTGGCCGCAGGCGCCGGCGGGGAAGTGGGCAACGGCGCCGCCGGGTGCGCCGATCCCGGCTCCTGCTGCGGCGGCCGCGCGAAAACAGGTTGTTGGGCCTGGTGCAGATCCGCCAGCCGCTCCCGGACAAGAAGGCGCATGGTCTCGCGCGCGGCCCGCTCGTCGCGGAATCGGATTTCTCGTTTGGACGGATGGATGTTCACGTCGACAAACCGCGGATGGGTTTGGATTAGGACGATGCCGACCGGATGCCGCCCCACGGTCACAAGGGATCGATATCCGTCTTCAAAGCCAAATTGCAGCGAGCGATTCACGACGGGCCGGCGGTTCAGAAAAAAGAATTGATGGGAACGCTGCGACCGCGTGAGTTGTGGCGTACCGATCAATCCGGTGAGCTGAAATCCGCCGCGTTCGGCATTGAGTTCGACCAGATCCTTGAGAAAATTCAGTCCCCAAATGAGCGCCACACGCTCCCGCAGCGAGGCGCGTTCGGGGAGGTCGAGCAACGCTTTTTCATTGTGCAAGAGATTGAACGCGACGCCAGTTTGCGCCAGCGCGTGCCGTTGCACCACGTCAATGCATTGACTCAATTCCGTGGTAACGCCACGAAGGAATTTGGCGCGGACGGGCGTATTGAAGTAGAGGCGGTTCACCGTGACGCGCGTGCCGGCGGGCGCGGCAACCTGTTCGACATCGCGCAGCACACCGCCCTCCACGCGCAAACGCGTGCCCGAGGTGTCGCGTTCGCGCCGCGTCACCATTTCAAATTTCGCGACCGCCGCGATACTGGCCAGCGCTTCGCCGCGGAATCCCATGGTGGAAATGCTGTCCAGGTCCGCCGCCTTGCGAATCTTGCTGGTGGTATGCCGTTCGATGGCGAGGAGGGCATCCTGTTCCGACATGCCGTGCCCGTTGTCCGAGACCTCGATCGTTCTGCGGCCGGCGGCGACCAGACGCACCTGAATGCGCGTGGCGTGGGCGTCGACGGCGTTCTCGACGAGTTCCTTAACCACCGACGCGGGACGTTCCACGACTTCGCCCGCGGCGATCTTGTTCGCCACGTTTTCGGGAAGCACGCGTACAGATGGTATGGCGGTTTTCGGACTCATCGTAGTAACCCGGAGGTATCTTAGTTTAGGCTGACGTGCCGTGGCAACCCATACTTCGGAGGTCGTGGGCGGGGAGACTCGTGACACGCCAAACCAATGCAGGCGGCGAAAAAAAGAAAAAAGGCCTGCCATGAGACAGGCCCGAAGAATCAATCTCCACGTCTTAGGGACGAAACGCGAGATTACGGTTTAGAGAACGCGTTCCACCGTCGGATAGATGTCCTCGCAGGCGACCAACTGGTCGAACGTGATGCAAAGGTTGGTGGTATCCAACTCGACATCCGTCATCACGACGGTCGAGTTCGAGACACACTCTTCCTTGTCATCGAAGATCGCGCGAACGTCATAGAATCCCGGGGCGTTGTTCGGAATGACCGCTTGCCCGCCCGGAAGGACCGATCCGTCCGGCAGATCGTTTGCGCCCCAAGAGAGGGCACCCGCATCCACGACGTTAACTTCATCGAGGTTCAGGAAGGTATCGTTCTTCACGCAAATCTTCAGCTTGATGAACGCATTCAAGAGAGCTGGGCAGCCTACCATCAATGGCAGCGCTACACCGGCCAAAAGGGCCAACGTGGCAAATCGACGAACCTTTGGTGACATGTGCGTTTCCTCCTTTTCTGCACCCTACACAACTTCGTTCAGTTTCTGAACAACCTCATCATACTCTAGGGTAGCTTTCAAATGCAAGCACCCCAGTTGCACTGCTAATGGTATACGCGACCCACTCCCACCCCTACTTCTTGTGGGAACCACCGGTGCTACACTCCGGCTTTCGGCCTCGCCATCAGCCTGTACACATTACCCAGTCTTCGGGCTTATGTTACCAACTATTTCCAAAAAACACAAGGGGTAGTGGTAGACCCACCCGAACACCCATCCATTAGGTGCCGGACCACGCACCTAACGGTGAGAGGACGAACCGCTCCCGGTACCGCCCGCGCATTGGATATGATTGTATGCCGACTGGCCCCGGCTGTCAAGTACCAGTATTCTAGTCCGCATTTTCGTTCGATAAGTCCTTGTGGGCCTTAACGCTTTCCATACGGCCCGGGGTCTGAAAGCTCGCCGGCCAAGGGTCAGGCGTATGGAAACGGGGCGGTTCTGGAAAAGACACCCGCTTCGATCCCATAATGTCGCGCGATTGCTTGGTGTCGTTGCTGTGTATCCCGCGTTTTGGTCGAGGCAATTCGACGCGAGCATAAGCCTAGTTATATAGTTCCCGAATCGACACGCAGCGCGATTTGAAATGTATGGGAGGAGTATCGCCGGTGGTACGAGCGTATGCGGGATGGGCCCTTGCCGGACTCCTGTGCCTCGCGGCGTGTGTCCTCCTTTGGCCCACGCCAGCCGGCTCGCCTGCGGAACGGGAAGCGATCGCGCAGGGTCGCACGGTCGTGCTTTACTGGGACCGCCACTCCGGACATGAGCATCGTGCCCGCGTCGACCTGATGGACGAATACAATCGCACCCAGGGCGTGAAAGACGGCGTATACGTGCGCGCCCTTCCCATCGGCATCAACGTGCTCATGGAGAAGATGCTTACCTGCATCGCGGCGGGCAGCCCCCCCGACATTTGCAGCATCGACACCGTCATTCTCGCCCAGTTGGCCTCACAGGGCTGTTTCAGTCCGCTCGGCGATCTGATCGAAACCGAGCCGGAACTCCAGGAAGACAAGTTCATGGCGCATACGTGGAAGATGGTTCACTTCCGCGGATTCGACGCATCGAGCCAGGACTGGCGCGAGGATGTCTGGGGCATTCCGACCACGACCGACACCTATTGTCTGCTTTGGAACAAGGACTGTTTTCGAAAGGCGGGGCTCGACCCGGATCGCCCACCCCGGAATTTGAAGGAACTCGAGGAATATGCCGCGAAACTGACGATTCGCAATGATGTGGGTATCGAGCAGTTCGGATTCGTGCCGTGGTTCCCCTGGGACCTGACCTATATGTGGGGCGGATTGTTTGGAGGAAAGTGGTGCGACCCGGCAACGGGAGAAGCCACCTGCGCCGGCGATCCCGGTATCATCGCGTCCTTCGCATGGCAACAGCGTTTCGCCACCAACCCCAACACGACGGAACAACTCCCCGTCGCAATCGATCCCGCACGGACGCAATCCTTCGAACGGATGGGTGCGTATCAGAGTTCCAACAATCCGTTCTACACAGGTAAAGTCGCCATGCTTGCGGAAGGCGAATGGCAGGTGACGTTCACCGAAAAGTACGCACCCGACCTGGACTGGGGTGTCGTTCCGATTCCGCAGCCCGAGGGAGTCGAACCGCTGGCATACGGTCCTTCCTGCATTGCCGACGCGGTGCCGACGGGCGCGCGCCATCGCGAGGAAGCATTGAAGTTCCTGCGCTGGTTTTATCGGCCACGCCCGAACGGGGGCACGTCGCCGGCCAGCGATTACAACCTGGCGATCCACAATATCCCACCACGCCGGGCGGAGGCCATGGACGAACGGTTCACGAGCAACCCGAAATTCCGCGTCTTTGTGGAGAATTTGCTGGACCGCAATGTCATCCAGGATCCGGTATCTCCGGTGTCGCAATACTTCTTGGACCAGGTGTCCAACAACCGGGAGTACGTGATCCGGTACGAGAAGACTCCGGAACAGGCGGCCCAGGACATACAGACGTTGTCCAACGAAGCGATCGAGGACGATCCGTACGTCTCAAAGGTGAGGCCATGACGCGCGTCGAACGCCGCAATATGCGAAACGCACTTTTGTTTGGTTCGCCGTTTGTATTCGGGTTCTTCATAATCTACGTTTACCCGCTGGTGATGACGATCAAGTACAGTTTTCAACGGTACAACGTCATTCGTCCTCCGATGTGGGTCGGTCTGGAAAACTATCAGCGGTTGTTCTTTGAAGACCCGCGATTCTGGAAATCCCTCTACAACACGTTGTACTTCACCGTTTTTTCCGTTCCGCTCGGGTTGGCCCTCGCCTTGGGACTCGCGATACTGTTGAGTCTGAAGGTTCGCGGTCAGGCGATCTATCGCACGGTCTTCTTCCTGCCCACCATCGTGCCGATCGTTGCATCATCGGTACTGTGGTTGTGGGTGCTGAACGCGCAGAACGGTTTGTTGAACACGACCATCGAAGCCGTGTTCGGCGTGCAAGGCCCGGGGTGGATGGCGGACGAGAATTGGTCGAAACCGGCGCTGATCCTCATGAGCTTCTGGAGCGTAGGCGGACCCATGGTGATCTTTCTTGCCGGACTGGCCGATGTGCCGCAGACGTTGTATGAAGTGGCCGACATTGATGGCGCGGGGCCGTTTCGGAAGTTCCGCAACGTTACGTTGCCCATGATCACGCCGGTGATCCTGTTTAATCTCGTGATCGGATTGATCAATTCATTTCAGTACTTCACGCAGGTTTACGTGATGACCAACGGCAAGGGCGAGCCCGTGGACTCGACCATGTTCTACGCGTTGTACCTCTATCGAAATTCGTTTTATTACCTGAACATGGGCTATGGGTCCGCCATGGCGCTGATCATGTTTGCCGTGATCCTGGCCGCCACGATTGGCGTGATGATATCGTCTAAACGGTGGGTGCATTATCATGCAGACTAGTTTGATCAACCGGTTGGTGGCCCACGGTGTGCTTATCGCCGCGTCGCTGCTGTTCCTGGCGCCGTTTGTGTGGATGGTGTCCACCTCGCTCAAGCACGAATCGCAAATCTTTTCGAAGCCCGGGGAACCGCCGGAATGGATTCCGAGAACGGACCGGCTGGACGCCCAAGGACGACCCTTGGTTACCTACCGCGGCCAAACCGCCGCGAATCTGGGACGCGACGAAGACGGATTCTATACGCTCGATCTCAACGGGCAACGGGTGCGGGTCGCGCCGGGCGACTTTGAGAGCCAAAAGCACATCGGGCTCCATTGGGGAAACTATGCGGAGGCGTTTCGAATTATCGATTTTCCCCGCAACCTTCGAAACACCCTCTTCATCTGTTTTACGACGGTCATCGGAACGCTGCTTTCCTGTTCGCTCGTGGCCTATAGCTTCTCGCGCATTGAATGGCCGGGGCGGGAGTTCTGCTTCGTCCTCGTGCTCGCGACGATGATGCTGCCGTACCAGGTCATGCTGATCCCGTTGTTTGTCATGTACAAGAATTTCGGGTGGACGGGAACGTTCAAGCCGCTGATCTTTCCGGCTTTTCTGGGCACGCCGTTCTATATCTTCTTGCTTCGGCAGTTCTTCATGGGAATTCCCCAAGATCTCAGCGCCGCGGCACGCATCGACGGGTGTTCCGAATTCGGGATCTATTCGCGCATCATCATGCCCCTGGCGAAACCCGCGCTGGCTACGACGGCGCTGTTCATGTTTCTGTTTCAATGGGGTGACTTTCTCGATCCCCTTGTTTTCCTGCAAGACGACCGGCAATATACGCTGGCGCTCGCGTTGCAGCAGTTCCAGAGTCAGCACGAGAGCCTGTGGGGCCCGTTGATGGCGATGTCCACGGTGATCACGTTGCCGATTGTCGTGCTGTTCTTTTTGACACAGCGCACGTTCATCCAAGGGATTACCTTGACGGGGCTGAAGGGGTAATACGGAATACCGGGTGGCCTCCAGAATCGTAATCCGCACGGCCAGGACATCTAATCTGCAAAAAAGCTCGGATCTCGTCATTCGTTTACGATTACGAGTCGTCATGAAAGGGCCTTTCGCCCTGAGATGATGAAGATGGGGTGTCCGTAACGTGCCGATTCTGAATGGCGATTTTCAGAGTAGCACGATTACGATTACGTCGAAGAGAGCGGGAGAACACATGACGGATATCGAATTCATACAACACACCCTCGACGACCTCGCCGTGTTTGTGCGACAGAAATACGCCATGCGGGAATCGGTTTCGATGACGCACAAGGCGGAACCCAACGATCTGGTGACGGAAGTCGATCTCGCGGTGCAGGAAGAGATTCAACGCCGTATCGAGCAGACCTTTCCCGGGGACGCGATTGTTGGTGAGGAAAACGGGATGACGGATTTCCCGACCGGTGCGGAGAAGCGGGCGTGGGTCATCGATCCCATCGATGGAACGCAGAACTTTGTGCGGGGACTGTTTCCCAGCTACGGAATCTCGCTGGGGCTTGCCGTGGGTGGACTCCCGGTCGCGGGCGGCGTTGCGGTTCCGGGAATCGGACAATTGTTCCTGGCGGAAAAAGGAAGCGGCGCGTTTCGCAATGGGGAACGTATCCACGTGTCGGCCGTCGACGAGGTGTCCCGCGCACGTGCGGAAGTCGATTTTGCGGGGATGGTCGACCGGGCGGCGACGCTGCGCCAGTTCGGGCCGTTCATTGAGACGGTTGGACAGGTGCGCTGCCATTGTGCGGCGGTGATCGGCCTTTGTTCCGTGGCAACGGGCGATATGGACGCCTACGTGCACGTAACGCTGAATCCGTGGGACTTCGCGGCCAGCATGATCATCCTTGAAGAAGCGGGCGGGAAAGTGACGCGGCTGGACGGTTCGCCGCTGAACCTGTTTGATGGGGGCAACGGCGTTTTGGGGAGTAACGGAATCCTGCACGACGCGCTAAGTGACTTGGCAATGAAGGGGGCTCATTGAGGATGGCGCGGAATGCAATTCAGTTTGGTGCGGGCAACATCGGCCGGGGTTTTCTGGGGCAGCTTTTTTTCGAGACCGGCTATGGAACGACCTTCGTCGACGTCATGCCGGACCTGATCGACCAGTTGAATGCCCGGGGGGCCTATCCCCTGCGCATCGTGGACGACAATACATACACGTTAACTATTGAAAATGTGGCCGCCGTACTCGCGGACGACCAGGAGGCTGTGGCCAAGGCTGTCTCGGAAGCCGACTTTGGCGCAACGGCCGTGGGCGTGCCGGTTCTACCCAAGGTCGCGCCGTTGTTGGCCGCGGGAATCGAGCGGCGGTATTCCCAAGGCGATGCCGCGCCACTGAACATCATCGTGTGCGAGAACATGATTGATGCGGGACCGTACCTGCGGGAGAAGGTTCGCGAGCACCTCTCCCCCGCGTTCCACGTCGCGCTGGACCAGAAGGTTGGATTCGTGGAGGCCAGTATTGGCCGGATGGTCCCGGTGATGACTGACGCGGTCCGGGCCGAAGACCCGTTGCTCATTTGCGTGGAGGAGTATTGTGAGCTGCCGGTGGACGGAGCCGGGTTTGTCGGGCCCATACCCCCGCTGAAGAATATGGAGCCACGGGAGAACTTTGGGGCCTATGTCGAGCGGAAGTTGTTCGTACACAACGCCGGACACGGGACGACCGCCTACCTCGGCTATCTCCGGGGCCACGAGTATATCTGGCAAGCCGTGGGCGACTCGGAGGTTCGGGCGAAGGTCGGAGAAGCACTGGCGGAATCCAAGGCGGGTCTGGTCGCGAAGCACGGAATGGAGCCGGCTGCGCTTCAAGCCCATATTGACGACCTGTTAAGACGGTTCGCGAACCGGGCCCTCGGCGACCAGGTCGCCCGGGTTGCCAAGGACCCCATCCGAAAGCTCGGGCCCCGCGACCGGCTCATTGGCGCGGCCTCGATGTGCCTGGAGCAGGATGTCGAGCCTGCCGGGTTGGCGTTTGCAGCGGCGGCCGCAATCCGGTACGATCATCCCGATGACCCGGCAGCCCAGTCCGTTCAAAGGATTTACGCCGAGCGGGGGCTGGAGGGGGTCCTCGCGGAAGTCTGTCAGATTGCGCCGGGTTCGCGTCTGGCCAGCCTCATTCAAACCGGAATGGAACGCCTTCGCGCTGAAGGCTGGATTCAGTAGGAACCGTTATGCAAGAAGTGAAACTTCCCCAGTTGGGGCAGTCTGTCGAAGAGGCCTCGATCGTCCAGTGGCTGAAATCGGAGGGCGACGCGATCGAACGGGGCGAGCCGTTTGCGTCCATTCAGACTGACAAGGCCGAAATCGAATTTGAATCGCCCGCCGCCGGCGTGGTGCGAAAAATATTGGTGGAACCAGACGTGACGGTCCCCGTCATGACCGTCATCGCGCTGGTGGGCGAGTCCAACGAGCCCCTCCCGGACCTGGACCAATACAAGGTTGGTGCTCCGGAATCTGTGCCGGAAGCCCCGGTAGAAGAGGCGCCCGCGTCCGCAGCCGAACCGGCGGCGGCTACGTCTGTCGCTGTTGTCGCGCCCGCTTCCGTATCCGAATCCCCGGTTTCCCCTCGGGCGCGGCGTCGTGCAGAGACCTTGCACGTCGATCCCCGGCTCGCAACCGGAACCGGTGTGGGCGGCCGGATCATGGAGGGCGACGTCGAGACGTATGCTGCGTCCATCGCGAACATCAAGATAACGCCCACGGCGAAACGGCTGGCTGAAATCAAGGGCATCGATATCTCCCGCGTCACGGGCAGCGGCCCCGGCGGTAAGATCACGAAGGAAGACATCGAGGGCGCAACACCCGCGCGGGCGGCGGGCGCAACGAAACGGGTTCCCCTCTCCCCCATGCGCCGGATCATCGCGAAGCGGATGAGCGAGAGCAAGTTCAGCGCGCCGCACTATTACGTCACCGTCGAAGTCGACATGGCCGCGGCGGCGAAGTTTCGATCGGAATACCCGACGAAGCTTTCCTACAACGACTTGGTCATGCGTGGGACCGCGCTGGCGTTGCTGCAATGGCCGCAGGTGAACGCGCGGTGGTTCGAAGATGCGGTCGAAGAGGTCGGCGAAATCAATCTCGGGTTCGCCGTGGCGCTGCCGACAGGGCTCGTGGTCCCGGTCGTGCGGGACGTGCAGCGGCTTTCGCTGGATGACCTGTCGAGATCATGCAAGGCGCTCACCGAGAAAGCACGCAGCGGGAAACTCCTCCCCGACGAGTACGCGGGCAGCACGTTTACCATTTCCAATCTAGGCGGTTTCGGCGTGGACCAGTTCACGGCGATCATCAACCAACCGGACAGCGCCATTCTGGCGGTCGGGCAAATCAAGGATCGCCCCGTTGTCGTCGACGGCGGTATCCACGTCCGGCCCATCATGAAGTTGACCCTTTCCAGCGATCACCGCGTGATCGACGGCGCGTTGGCGGCCCAGTTCATGGGTACGCTAAAGGAAGTGCTGGAATCGGCGCGGTTCTGAGTACGAGTCCACGAGGGATGCGCGTATAGAATACGGCGGAAGGCGACATCCCCCTTTGTCCCCCTTCAAAGGGGGAATTTTGCTCGACTTCGACTATATGATCCATCTCTTACAGAGAGCGTGATTTGCAAGGCGCCGCCGTTCCTGACGCAACGCAAAGCGTTGCGAGAGTTTCCCCTTTGAAGGGGGATCAAGGGGGATGTAATCTTTGCTTCGTTTTGGGCGGGCTATTTGCTCACAGACAGTTCGGAGAAGTACATGCGGGAGTGTGAAGTAGCAGTTATCGGAAGCGGACCTGGCGGGTATGTGGCCGCAATTCGGGCGGCGCAACGGGGCGCCAACGTGTTGGTCCTCGAGCGGGAAGAGCTTGGGGGCGTGTGTCTGAACTGGGGTTGCATTCCCACCAAGACGATGATTCACACCGCCGACATGTATCGCAAGATGCAGCACGCGGCGGACCTGGGTCTGAAAGTAAAGGATATCGGCCTCGATTTGAATGCCTTGGTGGCGCGCAAAAACGACATCGTCAAGAAGAACAAGGCCGGAATTCGCAACTTGTTCAAGACAAATGGGATTGAAGTGATCGCGGGCGAGGCTCAGATCACGGCGCCGGGAACCATTCACGTCGGTGACGAGACCGTCAAGGCCCGTGCGATCATCGTGGCGACGGGGAGTTCGCCGGCACAGATTCCGGGGATGGAGATCGACGGCAAGCGCGTCCTATCGAGCACGGAAGCCTTGGACCTCGATAAGCTGCCGAAGCGGGCCCTCGTGATAGGCGCGGGCGCGATTGGGGCCGAATTCGCCAGCATGTGGAACGGCTTCGGTGTCGAGGTTACGCTCGTGGAGATGCTGCCCCGGGTGTTGCCGCTGGACGACGCGGAATTGACCCAGGGGTTGGAGAAGATTTTCAAAAAGCGCAAGATCGATGTGCGCACCGAGACGAAAGTTAACAAGCTCGATGTTTCAAAAAAGGGTGTGCATGTCGAGTTCGAGGGCAAGAAGACCGACCCGATCGATGTGGATTTGGTGCTGGTCGGAATCGGAAGGAAATTTCATTCTGACGTAGTCACCAAGACGGCGTCGCTTGGCGTGAAGGTCGGTCAACGCGGCGAGATCCTGGTGGATGAACGCATGGAAACGAATGTGAAGGGGATCTACGCCATTGGCGACGTGACCGCGAAGACCATGCTCGCACACGGCGGTTCGGCGGAAGGCCTGGTGGCGGCGGAAAACGCCACGGGCGGTGACGCGAAGATGAACTATCACGTGGTGCCCGCGTGCACGTTTACGACGCCCGAAGTGGCGCGGGTCGGATTGACGGAAGAGCAGGCGAAGGCCACCGGTGTTGAAATCAAGGTGGGTCGCTTCCCGTTTATGGCCATTGGCCGAGCCCATGCCATTGGTGAGACGGACGGCATGGTGAAGATCGTGGGCGACGCAAAGACGGACGAGGTATTGGGCGTCCATATCATGGGGCACGAGGCGGGCGAGTTGATCGCGTCGGCCGCGGTCGCCATGAAGATGGAAGCGACGGTGGCCGAGATCGCTCATACGATACATACGCACCCGACCTTGGCCGAGGCCGTGATGGAGGCTGCCGAAGACTACTTCGGCATGGGTATTCACACGCCGCCGAAGAAGCGCACGTAATCCAGGCGAACGGGCGAAAGAACCAGCGGGGATTTCGTATTGCGTCCACGCATACGACGGATACTCGAGTACACCTCGTGTGTGGCGATCCTTGTGGTCTTGCCGCTGGCGGTGTTGCTCCCCAGCATCACGCGCGGTGAGGTACCGCTGTCCACGGATACGATCTTCGCATATCCTCCGTGGGAAGCGGCGCGGCCGGCGAATCTCGCAACGCCGGCCCCCCCCGAATCCAATCTGATGGCGCAGCGTTACTACCCGTGGTACGTGTTCCTCAGCAAAGCGGGAAGTCCTCGCGAGGCACTCTGGAATCCCTACGAGAATACGGGGATGCCGTTTCTTGCACTATGGCAGACGCGATGCCTCTCGCCGTTCTCCATTCCCTTCTACTTGGGCGCGCCGGGCACTGCGTTGACGTGGTCGGTCTACCTGAAGCTGCTGGTTGCGGGCCTGTGCGCCTTCTACGCGGCGCGGAGGCTCGGGTTTCACCGGCAGATGGCTCTCTTCGTGGGAATCGCTTCCCAGCTCAGCCCGGGACTGATCCTCTGGTGGGGATATCCCTTCTCCGACGTATTGCCGTGGTTGCCGCTGCTGATACTCGTCTGCGAACGACTGGCGCTGGGCCAGTATCGCGCCTGGCTCTCCGGGTCTGTGGTATTCGGGCTGATGCTGCTCGGTGGGGACCCGCAATTGGTGCTGGTCTTCTTCGTCTTGGCAATTCTGATTCTGTTGACCCGGTGTAAGCTTGACCAGCGCGGGGCAAAACAGTCGGTGGCGCCCGTGCTCATGCTCGCGGTCACCGGAGCCGCCGGTATCCTTCTGAGCGCGGTCCAACTGCTGCCCTACGTCGAGTTCGTGCGGGAAGCGCGCACGTTGGGATTGCATACGGGCACCGCCGCCATCGGTCTATGGGACTTATCGTTGATCGTTCTGCTCCCCTTGCGGGCGACCTTCGCACATTCACTGCGGGGAGGTGACAGCGCGCTGCAGACGGTGGGATTGTTGCACGTGGGAATCGTCCAGATCGTCCTGCTCCCGGTCTGGTTCGCCATGCGGCCTTTCGCCAACGCGCGGCAACGGATCCGCATCGAAGCCCTGCTCTTCCCGTCGTTGTTCTTGACGATCCTCGCGCTGCTCTGGGGTCCGGTGTTGAGCCTCATTCCGTACGTGAACCTGATCGGCCCCCAACATTATCTGGCGGCGAACGCATTCATCCTGACCTTGAGCGCCGCAGCCACGTCCGAGGAATGGATCCATCTCAATGCCGACGACTGCCAGGACACTCTGAAACGCTTACTGATCATCGGACCCCTGGCGTTGATAGTGCTCGGGATTGGCGTGGTCCTGGGGATTCTGCAATCCGGAGTGTCAACGCCCCCGGTGTTGCGTGCAATCGTTCCCGCATGTCTGTTTGTCGCGGTAATGGTGGTATATGGAGTGTCGATCTTGAAGCCGTCGCCACGGCTGATTGGATACGCGCTGTGCATCATGGCGGTGATTGACGCCTTGGCAACGTTCGGCGCAGGCATACCGTTCTCTCCACGGGACCGTCTTTATCCCAACACGGACTTCATCGAGTTGCTGCGAAAATCCGGCGATCGGGTCAGCGGCACCGACGCGCTGGCGAAATGGCCGTTAGAGGCGAACCTGGTGCCTCAGGTCTATGGGGCGTCAGGAGTGACGATGAAACGGCAGGCGGACTTTCAAGAACGTGTCGACGACGATCCGCTCTTAATGCGCCGCATGGGAACGCCGATGTTGCTGTTAACCAGCGACGATATTCAGGGCAAGTTCGCCTCGATTCGTCCCATACTCCACGTCGAGCACGTCTTTCACACGGGAGCCGTGCTGTTCTTCGATTCCGAATCGCGTTCGCGCGCACGGATCGCTTACAACGGCCGGCCTACGGAATCGTACGAACCCGGTGAAGTGGCTGCCGACAATCCGCCGCTCATGGAACGGGGAATTCCTCCAAACAGTGGCGAAGATGGCTCGGGATGGGCCACCGTGCGCCCGGCGGATTCGAACACGCGCGTCGTGGTGGATGTCTCGACGGACCGGCAGGGGGTGTTGATTCTGGCGGATTCGTGGTATCCCGGCTGGACCGCCGCGGTGGACGGTAAACTTGCCGATGTGTTTCCGGTCGACCTCATGTTTCGCGGTGTGGAAATACCGGCGGGAAGCAAAGAAGTGGTCTTCACCTACGACCCGTTGTCGTTTCGGTACGGTCTGTACGCGACGGGGATCTCGGCAGCGGTGCTGTTATTGGGTCTAATCACACTCATCCCGGGCGCGATCCAGCGTTTCCGGCACCGGCGCAAGTGGCGGATCTGACGTCGGCATGTACAGGATGCAAATTGCCGCCTCGTACTGCCGCGCTCGGCGAGCGCGGCATCCGGGAAACTCCAGCAGAACGAGCCGTTGAAAACGAACTGATACTCAGTCCGTCGCGATACCCTGGGAGTCGTACGGTCGGCGGCCACGCGGGTACGGACTTAACCCTTCCGAATCTTCTTGTCGATCTTCTTGTCGGCGGGCATGCCGAGGGACTTGGCTTTGTCGTAGTAGGGTGCGGCCATGTCGGGATCGTTCTTCTCGACGGCGTACCACCAGGCAAGGTTGAACCATGCGGGGCCGAAGTTGGGATGGATTCCAGTAATTTCCTTTGCAATTTGAATCGCGGCTTCCACCTGGTTGTTGTGGGCGAGATTGACCGCGAATGTGTTCTTGATGTTCGGGTTGTCGGGATCGAGTTGCCCTGCTTTTTCCAGATGGCCCGCCGCCTCTTTGAAATCCTTGCGGTTCATGGCGAGTTCGCCGAGGGCGTATTCGCCCGCCGCGTTCTCCTCCAGGCCCAGCGCACACAGCAACGCCGAAGTGGCATCCTGCGCCGCCATCTCGAATCGCTGTTTAAGGATGGCGCCGCCGTCCGCGGTCCATCGGTTGACTTCCGCTTCGTCGACCGTGAAGTCGGGATTGGTAATGTTGATCCCACCGCGCTTCGTCGGATTGCCGAGCTTCGCATTGGCCAATACCGGCTCGTTGGTCACAATGAGCGTGTCGTCCCACAAGACTTTGCCATCGGGGATCGTGACAAGCCGGCCGGCCAGTTTGGTTGCGAGCGTGCCTTCGGCGCCGTAGATGCCGTAGGTCATGACCAAATCCAACAATACGTCGTAGCCATTCTTTCCCAAGGTCTGATATCGCGCTTCGACAGCATCCTGGCGGGAATTCATCCCGGCCGTGCTACCCAGCGGCGCAACACGTTCGATGTCTTTATTCATGTCCGCTTCCAGGCGTTGTTCGATGATTCCGGCGAAGACTTCGGCGGGATTGTACCCTTCGAGGGCCGCGCGAATGGGGGCGCGATATTTGGCGTTAACGACGGCGTCCGCACCGGTGCCGAGGAGAAGCCCGGCGGACCCTGCAACGCGCAAGGTCTTTCCCGCCGGTGATACGGACACGATCATCTCTTCCGGCGTGGCCTCGGCGGCCCATGCGGGTTTCTTGGCCGTTTGCAGCGAAGTCGGCTGGTTCGGGTCTGTCGTGGCGCAGCCACTGATAAACACGAGGAAAGCAATGGACAAAACGGACACGGCCAGAATATTCAGACGCGGCATGGGTGATCTCCAAAGTGTACGTGTGTGCTAAAGTGCAGCCTCAACGGGGCGGCACCTGCCCCGCGAAACAGCCAGTATCCTAACATGGGCCTGACATAGGGGCAACGATGAAATCGCTTTTCCAAACGGTGTCAATTGGCGTTGTCGCGGTCGCGGCTTCGTTGCATGCGCGGGCCGACGCGAAGACACCTCCCTACCCGCCGAGTCCATTTATCGCGAAGGTGACCTTCGACTTTTCTGCACGGGACCGGCGTGCGCCGGGCAGCGACAACTGGCCTATGACGTGGGCCGACGATGGGAACCAATACTCCGTTTGGGGCGACGGCGGTGGGTTCGGCGGCACGAACGAGGACGGACGCGTCAGTCTGGGTGTTGCTCGTATCGAAGGGATGGGTGCCGACTATTCCGGACACAACGTCTGGGGCGGGAAAGACGCGGAGGCCGCTGCCCAATTCGCCGGGAAGAGCTACGGTATAATCTGCGTTGACGGTGTCTTGTACATGTGGTTATCCCCCGGCTCAGGTTTCGAGAATTACGCCGAAACCCGGTTGGCAACGTCAAGGGATCACGGACACCACTGGACGCAAGTGGATTGGGCGTTCACGAGGAAAGACCAATTCTTGATGCCGGCGTTCTGTCAATTCGGCCAGGACAACGGCGCCGCGCGGGATGGCCACATCTACGTCTTCGCGACGCGGATTCAGAAAGACCGGGACAGGCTGCAAATCCCCGGGATGGTCGATCTGATGCGGGTGCCGAAGGAGCGGATTCTCGAAAGGGAAGCGTACACGTTCTTTGCAGGACTGGACGCATCCGGTCAACCCATCTGGACGCCGGACCCCATGGCGCGAAATGCGGTATTCGAAGACCCAAACGGCACGCGCTTGACCAGCGTCATCTATCAACCGACTCTCGGGCGCTATCTGCTCTGCACGCCGCACGCTAAGGCTGATGCCGGTAACTTGGGGATCTTCGACGCGCCGGAACCGTGGGGCCCATGGACGACGGTCGCGTACTACGAGAACTGGGGCGACTTCGGCACCACCTTCTTCTGGACCTTCGCGCCAAAATGGTTCTCTGAGGACGCGCTCCAATTCACCTTCGTCTTTACCGGCACGGGCCACAACGATGCTTGGAACACCGTGCCGGGGAGTCTTGTGCTACGAACGAAGTAGATTGCGCATCGCAAAGACGTGCCAACACCGCGGCTTTGCGCATATCGCCTCAAATCTGCGAAAATACCAGCGTACGGCAATCATCGGAAACAGCCCATGCGTATCGGTCACATTGATATCGACAATCCCCTCGCGCTCGCGCCCATGGAGGACGTGACGGACATCCCGTTCCGTCTTATCTGCAAAGAACTGGGCGCGGACCTCCTGTACACGGAGTTCACGAGCAGTGAAGGGTTGATTAGGGACGCGCGGCGTTCCCTCCAGAAGATCCGCGTCGTGGAAGAGGAGCGTCCGGTGGCGGTCCAGATTTTCGGCGGCGTGGAAACGTCCATGGAAGGCGCAGCCGCGGTGGCAGAACAGGCCAAGCCCGATTTTATCGACATCAACTGCGGGTGCTGGGTCAAGAAAGTCGCGTTGCGAGAGGCGGGCGCGGGGTTGCTGAAAGACATCCAGAAGTTCGAAGCCATCGTGAAATCTGTCATCAGCGGCACCTCGCTGCCCGTGACCGTGAAAACTCGCCTGGGATGGGACGCCAACAGCATCGTTATCCTCGACGTGGCCCGCATGCTCGAACAGATCGGCGTGAAGGCCTTGGCCCTCCATTGCCGCACCCGCGATCAGGGACACCAGGGAGACGCGGACTGGTCGTGGCTGGAAAAGCTGAAGGGTGCGGTTTCAATTCCCATCATCGGCAACGGTGATCTCACGACGCCCGAAGATGTAAAACGTATGTTCGAGACGGGCTGCGACGGCGTCATGATTGGCCGCGGCGCGATTCAGAATCCGTGGATTTTTAATCAGACCAAGCACTACCTCGCCACCGGCGAGCACCTGCCGCCGCCCACCCTCGCCGAGCGGGTTGCGACCTGTGTGAAGCACCTGCGCCACAGCGTGGAGCACAAGGGCGAGCGGAAAGGTGTGCTCGAATTTCGTAAGTACTATTCGGGCTATCTCAAGGGCCAGCCGAATGTGTCGAAGCTGCGCCAGGAACTCATGACGTTCCTCGAAATGGAGCCCGCCATCGCGCGCCTCGAACGGTACGTCGACGAGGTTGGAGACACCGCCTGTGTCGCGTAATGATGGTTCCAACAACGTATTTGTCGCATGTAGCGCAGTCACACCGGGAAGCGTGACTGCAATTCCAGAGATGCAGGCGGACGCCTGCGCTACAACCACTCTCTGCCATGCTCGATCGACTGAAAGCCGACGTACTCACTGCGAACCGCGACCTCGTGCGCCAGGGGTTGGTGCTGATGACGTGGGGCAACGCGAGCGGCATCGACCGCGACAGCGGCCGCGTCGTCATCAAACCCAGCGGCGTCGCATATGACGCGATGACACCCCAGGACATGGCGGTTGTCGATCTCGACGGCAAGCAGGTCGAGGGCAAGTTCAAACCATCCGTGGATACGCCGACGCACTTGGCCTTATACCGGGCTTTCCCGGAAATCGGCGGTATCGTGCACACGCACTCCCACTTTGCGACCTGCTGGGCGCAGGCCTGCCGACCCATCCCCTGTTTCGGCACCACGCACGCGGATTATTTCCATGGCGAAGTCCCCGTTACCGACGCGATGACGGCGGAAGAAGTCGGCACGGACTACGAAGCCCACATCGGCGATGTCATTATTCGCTGCTTTCGGGACCGCGATCCCATGGCCTGCCCCGCAGTGCTCGTCGCCAACCACGCGCCTTTTGTTTGGGGAAAGGATCCGGCAACAGCGGTCGAGACCGCTTATGTACTCGAAGAAGTCGCGCGCATGGCGCTCCACACGCTCGCATTGTCAACCGGGCAGAATGGCATTCCGCAGTACCTTCTCGACAAACACTTCCTGCGCAAGCACGGCGGCGGGGCCTACTACGGGCAACAATAGGCGCGCCCGGCCCGAGATTCCCGACAACATTCAGGGAAACCTCTCCTCTACGCCGTATTCTTCCGTTCTGTACTCGACTCCCAACTGTAGTGCGATCCGCCGGCCAAGGTGCCGGCCTGTGGGAAGCCACGTATTGGAAAACAGCAGCACCTCGCGGCCGTCGTCAAACACAGCGAGCGTGCGGCGATCGTGAAAGCGTGTGTTGGACTTAATTGGCGGACCGGGTGTCCACGATTTGTGGCGCCGCACAATAGCCGTCAATCCCTCGGTTGTGTGGGATTCAGCCGTCGCCTTCACGCTCCACCAGTAACGTCGCTCGACGACCAGTTCATGCGCTTCACGATCGATTTGCACCGACGAAACGCGCATGTCGAAGATCGGGGCAAGCGCGAGTGCGCCCATGGCGTAGAAAAACAACGGGGTAATCGCCCCCGACCAGGCGATGGCGAATAGTAAAGCAGAAATCGCGGCATAGAGTATTGCTGCAGCCCACGCAAAATGGGTCGCCCGCAACACCCTATGCCGCGACGTTATCATTCCCCAATCGCTACGCCGTGACTTCCTCGACCTTCGGGATGGCGTCTTCTGCTTTCTTCAGCGCTTCTTCGTCGAGATCGAAGTCGATCAATTTCCCGCTGAGATAGGCGTCATACGAGGACATATCGAAATGGCCGTGTCCGCTCAGGTTGAAGAGGATGGTCTTCGACTCGCCGGACTCTTTGCACTTTAGCGCTTCGTCGACCGCAACGCGAATGGCGTGACCCGATTCGGGCGCGGGCACGATGCCTTCGCACTTCGCGAAGAGCATGCACGACTCGAACACCGGGTTCTGGTGCACGGCCACGGCGCGGATGGTGCCTTCGCGCGTGAGGTGCGCGACCTGTTGCGCGACGCCGTGATACCGCAACCCGCCCGCGTGGATGCCCGGCGGTATGAAATTGTGGCCCAATGTATACTGCTTCAGCAACGGCGTCAGCATGGCCGTATCGCCGAAGTCGTAGGCGTACAAACCGCGTGTGAGTGTCGGACACGCCGTCGGCTCGACCGCAATGATGTCGATATCCTTGCCCTTCTTGAGCTTGTCCTGCACGTACGGGAAGGCGATACCGGCAAAGTTCGAGCCGCCGCCGCAACAGCCGATGACGACGTCCGGATACGCCTCAACGCTCGCCATCTGCTCCTTCGCTTCAAGGCCGATGATCGTCTGATGCAGCAGCACGTGGTTCAGCACGCTCCCGAGACTGTATTTGATCGTTCCACCGCTCTTGGCCGCGATCTCAACGGCTTCCGAAATGGCCATGCCCAGACTGCCGGTGGTATTGGGATCTTCCGCAAGGAATGCGCGGCCAGCATCCGTCGTCTCGCTCGGGCTCGGGAGCACTTCGCCGCCGTAGGTCTGGATCAGGCTGCGCCGGTATGGCTTTTGCTCGTAACTCACGCGCACCATGTAGACCTTGCACTTCAGCCCGAACATGCTGCACGCGATGCTCAGGGCCGTACCCCACTGGCCCGCGCCCGTTTCCGTCGAGATTTCCTTTATGCCTTCGGCTTTGTTGTAATAGACTTGCGGCACTGACGTGTTGATCTTGTGACTGCCCGAGGGGCTTACGCTCTCGTTCTTGTAATAAATCTTCGCCGGCGTGTCGAGGGCCTTCTCGAGCCGGTATGCCCGACGCAAGGGCGTCGGCCGCCACAACCGGTACGCGTCCATCACTTCGCCCGGAATCGAGATGGCCGGTTCCGGCGACATCTCCTGAGCAATCAACGCCGCCGGAAAAAGCGCGGCGAGGTCGTCCGGCCCCAACGGCTGGTGGGTACCCGGATGCAGCGGCGGCGCCATCGGCGTCTTCAGATCCGGGATGATGTTGTACCAACGGTCGGGTAGACGTTTTTCGTCCAGCAGGATATTGTAATGGTCCATGAGATGTTCTCCGGCGGATGATCGGGGCCACCCGCAGTACCCGGCCACGAACCCGGCGGCTCGCATGCCCCCCCAATAACTCGGTCCGGCTTGCGCCGTCACTGCCCTATCATACATGATCCCGGCGTGTTCACAAAACAAACGATCGCGAGGATTGAGGCGAGTCTATGGAGTCCAGCAAAAGAGGACAACCCCGGCTCGGGAGAAACCTCATGCGTCTTGTGCTTGGACTCGTCTTGGCGTATGCGGGACTGGTGACTGTGTTTTACGGACTTCAATCCGCCATCATCTTCCCACGCGGCGGCGACATCTGGCGCACGCCATCCGACCCGCCTTTTGGCTGGACGTTCCAAGATGTAATCCTGGATGTTAACGGTGAATCCACCCACGGCTGGTACATCCCCGTGGAGAACCCGCGCGGTACGGTCCTCTTCTCCCATGGCAATGCCGGGACCATCGCCGATCGGCTGGAATCGATCGAAGTTTTCCGCGATCTCGACCTGAACGTGTTCATCTACGACTACGGCGGCTACGGCAACAGCAGCGGAAAGCCTTCGGAGAAGCGGTGCTACGCGGACATCCGTGCGGCCTGGAAGTACCTGACCAAAGACAAAGGAGAGAAACCCGCGCAAATCGTCCTGTTTGGCCGGTCGTTGGGGTCCGGTCCGACCCTGGAGCTCGCACAGGGAGTTACGCCGGGCGCGATCATCATCGAGAGCGCCTTCATCAGTACGGCCAAAATGGGCAAGGAAATGTTGCCCTTCATTCCCGTTGGCTGGTTCATCCGCCACCGTTTCGACAACGAAAACAAGATCGGTAACGTCAAAGCCCCCATCCTCGTCATCCACAGCCCGGACGACGACATTATCCCCTATCATCATGGGCAACGCCTTTACGAACTCGCCCCGGAACCGAAGACGTTTCTCAAAATCCACGGCGGTCACAACGAAGGCTGGTATGAATCCGGCATGCTCTATTCCGAAGGAATTGCGAAGTTTCTGAAGTCTGTCGTGCCGGCGAACGGTTCCGAATCAAGCGCCAAAAAATGACTACACAACACGGAGCACGCCGGCGCAAGCTAAGAAGAGTCATCGCGACCGTTGTTGGCCTGCTCGTTCTTGCCTACGCGGGTGGAGTGGCCACGATTTACGTAATGCAAACGTCCATGGTGTTCCCTCGCGGCGGTTCCGTGTGGCGTACGCCCGCCGATCCCGCCTTCCATTGGACTTACGATGATGTTTCGCTGGCCGTAGACGGCGAGACCACCAACGGCTGGTACATTCCCGTCGACAATGCACGTGGAACCCTGCTCTTTTGTCACGCCAACGCCGGAACGATTGCGGACCGGATGAAGTCTATCGCCGTCTTTCGTGATTTAGGGTTGAACGTATTCGTCTTCGACTACGGCGGGTATGGAAACAGCTCGGGCGCGCCGTCCGAGGAACGCTGTTACGCGGATGCCCATGCCGCGTGGCGCTATCTGACCCGGGAACGCGGCGAGTCGCCCGATCGGATTATCATTTTCGGCCGCTCATTGGGCGGTGGAATCGCGGCCGATCTCGCGGTGGACACTGAGCCGGCGGGTCTGATCCTTGAGAGCACGTATGTGAGCGTCGTCCAGATGGGCCAAGAGATCTTTCCATTTGCGCCTGTGAATTGGCTGATTCGGCATCGTTTCGAAAACGACAAGAAGATCGGGCGCATCCACGCCCCCATCCTGATCGTCCACAGTCCGGAAGACGAGGTTATCCCGTATCACCACGGGCGCAGGCTATACGACCTCGCCCCGGAGCCCAAAACCTTTCTCGAAATCCACGGCGACCACTACACCGGCTGGTACGAATCCGGCATGTTGTACAAAGAGGGGATCGCGAAGTTTCTGCGGTCTGTCCTCCCGGAGAGATCGTGAATTCAACGGAAGACCACAGGTGAGGGCACCTGTGGTCCTCCTGGCTTGGGGGTTGTGCAACTACGAATTGACTCAACCCTCGAGCGGCATGTACAAGAGTCCTATTGTCCAACCTGTCGAGGAGGAGCCATGAATCGACGTGACTTTTTGAAGACTACCGGTGCGGCGGCCTTTGCAGCCGCGGGTTTGAACGCGCAGGCCCTGGGGCAGTCGAACGCCGAACGGCCGAACATTATCTTCATCATGGCGGATGACCTGGGCTATGGCCACCTCGGCTGTTATGGGCAACAGCATATCCACACGCCCAACATCGACCGGCTGGCCAAAGAGGGCTTGCGCTTCACGCAAGCCTATGCGGGCTGCTCGCTCTGTGCGCCGTCGCGGAGCGTGCTCATGACGGGCTACCACTGCGGCCACACGCCCGTGCGCGGCAACAGCGGTGGTATTGCGATGCCGGATGAGTACGTCACCACGGCGGAAGTGTTGAAGTCTGCGGGATACACGACGGGCGTCTTCGGCAAATGGGGCCTCGGCGATGCGGAAACGGAGGGGGTGCCGAACAAGCAGGGGTTTGACGAGTTTCTTGGCTACTTGCACCAGAAACACGCCCACTTCTACTACACGGATTACCTCTGGCACAACGGGGAGCCCTATCCGCTGCCCGGCAACACGCACGGCCAGAAAGAGCAGTACTCTCACGACGTGATCTTGCAGAAGTCGATGGACTTTATTCGTGGCAATCACGCCAACCCCTTCTTCTGCTATTTGTCGCTCACGATTCCTCATCACGAGTGGATCGCGCCCGAGGACTCGCTCGAGGAATACTCCGGCACCTTCGACGAACATCCTCCGCGGTTCCGGTGGCGGCAGGGCTATGCCTTCCCCGATGAACCCAAGGCCAACATGGCCGCCATGATCACGCGCATGGACGACGGTGTCGGGCAGATCATGGCGCTGCTGAAAGAACTGGGTATCGATGACAACACGCTGGTCATTTTCACGTCCGACAACGGCGCGGACCGCTATTCCGTCGCGGAACCGGAGTTCTTCAAGGCAAACGGTCCGTTGCGCGAATACAAGGGCACCTTGTACGAAGGCGGCATCCGCATCCCGGCCATCGCGCGCTGGCCGGGTCATATCGCACCGGGGACGGAAAGCGCCTTGCCCTGGTACTTCTGCGACGTCATGCCGACGCTGGCGGAACTTGGCGGCGCGACGGACGCGGTGCCGGGCGGCATCGACGGCCTCTCCATCGTGCCCACGCTCGTCGGCGCGGATGCAGCCGGCCACGCGACAGGATGAGCACGAGTTCATGTACTGGGAACTCTGGGGCGAGAATGTTCAGAGCGCCGGCCGTATGGGGAAGTGGAAAGCGATTTACCCCGGTCTCGACGCGGACTTTGAGCTCTACGACCTCGACAACGACATCGGCGAGCAACACAACGTGGCGGACGCGCACCCGGAGATTTCATCCAAGATGAAATCGCTGCTGCGGCTGCATCACAACGATCCCCCGCCCCAAACCGAACCCAACGCCCCCGACGGCCGGCAGCATCGGTATGAAACAAACGATCTGACGATCAGTCGGTCCGTCCATTGACAACCAGACGGTGTACCCCTATACTTGTATTAGGAATTGTGGGGAACACCATGGTTGCAGATTCCGTAAAGCGGAGTGCGCCCGGAATTCGCGAGCGTCTTATGCGGTTGTTGAGCATGCCATTGTTTGCCCAAAGGCTCCTGTATTCAAAAAAGGAGCGCCCCTTCTGCCTTTCGCCGGACCATCCCGATGTAGCAGATGGCTGGATCGACGTGACAAAATCCCTTGGAATCGGAGGCGTACGTGCGGTCACAAAGCAAATTCGGCGAGAATACAGTGAAGTTGTAACGCGCATGGAATCTGAAGGTGTTTCCGCGGCGGAGGCACACCGTCAAGCAATGACTTTCTTGGGCGACGCACGTGCCGCTCACGATGAGTATCGGCGAGTGTACCTGACGGTATCAGAGTGCGATTACATCGCAGCAATCCGCAATCCCTTCTCCTCTATCCTCGCGTTGTATGTATTGGCCGGTCTGGCAATCGGTATTGCCGCGGCCTCGCCGCCGCCCATAACGTTGGTATCCCTGGCTGCTTTCGCGTTAGTCGTCCTCGGGATGATGATAGCTGCACGGCACTTTCCTCGGGTTGCAATTACTTTGGCAACCTCTCTTTTCATGCTGTTCGGCGGCGGTTTGTTTTGCTCCATGATTTTGGGCATTTCCAAATCAAAGTCGATAGTAGAGTTTAGCGTCGTGTGCCTTCTTCTTGTCATGACGGCCATCGTGCTGGTTGCGTTGCCGGTCTTCAGCTTTCGCCTGTGCCGGAAACTTGAGAACAATCCACCGCTTCCTGATTGAATTCCCGCCTCTGCCTCGCCTAGGCTGGTTTCAACCGTTACAGGGGGTAGTGGTACATGATCAAAGTCCTCCACCTGACCCGGTATTACGGGCCACGTTTCGTGCTGCGGAAAGTTTTCGAGCTGTGGCCGGGATCGATGTACTACTGGGGAGTCCTGCTCATCGTCGGCACCTTTGCGGTGCTGCGCAAAGCCACGATCTTTTCAGAAGTGTACTATCTTGGCCCGTCGGAAATCTGGCCGGAAATCGTCCGTCTACCGTCGTCCGTGGACAGCCGCTGGGCCACAGCCTTCGTGATCATTGCCGCATTCTTCTATGGGACGCGCCGGATCTATGCGTTCCACCCGGGCTTTCACGGCCCCTACCTTGCATGGCTTTCGCTGACACCCTACACGGGCAAGCAACCGTTGCCGCTGGGTCCGGTTTATCTCGGTGGCTGGGACCTCCCGTTCCTCGTACTCGTTTCGCTGTGCACGCGCTTCACGCCTTGGGTGCCGTGGTATGGCGCGGCGATAATCGTACTCGCCGGGTACATCGTGCTGTCCATCGGCGTGGTGCAAACCGCCATTTCCGAGAACTGGGCACGCGTAATTATCGGCTTGTTGGGTCTGGTGGTCGCCATCGTGCACATTACATGGCTGGCAGGAATTCTGATATTGGGACTCTACGTATTGGTGCGGGTGCTCTTGCAACTATCCCTCCGCAGACCGGCAATCGATGCGATAGTCAGCGATCCGGATCTGGAAGACGCCTACCTTCTCTATCAGGACATGAAAGAAACAGGGCAATACGCCGCGGAACCTGCGTCAGTATTTGCAGGCGTTTCTCGCCGAGTTCGGCGACGCGTGGACGCGGATGAGGTACCGAAGAGCGACACCGATCCTCGCGATACGTCCAACGTCGGCTGGCCTTTGGCAATTCTCGGTCCCTGTATCCTGCCAGATGACACACCCCTGACCCACCGCATTGCCAATACGTTTCTGGTAGGACTATGGGGATTCGCGCTGTCGCATCATTTCGACTGGTCATTGATTGCAGACCTGCCATGGTTGCCGCCGGCCCTGCTGAGCGGCGGAGCGGCCGTCGTCGGGGCGTTGGTGCTTAACCGATATATCCCAATCACCAAACCGCCACTCAGCTTCCTCGGCCGTTTCGGTACCGGCAGGCTTATCATCCCCGGATACGATAAGCTCTTCGTGTTTACAGTGCTCGCGGTCGTATTGCCGTGGATTCTCATGCCCGCACTCCAACTCGTCGGTGCGAGCGTAGCGCTGGGTTTGAGCATATCCCTTGCCGCTTGTTGGTATCTGGTTTTCTATAGTCCCCCTCGGCCGAGGCCTTGGATACTCCGGGGACGGTATCGAGTGGAGTTCAGCCGGGGGCAGCAATCGCTGGATCAAGAGGAGCTACCTACCGGGTAATGGCGCTTAAATGAATAACGGAAGAAGTACAGGCGAATGAACGCGAGACGCACACGGCTGCGAAGACAGCTCCGTTGGTTCGTTGAAACGTGGCCGAAGGGCTGGCGGTTCTGGCTTTGCGCGACACTTGGTATCGCGGCTTCTCTCGGGATTTTGCACGAGGAATGGGGCGTTCCTCGGGATGTACGGCAACCCGTTTTGGTCTTCCCGGTTGGCACCGCCCTACTGATCCTCGGGTATTTCGGTTTCTATCGCGCACTACAATTTCATCCGGGCACGAGCAAACGGTATCGCGAATGGCTCGTGCATACCCCATACTCGGTAGAACGGCTGCCTAAGGGGCCCCTACTCATCGCGTGGCGAGACGGGGTGTTTGTCATTACTATCTCCTTTCTTCTTCTGGGCAGCGAATGGGTTCCGCTCTACGCCGGCGTATTGCTCTTTCTCTTTGGATACCTGGCCACGATGGACTACATCTTCTACCCGCTTGGTATGTATCGCGCAGCGTGGCTGATTGGTATTGCGCTCGCCGCAAGCGTCGCATTTATGAACCGTCCGCTCCTATCATCCGCATTACTGGTGGGAGTCTATGCGCTTTCAGCTCGACTATTCGAACCTCCATACGACCCGATGTCCTGACCGGCATATCCACCCGTGCGGAGTCTGCTTTCCGATCGCTACGCATCATTGGACTCAGGAGCGAGAAGATGAAGACTGCGGCGCAGCGGCGGCAGCGCGTCGAGTACGCGCGTTCGATCAATCCCGCCAACCGCGAGGCCAACCTGCTGCCATTCGATTACGGGCTCGAAGTCGGCTGGCCGCTGGCGATCTTGGGTCCTGTGAGCATTGACGACACGTTCCAGTCCCCTCGAGCGGCCATGGCTGTCGGCTCCGTGATGTCGCTATGGATCGTCGCCATTCTCGTTCACGTCCCGGTCCACTGGTTTTCCCATCTCGGCCCGTTCAGACCCGAACTGGGCGTCTTTCTTTTCGCGTCGATACTCGCGCTGGTGCGGACCCTACTCTACGTGTCCTGTTCGTGGCCACACATCAGCGTATTGGGTCGTATACTCGGCGGAAAGCCAATCCGCTGGGGTTTCGACCGGGTTCTTGTAACACCTTGCCTATTGCCGTTGGTTGGCCTGTGCGGCACGGTTCTACTTGAGAATATGGGACTGTCCATTGCGTGGGCCGTGGGCATCACGGTGTTTGCTTGCACTCTCAATATGATTGCCGGTCCACCGACGCTTCGGAACTGGATTCTCACGGGCCACTATCGCCTGACCGGCGCGCTTGGTGCCCGGGGGTATATGCAGCGGTTTTGATAAAGATCGCACGATCGTACGCCTCGGCAACTGGGAGTCAGCCGTAGAATCGACTCACGGAACATGATCAAGGCCGTAAACCTGACCCAGCATTACGGGGTGCGTCCCGTGCTGCGGAACATCGACCTGGACATCGAGACGGGCGAGTTCGTGGCGTTGATGGGGCCCAACGGCATGGGCAAGAGCACGCTCTTGGCGTCCATCGCCGGGGCCTTGGCGCCGCAGAAGGGCTACGTCGAGATCGACGGGCTGCGCCGCCGCAGTTCCGAGGACGCCGAACTCGCCATCCGCCGCAAGGTGTTCTACTTGCCGGACCATCCGTGGCTACCGGTACAGAAGACGGGCCGCGAATTCCTGCTCGCGGTCGGGCGTCTGTACAGTGTCGACTACGACCGGCTCTTCGATCACATCGACCGGTTGCTCGCTTTGTTCGACCTCGACGAACACGGAGACGCGCCCATTAGTTCCTACTCGACCGGGCAGCAGAAGAAGATTTCCATCTGTTCCGCGCTGATCAGCGACGCGCCGGTACTTTTGTTGGACGAACCGTTCTCCGGCGGCCTCGACCCCGCCGCGCTGCTCGCCTTGAAACGGGTCATGCAACGCCTCGCCGAACGCCGCGATATCACCGTCCTCATGACGACGCCCGTCCCCGAAATCGTGCAGGAAGTGGCCCACCGCATTGCCATCCTCCGCGACGGCGAACTTGTCGCCTGCGACACCATCGAGGGTCTCCGTACCATGACCTCCGCCACCGGCGACCTTCAGGACATCCTCGCCCACTTCATGCATGCCGACACCCTGGCCAACATCGACCGGTATCTGGAGGCGCAGCAGAAATGATCCGGAAGTTTTTCGAACTGTGGCCGCGAAATTTCATCTACTGGCTTGCCGTAGCCGCTCCATTTAGCTTCCTAGCCGTCTCGCAAGTCGTGGTGTTGCATGAACTGACCGATAGAGCGATCTACTTTTCACCGGAGTTTGTTGCAGAGCGTGCTACACACATTTCAATTGCAGCCATTGCGACTCTATTGATTGCGATGCTGCTTTATGGGACGCACCGGGTAATCTCGTTCCACCCCTACTTCGATGAGGACTACCGTTCGTGGTTGGCGGCTACGCCTTATGATACGACCCAACCGTTGCCCTTGGGTCCGGTCGAGCTCGACTGGCGCGACGCCGTATTTGTCGTACTGTTTTCTCTTTTGTTCTTCTTGTCTCCGTACTTGGACGTTCTGACCGGGGCGGCAACATTCTTGGGCGGCTACCTCGCAATAACGGCCATCTGCCTACTTAAGGGAAGACAATACTTCGTAACGTGGATTGTCTGTTTCGGATTGGCCATCGTCGTGGGTTTTTGGAGTTGGTCATTGCCGGTGTTCGTTGTCGAACTCCTGCTATTCGCGCTATCGAGAAGATCGCTCGTACGGACACTGGACCCGACCAGCGTCGATGAATCTCTCCCATCTCAACAAACCTTAAACTCAGTTCGATTGCTTCTTGCCTGTGGCTTTCCGTCATCTGGACCATATGCATCGGCACGACAAGCAAATCCGAACATGGGCGCAGGCGGTAACCGCAACACAGGCCGTACCATCTTCGGTGGAGACCCCGACACGATTGGCTGGCCGCTCGCAGCGTTGGCTCCACACAATACTCCACGATCATCGCTTGGCCGAATAGCGGCCGCAGTATCTTCTCTTATGTTCGCATGGACACTCGCTGTGCTTTTGCTGCTACCGAGCGCGGAGGATATCGAAAGCCAGGCTGCGGGTGTTGGTGTCCTTCTTTTGTACTCTTTCATTTGCACGATCGTGCGATTGCTCGCTTACTGCGGCATGCTTCGTAGCCCGATTACGCCTTTCGGACGCATTGCCACAGGGCGTCTAATTATTCCGAAGTACGATCACGTTTTTGTGACGCCGCTGATCGCACCATTCATGGGCCCGCTTGTGTATAGCGTTTTGACCCTGATTGGTTTCTCGTTTAATATCGCCCTCGCGACGGCGTTCGGCATAACCCTGTATGTATACTTGATGGGTGGACCTACCGTCAGGAAATGGACCCTCACCGGACACCATCGTGTCGGGACCCCGTGGGCCGTTTCGAGCCTATTGAGAAGGATTTGACGAATTGTTGCGCTTTGCCCACCGCCCAAACTTTGCTGATACCTTTTATGCCCATACCCGAAGACGAAATCGAGATCACCTTCTTTAAGAGCAGCGGTCCCGGTGGACAGAAGAAGAACGTCACCGAGTCCTCTGTGCGGGTGCGGCACAAGCCGACGGGGATTGTGGTCGTCGCGACGGCGTCGCGGTCGCAGCACCGGAACAAAGCCGAAGCATTGGCCGAGTTGGAGCGCCGCATCATCGCGCGCAGGCGGCGTCCGAAGCGGCGCGTCGGCACAAAACCGTCGCGTGCGGCCCGCGCCCGGCGTATCGAGGAGAAGAAGAAGCAAGGACAGAAGAAGTCCCTCCGGCGTCCGCCGGGCGATGACTGACAAGTCATCATACTGGGCGATGGATTGGTGCCGGAGACGCGATTCCCGCTGCGATAGTGTCCTCACGAATTTCACATCCCCCTCGATCCCCCTTCAAAGGGGGAAACGATCGCAACGCTTTGCGTTGCGCTGTTGGGATGCCGCAAATCCGGTTCGCAGGAAGAACAGAGCATGCTCGCCGATAAACGTGGATGGGAAACTCCCCCTTTGAAGGGGGATCAAGGGGGATGTTCTTTTCTGATCTTGGATAATCGTCACGAACGCGATATCGCACGTCATCCGTGCCCCTCACCGGTTACGGTTCGCGGTATTGTCTTGTCCGTTGCAGTTTGGCGGCGCGGAGGCTGGCGATGGTACCGGCGGCGCCGCCCGCCAGGCCGACGACCGCGCCAAGCGATCCGCCGATGAGACCGGCCAATGATTCGGTGATGGTGCCGTGGCCGACTTCGATGAACAAACCCGCGGCGGCGAAGAACGTGGCGGCCATGATCAATTGACCGGCGTAGACCAGGCGGACCCGAAAGCGGCGGTGGGCGTCGATGTCTTCCTCGGTGGCGGTTTCGTTGAACATGGCATAGGACTGTTGGGTCTCCGTGCGTATCCAGAATCCGTAGCCGAGGACGATGACGAGTCCCGTCAACGCAAAGATGCCCGCGCCCATGACCAGTCGCGGCTCCAGTTGACCGGCCATCAGGTATCGTGAGCCGAGCACGATGGCACCGACAGCCAAAAGCGCGATCTCGACCGGCGTACTCCAGCCGGGCAGGTAATCGCGAACCCGGCGCGGCTTTAATGTGGCGACACGGACCGGACTCGACGGGACGCCCGGTCGCGAGCACGCCCTGTTCGCGCAAGGCTTGTTCGAGTCCTTGGATGATCGGCGCGAGGAAGGGCCACCAGACGCCGTGGAATACGGTCAGCGCCACGCCGACCACGATGCCGTTGCGCTGGCCCGATACGATCTCGGACCAATCCGAAGCGAGCCACGCCAAGACACCGACGAATGCGAAACCATAGGCGAAGTAGAAGCGCCGCCACCGCGCACGCAGGGCGTCGGCAACCCTGCGCCGCGTCGGTTCGTCCACGCGGTAGAGCATCCGCCGTTGCCACCAGAGCGCGATGGGCAGATGAAATGCGACGGCGGAGATCAAAAACACAGTCATGAAGATCCCGGTCATGGATTGGCCCTCCCCTCTTCCCAGAACTGAATCTCGTCAGCCACGAGTTCTTTGAACGAATCCAAATCGAGCCCCGCGAGCCGCGCTTCGGTCACGGCGTCGCGCACGATGGTGCACACTTTCTTCCGGCGTTCCGGGCTCGGAACGACTGTATCGCGAGCCGTATCTTTGACGTACACCCCGCGTCCCCGGCCGACTACCAGGAGTCCCTCGTCACGCAAGCGACGGTAGGCGCGGGCGACCGTGTTCCAGTGGATCCCGAGGTCCCCGGCCAATTGCCGGACCGAGGGCAAACCGTCGCCGGACGCGATGTCGCCGCGTGCGAGCGCGCCGCGAATCTCCTGGGTGACTTGTTCCTCCAGGGGAACGGGACTATCGAGGTCGATGGCAATCATTGCAATTACTGTATCATACATTGATACAATTTGCAAGAAAAATACCCTAGTCATATCTAAGTGTAATTTATAAAGACAGTTACGCAGACTCCCAGACCTCGCTACCGATCCGGAGCGCCCCCCCCTCGTACCAAAAGAAATCGACATGACGGGAGTGGCGCATGTCCTGGCGCTTGTACACGGGGAAACCAAGATCGCGGCCTTTGACCACCGCGCAGGCGGCGTTGTAATCGGCGTCCGGGATGGACAAGGTGTCGGCGTTTTCGCGCCCGCCCCGGCCGATGGGCAGGAATTTATAAAGGTGCCAGGCGTGCAGTTGGCCACCCCACTCATGATACGTGGCGAGGAAGGACCCAATTCGATCCAGGTCGTTCGCGTTTCTCGACGTAACGACGGTGGAGACGGTTACTGACTTTCTTGCCCGCCGGAGCGTCTCCAGCCGCTTCACAATGAGTTCATAATGACCGTTTCGCGTGATGCGTACGGCGTTGTGGCCTTCTGCGTCCGCTCCGTCGAGCGGAAGCACGTAGCGGTCGATGCAGTCCAAGGCTTCGAAGTCCGCCGGGAGGCCGATGCCATTCGTGCCCACTTGGACAAAAAGTCCGTTCGCTTTCGCATCCTCTGCCGCAGAAACAACGTCATGCGGCCACGCGAACGGCTCTCCCCCTCCGAGCACGACGTTACCGAAGCCGCGGCCCTTGATCCGATCAAACAGCGTCCAGGCCTGTTCCGGCGTCATGGAATCGATGTCATTCTCCGTCCCGCAGAAGGTGCACGTCATGTTGCACGCGGGATGGAGAAAGACGACGGCGATCTGTCCGCTGCTATCGGAAGGTCTGCGTCGATTCATGATCCTTGGTGGTCCGAGTTAAGCCGAGTATTGGAAATGCCACAAAGTGCGTTAGTGTACGTATGATCGAGGCCAGTAACAAGTTGCTCTTGACTGGCACCAAACTGGCTCCTATGCTGAATGGATCAGTCGGAACGATGTATTAGGGGAAACATCTTTCAGCGGCTCGATATTGCGGACCGCTGTCAGGTGCGGGAGTTTATGCAGTGACCTATCAGGAAGACTTATCGATACGCACCAGCGGGCATGGCGCGATCCATGACATCACCTCGCAGGTGGAAGATATTGTGGGACGCTCTCGGATTCAGACGGGGATCGTGCACGTCTTCAATATCGGCAGCACGGCGACCATCGGAACGATCGAGTTCGAGCCGGGGTTGCAAGGCGACTACCCGGAAATGCTGGACCGGTTGATCCCGCCCAGCCGCGGATACGGCCACGAGCAAACGTGGCACGACGGAAACGGGCACAGCCATTTGCAGGCGAGCCTCGCCGGGCCGTCGGTAACGATTCCGATTCGCAACGGCGGCCTGGTACTCGGCACCTGGCAGCAGATCTTTCACTTGGAATGCGACGTAAAACCGCGCAACCGCCGGATCGTAGTGACGGTAACCGGCGATTAACGCATGGGGGTAACAGCACGTATGCGTGAGTGGAGCCGGAGGGAGTTTCTGTACGCGGCAGCGGCGGCATCGGCTCCCATGGTTTTTGGATTGAGGAGCGACGCGGCAGTGAAATCGACAAAGTACCCTAACATTGTCTTCATCATGGCGGACGACATGGGCTACGGGGACCTCTCGTGTACGAATCCGGAATCGAAAATTCCAACGCCCGTCATGGACCGGCTCGCGGGGGAAGGGATTACGTTCAGCGAATGCCACACCCCATCGGCCGTGTGCACGCCCACGCGATACGGAGTCTTGACGGGCCGGTACTGTTGGCGGTCGAGGCTAAAGCAAGGCGTGCTGAACGGCTATTCGCGTGCCCTGATCGAGCCGGGCCGTCTGACCGTTGCGTCGCTGTTAAAGCAGCGCGGGTATCACACGGCCTGTATCGGAAAATGGCATCTCGGTCTTGGGGACAAGGAACCGACCGAATACGACCACCCCCTGCATCCGGGCCCGGTGGATCTCGGTTTCGATTATTTCTTCGGGATCGCCGCGTCGTTGGATATGCCGCCCTATGTCTTCATTGAGAACGATCACCCCATCGCACCGGCCAACGAGACGATGTCGGCGGGCAAGCAGCGGCGCGAAGGCGGGTCCGGGTTCTGGCGCGAAGGGGCCGCGGCGCCGGGTTTCCGCCATGAGGACGTGTTGCCGCGCATCACCGAAAAGGCGGTCGACTACATCGAAGAACAAGCGCAGGCTCCGTCACCCTTTTTCCTTTACTTCCCCCTCACCGCGCCGCACCTGCCGTGGATGCCGACCAAGGAATTCCATGGCAAGAGCAAGGCCGGGTGGTACGGCGACTTCGTCACCCAAGTGGATGCAAGCGTTGGTCAAGTCGTGAATGCCCTCGATGAGGCGGGACTAAGCGACAATACGCTCCTGATCGTCACAAGCGACAACGGCGCCCGGTGGAAGACGACGGACATCGCGCAGTTCGACCATCTCGCCAATTACGGCCGGCGCGGTCAAAAGTCCGACGTGTGGGACGGCGGCCATCGCGTTCCGATGATCGCGCGCTGGCCCGGAAAGATTGCGCCCGGCACAAGAACCAATGAGATTGTCTGCCTCACGGATTTACTTGCGACGTGCGCCGCGTTAACCGATTGGAGTGTCCCCAACGACGCCGGAGAAGACAGTTATAACATCCTTCCCGCGTTGCTGAACGAACCCCTCGCGCACTCAATCCGCGAGGCCGTCGTGCATCATTCCGGACGGGGGATGTTTGCGATTCGGCGAGGACGATGGAAACTCATACTGGGATTGGGATCGGGGGGCAACACGAAGCCGGTCTTTGCCGAACCGGCGGACGATGGACCTCAGGGGCAACTGTTCGATCTCGACCAGGATCCCAAGGAGCAGCAAAACCTCTGGGGGCAACACCCGGAGATCGTCGCGCAGCTCACCGCTTTACTCGACCGGTACAAGGCCGAAGGGCACAGCCGCCCGATGAATTGACGCGGCGCGCTATCGCCGGATTTGCACGGTCATATCGCGATTGACGACGCTCCTAATATGAAGGTAACGTCCGTCGTACTTTCCGCGGGAAAGCGCATCGACGAAGGGCGTCATCGATCCCGAGTAGGCCACTGCCAACCGTACCATCACGTCCGACGTATACATTTGATCCACGGAATCAACGCCGGGAACCGCTTGGATGGTCGCGAGAATCTGATCCAACTGCGCTTTGCCTTCCAGCCCTTCTATCGTGAGATAGACCTTGTCCTGCGGGGTTCCGCCCAGCATTCCTAACGCGGCCGCATCAACCAGCGCGGGCGCAGCTTTGTCGCACGCGTCGGTTACGCACAACGCGCCGCCTTCACGGACGTCCGCGCTGAACAGGACGGCTTCGGTCTTTACGTCATCCAACTCGTAGGCATCGGCGGCGCGTATGACGCGCAGATCGACCTTCGCATGCAGTCGATGGAGCCCCGACTTCCCGTCTGCGCCGCCTTCCAGCAGCGCCGATGCATTGCCGACGATGACGATGTCGGCGAGATGCGTACGAGCCAGTTCGCTCAGGAGACCCGGGCTGCCGCCAAGAAATTGGCGCAAGTCGGCTTCCGAATTCTTCGCGAGGAGTTCGCGCGAATCCACGACGTCAAACTTGGCGTCGCGAAGTTTTTCGGCGATGGCGTCTTCGGCCACGCCTTTGTCTTTCAATGCGCGAGGTTCATCGGGTGCAATGCGTTCGTCGACCATGAGAATTACGCGGGGTTTCTGCGCGTGGCTTTCGAGGATACGTTTTGCCGCATCCCGCCTGAGTTTGGCGTCAAGAACCTCCCCCGCAATTTCGACCGTCGTGGCGTTGTCGGTCGTATCCTCACGGATGACGCGGTACGCGGGAACGTAGCGTTCCGGGTTCTCCACAATCGATGCGAAGAGTGAGAAGTCCCGCGTTGGAGCCAAGATCTCCAAGCGGTTGACCACGATGTTGGCTTGGGCGTTCCGAATGGCCGCGCCGCGAGCTGCGGGACCGAGCCCGGCGGCGGTGCCGTCGGCCTGGGTCTCGACGGGGGCCAAGTCAGCCGCGAACGCGGTAAGAGATGCAAGCGTGACAATACCGATGACGCGAATCAGGGGCATGAAACTCAAACTCTTACCATAGTCGCACCGCATTGCGAACGTGATGCCCGGCGTGCGACTAATCCCGGCCACGGGCAATAAGTAACAAGCGCAGCAGTTGCAAAACGGCCATCGCTGCTGCGGCGACGTACGTTAGCGCGGCGGCTGTCAAAACCTTGCGCGCACCCGCGACTTCGTCTTCGGCAAGGTATCCTCCCGATGCCAAGGCGCGAATGGCGCGCTTGCTCGCATCGAACTCAACGGGAAGTGTGATGAGCGTAAAGAGCACCGCGATCGAGAACAACGCAATGCCAATGTTGATCAACGGCGAAAAACCGAAGATGAATCCGCCAAACAGCAACGGCCAAGATAAGGTCGAACTAATACTCGTCATGGGATAGATCGCGTTGCGCCACATCAGCGCCGAATAGGCGTTCGCGTGTTGGATTGCGTGACCCACTTCGTGTGCGGCGACACCCAGTGCCGCGATGCTACGCCCGTGGTAGACGCTCTCCGAAAGATTGAGCGTGCGGCTGCGCGGATCGTAGTGGTCCGTTAATTCGCCGGGGACGAGGTTGATGGGACAGGAAATCCCGTGGACGTATCCGTTGGGCTGGCCGGAGACTTTCACCTCGGCATCGTTCATAATGTGCTGGGCGACTTCCGCGCCAGTCATCCCCGAGCGCGTTCCAATCTGAGCGAACTTCTGGTACGTGGACTTCACTTTGTATTGCGCCCACGCGGACAAGATCACTCCGGGGATAAGAACCCAGATCCATTGAAAGTACATGGGATACAACAGCACGACTTGTCACTCCTTAACTGCCAGAGTCTTCTTTCTTCTGTTTCTCGCCGCGCTGTGCGGGGGTCCGCATCGTGCAGGTTCCATTGAACAGCGCGCCTTCCTCGATAACAATACGCCGCGCCCGAATATTGCCGTTGACCTTGGCCGATGCAAGCATCCGTGCGATGCCGCCGCTGGAGATGTCCCCAAAAACCTGCCCTGCCAGCGTAACCTCTTTGCCTCCCATGGCGTCCGCGCTAAGTCGTCCGCTTTTGCCCAACTCGAGGTCCTGGGTGCAGTCCACCTTGCCTTCTACCATGCCATCAACGCGGCAGGTCGTAGCGCGCACGTTACCGGAAATGAGGGCGCTCGGCGCGAGGTACAGCCGGCCATCGACCGTAACGTTCCCATCGATCTTGCCTGCGATCTCCGTTTCCGAACCGCTCGTGAGATTGCCTTCAATGATGACCCCTTCCGGCACCACCATCCGTTGCAGTTTCACGTTTCGCGCGCGGCGGATGGCCAAATCGTCAGCGGTCACAGATGGATTCCCTCCTGCTTCCTCTACGGCGTCGCGCGTGCTTCCGGGTCCGCGGCTCGTGTGCAACGCCTCCTGGAATGCCTGGTTCATTCGGCCGAAGAGTCCCGAACCCCTCCGGCCGGCTTCTTCCATGGCCTCATACGTGTCGGGGATGTCCTGAGGCGAAACTTCGGGTTGTTGAGGCCGCGCCGGGGGAGTACGTTTAGGATCGGTTCTGTCTAGCACGATTAGAAGTATCCAAGTCGGTTAGCGATATCGGCCACACATGCCGTTACCTTTTGCCTGGGGTGACTCACGACGAATGGCGTCCCGCAGTTTATCGCCTCCGGAACGCACTTATCAAAGTACAAGAACCCGAGATTCTCGGGGTCGACCATCAACTGCTGGCGCGCAAATTTCGACAAGATATTCGCGGCAATTTGGGCTTCATAGGCGTTGCGCGCGCGGTTCACGACGATTTTGGGTTTGATGGAGCGCGCAATGGAAACGATCTCGCCACAAACCCGTTTACGCGTCTTCTCCTCGAAGATGTCGGAACCCCGCACGCTGTCGATGAACTCGCGCACGGTTCGATTGCGTTTGAGCAACATGGCGACCTCCGGACTCTGATAAAACCGCTCGATCTTCCGGAACAGTGCCGCCCGAAGAAACTTAAACGCATTGTCGATACTGGTCTTCTCTGGCGTAATCACCAATACGCCGTTCGTATCCGTCATGAGAAAGAAGTCCAGCGTATTCAAATGGGCGCCCGCGTCAAGATCGACGATGATTAGATCCGCGTCGAGCTGGCCAAGTTCCCGGATGAACGCGACTTTCTGCTGGTACTTGGGATTGGCCACGTCGAGCAGGCCCGTCGTGCCCGGAATAAGGCTGAGGTTTTCGTACTGGGTCTCGGTGAGAATGGCGCGGATGTCTTTCCCGCCCCGCTGGTAGAAAAAATCGTCGAGTTTGGACGTGGACTGCACGCCGAGGACGGTTTCGACATTGGAACAACTGAGATCGGCGTCGACGAGCACAACCCGCCATCCCTTGCGCGCGATTTCGACGGCGATATTGACGGAGAAGCAGGTCTTCCCCACACCTCCCTTGCCACCTCCTACAACGAGAACCTCTGGAGCCTTCTTCGCCGCCCGAGTAGTAAGGGGTTGTTCCTCAATGAGCCGCACCTGTACCCTCCGAGCTTTACGGCTGGCGGTCCGCAACACCATGAGCCGTTACCAAACGCTATCATAGCCGACGCGAGAAGTCAAGAGATTATGACGCCGTAACTTACTACAGGGCAGCAGAATACACAGTACAGGAACGGCCGGCGCACGCTCACTCAGCAGCGACGACCTTTAGCGAGATGTCCGTGGTTTTCGCATCGAACTGCGCTTTCGCCTGCACGGGACTGTGGGCAATGATGGTACCGCTTACGTCCCGCAAGCTGATACCCTCCGGCCCCGGAACGTACGCGATGGCGGGCCGGCGCACGGCGTCATACACGTGACAGTTTTCAAATACAATGCCGCCAAGATCGACGGCTACCTTCGGCCGCTCGCCCTTAAGCAGAATCGGCATGCGCACGCCGCTGTATCCGCGGTTGGCAGACAACCACGGCTGTTTGAAATTGCAGTTCTCGAACCGGACCAATGCGCTCTTGGCGGATTTCTCGTAAAGCAACACGCATTCTTCCGCCGTGTTTTCGGTCGTGCAATTGACAAACTCAATCTGCCCCTGCGGTCCATCGTCGCCTAATGCACCAATGGTAATCCCGGCCGCCCCCTTCATATCGATATCGGTGAAGTCTTCCATCGTCATGCCGGGAGTACCCATGCGGACGACGCAGTTTTCGAATCGGATCGACACCGGTTCGCTGGCGCTGGACAGCGGTTTGAGATAGAGC
This sequence comes from Candidatus Hydrogenedentota bacterium, assembly GCA_963745075.1. Lineage (GTDB taxonomy): Bacteria > Hydrogenedentota > Hydrogenedentia > Hydrogenedentales > SLHB01 > JAHDWY01. The sequence continues at coordinate 203,963 of CAVUWV010000014.1, read as the reverse complement.
AGAATCCCGCTGCCCGCGTTGTCTTGCATCACGCAGTTGCGAATGACGCAATTCACGAGACGTTCGTTGTCGCCGTTCGGCTCGAGATCGATACCGGCTTCCGGGGCGGTGCCTTTCGTGCCGGAAAACTCACAGTTCTCGACCAACAAATTTTGCGCGCTGATGACGCTCAATCCTTGTCGATGGTTGTCACGACAGACGCAGTCCCGCAGCGTAACGTCTTCGCACCACGGGTTGTCCTTCGTTGCGCCGAGATAGAACCCGTCGCCGCCGGAGCTTTCGACCCGGACCCCCTCGACCAGGATCCGTTTGCATCCCGTAAACGAAAACCCCATCCGCCATTCCGCTTTTTCGTAGTCCGCGCTCTGGTAATCTTTCTTCCGCATGCGCAACGTGGCGCCGTATCCACGAATGGTGATATCGGTCTGGTTCGAGGCGCGGAACAGGGAATCGCCCTTGCCCTTGAACTCGCCCTGCTTCGCCAGGACCAACACACCGGGCTCGAAGACCAACTCCAGATTGCTGCGCAAGGTGAGCGGGCGAACCATCCAAGGTGCGCCCATGTAGGGGACCACGACCTTCTTCGCGCCGGAATCGATGGCGGATTGCAGGGTGTCCGTCGCGTCATCCTTATTGAACCCCCACCACGCTGCGTCTGCGTCGGTCCGTGTGCCCGCGGCGACTTCGGCGACGGCGTCCGGATTTGGCGCGTTCGCAGACAAAGCCACGGCCGCGGCCGCGATCGAACGTGAAACGATAAGTGCGAGTGTCCAGATGGCCACCGCTACAGACTTGTTCATAGGTTTCCCCCGTAAGGCTTTCCCGTACACCAAGTGTGACGGACGAGATCTATGTATGATGTTTCAGCCAATAGGCCCGGAACGACCGCAATCGCGGCAGTGACTCTAGGTCCTTGGTGCGTCTTGAGGCTTCTTTACTGGCGATAATATCGTCCAGATGACAGACGGGAAACCCTTCAACCTCGACACGCCGTCGCCAGGCATCTTCAAATCGTTCGATACCGTCGGGCGCAAAGACGAGATCGAGATCGAAAGGGCCGTCTTTTAGCTGCACAAAATCCTTACCTCGCTCGATTTCGGCGGCGTGCGTATCGGAGAGTGCGAAGTCGAGTTCACGAAGTGCAGCTACGATCGCGCGGCCGTTCTCCGGGGATTTCTCCGCGAACAGGTCCGCGTCTTGCGTTGTGTCGGGATATCCAAGGAGTATTGCGCCCGACTTGCCGATGAAAAGATAGCGAACTCCGTGACGCGCGAACGCGTCGCGAATCTCTTCCGCCTGACGGTAGTCAAACGCTGCCATATCCCAGCCAATCCGGCAGATTCTCGTTACACCATTGGCGATATTCCGCCATGGTATCGAAGGAGCGATAGGGTTCGTCATCCAAAACGGGCTTGTAGGTGTGAACAAAGGCATACTTCAGCCGGGTCTCCAGCGGCCGGCGCGCCGCGGCCTCGAATTCAGCGAGCCAGTCCGATGGGATCTCGACGAAAGCCGAGTCCTGCTGCTCACCGCCTCCTTTCTCTGCGCTCAATGATCCTCCTTCACATGAATTCACACAGCTTGGGCTTAACTCATTCCAGAGCAATAGCTTCGCAATATTCCCGGTTCGGATCGCAACTTGTCTGAGACCCGCCATATTAAACCCAAACTGGGCCACTCCTGCGCTGGAACACGTTTCTGTGATGCTCGAAACCAGCCTGAAACTTTCTATCGCCCTTCGACAAATGCTATACTAGCCGGACGGCGTGTGTTTTGTCGACACGCCAAGCGAGGTTTTGCTCGAAACATGGCACAACGTTTCCCGGAATGGATCCGCCGGCCTTGGGCATCGGGACGAGATTTCAGCTTCACCAAGGACTTGGTAGAAGGGCTGGATCTGCATACCGTTTGCCAAAGCGCGCGGTGCCCGAACATGGCCGAATGCTGGCAGCGGCGGACTGCCACGCTCATGATTCTGGGTAACACCTGCACGCGGAGCTGCCGGTTCTGCTCGGTTCCCGGCGGGAAACCGGAGGGCGTCGATGCCCACGAACCGGAGCACGTTGCCGAGGCCATCGCGAAAATGAAGCTGAAACATGCTGTTATCACGTCAGTTACGCGCGATGACCTGCCCGATGGCGGCGCGACACACATTGCCGAGACGATCCGCGCGATCCGGCGTCTGAGCCCAAACACGACGGTTGAAGTGCTCACGCCGGACTTCATGGGAGAGGCCGATCCCGTGGACATCGTCTTGGACGCAGGCCCGGATGTGTTCGGCCACAATATTGAGACGGTTGAGCGGCTTTACGCCACCATTCGCGGGAAACGCTGCACCTACGGCGAAGCGCTTGGCATACTTAGCCATGCGTCCCGACACCCGGGAGCCGCAATCGTGAAGTCCGCCATGATGGTTGGGCACGGAGAAACCCCGAAGGAAGTCGACCAAACGCTCCACGACCTCCGGGATGCGGGGTGCGAGGCGGTTTGCATCGGACAATACCTGCGCCCCAGCCGCAAACAGCGGGAAGTGGCGGACTACGTAACACCCGACCAATTCAACGCCTACGAGGAACGGGCCTACGAATTCGGTTTCGCCTTCGCCGTGGCGGGGCCTTTTGTACGGAGTTCGTATCGCTCCGAGGAATTGATGAAAACTGCGTTTGCGCAAAATCGGGTCCGGGCCGTGTAAGGCGTTTCCCAAAGCGCATTGAGCATAGTGTAAGGAGAATAGTTGCATGACCTACGAAGTTAAACTGCCGAATCTTGGCGAGGATGCGGCCGACACGGCCACGGTGTCGTACTGGTTGTACGAAGAAGGCGACACGGTGAAGGAAGGCGAAGATCTGGTCGAGTTGACCACCGACAAGGCGGCATTCAGTATCCCGTGCCCGAAAACCGGTAAGTTGGAGGAAAAGTACGTGCACGAAGGGGATGAGATTTCGGTCGGCGACGTGTTGTGCGTCATCGAGGATTAGGGGTGGGACGCTCGCCAGTAGGCCTAGTGCTTACTTCGAACAATCCAAATCGGGATCGGGATCGCTATCGGGATCAAAAGCGGGACCGACAGTATCGCTTCGCCACGGGAGAATTGAGCAATTGGTGTTTGCCGTATAGCGATGGACGATTTGGCCTGTGGAGCTGCAGAGATCGATTTCGATCCCGATAGCGATTTCGATCCGAAAGAGAACTGAGCCCGTACCAGGTTGAAGGGGAAATCAATGTCCATCGGAGTTGGGGTTATCGGAGCGGGAACCGTCGGCGGGGGTGTGATCCGCACGCTGCTGTCCAATGACGACGTGATTTCACGGACGTCCGGGGCCGAAGTCGCGTTGGTGCACGTGGCCGATCTAAACACGGCGCTCTTCGACGAACACAACCTGACGGACGTCACCATCAGCGACGACGCGATGACCCTCATCAACGATCCCAAAGTCGAAGTCGTGGTGGAACTCATCGGCGGGCTGAACCCCGCCAAAAAGTTCATCCTGGCCGCGCTGCAGGCGGGCAAACACGTGGTCACCGCCAACAAGATGCTGCTCGCCCATGACGGGCCGGAACTCTGTGAGGCGGCGGTGAAACACAACGTGGAACTTCGCTACGAAGCGGCGGTCGCCGGGGGAATCCCCATCATCAAAGCCTTGCGCGAAGGACTTTCCGCGAACCGGATCGAGTTCATTTACGGCATCCTCAACGGCACCTGCAATTACATCCTCAGCCGCATGACCTATGAAGGCCTTGAATTCGAGGAGGCCTTGCGACAGGCGCAGGAACAAGGATTCGCGGAAACGCCCCCCGATCTCGACATCGAAGGGCACGATACGGCGCACAAGTGTCAGATCATGGCGTCGTTGTGTTATGCGACGGAGGTCACTCTGGACGACATCCACACCGAAGGTGTCACCAAAGTCACCCATGCCGACGTGTTATACGCGCAGGAAATGGGATACCTGATCAAACTGCTCGCCGTGATCCGCGAGTGCAACGGCGAGATCGAAGCGCGGGTCCATCCGACCTTGGTGCCCGACGATCATCTCCTGGCATCGGTGCGAAACGAGTTTAATGCCATTTACGTCAAGTCGGATATCGCCGACGCTACGCTCTACTACGGTCGCGGCGCCGGCCGGATGCCGACCGCCAGCGCGGTGGTTGCGGACGTCGTGGATATCGCCCGCCGCGGGAACGGCCCCGTGCCGCCCCCCTTCAACTATCAGCAGAAACGGCCCATCCGCAGCATGGGCAGCGTGCAGGGCCGGTACTATCTGCGGTTGACGACGCTGGACCGTCCGGGGGTATTGGGGAAGATATGTACCATCCTCGGCGATCACGGCGTGAGCATTGCATCGTGCATCCAAAAAGAAGAACATGAAGTAAACCGGGTGCACGTGGTGCTGATGACGTATGCAACGGTGGAATCCGCCTTACAGGACGCATTGGCGGAAATCGACGCGCTGGACGTCATTCACGAACCGACCCATTTCTTGCGGGTCCTGGACGAGTAGCTAAAGGAGCCGCTTCCGGTGCCTCGACATACTCGTACTCGCTCTCGTACGCGTACTCGATGGGAAAGTATCCAGTGCCAATTTGAAAAGTGCTTCTGTTGGACTCACAAACGATAGTTACGTTTTGTCGAGTACGAAGTACGAGAGCGAGTACGGGTACGAAAAGAAGGACAAGACCATGCTGATTCAGCCCCTGATCGAGCGGTACCGGGAATACCTGCCGGTAACGGATGAGACCCGCATCATTTCGCTGAACGAAGGCTCCACGCCGATGGTGCGAGCCACCAACCTCAGCCAGGCGATCAATCCGAAGCTCGACCTCTACCTCAAGTACGAAGGCCTAAACCCGACGGGTTCCTTTAAAGATCGCGGCATGACGATGGCGATCACCAAGGCGGTCGAGGACGGGTTCAAAGGGGTCATCTGCGCATCGACCGGCAACACCTCGGCGTCGGCGGCGGCGTACTCAGCGCGCGCAAAGATTGCCTGTGCGGTATTAATTCCCGAAGGCAAGATCGCCATGGGCAAACTGTCGCAGGCGATGATCCACGGCGCGAAGGTTATCCAGATCAAAGGGAACTTCGATGATGCCCTGAACCTCGTGCGGACCATCACGGAGACCCAGCCCATCCAGTTGGTGAATTCGGTGAATCCGTATCGCATCGAAGGACAGAAAACCGGCGCCTTCGAGATTGTGGATGACTTCGAAGGATTCGCGCCGGACTTCCACGCCCTGCCCGTGGGAAACGCGGGGAACATCACGGCGTATTGGAAAGGCTACAAGGAATACCGGGAAGCGGGCAAGGTACGCCACCTGCCGCGCATGCTCGGATTCCAGGCAGCGGGTTCAGCGCCGATCGTGTTGGGGCATCCGGTCGAAAAACCGAAGACCTTCGCGACCGCCATCCGTATCGGCAATCCCGCGAGTTGGAAGCACGCCGAAGCCGCGCGGGACGAGTCCGGCGGCGTCATCGGCATGGTCACGGACCACGAGATCCGAACCGCGTACCAGATGGCCGCGGCGACGGAGGGCATCTTCTGCGAACCGGCCAGCGCGGCAAGCATTGCGGGGATCATCAAGCTCACGGAGAACGGCTACTTCGACGATTTCGAGCCGATCCATGGCGACAAGCTACGGGTCGTGTGCATCCTGACGGGTCACGGTTTGAAAGACCCCGACAGCGCCATCAAATCCGCCGAAGAACCCGTGACAGTCGAAGCCAATGAAGACGCCGTCCTCGACGTGATGGGCATCCACGAACCCGCAGGAGTCAAATAGATTGCGGATTCCGGACTGCGGATTGCGGATTGGAGGAACATCCCCCTTGATCCCCCTTCAAAGGGGGAATTAATCGCAACGCATCGCGTTGTAGTATCGTTTACATCCAATTCGACGTCGGGGTTCGTCGCGACGACTTAGTCAGTAGATGTGCGTGAGCAAAACTCCCCCTTTGAAGGGGGAGCAAGGGGGATGTTCTTCTCTTCGCGTTTAGGTTTACAATCACGAATCCATGCCGGAACGGCGTACCGCATAAAAAGGAATCAACGATGCCCGAGTCTTTTGGTCTCATCTTCGATATGGACGGCGTCCTCGCGGACACGGAGGCGCTAATCGCTAGGGCGAGCATCGCCATGTACAAAGAACTCTACAACGTCGACCTGACGCCGGAGGATTTTCGCCCCTACATCGGCACTGGCGCAGTCCGTTACGTCGAAGGCCCCGCTGAAGACGCGGGCATCACCTTGCGCGACCTCGATGAAGCCATCGAGAAACGGCATCAGAATTTCGTGGCCTTACTCGAAGCGGGCGAATGCAAACCCTGCCCGGGCGCGTTGGAACTCGTCAACGCCGCTGCCGACACGAACGGCGAATGGAAACTCGCCATCGCCACGTCGAGTCCCGCCAAGAAAGCTGCGACCACCCTCGAATGCATCGGCGCGCCCCTCGACAAATTCGACGTCATCGTCAACGGCGACATGGTCACCCACAAGAAACCACACCCCGAGATCTACCTAAGAGCCGCCGACGCCCTCAGCCTCCCCCCCGCTCGCTGCATCGTCGTCGAAGACGCCATCAGCGGCGTCCAATCCGCCAAAGCCGCCGGCATGCAATGCATTGCCGTCACCAGCAGTTTCAGCCGGGAAGAACTCGCCCAGGCCGACATCATCGTCTCCAGCCTCGAAGACGTCACCGTGCAGATGCTGCGCGGGATGGTGGAGTAAATCCATTTACCTCCGAAGGCGTATCGGGCGAACTGCCTTAGAAATTTCAAGATTTTCCTTGTGATCTTTGTGTTCTTTTGTGGCCAATTCGTCGCTGAAACCGTCGCGCCTGCATGTTACTTCGCATCGTTCATTGTAGTTCGTTCCTGCCCCGTGTATCGTTTTAGAGGGTCTCTGCGAAGGCTACAACGAGGGCTTTGACCATGAGCGGAATCGCTGCGTTTGCCTTGGCGGTCTTGTCTGCGGGGTTGCTGGATGGGATTGCGGTTCCGGCCGGTGAGCCGAGGGTTCGGATGGAGTGGGACAAGACGGCCGGAATCGATTTCCTGAGTTGGGACACGGAAGGCGGTTCGCGGGATTCGTTGAATCTCTTGTATGCGCCGGTCCGATTGGATCTGCGAATTGACGGGGAGTGGTGGCCTGCAACGGAATTCCCAACGAAAGTCGGGCCTCATAAGGCGCCGGAGAACGTCTACCGATTCGAGCTCGGGGAGGGCGCGTCCGTCGCATGGACGATCTCTCATTCTGGTCCGCGCATCGGTCTTGCTATTGATTTGGTCAAGCCGGATAACGCCAACCTCACGGCGGTTCGCATGACCTTCCCCTTCGATCCGAAGGCGACAGCGACGACGGTGTTGCCGTCGGAGTGGATGGATGGCGCGCGAATGCGGTTGCCGGTGTTGATCAACGCGCCGGACCTGGGGGCGATGCGACTGAGCGCGGAACCGGGCGATGCAGTCACCGGGCGTCTGACGGGGACGCGGGAAGGCGACAACCGGGTTGACTTTACGTTGGAATGGGCGGTCGTCGACTCGGATCGCGTGGTGTTTACGCTGGAGCCGTCTCAGGTGCCCATGCCTGCTGGCTTGAACGACGAAGCGTTATGGCGGGCCATCCGGCGCGGGTGGTTGAACATGCTGCAACCGAGCGCCGAATGGGGCAGCGCGGAGCGTCCGCAGTACGCGCCGCCGGGGTTGTTGGCGAACAATGTCGTGAGCGATCCGGTGAGTTGTGTGTTGCACATGATGTCGGACCACGTGTTGCTCGCGCCAGAGTTGGCCGACGGGATCAACGCGGCTCCCCTGCTCCGCAACACCGTAGACTGGTGGTTGGAGCACGGGATTGAACCGTCCGGCGAGATGCGGTCGTGGCGCAACGTGACGGGAATGCCGGACGCCAACGCGGGTCCGCTCATCGGCGCGTGGTGCTACGTGGAAGCGTCGGGCGACCGGGAATGGCTGGAGCGCCGGATCGAAACGCTGGAGCGGCTCGCGGACTATCTGGCCGAGCGGGACGTGGACGGCGACGGACTTGTGGAGACCAAGTACTCCGGCAACTACGGGACGCAGGTGGGGCGTCTGGGCGGGTCGGCCTATGACACGATCAACACGGGCCACAAGGATGGCTACTGCAATGCGCTGATTTACCGTGCGTGGCGCGGCCTGGCGGATCTGGAATCGAAACTGGGACGCGCAGAGCAGGCGTCGCGGTACAACGCGCTTGCGGACAAACTGAAGGCCGCATATCAGCCCTCGCTGTTCAATGCAAAGACGGGTTGGATGGCGTGGTGGCGGAGCAAGGACGGCGAACTGCACGATCTCGCCGCGCCCATGAACACGAGCATCGCCATCATGTACGGTCTGGTCGCACCGGAGAACGGCCGCAGCATGCTCAACAAGCTATGGGCGAAAATGGAGGAAGTCGGATTTACCAATTTCTCCATTGGGACGCCGCTCACGCTGGTCCCGGTGTCGAAGGGCGACTACTCTCAACCGAAGCCCGGTCGCGACCGATCCTATGGCCAACCGGCGCTGGAAGACGGCAGCGATACTTTCCAACAGTATCTCAACGGGGGCTGTTGCGTGAGCGACACCTACTACTTCATCACGGCCCTGAACATGGTCGGCGAAACGGAAAAGGCCGACCGCATTCTCAATGCCATGCTCAAGCGGCAGGTGGAAGGCGCATTTCCCAACGGAGGCGGATTTCAGAACGGCGTCATTGACCAGTTTCCCCTCGGCGCGGAGTTCATGGATTGGGAAGGACATACCTGCGGCTACGAAGGACACCTGGTGTACAGTTTTACGTTCCTGCAAGCCGCGCTGCTTCGCGATCCCGAGATTCGCGCGCGTGTGTTCCGTCCGTTATTCGCGGACTAATTGGCGAATACCATTATCGCGTTCCGGCAACTGGTATGTGGCGCGGACGAGTTCGATCCGTTTTTGGTAGGCCCAGGTAACGATAGCCTCGGGGGTGGAGATGTTGTCGGCGATGGGTTGGTTGCGGTCGGTGACGATGATGTCGGGATTGAGATTCCAACGGGTGAAGTCAGGGATGCGGTCGAGGGCGTTGAGGATACGCAGGGATTCCATGGCGTAAAGGGCGTTGGCCTTGGTGCTGGGGTAGATTCGTATTTCGTCGTCACGTCGCCACAGCGAGCCGAATTCGCCGCGACCGTTGTGGAAGCGAAGGATGCCCTCGATGCAGGCTTCGCGGTTGATGAGGTCGAGTCGGTCGAGTTCTTCGAGTGCGGCGAGCGCGCCGTAGGTGCCTTCGAGATCGCAGAACTGGAACATGAAGAGGCCTTGGGCGCGCTTCCAGTCAATCTGCTCACCGCGTGATTCCCAGGCGGGCGTGACCTGCCGGTCGGCGAGGTCTTGCGCGAGGCGATCCGCGTCGACGAGATCGAGGCAGCCGAAGTGGTCCAGACAGGCCAATCGCCGCGCGATGGTCACGACGGATCCCGGATAGACGTAGGCCCCCTCGGCTTCATTCCATAGAATAAAGAGATGATCGAGCCGAACATGATTGGTACCGGTCAACGCTTTCCGGACGTTCTCGTCGTCGATGCCGAGTGACGCGAGTTCCGCATCGGACAGCAGATTGCTTTGAATGACGTTGTACAGTGCTTCCGCGCCGAACAGCGCGTTCGTGACACGGCCGTCCGCACTGTCCCTCTCGCCCGTCAACACCTTGATTGCAGCGTTCCGGTACGCCGATAGGGCCGGTCCCGCGAGTGCGTCGATTGGGAGCGGAGCATCGGCAGTCAAAACTGTGTGATAGGCGATCCAGCGGCGGTCATAGTCGCCTTCCCACGCGACGATGGGTTCATTGACCACATCACGCGTTACGCGGACCGGCGGTGGCAGTTGCAAGAAAGCGACAAACAAGCTCGACGCGAGCAGGAAGACTGCCGCGACAATGGAGGCAATTCCGCGAACACGGTGTTCGGCGCTATCGCCGACGGGTTTTCGGAAGATGGCGGCGTCTCCTTCCGGCTGAAGCAGTGCTTCCGCCTGCGCGGTCTCTCCTTCCAGAAAGTGCTGAAACGCCCTCGATACCGCGTCACAAACCGCGGCTTCCAGTTCCAGAATCTTGGGCAGAGGCGATTCGATCATCGTTGCCAGGTTCTTTCGGTCGCGCTCGCCGAGTTGCGCTTCGGCCCCGCCGTTGGGACCTAGTAGCACCGTAGAGTTCGACGCATTGAAGCCGAAGTACTGCCGCAGAATGGGTTTCGCGGGCGGAAGATACAAGCAGAGCGAGTGGACGCGGATCGTGTAATCCATTACGAGGAAGCGGCCGCCCAGGAAACGTGCGAACGCACGCAGATCTGCCAAGCTCGCCCGCGGGGCGCTCGCTCTCCCCTCGACATTGCCAAGCATGCCTTGCGCCGCGCGCAGGAACAGGTTGTAATCGTGCCGTGCGGGCCGGCTTTTGTTGGCGAAGTAGAGAAATACGTTCAGCGGCAGCATGGCCACAAAGAAGATCCAGAAGGGCGCGTGAAGAAACCCGATGAGAACGGACGTGAGGGTGAACGTCGCGTTGGCCAGTACTTGTCCGTAGGCAAAGGGCGTGCGGTTGACGCGCAGGAGGCGAAGGGTCCGATATGTGCCCCAGAGGCAGAGGGGAACCAGAAGCTGGAATACCACGAGCGGATTGCCGCGAAACGTGAACGAAAAGGAGAAGAATATCGCCATCGCGAAGGCAATCACGAAGAGTACGACGTTGCGGCGGATTACCTGTTGACGCGCGCGTTGACCGGGGCCGGGTACAAGATTGGCCGATTCCAGCTTGCCGAGCCAACCGAAGTAAAGGGCTGCATACGCTGCGTTAAACAGCGACATGAGTAGAACGATGGGGAGTATCGCGAATTGGGCGAATCCGGTTAGCAGCTTGGACAGGGCGGACGCCCCTCCCACTCCCACTCCCGCACCGGCCAACCATGGCGAAGAGGGCAACAGCGCGATAACGCCCGCCGAGAAGTTTCCGCGCGGTCCGAGTGCGGCGAGGGAATCTTCCAGCTTTTCTTCGAGCCTGCCCCGCAATGCATGGCGCGCGCGATGGAGGCGGGTCTTCATGGTGGACTCGGAGATGCCAAGTATCTCGGCTGCGTCGCGGACGCTCTTCCCCTCAAGATAGAAGAGTACCAAACACTCGCGGTGTTGGGCCGGAAGTTCAGCCAGGATTGCGCGCAGGGTTTCGGCAACCGGTTTCTCGTCCCCCACCTCGTTTTGAGCGGGCTGAACCGTGCGCGGTTCGAGCTTCCAGCGTTCGACCTTTGCAAGGTCGCGTCGACGCTTGCGCAACATCGAGGTGCTGACATTTCGGGCGATACGGGCCAGCCAGCCGGCAAATTTCTCTGGGTTCCGCAACGCCATCAGATACCGGTACGCCTTAACAAACGTCTCCTGGGCGGCGTCTTCACACAGATGTGGATCGCCCAGACGGCTCCACGCAATGACATAGACCATATGCTGGTACCGTTCGACCAACTCCGCATAACGGTCCTTGTCACCTTCTCTTACGGCTTGTATGGCATCTGCGTCCGGCATCGAGTAACTCCCTCCATGGTTGTACCCTAAATGACCCCGCACGGTCGAAAAGGTTACGGACTCGGTCTATCCATCTGGAGTAGTTCTGCCGGACTCCGGCCCTCTCCCCGGATCCTTCCCGGACACGGGGGGTGGTTTTGACATTTGGGTGCGCACGCGGTTTCATGGGAACGGAGGCTAATCGCGAGGCAAACGTGAGGAGGGTACATGGGATTGCTCAAGGGACTGTTTGGCGGGGGGCAACAAAATCTGACGGCGCGGGAGGCGTTTCGTCTTGCCGAAGAACAGTTAACACCGCAGAACTGGCCGCACGTGCGTTCGGCGTCGTTGTGCTGCGTCTACGCGTCGGTGATGGATACGGAGCGCGACGTGGGCATGGACGGCACGGCGGCCGGGTGGCACTTCGACTACTATTCGCCTGAGGCGAATGCAGCGTATTTGATCCGTGTGGCCAAGGGCAAGGCGAAGGGTTGGGAGAAGAAGCCGAAGAAGGGGCTTTCCCTTCCCGATGTCGAATATGTATATGCATGTTACGGCGCGTTTCCAGGCGACCTGACGATTGAACCTCAGGAACTGCCCAAGGACTGGGCGGACTCGCCGACGGTCTGCAGAACCGCGCAGGAATACGTCGCGCGAGAGTTGGCCGGAAGCGATTCGTTGGAGGACTGCGCGCCGCAATGCATCCTGTGGCCGGCCGCTTATTTTTCCTACGTGCAACGCGACCGCATCGGGCATCTCTTGAAGAACCCGCCTCCCTCCCAGCCCTGCGCACAGTGCCTCGTCAGTCCAATGAATATCGAGGGGGAAGATTCGTTCGCGGTGTACGTGGATATCGTCTCGGGCGAGTTTATTCGGGCCGAACGTTTCCGCTTTCCCTCGCTATTCGACTATGGCTTCTCCGCGGACTGGTAAACCGGACCAAAGTCTATAGACTTTCTTGCAAGAGCGCCAGCAATTCGTCCGCAGACATCTTGCCGGTCATTTCGGCGCCTTCGAGGAGACTGTCGGCGAGGTCCCGTTTCTTATTGTGCAGTTCGACTATCTTGCTCTCGATCGTATCTTTTGTGACCAGTCGATAGATCGTCACGGGCCGCTTCTGTCCGATCCGATGGGCGCGGTCAGAGGCTTGATCTTCGACGGCTGGATTCCACCACGGGTCCATATGAATCACGTAGTCGGCGGCGGTAAGGTTGAGACCGGTGCCGCCCGCTTTGAGACTGATGAGGAACAGATCTCCTTCGCCGGATTGGAACGCGTCGACACGCCGCTTCCGTTCGCGTTGCCGCGTCGAACCATCGAGGTACTGGTAGGCAATCTCCCGTTTGTCGAGCGCCTCGCGGAGAATGCTGAGATGGTCGACGAATTGGCTGAAGACCAGCGCCTTGTGGCGGTTTTCGACTAATTCGTCCACCAATTCCATGAAGACGGAGAGTTTGGTACTCGGGACCGCCATTTCGGGAGACACGAGTTTGGAATTGCAACAGGCGCGGCGCAGCCGCATGATTTCCGCAAGTATCTGAAGATGCTTTTGGCCGGCGTTTCCTTTGGCATTGGCAAGCTTGTCGACGGCTTGCTGACGCAAGGCCTCGTAGTAGGCGGCCTCCTCGTCGCTGAACTCGACATGAAGTAGAATTTCCGTGCGGGCGGGCAACTCTTCGAGCACCTCTTCTTTCACCCGGCGCAACATGAACGGCTGAACGATCCGTTTGAGCTGGTTGCGCGCTTCTCGGTCTTGACGACGTTCGATAGGATTGGCAAACTGCTGCGTGAACCTCTCCAGGGACCCCAACAGTCCGCGATTGATGAAACAGAACAGGTTCCACAATTCGCCGAGATGGTTTTCAATGGGGGTCCCCGTGGTGATGAGGCGGAAATCGGCCTGCAGGTTCATTGCGGCCTTCGACCGCCGGGTGGCTACGTTTTTGATCGCCTGTGCCTCATCGAGGACGGCCACACGCCACTGGCGCGCCCCGAGCTTGTCCTCTTCCTGATACAGCAGGCCGTAGCTGCACACGAGCATATCCATCGGCTCCAGCGCGTCGAGTGTGGCTTGCCGATCGCCAGGACCGAAGAGGATCGGATTCAACGACGGTGCGAAACGGCGGGCTTCCTCCATCCAGTTCATGCATACGGAAGTCGGCGCAATGACGAGAGCCGGTCCTTCTGTGCCTTTCGAGAGGATGAAAGCGAGTGCTTGGACGGTCTTGCCGAGTCCCATATCATCCGCTAGGCAAGCGCCTGCGCCCCAGTGGTCGAGGCGAGTGAGCCATTGAAAACCCTCAAGCTGGTAATCACGCAGGGTGGCTCGAAACGTGGTCGGCACGATCGCTTCGATGGTCTCGGCTTCGCGAAATCGCTTGATGTGGTTCTTCCACGCCGCATCCGCTTTGAACTCACCGACGCCCTCGATGAGACCTTCCAGGGTCGGCGCCGCCAACGGGTGGATGCGATAGCCTTCGCCGCGCGACTCGGAGACGGCACTGAACTCGTCCAAACGCTTCCGGAACTCTTTGGTCAAGGCCAGATACTCGCCGTCGCCCATGGGCACGAACCGGCCGGTGCCCTCGTCCAGTAGATCGAGGAGCTTGCGAATGTCCATGACACGGCCGTCATCCAATTGAAGGCTACCGGAGGCCTCGAACCATTCCCGCTGACCCTTCAACCGGAAACGGAGGTTGGCAAACGAGGCGGTCTGCGCCACGCGCATCTTCTCGCCCTGCGGCCATTCGACGACGGCTGTATCACCGAGTTCACGGAGTTCGGTCAGCAGTTCCAGGCAATCGCCGGGATCGTCGAGATACCATTCGCCATCGATTTCCTGGGAGCGGCGAAGCGTGGAGCATTTGGCCAGGATATCCTCCACGTTTCCGGTCTCCGATTTGAGATTACGGCGGGTCTGTACCCGTTGACCCTCCACCTCGGCCATGACGGTTTCCCCGCCTCCGCCCGGACGATAGTAGGCGCCCCCCGTCAGCGGTTGGACCATTAATTGGACACGGAGCCCCTCACCGGACGGCACCAGTATGACTCGCGGCCGCCCATCGGCGGGAACTTCCGGGACGTTTTCCATTCCGCCGCCGATGTCGGAGTGTATCGTAATAAGGGACGCCACGCTCGAAAGTGTATCGAGTACACGCGATTCGTGTTCGATGGGCACTTCCAAACCCTGGCCGAGGATTGTCGCGATGCGCCGGTGGGCCGGCGTGAATTCAACCACTTTGATGCGGGCAACAGTCTCGGGAACAACACACACGTCGGCCTCGTCGGAAATGGAGGGGGCCAGATGGATAACCACACGCTTGCCTTTGCGCATCACGCGGAGTTCGGGTTCGCCTCTTGTCACTTCGAGCCGATTACCATTGTTCCGAAAGACCAGGGGATGGCCGACAAGGGCGAGAACGACTCGTGGCGTAAAGAAATAGCGCGTCTTGGGGGTGTAGTAACCATAGCGCTCCACCTCGACCGAGATGTGATTGCACGCTTCCCGGTCTTGTGGGGTCAGATAATTGAACTGTTCCGGCTGGGTGTTGAGGCGCTTGGCTGAAACGACCTTGCCTTTCGTCCAGGCACCGTTCGCGCGTTTTTTCACCTCGCGGGCTTCCACGGCACAGTAGTCTCCGGAAAAGTCGATTCTCCAAGCGAGCCGGACCTCTGCATCGGGTGCATCGGACTTCTCGCCTTCGGCGACATTGGCCAGTGCTTCCAAGCCCCGTTCCCACGCCTCTTGTTTTTCGAGCAATGCGGACAAGGGCCGCATCCCGGTTTCCTCGTAGAAACTCTCGGCAAATTGCGCATGATCCGCGTTTTCCAGATTGGCAAGCGCAAGTGCCGAAGCTGTTTCGGCGGCCAGCCAGCGGTAACCTCCACCGACGGCTCTGTCAAACTGACGCCGCATCGCATCGCCCCAGCGGTCAGCCAGATCGTTGCCGCGCCAACAAGAAACGAGCAAGAGTAGAATAGCCTCGAGCGGGGTATCGCCGCCGAATACAAAATAGTCGACGGTTTCTTCATGCCGGGAAGGGGGCGGGTTGCCAAGGGAGTCTTCCGTAAGTTCGACGAGCGCGTACGCGGCAATCGAACCGCTGGACTTGTACCGACGGCGCAAGAACTGTTGGGCGGAACGGATGTGTTTTCGGTCGCCGGTTTTGATCAACGTGAGCCCGTAGAAGAGGCCCAACGGTCCCGGGATCTCGGGGTTGCGTTTGCGCGTGATCGACCGCGACATGGCATTACCTTCGTCGAAAAGGCGAAGGGCCTCGTCGTTGTTCCCGTCGAAGAGCGCCTGCGCGGCCAAGTAGTACTTCGCTCCCACGAATGTCGAGTTGGAAAGTACGGATTCCAGTTCGCGAAGCCGGCCGCGCCATAGCGCTTGTTCGGCGAGGAGCAAAAGGAGCGTCGGCGGTTCGCCACCGGTGTCGTAGGTGTTCCAGTGTTTCGAGAGAAAATCGTAGGCCTCTTCCGCGAGCGTAAGTGAATGGGCAGAAGAACTTAGTTTCGACCAAAGCACCGGATCGGCGACGGCAATCGGAACATTGGCCAGCCATTCCTCGTCGAAGGGCGCATCGGCGATGGCTTGCATTGGATCGTGATCGAGGGTCTCGTAGCGATGCTGTTCGTAAATCCGATCCAGAATAGAGAATGCACGATCCGTATTGCCCTGGTAGAAATGCAACCGGAACTCGCGCACGGCCTGCAGAAAGCTGCGGAAATAGTAGAATGGCGCTTCCTTGCCCGCGTTGGGGAGGATCCGCCTCACCGCACCAATCATAGCCTCGAAACGGCCATCACGCACCGCATCGCGCGTCGCCACTTCGGCAATATTCGGGTTGCAGCGTGGCTGCAAGTGTTGGTTATTCTCGAGCAATCCGTAATCGAGGAGCTTGCCAAGAGTCTCACGGTAGGTGGAAGCGTCAAAGGGTTTCCCGTCGTCCTTGACGATTCCCGCGTTCGCAAACGCTTGAAGCGCCTTCGTGCCATTCACAGGTTCGTAGGCAATGGACATGAACTGGACAAAGGCTTGTTGGTAGGATTCGAGTTTTCGATACCGGTCCAAAAGATCCGATTGACTGAACCGTTTTACTGAACGAGTCTTTTTTCGAGCCATCGTGAGTAAAAAATATCCCTTCCGGGCCGCCGCTTTACCCGGTTGCTACTGGTACCATTGTGTCAGAAGATATTTCCCGATCTTAACGGAACCGGACCACGTCTTGGAAGGGTAGAAGGGTTTTTTCGGCACGATGGTTGCTGTGACACGCCCCGGGGAACGGCCCTTTGGTATACTCGAGGCATGCAGGAAATCTCACAACGAACCATCGAAACAATTCGTCTTCCGGGTTTCACGACGTATGAAGACGGCCTCGCCATACAACGGGAACGGCGATTGGCGGTCGAAGCGGGAACGGCCGGAAACGCGCTGTTCTTGCTGGAACATGAGCCGGTCTTCACGCTTGGCCGTAACTTTCAGACACAGAATTTGCTCCTGAGTGAGGACGCGCTGGCGGAGCGGGGCATTGCGGCGGCCCAAGCGGACCGGGGCGGCGATGTGACATACCACGGACCGGGACAGTTGGTCGCGTACCCCATATTGAATCTGAGCGAATGGAAATTGTCCATCCGCTGGTACCTGCGCTCGCTGGAGCAAGTACTGATCGATCAACTCGCCGGATACGGGCTGCAGGGGCAACGCGTCGAAGGGTTCACCGGCGTCTGGGTCGGTGGCGCAAAGGTCGCGGCCATCGGTATCGGAATTCACAACTGGGTCACGTATCACGGAATCGCGCTGAACGTGGACCCGAACATGGAGCACTTTGGACTAATCGTGCCGTGCGGCATCGCCGACAAACCGGTTACCTCGTTGCGCCAACTTCTGGGAACCGCCCCACCCATGGATACGGTGATGGACGATTTCGAGCGCGCGTTCCGAAACTATTTCGTATCATGGTCCGAACACAACGACGGACGGTAATCTATAGATTTACCAACAAACATTTAGCGTTCGGGGGAGCCAATCATGACCTTACGCAAGACAACTATTCTCCTGCTTATGGGGCTGACATTAACCATTGGGGCCGGTGCGACGCCCGCCCTATTTAACGCCCGGGACTTCGGCGCAATCGGCGACGGCACGACGAAAGATACCAAGGCCGTACAAGCCGCCATCGACGCGGCGCATGACAACGGCGGTGGTGTCGCGTATTTGCCCCCGGGGAAATACCTCTGCGGCACGCTCGTGATGAAAGACCACGTAACGCTGGAGGTGGAAATCGGCGCGACGCTGCTGGGCAGTACCGACCTCGACGACTTCCCGTGCAACCAACCCGCGTTCCGGTCGTACACGGACACCTACGTATGCCGCAGTCTGCTCGCGGCGGAAGACGCGACGGACATCGCGATCACCGGTCGCGGCACGATCGACGGCCAGGGCGCCGCGTTCCCCTCGGACGGACCGGACCACGGCTATCGGACCAGGCCGTACATCATCCGGTTTGTCAGTTGCCACAAGGTGCGCATCAAAAACGTAACATTGCGTAATTCGCCGATGTGGATGCAGCAGTACCTCAACTGTGACGACCTCGTGCTGGACGGATTGACGGTCTACAACCACGTCAACCGCAACAACGACATGATCGACATCGACTGCTGCCGGAACGTTCGCATCAGCAATTGCTTCGGCACGACCGCCGACGACGCGATAACATTGAAGAGCACGGCGGACACCCCCTGCGAAAACGTAACGATCGCGAATTGCACCGTCAGCAGCAATTGCAACGCCATCAAGATGGGAACGGAGTCCAACGGCGGATTCAAGAACGTTACGGTCACCAACTGCACGGTAAGCCGGCCGGAAAATGGTTACTTCGGCAACCGGTCGCTGTCCGGAATCGCGTTGATGATCGTCGACGGCGGAACCATGGAGCGGATCGCCATTTCGAACATCGCGATGGAAGGCGTGGTGTCTGCGCTCTTCATCCGCTTGGGAAATCGCGCGCGCCCGTTCAAGGAGGATATGGAAAAGCCGGGTATCGGCATCGTGCGCGATATCGCCATCAGCAATGTGGTCGCGCGCAACGTGGAAAACACGGGCTGTTTCGTGGCGGGCCTGCCCGATCATCCCATCGAAAATGTCTCCATCAGCGATATGCGGGTCACCTATGCCGGCGACGGCGCGTATGACGGCGACATGTGGGCCGTGCCGGAGAATGCCGATCAATACCCCGAAGGCACCATGTTCGGCGTGTTGCCCGCGTACGGGTTCTATTTGCGGCACGTAAACGGGTTCACGGTTCGGAATGTCGCAGTCGCGTACGCGAAGCCCGATCGACGGCCCGCGCTGGTCTGCGACGACGCCAAGGACTTGCTGCTCGACGGATTCCAGGGCATGTGCGAGCCGGATGGCTCCCCCGTTCTGGCGCTGCGTTATACGCGGAGCAGCCTCATTCGCGGAAGCATCGCCCCCCGGGATTGTCCAGCGTTTCTGCAACTCTTCGAGGGATGTGAACGAATCAGCGTAACCGGGAACGATCTGTCCGCAGCGTCCGGCCCTTTTCGTTTCGCGCCCAACGTTGACCATTCCGTCTTGTGGCAGGGTTCCAATCGTATCAGGTAGTTCTCAGAATGGCCATACCAGGGGAATCAGGATCACCGCCGAGGTCCAGAGGATGAAATTCAGCGGCATGCCAACGCGAAGAAAGTCGGTAAACCGGTAACCGCCGGGACCATAGACCATGAGATTGGTCTGATAGCCGATGGGGGTCATGAAGCTGGCCGACGCGGCGAACATCACCGCGAATACGAAGGGGCGCGGATTCACGCCGTATTGATTCGCGATCGCCACAGCAAACGGAAACATCAGGATCGCCGCCGCGTTGTTGGTGACCGCTTCGGTGGTGACGCTGGTCATCAGGTAGATGGCGGCCAGCAGCGCATACGGGCCCCACGCCCCGATGTCGTTCACAATGACACCCGCCACAGTCGTGACCAACCCCGAATTCTCCAAGGCCTTCCCTAACCCGAAGGACGCGCCAATGGTGACCAGGGTCTGCCAATCCAAGCTCTGGCGCGCGGCGCCCATGGAAATGCATCGCGTGAGGACCATCAGGCCGGCGGTCACGAAGGCAGCCGTGACGATGCTCGTCAGTCCGGTCGCCATCAGCACGATCAAAACAATCAACAGTCCAATCGACAGTCCGGCCTTGTCGTGGCGCACCGGCCGCGAACCCTCGATCCCGCTCACGAGATAGAATTCCGGATCGTTGCGATGGGCATCGAGGAAATGGGGACCGGCCTGGAGCAACAGGGTGTCGCCGGCGCGCAGCACGATGTCGCCTACGCGCCCGTGCAACCGCTCACCCCCACGATGCACCGCCACGACGGCGGCGTTGTAGCGCGCGCGGAAGTCCGAGTCGCGGATGGTCTTCCCCACCACCGGCGACGTTTTGGATACGACCGCCTCGCACAACATCCGGCCCCGGCGTTTCAGCGCGTGGGCCTCGTACCCCTCATCCGCGACGGGGACGAGCCCTTGGATCCGTTCCAGATCGACGATGGTGCTGACTTCGCCGGTGAAGGTCAGCAGGTCCCCTTCCACCAACACGTGGTCGGGACGCACCGGCGATATAACCTCGTCGTTGCGCAGGATTTCGATCAGGAAAAGACCCCGCAAGCGGCGTAGCCCGGCTTGCTCGACATTTTTTCCGACAAGAGGGCAGCCCGGCTCCATTCGGAGGTCCACAAGGTATTCGCGAGCCGTTTGGCGCATCTTTGCAATGAAGTCTTTTCGATCCGGGATGAGCCGGTATCCGATGAACAGCAGGTACGCCGCGCCGATGATAGCATATGGAATGCCGACCCAGCTCAACTCGAACAGACCAATCGGAGAGAGGTTCATGCTATGTAATGGATCGGCGTCCATATACTGCTTCAACAGCCCGTTGACCACGAGGTTGGTGCTGGTTCCGATAAGCGTACAGGTACCGCCGAGGATCGTAAGGTAAGACAATGGAAGCAGAAGCCGGGATGGCGATATCCCGTTTTTGGAACACCAGCGTGTAATAATGGGGATAAACATGGCAACGATGGGCGTATTGTTAAGAAAAGCCGACATACCTGTCACGCTTCCTGCCAACCGCAGCATGACCCCGCGTTCAGATCGGGCATTCCCCAAAACCAACCCCCCAATCGAATCAAGCGCACCCGTCTCCCGAAGCGCCGCAGCCACCACGAAAAGCGCCGCAACGGTAAGCATTCCCTCATTGGAGAAGCCGACGAACGCCTCGCCGGGACTGATGATACCGACCACCGTGAGCGTCACGGTTCCGCCCATAAGAACCGCGTCCGGTGCGTAGTTCTTGATAAGGCCGACCAGAACGGAGAGAAGCACGGCGAATGTAAACCATGCTTGCCATGAACTTTGTATGGCGTCAAGCATTGCGCTGGGCCTTTGCGCTTGGGGGTATCTGAGATTTTACGTGTCGCACGAACGCGCCGAATTATTACAAAACAGATTCAGTAAGTCAAGTATAATATCGAATTTATAAGCGACTCATTTCCGGGAGATTGTGCCGATCGTACCCCATCGCCTCGCGCGTGGTCCTTGAACTGATGCGACCACTCGCAATGAATTCCCCCAAAAAAACTTCCATTCCCGGTCTATGGCGTCGACGGCGACTCGGGCGCATGGCTCGACGATTCCTGGGCCAGCTCATCGAGAACCGCCTTCGTTCTCGGCTGATCGGGATTGACTTCGAGCGATTTCGAGAATGCCTCTCGCGCCTTGTTCGGCTTGTCGATACCCCGGTACACCGACCCCAGAAGGTTCCAGGTGACGTAATTCTTCGGGTCGAGTTGCACCGCGCGTTCCAACGGCCAGACACTATCCGCCAAACGGCCCGCGCGTACCAAAAGCTTGGCATAGGCGAGGTGGTTTTCGGCCGTGTCGGGCATCCAGCGCCCGGATGCTTCAAAGTCGACGAGCGCGGTGTCCATGGTGCGCTGCATGAGCGCCGCGGATTGAGGACTCACGTTTCCGAGGGCATCGAGGCTGTCCGAGGCCTTGCTAATCTCACCATCCCGAACATCCAGCGACGCCAGAGCGATTCGTGCACCGACGTGGTTTGGATCGTCTTTGAGCGCGGCATCCAGGCTCTTGCGGGCGAACGCGAAGAGCCCTTCCTGCATGAATTGTGCGCCAAGAGCGGCGTGGATCTTGGCGTCGAGTTCGGTGCCGGGGTCGAGCGACAAGGCTTTCCGCAAAGATCGAACCGCCCGGTTTTGGCGTTCCGGACCGAGCAAACCTTGAGCCTCTCCCAACGCAAACCAGAGGTCGGGTTCGTTCGGCTTGATGGACACGGCCCGCAGAAGCGTCTTCTCCGCGAGGTCATAGTCTCCCTGCTCTTTGAGGAAATCGCCATACGTCATCAAGACCTGCGTGTCGTCGGAATCGGCGGCATCTGCGGATTCGAATACCATTCGCGCCTGCACGGCAAAGTCGGCCGCATTTGTCATGTGTTTCTGATACTCGGCTTGGTTGGTCGCCTGCATGGCAGCGGCGTTTTCCTGATGCGCCTGATCCATCAGCTTCTGGGCTTTCGTGACGACGGCTGCGTCACCCATTGACGGTACCGCACCCACCAGGCATGCCAGGAGTATCGCGGCAGGCACGACGCTCGGCCTCCGGACACCGTGGACACAACTGGCAAGCAATCGATATTTCGGATTGGCAAACACGAAACGTATGGTACCGATCTCCCGGCTACGATTCCACACGGCCGGACCGACACGACGCGCTGGCCCAGAGATGATCCTCGATAGCCTGCGTGAGCGGCCCGAACGTTTTGCGGTCCAGCGCACAGACCGGGATTGCGTCAAACCGCGCGCAGAGACCCGCGATTTCGTTCGCGTCGCACCGATCCGTCTTGTTCAAGACAAGCAGGCGCGGTTTCCGGTCCAGGTGAAGTTCTGAAAGAATTCCATCGACTGCGATGCGCTCCTCATCGATGTGAGGGCTGGACGCATCCACGACATGCAACAGCAAGTCCGCGTCGTCGAGTTCTTCCATGGTGGTGCGAAATGCGGCCATAAGCTCCTTGGGAAGCTGCCGAATGAATCCCACCGTGTCCGTGATGATGACTTCGCGATCCTCCGGGAACCGGAGCCGCCTTGAAACGGGATTCAGTGTTGCGAAGAGTTGGTCTTCGGCCCCCACGTCACTGTTGGTCAGTTGGTTGAGTAACGTGGACTTGCCGGCGTTCGTGTATCCTACGATAGAAATCGCCGGTACGGCCTTCTGCGTTCGGGCCGACCGCCGCAAGCGACGCCGGTCGCGAAGTTTGTCGACCTCCCGCTCCAACGCGGCGATGCGGTCCTGCGCGCGACGCCGGTCAATCTCGAGTTTTGTTTCACCAGGGCCCCGGCCGCCGATTCCGCCCGTCAACCGCGAGAACGCACTGGCCGTCTGTTTGGCCCCCAGCCGCGGCAGGAGGTAACGCAATTGGGCGAGTTCAACCTGAATCTTACCTTCCCGCGTAACCGCGCGTTGCGCAAAGATATCGAGGATGACCTGGGTCCGGTCGAGCACTTTAAGATCGGTAACCGCGGCAAGGCTGTTTACCTGGGCTGGGGTCAGATTCCGATCGAAGACCAGCACCTCCGCGCCGAGTTGCATGGCTTTGATAAGAATCGACTGCAAACGACCCCGGCCGATGACAAACTTTGGGTCCACAGGACGCCGTTGGATCGCACCGTGGACGACGTTGATCCCTGCGCTGCGTGCCAGGTCACGCAATTCGGCGATGGAGTCCTCGGCGGCAGCGTGCGATTGGGTAGAAACGTGTAAGAGAATTGCACGGTCACGATTGTCGCCTGCACGGCGCGGCGTTCGCAGGCGAGCGAATTCGTCCTCCAGCGCCCCGATCGTTTCCAGGTAGTCATCTCCGAGCGCATGGACGTTCCGGACTTGGTCGATGGCCCATGGCTCCTCGGCGTCGTTGGCCGGCAGGAGATGCGCGATGTGGATAACACCGGGCAGGCCGTCTTTCCCCACGCCAATCGCCGCCACCAGGTCCAACCGCAGCAACGCGAGGTCGGTCAGATCGTCCTCGGTTAACAGCTCTTCCTTCAAATGGGTATGGACCAGACGGAGCCCGACCAATCGGTCCAAACCTCGCCGGTAGGAACTGAGGTCGGGAATAAACACGGACCGCGCATCCCCGACCATCACGATCCTGATGTGACCGCGCCGGTCGATGAGCACGCCCACCTGCCGTTGGATCTCGCAGGACAATTCGGTGAGCGCCCGGGCAAGTTCGGGACTTACCACCCGGGTCGCAGGGACCTTGCGATTCGCAAGCTTTTGCAACCGTTTTAGTTGGGACGCCTTGAGCCCGTGCGTGTTACCGACAAGATGAATCGGACTTCTCCGGAAAAGAAAACACCGGGATAGCGTCGAACTGCCAATCCCGGTGTGCGTACGATGTTTCGTTGAGCAAAGAAATCATTACTGAAGCATGACGCGGCGGATAATCTTCTGGCTTTCGACGGCGTCGAGCGTCTTTTGCGCTTTGCGAAGCTCCGTATTGTCCAGTTTGTCCAGTTTCTTCCAAAAGATGGACAAGTTGCCGATGGCGATCTGACAGGCCTGCGCGGGATCGATGCGCTGCGGCATCATGTCGATGGTGCAATAGCCCTTGAATTTGCTCGATCGGAGGTAGAACAGGGCCTCCATGAGTTCCCACGTGTGCACGCTTCCGGGTAGCATCATATCGTCCCACAGCCGATAATTATCGCTGAAATACACCTGAAAGAGCTTGTTGGATCGGGTCAAGAACGCAATGGACTCGGCAGGATTCTCACCGGCCATCATGGCATGGGAGAAGTTCAGCGCCACGCCAACGTTCTTCATCGCGATTTCCTGGCAAAGCGAGAGCGCTTTCCCAACGGTGGCAACCGTAAGGAATTTGCGCGGCTCGCGGCACTTGTATGCGATGGCGACGTTAATGTCCGGTGAAGCGTATTTCGCAATGGTCTTGATCGACGAAATCAGTGTATTCCAATGGGTTGTGTAGTCGATGTGGAATGGGTAGTCGAACCCGTCGCTGAACAGCTTGAGGGTGATTTCGGTGGCTCCGACCTGGCGAGCAATATCCACGGCCTTCCGGCCTTCGTCGATCGCAGCATTCCGGGTTTTCGGGTGTTGGTGACCAAAGGCACCCAGCGCATATCTGCGATCTTGGGCCAGATTGGCCGACACGCCGGAACAGGCCAAGGACTGATCTTTGAGCAACCGCTTAAGCTCTTTGACCGGAAACTCCGGCGAGATGTCGCTCTGCGCAATCTCTACAGCCTTAATTCCCTTGATCTTAGACGCAATCGACAGGCGCTCTTGGATACGCAGCGGATCCCGGTAGCCTTGCGGACAATACCGGTCCGGCGATCCCGAAAACACATCAAGTGCGGTAGACAATCGTAGAGCCATTACAATCTCCTAGTAGGGGCACGCCCTTCCACTGCATTTAACCAATCGACACCACTGTCAGGACCTGTGCCGACCCCGTTATGGGCGGCTTGGCGAGAAATTATGCCCCGGTGGTGCGAGGTATCGTGCCCGATAAGACGGTGTGTTCATGCGAGTGGGCATCAGCCGCTCGTCGCGTAAGTATAATCATTTGAAACTAGAAAGTCAATACCTGCCTAAGCGATTATATTCCAGCAATTTACACCTCTCCAAATGGAAATAAGCGAATTTTCGGGAATAATCCCACGGCAGATAAAAAAAGAGGCGAGTGCGGGCAGCGGGGGAACTGCCATGACGCACTCGCCGATGGTGGGAACCAGTCATTTCTGACTGCGCCTGCAAGGGGCAGCCTGGGGGAAGGACTCCCCCTTGTAGACGTTGAAAGCAACATACCCGCCATATGGTTTATTCCGGCCCTCGGGAAAAATGGAAAACGACATTGACTTGCCTCGGAGTATTTGAGGAGAATCCTTCCAACGAAGTACGGTTTTGGCGAGGAGACAGAAGTGTTCAGTGTCCGACTTCTTATTATCACTTGTGCGCTTTCGCTGGCGGGTGTCATGGGAATCAAATGGATTCCATTTGTCATTGCCCCGGCGTGGGGAGATGAGATCGCCGCTGCGCCGCACGTCAACGAGGCGCCGCCGTCCGAAAACACCGACAACGATGACATGGCACAGGCCGCGCGTCGGCGCGATCGGCTCCTCTGGCGTCCATTGACGTTATCCCGGGAAATGGCGCAAAGTCCCCTCGCAGCGATGGCGCTGTCCGACGATCCGCAATCTCGAATGCGCGCATTGGAAGGTCTGGCTGGTTCTGGAAATGCGGAATTCGTGCCATTCGCGATCGCCAGTCTCGCGGACCCGAACGAGGAGGTTCGGGAGCGTGCACTGGAAACGCTCTACCACGTGGATCCGAAGGCCGTGACAGATGCAGTAACGGCGGTCCTGGCTTGGGGGCAAGCACCGGTCGTTGCAGCGGTCAATGACGTGCTGCCGTCATTGCGGTCGGTGCTCGAGCCCGGAATGCTACAAATGCTGGACGCGCCGGACACCACCCGCGACGAACGGGTAGCGGTCGCTTACGGTCTTGGCCGAATCGGCAGCCGGCGGGCCGTGGAACCTCTGGCGGAAAAGGTTTGGGGGGATGACCCCGTGTTGTCGGTGTACGCCGCGAACGCGATTGCCGCGATCGACGATCCGGGTGCGTTGCCGACCCTGATAAACATGGTCCGGCATACCGATCCGAACGTTCGAGTTCCCGCGTACTATGCCATCGCCCGCATCGGAGGACCGGAAGCCCTGGGATTATTGACCGACGCCGCATCGCCCAACGGAGATCCGGATCGCCGGGTGAAACGCGAGGTGATTCGCGATTTGGGCCTGGCGGGGGACGTGTCGACTGTCCACTTTCTCATCGGGCTGGTACGGGCGCGTTCCGGATTCGTACAGCCCGCGATCGAAGCCTTGGAAGTGATTACCGGTATGCCGCACGGATTGCAGCGCGAGCGCTGGCTGGAATGGTACGACGACACCTTCGGCAATCAAACGCAAGAGGTAACGGCACCCGCACCGCCCCTCGTGCCGATCCAGGAGCGAACGCCTATCCCCGGGGTTCCGCCGGGCGGACTCCCCATCATCCCCAGCGGCGCAAACGGATCGTAGCCCGGAATTCTCAGCCGTGTACGCGCAATTTTTCTCGGGGGCATTTCTCACCGCAACTTGGGGTGCCAATTCAACAGACGAATTGATTGGACGGTGAGACCTGCGGGGGAGTTCACGGTAGCCGGCCTCACGAATACGAAATCTGCGAGCAAATGGTTTGCGAAGATCCGTGCGATTCGGTATGCTTCTCACGGGTCACTTGCCTTGCGGTATGCCGGGGCCAGCAATCCGATATTCACTGCCGGCAGGGGGCATTCAAAACCAATCTCTGACACCACTTTGGGGGCCCTTTTTGGGTGCCGGGCAGAGATTTCAAGGAGGAAATCCCGATGGGCATGATTCAGCGATTTTTCGGTCGCTCTCCATTCAGCCTGGTCTTGGAACACACGCGGAAAGTCCACTCGTGCGTGCTGTTGTTACGCCCTCTGGCGGAGGCACTGCTCAAGGAAGACTATGAAGGCATCAAGAAACTGCACCACGAGATGTCACAAACGGAGTACGAAGCGGACCAGATCAAAGCGAACGTTCGCGAGGCCATGTCCTCCGTATACATGCTCTCGGTCGGCCGCTACGAGTTCCTGAAGTTCCTCACCTACCAGGACAACGTAGCGGACGCGGCGGAGGACTTCGCCGTGGTGTTGCGCATCCGAAGAACCCGCATGCCGGAAGCGCTGCAAGAGGACTTTCTAGCCTTTGTCGAGCAGGTCGTCCGAGTCAGCGAACACTTGCTCAATCTTTGCGAAGAGCTTTCGGTCCTGGCGGAATCCGCGTTTGTGGGCCAAGAAGCGAAGAAATTCTTCGAGAACATCGAAGAAATCGGCCAGGAGGAGTGGAAAGCGGACAAGTTACAGCGGGTATTCTCGACGCGCGCGTACGACATGGAGGGTGAAATCGATCCAATCACTTTGATGTTCCTCGACAAGTACTGTCATACGCTGAGTTCCATTGCGAACAGTGCAGAGAAGACCGCCAAGTATCTTCGTCAAATCATCGGAAGTCGCAAGTAGCGTTCCTCGTGCGGAAGGAGTAGGTGGGTTCCTCATGGAAATCCTGTTAATAGCGGCCATTATATTTGGATTCTACATGGCTTGGACGATAGGGGCGAACAACGTCGCGAACTCGATGGCGGATGCCGTCGGATCGGGCGCCGTCGGCATCGCGGGGGCGGTGATCCTCGCGTCGATCTGCGAGTTTGCGGGGGCCTTCCTGGTTGGCAGCCACGTCACCGACACGATTCGTAAAGGAATCATCGACACCACGGTTTTTGTGGGCGAACCAAAGACGCTGGCATTGGGGCTCGTATGCGCGCTCGTGGCGGCTGCCGTGTGGCTCCACGTGGCGTCGTTTTGGGGAATGCCGGTCTCGACCACCCATAGCATTGTCGGAGCAATCACGGGGTTTGGGATTCTCGAGGCGGGCGTCGGGGAAATTCACTGGGGGACCCTGGTCCGAATCGTCGCCAGTTGGTTCATTTCACCGGTTGTCGGGGGGGTCCTGGGATACGTGATATTTCGTTTGATATCAACGTTCATTCTGGCCCGCCCGCAACCGCTCAAGGCCGCGCTGAACGGCGTGCCCCTATGTGTGTTCGCGACGTTCTGGATTGTGTCGTTGTCAACGATTTACAAGGGTCTATCCAACCTGAGCCTCAACCTGAACGTGATTCAAGCCAGCGCTGTCAGCGCCGTCATCGGCTTGGTGGCAGCCGTGGTTTCGTACTACGCCGTGCGCCGAGTATGGCACGGAAACAGCGAAGCGGACATCGGGATTCAGCTCCGGAAAGTCGAGGGTGTATTCGCCATTCTGGTCGTCATTACATCCTGTTCCGTCGCGTTCGCGCACGGCGCGAATGACGTGGCCAACGCCGTGGGCCCCCTGGCGGGCGTGGTCGATATTGTACGGACCAACACGGTCGCACTGAAAGTCGGTGTGTCGCCGTGGGTCCTTGCGCTGGGTGGCGCGGGGATTGTTACGGGGTTGGCGACGTACGGGTACCGCGTCATGCGAACCATCGGCACCAAGATTACGGAGATTACGCCGTCGCGTGGCGTGGCGGCGGATATCGGCGCAACAATGACGGTGCTGGCTTGCTCGCGCATGGGGCTCCCGATCTCGACGACGCACACGCTCGTCGGCGCGATCATCGGCGTGGGACTCGCTCGCGGGTTGACGGCGGTGGACACGCGAACGCTTAAATCGGTGTTCGCGTCGTGGCTGATCACAGTTCCCTTTGTGGCGATTCTGTGTATGGTGATCTACAAAGGCGTTTCGATCATCGCCGGTTAACGCGAGGGTCACGCAGACGGTGCGTCTTCGTTCTCAGGCTCCTGAACCTTCGACAAGTACTCTTCCGTCTTGTGGCGGACGATGTCGCCCTTGGTCAGATAGATGACATCTTCGGCGATGTTGGAGGCGTGATCGCCGATCCGTTCCAGGTGGCGGGACACACTTAGGAGGTGAATCAACGCTTCCAGTTGGTCCGGATGGTTGCGTATCCCGTCTTTGACCTGGTCGTACATTTCCCGGTTGATGGCGTCGATTTCGTCATCGGCAGCGATGACCGTGTAGGCCAATTGCGGATCCTGATTGACGAGGGCGTCGATGCTGTGCTGAAGCATGGCCCTAGCCTTTTCCGCCATCCCGGTGAAGTTGAACGGAATATCGACGCGAGCGGTTTCGCTGAGGACGACGGCCCGTTCGGCGATGTTCACACTTGCATCGCCAATGCGCTCCAATTCGGCGTTAATCTTGAGCACCGCGATGATGTAGCGTAAGTCATGCGCAACGGGTTGATGGAGCGCCAGGATCTTCTGACATTCCTCTTCGATGTCGACCTCAAGCTCGTCGATTTCGATGTCCGCCGCGATGACTTGGCGGGCGAGTTCCTGGTCGCGTTCGCGTAGGGCGCGGACGGCCTTCGCCACGCTCTGCTCGACCATGGCGCTGAGAGACAGGATATTCTTCTTCAGGCGTTGGGTTTCGCGCTGCATGTGGATGGACAATAGACGTTCCCGCCTCTCAACCGAAGCGGCCCGTAATGTACTCTTCGGTCTTGTGTTCAGCGGGATTGGTGAACATCACCTGGGTTTCGCCGAACTCGATCAAACTGCCTTCAAAAAAGAACGCGGTGCGATCGGAGACGCGGGCCGCCTGCTGCATGTTGTGCGTCACGATAACGATTGTGTACTCGTCGCGCAACTCACCAATCAAGTCCTCGATTCGAGCCGTTGCTTTGGGGTCGAGGGCGGAGGCCGGCTCATCCATCAGCAGAATCTCCGGGTCGACAGCCAACGCCCGGGCAATGCAGAGCCGTTGTTGCTGGCCGCCCGAGAGGTCCATGGCGCTCTTGGTGAGGCGATCCTTGACTTCCTCCCAAAGGCCCGCGCGAATGAGACTCTGCTCGGCAATTCTCGCCAGTTCGGACCGGTCTCTCACGCCGTGAATCCGGGGGCCGTAGACGACGTTCTCGAAGATTGATTTGGGAAAGGGGTTCGACTTCTGAAAGACCATGCCGACCCGTTTGCGGAGGGAAACGACATCCATCCCGTTGCGGTAGATGTCCTGTCCGTCTATCGTGACCTTGCCCTCGAGACGCGTGTCCCCGATGATTTCGTTCATCCGGTTCAGCGTACGCAGGAAAGTCGATTTCCCACAGCCGGACGGGCCAATCAGGGCGGTAACCTGACGATCGGGGATGTCCATGGTGATGTCGAAAAGTGCCTGCGTCGGGCCGTAGTAGAAATTCAGGCCGGTGACGGAAACCTTGGGTTTGAGTTGTTTCGCGCTGACGTATGCTGTGCCTGCTTCTACCATCGGTACCGCTTTCTGAAATGTATCCGAAGTGCGATCGCGCCTATGTTCAGTCCCAGGACCAGCATCAGCAGTACGAGCGCCGTTCCGTATTGCGTGGGGCGGACGACTTTCGGGTCCGTGTACTGGGTCGACAGGACGTACAGGTGATATGGAAGTGCCATTACCTGGTCGAATATGGAGTGCGGCAGCCGGGGCAGATAGAACGCCGCGACCGTCAACAGAATCGGCGCCGTCTCGCCTGCCGCGCGACCGACTCCAAGTATACTCCCCGTGAGCATCCCGGGAATGGCGTACGGTAGCACGTTCTTGCGGATCGTTTCCCATTTTGTCGCTCCCAGCGCGAGACTGGCTTCGCGCAATGCCTGCGGGACGGCCCGGAGGGCTTCCTCGCTGGATACAATGATGGTGGGAAGAATCATGCACGCCAAAGTGAGACTTCCCGCGATGATGCTGGTGCCGAAATTAAGGAATAGAACGAAGAGGCCAAGGCCGAACAAGCCGAACACAATCGACGGCACGCCGGCCAGGGTAACGATGGCGAGGCGTATCATTCCGGTGAATCGTCCCTGGCGAGCGTACTCCGTCAGATAGATTGCGCTGGCCATCCCGAGCGGAAGCGCCACGGCGATCGTTCCCGTGACCAGACATAAGGTTCCGATCAGCGCGGGAAACACGCCGCCGCGCCCATCCACCGTGGGAGCCGTCGTGAGGAAGGTCCAATTCACGACGCCCATGCCCTTTATGATGATATCGAGCAGGATATACCCCACGACGAGCACCATGAAATAGGTGATTGCCCGCACGATCCAGATCACCATTCTTTCGGACGGCGACGTCGTCATCAGGCCCTCTGATACTTCTTCAACACGCGCATGGCGATGACGTTGAGAATGAACGTCGCGACCAGAAGGACAATGCCGACCCAAAAAAGTGCAGCATAGTGCGGACTGCCGAAGACGACCTCCCCCATCTCCGCGGCGATGGTGGCGGTCATAGTTCGCACGGATGAGAATGGCGACAAGGTGACCTTGGCCGCGTTGCCGGTGACCATGATCACGGCCATCGTCTCGCCGATGACGCGGCCCATGCCCAACATGATGCTGGCGATGATCCCCGACAGTGCGGCCGGCACGACCACTTTGAAAATGGTTTGGACCCGGTTGGCCCCGAGCGCCAGGGATGCCTCCTTGTAGGCGCGGGGAACGCTGCGAATAGCGTCTTCGGAAATGGTGATGATCGTGGGCACGGCCATCAGCGCCAAGAGCAGCCCGCCGGTCAATGCGGTTAGCCCGCTGTCGAGACCGAAGACCGTCTTGACCGACGGGGCAACGACGACCAGCCCGAAGAAACCGAGTACAACGGATGGGATTCCCGCGACGAGTTCGATAAAAGGCTTGAGGACTTCGCGTTCACGAGGTCCGGCGATCTCCGCGATGTAGACGGCGCCGCACACGCCGAATGGAATGGCCAGGACGGTAGCGATCGATGTGACCAGTAAGGAACCGGTCACCAAGGGCAGCAATCCGAAAGAGACATCCTGGAACGAGGCGGGAACCCATTTCGTTGCCAGTAACGCGCTCAACCCCGGATCGCGCACGAAGGAAGCCGCCTCGCGGAAGAGGAAAAGGAAGATCAGCACCACGATGAGAATACTCGTCGAGGCGCAGGCCAGCAGAATACGCCCGATAATCCGTTCTTTCCAGTCTCGCAGCACCACTCACTTGACCTTTACGTACCCCGTGTCGGCCACGATCGTCTGCCCGTCCGGGGACAGGCTGTAATCAATAAAGTCCTTGATCGTCCCCATCGGCTCGCTGCCGGTCACCAGATTCAGTGGACGCGCGATCGAGTATTCCCCGGAGAGCACCGACTCGGTAGACGGCGCGACGGCAGGCGAAGCATCATCGGTCTTCACGGAAATCATCTTGACCGCGTCGCCCGCGTCTTCTGCATAACCGAGACCAACGTAGCCGATGGCCCAGGGTGAATCGGTCACACTCTGAATCACGGCGGATGTGGCTGGGAGTAACAGGGCATCCTGGGTGTAATCTTCCTTTTTCAACACATGTTCGAGAAAAAACGCGTACGTGCCGGAACTGGATTCGCGGGAAAGGACAACGATGGGTTCGGCGGGCCCGCCGACCTTGTCCCAGGTTTTGTAGG
This sequence comes from Candidatus Hydrogenedentota bacterium, assembly GCA_963745075.1. Classification (GTDB taxonomy): domain Bacteria; phylum Hydrogenedentota; class Hydrogenedentia; order Hydrogenedentales; family SLHB01; genus JAHDWY01. The sequence goes on along the minus strand of CAVUWV010000014.1, from coordinate 171,256 downwards.
CTCCGGTAAAGATCTTCTTGAGTTGTTCAAGTGTCAACTCGCTCACAGGATTCTTGGAATTGACAACTACGGTAATCGCGTCGCGCGCGACGGGGGTAATAACGAGGTGCATCCCCTTCTGTTCCGCCATCTGCTTTTCTTCCGGCTTGACATCGCGGGAGGAGGCACAAATGTTGGTGGTGCCGTTCAATAGCGCCGCGATGCCAGTCCCGGAACCGCCGCCTGTGACGGATACCGCCGTTTCCGGGCGTTTCTTCATAAAACCATCGGCCCAGGCGGTCACGAGGTGAAGCATGGTGTCGGAACCCTTGATCGTGATCGCGTTATCTGAACCACCAGCCCCGCCTTGACTACCGCGGGGTCCGCAGGCCGACACCAGCAACGTGGCGATAAGGAGCGTTGGCATTGCGATAGTTGTACGTATACCGGTGACCTTCATGGTGATCCCTTCCGCATCGTTTGAATGGATTGACCGGATCGCCAAATCCTGCGTTCCTAGTTTATGTGGCGGTTGTTAGGAACGTGTTAGCCGCTCGATCTTCCGGGGTTACGCAGTGGGCGGGGAGAAACGACGGTCGAAGTCGGGACCGGCGGGCAACTGAACACGAAACGTACTGCCCTTGCGTGGTGTGCTGTCTACGCTAACCTGCCCGTCGTGGACGCGGACAATGTGCTTCACGATGGCGAGTCCGAGCCCGGTCCCGCCGAGTTTGCGGCTTCGGGCCTTGTCCACGCGATAGAAGCGTTCGAAAATGCGGGGCAGGTGCTCCTGTTCGATTCCGCAACCATGGTCGGAAACGGATATCACGACCGCGGCGTTCTCCCGCGTCGCTTCCACAAGGACTTGCTTGCCGTCATCGCTGTATTTAATGGCGTTTTCAAGAAGGTTCTCGACGGCTAACTGCAAGAGCGGAGCGTTCATGCGAACGACCAGCGCGCCGTCGCACCGGAGTTGCACATCCATATTCTTGGTGGACGCGGCAGGCTCACAGGTTTGAATGGCCCGTTCAAGCACATCGCGAACCGATCCTTCTTCCAAGGGCAGCCGCTCATCCTCCGCATTCTGTTCCAAGCGGCTCAACCGGAGCAGGTCTTCGATCAGGGCGGAAAGTCGATCGGCTTGCCTTTCGATGATCCCCAAGAATTTGTGGGCTGCATCAGGCTCCTCCAAGGCGCCGTCCTGGAGGGTTTCGACATACCCTTTAATTGCCGTTATGGGGGTCTTGAGTTCGTGGGAGACGTTGGAGACGAAATCGCGGCGGGCGGCCTCCAACCGATGAAGGCGTGTGATGTCATGCAGCACGACAAGCCCGCCGATGCGGTTTCCCTGGGCATCGTGGAGCGCTGCCCCCTGCAAACGCAGATGCTCTTCTCCGCGGTGTTCCAGCACGATGCTGCCGAGCTGGGCCTCTCCGGTTTCCAGGATAGACGCAACAAAACGCTGGAGGTCGACGTCTCGAAAGACCTCGTGGATGACGCGACCCAGTGCGTGCTCGCGCGAGATCGTGAAGATGTCGGCCGCCGCCTGGTTCACGCTAATCACCCGCTCGTTGCTGTCGAAGGCGACGACGCCCTCGACCATGCTTGACAGAACGGCCTGCAACTCGTTGCGTTGACGTTCAACGGCATGGATACGGTCCTCGAGTTGGGTTGCCATAGTGTTCATGGTGTTGGCGAGGAGCCCGAGTTCGGCCGTATTCGGTATGGCGAGCCGGGCCTCCAGATCGCCTTTGGCAAAGCGTTCCGCGCCGCGCCGCAGGAGTTCTACGGGCCGGGTTACCGAGCGCGTGGCGATGAGGCTCAGCGCGGTGACTACCAGCACGACGAGCCCAATTCCGGTAGCCACTTCCATCGAGATGGTCCGCACTGCCGAGCCGATGCTGGGTTCCGGTACGGCGATGCGCACGATGCCCGTAATGGCGCCGTCCCTGTGGATGGGCATGGCCACGTAACTCAGGTCGGTCCGCAGCGTATGGCTATAACGCGTCGACCCGCCGACCTCCCCACGCAGCGCTTCCACGACTTCCGGGCGGTCGGCGTGATTGTCCATGGTCTCGACATCATGGTCCGAGTCCGCGAGGACCTTGCCGGATGGCAGTATGACGGTGACACGGGCAGACGCAGCTTCGCTAAGCCGTTTACAAAGCGGCTCCAGGTCTTCGGTCGAACCGGTTTGCAGCGCCTTTCGAACGATGGGTGCGATAAGCCGTGCGCGGGCTTCAAGGTCGGCATTTCGCTGCGCCTGGTAGATACGGGTCATGGTGTGCGTTGCATAGAAGGCCGCCAAGACCAGGGAACCGGCGGCCACCAGGACAAACAGCGGGAAGAGCTGCCAGATGAGCCGCTTACGAGGCAAGAATACTTACTCCTTCATGCGGTAGCCGACGCCGCGCACCGTTTCGATATAGCTCCCCCGTTCGCCGAGCTTCTTCCGGAGCCCTACGATCTGAACGTCGACCGCCCGGTCGGTTACCGCATAGCCGGCGCCGCGCACCATATCCACGATCTGCGAACGGGTAAACACCCAACCGGGCCGGCGCGCCAGGCAATAGAGCACCCGGAACTCGGTGTAGGTTAGATCGATGGGCTTGCCTTGGACAAGTAGTTCATGGCGCCCGGGATGAATTACAAGATCGTGCACGCGCAGGACGGACGATTTTTCCATCGCTTCCGTCTCGCGACGGCGCAATACCGCCCGGATCCGGGCCAATAGAATTCGCGGGCTGAAGGGTTTCGTAATGTAGTCGTCCGCGCCTAATTCCAACCCCCGGACCACGTCGGCTTCTTCGCCGCGGGCCGTGAGCATGATGATGGCCGCATCGCTGGTCTTGGGGTCGTTCTTGAGCAGCGTGCACACTTCGAGGCCGTCGAGACCCGGCAGCATAAGGTCCAGCACGACGAGGTCGGGGATCACCTGGCGCGCGGACTTCACCGCCTCGCCTCCCGTCGCTACGCAAGTGACCTTGTACCCCGCCTTCGCCAGGTTATAGTTAACCAGCTCGAGGATGTCCTCCTCGTCGTCCACGACCAAAATACTTTCGCGTGCCATGATTCGCTCCTGAATCGGACCGGAAATCCCCTAACCGGGGCGAAGTGTACCCTAACAATGTTAAGTTAGTGTAAGGACGTGTCGAACAGCAACACTGGAAATCACACGACGTGGAATCTTCAGGGAGATCGGGTCTTTCCAGCAGGGCACGTCTTCCGCGCCACTTTCGCCGGATTCCCGAGCGGCCGAGCTAATACTGTTCTAACAAACAATGGTTAGCCTCTGGCGGGGTATCGAGGTCATCGGGAGCCAAGACTGGCATGGAGTGCGGGTGCGGATCGGTACCGCGCGACGGAGAATCATATTGATGAAACGGTTACTGTCGATCGTCGTGTCCTTGATCTGTGTAACGGTGGCGGCGGGGGAATTGCAAGACGTGAATGTGGGTGGCCAACTCCGGATTCGGGCGCGGTACTGGTCAAACATGTTCGTCGACGGGGAACCCGAGGTACGGATTCCCGACTTCTTTCTCCCGGGCCGGGCCGTCGGCCCTTACGGTACGGCCAGCGAGTTGGCTTGGGATGACAAGAGTAACGACAAGATGCGGTTCGAGCAGAACACGAAGCTTCAGTTCCGGGCGGACTTCACCGGCAACGTAAGTGCTCAGGTCGATCTGTTCAGCCGGGAGACCTGGGGAAAGAATTTTCGTTCGGACTATGTAACGGGCGCCGACGTTCGCGCGGACACGTCAAGCGACATAGAGTTTCTCCAAAGTTACGTGGAAGTTCATCAAATGTTTGGGGTGCCACTTCAACTCCGCGTAGGTCGGCAACAGATCGAGCTTGGGGACGGGTGGCTGGTTGGCAAGAAGCATAGCACCGACGAGTTTGCCTTTGACGGCGTGCGGCTCACGTACATGGGCGAACCGTTCACCGTTGACGGATGGTGGACGGTCCTTTCCGAGGACGGGATCTACGAACAGGATGGCGATGTCGAATTCTACGGACTGAACGCAACCTACACGGGGATCGCTAATCACGAGTTCATGGCGTACTGGTTATTCGTTCGCGACGCGCGATCCCTGAACGACACCAATTTCATCGCCCCCATCGAACGGCTCGATAACTGGGCCGGTGTAGACGATTACGATCCCACCGAGTTGCACACGTTCGGAATTCGCGCGGAAGGTGAATTTGACGCGCTGGACTACGCGCTCGAAGCCGCCTACCAGACCGGCACCGCGGATAGCATCGGTCATCTGTTCTCTCCATTTGGATACGGCGATACCGGGGCTCGCTTCGATTCCTGGGCCGGCGATCTCGAAATTGGGTATGCGTTTGACGTTGCATGGCACCCGCGCGTCTTTGTTGGTGGCGCGTACTTCGGGGGTGAAGATAATCGGGATCTCAGTTTCTTGGATTGGATCAATCCCTTCGATCGGCCCGAGGCGAGCGTATCGTTCAATCGACTCTTTAGCGAGACGAAGTACGGTGAGTTGTTCGGTCAGGACCGCAATGCTTCGAACTTCAGCCAGCTTCGCGTGGGGACTAACCTGCGGCCAATCGACGCGGTTACGGTCACGGCGACTCTCATGAAGTATTGGGTGAACGAAACGTTTGATATGCCGAGAATGGTTTCGGCCGGGGCGTTTCGAATCCCGGTAGCGCCAGCACTGCCGTTCCTCACTGAGTCAGCGGGGAATGGTATCGGCACCATCGCGAGTATCGATCTTCATTACCATTATTCGGAGGATCTTGTGTTCCGGCTGGTGGTGGAGCACCTTTTCGCCGACGGGGACCTCGAGAAGGGCAACTTCATATACAGCAACGGTCTGGAGTTCAACGGCGGTTCGGATAGTGATGATGCAACGTATGTCGGGGTGGACACGCTGATTAAGTTTTAGACGAAGCCAAGGAGGACCCAACAATGCCGAAGCGGTTGTGGTGGACTCCAATGGTGGCGAGGACCTATACCCCGGACTAAGTGCCGACCGTCTAGTTTTCACCGCTGAACCATTTGAGTGGATGGCTTTCCAGCTTCTTGAAGCCCGGGCGACCTTCCGAAGCGTCCTAGTAAGATGTATCCTACGCGATTCAGTGCCGGTGCCTAGGGTGCGATCAGTTTGCGCGCGATTTACACCAGACCGTATAGTGGCGCGTGACCGGGGACAAGTGATGGCATCGAGTAAAGATCAGAAAGCCGACTGCTATTCCGGGGGCGAACGGCGTTGGATGGAGTACACGCAGCGCATGCGCGGCGAGGCGTTTGGACCAGCATTGCGGCTGATGTCGAAGACTGGTTTGCGGCCGGATCATTTGACGGTGTTGTCATTGATCGCCGGGTTGGCGTTTTGTCTGTTGTATTTCTATTCCGTACCGTGGGCGTTGGCGGCGCTGGCGCTTCATGTGGTGCTGGATGGGCTCGATGGGCCGTTGGCCCGCCATTTGGGCGTAGCATCGCGCAGTGGGTCGTTCACGGACAGCATGGCGGACCAGACCGTGATTGCCGCGTCAACGTTGACCCTGATGTACACAGGCGACGCGGGAATGTTCTCCGGGGCGCTCTATATCGTGACGTACACGGTGGTCGTCTTGTTCGCCATGGCGCGGAATTTTCTCGATGTCCCCTATTCCTGGTTGTTCCGGCCACGCTTTTTAGTGTATGCATGGGTTTTGGTTGAATCCTACTGGCTTCCCGGATCCTTGAACGCCGTGTTATGGATTTGCATCGGGTTGCTACTGACGAGAGTGGTTTCCGGTTTCATTCGCATTCGGAAACGAATCTGATCGCGCCACGTCGTAAAGGAGAAGTATGGACGAGAAGTTGCCGGAAAGTGGCGCAGCCCCGATTTCTGCCGACGCCAACCCTTACAATGTTGACCACGCGCGGGAACGGCGATTACGGTTTATGTTCATCGGATTGATTGCCGGAGCGTTTATCCTCGCGGCGCTGCTTCTGCTGCTCGGTTTCATCATGGACGCAATGTCGCCCTCACCAAGGCCCCCGGTCGATCCGGCACCGGTACCGTCGCAAGGAATTGAGACGAAGGGGACATCCGCTGGAAGGCCGACGCTGGTGACGTCATCGGGCGACGCATTTACGGATCGAGCGTACCGTCCAACAGACCGATGGGCAGCGGCGTGGGACGAGGACACGGTTGTTCCGTTTCCACATGTTGCCCCGTGATCGACGACTCATCGAAGCAGTGCATGACATCGAGGACGTGGTAGGCCAGGTCCCCGCTGGCGCGATGCGGCCGTCCGGAGCGTAAGGCATAGGCCATGTCGGCCACGCCCAATCCCCGGCTGTTCTCCGAGTAGCCGTGCGTGTAGGGCATTTCCTTCCACTCCCCTTCCCTGCCACGTTTCACGGTGATGATACCGCCGAAACAATTGGGGTCGGGAACCGACATGGAACCTTCGGTACCGTGGATTTCAATGTGCGGGAGATGGTGTCCCCACACGTCAAAGCTGACGATCATTGTCCCGATAGCTTTGTTATGAAAGTCAACGATACCGGCGAGGTGGGTCGGGGTTGTGACTTTGATGCGCGATCCGCGATTGGGCTGACTCGTGACGAGCCGCTCGGGAAAAACAATGCGTGTGGACGCGGCGACGCGACGAATAGGGCCTATCAGCGAACACAACGCCGTAAGGTAATAAGGTCCCATATCGAACATGGGACCGGCGCCCGCTTGATAAAAGAAACTTGGATTCGGGTGCCAATGCTCGTGGCCGTGTTCCATCATGAAGGCGGTAGCGGCGACAGGCTCGCCGATCCACCCGTCATCGATAATCTTGCGGCAGGTTTGGATCGACGCGCCCAGGAACGTATCGGGCGCGCAGCCAACGCGAAGCCCCTTTTCTTTGGCCAAGTCGAGCATTTGACGGGCCTGTTCGCGGGTCACCGCCAGGGGTTTCTCGTTGTAAATGGACTTGCCCGCTTGAAGGGCGGCGATGGCGAGGTCGCCGTGGGCGTCCGGCAGGGTGAGGTTAATGACAATCTCGATCTCGGGGTCGCTGAGCAATTTGTCAACCGGTAGCGCCCGGGGAATGTTGTGTTCCTTCGCCTTCGTCTTGGCCCGTTCCTTGATGAGATCGGCACACGCGACGATCTCGATGCTCTCGAAGCGCTTTCCGCCTTGAAAGTAGATGTCGCAAATGTTTCCGCACCCGATGACGCCGCACTTTACGGGTTCCAACGGTTACTTCCTCCTACTTGCTCGCCCAAAGCATACCGCGCCACATGATGTCGAAGCATTCCGGAACGTCAAAATCCGCCGCAACATGACCCAGGGATGAATAGAACACGCGGCCGTCGCCAAAGGATCGCTTCCACACGACGGGCATGATGCAGCCTTTCGTCCATGGCGCGTTGATCCCGGAAATGACCGTCGTGGCCAGGACTTCGTTCGACGGGTCGACGTGCATGTAGTATTGCTCGGAATGCATTTTGAAATCACGCAGCCCCGCAACGACGGGATCGGCGGGGGCGGTGATGTTAACTGTGTAGTCGATGATGTCGCCGGGGTGTGCGACGAACTGTCCGCCGGTCATGAACTGGTAGTCCACATCGTCCCGGAAAGCGTCACACATACCGCCGTGCCAGCCGGCCAAACCGACCCCGCCGCGAACGGCGCTCATCAGGCCCTTGATTTGATCTGAAGTGAGTGTACCCATGGTCCAACAGGGAACGATAAGGTTCAGTCCGGCCAGACCTTCGGCATCCAGGAAGGAATCCAGACTGTTGGAGACTTCGACGGCGAAGCCTTCCCGCTCGAGCACCGGAACAAAACGTTCGACGCACGGCAGGGGTTCGTGGCCTTCCCAGCCGCCCCATACCATCAACGCTTTCTTGGACATACCGTTCGCCCCTTTGAATTGTGAAGGAATTCGGAAACGGTTCCGGCTACTTCTGCGCCCACAGGACCATGGCGGGGGGCACATTCTTCCAGACAATGCCGGTTTCGCCGACCTGGCTGAACCGGCGTTTGAGTTTTTTCCGGAATTTCTTCCCGGAAGGCACTGCCGTGCTGTGAATATACGTATAGGTTGCGAAAGTACCACCGGGCCGGAGGGACGCGACAATCGCGTCCAGCAGTTCATCCTGCAGCCGATCGTTAAAGACGGTCCAGGGAAGCCCGGACACGATGCTGTCGCAGTGGGTTTCGCCGAGTTGGGCCAGGTACCCGGGTGTATTTGCGGCAGAATCTTCGAATACCTGGACTGCGGGGAAGCGTTTTTTCAAGACTTTGACAAAGTCCGGATTGATCTCCATGCCGAAAAACGTTGCGCCTGGCTGAAGGAAGGGAAGAATCTGCTCGGTGATTGCACCGGTTCCGGGGCCGAATTCGACGACCACCTTGGCCTCGGGGACCTTAGCTGCTTGAACAACAACCGTCGCGAGTTCGCGGGAACTGGGTACGATCGAACCCACGCGATTGGGCGCCCCGATGAACCCTTTGAAGAATCTCATGCCGTACACGGCGTACTTCCCCTTCCTGCCGTTCCAATGGGAACCTACCCCTTCACGGCACCTTTGGTGATGCCAGCAACAAACTGCTTCTGCAATATACTGTACAGAATTACGATCGGAATGACAACGAAAATGGCGGCTGCCATCATTTGATTCCAAGGGGTTGTGCCCTCCTCCGCCTGCTTCTTGAGGTAGGCCAATCCGATCGGGAGAGTACGCATCCGGGCCGAGTTGGTGACGACCAAAGGCCAGAGATAATCGTTCCAGCGGCCTAGGAAAGACACCAGGGTAACTGCGATCAGGACCGGCCGGCTCACGGGGAGTACGACCTGCCACACGATGCGAAAATGGCTGGCGCCGTCCACCTTGGCGGCATCCAGCAGGGCGCGGGGAATTGTGCGGAACTGTTGGTAGAGCACGAATACAGGGAACGCATAGGCAATAGGCGGCACGATCAGGGCCCAGTAGGTGTCAATCCACCCAAACTTATTCAGCAGCAAGTAGTTCGGTACGAGCTTCATTTCGTCCGGAATCATCATGGTGGCCAAGACCAGGAGCAGGAGGAGTTGTTTCCCGGGGAATCGGATGCACGCAAAGGCATAGGCCATAAGCGAGGCGAATGCGATTTGCAGCGCGGTTGTCGCCAAACCCGTGACGATGCTGTTTACGTAGAACCAGCCGAAGGGCGCGGCCCGCCATGCCTTGACATAGTTCCCCCAAGCGAACGCGTCGGGCAGCCAGGACGGTGGGTACGCACTCAGTTCCGCATTCGACTTTCAGCGACGTCATGACCGTCCAGAAAAATGGCAGGCCAAGTATACCGGTGGCGAGCACGACTCCAACGTATTTGACGGTCATCGCAAAGCCGCGTCGTCCTTTCTCATGTGACGCCAACACGATCGATCAGTTCTCGTAGTGCACCCAGCGGGCGGCGGCCCGGAACTGGATGGCGGTTACCAGCACGGTGGCGGCGAAAAAGATCATGGCGAAAGCGGAGGCCATTCCGGCGCGGTAGTCGCGGAAGGCCAATTTGTACAGGTGGTAAACGTAGACACTGGAAGACGGATACACGGGGCCCCCCTCGGTCATGATGGCCACCACGTCGAAGGCTTTGATCGCCGCAATGAACCCCGAGACAAGCAGGAAAAAGACCACCGGGCTCATCAGGGGCAACGTGATGTGCCGCAAGCGGGTCCAGGGCCGCGCCCCGTCGATAGCGGCGGATTCGTAGCATTCGGTGGGAAGACTTTGAAGTCCCGCGAGGAAGAAGAGGGACGCGAACCCGATTTCTCTCCAAGTCCCAACAATCATCAGGGCCACCAGCGCGAGCGACGCGTCGGACAAAAGGTTAGGGCCTTGGACGCCGGCCGCGTTATAGAGCGTGGCAAGGGGCCCAAACTGCGGATGCAGGACGACGACCCAGACCAAGGCCGCAGCGGCCGTGGCGGTAACGTGCGGCAGGAAGGCGACCGTACGAAAGATCGACCGGCCCCGCAGCGGATAATCCAGGAGAATCGCCAGGAGGAAGGCGCAGGTCTGTGCGACACCGACCACGACGACGGCATATGCAAGCGTGTTCATCGTGACCCGCCAGAACGTGGGGTCGGTCAGCAGATCAATGTAATTCCGCAGCCCGCACCACTCGGATTCGGGCGCGAGCAGGTTCCATTTGGTGAAACTCAACAGAAAGGTATGAACGATGGGCCAGTACGTGAATGCAGCAAACAGAACAAGATTCGGCGCGACGAACGCGAGAAAGGTCAACCACTCACGCCAATTCCGGCGAAACGTTCGCGCAATGCGCTGTCGGTGAGATGAAATCAAACGAATCGGAACCTCTAATCTGATCGCACAGACGTACTTCGGTCAAGGCGCGATTACCTCTTCGCGAACTTCTCGCTCGGCTTTGGCGTCGGCCGTATCCAGCGTGGCTTGTACGTCGGTGTCCTCGACCAAAATTTGCTGGAACGCTTCGTCAAATGCGGTGCGGACCGCGGGAGACATATTAACGGAAAAGTCGCCGCGCAGGTAGGGCAACGCGGCGTGGATGATGGCGTAGCGGGGATCGTCGAGCAAGTCGCCGGCGGCATCTCGTGATTCTTTGGTGAATGCAAGATAGCCACTTTCGCGGGCGTAGTATGCGATGCTTTCGGGGGAAAGCATGAACCTCACGAAGTCCCATGCGGCGGGACGTTGCGCTTCGCTGGTGTTGGCGAGTATGGTGAGTCCCCCACCTCCCGGGGCGTAGACTTTTCCTTTGGCGCCGGCAGGATAGTTCGCGAGGCCGGGCGTAAAGCCGACGGACTGGTCGAAGACTTCGCTGAAGGCATCTTGCGAATCGAGAATTATCGCCGCGCGACCGGAAAGAAAGGCCGCCCGGTGACCGCCTGAAGCCTTGTCGGGAAACACGGCTGCGCCTTCGCGAACGAGGGACTGGAGTTCCGTCAGTACACGGACCACGACGGGGTCGTTCAAGGTAATGTTCGAATAGTCGGCATTGGTGAGTTCGCCGCCGTCCGACCAGACCATGGAAAGAATCGGCCATGTAATGTTCCAGAGGGCGAGCCCGTAGCGGTCGACCGTGCCATCCGGCGCGCGCTTCGTCAGCTTTCGCGCGTAGTCGAAAAATTCCGTCCAGGTTTTGGGTGGACCGTCAAGACCCGCATCGGCAAAGGCTTCCTGGTTGTAGTACAGGACCGGCACGGCGACGTTGAAGGGGAGCCAATAGGTGCCACCGTCAACCCGCCCCGCGTTCGCAAGGTCGGGAGGCCAGCCGGACGTGTCGATCCGGTCGGGACCGTTCAGGAAGGGGCCCAAATCGAGCAACACCCCCGAGGTAGCGAACTGGCGTATCTCGAAGGTTCCGAGTTGCGTGACCTGGGGACCGGCGTTCGCAACGGTGGCGGCGACGAGTTTGGTGGCCAGGTCGCCGTAACTGCCCTGAAATTCGGCGCGTACCGGATGGTCGGGGTGGGTTTCGTTAAAGCGGTGAACCAGTTCGTCCTGGGCGTCTCCCGCGGCGCCGGTGAGGGTTCGCCAATAGATCAGTTCGCCCGATTTGGATGCGGGACCACCGCACCCAGTCGCGATGAACAGGACCAGGAATACAGCCAAGGGAATTCTGCGATTTGCCGCACGTACTCGGATCATCATTCCGCTGCGCCTTTGCCTTTGCTACCGCACGGCGGAGAGTACCATCGGTAGGTTGGCCTTTCAATTCCGGGACTGGAGATGGACCGTATGGACACGGTGGACCACATGAACGCGATGGACCGGCAGCCACGCCCCAGTTTTCGGTTGTGCGCGGATTCGACTACTATGGAGCCATCGGGAGTCCAAAAGAATCATAACAATTCCGGCAAGATTGAAGGAGCCATGGTCATGCGCGACCAGAATCCATTACTTCAAAACACATTCAGTCGCCGCTCATTCTTCTGCAGGGCTGCCGGTATGGCTACGCTCGGACTTGCAGCGGCGGGTCTGAACGGGAGTACTGCACGCGCGGCTGAGGAAACCTACGCGACGACTGCCAAAGGCATTCGTATTCTGCCGGGGCAGTGGCGGCCCCATTACACCTGGGAACATATTGCGTGGGTGAGTCCGGCGTGGCCGAGCCAGGACTATATCTGGCTGGATTTCCCGGAAGCGATCTTCACGGATCGCGGGTTGATCTTCTTGAGTCATGTGAATCCTGCGGCCCCGGCAGTATACGAAAACTGGCCGAAGGTAGTTTGGGAACCGGTGGACGGCGGCATCGGTTACGAGCGGGAGTTGTCCGATGGCGTCGCTTTTGGCGGGAAGGTGACCAAGGGTTCTGACACCACCGCCGATCTCGAATTGCACATTCGCAACGGCAGCGATTCGCCGTTGCGCAACATCACGCTCCAAACCTGCGCCTTTCTCCGTGCAGCGAAGGAGTTCGCGGATTACACGCGGGACAACAAGTATGTCCACGTACCCGGGAAGGGCTGGCTGTCTTATGATGAGGCGTCGGAATGCCCTTCCGATCAAGGCCCTTACGGTGTAGGGTGGCGTTCCCACAACGGGAAAGCGGACCTGCCGATCATGATCACCACGTCAAACGAGGCCGAGCGGCTGGTTGCGATGACGTGGTTTGACGACACGCTGTCGATGGTCTCGAACGGGAATCATCCCTGTATGCACGCGGATCCGCATTTCCCCGACTTGGAACCGGGAGAGCACCGGACCATCCGGGGTAGCTTGATGTTTTTTGAAGGAAGCATCGACGAATTTTGATTGACGAACTCGGGCGCATAAACCCCCGGCGCCAGGCGCGCGGGTCGATTTGCAGAGCCGGACCGCGCCGCCCGTCAACCGATTCGACGATAGAGACGAAGGGAATGTAGATGGTTGGAAAAAGGCATATGCACGAAATCAAAACGATCGCTTTACTCGGTTCGTACGTGCCGCGGCGTTGCGGCATAGGCACGTTCACCAAAGACCTGCGCGATTCACTCGCGATGGGTTCGGCCGGATGTCAAACGCTGGTGTTGGCGATGGACGATACGCCTGAAGGGTATCCGTACCCCGAAGAAGTGCGATTTCAAATCGGTGCGTTTCAGAAACGAGACTACCTCATCGCCGCCGATGTGCTTAATATCAATCAGGTGGATATCGCCATCATCCAGCATGAGTATGGCATCTTCGGAGGCGCAGACGGAGCCTATATCCTGGACTTAATGTCCCGGCTTCGAATGCCGATTATTACGACGCTTCACACGGTACTGATGGAACCATCAACCGGTCAGGCCAAGATCGTTCAAGAATTGTCCCGGCTGAGCGATCGCCTCGTGGTCATGAGCAAGATGGCGGTCGCCATCCTTGAACGTACGTACAAGATTCCTCCAGAGAAGATCGCACTGATCCCCCACGGAATCCCCGATGTTCCCTTTGTCGATCCGGCGTTCTACAAGGATCAATTCGGCCTCGACGGCCGCACGGTCCTGCTTACATTCGGGTTGTTGTCGCCCGGCAAAGGGGCCGAATACGTCATCGAAGCATTACCCGCCATTCTTGAAACGCATCCAAACGTCGTGTATGTCGTACTCGGCGCTACCCACCCGCATATATACAAACGGGAAGGGAACGCGTACCGGGACTCGTTGGAGCGTCTCGCCGAACGTGTCGGCGTTCGCGACCACGTAGTGTTTCATACCCGGTTCGTCACCCTGGAAGAGTTGTGCGGCTACATCGGCGCTGCGGACCTTTACTTGACACCGTATCTGAACAAGGCCCAGATAACGTCGGGAACCCTGGCGTACGCCATGGGCGCAGGGAAAGCGGTGGTATCCACCCCGTTTTGGTATGCCGAGGAGATGCTTTCGGCGGGCCGGGGCAAGCTGATTCCATTCAAGGACGGCAAACGTCTGGCGGGGGTTGTTCGCGAACTACTGGCGGACGATCGGGAGCGAAACGCCATTCGGAAGCGCGCCTATATGTTCGGACGTTCCATGGTTTGGAGCGAGGTGGGGCGCAGCTATTTCGAGTTGGCCACGGGCATCTTTGCCGAGCGGAGGCACAAGCCCCGTTCGTTCGCGATTCATCCTGGCAAGAAAGTGGAGACACTTGCCGTTCCCGACGTTGTCCTGGATCACCTGCGAACCTTAACCGACGATACGGGGATAGTGCAGCACGCGATTTGCGCGATCCCGGATCGCGGCCATGGATACTGCACGGACGACAACGCCCGCGCGTTGATTGCCGTGATGCTGCACCACCATTTTTTCAAGGACGATTCGGTGCTGCCCCTGGCACAGACCTATCTGGCGTTTCTGTATCACGCGTTCGATTCTGCAACGAAACGCTTCCGCAACTTCATGAGTTTCGATAGGCAATGGCTCGACGGCATGGGCAGTGAAGAGTGTCACGCGCGCGCCATTCGGGCGCTGGGAATCTCGACGGACTTGGCGCCGGACGATACGGTTATGTCATTCACGACGCGCTTGTTTAACCAAGGGCTCGAAGCGCTGGAGGACATGAGTTCGCCGCGCGCCTGGGCTTCGGCCGTCATTGGCATTCACGCTCATCTACGCCGATTTGATGGCGATACCTTCGCGAGGCGGTTGCGGGCGACGCTGTCGGAGCGCCTCTACGAACTATTCGAACGGAACGCGGACAATGCGTGGCCGTGGTGTGAGGATATCGTCACCTACGACAACGCCAAGATTCCGCACGCGCTGATCCTCAGCGGCCAGTGGATTCCCCATCAAGGGATGCTCGAGGCTGGACTGCGCAGCCTGGAGTGGCTTTGCAAGATGCAACTGCGCGATGACGGGACGGCGAGTCTGATTGGGAACAATGGGTGGCTGACCCGCGACGGCGCGCGCGCCCGGTTCGACCAGCAACCCATCGATGCCATGGGGCTCGTCCAAGCGTGCGCAGAAGCCTATCGGTACTCTCGGGATGAACGATGGCTGGAACGGGCGAATCGGTTTCTGAAATGGTTCTTGGGCAGCAACGATATCAACGCGCAGCTCTACGACTACCATACGGGCGGGTGCAGGGATGGACTGCATACCGATGGAGCAAATCTGAACCAGGGCGCCGAGTCAACGGTTGCCTGGTTGATCGCGGTATTAACGATGAACGAGTTTCCCCACCAGACAGCGAACCAGGAAACCGTGGAGGCCAACGCGACCGAGACATCTCCGCTCCCGCTCAACTAAACGTCGGCCGTAACTTGGTTCTTCGGTGCGCCGCGTTGGGCCGTGCGTTGAAGGGTGACGGTCAGAATTCTTGGCGCGAGGGCACGAAGACTGCAGATTGGGAGAAGAACTATGGCTGTAGACTCTGGCGTCGCGGCTCAAGAGCTTGTGCAACGCATGTCTTTCAAAGTGGAAAGCGATGATAGGCGTGTAATTACATTGCCTTTCGCGCCGTGGACCGGATTGCGAATGCAAAACGCGCTGGAACGCATCCAGAAAATGCCGGACGAGGAAGTGCGCGAAATACTGGCGTCCGTATACGAACGTTTCGCAGGAACGTCACGAAGACCTTACCACGGTATTGCGCGAAAACTATGCCGCCGTTCGCGAAAACCTGGGCAAACGCAAGAAGGTCTCGGAAGATCGGCGTCTACTCATCGGCAGCTATTTCACGATGGAATTCTCGCAAGAATCCTGCGCGCTCTTCAATCCCTCGATCGTTCTCCACCCCGTCCAGGAGGGCGTGTCTGAGGGAGCCATGCGATTCGTTATGAGCCTGCGCGCCACGGGGGAGGGCCACGTATCGTCCATCGTGTTTCGTCAGGGGGTCATCAATTCACAGCACGAGGTCGAACTCGAGCCGGCGCCACGGTTTTCGGGGCGTGCGCGGCTCGCACCCGATCACCACTACGACAAAGAGCTTTTCCGCCGAAAACTGGGTGAGATGTCGGTGGATACGGCCATAGTAGACGCGGTACTCGGCAAATTAGAGGACTCCTTCACACTGGGGGCACTGGAGGAGGCGCTGACAAACAAGCGAAGCGGTTCGCGGGGTCTCGCGCGATTCGTGGATACGGCCGAGAGTATACGCTGGCTGGCGCGTTCGAACTATCAGTTGCGGCTGGCTCCAGATGCGGATGTCTCATCCGTTGTCATCTTCCCCCAGAGCGAGAATGAGTCACGAGGGGTCGAGGATCTTCGTCTCGTCCGGTTCGTCGAGGAGGACGGGACCGTCCGGTATTTTGGCACGTACACCGCGTTTAACGGTTATCGAATCTTACCGATGCTGCTCGAAACCGCGGATTTTCGCAGCGTCTCGATTCATACTTTGAACGGCGCATGTGCGCAGAACAAGGGCATGGGACTATTCCCGCGCAGGATCAACGGTCACTACGCCATGTGTTCGCGTATCGATGGCCAGAATCTGTTCATTATGTACTCCGACATGCTTCATTTTTGGGAGAGCGCCGAACTTCTCGCGAAACCACGGTATCCCTGGGAACTGATGATCGTGGGGAACTGCGGCTCCCCAATCGAAACCGATCGCGGGTGGCTGCTGTTAACCCACGGCGTCGGCCCCATGCGTAGGTATTGCATCGGCGCCATGCTCTTGGACTTGGAGAATCCATGCCGCATGATCGGCCGCTTACGCGAACCATTGATCGAACCCCTGGAACACGAACGGGACGGCTACGTGCCCAACGTGGTGTATTCGTGTGGCGGGATGATCCATGGTCAGTATTTGTATTTGCCCTATGCGACGGCCGACCGTGCAACCACTCTCGCACGGATCGATCTCGACGCGTTACTCCGTCAACTCGAAAAAAGCCCACCGGAGTCCGGCTGACCAGACCCCGGACTCAAAGCGATCTTCCTACGCTATCATTCGCTTTTCATGGGCGGTCATATGATACGATCCGGGCCTATGTGTGGTTTCGCCGTATTTGGAAGGAGGGTTCATGAGTTTTCGCGCGGATCGGATGGGCAAGATTGACTCGAGCGGTATCCGGAAAGTGTTTGCGCTGGCGGCGACGCTGGAGAATCCGGTCAATCTGAGTATTGGCCAGCCGGATTTTGACGTGGACGATGCGATCAAAGAAGTCGCCATCGATCAAATACGGGGCGGTTTCAACAAGTACACTCAGACCTGGGGTATCGAGGAACTTCGCGAGGCGGCGTCGAGCTATTACCAGCGCCGGTTCGGCACGCCCCTGGAGAACGTCATGATTACGTCCGGCGTGTCGGGCGGATTGTTTCTCGCCTTGTTGGCCACCGTGAATCCTGGCGACGAAGTAATCTTCGGCGATCCGTATTTCGTCATGTACAAACACCTCACCAATTTAATCGGCGGCGTTTGCCGAATGGTGGATACGTATCCCGACTTCAAGTTATCGGCAGAAGCTGTCGAGCGAGTGATTACGCCCAAGTCCAAGGTGCTGATCGTCAATTCGCCGTCCAATCCAACCGGGGTAACGCTGACGTTGCAGGAAATGCGCGACCTCGCGGAGGTGGCGCGTACCCACAATCTCCTGGTCATCAGCGATGACATCTACGATCAGTTTCATTACGATGATCCTCCCTGCACGATGGCAGGTCTCTACGAAAACACCATCGTGTTGAATGGGTTCTCCAAGATGGCGGCGATGACCGGATGGCGCGTAGGATTTGCGGCTGGTCCGAAAAATCTGCTGAACGAGATGAACACGCTCCAGCAATACACCTTCGTCTGCGCGCCGTCCTTCGCCCAGAAGGCGGCCGTCAAGGCCCTCGAAATGGACCATTCCCCCCGAATCGACGCGTATCGTAAGAAACGGGATCAGATTTATCGCGGTCTGGTCGAGCGGGGATTCGACGTGGTTAAGCCGGGCGGCGCATTCTACATCTTCCCTCAGGCCCCGATTGAAAACGGCGACGCGTTTGTCAGCAAAGCGATCGAGAACAATTTACTGATCATTCCGGGTTCGGTGTTCAGCGAACGGAAGTCTCACTTCCGGATCAGCTTTGCGGCAGACGACGGGACGATCCAACGGGGCTTGGAGATTCTGGAACGACTTCGCGGCTGACCGGGACTGTTGCACAAGTCCGATTTGAGGCTTTGATGCTCATGGCGAAACCAATGCAGGCAGTGCAACCGCGCAAAGCCAACTCCCAGTAATGTGGGTTGCCGTATCCATTCTGGTTACCGATTTCAATCACGTCCCCGGTGGAAGCAACGTGTTGTGCATGGACGGCCATGTGAAGTTTATCAAGTATCCGACTGACGAGTGGCCGGTAAACAAGTTGGCCGGATTCACGGGATGGGTCAACCGAGGTACGTGATCTGGCGAAATTGTGACCACAACTTAGGGGGGGCACCCAAGCCAGCGTGAGCCCATAGAATAATCCTCCTGCGCGGATCACCTCCGCGCAGGAGGATCTTCTTGTCGCGAGATTCGGGTCAGGCGATGCGCGGCCCTCAGCGTTGGTGCTTGCTCAGTAGCCGGGCGACGGCGGAATGATAATCCGATCCCGCGAGGTCGAGCGCGGTTCGGCCTTGGTTATCCCGGGCCAAGAGGTCAGCGCCGAGTTCGATCAGGAGCTGCGCCATCCCCTTGTAGTCGTCGTCCGCGGCTTCGTGCAGGGCCGTCCATCCCATGTCGTTTTGGGCGTTGACATCGGCGCCGCGCTCGACCAGGAATCGAACCATGCGCTTACTGCCGGTTCGCACGGCGAGCAACACGGGGGGATCGCCGTACTGGTCCCGAGCGTTCGGGTCGGCACCCCGGTCGAGAAGGAACTTTGCCATGGGGAAACATCCGAACTCGGCGGCAAGCAGGAGCGGGGTAAAACCGTCGTCATCCCGGGCTTCCAGGAGGGTTGGGTCTTCGTCGATAAGGGCGTGAACACGGGCAGCGTCGCCTGCAATCACTGCGTCGTGAACGCAAAGCGAGGTTGCGTCACTCATGGCAAGACCCCCTTTCTCATGGTTGGATGCTGCCCTAAGTGCCCACCCCATTCTACCGCGCGTCAGACGATATGGCAACGCTGTTCGCCCGGGGCAAACGCACGCAACTTGTCCGTGTCCGGCCCGGACTCTTGGCGTGATTTCGAATCACGATCGTTGGGATACGAAAGGATCGCGGGATCAGGATTGCGGCGACACTGGGAGCGCCTGGCTCCAGCCTGGCGGGGTTCGGAGTGTTTACCGGCGGCGACATACCAACTTGCGATTGCTCGTCCGCGATGGACTCGCCCTGAAGCGTCGTCAGGCTGGAGCCAAGCGCTCCCAGCCGACGCTTTAAGTGGCAAAGTTCTCGTGACCACTTCGGACGCAGATGTCGAACGAGTCCGTTCCGGTGTGGTACAATCCGTCCCCATGCAAACCACGCTGACGCTTAGCGAGTTATACAAGCCTGTTCAAACCGAGATGGAATCGGTCCGCGCGGCGGTTGCCGGCCTATGGACCGAGGCGTTGCGTCTCGTGCACGGCAGCGAATTGCCAAAACCGCCATCCGGGGGCAAGATGCTGCGGCCGGCCCTGTGCCTGCTTTCGGCGCGAGCCGGCGGAGCCGACGATACGGCCCGCTTCGTTCCGCTTGCAACCGCGATGGAACTACTCCATTTGGCCGCGTTGGCTCATGACGACGTCATCGACGGTTCGGACTTGCGGCGGGGCGTGCGGTCGCTCAATGCCATGTGGGACAACCACACGGCTGTGTTGGGCGGCGACTACCTGGTCGCGCGCGCGATCGCAATCATGAGTTGTTACGATTCCTGTGCGGTCATCACGAGCGCGATCGATTCGGTCCGGCAGATGGCGGAGGGCGAACTTACCAACTTCGGGCTGGGCCGCGATCACCATTCCAAGGAAGCGTGCATCAGCTTGGCGCGACAGAAGACGGCAAGTCTTTTCGCGGTCACCTGCGCGACGCCGTCCTGCCTGATCGACGGAGCGCCGCGCGACGGATTGTACGACTTCGGGATGGCCATCGGCATCGCGTTTCAATTGATTGACGACGTGCTGGACCTGTCCCAGAACCGGGAAACCCTCGGGAAACCGGCATTCGGCGACATCGTCGAGGGCAAACGGACGTTGCCGCTCCTGTACATGCGGGAAGGACTGGACGCAGCCGGCGAGGCGCGGCTGGACGGTATGCGTGGCAAACCACTGTCACCGGCCGACCAAGCCTGGGTGGCGGACATGCTGGAATCCACGCGGGCACGAGAGCGAACCGAAGCTTTGGCGCGTGAATATGCCGACGAGGCCCAGGCGGCGCTTTCCGCGCTTCCCTCGGGCACCTATCGCGACAGCATGCATGGCTTGGCGGAATTTGTCTTGATACGCGGTTCGTAGTCGCGTTTTTCCCTCACTCTCGCGTCCTTCTTGTTCCCATTCCTCGCGACATATTAGGATCGCAGCGTGTAAGCCGCTGGATACTGAAATCGAATGCCAGGAGTAAAGGTGGCAGTGCGTAGAGATGTCCCTCAAGAAACGGTTTCCACTCCGTCCACCGGATTGCGGACCGCACGAAGAGGTTGGGGCTTTGCGCTATGTGCCGCGTGTTCAGTGCTACTACTGGTCTCCTCCGCCCGGCCTGAACTCCCGTCCTGTCACGTGCTCTCGGGCACCAAGGGCGGCCCAGCAATCGAAATCAACGATCGCATCGTCTCCCCCATCTTTTTTGCCGGCAACAACCAGTTCAATCGTGACGACATTCTGCTGGACGAAGTACGCCAGGCGGCAAAGGCGGGGATCGATTTGATTTCGTTCAACATTCCGCTCGATTGGAACGATACCAAACACGACGCGCTCGAAACCATCGGCCGATTCTGCTCGGCAAATCCCCGCGCCTACTACTATGTCCGGATTTGGGTTGGCGGGACGCCCGCGTGGCTGGACGCTCATCCCGACGCGTCCATCGTGCTTGGTGACGGCACCCGCGTGCGCTGGGCGTCGCCGGCCAGTACGGTCTGGCGCGACGAGGCGGAGCGGCTGTTGCGGGCACGGCTTGGCGAAATCGTCGAAGGGCCGCACGCGGACCGGTTTCTCGGGGTTTGCCTGGCCAACATGCAGACCGGAGAGTGGTTTTATTATCACGCCAACGATTCCCTGGACTACTCGGAGGCCAACGAACGCGCATTTCGCGCGTGGCTGACGGCCAAGTACGAGACCGACCGGGACCTCCAGACGGCCTGGGGGGACCCGGACGCAACGCTGGCCAAGGCCGAATTGCCCAATCCGGAAAAGATGAACCACGCCGTGTTCGGTCCATTTCGCGATCCCGTGGCCGACCGTCCCGCCAGTGACGCGCAACAGTACCAGAGCGACCTCGTAGCCGATACCATCGCGCAGTTCGCGTCGGTAGTGAAGGAAGTTACCGCCGGGCGCTCCCTGGTGGGGGCGTTCTATGGGTATACCTTCGAACTGAATCACAATGGCCCGCAGGTTTTGGCCCAGTCGGGCCACCTGGCGCTGGCCCGGCTCCTGGATTGTCCCGATCTGGACATGATTCATGCGCCATACGCCTACTTCGAGCGGGCAATCGGTCAGCCGGGACACTTCCACTTGCCGGTAGATTCGGTCGCGTTGCACGGCAAGCTGGCGGTGCTGGAGGAAGACACCTACACGCATCACGCTATCGCCCCCCCCGAAGGCATCATCGCCCCCGGCGCGAATGTCCGCACGCGGTCGTTGGATGAAACGCTCGCGGTCAACCGCCGCAACTACGCGAACTTTCTGACGCATAAGGCGGGGTTCTGGTACTTCGATCTGCTGTCGGACGGGCGCTGGTTGGATGAGGGGCTCTGGAAGACTACGCCACTTCTGCGCCGCATGGCGGCGACGGCCCGCGATGAACCCGTATTCCAGCCCGAAGTCGCCTTTGTCGCGGACGAAACGAGCGTTTCCGCGCTGCGCGCGGACACCCGGCCCTACCTGCTGCAATCGATGGGAAACTGGCGCCACGAAGTCAGCCGAATCGGCACGACGGTCGGGTTCTATCTGCAGAGCGACCTGCCGGAGATTCCGGACTCGGCAAAAGTCGTTATTCTCGCAAATCCGTATTGCTTCGATGATTCCGCACAGCGCGCCGTGCGTTCGATCCTCCGCCGGGGAGCAACGGTTATCTGGACCTTCGCACCCGGGCTTGTCGGACCGAAAGGGTTGGATGTGTCGCGCATCGAGGACCTCACCGGATTCGAGGTTACGCCAACACAGCAGGAAGGTTCCTTCGCAATCGCGAGCACCGTGACGGAAGAGCAGGCGCCGTTCAACCACGATTGGTCGCCACGCTTCCGCATCGGCGAGGGCGGCGGCATGCAAATCCTCGCGCGGTACGAGGGAACGGGAGAGGCCGCCGCCGCCGCACGGCCCATGGGCGGCGGTGTCAGCGTGTACACGTCGGTTCCTCGCCTGCCGGTGGGGTTGTTGCGCTGGATCTGCCGAAACTCCGGTGTGAACTTCTATCGCGAGTCGCCGGGCATGGTCGGTGTGATTGGTCCGTATCTCGTCGTCCACACCGATCGGGCGTTAACGGAACGGTTTCGGTGGCCTGAACCGGTCCACCTTGTCGAGCGGTTGATTCCCTATCGTGGGGCCCCCGTCGCGACCGACACGCAAGTATGGCGCGACGACCTGCCCAAGAATAGCACGATTATCTACCGCGTAACCGAATGACAACGGCAGGCCTTGAATGGCCTGCCGCGTCGCCTTCCCCCGGGCTGTTCAGTCTCGAACCCCCATGAGAATCGAGCACGTCAAAAAGAACGCGTCCGTGCCGAAGGGTGTGACCAATGTCGTCACGTGGGAGTGACGACATGGGCAAGTGGTGTGGGATACGACGGAGTTCCGATGGGCACATCGAGCGATGGGCTCGCCTGCTGTGATTCTCGGGAGAGGCTCCGGCACGGACGCGAGGAATGCACATTAAAGGTCACTGAAGAAAACTCACCGGCCTCGGTGCCTACAAATTCGCTATGCTTGCTGCAATGCTTCATCGTCTTTGCCTTGAATACATTCGTTCGTCGTTACGTGCGCGCAATTCCCGGATAGAGCAAGAGAGAAAGCAGAAGGATCGCACAACCAACGGAAATCCACCAGAGCCAGTAGAAGACCGGGGCTGTCTGGCTCCGCGCGATTTGGTTTGGTCCAATCGTCGCCGGATGTTTCAACATCGCTTGCCCCCCTTTCAAAATCGGTGCCGGCCGTTGCGAGTCCAGAATTTGGACACGGCGACTGGGGCTCTGCCGGGCCTTGGCCATCCGGTCATACACTTGTTCACTCATAAGGCTCAATTTCCCAATCTCTTATCGTTGTCGGTGGCACGGGCCATTCACTGCCGTCCTGCCACGACGGCCACCGCTCTTACCCGCACAAGTGCAACTGACATGCCAAGGGAAGAATCAACCTGCTCTCAAATTCGCAAGTCATCTACCATAAGTATCTTACAAACAACCATGGAGCCGAGATAGACGTGTCGTTGCCCCTGCGTTGGCAAGGTCTAGTCCAGAATCTGGACCAAATATCGTAACAAATGATTACAACCAATCAGATGTCAGGTTCGCATTGGTCCTGCTTTGCAGATTCACTCCTCATTTCTCGACATCATGCAGACCCGTACCTTGGGTGCGGCAAGAAATGGGGACTCGAGCAATTTAACTGCTCCCATGTCCTCTTAATCGTACTTCGTACTCGTACTCGCTTTCGTACTCGACAAGATGCGAAGTCTTGACACAGTGGAGGAACGACGTGTTGGGTTAGCCAAACCGTAACGCTACACGCTCGACGATCCGAGTACGAAGTACGAAAACGAGTACGTGAGGGCAGCAGCGGCTACGACAATACTTAAACTGCTCTAGCCAGCGCAGACGTAAAGCGAATCAATATTCCAACTCGTCGATAGTGACCTGTATACGTCCCAAGTAAGGGACCAATTGCCACCAGTTCTCGATTCCGCCGGTGAGTAGTTTGACGTGGGTGGCATCTGCGATGGGTTGGCCGAGGGTGGGGTCGACCCAATACCACCGCCCCGCGTAGACCTCGGGCCAGGCGTGGTAGTAGAAGGCGTGGTACTCCTCGCTCCAGACAATGCCGATGGCGATACGGGTGGGGATTCCGGCAGCACGAGCCAAGGCAGTATAAAGAACTGTGTGCTCGTTGCAGTCTCCCTTCTTGCTATCAAGAACGTCGAGGGCGCTGGGCACGCTCAACACGGGTACTTTCTCAATGTTTTCGTATACCCATTCGTAGAGTCGCATGGCCCGGTTCCACGTCCCCGTCTCGTCACCGAGAATCAGCTTGGCGGCCTCCCGGATGCGGGGAGAGTTGGTCTGCACGAAGGGATCGCCGCCGAGAAAAGCGTCGGCGATCGCTTTCGGCGGCGCTTTCGCGTCGGGACCGGCGGGCGGTTCGGGAGAGACGATCGCCACTTGGCCCGCAGAGTTTACCGTTTGCGTGTCGTCCGTTGGGGGGGGTCGATCCGGATCTCCTCCGGATACGCGAATGATCATGCGACGCGCGCCCCGATGGGGCACCTTGCCGGTGGGCCGAACGGCCGCCAACTGGCTAAACGTGTCGGTGGATTGGGGCGGCCCGGCGAGATTTGCCATAGCGTCTTCCTGGCGGGTTCGTTCGACGATGAAGCCGAGGAGGGTTTCCGCGCGAAGCACCTCGCCGGTGTCGGAGATCCAGGCGCGGGTCTTGATGCCGTTCATGTCCAACGTGACAACCCGCGCCTCGACGGTGTTCCCCATGTTCTGGATCTTCTCGATACCGTCACAGGTCACCTTGGCGGGAGAGACGGACATGGACAAGGGATCGAAGGTGTCGACCTGAAAAACATCGCCCGGTTCAAGAACGGGCATGTTCGTTGCACTGAATCCGATGCCGCTGGAGAGGCGCAGGGTGTTCTGAAGCGGCAATTCGAGGGGATAGGATTCTCCCCCGGTCTTGACGCGCGCTTTAAGGGTGTGCCCGTCGACGGCGCCGCTGACGCTGACGTCGTGTCCCGAGGAACGAATGTCGAAGGAGAATTCGCGCACACCGTTCTTTCGCGACACCCAGGTCTGACCGAGAGCGACCATTTCGGAAGCGTCCCCCAGCATGGCGAGCCGCACGCGGCCCAGCACGGTAATCAGCGTGCCCGGATCGTTCTGGCGTGCCTCGGGATGGGTCCGCACATTAACGTAGCCGATCTGCGTGCGGTCGGAAGTATAGATAGCCATCCAAGTGTCGGTAGGCATTTCGGAATATCCCGAACCGGCGAGCCGGTCCGGCGTCAGCCTCGGAATGAAGACTTCCCGCTTCAGCAACAGGGCCGTCATTACGATCCAGAACAGGACTACCGCAGCGACAGCAGTTATAAGAACGCGACGTTGCACGGTGGAAACCCTCGATGACCTATCCAGAGCATAGCGGATCAGGGGGCGTCGTTCGAGAGATGGAGCGGCGAAGGATTGGCCTCAACGAACGCCTTGACGCATCGCGCGAGTGTCTGCGAGCACTCCCGGGCACGCCGGCGCAACTCCATGAGACCGGAGATGGCGCTGGGGTGATGCACCGCCGACCACATGACCCGCATCGTGTCGATGTTACCATCGCGCCCCCGGCACTCATTCAGGTCCATGGGCA
Organism: Candidatus Hydrogenedentota bacterium; assembly: GCA_963745075.1. Lineage (GTDB taxonomy): Bacteria > Hydrogenedentota > Hydrogenedentia > Hydrogenedentales > SLHB01 > JAHDWY01. Next base: position 145,740 of record CAVUWV010000014.1, on the reverse strand, counting down.
GGTCTTCATCAAAGGTGTCAGTGATGGCACGGAGCCCCACGTAAGGGAGGTTTCGTTCCGTGCAAATGCGGGCGATGGGGGCCGATTCCATATCGACGCAGGCGGTTTCATCGGCCGGGCGTGGTTCCGCAAAGCGGCGCTTTTCGTCGGCCTTGGCGAGAATCCGGTCGCACGTCAGGATCGTCCCCACATGACTCCGGACTTCGGGAGGGAGAAGCGAGCGGACGCGTTCCGTTCCCTCGAGGACTACGGGGGCGGCCACCTCAGCGTCAACGGCATTTGCGACGAGCACGTCACCCAAGGCAAGTGAATGCGACAACGAGCCGGCGAATCCGATGTGGATAACGCCTCCGACGGCATCGTTCTCACCGATTTTGCGGACGGTTCGCTCTGCGTTTTCGAGACCGACACCGGTTTCGATCAGAATGACATTCTGCAGACGCAGTGCACGAACTGCCGACAATTCACTCTTCAGAGCGGCAGCAATACACCATTGGCGTTCTACTGACGTGACAACTCGACCATCCGTCATTTACAAAACTTCCCACAGACACCCGGAACACGCTTGTATTGTAACAGGAAATGAGAAGTTTCACATTGTGCGTGATGACAAGATGCTTCGCAGCGTTAGTAGCGACGCTTGCCGTTCAAAGCCAGTCGTCCACCGAAAGGTCGGCAACACGGCTGAATTCGCGCATGTTGTTCGTCACCAGCGTGGATTCCAATGCCAGCGCGTGGGCGGCGATGAGCAAATCCATGGGACCGATGACCGTGCCTCGTTGCTCCAAATCGTTCCGAACGCGGCCGTGGACAAAGGCCGCTATGTCATCAAACGCACATATTTGCAGGGGGGCACAGAACTCTTGCAGCGCGATTCTGTTCTGAGCGGGTTTGGCGCTTTTCTCTACGCCGTGAGCGAGTTCGGCGAGCGTCACCGATGAAATGCCGACCTCGCCGATCGCGCACGCCGCCAATCGCGAAACAACATATTCGCCACGTCCGCGAATAACCTCGGTACAGATGTTCGTGTCAAGCAGGTAACGAATCACAGGCTCTGCGCTTCTGATGCGTGTCAGGTTGGTCACGATCGGCCATATAATCCCCGGTGAAATGACCGATACTCTCGGCGAGTATGTCCCATCCTTTCTTCTTAGGGAAGAGCACCACCATGTCCCCCACCTTGTTCACGTAGACCTCATCTGCGTCGAATTGGAATTCCTTCGGAAGTCGAACGGCTTGGCTTCGGCCATTCCTAAAGACCTTGGCGGTGTTCATGGCAAATCCCCCGACGGTATATATCTTAATATATACCAGCAATCCCCTCCCGTCAACCGATCCGTGGGCGACCATCCAATTCCACGGCAATGGTGGTAACAGCGGGATCGGCAAGCCCGCCGGAAAGCTCGATGGTCTTGGCTTCATCGTTGAAGGGGACCTCGGTGCCATCGGCAAGATACCAGGCTTTGATGATAGCGTTTTTGAGTCCCAGTAGTTGGATGGGCTCGGCGGGAGGTGATTCGACGTGGATGTAGAGGCGGTTGCCTTTGGTCGTGCACTTGCCGACGGGTAGCGCGGGGAATGGCGAACCTTGAGTGCGGTAGATCGATTCGCCGTTCTTATCCATCCAGACACCAATCTCCTGAAGGCGCGACACGAACTGGGGCGGGATCACACCGTCGGCTGTGGGACCGACATTCAGCAGCAGATTGCCGCCGCGGCTCGCGACGTTGACGAGGTACCGAATCAACTCGGCACTGCTTTTCAAGGGCGCGTCGCCCTCTTTGTAACCCCATGAATTGCCGATGGTCATGCAGGCTTCCCATGGGATCGTGCTGCGCCGTTCAAACTCCGTCGTATGCTGTATCTCGCTGGGCTGTTCGCGGGTATAAAAGTCGACGAGAAAGGTTTTGCCCCGCTCGCCTTTGCCGATTCGATCGTTGATGAGGGCATTGGGTTGAAGGTCGCGAATCATATCGATGAGGGCGGGAGAACGCCATTGCTCGATGGGGTGGTCCCACTCCCCGTCGAACCAGATGCAGTCGATGGGACCGTAGTTCGTGCAAAGTTCGCGGACTTGTCCGAAGAGGTACTCGTCCACGTATTTGGGAAAATTCGCTGTGTAATCGGGCTGATGCCAATCGAGCATGGAATAGTAGAAGCCGATTTTCATCCCCGCATCGCGCGCCGCTTTGACCAATTCCCCAGCGATGTCCCGTCCCGGACCACGATCGACGGCGTCATAATCGGTGAGGGCGCTGTCGAACATGCAAAATCCTTCGTGATGCTTGGAGGTGAAGATGAGATAGCGCATGCCCGCCGATTTCGCGATGCCCATCCATTGCGCCGGATCGAACTGGATGGGATTGAACGCATCGGCGAACTTCTCATACTCGGCAACTGGGATGCCTTCGTCTTTCATGACGAAGGAAGCAAGTCCGCCCGTCTTGTTGCGCGCGGGCACGGCGTAGGCGCCCCAGTGGACGAACATGCCGAAGCGCGCATCCGTAAACCACGCCGTTCGTGCCGCGCGTTCCGCATCCAGTCGAGCCTGTTTCATGCGTTCCGTTTCCGCCGCCATGTCGCCGCAGTCGGGGATACCGGGCTGTTCGTACCAGTGTTCGAAGAATTGCTGTTCCGTGCCTGTGAATTCGACACGTTTGAAGTTCATCCAGGTGAGCTGATCGCCGACGGCGTAGTAGAGGTAGGTCTTGCCGTCGTATTCGATGATATCGGGATCGGATGCATCGATGCCTTCGTCCAATCCTTGGGGTGCAAGCACGGGATTGGCGCTGCTGAGTTCCCAGGACTTCAGATCTTCTGAACGCGTAACATACATCTCAAAGACGTGGGCGGGATTGCGGTGCTCCGTATAGAGCACGTAATAATAACCGCCCACATACCGGATGCACGGGCAGGCCGTGTAGCGGTTGGTACCAAAGGTGGCGTCGGGCAGCTTGGTCCAGGTCGCAAGATCGGGAGATTGCGCGAACTTGGTCGTGAACGCTGGGTAGGTGGGATCGTTTGACTCGTAGGCCATGACATACCCGTTGGGGCCTTCGCAGACCGAACTGTTGAAAAGATGTTCGCTCTCCTGTTCGATGACGACCTTCTGGTCCCAAGTCTTGAGGTCATGCGACGAGAACATGGTCACGTCATTCCAGTTGTTGTCTTCGAACCGAGACGCGAAAGCGTAAAAGACACCGTCCTGCACGAGGCAACAGGCCAGACCGTACCCTTCGGCAAAGCGCGCCAACTCATCCCCGGTTTCCGAATCGCGAAGCAGCAGATAGTAATCCTCCACGGAACCGCCGCGGGCCGGACGATGGCATTCCATCCGACAAAGGCGGTCGTTCCAGAGGAATGGCGTGATTTCGCACATGTCGCGCATGACAAGTTCGCGGTTGGTGAGCACGGGTGCGGGTTTCGTCGGGGCCGGCGGGGCGATCATGGCGAACGCGTCAACGGGCCAGCGTCCCAGCCGGTGGAACCCCTCGGGGACCTCTTGCGTGTACTGCACGTAGGCCAAGGCGGAGCCTTTGGTCGTGTAGCCGATGTCGCCGGCGGAGTCCTTGTCGACCTTGACGCCGAACACTTTGAACCCCATGACGATGGAATCCTCGAAGTCCACTCGAAAATACTTGCCGTTCTGTACGCTCTGCACAACACCGTCAGTGGGCGTACCCTGGGGTTGCGAAAAATTGAGGGCAAGCAGGACGCAGTTCTTCACGAGCGCGTGCGTGTACGTGTGAAAGCCGTAATTGCCGCCTTTCAGCGCGCACTGAGGGCTCACCATTACGCAGTCTTCAAAGACGATGTCGGGACGATCAGGCATGGATTCGTTTTCGATGCGCACGTAGCCCGCGGCCGTGTCACCCCATTCGTCGAGGGACCACATGTTGCAGCGACGAAAGGTAATCGGCTCGTCGGGTCGTGACAAGCAGCTCATGGCCCCGCATCCGAAGGCGCGGCCGATACTGATGCAATCCTCGACGACGACGGTAAAGGGTTCGATGTGGTCGGTGCAGTCGAAGCAAAGTCCGCCGTCACCGCCGGTTGCATACAAGCGCCGAAGAATCCAGCGGTCCCATTTGATCGCGGACACGGTTTCCTGGGTGTGCTCGGGAGACCAACCTTTCTGATAGGCGCGGATATTGCCCCACCAATCGTAGCTCTTGAAGCCTTTTTGCGGGTCGCCCGCGTCGAGAACGACATGACCTGTGGTACCCGATCCGAGGCTGCCGTCGAAATCGCCGATGAGTTCATTGTAGGCGCCCTCCGCCCCGGGAAAGGCCGGGAGCAGATTCGCCTCCATATAGGTGTCCGGCCGGACGATGATCCGGTGGCCTCCCTGGTCGTCCGGGATGGCGTCGAGGGCGGCCTGGACTTCCGTGTAGGCCGTCGCCCAGGACAAGCCGTCGGAGTTGTCGCCCAACTTCGACACAAAAAACGTCGTGCCGTAGCACGGCGCGCACAGTGTCGCCACGGCAATGAGACTCACTATACCTCCAATACGCGCTGACATGGATATGACCTCCGTTGAATTGCGAATCGCCGATCCGGTGTGAATACCACCATTGTGAGGGATCATACACGTTTGGCGCTACGGATCGCGCGCTCGCTGGGCCCGTCATGCAGTACCACGTGAGGAATCTGGGATTTCTCGCGATACTGCCGAATGAGATCCTTCGCCGCGTTCGGGAAAACGGGTAAAGGCAATTCGTAGCGAGAGTCATGGGGGTATCGGACAGGTCAGGTTTCGACGCCCTGCCACTTCGTCCAGATCAACGCGCCAAGTGCCGCCGTGACGCCGAAGGAGAATACGCTGATCACGAGCGGAAGATGTTGGATATGGAAAAAATCATACACAAAGACCTTTCCAGCACCCAGGATGGCGATGGCCGCTGCTACGACAAGAAACTCGGCGTTCTTTCGCAACAATCCCAAGGTGGCCAGTAGAATGGCGGCGGCGTTGATGATGACTGATTGTCCGCTCTGAAATGCGCCGCCGTTTCCAAAGAGGAAACTGCTCTCGTACCAGACCATGCGAAGCGCTGCGAATGCGCAGACGACCCCAACCAGGAAAGGCATGATCGCGGTCCGGTCGCCGAGGTCTATGGTGTCGAAGAATTCGCCGTGTTCCTTGGGCGGACGGCTCCGGCACCACGCATAGTGATAAAGGCAAACCGCACTCACGGCCACGGGCACGACAAGACGCCAAATGGACCAGGACTCGAGCGTCAGAATCCCCACGGAATTGAGCGCAACACCACATGCGTACGTCTGGAGCAGATAGGAAAATATTCGCAACGTCCCGCTCCGCCACATCCAGGACAAACGCGCTAGGAACAGCGCAATAAGTGACCAGAGCAGGACAGCAGCCGACATGCTCCCGACCAGGTGAGGCAGCGCCACCGCGCAGAGCAACAGCGCACCCACGATGAATGCCGTCAACTCACGAGTCAACGTCCCCTTCCGTTTCGCCGCCGAAAGCGCAAAAATGACGAGTCCCGCAGCGAGCAGCGCCGCGACGATCCCGAGTGACGCACGAGTGATGCCCCCCGATCCGACCACGCTGCGCGCGACTGGATACGTCCACGCAACGGTGATGATCGGCAGCGCGGTTTCAAACCCATGGATGGCATCCCCGGATCGCAACGCGTTGCGGACGGCGAGAAACAGGTACCACGCCACAAATACCGCCAGTACGGGCAAAAACCACGACGCGGCAACGGTGGGCGATTGCGCCTCCCCGTGCCGGAACGCCGTAATCAGCTTGATGGTCCAGGTAAACCAGAAAAAGATTGTGACGGTAAGCACGCCGCCGCCCATCCATCCACACCGGACCAGACGCGTCCGGGCGCATACGATGATGTTGGTCATGAGAATTAGGGCCGCCGCGATCGGAAACAGCGGTTCCGGGAAGCCGGCTGCGACGGCGATCGCGGCGACACCGATGGTGCCCATGCCGATGAGCGTCGGTATGGTGTGGACGAGACCTAACATCACCATGACGAGCGAACCAATCGCGAGGATAATGTACGAAAGATGGGGGGAAATCGCGACGAATCGCGCGTGATTCTCAAGAACGATGGCGAAGACCAGGATACCGGCGCAGGTCGAGTACACCGGAACCACGCGGCGCGCCCGACGATATCGAACGTGGGCGAAGACAAAGAGCGCAAAGGCGTAGACCAATCCCAAGAACGCGCCGAATTCGTAGTTGATGACGCCAATGTCGGAAACCATGCGCAGGATCAGCGCAATGACAAGAAGAAAACAGACCGCGGCCGTCGAAGACAGGAACGTGGAGCCTTGAAACCGCCGGACACTGGCCACGGCGAGGGATTCGTCCGGATCCTCGGCAAACAGTGCGGGTGCGGCCGCGGGCTGTTGCCGGGGCATGCCGTGGACGCGCAGGCCTAACGCCTCTACGGTGGCGCTCAACGAACGAACTTGCTCGGTCAATTCGTCAATACGCTGCCGGAGACCGGATACTACTTCGTTTAGCTTCTCCCCCATGACGAAGCCCTCCACCGAAAGCCCGGATCCCCGCTGTCCCGCGCCGATCCCAGGCGCCTCGACGTCACCTCGGAGTCATCATGTCGACACGTCCGGCGCCGGTTTATCGCCGTCTTCATACAGCGGCAAAAACCGGTTGAATATGGCCAGGAAGACGAAGGGAAGCAGCATGATGGCGGCTGCCATCAAAACGCCTTCCCTTCCGAACAATTCCGGTACGTACAGCTCGCGAAAGCCGACCATGCTTTTGGAGAAGATCTGGCCGCCGATAACCACGTTCCAGCGCATCGCGAACACCTGGATCAACAAGATGGCGGCGGCAATGAAGGCGATGGTGTTTCTCAGGGGGTCTGTAAGAAAGGGCCGCATCAGGACGACAATCGCAAGCAGAACGAATGGAATCAACGATCCGAAGACCATCTGAATACCGATGAACGAGAAGGCGATTTTATCCGTAATCAGTTCGCCAACTACCTGCCACTCCTCCCCGCGCTCGTACGCGAGTGTGGTGATTTCGAGCAGTTCCAGCGTCACGGTGATCACCGCGAACAGCCACAACCAGCGGGCCAAGGCCTGGATGCATTCGCCTTCGATCTTCTTACCACTGAACTTCATGAGCGTCTGATACATAACCATGACCATGGCCACGCCAGATGTGACCGCGGAGAACAGAAAAATGATCGGCATCAGGGGGGTGGACCATAATGGGTTGGCTTTTACCGATCCGAACATGAAGCCAACATACCCGTGGAGAATGCACGCCGCCGGGATGCCCAGTGCCGCAAGCACGATAATCGCGCGTTGGTCGACGCGTCTCGCATCTTCCGACGTGTCGTAAACGCCGAGAGCCAACGTCTTAAAGACCCAGCGTTTCAATCCCCGGCTGTGCCGCGCCACCGCGATGATCTCGGTGCGGTAGACGAGCCAGATTTCGAGCAGGACCAATATCAGGTACAAGGTGTAAATCATGCCGAACGCAGCCATGGCGGAGGTAAAGTGCGGGGTCACCATGATGTTGAAGGCCCGCTCCGGGTGGCCCAAGTGAGCCAGCAATGGCAGCGTCGCCACGAGGAGAAAGGCGAGCGACGCTACCATTGCCAAGCGAGCCACCGGACGCAATTCCTTGCGTTGAAAAACGTGATACAGCGACGACACGATAAACGCGCCGGCCACGAGACCGGTCACGTAGGGGTAGATGACAATCATGAGGCTCCACATGATGTGGACGTCGTTCGGAAAGACGTAGCCCGTGACATTCGGTTCCATTATCGCACCTCTTTTCCAACGCCGACGTAGTAGCATTTCGGTTCCGTACGCAACTCCGGTTTGAGGATCTGAACCTGCCGGGTCGCAATAATCTCCGTGACTTCATCGTGCAGCGCCTTGGTATCCCCAAACTTACGTACACCGCGCGGACACGCCTGCACGCAGGCGGGTAACAGCCCCCGCGTAATCCGGTGGTAGCAAAGCGTGCACTTCGACGCCGTGTGTGTTTCCGGGTGGATGAAGCGCGAGCCGTAAGGGCAGGCCTGGACGCAGTAACTGCAGCCGATACAGCGTTCCCCATCCACCAAAACCACCCCTTCCGGGCTGATAAATGACGCGCCGACGGGGCAAAGCTGCACGCACGGTGTGTTCGCGCAGTGGTTGCACATTTTGGGAACGAAAAACGCTTTGGTGACATCGTCCCCCGTGATTTCCGGCGGGAAACCATCGTGGCCGCCGTTCGGCGAATCGATGGTGACGTGCCCGGTGCGCGATACTTCGTAGCGTTCAATCCACGTTCGGAAGTGATGTTTCGGCACATCGTTTTCCAATTCACAGGCCCGCACGCACGATCCGCACCCGATGCACTTCGTGACATCGATGAGGTACACGTAGTGGTGCTTACGCGGGTCGTAGCCTAGGTCCGCGCCCAAATCCGCGTCATCCGATTCCTGCGCCCCCGCTTTCGGCATGAGCAGGACGGTTTCACCGGCGACGATCACAATGGCGACGCCGGCCCCGCGACGCAGAACGTCGCCGAGGAAGTCCCGCCTGCTTACGTCTTCTTCGTCAGGTTTCATTTCCATATTTCCCCCCTCAACGCTTTCGGGTGGTGTCCCACCGTCATTGAAGCGCTGGATTGTGAACGTCGTGGCAAACGATGCAGGTGCCGTCGGCGATCTCTCCGTCCTCCGGCGCGGCCTCCAGCGTGGTCAAGTGCGCCATGAAGTCGATCTGCGGCATGTCTTCGGGCTTGGCCCGAAGTTTTTGGTGGCAATAGGCGCACAGGCTGGCCGCGCGATTGCTGGGCATGTCCGCAATCTTCTCGTCTCCCTTGGCGTGAACGGTCAAGGGGGCGTGGCACACCTCGCAATTGACGGTAGCGTGTTTGCCTTGGGCCGCGTTGTCCCATACGTCGGAATGGCATGAGCGGCAATCCGTACGGGCTCCGTGAACCGGCGCCTGCGCCTTGAGATCGTTCAACGCGTCGTAACGATAGGGTCCGTCGAGCCCGAAGGATTTGGGCATGGCGAAGTGCCGCACGACGACCCCGCCGACAAATACGACAAGGAGAATTACGATTGCGCGCCAAAGATGTTTTGTGTGTTCCATGGTCAAGTCCCGTCGGTAGGTTTCGCGCCGGCCCCGTTGCGCTCGGTCGAGTTCGATTCGAGACGTTCCGGTGCGAGCAGCCATGCAAAGAAAGAAGGTTCCTTCGGCCCGCGCTGGATCGGCACTTCCGTTTCCAGCGCATCGCACGAGAAAACCCAACGCAAAAACGAGGTGTGTTTGTGGGTGGGAGGCGGCGCTTCATCGCACGGTGCACCATCAAACTTCTCAGGCTTGAACAACCACGCGACGAAAGAAGGTATACGGCCAATCGCGGACTGAATCGATCGTATGAAGCTTCGCTGCTGCATCGATCCTCCCCCAACCAGGCCCTGCGGCCCGGCCATCCGGCACTGAATCAGCTAGGGCTCGTTACGTGAACCCCTTATCTCAGCCGAACTCCGCGTACGTTTTCCCCGACGCGGAATTCGGTGTATGCAAGTTTGGACGGCGGCCATTTCACGCCGTGTCCCCGGGCTCAGCCTTCTGCGCGATCGTGTTTACGCGCGTACGAACGTCTGCAAGCGTCGTATCGCGCAGACGGTTGACGACCAGCTCTTTGGCATCGCGCCACAGTGAATGCATGGGACACAGGTGGTCGAGACCGCAGTTTGGTTCCGCGAGCATGCAGGTGGCGCACACCAGCGGGCAGTCTTCTTTGTCGGTTTCGTCGCACCGCACGCCAAGCGGGCATTCGTCAAAGGCGCGGTCGCCGTCCACGGCGAGCACAATGTCCAACAGGGAGACTTCGGAGGGCTCGTGCAATAATCGGTACCCGCCGCCGGGTCCAGGTGTGCCGGAAAGAATGCGAGCTTTGGCGAGGGCAATCAGCCCTTTGCGGGCGAAGGCTTCGGGTATGCCGGCAGAAGTGCATACGTCTTTTGGAGAAAACCCTTCGAGGGAGTCCCGCTCGACGACGTGCATAAGGGTAAGAATCGCGTATTCACTTGCGCGTGAGAAGAGTTTCATCGCTCGCGTCCCCCCTGGATTAACGCTTCAAAGATAAATATATCTTTAATTCGTTGATTTGTCAATAGGGAATTTTACAATTTTCACAAGAAACACACAAAGCAATGCATACAAGCACCTTATAGAGCATGCGTAGTCGTTGAGGAACGTTCAGAGTTGCACCGATGGTCACCGAGCTTGGGTCAACACGAGGATTTCTTGAAAACAAAAACACTGAACGGCCACAACGGCACGCCGATGTGTTTTTGAAACGTCGTCTGGCCACCCAGGCGTTCAAGGGTGGGCAGGACCGAGACCGAACGGCAGCCCAGCGAGATTGACGGAATGTGCCAAACGACCCCCTCCACCCGGTCCGACAGCCATTTCATCCATCGGGATTGGGGCTCGGTGGAATGGGCGATGCCGATCCTGCCGCCGGGTTTGGTGACGCGATACAGCTCCGCCGCACCCTTCGCGGGATCGAAGACCGGACAGAGACTGTACGTCGACAAAACCACGTCGAAGCGATCATCTTCGAAGGGCAGATCGAGCATGTCCCCCACTTCGAATTCGATGCGGTCCTGCAGATTGGCGCGCACCACCTTTTCCTTCGCGACCGCCAACATGCCTTCGCTCATATCGAACAGGACGACCTTGCCGTCGGGACCGACCTTTTCTGCGGCCATGAGCCCGGTGATCCCCGTGCCGGCCCCGCAATCAAGGACTTGATCGCCGGAGCTGACCGCCTTCTCCACGAGCAACCTCCGGCCGCGCTGATCCGATTTCGCCGTGAGGAATCCATGCTGGAAGTCATAGCGATTCGCGACGCGGTCGTAGACGCTCCCCAGTTTGCTCTTCTCCATGGCTTCGCGCATGTTTCAGTTCCCGGTTACTTCGGGGAGATCCGGTGTCAGACCCAACTCCGACGATACGAGTCGAAACACAATGGGAGCGATCTGTTCCGGGCGGCGTTGTCCGGCAAGTTCATCGTAGAATTCGAAGCTCGTCAAAGCAAGCAGAGTTTGGATGAGGTCCGCTTGGTTCACGGAGATATTGCAGCAGCCATGGGATTGCAGACGACGAAGCAGCACCTCGATCGCCCGATGACGCCGCGCGTATCGGGATGCGATCACTTCGGCAAAATCCTTGTCCAAAAGCGCGAATCCGCGCAGCCGGCGATTTAGTACGCGATCACCGTCCCAGAAATCGCAGAACGCAAGGACATACGCACGAAGTGCTTCGACGGCGTCGGAATGTGAAAATGCGGCGGGGATCATCTCTCCGAGGCGGCCGCGGGTTCCGATACGGTCAAATAACGCTTCGAGTAATCCCCGTTTCGAACCGAACCTATGATATACGGTTACGCGAGTAACGCCAGCCTTGCGCGCTACGGCCTCCATGGAAAACTCCGAGAAGGCCCACTGGCTCAGGATGATCTCCTCAGCGGTCGCCAGAATCCGCACCCGAGTCTCTTCCATCGCGGTCGCGCGTTGCCCTAAGCGATAGGGACGCGGGCACTTGCGTGGCATGTTCGCATTTATCTTCGCCCCTCTTGAATTCATCCCGTTTCCATCCCATGAGTTTCCGTTCGATTTGCTCAGTTGCAAGTTAGATATACATTCTGTATAATCAATTTGCAAGGCTGGGAAGATCACGGCCGCGATCCGATCCGTCACGCGGCCCGGGCAGAAATGAGGTGCAACCATGAAACTCAATCATCTCGATCTTCAGGTATCGGACATTCACGCGGCGCGCTCGTTCTTTGAAACGCATTTTGGTCTGCAATGCGACTACACGCGTCGAAACGAGATGGCGATATTGGATGACGGCGCGGGTTTCTCGCTGGGACTTAGCAACTTGACGAATCAAACGTCCGCACCCCTCTATCCGCACGATTTCCATGTGGGATTCGTGCTGGAAGAAGCGGCGCAGGTCGAAGAACTGTACGCGCGATTGCAGCACGCAGGTGTACCCATGAAACGTGAATTGAGCGACGGCGGGCCGAATGTGTACTTCATGTGCGCCGGGCCGGAAGGGATCCCAGTCGAAGTGCGCGCACCGCGAGGGTGAGGGGATGAGAGCACCTACGAAACGGAGTACACCCTGCGCTCGTTGCATATCGTGGCCAGCATCCCTATCGCAGCGCACCTCTACGGTTCGGTGGCCGACACCCCCGCGGCGTTTGCGGTCAGGTGGGGCAGTATACCCGTCGTCATGCACTCGGGTCTTTGAGTGTGGAAAGATCACGCGGTCAAAAAAGCGTTCGCGCGCGCGTTCATGCCGAACCGAACATTGAGCCGATCAGGATCGACCAGCCGACGCCGGAGGGCGTGACGCGCCGCGTTACGTACCCGATTCGAGCACCTCGATGCGTACTTCTTGTACGCCATCTTTCTTAATGCCGATTGCTTCGGCTGCCGCCTGCGAAAGATCGATGAGGCGCCCGTCGACATGCGGCCCCCGGTCATTGATAACGACATCGACATGTTTGCCCGAGTCCAGATTGATGACGCGGACGCGGGTGCCAAATGGCAAGCTGTTATGCGCCGCCGTATATGCGTTGGGGTCATATATCTTTCCCGAAGCGGTTTTCTTTCCATTGAGCGGTCCACCGTACCACGACGCTTCACCGGTCTCCGCCTTAACTTTCGAAGGTGGCTCGGGGTTGGATGGACGCTCGGGTTCCCCAGTCGCAGATGCGGACGGGGGCTGTTGGTGTTGCGGGGGCGGCGCCGGTGTGACGGCTTCGTGCTCCTGTTCCGGTGTGGGTAACACTTCCGGCGCGGTCTTGCACCCTGCGAGCGGCATCGCCGCAACCAGGACGCCGAGCAATGCAACACCGACACGGTAGTTCAAAGACCTCTGAGACATTCCGATGCCTTGTGTATAGTCGAAACGATGACGACATGGGGAGCAAGGGCTGTGCCGGAAAAGATTGGAGTTTCGCCGGTAAGGAGTTGCACCGGTAACAGATGGAAACATTTTGGGAATCTGGCACAAAAGGTAACATTTCCGAGTCAAAACGTGTCACTTCGAAATAGGTCCGCCGTTTGTGTCCGGCGTCGGATAGCCAGTTCAACCACGCAACGGTGCAATTTCGCGGTAAACCTCCCCCCCGATGACCCCCCATGAAAGGGGGCAAGGGTGAATTGCCGGGGTCGTCTCAGGGAACAACTTGCTGGCGTCACGGATGTCTTTGCTTTCCTGGATCATGCGAAATCATTCAGACGTTCTCATTACCTTGTTGAAGGGAGATTTTGATTTCCGGCAGGTCAATCACGACCTTGTCTCCGCCTTCACAATAGACGGCCTGATATTCGGCGGGATCATCTCCGACCGTAAGCGAATGAGATACACGTCACGGGCGTTCGACCGGTATATGGGCGGCCACGGGCCTACACAGTCCGGCGGCCGACGCTTTCCCGGCAGGTTCCAGACGGCCATGCGAACCATGTGTTTTGGGCTGTGCTTGAGTTCGATGACGGCGGAGGCTTCGAAACTGCTGTTTGGTAGCGCGATCGGTCAGTGTACAGGTATCGTATGCAATGCTATTATAAATGAAGAGTGGATTGCGCTCCGGGAGCGGACCGAAGCGGAGGAGATTAATGACCCGACGAGAGAAGTTGATCGCCAAGATGCGGGATTCTCCGGGAAGTATCCGATTTAACGAGGTCGATGCACTTCTGAGAAATGAAGGATTCGTATTGTTTAATCAGCGGGGCAGCCATTGTGCCTACCATCGGACCGATGGTCGCGTGCTTACCGTCGTAAAGCCGCATGGCGGCCGCAAGACTTGCTTCGCATCAGATATCAGGCGTCTCCTGAGGGTACTGGGCCATGAACACAATTCATGAATACCGCGGTTATGTATTTGCCATCACATACGAGGCAAGGGAGCCGGCGTACACCGTCGATTTTCCAGATATTCCGGATATCATCACAAGCGGGGAATCGCTGAGCGAAGCGTTCAGCAACGCGTGTGAGGCACTGGATCTACATCTCGAAAGCTTGCAGAAGCTCGGGAAGCGGCGCCCCAAGGCACGACATCAATTGGTGGTCGAGTCAAATGGGCGGTGACGAGCAGATTGCGCCGCGCACTATGCATTGGATTCGGTGTTTTTTCGGGTGCGCGAGAAGGGATCGTTCGACCTCCGGGCGCACGTCAGACGCATTCAGTCCGTGACTTTGAAGGTCCTGTGCAGCGACGGAGTCTATTTCGCGAAGAATTCCGATGAGAAGGCACTCGGTTCCAATTTGGCCATCGTAGCCGCCGTTCATTCTATAAGCTTCGTCTACTGAATGCTCCAACGTTCGCTTCGCAGGCACTGCGAAAGAAATCTCTTTCGCGTGGTCTGTCGCCCCAGGTTGCGATTCACTGAGATTAGTTGAGACGAGCGTCTCCGATTCTACGCCTTTCTGCAAAAATATCCGCCCAGCAATGCAGTCCGAAATAAGGCAGATTCCAAGAAGGAGGTGTTCTGCCTGGACGCGGTCGCGATGAAGTTCCATGGCTCGCTCGCGAGCATGTGATATGACCTGCTTTGAATTTGCGCTCGTTCGCTCCCACATGGCTATTAGTTGACCTCCCCTAACTCGACGTGGACGCGCACCCGTAAGAGACTTGTGCGTTGTAAGCACTAACGTTTCGGAGTTCCGTAAAGGTAATAGTCGTGTTGGGAGGCGAGATTGCATGGCGCGTCTTCGAAATCTGTTGAGAAGTCCGGCAGGTTGGCAAAGCGCGGAGTAAGCGATTCGCTAGTTCGAGGCGAACGCGTAGACGTTGGCCGGCGGTAGACGTTGGCCGGCTGGCAGATTGACAAGTTCGTCGGGTATGATAACTTTCCCATCAAAATGGGCGTCTATCTTTTACTCCATTGACTCAACCTCTCATCTTGCACACCCGATTTTCACCTGCTATTCGCCCTGTGACGGCAAACTCGATATACACCCGATTGATCGGGGACACCTTGACTGCACACGGACAAGCACGGACCTTACCCGAGCAAATTCCAGGCGGCCATGCGGACCATGTCTTTGGGGCTGTGTTTGAGTTCGAAGACGGCGGAGGCTTCGAAGCCGCTGTGCATCATGCAGTTCTGGCAGAGTTGGTCCTGGCGGGATTCCCAGTACTCCCAGTCGGTGGTGTTCCAGAACTCATCCCAGGTTTCGAAGTGATTCTTTCCGATGAGGTAGCAGGGGCCTTTCCAGCCGTTAGGCGTGTAGGTCACGGTGCTCCATGGGGAACACTTGTAGTCGCGCATGCCGGCGGCGAATTCGAGGTACATGGGGGTCGAGCTGAGCCGGTAGCGCTTGGACAGTTCGAGTACGCGCTTGAATTTATCGTTGATCTGCCGGCGATTGAGGAAGATGTCCTTGTCGACGCTGGAGTACTGGTAGCCGGGGGCGATCAGCATGCCGTCCACCCCGGCGGCGACACATACCTCGCACAACTCTTCGACCTCTTCCATCTCGGTTTCGCGGTAGATGGTGGTGTTGGTGTACATGTGGTAGCCGAGACGCTTGCCCTCTTTGAGCATGGCGATGGCTTCGTCAAACACGCCATCTTTCGCGCAGACCTTGTCGTGGGTCTCACGCATGCCGTCGAGATGAATGTTGATGGTGAGGCGCTTGTGGGGCGCTATCTTTCCGAAGACTTTCTTTTCCAGGCACAGGGCGTTGGTGCAGAGGTAAATGTGCCGTTTGCGCGCGATGATGCCTTCGATCAGTTCTTTCAATTCGGGATAGAGCGTGGGCTCGCCGCCGCAGATGGACACGATGGGCGCGCCGCAGTCGTCCAGAGCCTGCAAGCATTTCTCCAGTGCCACCCGATCCTTCAGTTTTCCGGTATGGCGTTCGGTGGAACAGCCGATGCAGGCGAGATTACACGTGTATAACGGCTCCAGCATCATGACCATGGGATAGCGCTTGTTGCCTTTGATGCCGTTGCGCACCTGGTGCTTGATGGAATCCAGGGTGATATGGAATGGGAAACGCATGGTACTAACTAATCCTGCGGTTGTGCTGCATCCGCCCAGCGCGTACCAGACGGATCAGGCCGATCGGACCGATCTGACTTATCGAGATCCAAGGATGCAGGCGAGACGCCTACGCCACATTTCTTACTGTAAATCGCGAGGGCCATCAACGGGAAGTAGATGGCGTAGTAATGGTAGTGGAGATAGAACACGCACGGGAACCCGGTGCCGGTCCAATGCTCGTCGAACCAAGAACCGTCGGGCCGCTTGGTCTGCAAAAGATACGCGACGCCGCGTTGCACGCTGAGGCTGTCGTAGTCGCCGGTGGCCATGAGACCCATCAGGGCCCACGCGGTTTGCGAGGCCGTACTGGGGCCTTTGCCTTTGTGTTCGGAATCCTCATAGCTTTTGGGAGATTCGCCCCAGCCGCCGTCCAGGTTCTGAATGCTGCGGAGCCATTTCGCCGCGCGCTGAACCGACGTTTGTTGCACATCTTCCCCCGCGGCCTGGTAGGCGCAGAGGGCCAGCCAGGTTCCGTAGATGTAGTTGACGCCCCAGCGGCCAAACCATGTGCCGTCCGGTTCTTGTTCTTTCATGAGGAACTGGAGCGCCCGGCTCACCATCGGGTGGTTGCGGCCATACCCGAGAAACGTCAGCGCTTCGACACCTCGCGCGGTGATATCGCTGGTGCTGGGATCGATCATCGCGTTGTGATCGGCGAACGGGATCTGCGTTAGGAATTCCTTATCGCAGCCGCGGTCAAAGGCGCCCCACCCGCCATCGGTATTCTGCATGGCCGTGATCCAATCGACGGCCCGCTGCATGGCATCCTGCTTCTGCTTTTCCGTGGCCTCGTCGGGGAAGGTCATGCGGCCGAGGGTCGTCAACACCTCGAAGGTGTCGTCCATGTCGGGGTAAAAATCGTTGTTGTACTCGAAGTACCAGCCGCCCGGCTTGGCGTGCGGACTCTTGATTCTCCAATCGCCGGCCACGCGGACTTCCTTGCCCAGGATCCATTCCCCCGCCTTCACAAGGGCCGGATGCTTGCTGTCGAGGCCCGATTCGAGCAAGGCGTGCATGACGTACGCCGTATCCCACACCGGGGAAAAGCAGGGTTGCAGGCGGACCGTATCGTCCTCGTCGATTTCCAGCTTCTCTAGTTCGGCGATCTGGGATTGGGTCAGGGGATGATCGTTGTTGTAGCCAAAACACCGGAGCGCGATGATCGAATTGACGATCGGCGGAAAGATGGCGCCAATACCGTCGCTCTTGTCAAAATGACCGACCATCCAGCGCTCGCAGGCTTTGAGGGCCTTCTCGCGAAGCGGGGTCAGGTGGGTATTCTCGACCGCCTTCAAGGTCGTGTCGATGGTCATGAAAAAGGCGGACCACTTGCCGGTCATTTTGTACTCGTGCTCGGCACCGTCGACGCGAAGTTCCGGAATGTTCGCGTGCTCGGGAACGGGACAATGGGGTTTGTGCGCCCAGATCACCGCGAGCGGCACTACGATCCCGCGGCTCCAGGACGACATATCGTGCAAATTAATGGGTGACCATGGGGGAAGCAGGACAATTTCCGGCGGCACAGCCGGGCATTTCTCCCAGGGATACTGGCCGAAAATCGCCAGGTACAGCCGCGTAAAGCTGTTCGTGGCGTCGAGCCCGCCCAGATTGCATATCACCTCACGAGCCGTGGTCATATGCGGCGCGTGGGGATCGTCGCCGAGCAACTTCAAGGTGAAGTAGGCCTTGGCCGATGCGCTGACATCGGCGGCGCCTCCCGGATAAATGGCCCAGCCGCCATCGGGCAGCGCGTGTTTCCGGATATAGTTGGCGGCTTTTCGCACGCGATCTTCGTGCGTCCGGCCGATGTAATGCATTGCAAGAATATATTCCGACTCGAGGATGGTGTCGCCCTCGAGTTCGGCACACCAGTGACCGTCGTCGTGCTGGTTCCGGATCAGGTATTGCTGCGTCGCTTCGATCGCGGCGCGGGCACCATCGATGAGGTCTTTTTCGAGCGCGATGAACTCGGATTCTTCCTGATTCGACGTAGTAACGGCCAACTTCTCCAACCCTTTCGCAAATGCGACAGTCCCTGTCGCCTTATTCAGTCGTTGCGACGCGTACCACGCGATCGAGCAACGGTGAGCATCGAATGTCACTTCGTATGTATACCCACGTCTGCCGCATGTGTTTCGACGCTACGGTTACGTCTTCCGCTTCAAGACACTTGTTCCGCGAGACTTAGCACTTCACGCGGCATGGAGAAATGCACCTTCTCCTTGGCCGCGTGCAACTCGTCGACCTCCGCAGCGCCGAGCAATTGCAGATGGCGCACCACGCGATCCACACACGCTTCCGGGGCCGATGCGCCGGCCGTCACCCCGACAACTTCGGCGTCGGTGAACCAGGCTTCCTGTATCTCGGTCTCGTCGTTGATAAGGTATGAGGGCACGCCCAAACTATGGGCCACCTCGCACAATCGCTGGGAGTTCGAACTGTTCTGCGACCCGGTCACCAGGACCACGTCCACCTGAGAAGCCAGCTCCTTCACGGCGTTCTGCCGGTTCTGGGTGGCGTAACAAATGTCGTCCTTGGGAGGCGACTCCACTTTCGGGTATTTCCGGCGCAATGCCTCAACAATACGTAGCGTATCGTCAAGGCTGAGCGTGGTCTGTGTCAAGTAGATAATCTTGTCCGGGTTCTCGACCTGCAATCCGTCCACGTCTTCCACGGTGCTGACGAGATGCATGGGGGCTTCGCCCATCGTTCCTTGCACTTCCTCGTGGCCCGCATGACCGATGAGGATGAGCGAATACCCCGATTTTGCGTACCGAATGACTTCCAGATGCACTTTGGTCACTAAGGGGCACGTGGCGTCGATGACCTGGAGTTTGCGGTCTTTGGCAAGCTGACGGACGGCCGGTGAGATCCCATGTGCGCTGAAGATGCATACGGAGTCGGAAGGAATATCGGCGACATCATTGACGAAAACCGCCCCCCGTTCCCGCAATCGCTCGACGACGTGACGGTTGTGGACGATCTCGTGAAAGACGTAAATCGGCGGGGGCAAAATATTCAGTACGTGCTCGACGATGTCGATGGCACGAACGACCCCCGCGCAGAATCCTCGAGGGTTTGCGAGCACCACACGCTTGATGGCCATGCGCCGGGCCTCCTTCCCTTCGCTGTACTACGTTCGACGTTTGTGCTCAACCGAATCCGCTCACGAGACGATACCCCCTTCATGAGAACATGCGGGAATATCAGGAGGTTCACATACCGGGATACTTTGACCGGTGATACACGAGGTAATTACGCTCGCTCCGGAACGTCACCAAGACATCATGCGAACCATCGTGTAGCAGAAACGCAGATAAAGCACCTCACCCAGTTTGAATTCCCGTAGGAATCCCCTCTCCCAGGCCCGGTTCAAGTGTACACGTCTTCTAGAAAGGAGTCAAGTCAAAGAATTGCACATGGTTGTGGGAACGGGAGCGGTGTCCGCAGGCGGCGTAACGAATCCATTAGTTTACACGTCCGCAGCACTTTTTGTACTTTTTACCGCTGCCGCACGGGCACGGATCGTTCGGTCCGATGGCCGGCGTGGTGCGACGAATCGGCATAGCCTTGGGCTTCTCGGACCCATCGGTCGGCGCGCCGGCCGCACGCGCTGCAGCGGACTGGCCGGCCAGGTTGAAGCGGCTGGTGTCGTAGGAAGCGAAACTCCGATCCTGCTGCTTGTCGGCGCCGACCATCGCATACTCGGAGATCTGCGCGAAGGGGTCGTTCTTGGCCGTCAAGGTTCCCTGGCGCAAATCCTGGGTGCGGCGCTTGCGGATTTCCGGGTCCGTTAGACGGAAGAGCAACTGGATCACGGTTTCCTCGATGTTCGACATCATGCTCTCGAACAACTCGAAGCCCTCGGCCTTGTACTCGACCAGGGGATCTTTCTGACCGAAGGCGCGGAGCCGGACCGCATCCCGCAGATAGTCCATGGAATACAGGTGGTCGATCCACTTGTCGTCCACCGCATCCAAGAGGGCCATCTTTTCGAGGTTGTGCACGTAGCGGCGCCCGAGTTTGGCGAAGTCGATCTTGGATTCGTCGCCGCCGATTTGCTCCCGGTAGCTGCTTCGGTACTCGTCGGCGATAAGGGATTCGCGCCGTTCGTATTCTTCCGTAACCTGGTCGAGCAATTCCTCGATGAGCGGTTTTGGCGTCTCTTCGTCCCGGCCGGCGATGTCGGGAACAAAGCCAAAGAGATGCGTAAACCGGGCTTCCAACCCTTCAAGGTCCCAGTCGTCCGGCAACGAGTCTTCCGGCGCGTACTGGTCGATCATTTCGACGACGCCGTTTTCGAACATGTCGCGGATGCGTCCGGAAACGTCGCGATCTTCGAGGACCTCGCGGCGAATGCCGTAAATGATCTGACGCTGCTTGTTGTTGACGTCGTCGTATTCCTTGAGGTGTTTACGCGCCTCGAAATTAAACTCTTCAACCTGGCGCTGGGCCCGTTCGATGGAACGGGATACCATGCGCTGGCCCAAGGGCTCCTCGTCCATGTCCTGCTGGCTGCCGGTCCACTCCAGGAGGCGTTTCACCTTATCACCGCCGAAAAGCCGGGCGACCTCGTCTTCGAGGCTGAGGAAGAACCGGGTCGTTCCCGGGTCGCCCTGACGGCCACAACGGCCGCGGAGCTGGTTATCGATACGCCGGGACTCGTGCCGCTCGGTACCGATGATGGCCAGTCCACCCAGTTCCCGGACACCTTCACCGAGTTTGATATCGGTTCCGCGGCCGGCCATGTTGGTGGCGATGGTAATGGCGCCCTGTTTACCGGCGTTGCTGATGATCGCGGCTTCGCGTTCATGATGCTTCGCGTTGAGCACCTGGTGCTCGTGGATTCCGCGTTCTTCAAGCAGTTTGGCCACTACCTCGGATTTTTCGATGGACACGGTGCCCACGAGAACGGGACGACCGCTTTCATGGACGTATGAAATCTCGTCGATGACATGGCGGAATTTCCCCAATTCGGTGGCGAACACCAGGTCGGTCTGGTCTTCACGAATTAAAGGAAGGTTGGTGGGAATCTGCACCACGTCAAGGTTGTAGATTTCGGCGAATTCGTGGGCCTCGGTGGCGGCGGTACCGGTCATGCCGGCGATCTTGTTGTAGAGCTTGAAAAGGTTCTGGTACGTGATGCTGGCAATGGTCTGGGTTTCGAACTGGACCGCCACGCGTTCTTTGGCTTCGAGGGCTTGGTGGAGCCCGTCCGAGAAGCGCCGGCCCTCCATGGTGCGGCCGGTGAATTCGTCGACGATGAGCACTTCCCCGTTTCGGACGACATATTCGTCGTCGCGCTTGTAGAGCGTATGGGCCCGGATGGCCTGTTCGATCATGTGGACGATACCCAGGTCTTCCGTGTAGAGGTTTTCCACGCCCATGAGCTTTTCGACCAGGGGCATGCCTTCTTCCGTCATCAGTACGTGCCGGTGCTTCTCTTCAACTTCGTAATGTACGTCCCGCTTGAGCTGACGGACTACTTCGTCGACCTTGAAGTAGAGATCAGTGCTCTTTTCCGGACGCCCCGAGATAATGAGCGGGGTCCGGGCCTCATCGACAAGAATCGAGTCGATTTCGTCGATAATCGCGTAGTTCAACGTCCGCTGCACACGGTGTTCCGGGCGGCGCGCAATGCTGTTGTCGCGCAGATAGTCGAAACCGAATTCGTTGTTGGTGCCGTAGGTGATGTCCGCGCGGTAGCCGACCTGCCGTTCGGCTTGGGACATATCGTGCTGGATGAGACCGACGGTCAGGCCGAGAAATTCATAGATGGGACCCATCCACTCGCGGTCGCGGCGCGCCAGGTAGTCGTTGACCGTAACCACGTGCACGCCCTGACCGGCCAAGGCGTTGAGATACACCGGCAGGGTCGCCACCAGGGTTTTGCCTTCACCGGTGACCATCTCGGCGATGGAACCCTGGTGCAACACAATGCCGCCGATGATCTGTACGTCGAAGGGCCGCATGCCGGTAACCCGTTTGGCGGCTTCGCTACAGACCGCGAAGGCTTCGGGGAGGATGTCGTCGAGCGTTTCACCCTCGGCAAGGCGTTCTTTCAGCCGTCCGGTCTGGGCGCGCAACTCGTCGTTGGTCATCGCCACGACATTGGCTTCGCGGGAACGCACTTCACTCAGGAGCGGAAGCAGGCGTTTGATCTGGCGCTCTTTGCTCGTGCCAAATAAGGACTTAAGAACTGTATTCAGCAAGATTGGCTTGGTACTCCACGTTGTAGGGTCAACCGCTCATGCGAGGGCGCGACGCCATTGTGATTAAACGCGACAAATGCGCGGTTTTGTTCCAGGATCGGCAACACAAAATGCTACCAGACCATGACTTTCAAAACAAACCGGGGTAACTGATTTGGCCGCTCCTGGGCCGCCGTGGTACCGTGTGGCCCGCGTGTAGGAGATCTTGGCCCAAAACGCCGTTCAGGGAACACCGTGCTTGCCATATACTTGTTGACGCTGGGAGTGTCCGCGGGGATCGTGGGGGTATTTTTCCGCACCTTGCTCGCGGAGGCGGGATACATACCCGAATTTCAGGCGGGTGTCGCCGTGGCCTGCGGCGCTGCAAGCACGTATATCGCCACCCAGCTATTGTTTATGACCGTGATACGGCTGATTTGGCCGACCCGTTCGCACGCGCCGATCCTCGCGGATTGCGTGTCCCACCTTGCCGCACTCGTCCTGTTGCCGCCGCTGATGGGTGTGACCATCGCGTGGCCTCACCCGGCACTCGATAAATTTACACCGCTGCTGTTTCTTGGAGCTTTCGTTGGCCTCCATACGGTACTCAAGCTGTTCACCTTCTATGCCATTCTGCACAGCGAAACCGGGCCGCGATACGGCAGCTTGTTCTGGGTTGCGGCGGTGGGGTTGTTTTGCCTGGGCGCGTATATCCCCTTCACATGGTGGTTGGACAGCCTGCGACACTTCCAGCCCCAAGCGATGGGTACCGCCGAAGCGTACGAGTTCGACGGCGCATACAGCATGGCGCGGGCCCTTCCCGAGGGATCCGTTATCGACATTGAGGTACCGGGAACATCCGGCGCCGGGCTGACCGTCCGATGGGCGCCGCTGGCCGAGGAGTCGGACGACGAACCCCTCCCCGGCGTGTTTGCAACGGTGTCCATGAAGGGGAACGAGAACAAGGACTACAGTGCCTGGGTCCCCTTTGAGGAAAGTGGCTGGACGGTGATGCAGGTTCCGCCGCACGAGGTTCCGGACGGTCTGACGCGGTGCATCGTGACGTGGTACCAGGAGCAGGAGCCCAAGTGGCGGTCGGTCCTTGGAATCCGGCCCATCATCTCGGACGGCCGGCGCGTCATGGTGTCCGGACCGTACGTACATCTGGCCGCTGACAATCCGCAGACCGGTTCAAGTTACGTTGTGCTGGTCGTCGACGGGTTGGGAACGGACCGCGTATCCGCGCTTGGGGATAGGAAAGACGTGACGCCGTTTCTGGATCATCTCGGGCAGACGGCGGTGGTCTTTCCGAACGCGTACACTCCGGCCCCCGACCCGTCAGCGGCGATCATGACTTTGCTGACGGGAACGAGTCCCCTTCGCCACGGATACCTCGGCAAACACCAAGGTCCCCTGCCTGCCGATTGCCCCACGCTCGCCGAAGCGTTGGGCGACGCCCACTTCACAACGGCTGCGTTCACGGAGGCGGACGCGCGGCCGGACTTTGCCTATGGCAGCGGATTTGAGCGCGGGTTCGAACAGTACGATGTCGCGTATTCGCCGGGAGACGAGGACGCCGCGGATGACGCGGAGGATACGCCGGCGAAGGTCGCTGGTTCCGCCGCAACGCTGAAGCGTGCGCTACGATGGATTGCGCGGAACCAGCAGTCCCGGTTCCTGGTTGTAATCTCGCTCACGGAATTACGCGACATGACGTACCGGGAGCGGTACGGCGATCTGAAGACATCCGGAAAGGCCTCGCCATCTCCGGACGCAATCTATGACGCGGGGCTTCGATACCTGGACGAGCAGATCGGCGAGTTTGTCCGGGAACTCCGTGGAACGGACCAAGGCGACAACACCTGCCTTCTCATTACGGCCACCCACGGGGCGGATTTTACGCCGCCGCCCAAACTGACGGAATCGGTTTTGCGGATTCCCATTTGGATTGCCGCGCCGGGTGTGGATCCGGTGGTCCGCCGGGATTTGGCGGCGTTGGAAGAGGTGGCGCCGACCCTCGGTGCGATGGCGGGAATCTCCTTCGCCGGGGGCCGCAGCCTGATCGACAATCCGGTTTCGGTCGAACCGACTTCCATGGCGGGCGATCCGATCGTGCTCACGTTGCGCAACGACCGGTGGCGGCTGTATTGGTCTTCACAACGGAGTCCCTTTGACGGAACGGGTACCGCAAGCGCGCCGAACGCAGCGCTTTACGATCTCACGCTGCTGCCTGCGGGAAAAACGCCGGAGGACGTTGCGACTACGCATCCCGAAATCGTGGACCGCTGGTCTAAACGGTTGGACGCCTATCTGACGGAAGAGAGCCAAACCTGGCGTTCTCCATCCCCGAATGAGTCGAACTGATTGCGTCGGCAAGAAACCACCCCCGAGATTGCCTGCCCTCTTGCTACGTGCTCTTACATAACTTCAGTGAGCAAGATTGTGCGCTTTTCGGCCAGCGACCGATCGATAGCCGCAAGGATCTTGACCGGTTCCAGTAATCGATCGCGGGTGAACGGCCACTTTCCGGTACGCATGGTTTCCACGAATATCTGCATTCCGTCGTAATAGGCCGTCGAACTGTCAACGAGAAAATCCCGATACCCCTCGGTTCCGAACGCGGAAACGTGAAACACGTACGCGGCCTTGCCGAGAAGGTTGAGGGTCACGACTACGCCTCCGGGAAACGTGCAGATCGCGACGCAGTTGTCCCCATGGGCCGTCGCGGAAACGGATTCGCAGCCGTAGCCGAACGTCGCGTTCATGAGTTCGACGGCGTGGATGCCGTAGAAGAAGATGCCGTCATATTTACTGTTGAGATCGGCGGGGCCAGTGCTGATGCCGGAAACCGGGGCGCCGATTGCCTTGGGCAGTGACGAAACGAATTCAATGGTGGGTTTCGCGAAGCGGAGCGTGGAGAAGGATGTCAGGCCGACGCTAGATTTTTCGGCCGCGTCGATGAGGTTTCGCGCGTCGGCGACACTGGCGGCCAGAGGCTTGTCCACAAAGGCGGGAATGCCCGCCTCGAGAAAAGGCAGCGTTTCCGACATGTGTTTGCTCCCATGGCGCCAGACGCAGATTACGCCGTCGACCTGACCAAGCATGTCCTGGCCGCGCGATACGATGTTCGGGATGTTGCCGTTTTCCGCGACCTCCTTCGTACGGCCGGGGTCCGTGCCGTAGATGTGCGTGACCTGGACATCGTCGATTCTCTTGCCGTCGACCCCGTTCTCGAGGTTGGCGAGTTGGCTGAACCGGTCGGCGTGGCTGTTGTCCGATCCGAGAATGCCCAGTCTGAACATGACGACTCCTTTCCACTCAAAACGGCGTGCGGAAGCAATGATCGAACAAGATAGGTTCCCGCTTTCGCGAAAATGACGTAGAAGAACTAACGCGTAACAAACGCCCCGAATCGTCACCTCCGCGAGAGCGGGAACCTATCTTGTCTAAGGTCGTCGCATCAGACGGACTACACCGTCAAGGACTGCAAGGTATCAAGCCGACGCCTTCCGCTTTGCACGGGCCTTGCTTTTCGTCTTGGGTTTCGCTTTTGATTTCGTCTTGGGCTTGGGCTTGGCTTTTGCCTTGCGTTTCGTCTTTGGCTTAGCCTTCGGTTTGTCGGGCACGACGGAAACTTTCGAGTAGAAGTGTTTGCTGGCCTCGAGGACATTGCCGAGGTTCCGCTTGACTTCGTCCGTGAGTTCCACGCCCGCCTTGTTCACGTGATCCAGGAAGACTTCCCAATCCTTGTGTTCCCATTTGCCGCGTTGCTTCTCAACGAATCTTCCGGCCATGCTAAGCAATTCCTGCACGCCGCTCTTCTTCTTTTTCGATGTCGCCATAGTCGTTTCTCCCACGCCCGGGTAGCTGAGCCCACATCGTTCTCGCTTTCGGGCAGACACCTTCCCGAAAGCCAGTACTCTAGTACTCAAAGATACAAGAAACCTCCGTGGAAAGCAATCACGCGATATGATGGGTAGGGTTTCCGAACGGGGTTTTGGGCGATGACGGTCGTGGCCCTCCATGTGACGATTTCCTCACGAATCCTGCCGATGAATGTGACGGGCGGTGAACCTGCTTCCGTTCGTGCGAAATTCGCTTACTTACCCAGGGCGTCTGATTCGTTCTCGACCGGACGGCGGGAATGATAAGATGTGGCGACGCGAAAGCGATGGCCACTCCAACAAAGTACCCAACGGAAAGGGACCCGACATGGTCACAGGCGCCCTGGTAATTCTGGCGGTCGCCGGATTTGCGGCAGTGCCAACGCCTGAACACCATGCGACGGCGGAAGAACCGGCTCTGGAAATCTCCGCGGGACAGCGGCACTTGTTTCTTGACGACTTCTGCATTGAGCGTGTCGAAGGCCTCACGCGAAGCATGCACTGTCCGGTAAAGAAGGGCGCGGTTATCGTGCCAGATCGGGAGTGGGAAACTTCGCTTCAAACGCGCAGCGCCCCCGCGTGGGACGAGGCGGAGCAATGCTACAAGCTGTGGCTCATTACGTCCACCCCGGACCCGGGAGCGGCGGGCACCACCTACGTGGAAAGCAGGGACGGGATCGCGTGGACAAAACCGAACCTGGGGCAATACGCGTTTCGCGGTTCCCGTGAAAACAATTTCGTTGCCCTCGATCCCACCATGCAGTGGCCGGAAAACGCGATCGAAAACACCGTGTACGACACTGACGACCCGGATCCCAACCGGCGCTATAAGGGATTTCTGGGGTGCTACGGGCGCCAACCCATCGTCAGCCCTGACGGCATCCACTGGCGTCGCCTGGAAGTTCCGGAGATTCCGTCCCAAGACGAATCGAATTTGACCTACGACCTTTTGACACACACCTTCATTGCGACGCTGAAACAGTCCGGCCCGTACGGCCGTGCGCACGGAATATCGACCAGCACAGATTTCGAGCATTGGACGGAACCGGAAATGATCTTCCACGCGGATGCGGAGGACCAGGAACGTGCCAAACAGAACATTCAGGCGCGCTTCGCGGACCCGAAATTGCAGCATCCTCTCTACAACGATCCCGCCGACTACAACGCAGACATTTACAACGTGGGGCTCTTTCGCTACGAAGGGCTCTACGTGGCGGCGCTGGCAGTGTACCATTCCACGGGCAAGTTACCGGAGGGTAACACCGACGGGTTTCATTTGATCGAGCTTGCCTGCAGCCGGGACCTGCATACGTGGCAGCGGCTCGGGGATCGCCAAGCGTTTATCGGACCATCACCGGTCGGCGAGGGAGCCTACGACACCGTGCAGATCCTCCCGCCAAGCGCACCCGTGGTGCATGGAGATGAACTCTGGTTCTACTACACGGGCATCAAGTATCGCGCCAAACCCGAGGACGCGGACCTACGGTCCGGGGCGATCTGTCTGGCCGTCTTGCGACGCGACGGATTCATCTCGCTGGACGCCGGGCAAGAGCCGGGAACGTTGGTCACCAAGCCGTTCGTATTCCCGGGGAATCGGCTGTCCGTGAACGCCGACGCGACAGACGGCGAACTGCAAGTCGTGGTGCTCGACGTCGCGGGAGAAGTCCTGGCGACTTCCGCGCCGGTCACCGGCGATTGCCCCGCAATTGCGGTGCGCTGGGAGAAAGGCAACCTGAGCGAGTTCGGAACGCGCCCCGTGCGACTGCGCTTCACCTTGCGCAATGCAAAGCTCTATTCATTCTGGGTAGACAAGTAGGCGCGCGGGACACCCGCGGCGGTTCACAACGAGCCGTCGCTATTCCGGCAATTTCAGGAATGTGCTCCCGCCCTTCAGCCATCGGTCTATGACCTTCGGGTCGCCGGTGATTTGTTTGTAGGGTCCGTCGGACTTCGGCAGAGTGTCCAAGCTCCCCATTTCGTGGAACAGTGGACTCTTGGGATCAAACAGATTAAAGGTGTAAATCCCGCTGACGCCGGCTTCCAACGCGGCGCGCGCCTCGGCTTCCCATGCGGCCTGCCGGTCGGGACGGCTTCCCTCGGGGTTTGAGGCGGACACCACGCGGGAGCCGCTGAGGCAGGCGTAGACCGGCACGTCGTACTGTTTGCCGATAGCGACCATGTTCTCCCAGGGTTCGAGATGGAAGTAGCCGCTGAGCGACACGTTATCGACGAGGTCTTGTTTCAACCACGCTTCCCAGTCGAGCCCGATCCCCTTGGCATACCCCAGCGAATCGGGGACGCGGATGGCAATGAGGAGCGGTCGCCCGCGTTTCATACCGATCATCTCAGTCATGATGCGCACGCGGCGAATCAGCTCGGTCATCTGGTCGCACTGTTCCTGCGTGACTGGGTCGCCGGTCATCTGGGGTTTGAAGTAGACCGGGTGCCGGAAGAAATCCAGCTCGATACCGTCCACGTCATAGCGCGCGCAGACATCCACGAGTATTCGGAAGACCTTGTCGCGCACTTCGGGCAGGCCGTAGTTCACCGCCGACCAGCGTCCGCCGCCGTGGGGAAACTTGTTCCCCTTCTTCCCCATCAGGTACTCAGGATGATCCTGCTTCCATTGGCACAGCAGCGCGTCGTCACCCGAGTCGTGGGTGTCGTTCATCCGCATCGACCAGAAGGCTTCCATCCCGTTCGTGTGACAGAATCGGATGATCTCGGTCAGCGAATCCGTCCCCTGCTTCGTAAGTTCCCAGGCCCAATCCAGGGCTTCCCGGTCGCCATGACCGCGCAGTTCCGACTCCTCGCTCGCGTGGGTGTACAGGTTAAACACGCCCGTACAATAGAACACCGCGTCGACTTGCGACCCCACCAACGGAGACGTCCGGTTCGCGAGGAAGTTCTCGACCGTGTGCTCCTGATTCTTCGTGCGCGCATCGTTGCCGTCGTTGTTCATGATGATGCGGCGCGTCTTGTGGGCCGCTTCCTCGCGCGCGGCGCGCAGTTGGTCCAGCGTGAGGCTCGCATCCTGCGCGAACGCGCACGACATACAAGCGAGGCCGCAGACTATCAATTGGATTGTATGCGAGTGCGGACGGAGCAAATTTCTCATCGATGTTTCCCTCAAATAGATTTGCGATGCGCTTCCGTTTGGATTGCTTTGGAGTGCGGCCGCTTGCGGCCGCTTTTCCTGGGTAAGACTCGCGCGACCCAACCTTGCTTGCGACACGGGGCTACGAAGACGTGCAGTAGGCGTAAACGTAAACCTCGCACATGATTCCTCCCCGTTCCCTGGGACCCATCGAAGTACTTCGGCTCAACGGGACGGTTTCAACAAAAGCAGCCGCACTCCAAAAGTTCGCCAATCTGCATTTTGGTGTATCCAAGTGTGAATGGTACTCGATGGTAGATGATCGGACAACCGCAAGATATCAGCAAGATGCAGGCGGGGACGCCTGCGCTACATTTAGCGTCGCATGGCCGCTCGGCAGCGAAGTGCTAGACATCTCTTCCATGTTTCGCGACAAGGTCGCGAACAGCGGGAAGTAGTTCGACGGGGATCTCAACGGCGGTGTGCTCGGGCACTTCAAACGCGGCCTCGTCCTCCGCCACGGCTTCTTCGTCGGATTGGCCCGTGTAGTGCTCCAACACCCGCCGGACGCGCTCCTCGTCCCATCCTTCTGGATAGCGGTTCTCGTTCATTGTCGTCTCCTGCGTCGTCTTCTGAGAGCCTTCTTGGCCTTCGGACCCAGCTATAGGCCGGTGATGAGCGCTGAACTGGACTCGTATCTGACAAACGGACTTCTCGAAGGGACCGTCACTCCCACGAGACCCCTCGCCATGATTCGTTGCCGCCATATCGAGTGCTCTACCTATTCAGCTATCGTTATTATCTGGCCGATTAGGGCACCCGAGTTTATCCACCCCTGGCCAATTCGGTTGCCACCCGGCCCATATGCCTCGGCTCGGTACCATGGAGTTCCACGCTTCTCCCGCCGCTCCCGAACAACTATGGTGGAAGTAGCCGGCAGCGAAGTCATCCGAGTGATTGCAGAGAGAGGATCCGCCGGTTCAAACTCGGGCATGAGTGGCGTTTCGCCAGAAAGTCGGTAGGATGAGCCAATTTCAAGTTTATCACGGTATGCCATCTTGGCTTGCGGCAATTCCGCTTTCGTCGGGTTCAGCGGCCGGTGAATCTGTTTCTCGACTCGGATGCTCTTCAGCCCCGATTCAGGAACCATGCGACCGTGGAGATTGGCATTACTGTCGCCAAAAACCGGATCGCTCTGATTAATTGGCAGGACAAAGGAAACTTCGATTTCGTCCGAAATGCTCGCTACTTCAAAAGGCATGCCGATCGAAGCCATCTTGTTCATCTGTTCTTGAAGAGATTCCATGAAGACGTTGTCCGCGATAGAACATGTGTTCTCCGTTCGCCAATCGGCGACCTTTGCTTTCTGGCTAAAGTATTCTCGCGAATAGGCGGTTCCGGGTTTGCCTTTCTCGAAATAGACACGGCTAACATCAGCCATGATGTCGGCAGTATCAGGAAGATCCGTTTCCAGATGAAACGACAATTCATCTCCTCGGAGTTCAGCCGCAATCTCAAAGGTGTCACAAGTAACAACTTTGGTCCGCCCGTTCTCGGGTTCTACGTTGACGGGCTCACTATGTTCAAATGTAGGTTTCGGGACTGTCTGACTGGAGTCTCCGGGTGATCGGGAAACAAGCAAAACGATGGCTAAAGCCAAAATCGCTCCGGCAATAACGACCAGCCACTTACCCGGCACACGGGCAACAGCCACGTAGCGTGAAATTGCCTTCTGCGGACTAACCTTGTCTTCTCGAACCACGGCTATTGGGGGGACCACCACCTTGGCCCCGCAATGGTTACACTTGCCGGTCCGCCCAGCAAACTGATCGGGAATTACGAGGCGCGTGCTACAATTGGAGCAGTTGATTTCTATCATGGAAACACCTGTCGTGGCCTAGCTGATCTCATGGTCCAAGATCATTACTCATAGTGACGATTGCCGCGGCGATCTCGTTCACTTGCAATGAGTCTGTATCCTTCACCGTGACAACTTCGTCTACCGCACTTACAAGCATCTGAGCCTTAACCTTGATTTTGTCAAAGTCCTGGGGCGAGTTTAGGTGTCCCTTCCACTTTGTGGCGGCGAGCCAGTCCGAAGCAGTCGCTAATTTGTTCTGATATGTCGCGCGCTTCCATTCGCCAACAGTAGCGCTGTGTAGAGAACCTCCTTGAAACCACTGGTCTTTCGCCGAGTCGTTTGACACGTTACTTGGGTGGGAATAGTTTGAAGAACTGGACGAACCGTCCACACTCCCAACGGCCAAAATTACGGACACAAGCAAGCCCGCGAGTGAGGCGGCATGCCTAGTGGCTATTTTGGTTTTCATGTCATTTTCCTCTGGATTTGTGTCTCTACAAGCGGAATTTGAATCAGGAATACGAACGGAGCGGTCGCCCCGAGGAAGCAGAGTGTAAGGTCTATCTCGTCGTAGGTACCGGGAACGATACCCAGTGCTTGTCCCATTTCACCGCCAGCAGCGAGTGAAATTGGCAACACCAACCAGAGCAGGCTCTGTAACGACAATCTCCTATCCCAGACAAGAATCATGTAGGCAGTGCAGGAATAGACCCACAACCCGTCGGGCAGGGAATAAAGAAACCATTGGGTAGTGACGGTGCCGAACGACTTTAAGTGGCTTCGCGCCTCATTGAGAATCGGTTGTGCCCCAAGTGCGTCCACCCAGCGAAACATCAACAAAGAGTCGCGCCGAAAGAGAAGATAGATTATTCCCCCAAATACTATTGGGATAATTACATGAAGGAAAGAAACGTGCAATGAAAGGTATGGTTTTTCGTCGCGATCACAGTATTGCCTCCCGACAGATTTTTCGCTAATATGAGTACGCGGTCACTCCCCTTAAACCGTGGCCCCATTCCACCGACCTGGCGAATCTTTCCAGTGCTCCCACCACAGGATAGTTCTGCCCGATGGCAACCAGTGTACTGGGTAGAGGTAGTATACACCTATACCGCCATAGATGGAAGCAAGGTTTTTCATAAGAAATGGCGACTGCAGATTGCGGACTGCGAACGCAGCCGAACTGCGCTATTGTCTCCCATGATCCAGGAAAAGGGGTAAGATCCCGTTCACAGGACGCTTACGATTCTCAATGGCTAAACCAACTGTCCTGACT
Source organism: Candidatus Hydrogenedentota bacterium (assembly GCA_963745075.1). GTDB lineage: Bacteria > Hydrogenedentota > Hydrogenedentia > Hydrogenedentales > SLHB01 > JAHDWY01. Next base: position 113,331 of record CAVUWV010000014.1, on the reverse strand, counting down.
TCCGTTAAGGCTATTTCGGATATCTGATAGCGATCCGCCCGGACAAGAAATAGTTGTAGTGACTCCCATACGGGCCTTCGGCGCCGAGGACGTAGATGGTGTCGCCGATAATGGCGACACCGGGGTCGTTGAAGACGGCGCCGGGGGGCAGGGCGCCGTCCATGCGGTACCAGTGGTTCTCGTTGAGGTCGTAGGCCCAGGCGAGGTCGGACCAAACGATGGGCTTGGGCGCGTCTTCGCCGTTGCGGACGACGCCGCCGACGAGGATGGCGTAGCGGCCGTGGTAGACGGCGCCTTCCCATGCAGACATGGGCAGGGGCGGCGGGGCGAGTTGTTGCCAGGTATCTGTGTTGGGATCGTACCGGAGTGTTTCCCGCGTGGCGACGATCGCGTTCGATTCCGACCAGGTGATCCCACCAAAGAGATAGAGTTTTCCCTCAGCAACCAGGGACGCGGTCCACCCGCGGGCGGCGCCGGGGATGGGCGTCTTGACTTGCCAACCCTTGTCGGGATGCGTCAGATCGAAGACTTCGGTGGTGCCGCGAATGGTCTGGTGGCTGTACCCGCCCTCGGCGAAGTCGTATTCGTTGCCGCCCGCGACGATCAGGTAGTCCCCGGCGTGCCCGACGGCCATGTGCGTGCGCGGCACGTTGAGCTGGCTGTGCGCGTGCCAGGCGGGCGGGTCTTCGGAGAGGTCGAGGCGAACGCAGTCCCCATGAACGCGGTACGGCGGGTCCTGCCCTTTGTACTGGCAGGCGCCGCCCACGAGGAAGATGCTGTTGTCCGCCGCGATGGCGCGGGTGTACTCGCGGCGCACGGGCGCGTCGGCGAGGCGTTCCCATTTCTCCCGTTGACGGGTCGTACCGCCACGTCCAGCGCGAAGTCCGGCGGCTGGCCGCGTCTTCCGTCTCGTCGCCGCCGGGGATGAATCCGCCGATAACATAGATCCGGTCCTCGACGACAACCATGCCCACACCGCTGATGCCCGCGTCCGGCCCCGGCCCCACCCACGGCAACTCGGCCGTGTGCCAGTCAATGGAACCCAGCACCGGCACGGACAACGCCGCCTCGGGGAGGTCCTCCGAAAGCGGCGGATCGACGGTCTTGCCCGCTTTCGGGACGGCTTTGACAGGCGCGGTTTCGGCTGCTTCGGCTTGGACGGGCACGATAAGCAGCACCGTGAGCAACATGGCCATTAGCGTCCACGCGAAGATGGAAATGTAGCGCAGGCGTCTCGCCTGCAAGGTTTCGGTTTCAAGCTCGACAAGATGCAGGCGAGACGCCTGCGCTACATTGCTGATCATATTCACTCCGGAGTTCCGTTCGGATTTCGAACCGCAGTCACGGTGCCTGCAATCAAGCCGTAAAAATGCCACAGACTTTCCTCCCCATAATCTAAGCCCCATCATCCCCAATTTCTCGCATCGCCTCGCGCAGTTCTTGGTCGAGGATGTCGCGCTGGCGGACGACGACGGGATCTCTGGAGTGGATCAGGTTCTGCCACTCGTCGGGGTCGGTTTCGAGATGGTACAACTCGTCCGCGCCGGTTCGCGTGAGGTCGCGGATGAGTTTCCATTCCGGCGTGCGGTACACGCGCATGTTGACGTCCGTGCCCCGACTGGGCCATTGGTGGAACTGTCCAAAGTAGTCGTCGTTCCAACGGGGCGAGCGACCCTGCAACAACGGCAGGATGTCGTGCCCGCGCACGATGGCGTCGTTGGGAAGCGGGAGGCCCGTCATCGCCATTAACGTGGGGAGCCAATCGAGGTTGGACGTGGTGTGGTTCACCGTGCTGCCGGGCCGGATGTGCGATGGCCAGCGGACGATGGCCGGGGCGCGCATGGAGGTGTCCCAGAGATTCGGACGGTTTCCCTGGTTGTCGATGAGGAGCCACCGGCCGTTGGCCTTGTGCCAAATGCCGTGGTGGGCCATATTAAACCCGTGGTCGGACGTGAAGACGACGATCGTATTGTCGGCGAGACCTTGCGCTTCGAGGGTATCCAACACCTTCCCCACGTTGCGATCTACGGCATGCACGCTGGCGAGGTATTCGCGGGTCATGCGCGTGGCGCGCGGGATGTCCAGCTTCGGATGTTGCGGCTGCGGGAAGGTCGGTTCAAGATCCTTGAAGGGTTCCCAATCCGCATCGCTCAGCGGGAGCCACGTGCGATCCCCGTCGGGCGAACGGTTTTCCGTATTCGCGTGGGGCGCGAAGAAATGGAGGGAAAGCAGAAACGGTTTTGTGCGTTCCTCCCGGAGATAGTCGATGGCGTAGCCCGTGATGATGTCCGGCGAATACCCTTTGACGCGCCGTTCGACACCGTCAATCTCGACGAGCGGGTCTTTCGAAATCTCCGCGCCTTGCCGCCATCCCTTTGAATACGTCGTAGCCGAACTGTTGCGGAAGATGGGGTTCCGCCTTCCCCACGTGCCACTTGCCGAAGAAGGCGGAGTCGTAACCCGCTTTATCGAGCAGCCCCGGAAAGGTCGGCAGATTGGGATCGAGCCCAATGCTGGGATCGATGCTTGGACTCAGGTAGTCGATTATGCCGAGTTCGGAGGGGTAGCGGCTGGTAAACAGGCTCGCCCGCGCCGGACTGCACACGGGTGTGGTCACGAAGTAGTTGGTCAGGTTCGCGCCGCTCTTGCGCAACCGGTCGATGTTCGGCGTCCGCGCGTCCGGATGTCCCCCGTACCCCCACGCCCACGGCCCCATGTCGTCGGCGACAATGAAGAGAATGTTGGGACGCGACTGGCGCGGGCGCGAAACGGTCGCGCAGCCGGTGAATGATCCCGTGGCAACCGCGGCGGTTCCTGCCAACAAACCTTTCAAAAACTCCCGGCGACGTAACATAGATACTCCTCGCAGACGATCCGGACGATAATACGCTCACCCTTTGTGTCGATGATAGCGCCGGAACGACCTGCAACCAAGAACCGACCCAAACCTGCTGCTAGGCCGGGTGTTCGGCCAACCAGTGCTTGGCGATCTGTTCGCGGCGACAGATCCACACCGAGTCGTGGCCTTGCACGTAATCGAGGAAGCGGGCGAGCGCCATGGCGCGGGCGGGGTGACCGCTGATCCGGCCGTGGAGGCCGACGCTTATCATCTTGGGGTAGTGCGCGCCTTCCTGCCAGAGCAGGTCGAAGGCATCTTTGAGGTGTTGGTAGAAGTCTTCGCCGGAGGAAAAGCCGTTGGGCAAGAGATAGCGCGCGTCGTTGTTGACCAGCGTATACGGGATCACGAGGTGTGGAGGCGATCCGGGGAGCCAATAGGGCAGGTCGTCGTTGTAGGCGTCGGAGTCGTAGCGAAACCCGCCGATCTCTCCTAGCAGGCGACGCGTGTTCGGACTGACCCGGCCCGTGTACCAGCCAACGGGGCGCTTGCCGCAGATTCGTTCAATAACCTCGATGGTGCGTTGGATGTGCAGCAATTCTTCGTCTTCGGGGACTTGGTGGTAATCAATCCAACGATAGCCATGCCCTGCGACCTCGTGCCCGGCATCTCGAAGCGCTGCGCCAATCGCACGATTGAGTTCCAGTGCTTGGCCGACGGCGAAGGCGGTCAGCGGCAGATCGCGGGCGTTGAACAGATCCAGAATACGCCACACGCCCGCACGCGACCCGTACTCATACATGCTCTCGACGCCGAGGTCCCGTTCTCCCGCGCGCGCCGGGCGGCCTGGCAGCTCGTGCAGGTAGGTCTCGGACTGCGCATCGCCGTTAAGGATGCACGACTCCGCGCCTTCTTCGATGTTGAGCACGAACTGAACTGCAACGCGTGCGTCACCCGGCCAACGCGGATGGGGCGGGCTACCGCCGTAACCGGCTAGATCGCGCTCGGACATCAGCCCAGCTCGAAGGTCGTGACGCCGAAGATGCGGTCGTGCGCGAGATCGGGCGGTGGACCGAGATACATGCGCGCGCAGCCGAACACCTCGACCATCTCGTGCCGGTGCACGAACTCGATTGCGGCGGGATTGTTCTCGGGGGCATCCAGAAACACGGGGCCACCCGCAGCGAACGGCGACAAGCGCGCGAACAAGGCTTCCGCCACCTCGGCGTCGTCCACAAACAGGGGGCCAATCTTACACCCGATTCGACAGCGCCGCACCATGCCGAATCCGCTCAGCTTTCCATCGCGTTGGCACGCGAGAGCGAGCGATTCGGGCAGGGAAATCCACTTCTTTAGGAACGTCGGACGCGGGGCGGGGAAACAGGTGCGGTCGTATTCGAGAACCTCGTCGAAGGGAACATTGTTCAGCGGAATGATGTCTTCGCCGTCCACCGGCGCCGGTTCCGGATGCTCGGGGATCTCGGCTTGAAAACGCATGTTGCGGTGGGAGAAGACGAAGCCGCCCTTGGCGTAGTAGTCCTGCATCGCGAAGACGCCGTCCATACCAATGGCTGCGCCGGGGCGCAAGCGCGCGAGGAGCCGTTCGCGACGGGCATGCCAGAGTGCATTGCCCAGCCCCCGGCCGCGGAATTCGGGCCGCATGATGAAGAACCCCATGAAGCCGAATTCGCCATTGTAAGACGTGATGGCTCCGCCGCCAATCATCTCGCCGTCCAGTTCCGATGCAATAAACGCCTCGGGATCGGTGGCCCAGAATACGTCGGCATCGTGGAGACCGGGGTTCCACCCTTCTTGCGCCGCCCAGCCGACCAATGCGTCGATCTCGGCCCGGGTCATGGTGCGAATTACGGGTTCATTGGACAATGGCGGCAATCTCCTCAACGGGGACGACCCTTAACCTTGCGTGCATTGCGGGATATTAGCACTTGTGCATGGAGTGGACAAATCAGGTTGATTGTTCAGGGAAATCACTTAGGACAATCACTGGGAGCGCCAGGCACCAGCCTGGCGAAAAGTCGGAGCGAATCCAACGAGGCTGTGCAATCGTAGTTGGTTTATCGCAGCGAGTAAACGCTCCGAACCCCGCCAGGCTGGTGCCTGGCGCTCCCAGTGTTGGCACGACATAGCTTTCTGCAAGCGCGGGGTCTTGAACGCCGACTCGGGTGGTACCCATAATTGGTTAGTCCAACTGCGGGCCACCAGACGAGCACAGCAAGGCAACACTTCTTCGACGAATCGGGAGTACTGCATCATGACGCGGGTCATTCTGGAAACCAAAGTCGAGGACCACGATCCCAATCTATATCGCGCCGATGCGGTCGCAGCGGGAATTCAGGGTTTCGACGCAGTCACGGACGACCACGCGGAGCAGTTCCGGGATGAGGGATACCTCGTCGTGCGCGGTCTGTTTACGCAGGACGAAGTGGCGGCGGCGCTGGCGGAGTTGGAGGCCATGGTCCGTGCCGACGATCCCCAGTGCGAAGGGGTCTGGTTCGAAGGCACGATCCGTGACGCAATTGCGGGGCGGCTTCCCGACGGGAAGCGCCACGGCGAGACAGGGCAGATCGAAGACCTCTCATTGGGCCAGACCGGCGAGTCCATGCCGATCCTTTCCGGTGAAGAACGGGCCAAATACGTGCGAAAGTTCAACCAGTTCGCGGAGCATCATCCCCCACTCCGCGCGATGCTGGAGAAACCGGAGTTGGTGTGTGTAGTCGAGATGTTGATCGGCGAACGGTCGGCCGTGCTGCAGGAAATGGCGATGGTCAAACCGCCGCAGGGCCGCGAGAAGCCGTGGCATCAGGATCACGCCTATTTCAATTATCCGCTGGACACGAATATTGTCGGCACGTGGATTTCCCTGGGCGAGGCGACGCGGGAGAATGGCTGCATGCATGTCCTGGCGGGCGCGCATCTCGATGGACCGCAGGTCCATTGGCGGCGAAGAGACTGGCAGATCTGCGACGAAGACGCGGTGAGGCGCACGCAGACAGCGGTACCGGCGCAGGCGGGCGACGTGCTGTTCTTCGACTCCAAACTCCCCCACGGAACGCCCGTCAACCGAAGTGAAAACTACCGGTGGGCGTTGCAGTACCACTTCATTCCCGCGTCCGCCGTTGAAACGGGGGACGAAGACCGCCTTGCCCTATTCGGGCATGAAGGGAAGAATGTGACGTGCTGATGCGCGGGTCGATTCAGACGAACGTTGATATTCGTCCCGCATGGTACGATGTGCCCCATGCGCAAGCATTGGCAACGGATTCGTAGAAGCTGGAACCGCACAGATACCGTCGTGATGGTCACAAACCACGCGGCGCTGGCGGCATTCATTGGGAATTGCTGGTGGCAGTCGGTGGGGGTGTGCCAGGCGGCGTGCGCAATTCCGTTAATGATTCAAATCGCATGGGCATTGCGGCGCGACCGCCTCCTGCGCGACGCGCTAATCTTCGGCGCGATCATCGGGTTTGCGTGGCCGGTCGGCGAAGGGATTGTGACGGCGACGCTTGGTTGGTGGGGTGAGTATCTCGCACCTGGATTTACGATCTGGTACACGCCGCTCTATTGCATCCTCATCGGCTGGCAGGCGTCCACGCATCTCTATTATCTCAGCCACCGCTTGGCCGCGATGGGATACGGGAAACGCACGGCCATGGCGGTGGTCGGGTTCACCGCGTTTGGCATGGGACTCGCCGGCGAGAATCTCTTCGTCTGGGCTGGCATGTGGCGTTATGACACGTCGCCCATGGATTGGTGGGCGATCCCGGCGTTCGTGCCTATTGCCTATGGCATGGGCTATGCGGTACTTCCCTTGCTCGACCGTTGGCGGTTGCTTTCCACAACGGCCGCGTGTGCCGCGCTCCTGTTTGCTGCCTGTGTGGGGTTTGGGCTGGCCTTCGGATTCTTCCCCCGCTGATTGTTGAATGGGGCACGGGCCTCCCGCCCGTGTTTACGGATTCTTGCAGGAACATGGCTCCCGAACACACGGGCGAGACGCCCGTGCCCCGTTGTGTGCTTATCTGACGCCTGCTATGGGTGTCAATTTTCAGATTGGTTCTTCGCCGTCGGACGCCGTATTCGGCAAGGTGGTTTCCGGCAACGCTTCGCCTTTCGAGCGAACCACGATCACCATCGAATCGACGGTCACGTCGCTTATCTGTACGGTCGCGTTGGCAACGGGGATTGTAGCGTCCAGTTCCAATGCCGCGACCGGAACTTCCGCGTGCTCATCTAAGCTGAACGCGGCCGGGTTCGGAAAGATACCTTCGGGGGTCTTCGGGATTTCTCCCGAGACGACGATTTCACCGCCATCGCTCCCCCACGTCCGTACCTTCAAAGTGCGGCGCCCCGGCCGTTCGCCTTGGATGGGCAGTATGCTCACCGCAGGAACCGCCGTACTAAAGATCGAATCGTGGGCAATCGAATCGGACAGGTTCATGGGCGCGCCGTAGTATGCGCGATAGTCGGGCAAGACGCCGATCGGTCCCCTCTCGTGCGCTTCTAAGGCCTGTTGTTGAAAGCGGCGGACCTCGTGCCCCGCTTCATTCCATCTGCGCACGGAGATAAACTGCATGGCAAAGAGAATGATAACGATGGTAGTCGTGGTGCCGACCATGGAGATCCGCCATTTCGGGTGGTCCATGATACGGAAGAACAAGGCAACGAGCCCGACCGTGAAGAGTGCGTTGGCCAGAAGCAGTTGGCCGCCGCCGATCAGGGTCACCCAGTCGATGGGGCGATCTATCGGGCCGACTCGCAGCGCGGCCATGGCGAGGAGACCGAAGAGAATGACAGGCCGGCGTGCCTTCCGGTAGATGAGGCCCAGAATCAGAATGACGACGGCAACAGCCAGCCATGCCAACGCGGGATGCGCGTGAAAGGCGATAACGGTCTTGGGTAGGAAGCCGAGCGGATAGAAGAGGAAATAGAGCGGTGTGAAGCGCTCGGCAATTTGCACTCCGGACGCGACGATCTCCCCAGCATGTACGGCCAGTCCAATTGCTCCCGCGACAAAGAATGTCCCCAGCCGGGCGAAGCTGTGTTCACCGGTACGCGCCGCCAGCATTTCGTAAAGCACGATAACGAGTACGAGCGTTGCGTTGGCGCGATAAGGGACGGTGGCGAACAGCAGCAAAACGAGAGCCAGCGCGAACTTCCAGGGGGCGGGACGCCGCACCTGCCACGCGTACGCCGTCAGCGCCAGAAGGCCCGCCAGACACGGGACGAGATCGCCAACACCGGACAGATTCAGGATGGCCTCGCTGTGCACGGGGTTGGCCAGAAACATACAGGCGGACAGGGTCCCGAACCACCAGAGGCCCCGAACCGTCAGGTTTGTAAAGTGGTAAACGCAGAGCGTGCAAGCATATAGAAGCGCCAAGTTCACCAGGTGGTAGCCGGGAACCCACGCACCAAACAGTGCCATTTCCGCGCGGAACAGGGAAGCCGCCAGAAACGGCAATTGCGCGCCCGCATCGGAGAGGGCGGTAAAGTCGCGCCCCATGGGGTAAATCATTACTCCCCAGATGTATATGGCAAGAATGTAAACCAAGAGTGACACGGCGTCGTAGGTATTGTTGTACCGCAGACGCAGTGCGACCATGGGATGAGGCTTTCTTGCCGGATCACGCATAACGGCAAAGTCTACTGAGCGGGTTCAAGCAATATCAACCCTTGTATTGCCGCGATGTAAACCTTTTCGCCGGCCGGACAGTCGTATTGGGGTCGGTTTTGGTTGGCAAGCAAGGGCCAAATCCTTACGAACGGTAAATAGGATGGTTGCGGAGTCCTCCCCGTCTCCCCTATGCTGGAAGCGGGACAGCCGTTCCTGGTGACAAACGATTCAATGAATTCTGGAGTACGAAGTATGCGTGTACGTCTATGCTGCTCGGGGCTGGTCTTGTGTCTGACTATCGCGTTCGCCGCGCAAGCCGAAGAAAACGCCGCGCCGGAAACGCAGGAAACCTATCCCACCATCGTTCACAACTTCCGATTAAACGACCAGAACGGTGATTCGCACGAGTTGTACCGGTACCGCGAGTCCAAGGCTATCGTCTTGTTTTTCGCGGGGAACGGGTGCCCTATCGTGCGCAAAAGTATCGCCACGCTGAACGAATTGCGGGACGAGTACGCGGACAAGGGCGTCTCATTTCTCCTGATCGACGGGAATCCGGGTGACGATCTGGAAAGTGTGGTGGAAGAAGCCAAGGAATTCGATATCGATTTCCCGATCCTGTTGGACGATGCGCAAGCGGTGACCGATGAACTGAAAGTGGACCGCACGGCGACAACCTTCCTGATCGTCCCGCCCGACTTTACGATCGTGTACCGGGGCGCTCTTGACGATCGGTTGGGATACGGGTTCGAGCGCATGGTGACACGGCATCACTGGCTGCAGGACGCGCTCGACGCCGTGCTGGCCGGGAAACCGGTGGAGACGACCCATACCGAATCGAAGGGCTGCTTGATCGACAAACTGCCCGGGCCGAAGAAGGTCTCCTATTCCAGCCATATCGGGCCGCTACTTCGCGAGAAATGCGCGACCTGTCATCGGGAAGGCGACATCGCGCCGTTTCCCATGGACTGCTACGAGGAGGTGGTCGATCACAAACGGATGATCCGCGAAGTGGTCATGGCCAAGCGAATGCCGCCGTGGCATGCCGATCCCCATTACGGCGACTATGCAAATGACAACGCGCTTACGCGTGACGAAACTCGGCAGCTCCTGGCCTGGCTGGATGACGATACGCCACGGGGACGCGGGAAGGACCCCCTGACCAAAGTGGAACCGCTGGAGTCCTCCTGGCCCTTGGGTGAGCCCGACATCGTTGTGCCCTTGCCGAAACCGATTCATGTGCCGGCAAACGGCGTGATGGACTATCAGTATGTGCGCGTTCCGTACACGGGAACGGAGGACATCTGGGTCAAGGCGGCGGAGGTCCTTCCGGGTGCACGGCAGGTGGTTCATCACGTTCTGGTCTTCATCAAGTACCCCGATAGGCTGGGCCACCTGCAACCCGATTACGAGATGGGGTTGGATGGATTCTTCGCGGGGTACGTACCGGGGATGCAACCCTCATACTTTCCCGAAGGAACGGCTAAGTTTGTTCCCGCGGGGTCTCAATTCATATTCCAATTGCACTACACGACCACCGGCAAGCCGGCCGACGACCTGAGCAAGCTCGGCTTGTATTTGTACGACGGGAAACCGAAGCGCGAGCTATTTACCCGCGCGGCGAGCAACACGGAGTTTGAAATTCCGCCAGGTAATCCGAAGTACGGCGCCAAAGCCGCATTCCGCGTCGGGCAAGACACGCTGCTTTACTCGGTATCACCGCACATGCACTACCGCGGCAAGGATTTTAAGTATTTGGCCGATTACCCGGACGGTTCTACGGAAGTACTGCTGAACGTACCGAACTACGATTTCAATTGGCAGACCATGTACGAATTCAACAAGCCGAAGATACTACCCGCCGGGACGGTCATCCGGTGCGAGGGCGACTTCGACAATTCCATCAGCAACCCGATGAACCCCGACCCGGACAAATGGGTCTATTTCGGTGAACAGACCTTCGAAGAAATGTTTATCGGCTACTTCCGGTACGCGCACGTGGACGAAGACGACGTATCCCAACATGCCGACGGAATCATTGCCGAGAATGAGCGGCCGGGATTGGGCGTCCCGGTCACTGCGGAAAGCATCGTCGGGACGACTTGGCGTAGCGGCCGGTTCCGAATTCAGTTCCTGGCGGACGGTGAAGTGCGCGTGGGTCGCCGTATGAAGGGAACCTGGAGCATGGACGGCACGAAACTCGTGATTCACGTGGCCAATGACGACCACGTGCTGCAGATCAAAGGCGATCAACTGGTTGGCGGCGATGGGCCCTTGCCGAATATTGCCCCCGCGGAAGCTTCGTAGGGAGTCGGATAGCGACAGCGCGCTCCACGTAATTCAAAATAACCGGGTGGCGTCCGGCAGCACACATTCCGGCGGACGACCGTCGGGATAAACGCGCCAAAGGGAATACTTTGCATAGGCCAGTGCCGGGATCTCGCGCAAAGGCTCGGCCGCCAGGACCAGTAGCGTAGCGTCATCGATCCATGTGAAGGAAACGGCTACCCCGACGACCTGCGCCGGCTGTGGCAGCGGCCTGGTGATGGCGCAGTATCGCAGTTGCTCTTTGGGATCGAGCCACGCCACACAAACACCGCCCGGTGACACCTCCGCCTTACGTAGAGCGTAATCGAGGTGGAGCAAAACGCGTTGATCGCCGGTAACAGGGTTCAGCCGTACGACCGTGCCGGCCGGATTCGCAAAGATAAGGGCACTGCCGTCGGTAGTCCACACCACGTTTCTAGCGGAAGGCGGCGCGTTCACGGCTTCGTCTGCAAACGGAGCTAGCGTCACGATTCGAATCGCCCCGGTCGGCTCGTCGACATACGCGGCACGCTTTTGCCCCGGCTGAGCAATGAGGCTTCCGGGGTTGGCGATTGCATGCCCGGTTCCGAGCGCACGAAGGGGACCGTTCCCGGCACGGGTGTACCACGTGTTGCGCGCCGGATCTTGAAGCACCGCCTCCTCCCCAACCCATCCTAAAGGGATGAACGTCTCGCCGGCGATTGCAACTGCATTTCCACTCTCGTGGTCCCAAATGAAAACCTTACCGGCCTTGAATAAAACGGATTCATTGCGAGGGTCTGGAAGGGGCTGCGTTTCGAGCGGCGCCGGCGTATCAATGCGATCCGCATAACGCAAATCCCCAGATGCCACCGCAATCGCGTCGGCGCCTGGTAAAACGGGGTTGGTCGACGCCGTCAACACGGCGTTTCCACCGGTCCCGGCATGGACCAATCGCGGCACGGTACGGCGCGGCCAGATATTGTTGGCACGACGCATGTCGGGCAGAACGAATTCTGGGTCCAGAATGACCGTCGCTACCGGTGCATGAACCTGAAACAGGAACGAGCCTCCGTTTGCGCCGGGCTCGATCGCGCGGGTCACCACGCCGTCCGCGGTGATGAGCGCCACGGTCATATTGCCGAATACCGGGATGTCGCCGGGATTCGAAATGGAAATGCGCACCGCGTCGTTATCCTGGGAGACGTCATCCACCGCGTAATCGAAGGTACCGTCGCGTTCAAACCAAACGCGAAACGTTTCCCGAAGATCGCTTTCCGACGCGAGTTCGAGTTCCTGCAACGCGGCGATATACGAAATCGAGCGGTAGCGGTGGATGCGTAACAGGTTCTTGCATCCGGCCAGGAACCGTTCCTCGCCCGTTTCCGCCGCGAGCACGGAAAGGGTGTAGGGTTGCCGCACGTAGATGTACAAAGGATCGGTCGCGGTGCCGGGCACTGGTTCCCGGTACGCGTCGGCAATAGCGATCATCTTCATGGGAAAATCAATCGAAGGCGGACAGTGGAGTGTTTCGAGGTAACGCAGTGCGTCGGACTTGCCTTTGACGCCGCGAAGGGTCAACCAGGCACTGTATTCCGCAAACCCTTGATCGAGCCATGACGTTGCCTCCGGTTGGCGGGCGAACCAACGGCCGGTGACGGTGTTGCCCCACCAGTTGCAGGCGATTTCACGGGCGAGGAGCGCAAATTGGTCGCGAGACTCGCTTGGAAATTTTGACGGAAATCCCAGCACGGCGTTGCCGCCGTTGAACCCAGCAGCGATGTTGGGATCGCTGACCGCACATACGCGATCGAAATCGTCGCTGCCAAACATGGTGCGAAGATAGCTGTAGGCGCTGCCCATCGCATCGATGATCGGTGTGGGATTTGCCGTTCCATCATCCACATAGAAGTACGTGCAGCGCACGTTGCCGTGCCGCTGCGCGCGGTGCTCATACGGTCCGGCGATAAACGTTGAGCCGAGAACGGGGCGATCCTCTTTCCACGTCACCTGTTGGCGGTTGCCATTTGGTTTGATAGCGACATTGTCCAATGCGGGAACCCAACCCGAGGGAACGTCCACGGTGGCTTGGATGGGGAAAAAGCTGTTCAAATCAACCGGGTGCCAAAGCGACAGATGGGGCAAGATGACGCGATCCCCGCCTATCGTGGCGGGCATGTAGGCATCGCCGGAAAGCCGGCCGCCGTATTCGAGATGGACGGTGACGGGAGTACCGATCGGTAGTGGGTCCGACGCATTTAACGTGACCACTCGGCCGTTGCGGATCCAACGCACTGCGGTTCCATGGACTTCAGCAGAGGTAATCGTGAGTCCCGGGTTCAAGAGACACACGAAACTATTTCGTGAGGTATCGACGATCTCGAAGTGAAGATCGGCGGTGGCGGAGATGGTGCCCTGGGGGTTTGTTGTATCCGGGGGAGTAACCGTGGCCGCGAGCGTCAAGTTCAGAATGCGTTGCCCCGACGTGGACACGTCCAAGCGGGAATCAGAGAAACCACGGAGGTATTCGTGTATGCCCGCGTTCCCGAACATGTATGCGACGACGATCACGACGGCGATGCCGGTGAACAGTGTCAGTCCGAAGAACGGTCGGACCATGCGCCGTGCGCGCATCACAGCGGCCTATCCGATTCATCCGGCACGAGCAAACCGTCGAGATTGTCGATGCGCATGCCGAGTTTGAATGTGTCTTCCATTTGGACCGCGTCGAAGTCATTCATAGCAAGTTCGCTTCGCAGCCTGACCTTCTGCCCAAAGGCATTCGAACCGATCGGTTTCATTTCATAGTATACGACGCAATACCCGTCCCTAAACAGCTACCGGAGAATTTCCACCTTCCGCGCCAGCGTGGCAATGAAAAAGGCCATGTACGCGTTGAGCGGCGTGACGGTGGTATCCCAGTCGTCTTCAAACAAATCGGTAATGATGAATCCCGCGGCGAGTTGGCCACCGATCAGATCGTTCAATGTGTGGCCGAATTCCATGGGTGACTTTTCGTCCATCACGCCGCGTTTCGCGAGTTCGTCGAATTGCTCGATATCGGAATACGGCAGACGGTACCGCACCTCCAGCGGCCCGCCTCTTTCGATGGCGAAATGATCGAACAGGAAATAGGCTGGATTCATGAATCCGGCCAACAACCGCCCCCCCGTGCGTAACACGCGATAGCACTCCTGCCACACGGGCCTTACGTCGGGCACAAACAGATTCGAGACGGGATGAACGATCACATCGAAGGATGATTCCGGAAACACCGACAGATCGCTCATGTCGCCTTGCACGGTGCGCAGCTCGAGTCCGTCGCGGTCCGCGACGAACCGATCCCTGGCCAGTTGCGCATCGGAATTATCGAAACTCGTCACGCGCGCGCCGGCCGCGGCCAGCACGGGCGCTTGCTGCCCGCCCCCGGAGGCCAAGCACAGGAGGTCACAATCCTCAACCGGCCCAAACCATTCGTGGGGCACGGCTGCATTCGGCGTGAGGATAATGCGCCAATCGCCGGCGCGCGCCCGCTGAATCTCGTCGGAGTTCACGGGCACGGTCCACTGGTTCCCCCCGGCGACCTGCGCATTCCAGGCCTTTCGATTGTGTGCAAGCACATCCACGAGTCACCTCCCTCTCCTACAATCAAAGTCCTTTGCTGGGCCATCATACCGCACTCGTTATTCGAAACCCCGTCGTCATATAGCACGATCGATGCATACCGAATGGGCGGGACTTCCGTCAGCTTTGGATAGCGCGGGACGATGGGTATAATAATGCACTCTTTCAGGCGGCCGTCGTCTGAAAAATGCGTCAAGAAACCGGGGTTCTGTTATTTTTCAAAGAAAGGAGTGCGTGTAGGACTATGAGTGCGACTGCAAGCATGGAAGTCACGATTGTCGGGGGAGGCATGATCACAAACGATCTCATCCTGCCGTGTGTCTATCACCTCCAACGGCTCAAAATCGTGGCGGGTATCAACATTTGCGCGCTGAACACGCCGCCTCTCAAAGCACTCAAAGCGAACGACGAACTGAAACATGCATTCCCGGGCCAAGACTTCACGCCGTACCCTTCCTTGGATACCCCGGAGACTGAGAACCGTCCGGAAACGTACAAAGAAGTAATTGCATCGATGCCGCCGCGCAACGCCGTGGTAGTCGCGATGCCCGATCAGTTGCACTACGGCGTCGTGATGGAGGCGCTCAAGAACGACCAGCACGTGCTCTGCGTGAAGCCCCTGGTGCTGCAATACAACCAGGCGGTCGAAATTGAGCTGCTTGCCCTTGAGAAAGGACTCTTCGTCGGTGTCGAATATCATAAGCGCTGGGATCGGCGCTCCCTCATGGCGCGACGTCACTACGTGCGCGGGGACTTCGGTGAATTCCAGATGGGCGAAGCGAAGATGATCGAGCCTTACCTGTATCGCTTCTCAAATTTTCAAAATTGGTTTACGGTGGACAAATCCGATCCCTTCGTCTACGTTGGTTGCCACTATGTTGACCTCGTGAGCTTCATCACCGGGTTGCGCCCTACTGCGGTGTCGGTGAGTGGCGTCAAAGGGAAGTTCCCCAACGGCAACGAAGGGTACATGTGGGCCAACGGCCGAGTCACCTACGAGAATGGCGCGATCCTTTCGGTGATCGATGGCCTGGGGTATCCGGACGACGGCGCCGGCAGCAACGAACAGTGCCTGACGATGTTCTGCGAGGGCGACGGTAAATCGGGCATGATCAAACACAACGATCAGTTCCGCGGCGTCACACACAGCTACCTGGAGGGGATTGGATGCGGGGGCACGGCGTTCAACTACGTCAGCCCCGATTTCTTCCGATTGGTGCCGTGGCTAGGGGAAGGTGAACAGCCAATCGGCTACGGGTATGAATCCGTAGCGAACATTCTTGCGCGAATCCATCAGATCGAGGACAGAGTGAAGGGAATGAGTGACGGCGAATCTCTAACCAAGCGGCAGGCGATGATCCGGGAGACGGATCAACAGGGGCTGATTGCCACGCCCGCGAACTCCAGTACGAACGAACTCGTCACCGAGGCGGCGCGCTTGTCCATACTCAGTGACGGCGACACGGTTGACATCGTGTACGCCAATACGCCCCACGTCAAACCGAGACATTAGTCCGTCGATGTCGTTTTCCGCACCGAGCCGGATGAATGTGTGCGCGGGACCAAGGTTGCGTTCTTCAGGTGGCGCCTTCCAACAATGACGGTGCTGGAGCGGCTTCCGTGCCCTCGGCGGCGGGTGCTTCGGGGGGAAGCGATATCTGGATCTTCATGGTGGACCGGGCGTCGCTGATAAGTTTCTCGATGGCTTGGGCCTTCTTTTGTTGTAGCAAACCGGCGGTCAACCGTTCCTTCAATACGCCCTCCAGCGGCGCCACTCCGCGGTCGGTCACCTTCAAAATGTGCCAACCGAGACGGCTCTTGAACGGTTCCGAGACTTCGTTCAGAGGAAGGGTGAACATCCGCTGATCGAATTCAGGACCGAGAATGCCCCGCATGGCGCCCTTAATCACGCCACCATCATCCTTCGTCTTGTCGTCGTCCGACACGTCTTTGCAAACCACCGCGAAATCTTCGCCGTCCTTAATGCGTTTGTACGCCGCGTCGATCTTCTTCTTGGCTTCTTCCCATGCGCCGGGGTCGTCACTGGTCACACGAACCAGGATGTGCGCGATATCGGCGGTATCGAACAGATTCTTCGCCTTCAGGTTTTCGTATTCCGATTGAACCTGTTCGTCGGTGATTGAAATATCTTTAACCTGTTCGCGGCTATACTCCTGGGAAGCGAGGCGCATGCGGGTCAAGTCCTTGATTTCTTGCAAGGACGTGCCCTGCTTTTCCATGAACTGCTCGAGCGTCGTGTTGGGGGGAAGTGCCGCACGGTGCTTGTCGATCTCCGCGTCCACTTGCTCGTCCGTCACTTTGACTCCCGCCTGCTGGGCAAGAAGATAGAGAATCTTGCTGTTCACCATCATGTCGATGAGCTTGAGCTTCTCTTCGTGACTGACCGGCGTTTGCGCAAGCTTCTGCGGATCTTTCACGCCCATCCGCCGGGCCTGGGCCATTCGCGCCTGCAACGCACCCGCAAGCGCTCGCTCGAATTCGGTCTTGGTGATAGTCGCTTTATCGCCGATGGTCGCCACGATTTCCGGGTTGGACTGTTCCTGGGCGGCGAGGGGAGCCGTCAACACGAGGCCGGCCGTGAACGCAATAAGCACTATGAGGGAAAGTCTATTCATGACATCGAGTCTCCGGTGATGCGCGCGTTGCAGTAAATTGTCGATGCGGGCGACTGACGCATGGTAACAGAACCACGTGAGGGCGGCCAAACGTGCCGTCCATCTCGGGTCGTGCGGACGCCCCGGCCGCCTTGGCACGGTTATAGCGTGACGGTCTTTCCAGACTCTGCGGAGCGATAGATGGTCTCGATAATTTCCACCGCGCGCCGGCCCTCCCGGCCGTCGATTGACGGCTCGCGGTTGTCCCGGATGGCGGTGATAAAGTCTTCGATCTGGCGGCGGTGCCCTTCATGTTTGAGACTGGCGATCGGATCGCTGGCGCCCGAGCCGATGGCGGAATCCTTGATGCTGGAAAGTACTTCCTTGTCCTCCGGAATCTCTCGGGCGAATTGCCAGGATCGCAACTCGCCATCCTCGAGAACGGCGCTGCCTCCGCTGCCGTGGACTTCCACCCGTGCGGGATGCCCCGGCCAGATGGCGGTGCTTCCCTCGATAACGCCCATGGCGCCGTTTTCAAACGTGAGCATGGCGCAGGCCAAATCTTCTACTTCGATATTCGTGTGACCGACCAACGCGGTTTGCGCCGTGACCGTCTTCACGGGTCCGAAGAACCACAGCAGCAAATCAATCTGGTGAATGCCCTGATTCATGAGAACGCCGCCCCCATCGAGTTTCCGCGTGCCGCGCCACGCGCCGCTATCGTAGTACTCCTGGGACCGGTACCACTTGAAGTAGGCATCGCCCAGGACCAGCTTGCCGAAGCGGCCGCTGTCGAGGGCTTTGCGGACGTGAGCCGGTCCGTCAGCGAACCGATACTGGAAAATGCAGCCCAGTTTGACTCCCGCTGCATCAACCGCTTTGATCACCCGATCGATACGCTCCGTCGTCACTTCCAGCGGTTTCTCTGCCAGGATATGCTTGCCGGCTTTGGCGCAGGCTTCGGCAATGTCCGCACGCAGACCGCTGGGCACGCACAGGCTCACTGCCTGAATGTCGTCACGCTGAAGCATTTCGTTGTAATCGGTGTAGATATCGGCAGGGAATCTATCGGTCAGCTTTTTTGCATTCGCTTCGACCACATCCGACACCGCAACCAGTTTCGCGCTTTCGATTTCCACCATGCTCTGCGCGTGAATGGGCGCAATATTGCCACACCCGATAATGCCGACACCGACTTCGCTCATCGTGTAATTCTCCGATCGATTTTCCGTCGCTGGGAGTTGGTTTACGCGCATCCGTAACGCGCCCCCACACCGCACGCCGAATGAGTTGGTCATGATGCAGTCTGGCGAGCGAAATTTCAAGCCCGCGAACGAATACCGGGGATATTGAGCCCTGCTCGGAAGGGCCAATGACGTGGGCCGGGTCGGTTCAAGTAGTCCGCTTCAATTGAATCGGACGGTGGGGTTTTGAATCGCGTCTACTTTGTTGGCCCGTTGTAAGGGGCGCTCATATTTGGTGGTGCACAAATTCAATAGAAACGCACTACTAGTGCTCCGCGGCGCGTTCGATCGCCCGGCCGCCGGCCTGGACATCCCTGCCGACACCGCGGATCGTATTGCAGCCCATCATACTCGCCGCCATCATTACGCCCAAGATTACAACCGCTATAGTCCCAATGATACGACGCATTGTTCGCATGTCCTTTCCGTTTACCTCAAGCACCTATACCACACGAGGCTCTTGGCTCTCCAGTCACGGCATGCAGCCACCAGTGCAGGAATTGTACCACGGGGCAGGGAGCAATGGTGAATGGACATTCAATTTCATACAATCAAGTGACTTAACGCGAACGGCATCCGGAATACAGGTAGGCGTCCCTGCTTAATCTGCAAGCATTCACGGATAGGGTATAAATCGGTGGTCAAGAAATCGGTGGTCAAGAAAATTGCCATCACGGTCGGCGTCCTGGGTGCGGTGCTCGCACTTGGCTACTACCTGCTCCTGGAATTCACCGACGAGACCCAAGCGCCCGCGCCAGCGCAACCAGCGACGGCTTCAACCGTGACTACGGACGCGTATTCCAGGGTCTTGGCGACGTACGTGAACGACACGGGCATGGTCGACTATGCGGGCCTCAAGGCTACCCCATCCGATCTCGACACGTATTTGTCGTCGATTGCTGTCTTGAATTCCTCCGTGTATGGACAATGGGATGCGCAAGAACAGATTGCTTTCTGGATTAATGTGTACAACGCGTTGACGCTTGAGGCCATCGTCGATCGCTACCCTATCCAGGCGGGCCTTTTGCGCAGTCTCGCCTATCCTCGAAACAGCATTCGACAGATTCCCGGGGTGTGGACGGACCTGGAGTGGACGGTGATGGGTCGCGCCTACACACTCGATGCAATCGAGCATGAGGTGCTACGTGGCAAATTCGACGAACCCAGAATACACGCCGCGCTGGTTTGTGCAGCGATGGGATGCCCACCGCTGCGGAACGAACCGTACAGCGGAGCGAAGCTGGATGCGCAATTGGACGACCAGATGCGGCGGTTTCTGTCGAACCCGAAGAAGTTTCGCATCGATCGCAAGGAGAACGTGGTGTACCTCTCCCCCATCTTCGACTGGTTCGGGAGCGATTATCTTGGTAAGTACCGGACGGAGGAAATACCGAACCATGGTGAAATAGAAGGTGCCGTGCTGAGCGCCGTATCCAGGTATGTCTCGTCCGACGACCGCGCGTATTTGATTCATAATACGTATTCCACTCAGTATCTGGATTACGACTGGTCACTCAACGAGCAATAGAGAAAAAGCGTGGAAGCTTCCGATAAAGCCGAATCCAAGGTTCGCTACAACTATTGGGCAAAACCCGTCCTTTTCCTCGTCGCGATCGTGGTCCTGGCCGTCGCATCGTACGCATTGCCGATCGCAGATTGGCTGCACGCCTTCCTCGCGCGAGTCGATAAGCTGGGCCCCGTGGCGCCGTTCGTGCTGGGTATTGCGTACATCGTAGCCTGTGTCCTGTTCGTACCAGGTTTGATTCTCACGTTGGGCGCTGGATTTCTATTCGGGGTCGTCGAGGGTACCATCGTGGTTTCTATCTCGTCGACGCTCGGTTCGACCGTGGCGTTCCTGGTGGGTCGCTATTTTGCCCGCGACATGATTTCGCGCAGGATCGCCCGCAACCAAAAGTTCAAAGCGCTGGACGAGGCCGTTGCCCGGGAAGGCTGGAGAATTGTCGGGTTGATTCGGCTTTGTCCGATTTTTCCTTTTAACGTCGTGAACTACATCTTCGGCCTCACCCGGATATCGCTGAAGGAATACCTCCTCGCCACGTGGATCGGCATGCTGCCCGGAACGATCCTGTACGTCTACATCGGCTCGGTCGCCGGAGACCTCGCCACGCTCAGTGCCGGGGGTGCGGGCCGAAGTCTAGCCGAGTGGGTTCTTTATGGCGTCGGACTGATTGCGACAATCCTTGTCGTCGTTTACGTTACTCGCCTTGCGCGAAAGGCCGTCAATGAGTCTATCGGCGAATCGGATGTGGAAGATGGTGGGGAAGCATCGTGAACCACCGTGAACACATCTCCATGTCCCCCATGGATGACCATAACGAGCATCTCATTGCCAACGTCCATCCCCGGGACTGGGTCAATCCGGAACCCCGACCGCGTTACAACCTCGTCGTTATTGGCGCAGGGACGGCGGGTCTGGTAGCGGCGGCCGGGGCGGTCGGTCTGGGCGCAAAAGTGGCGCTGGTGGAACGCCATCTCATGGGCGGTGATTGTTTGAACGTGGGTTGCGTGCCGTCGAAAGCCATTATACGGAGCGCGCGCACGGCGGCGGATGTGCGTGACGCGCACCAGTATGGGATAGACGCGCAAGAATCCCCACCCGTCGATTTCGCCGCCGTGATGGAACGTATGCGCGGAATTCGCAGCGGGATCAGTCCGAACGACTCCGCGTCGCGGTTCCGGGACTTGGGCGTCGATGTGTTTTTGGGTAACGCCCGTTTTACCGGCCGCGATGCCATCGAAGTCGGAGGCAATACGCTTCGCTTTTCCAAAGCCGTGATCGCCACCGGCGCACGAGCCGCTGAGCCGGACATCCCCGGCTTATCCGACGCTGGCTTTCTGACCAACGAAACGGTGTTCTCGTTGACCGAACGGCCGAACCGGATGGTCGTGATCGGCGCGGGCCCCATCGGCTGCGAGCTGGCCCAGACTTTTCAGCGGTTGGGCACGCAGGTAACTCTCGTCGAACGCGCGAACCAGATTCTGACCCGGGAAGATCCTGATGCGGCGAAGTTCGTGCAGGATTCGATGGCGCGGGATGGGGTCGAGTTTGTGTTTGGCGCGGCCGTGGTTCGTGTGGACAGTATGGATGATATGGACCGCATGGACGGAATGGACCTGCCGAAGCGGGTGACGGTTGCCGTGAACGGTGGAGAACGAGTCCTGGAGACGGATGCCATTCTCATTGGGGCGGGGCGGGCACCCAATGTGGATAGGCTCGGACTTGATGTGGCCGGGGTGGAATTCGACGAACGGGGCGGCATTCACGTGGACGACACGCTTCGCACCACTAACTCTCGGATCTTCGCGGCGGGCGATGTGTGCATGAAGCACAAGTTCACCCACGCAGCCGATGCGGCAGCACGGATCGTGATTCAGAACGCGCTGTTCGGATTCGCCGGCAAGAAAAGACTCAGCGCGTTGACGGTGCCGTGGTGCACCTACACCGATCCCGAGATCGCCCATGTAGGGTTGAGCGAACGCGACGCGGCGGAACAAGGTCACCGCTATCGACACGATCCAGGTTTCCATGGCCGAGGTGGATCGGGCGATTCTCGAAGGAGAGACGGATGGGTTGCTGAAGGTCCATCTTGCGGAAGGGAACCGACCGGATTGTGGGGGCGACGATTGGTCGCGCGGCACGCCGGAGAGATGATTAGCGAGATTACGTTGGCAATGGTATCCGGAATCGGGTTGCGCAACATCGCGAATGTAATTCACCCCTATCCGACACAGGCGGAAATCATCAAGAAAGCCGCCGACGCATACAATCGGACCCGGCTTACCCCGATGTTGAAGAAGGTTTTCACAAAAATCCTGGAATGGCAGCGATAAGACAGCTTCTGCCAGCTTATTTTTTCGCCAAACTGCCGAGCGCTCCACTCAACCTCGCTTGCTTGAACAGTTGTTTGAGCGCTTCCCGCTCGCCCAAGGTGATGGAGATGACTTTGGCGCCGTTGGTAATGAGCTGCATGGATATCGACACCAGGACCAGCGCGCCCACACCAAGAATGCCGACGGCAATCACCGGACCCACGGCAATCTCTTTCCCTTCGTAGAGTACGGTCAACTGTTCGTTGCCGACGATGCGGGTCCAGTCCTCGACGAGAGTGCGGATGTTGCCGGGAGCGTTGAGCGTTGCCACGATGACGCCGAAAATCTTCATCGCGAAGGCAAGCCCTATCACGATGAGCACGATGCCAACAAACGCGCCGCCGAAGCGGACGACCTGTTGCAGGATGTCGCCGATGGGAAGGTCGTGTTGAATCCTGTCCGGTTCGTAATGGTGTTGCACTGAGTAGTCCCGATCGTAGTTGCCGTGGTCTTCCATCGTGGGGGACCCTCCTTCTGCGTTTGTTATATCGGTTGCAGGTACAGGCAGGCAAGGCCGGTCCGCTTGTATCGCGTACTCGGTTGCTCTATAACCGGCGCAAATGCGTACGAACGCCAGAATAGCGGTCATCATACCGGCGTACAACGAAGAAGCCTCGATAGGCCGGGTGCTCGACGATATTCCCGCCTGGGTGGACCAGATCGTGGTCGCCGACAACGCGTCCACCGACCGGACAGCGGACGTGGCGGCGCAACATGGCGTGCGGGTCGTCCACGAACCCGAACGGGGTTACGGCGCCGCGTGTCTGCGAGCCATGGACCGTGCTGGAATCGCCCGATGTAGTCGTCTTTCTCGACGCGGACTACAGTGACGATCCCGCCGAAATGGCCCAATTGGTCGATCCGATTCTGTCTGGAGATACCGAAATCGTGATTGGATCCCGCGTATTGGGCAGTTGCGAACCCGGCGCGCTCACCCCGCAACAACGGTACGGCAATTGGACTGGCCTGTCTGCTCATGCGCTGGCTCTACGGGGTACGGCACACAGACCTCGGACCGTTCCGGGCGATTCGATGGTCGACTTTACTCGAACTGGAGATGGCAGATCGAAACTGGGGGTGGACGGTCGAACTTCAAGTGAAAGCCGCCAAACGGCGCATACGGTCCATCGAGATCCCCGTGTCATACCGGAAGCGGATCGGTACTTCGAAGATTTCGGGAACCCTCCGTGGCGTCGTCAGCGCGGGCGCAAAAATCCTCTATACGATATTCAGAGAAGCAGTCTCTCGCCGTGAAAGCACTGCCCAACCGTCCGAGCGATTGGTCGTGTTTACGCGATACCCCGTCACGGGCCGTGCCAAAACGCGCCTCATTCCGGCGCTGGGTTCCGAGGGAGCGTCGGCCGTGCACCGGCAGATGGCGACGTGGACGCTTCGTACCGCACGGCAAGCGTTCCGTATGGACGAACGAATCTCCAAGTGCACTATACGGGAGGTAATGAATCCGAGATGACGGCCTGGCTCGGGCCGGATCTCACCTATCGTGAGCAGGTGCCGGGCGACCTCGGCGATCGCATGCACGAAGTCTTTTCACAGGCCTTCCATGACGGAATAAAACGCACGGTGATTGTGGGAACGGACTGCCCAGGCTTGTCGCCAGCACTGATTCGAAAAGCATTCGCCATGCTTCGGACCCACGATTTGGTGCTAGGGCCAACGGATGACGGGGGGTATTATTTGGTCGGTTTGCGACAGCCGGTCGCACAACTGTTCGGCGAAATCGTTTGGGGAACCGATTCCGTATTCGAGACCACCATGGCGCGCGCACGAGCCGCCAATCTGTCCATAGGCCAATTGCGTTCGATGCGAGATGTGGATACCACCGAGGATCTGCCAACATGGGAGAAGTGCGGACCCGCCGCGCCCCCGGAGCAACCCTTTCTCTCTATCGTCATCCCCGCGTTGAACGAGGCCCGCTGCATCGGCGCCACGCTCGCAGCGATTGGGAATCACCGGGACGTGGAAGTCATCGTCGTCGACGGCGGCAGTTCGGACACGACGGTGAGCCTCGCGGAAACCTACGGCGCGCAGGTCGTATGCGCCGCGCGAGGTCGGGCGCTGCAAATGAACGCGGGCGCCGCCGCGGCGCGCGGGGAAGTCTTGATGTTTCTTCATGCCGATACCCGATTGCCGCAAGGCTATCTGGCCGACGTGAATCGTCTCCTTTCGGAATCAGGCACGAGTGCCGGCGCGTTTCAGTTTGGAATAGACAGCAACCGTTTCGCGTATCGCATTATCGAATGGGGGGCCAACCTGCGTTCGCGGACGCGACCGCTACCGTATGGCGATCAGGCGATCTTCGTACGGCGCGAGACGTTCCAGTCATTCGGAGGATACCCCGAGATGCCGGTGCTCGAGGACTACGAGCTGGTTCAGCGGTTACGCGATCTGGGCTCGGTACGCATCGCAGATTCCGTCGCAGTTACTTCCGCGCGGCGTTGGGAAACGGCTGGGGCCTGGCGGCTCACGCTCAAGCACCGGCTCATCCTTTTAGGCTACCGGATGGGCGTCGACCCGGAGCGGCTTGCGCACCTGCGGGAATGACGGTGAGGGTGTACACACCGCGAATCACTGACCCCGTCATTCCCGCGAAAGCGGGAATCCAGAGTTCTGCAAGCCACCGTCGAGCTCCGTACGCTTCACAACGTCTACGAGGTAACACACATTCTCGAAGGGCGTTTCGCGAAGCAAACCGTGACTCAAATTAAAAATGTGGCCCCGGTGCTCGCCTTGGCGAATGCAGTCCCGCGCGGCATCGGCGATCGCTTCTTTGGTCCCCGTCGCCAGCAGCTTGTTATCGAGGTTCCCTTGCAGTACCCGATCGTTCCCCAACCGTTCGCGCGTGTCGGCGATGCTGGGTTCTTTCGCGAGGCTGAGAATGTCCGCGCCGGAGGCGTCGAGCGTATCGAGGTCGGACCAGTCCCGGGCAAACATGATGGAAGGCACGTGCCCGCGCAAGGCGTCGAAGACGCGCTGTTGATACGGTAATGCGAACTCACGGTACTGCTCCACGGAGAACAAGTAGGCCGCGGATTCGAAGAGCTGCCACGCTGCGGCACCCGCATTGATCTGGAGCGTAAGATAGTCGACGGTCATGTCGGCTAGTTTGTCGAGTAACCGATGAAGCGTGGCGGGTTCCTCGCGCATGAAGGATAGTGCGGCGTCGGCATGCGCACCAAAACTCCCGCCCTGGATCATGAACACCGCGAGCGTCAGTGGGGCTCCCGCGAATCCGAGTACCGGCAATTCGCCGCTCAGGGACTCGTGTACCAGGCGAAACGTTTCGGGGATGAACGGCAATTCGTCGGCCACATCGAAAAGTTGGAGCGCATCCACCGCGGCGACTTTGCGAAAATCCTTCTCGAACTCCGGACCCGAATTGAAGATGAATTCAGCCCCCATGGGCGCGAGCGGCGTCAGGATGTCCTGAAAGTAGATGATCGCGTCCACACCGATGCGTTTGGGAAGAAGCGAGATCTGCGCCGCCAGTTCCGGATGCCGAAACAACTCGTGCAAGGGCAGGCCGGATTCTTCCTTGAGCTTGTTGTACTCGGGATCGGTGCGGCCCGCTTGGCGCATCATCCAGATCGGGGTCCGGGGCGTCTTTTCGCCTCGCGCGGCGCGAACAAACAGGTCATTTTTGTAATCAGGCAATGGACAATCCTGGCTCGACAAAGCGTTTGAAAAGTAGATTATAGCGACCTTGTCACGATAAGAAAAAGATGCAGGCGAGACGCCTGCGCTACGGGTTCATCGTATACGTCTTCGCGTCGAGGTCAATCGTCACCGTCGTGCCGTCGGCATAGGTCGTGCGCTGCTTGCGATACGTATTGTCGAGGAACTCGTGATTGACCATTTCCTTTGTGGCGAGGCGCTGATTTAACGCAGCGGCTTCTTTCACACGCGCGACTTGTTCTTCGTTGGGCGTGAGGCCCACGTAGGGCAGGCCCGCGTTCAACAGACAATGGAGCCAACCTGCGTCACCTTTGGGGATACCCCAGCCACCGTCCTCTCCCATTTCCCAGGGAAGGAGCAGGCAGTCATGGTAGACCAAATTCCATAACGGGACGGGAATACCGCGCGCATCGCCACCGCCGTAGTGAGGATAGGTCCCGTAGGGCCCGTGGTGGACGAGGTCGAGGTGCGAAGCCAAATAATCCGACGGCTCTTCGGAGCTGACAACGTATCCCCGCGCGCGCAGCAGATCGAAACATTGCTGGCGATAGTGGGCGCACTCGCTGCGCGTGACGGGATGGGCCGGCGCCGAACTCTCTTCCAACGGGACCACGGAAAACACGTCCAGATATGCGCCTTTGACCTTGATACCGTGCGAAGCGAACAGATCGTGATTGCGGCGAACGTAGCCCGGGGCGAAACGGCTGCTCAAAATCGTCTGCGGACCGCCGCACCACGTCGAGCTTTCCTCGCGACTACCGTCAAACCGGTACGCGGCCAGCCGGTCGTCAAAGGACACGGCGTTCAAGTAGAAGTCGCGGTACTGATCGTGCACGGCAAAGAGGTAGCCGAGATCGTCGCAGGTATCCGCGAAGCGGCGCAGACCGTCCCATCCCCCCTGCTCTTCACCGGGCGGCAGCACGTCCGGGTGCCCATTGTCATAACCGTAGAACCCCCAACCGTCGAGGTGCACGTAGGCGTCGACGATGCCTCGTTTCTTCAGGCCGCGCAGTCCCTCGGCGAGGTGGTCGAAGGTATTCAGGCTGTGATTCGCTTCGATGCGCTCCTTATTGAACAATGCCGCTTCCTGTACGAAATGATACAGCGCACCGATGTGCACAACGGGACGGCCGATGACTTCGTCGAGGTTGGGTGTACGAACCCGTTTTTCGGCCAGCGTGACGAGGCGCCCGTCTTCCTTGACGTAGCGCCGGTACCGCTTCGCCATGCGCACATAAGTCGATTCATCATCAAAGACATACCGGATCGTCCGCAGATACCGAACCTTCCCCATGCTGGCGTACCAGCGGGGGCGCATGATCGTCGGACCGCCGGGCGCATGGTCGTACACCGCACCGGCGTCGTCGCTGGTTTCGAGGATAGTCTCCACGCCGTGCCCGTCGCGGATCTGGCCCCACCACGGCATGTACAGCGACCGGGAATTGCAGAGGCTCGATTCGTGGAATTCCTGCGGTGAATTGCCGGGGAGCAGCATGCCCTGCATATTGGGGATAACGGCGAAGTCGGTCTCGGTCGCACCCGTCTCGACGGCTTTGGGCCAATTGATGGCATTGACCGTGACCGAATCGTCGACGGCCGCAAGTTCAAACACCACCTCGTTGCCGATGAGATTGCTGGTCAGCCGCAACACGAGTTCCGGCGCGGCGGGAAAATCGGACAGCGTCAGAATCATTCCCGCGCTGTAGCCGGTGCGAAACTCCTCGGCCTGGACCTGTTGGGCGGACGTCAACGCGAAGGACTGGTCCTGGAGTTCCACGTCGTGATCGTCGCTGGGAAGAAAGCGCCACTCCGTTTCCGGCGTCTTGATCGCCATGGACAGGTCCGAACGGCTTACCCCGAGCCGGAGATCTGGCGTGGTGACCGTCCACGCGTCGGCGGATTCGTTAAACGTTCCCTCGGCCACCTGCGGTTTGTTCGCGGCATGGTCCCAAAGCCACATGCGGACAGCGTCCATGTCGCGGTAGAGCGTGTTAAACGCTTCGTCCGAATCGGCCCCGGCATCCAACTCCACGCCCAGGGCTTTCAGCTTTTCCTCCTTCTCGTCCTGAACGTCCGCCGTCACGGTGATCGCGTGAAGGCGCTCCAGATGCATTTTCAAAGTCTCAATGCGTGGCGCAAAATCGTCTGCGGCGGCAAGATACGGGACAAAGAACACCGCGAAGACGATCGCGAAACGCTGCAACTTCATCGACATGCTATTCCCCCCAGTCTTCCTTAGGATTTAGTCGCGCGCCCGGCGCGTGAGCATGGCAATCACGGCGCCGACGATGGCGACCCCGCCCCAGATGCGCAGGTCTCCAGCCATGCCGGTCATCACGTAGATCCCCGAGACGTTCACGAGCAACCCGGCAAGTCCCACAATGGCCATAATAATTCCAATGAGCGTCATCGTTCTTCTCCCATCCAAACCCACGCCGACGATGCCGCAAGTATAGGGGCGCTTAGAACGGCGTTCAAATGATGGAATTGCAGGGGGATGCGCGTTACAATGCCTTGCGGTTCAGCGGTTTGGAAAGGAGTTCGCGGTGCGACGCTGGTTGGGTATTACGTGTTGGATTGGGTTGGCGGTTTCTGCACTCGGGTTTGCCCCGACGGACGACCAAGCGGCGGTTTCGGTGCATTATGCGTCCCCCGACCGAAACGTTCTGGTTGTCGAAGGACAAACCTACACGCTTCATCTCGATCGGAACGTTGCCGCGATCACCCAGTTCCAGTCCCGCGACGAAACGCTCATCGGTGAGTATGCCCTCCTCCCCATTATGAACACCGGCGCCGTGAAAGGTCCGGGTCGCATCAATGTCTACAGTTTCGGCACCCAGATGTATGAGATCCATCTCCGGGATCTGCACTGGACGGATCTCGATGCGGACATCGAAATCGCACTGTATTGCTATGCCAAACGGGTCTTCGCCAACATACACGTAACCCCTCACGGGAAAAGTCGCGATTTGGAAATCGGATGGCTGGGTACGGTCACGAAGTCGATTGAAATCGTCAATCCCGAGGACGATCCGGTCGCCAAACTCGAAGCGCTTGGGGGTAAACCGCGCGTTGCGGCGTTCGTACCGCGCCAACGCACTCCCGAGGGCGACGGCGTGCCAACCCGCATCGCGCTGAAACCGCCCGAGCGGTTGCTGACCGGATCCCGCTATCCCGCCGCCTACAGAGGAACGCGGACGGCGGCGGTAATCCTTGCGGCGGGCGAGTCGTTCGAAGACTTGGCCCGGCTGGCCCAAATCGAAACGCGCGCGGCCGATTTCGAGTTCATGGTTTTTGGCGGCCGATTTGATGGCTATCAACCGTTGAAAGGTTTTTACCAGATTACGACCGAATTCCGGGGTCCACGGAGTTTTGAGACCGCGTGGACTAATCCGAACCAGCGGTACGAGGTCGACTTGACCGTCTCCGCCCCGGACGACATGCCGCCCGCCGATCTGATCTGTAATGTTCGCAACGACTATGGCGTCCTCGAAGCCGCCGTGCTGACAGATTCGGACGGCTATCCCTTGCCCGTCCAGGTCCAAGTATCCAAAAACTTCGGCGGCGAGAAAGAGGAAGGCAAAGCGGAAGGCGACGCGTCGTACGGGGAATCCTACGTACCGATTCCGGTCTCACCAAGAACGCCATTCAGCGGAAGGGTCTACCACCTTTTCGGAAACTGGGGCACCCATCCACTCAAACAAATCTCGTCGATCCGGTTCTATCACCACTATTTCCACGCATCGTTGGGGCCTACGGAAACCTTCTGCTACGTGCCGTTCGAATATCCTCGCGACGACAATCGCAACTACTTCATGGCGGATGTCCGCGGACTCAGCAAGGACATGTGGCCGGGGCAGCCCCAGCACGATCACGTCTCCGTGGTGGGAGCGTTGCGGTACAAGTCCGACGGCAAGTGGATCAACAATCTTCTACAGGACACGCGCATATACCTGACGTCGCCCAACCTCGCCAACTTCGCGCTGGACTATCTCTCGGAAGACGGAAAGATCAAAACCACGCTGGAGGTTTTCGAAGCACCGCAAGACGACGAGGCGCGCAGCTTTGTCAAGATGCTCGTGGATGTGGTCGAGCCGGTTGACATCGACGGTGGCAGTGCGCGGAACCTTCGCTTTCTGAACGCCGGCGCGTATATCGTTCACACGGTCTGGCCGCACGTCGCCTATACGGCCGAAAACGGATCCACCGTTACGGTCGATTTGCCCGCCGACGACCGTTGGGCGCTGGAGGCCATGCCCATGGGGAAGGCGATGCCGTCCTTTACCGCGGCCTACGCCCATCCGAATGGGAATATGGCCTTTGTTGTGAACCGCGTATCGGGGACCTTGGGTGGCAAACCCATCGATAATTTCGGACTGAGCTGCTTCGGCGGCGCCAAATGGACGGAAATGTTTCTCACCGCTCCGTCAAACCTGACCCGACTTGATGCGGGCGACCACCTTGAAGCCCATTTGTTCGTGATGCCGTATGGCGACCAAAACTCGGATTACCGTCCCGCCGAAAAGCAATGCACGCTTTACGGCAAAGGGTTGGCGAAGGTTGAGGTCGAGCATGGCGAAGCGGCTCCGGGATATCCCCGCCGTGTCAAAGCCGATCCCCGCGGGTTCGCGGAGTTTACGCTGACCGGCGGCGACAACTGGACCCCGATTCTCGTCGAAGGATTCAAGAGCTACCGGGGCCTCATGCTTTGGGAAAAACAGGGCGACCAGTGGCTCTTCCACGACCAGCAGATTTACGGGAACGACTGGTATCAAACGTACCGGGCGGCGGACGGGTCGGTCGGATTCGTGGTGGCTGTCAAGGTCCGGCCGGGCCAGACGCACCATTACGTAGTAACGACCGCGCCCCATGCCCGCACTATCACCCAGCACAACGGATTTGTTACCGTTACGGGTGGACCCATGGATTTTCTCAGCCCCGTACGGTTTGCGGACTTGGCCAACGAACCGGTCGACGGCACCGGGCTGTTCCGGTGCACGGGACCCGTTGAGCGCGCGACACAAGAGTAAGCAACGACGATGGCTTCGCAACGGCAACACGACCCAGAACAGCGCATCCATGAGTTGGAAGCGCGTGTCGCCGCGTTGTCGAGTGAGGTGGAATCCTTGCGGGCCGAACGGCGGCGTCTGGCGCAGAGCGGCCGCAGAGCGGGCGACCCCAAGCCACCGGAACCGCCGCTGGCGCGCCGGATCTGGTTGGGACGCCTGCTGCTCCTCCTCATGGCTGCCATTCTGGCGTCCGCCGCAACGGCCGTCGTTCGTCAAGCGATGGCTGGTTCCGGGTCCGAACAGGATCTCTGGCGGCAATTCGCGACGTTTAATATCAATTACACTTTGCTGGGCCTGACGTGCCTGGGTACTGTCAGTCTATTCGCCTATTTTTTTCGGCGCTTTCTCACGTTCATAACAATCTGCCTTACTTGTATTTATGCTACATTTTGGACTTTTATTGCAGGGATAGCCGAACCGCTGAACCTGAGCGCCAGAGGGCTTTTCTGGACCAGTATAATATACCTTACATTATGTTTTGCTGTTGCCTCCTGGCTTGGGATTTACGAATCCCTCCGGCCCGGTCGCGCCCGTAAGCGTGCCATGTGGGTGGCGCTGGCCAATACGGTCGCATTCTGCACGTCACTTTATCTTATCATTCAACGCTACGCACCCGATTCCGGCTGGTACATCTATATCGCGCTGGCGATCCTTGCCGGGTTCTTTGCTGTGCTCGCGGAATCCATCGGCTCCTACCGCAACTACCTGTTCCAAGTGTTCACGGCAACCGCCATCCTCCTGCTCAATGTGGCGTTGCAGGACCGGCTGAGCGAAGAGAGGCTGCTCCTCGCCCTGGCCATTGAATGCCTGGTCCTGGCGGCGGCCTACCACGCGAGCGGCATTGTCGTCTTGAAAGTGCTTAATCTCGCCGCGCTGGCAGTAACGGTGGTGCTTGCGCTTCGGGCGACGAAACTTGGCACGCCAGTACCGGTCGCGGGCGTCACGCTTCGCGAAAACTGGCTATATGGACTTACCACCTGCGGCCTGTTGGTGTTCGCGGCCTACTACTACCAACGGCACATCCGCAGCCTCGATCCGCATGAACGGCGGCTCAGCGGACACTGGTTTCTGGCGGATTCCTTCTGGGATGTGCCTTCCACCACCGCGGGACTGCTCCATGGGGCCGCGGCTGCGCTCATCGTCGTGGTGCTCACGATTGCCGACTTTGGGGATCATCCCAGCCTGCCGTACATGCTAGCGGCGGAAAGCATCGGCTTTGCGGTGCTCGGGTTCGTGCTGCGGATTCCCCAACTGGAAGTCAGCGCCGTCATGCTAGTCGTCGCCAGCCACGTCAGCTATTACTTCTTCCTCGCCATCGGCAAGACGGAGTTCTCGGATCAGCCCAACTTTCTGCCGTACACGGTACTCGTGATCGCCTATACCTATTTCCTGGCCTTTCGCTGGGAGAAGTACCTCCATAGGTTGCAGAAAGGGCATCCCTGGGAACATTACTTCAGCGCGGCCGTGCCCTATCTCGTCGCGACCGCCATGCTGCTTACCGTCGTCCATCGACAGATCCTGCCAATGTACGTGCCGGTCACTCACTGCGCCATCGGCTTGGGATTCATTCTGATGGGGGCCGCGATCATTGACGGACCCATCAAAACCAGCGGCGTGGCAGCGTTGTGCGCGGGTGTTGCGGTATTCCTCGACCCCTTCGTAACAAAACTGAGCCTGCGGTCCACGCCGTTGGACGCGTGGGGCGTTCCCGTCGCGATACTCGTCCTGTTGGTTCTGAGCGAGCGCGCGCTGTTGTGGGGCCGGCGCGTCGAACGCGAGCAGGCGGTGATGGAACGGTTGTCGCGAAGCGTGCTTTCCGTGTTGTTCGCGGCGATGGGCTTCGTGAGCGTGCGCGAATTTGTGCCCGACGACAGCGTCCAGCTTCTCTGGCTCGGATTCGTATGTTTGTGCATCGTCCTCGGGACGGTCTTCCGCGAGAACCGCTACCGGTGGATGGCGGTATTCGTACTGGCCGGCGCCTTGGCATGGACGTTCGCCTACGAGCACATGCCGTGGTCCGATCGGACAGCGAAGTTGTTTGCCGGTGGTTCCGTGGGCGTGTTCCTGCTGCTGATCGGTTCCTGGGGTTTTACCATGCGTAGGACCGACGGAACCTCTGGAACTTCGTCCTTACCTTCGAAGGGCGTCTCCGCCGATGGATGACCGGCGGGCCGCCGCGGAGCGGATATGCGGCGTGTTACGCGAGCACGGATATCGTGCATTGTTCGCGGGCGGCTGCGTACGCGATCTGCTGCTGGAAACGTCCCCCAAAGATTACGACGTCGCGACCAATGCCCGGCCCGACGAGGTCGCGCACTTGTTCCCCAAAACCGTCGCGGTTGGGGCCGTGTACGGCGTCATGCTGGTCGTGCTCCCGGAAGGCAACTTCGAAGTTGCCACCTTCCGAGGCGACGGTCCCTACCTGGACGGGCGACACCCAAGCCAGGTCGAATTCCTCGGCGAACGCGAAGACGCCCTGCGGCGCGACTTTACCATCAACGCCATGTTCTATGACCCGCAACGGGACGAGGTGGTCGACTACGTCGGCGGTCAGCACGATCTCGAGAATCGGGTGATACGGACGGTCGGCGATGCGGAGACTCGTTTCTCGGAAGATCACCTGCGACTGATGCGTGCGATCCGGTTTTCGGCGCGCCTCGATTTCGTCATGGACGACGCCACCCATGACGCAATCCGCGCACTGGCGCCTGCAATCCGCACGGTGAGCGCTGAACGTATCCGGGACGAACTCACCAAAATGCTCACGGAAGGCGGAGCACGGCGCGCCTTCGAACTCATGGATCAGACCGGACTGCTCGAACAGGTGCTTCCAGAGGTAAGCCAAATGAAGGGCGTCGGGCAGCCGCCGGAGTTTCATCCTGAAGGCGACGTCTTCGTCCATACAATGATGGTCTTGGAACACTTAAAGGACGCGTCTCCCTCGCTCGCCTTCGGGGCGTTGCTGCACGACGTTGGCAAACCGCCCACGGCCACCTTTTCGGATCGGATACGGTTCAACAACCACGACAAGGTCGGCGCGAAAATGACACGCGACATCTGCCGCCGACTGCGGATGTCCAACGAGGATACGGATCGCATCGAGTGGCTCGTGAAGCAGCACATGCGCCTCGCCCACGCCCCCGACATGCGCGAAAGCAAGCTGAAACGGTTCGTGCGGGAAGACGGCTTTCGGGAATTGTTGGAACTGGGACGCATCGACTGCCTGGCGAGTCACGGCGATCTGGATACGATATCATGGATCTCGGACTACCTCGATCGCCATCCCAAGGAGGAGTGCCGGCCCGCGCCGCTGGTTACCGGCAAGGAACTTATCGCGATGGGTTACCGGCCGGGACCGTTATTCAAGGAGATTCTGTCGGCCGTGGAAGATGCACAACTGGAGGGTACCGTCTCCACGGCGGCAGAGGCGCAAGCACTGGTCCGCGAGCACTGGCCGCTGGGATAGGCTAGCTCGAAACCATCGTCTGGGTCGGAAGCTGAATCGTAAACCTCGATCCTTTGCCGGGTTCACTCCTCACCTTGATGGCTCCGCCATGCTCCCGGACGATTTTCTGTGCACACGCAAGACCCAACCCCGTGCCACGGGATCCTTTCGTGCTGGCAAACGCCTTGAACATGCGGCTGCGAAAATCGTGGGAGATGCCCACCCCATTGTCCTCAACCTCGACGTAGTAGGAGGATTCGCCGGACTTGGTACGGACCGTCACGGTGCCGCCGTCGTCTTCGCACGCGTCAATCGCGTTCGTGACAAGATTCAGAATCGCGCGGTACATACCCAGACTGTCCATCGGCAATGGACGCAAGTCACCCTTCTCGATCTGCAAGGTAACCTTGGCCAGGGACGCTTGCGCCGCAACCGTATCCTTGATTTCATCAACCAGCAGATTGAGATCGGTGTTCGTGCGCTCGGCTTTCTGGTTGCGCGAGAATGTGAGCAGGTTCAACACAAGATCTTCAATACGGTCCACCGAACGGCGGATGAGCGGCCATCCCTTTTGGATGTATTTGATCTCGTTGGTCTCGAGCGCGAGATCCACAAATTCCGCGCCGCCTTTGATTCCGACGAGAATGTTCTTCACGCAATGGCCCAAACCGGCCGTTGCCTGGCCAATCGCGGAAAGCCGTTCGTTTTCGACCATTTCCTGGTGCAGGTACGCGTTTTCCACGGCAACACCGGTGACGCGGCCAATCGCCGTGAGCAGCTTCAAATGATCGTTCTTAAACACGATGTCGTCCGCGCCCGAATCCACGTAGATGGCGCCGACGATATCTTCCCGGCCGCACAGCGGCACGCACATCGCCGCATGGATCCCGTGGTTCACCACGCTGTCGGACTCGGAAAAGTCTTCGTGGGCGTCGAGGGTCAATACGGCATTGCGGTGCGTGAAAACATGGTCGATTAACGTGCGACTCAAGGGGAGTCCGCCGTTGTTCCGTTTGCTGGGAAGGCTCGCCCGAACTTCCGGCAACTTGTCATGCCCCGAGAGCGTCAGGATAAACCCGCGTTTCACCGGCAAGGCTTCGAAAATCAGTTCGAGAATCCGGTTCAACAAATCATCGAGATCGAAAACGGTGCCGAGCAACTGGGACGCCTTGTAGAGGAGGACGAGCCGGTTGAAGTCCGGCTCCTTGAGCATTTTCGCGTGCATGTCACCGGCTTTTTCAAAACTGATCATGGCTCCGGTGTCTTCCTTGCTCTTGTCCCGGGTAACTTTGGCAATGCGGAAGGTGTGCGTACCGACGGTGAGTTCGTCCCCCTCGTCCACACGTAGCTTCGAGACCTTCTGGCCGTTAACGACGATGCCATTTCTTGCACCTAAGTCCTCTATCTTCAAGCTCTTGCCATCATTCCAGATCCGTGCGTGACGCCGGGAAACCATGGAATCTGGCAACACAACATCGCACTCCGACGCGCGACCGATTACCAGACCGCTCGAACCAATGTCGTAGCTGCTGAGATGCTCGTCACCGTTGTGGAGAATCAATTCGTACTGCGGCATAAACCTCCGTCAAGATGCAACTTAGACCTACCTCCGATCGCTGTAGGATTTGGTTGCCGTTGCCGGTTCACCGTCTCCGGTTGAACCGGGCGAGACGCATTATCTGTAGCCTGAATCGTGTAAGTCGTTCTCGCGGAAATCCTTCGTGAGATACCTTTCAATCTTCCGTCGGCAAGTTTATGATTTCCACGTCAACCATTGGGCGCTGTTGACAGCATCTACGGGTATTTTATCATGTCCGGACAATTCGTGTCGTGCTCGCAGGTCGGCGCCGTGCTGCTTGCAGTCCAGAACCACTGATGTTATATTCAGATTATTAAAGCCGCCGGATACATTCCATGAACGTTGCACAGATTGTTGACCGCCTTCGCTCGGACCCGGAGATCCGTCGTAACCAAACTGCCTGGAAGGTGGTCCCGGCCCGGCCGCCACAGTATGCGGATTTTCCTGAGGGGTTAAATCCCAAGCTCGTGGATGCGTTCGGAAAACGTGGGATCCATCACCTCTATACGCATCAACGCGAGGCCGTGAATTCGGTGCTTTCGGGCTCCCATGTCTGCATCGTCACGCCGACCGCTTCGGGAAAGACCCTCTGCTACAACGTGCCGGTGTTGAACCGCTTGATGGCGAACCCGGATGCCCGGGCCCTGTATCTATTCCCGACCAAGGCCCTATCCCAGGATCAGGTCAACGAATTGAAGACAACCATCGACGACCTGGAAGTGAAAATCGGCACGTACACCTTCGACGGGGACACGCCCGGCTCGGCGCGCAAAGCGATTCGGAACGCCGGACATATTGTCGTGACCAACCCGGACATGCTGCATTCGGGCATCCTCCCCCATCACACCATCTGGATGAAACTCTTCGAGAATCTCGAGTTCGTGGTGATCGACGAGTTGCACCATTACCGGGGTGTCTTCGGCAGCCATTTGGCCAATGTGATTCGGCGGCTGAAAAGGATTTGCGAGTTCTACGGGTCCAATCCCACCTTCATCTGTTGCAGTGCGACCATCAACAACCCGCAGGAAATGGCCGAACGCATCATCGAAGCCCCCGTCAAACTCGTGGACAAAAACGGCGCACCCACGGGCGAGCGGCATTTCCTTTTCTACAACCCGCCGGTAGTCAACGCGGAACTGGGCATCCGGCTGTCGTCGGTGAAGGAAGCGAACCGCCTGGCCACGCAGATGCTGTCCCGCAACGTTCAATCGATTGTGTTCGCGCGAAGCCGGTTGCGCGTCGAGATCCTGACCACCTACCTCAAAGAAGCCGTACGCAAAATGGGCAAGGACCACAATCTCGTGCGCGGCTATCGCGGCGGCTATCTGCCCACCGAACGGCGCGCCATTGAGAAGGGTTTACGGGACGGCGAAATCATGGCCGTGGTCAGCACGAACGCGCTGGAACTGGGCATCGACATCGGGTCGCTGGATGTGTGCATCATGACGGGATACTCGGGCAGCGTCGCCAGCACCTGGCAGCAGGCCGGGCGCGCCGGACGGCGATCCGGCACGTCGCTGGTCATCCTGGTTGCGTCGAGCGCGCCGTTGGACCAGTACATCATCAACCATCCCGAGTATTTCTTCGAACAGACCCCGGAAAGCGCGACCGTCGATCCGAACAACCTGATCATCATGACGAGTCACCTGAAGTGTGCCGCCTTCGAGATCCCATTCAAGGACGGCGAAGCTTTCGGCATGGACGCCGGCATCGACGGGCGAGATCCTCGAGTACCTCGCCGAGCAACGCGTGTTGCGGCATGTGCGGGACAAGTGGCATTGGAGCGCGGACTCGTATCCCGCCGAGGACATCAGCCTGCGCACGGCCGCGCCGGGAAACGTGGTCATCCTCGACACGTCGCAGAACGGCCGCGTCATCGGCGAGATCGACTTGTTCGCCGCGCCGACGGAGGTCTATCAGAACGCAATCTACCTCCACCAAAGCGCACAGTACACCATCGATAAACTCGACCTGGAGGACCGCAAAGCCTACGCGCGGCCCGTGGACGTGGACTACTACACAGACGCGCAGATCAAGGTAGATCTTAAAGTCCTGGACACCTTCCGTGAGGAGGCCGTCGGCGACGCGACGAAACGGACCGGTGAAGTCAGCGTGACGTGGCTACCGAGCGTCTATAAGAAGATCAAGTTCGGCACGCATGAGAACGTCGGCTGGGGTGAGATCGCGCTGCCCGAATCCACGATGCACACGACCGGGTACTGGATCGAATTTCCCGAAGACGTGGCCGAAACCCTCGAAATGAAGCAGCAGGAATTGGGCGAAGCCTTGCACGGGCTCGCCAACACCTTGCGGCAGGTCGCGCCGGTGCAGGTGCTGTGCGACCCGACGGATATCCGCGCCTTGGGCATGTTGCGCGCGCCCTTCTCCGAACGGCCCACGGTATACTTGTATGAGACCTATCCCGGCGGCGTCGGGTTCAGCGAGAAGCTATTCACCCACCACCGGCAATTGCTCGAAGCAGCCATCTCGCTCATCAGCGGGTGCAATTGCAAGGAAGGATGTCCCAGTTGCGTCGGCCCCGGCCTCGAAGTCGGTGCCAAAGGCAAGAAGGGCGCGCTGAAGCTGGCGCGGTTGGCTTTATAACATGGTGACGACAATCGCCGATAATGCTGATGTCGAATACGTGAACACGATATTGGGTGATGGCGTATTCCGACCGGATGCCATTACATTCGATCAAGATAACGTTAACTTCTCAACAAAGATTTGGGTATTAGAGACCGTAGAAGAAGGACGCCGACGTTGGAGAGCTTATACGTTGTCGTTTCGCGATGTTTTGGAGTGCCAGGTCAGCAAGCGAGAAGAGGTCAGTCACTGCGAGTTTTCAAGACTTAAATACGTCCAAAATGCTGGAAAGTTGGAATTGATTACTCACTATGCCGTCGACATCGTACTGAGCATCCGTAGTCTGGATGGGTTGTTGAGTAGGACAGACGACACTCGTGACTTGGAGAAGAAGAACGGATTTTCATGGACGTATTCTTGGGACAACCTGTAGGACAGGCAGGGTTACACTTGGCGCATTGCATCGCCCCGAAGGGGCCGCAACAAGATAGCTCAGGGCAACGCCCTGGGAACGAGCCAGCATATAGAACACAAGCCCTGAAGGGGCGTAACAGCTCTTATTCTCTTTGTTCTTGTTTCGCCCTTTCAGGGCTAAAACGTATTGGTCGCACCATTTTCCCAGGGCGTTGCCCTGGGTCCCTAACCGCAAACATCGTAAAAAACTTTCGCATTTGTCTAAGCGGCCTTGGGGGTAAGTTGTTGGATAGTTGCGTGTTGGGCCATGAGTATGGCTGCGCATAGTTGAGTTCCTTTGGTGGTGATTTGGTAGCGACGGGTGCGTGATGTTTTGGCAATAAGACCGTGGGCTCGGAGAAGCCGTAGGCGATAGGAGACGCGACCGGAGGCGGCGCGTCGGGCACGGAGGTCGCCCTAATCCTTGGGATAAAGGATGGCGGACAGGTCCTTGTTGCGGAAGCCTGCGATGAGAAACTCGGGTTTGTTGATGGTTTGCAGAAGTTCGAGGTCTTGGTGTGCCCAAGGCCGCAGGCCGCGATAGGTCGTTCCTTTTTTGGTGACCCTTTTGGTGACGGGGGCGAGGAGTTGTGCCAAGGGAGTGGAGGTATCGAATGGTGTCAGGGCTTCGAGGTAGCGTTCGTTGGCGCGTTGAGAGACCTGCGTGCGCCGTTCGAGATTGGCTACGCCTTTGCGCATGGAACGGTGAGCCAAGTCTTTGGGGTCACCGCCTTCCTTGGGCCGGTAGACCGGGATGTCGTGGGGGTTGTTGATGGTGGTTTCGATGCGAAGGATTTGGGCCCCTTTGTCATACATCTTGACGGAATTGTTGTTGACGGCATGTTTGACGGAGAGGCCGTCGAGACGGTCGTGATAATGGCTCTGGACTTCGCCGGCAAAGTGGCGTTGGAATTGTTTGCCCAAAAAGCGCATGACATGCCGTGTGGAAAAGGTGGTGATGGCGCCCCAGACAAGTTGAGGATAGATATCTTGGAGGTCTTGGGCCGAGGTAAACGTGATGTCCGTGGCCCATTCGGTTTGGTGAGCGGTCCAGTAGTAGCGGGCATAGGGACCGAGGATCTCTTGATGCGCAGGATTCAACCGCGCGGCGATTTCGTGAAGGGTTTCGGTCCAGTTGAGACGGACCAGTTCATCGAGCAATTGCTGGGCGCGCTCCGGGTCCTCTAGATGCGGGAAACTGTTCTCGTAGCGGATGTATTTGCAACCTTCGGCATCCATTCGCCGAGCCAGCCATTCCCGTCCATTCACACAGACTTGGACGTGAAAGGGATACCAGGTTTGGATGCGGGCATGCATGAAGCCGAACAGAGGATCGACGTAGTAATGATACAAGTGGAGACACTTACGCAGACGATAGACGAGTTCCAGTTTCTTGGCCTCCCGATTGCGATACATCTCGTAGGTCATGCAGGGCTCCACACAAGAAAGCACGCACAGCAAACCGGAATCGACGGGATTCTCCGCGAGTACCTGTCTGGCGATAGTCTCCTTACGGGTTTGACTCGATTGCACGTAGATGACCGGTCTATCCAGAT
This sequence comes from Candidatus Hydrogenedentota bacterium, assembly GCA_963745075.1. Lineage (GTDB taxonomy): Bacteria > Hydrogenedentota > Hydrogenedentia > Hydrogenedentales > SLHB01 > JAHDWY01. The sequence goes on along the minus strand of CAVUWV010000014.1, from coordinate 72,822 downwards.
GTTCAGCCTGAGCCAACGAGGCCTTTTTCAGTTTCTTGGTCGTCTCCTCCACATGGGCTCCGAAGTTGCGGCGGGGAACGTCACACCGCGACAAGTGCCTTTTCATGCCGTCTGGATGGACTATAGACCGCAAAAGCCCTCGAAAGACGATTCGATCAAAACCGCTCAGAATCGAACTGGCTTTATCCCGGTACTTCTGCATAAACTCAAGCATGGCGTTTCTCCTTCTCGTGTTAGACCACTGCGGATACCTATTGTATCTGCAAAGGGGAAACGCCATTCATCTCCTCACTTTTGGTTGCGGCTATGCCGCGCTGGGCTGTCATGTTACGGCCCTTCGGGCCAAAATCTAGGAACTCAGTTTGCGAAAACTCAATTGCTGATACTATCGGCCTCTTTGACTCGTGGCGTCGGCGCACCGACATCGACCCAAAAGGCAAGCATTCCATGTCCGGCATGAAGGACAAACTCGACGGACTCCTCGCGGGGAAGCCCGGACTCATGCGGGGCTCGGATTGGGTCCAGAAGCTGGACGATCTGCGGAAGCAACGCGAGTCCGGCGATTTTGAGATTGACAAGGTTGTCCCCGGCCAGGTTGTCGGCGACAACGATCTCGGTTTCTACCTCGTGCAGGAGACCTTCCCCCTCGACACGCATCAAGGCGCGATCGCCTTGCGGTCCGTGCTGGACGTATGCGGCGAACACATTGCCTTGTCTGCGTCGGACGATGAACTATGTGAATTCGATCCGCGGAAAGCCCTCTTTATCGACACCGAAACCAGCGGCCTGTCCGGCGGCACGGGAACCGTCGCCTTCCTCATCGGCGTGGGCTACTTCGTAGACGATGGATTTCGCCTCGACCAGTGTTTCATGCGCGATTACGATGACGAAGAGCCTATGCTTGAATACTTGGCCGAGGTGTTCAAGGAGAAGAAAGCCGTCGTCAGTTACAACGGCAAGAGTTTTGATCTACCGCTGCTCCGCACTCGGTTCATCCAGAACCGCATTCCCTTTCGCGCCGACAGTATCATGCACTTCGATCTCCTGCACGCGGCGCGACGCTTCTGGAAACGCCGCTTGGGGGCCTGCAACCTGACCAACGTGGAGCGCATGATCCTCGGCATCGAACGCCACGGAGACGTGCCCAGCTACGAGATCCCGCAGATGTGGTTCGACTATATCCGCACGCGCGACGCGCGGCGCCTTGATGGGGTCTTCTACCACCACAAAATGGACATTCTCTCGCTGGTGGCCCTGACGGCGTGGCTATCGCGGTGCCTTTCAAGTCCGGACGGTACGGGATTCGAGCACGCGGAGGACCGGCTGTCTATGGTGCGCGTCTTCTTCTTGCAGAAGAAGTACGAACACGCGATCGTCCAAGGCGAACAACTGCTGGAAATCGAAGAACAGGGCGAGTTGCGCAAGGAATGCCTCGAATACATCGCCCTCGCCGCGAAACGTCTGAGCGACTGGCAACGCATGGAGGGTAGCTACGCGCTGCTGTTGCAGGAAAACCCGACCAACCTCCTTGCGCGGCTTGAACTCGCCAAGCATTACGAGCACCGAGCGCGCCGGCTACCCGACGCAGAACGGATGTGCGTCGAAGCCATCGAATACCTCGAAACCCGTGCCACCCTGGGCCGCGCCACGGAATTCGAAGCCACTCCCCTCACCGCCTTCCACCACCGCCTCGAACGCATCCGGCGGAAACTGGGGCGGACGAAAGGCGAGGTTTCTCCCGATTTGTAACGGCCGGTTTCCACACCAGGCGGGTTCGAAGGAAATGATCGCGGCCTTATCAACCTGAAGCCTCCAGCCGGTCCTTCAATTTGACACATCCCACTGCGGCGCGGTACCATACGCGTTCTGTCGGGGTGTAGCGCAGCCCGGTTAGCGCGCTTCGTTCGGGACGAAGAGGCCGGAGGTTCAAATCCTCTCACCCCGACCAGTTAAATCTAATGAAATCAGGGACTTACGAAATAGCTAGCGTAAGTCCCTGTATTATGTCTAGTATACGTTATGACCCGTATGTGACCCGAGAAGCCAAACCAAAAGGAATCTATCCGATGCCCTCAATCCTCGCCTTGTTCCAAAGTCTGAGCCAATTCTTGCAGCTCATCCAATTGATTCAACAGCTTCTGAGTTTCCTCTCGTTGCTGTCGCCCGTGAGGTAGGAATCGGTAGCCCGCCGCGCCAGGATGCCCCACACGCCGCGATCCCGATGTTGCCAAGGGAATCATCCGCCGAAATAGTCCGGGTCCGGGTCCGCCGTCCGCCGTGGGGTGTCCGCAACGCATAACAGACCGTTTCGGGTCGCTTCCCTGATTGCGGAATTACAAGCCCGGTTCCACCATGCCTCCTCGGGGTGTGCGCCCACGGCAAGGAATGCCGCCGATACCGCAGATTCGAGTTTGTCCTGCCGTTCTACAAATTCCGCCGATGGTTTACTCATCCGTGTCGCTCCCCTTTTGCGCAAACCTCTCGCGCCGTTCAAAACTCGCAATTTCATAGTCCGTCAAAAGTCCGTGCCGCCGTAGTGTCTCGGTTTCGCCAAGCTCCGCTACTTCGCCCATAAGTTCCGGGTGATCGAGTTCCCAAAACAGTGAAGGCCGCGTGCCGGGGTGATCGTGCCCTTGCATCCGTGTCCACTCTTCGCCGTGTGCCGGCCAATACCGCGCATACTTGCGAAGGAATTCGCCGCCCAACTTGCCGACGCGCATTACCTCGAAATCGGATAGCCGCTCCGTGCTTCGTGCTTTTGATTTACGCCGTACCCGTGGCATGTTGTTCCCTTTCGTGAATCCAGCTTTCCAACGCTTCGCGCTCGCCGGGTTGTAGCGCGTTCATGCTTTCGAGCAGTTCCAACCGTTCGCGGAAATGCGCCAGGGTGTACGGGTAGACCGTGCCCATGTGCCGATGCTCCCTCGGGCAATCGAAGTGCCACCAAAACGACGGGCGACAACCGGTAGACCGCGCCGCGTGTGCTTCGATAATCTGTGCTGCCCACGGTTCCCATGAATCGCGAGTCGCGTCAAGTCCGGCCCGCTGCGCTTCGGTATCCTCGAAGGCAACGAAACGCCGCACGGCAAGGTACAGATTGAATTCGCCCAACGCGGGTGCCCGTCGTGATTTCGAGCGTAGCCGTTTGCGTGGCATTTCTACCGCCTCCGTCCTGCGTTCGCGCCGATACTGGGCGGCCATCCAACTTCGCCAGGGGATCAACATCAAGCGCCAATTCCCGCACCAGACGCGCGAACAACGTCATAGCTTGCCGTTCTATCTCTACCGCCGGGTGCGCTTTCACTTGTCCCCAACGGTCTACCGTGCTCACGCCGTCGCGCTCGATAGCCTCTCGTGCTTCGGTCGCTCTGTCCCATTGAACCGCCGCGCCTTCGAGCAGTTTCAAATGATGCGAGTCCAATTCGTAACCGGATACGATCTCTTTCCACCATGCTTTGCTTGCTCTGGACAGGTGCGCCGGGGGTTTTGGTTCGTTCATCGCTCAATCCTCACTTTTTCGACAACGGGGTACACATACGCAAGCGCGTGGCGCGCGACGTGGTCTACGTCTGGCGTCTGGAGCCTTGACCCCCTCTATACGGTATGGGGTGTCCGCCGCGCCCGTAGGAAGCGCCCACGGCCCGTTGTCGCGTTGCTTGTCCGTTCGTGTACTTCGATGCACATGAAACGATTCGCAATTCGCAAGGCTTGCGTGTGTGCCTCATCCTGTCCGCCTCGTCGTGCTCGTCGTGGTCCGCCGCGCCGCCCGTACTTCCCCGAGCAGCGCCGCGAAGGTTTCAAGCGGGAGCGTCGCGTAGGTCCGCCCGCCGTGGCTTCGCGTGACAAGGATCGCTGTGCCGCCGTACTTCCGCTTGACGGTATCGAGTAGGGTATGGAACGCCCAACGTTTGTGCCGCTTGCAGTCGATAGACCATTGCGAAGTCCGATAGCCACACGTCGGCCTCGCTCTGGAATAGGTCGCGCTTGATACGGACGCCGCCCAAGGCTTCTGCCGTGTCGCGTTCAAGGTCTGCCCATGCCTTGCTCACGCTACCCCCTCCCCCCTATTTTTTTTGGAAACATCTGCTTCACCCCTCGCTTCCGTCGTCGTCCCAATGGTCTACAGTCAACGTCCAGCCCATCGGATGCCCGCATTCAGGACAGCGATAGTCTTCGCGCACTGCGATAGGCTTTCGCTTGGCCGTCGTGCAGCCCGGTGGGTTCACGGTCTCGCGAAACTCGTAACGGCAATCATGCGCACAACAATGGTATTTGACGCCTATATAGCTCATTGTGCTTGCTCCTTCGCCAGTACCCGAACATCCTCGGGATAGAGCAACGCGCCGCATTGCGGACAGTACGCTCTGCCCCGTTGCAGGGGTTCGTTGCCCCGTGGCTTGTCAATATGCCCCGCGTAGCTGCATGGTGGACGGCATGTGTAGCGGATCGCCCGTGTGGTTCGTGTGCTCATGACGGGGCGTTGCTGTTATGAGCCGCAATGCTGCCCACCGCGTACCGCTCCCGTTCGCGCATAGACCAAACCACGTACATTGCTGTCTCGATATCCTTGCGGTAGTCGGTGTGCTGGCCTGATCTTTGCCGGCCAGTTCCGCCCCGAGTAGTTCGTTTGCCCGTTCAAGTATTTCTATCGTGTTCATGCTGCCGACTCCTTTTGTTCCGTGTCCGTGAAGGTGATAACCCTTGGCATGATTTCCGCAACTGATTCGATAGGTCCGCCGCGCCGCCGCCCAATAACCGGTGGGGGAAGAAAAACGCGGAGTTTCGGACAGCGTTTTTTCTCCCCCTTGAGGCTCGCCTGTCCGTAATTCAAAGTTATTGTGCCGCAAGGACTTACGAATTACGGACAATTCAAGGTTGTCTGTCCGCTTGTCCGTAATTCGATGGGTAGTATCTAAGTCCTTAGTGCTCATGGTGTTGGAATTTCGGACAGATCGCCGCTGTCCGCCTCTGTCCGCTTGTCCGCAAGAGTTTCGGACAGGCCCGTTATAACGCTTCGTGGCCGTCCTTTTTGCTTGATTTCTTCTTCAAAAGCACGCCGGTTTTGACGCCGTGATTGACAGCATCCAGAGTAGGTTGTCCGGTTCGCATTGGTACCGAATTCCGGATTCCAGCCGCTCGCGAATCCATGCGCCGCAGGGTTGCTTTGCAATTCCCTCCGGGTATAGGTTCCTTCGGAATCCGTGGCGAGCAGTTCCCCGATTCGCCGCGCCATGCGGGTGGTATTTCCCGCTGCGCTTCCTCCCGCTGTCCGGTCAGGTCACATTCAAACCACACGCCGTCCTGATTCCGAAGGAACACGGCCCGGTCAGACAGCGGAGTCCATGACGCCTTGGAGTGTTCCAGCCGCGCGAATAGCCGGGGGTTCGATATGCCGTAGTCCGTGACTTCCTTTTCGTTCAATTCAACAATTCCGAACATGCACCTTGCACTGTCGCGAATGGATGAAGCCCCACGCGCCGCCGCCGACTTTGCTTCCTTCTCTCTATCCTTCGGCACGTGATGGACGGCCAATATCGCCGCGCCGTGTGGCGTGCTCAAGTCACGCAACCGAGACATAAAGATGGCCATTTCAGCATTACTGTTTTCATCAAACTGATGGAAATGGCATAGCGGATCGACGCAAACAAGGTCTGGCTTGAACGATTCAACTTCCGCGCGAAGCCACTTGTATGCGTCCGTCATCCGTCCTGTGGAGTCCATCAACGGAATACCGGGGTTGCAGTACAACCGCAGGTTCTCCGCGAAGGCCGCGCGATCCTCGTCGCTCAGTCCGTAGGCTTCGGACAACCGCGCCCAACGCCGCCAGACTTCCTCTGCGTCATCCTCAGAGCAGAGCCACAGCACGCGCAACCGGCCCGCAGGTCGAAACGCAGGGAGCAACGCCCGCCCAATGCAACCGGATGTCACAATAACGAGCAGTACGCCGCTTTTCCCTATTCCACCCTGACCCGTAAGCAGGACAAGCGAACGCCGCGCGATAGTCCCGTCGTATAGGTACTCAATAGACCGTGGTTCCCCGGTGAGCCATTCCGCCGTATCAACCGGGGATAGCGCCGGAGTCTTGCCGGCCGTTTCGTGTGTGTCCAGTTCCGCGAGTGCTTGCCGAAGGTCCGTATCCGAAATAGCGCCCTTGGCCCGCAGGTCCGCCAGATGCCGCCCTTCGCGCTCTCGGTAGTCGTGCGAATGATGTCGCCAACGGCCTCCGTATCGTAGACAGGTGATGCCTTCGTGAGTGCCGAAACGTCGCCGGTGCTCACTTTCCCGCCTACGGCCAGCCGGTGTAGAAGGATCGGGAGTTCCAACGCCGCGCCGTCCGCCGTGAGTTCGATGATATGCCGCGCCGCTTCGCGCATCGTCTTATCCGGCCAGGCTTGGGAAGGTATTGCCGCGATTTCCCGCGCCGCATCGGCATCGCCTTTGATTGCGCTCCCGAGCAACGCCTTGCACGCCGCGATAGTCGCTTCGGAAGGAGCGTGCCCGTTGCGCCGTATCGTGGCCGTGTTCATCGCGGCCCCCGCCATTCTCCCGCGTCCGGGGGCACGGCATCAGGTGGAGTCGATACCCAATGCCGCGCCCCGTGGCCGGGTTCGGAGGAAGACACATTGCCGCAGTGGATACCCTCGTCGCGCGGTTCGGTGCCCATCGGTTCCCACATGCGGAAATCGTGAAGCACACGCCGCGCCGGTTCGGGTTCATCCGCTGCGAGTAGATTGAGAATCCATCGGAGAATACCGCGCATGTTAGGCCCGCGCCGCCAAGCGAACGAATGGGCTTAGAGTGTTCGCGCCTTTCTTTGGCGTCAACGCGGCATCCCACCAGGGTGCGCCTGCATTCCTGGTCCAGAACTTGAAACAGTTTTCGTGGGATTCAAAGCGAACGAAAAGGCTTTCCGCGCTCTGTAGGGGTTCGTAGACGCCTTCCAAGTATTCGGCGGGATTGATGCACAGGATATCTCCGGCATCGCCCAACGTCTCGCAATGCTCGCTGAAATACAGCGGGAAGCCGAGCAGCATGTCGGGTTCATCTTCAGCGGTACGCGGTACGAAGACCGGAAAGCCCACGGCCTTGTTGATTGACAGTAGCGAGACGCGCGTGTCGGGGTTCGCAAGCCAAATCCCTTGGCCCCACATTCGGCCCTGCATGTTCACTACGTTCTCAAAGACGATGCTGTCCGCTGCCTGTCCGGTTTCCGGTTCAACGGTGATCATTGCCGGGGAATTGTTGATGCCCGCGAATTCGCCAACGCCGGTGCCGTTCAGCCGTTCATCTCACGCAGCCGCGATCCGAGTTCGGTCTGAAAGCCGGAGGCAACCAGCGAAGCAACCGCCCTCGGGGAGTCGTGAAGAAGTTCGTTCGTCGTGAAGTTCAGCCCAATGAGTGCATACGCTTCCAAACGAAATTGGCCGATCTCAACACGACCGTCGGCGATATCAGCCGCCTCTTCGCGCCTCGTCCAAACGGTGCCACCCGAAACCGAATCGCTGTGGTCCTTGTCTACGCGGTAGGCCATTCGCAGGGTGCGGGTATCCATCGGGAAAGCGCCGGGTTCTACCCGCCAACGGATCGGATGTTGAGCCGGTGCCGAGAATATCCGCAGAGAGAATCCCGCCAGGGACAAGGGCGCCGCCGTAGGGGTCCGCGAACGTGCTCTGTTCGTCTGATCCCGCCGTGGCTTTCAGTCTGAGTTCGATGCCGTTCACTCGAAGAAACCGCGCATACTTTTTCATTTGCGCATTGCTCGATTCTGTCGGGGAAGTCCGGCGGGGGTTGCCATGACCGCGCCGAAGAAATGCCGGTGACTGGAAAACCCGCGCATCGGGTCGCGTTCGATTGGGTCTACTACGTCCGAAATTGCAAGGTCCGGGAACTTCGCGCGAATCCGCGCCCGCGCCTGGTCTGCGGTTTCTCGTTTCTTTGTTGCAGTCGCCATTCTGTGAATCCTTTCAGGTGGTCAAGTTATCGGGTGCATTCTTGCGCCCGTTCGTTAATCCATTTATCCAAGGCTGCAACGTCATAGCGGACGGTGCGCCCAATTTTGAGGTAAGGGGGCGCCGGGGTGCGGCCCGCGAGGTTGCCTTGACACCGCGCGTTCGCGAGGAAGGACGCGCTCATGCCGATGTAATACGCCGCGCTTTTAGGATCGAGCAGTCGATTCGGGTTTCCAGTGTGGGCATTTCTTCGTGCCTCCTTCTCGTCTTTATTGTTTAAGAAGGTACGAAGGTTGCGGTAGGAAATTCTGTGTATTTCCTAGTAAAAGGCGGGAATTCGTGGCGAGAAATTGCGCAAAAAACCCATTAGGCCTTTTTCGGTTTTTGTTGCTTTGTCAGTGCGCCTTGTTTCTTGAGTTCCGTAATTCGCTTTTCAATCGTGCGGCTGTCGAAACCGTCCCGGAGTTGGACTTCGTCGTCGTCGCTTTCTTTGTGATACTTCTTTTCAATCGCCTTGGCAATTTGTTCTTGCGTTAGGCCGGTATTCCACCGTGACGTGATCTCACTGTCAATAGTCTTGCGGCGCTTCTCTTTTAGATCCGTGCGCTTCTTCAGACTTTCCGGGTGGCCTTGCGCCACTTTTACGCCTCAGATTGAGGTTCGGTGCGCTTAGTGCCGCGCCCATGGACGAATTGAATCGCTCCACTTGTCCCGCCGCGAGGATCGCGTTGTCCGTATCCCCGTCGGCCCGGTAGCGCCGCACGTTCTCGATGGATTGCAACGCTCGCCTTGCAGACTTGGCCGCTTGTTGAATTTCAGACAGATCGCCCGCCGTGGTTTTGGTGTCCAAGCGAATGAACATTTCCGCAATTGTATGGACTTCGGCAAGCCATGTTTCGACGGGATCGGATTTCTTCGGCATGATGCGATTCCTTTAATCGCCCTTGTGATGAATCCGGGGACAGCCGCCAAGGTCGCGGTTTTCGGTAGCGAACCTAGTCCCCGGAATTGGAGAATACCCAATCCTCCGCATTCAAATTCACTTGCTGCATTTCTTCCTCGGGAATCGCACAACTTTCGCGTCCCGTGGTTCCGCGATTCGTTCAACGGCTTCGGACTTGTGCTCCGGTGCCAAGTGCGCGTACCGCAACGTCATGGTCAAATCGGAGTGCCCTAACAGTTCCCGCACGGTGTTCAAGTCCACGCCCGCCATAACCAGCCTTGACGCGAAATGGTGCCGGAGGTCATGCCAGCGGAAATTCTTGATCCCCGACTTCTCTATCAGCCCTTCCCATGAGGTTTTGACGTTATCCAGACGGCCCCCGTTCGCACTGGCGAACACGTAGCCATGCGGAGGTACTTGATCCTTCCACGTTTCGAGCGTGGCCCGTGCAATCGAATTCAGCGGGACATGCCGCGTCTGTCCTGACTTCGCCCCGTGGCCCGATACCGTCAACGTGCCCCCGTCAAGGTCAACATCTTCCCATCGCAGGTTGAACACTTCGCCGCGCCGGAGGCCGGTATTCATGGACACGATAACCATGGGTTTCAGGTAGTCGGCATAGGCCAGCTTGCGCAAGTCCGTCAATTCGACATAGTGACGTTCTAGCCGCCACTTGTTGTAGGTTGTCCGCCGTTTCCGCATTTCTTCCTCGCGGGTGTCCAGCGCCTTTAGCAGTGCCTTTTCCTCGTCGGTGTCCAGATATCGCACTTTGGGTGCCCGGTCGAATTTCAGCCGCTTGGTTTTGGCGATAGGATGCGACGGTACGCGATCCCACTCAACCGCGCGGGACAGACAGGACCGCAGATCGTCAAGGTAGCGGTTTGCCGTGGTAGGCTTCGCGCCGCCCGCTATCATGGCCGCTCGCCATTTCTCTACACGGCCCGGTGTGACTTCCTGCAAGGGAAGGTTCCAAAGGCTTGCGAATGCCGATTTCATGTTTCGGAGCGTAGCCGCGCCGGTTCGCTTCGAGCGTAGCCACAGGGGATCGTATTCATCCTCCACGAAGGCCCCCAGCGTCAACGGTGCGGCTTTCTTACGGTCTAGGCCGGGGTCGATGCCCTTTGCTGCGTCTGCGGCTTTCTGGACGGCTTCCGCGCGTGCTTCCGCCGGTGTCAGCGCCGCCGCGCTTCCAATCTTCACACGGCCCCGCGTACCGTTCGGGAGTCGATAGCGATAATAGTAGGTGGCCCCCCCGGTCGGCATGACGCGAAGGCAAAATCCTTTCAGCTCTGTATCGTTCACCTCGAAGGGTTCCGCCTGGGGTTTGTACTTCGGCATGTCCTTTGCCGTCAACTTTCCCTTCATCTGTATCGCTCCCCTATCGCGCGTGCGCTTTTGTGACCCGTATGTGACCCAACGGCATTGTATCACGGTGTAAGACGAAAGAAAAGCATGAATTTCGGATAGCCAATGTTTACAGGGGTTTTGTGGGGTATTTGCCTCGAAAGGCCGGATTAGAATCTACCGCGTTACACGGCAAAAATCCGTTCGGGACGAAGAGGCCGGAGGTTCAAATCCTCTCACCCCGACCATTTAAGTTAAATGATAACAGCGACTTACAGAAATTACCTGTAAGTCGCTGTACTATTTTAGAAATGTATGCGACTTGTATGTGACTTGAGCGGCCAACTAAAGGAGACCATCATATGCCCACGATCTTCGGCTTGTTACAAAGTTTAAGTCAGCTTTTGCAGCTAATCCAGTTGATCCAGCAAATTCTAAGTTTTCTTTCGCTGCTGTCTCCCGTGGGGTAAGAATCACTCGACCGAATCCCGCGCCCAGTAGCCCGCATTACGCTCACGCACACTTCGTTCTTTCTTATCAATCTCAATTCGCGTGTAGGTCTCCATATCCTGTATGGATCTCAACTCATTGGCCGACGCCCTTGACAAGTCCGAACCAGACCGCAACCGTGCGGTGGGATGCCGTCACTTTGCGGGGACTGTTTCCGATTGGCGGCCGGGCTTTTTGCGGTGGAACAGGCCGCGGAAGGATTCCATGTACACGTAGAAGACCGGTGTGATGTAGAGGGTCAGTAGCTGGGAAAAGATCAGACCGCCCACGACGGCGAGACCCAGGGGACGACGTGACTCGGAGCCCGCACCCACACCAAGGGCGATGGGAAGCGTGCCCATGAGGGCGGCCATGGTCGTCATCATGATGGGGCGGAAACGGATGAGGCAGGCTTCGACAATTGCTTCGGCCGCCGGGGCGTTCGTTTTGGCCTGAGCCTCGATGGCGAAGTCGACCATCATGATCGAATTCTTTTTCACGATGCCGACGAGCATGATGATGCCGACGAGCGAGAAAATGTTCAGGTCCATCCCGAAGACCTTTAGCGTCAAGAGCGCCCCGACCCCCGCGGCGGGCAAACCGGAAAGGATGGTGATGGGGTGAATGTAGCTTTCGTACAAGACGCCGAGAATGATGTAAATAACGAGCACCGCACCCAACAAGAGAAAGCCCATCCCACGCATCGAGGACTCGAACGCTTGGGCGGTCCCCTGGAAGCTGGGCATGATGGTCTGAGGGAGCAGTTTGCGCGCCGCCTCGTTGACGCGATCGACCGCGTAGCCCAGTGAATACCCGGGTTCCAGGTTGAAGGAGACGGTGACGGCCGGTAACTGGCCCACGTGCGTCACGGTCAACGGACCGACCGATCGCTTGATTTCTGCTACGGTGTTCAAAGGCACCAACTGGTTCGTATCCGACCGCACGTACAGCATGGACAGCGTCTTCGGGTCCAGTTCATACTGGGGCTGCAATTCCACGATGACGCGGTACGTATTGTTCGACCCGTAGATCGTGGAGACTTGGCGCGAACCGTACGCGGTATATAAAGCCTCCTCGATTTTGCGCGCCGACACATTCAGCGCAGACGCTTTGTCGCGGTCGATCGTGACGTCCACCTGCGGGTTCGTAATCTGAAGGTCCGACGTCACGTCCTGAAAGCCGGGAATCTTCTCCATAGCGGCTTCAAGGATTGGCGCGTAATGGTAGAGTTCGCTGATATCGGTGCCCTGCAACGTGAATTGGTACTGGCTCTTCGTGAGGTGGCCGCCGATGGTGATGGAGGGGCGGTTCTGCATGAAGACGCGTATCCCGGGAAGTTTGCTCAGTTTCGCGCGCATTTCCTGAATGAAATCGTCCACTCCGATGCGTTCGTCCCGGGGTTTCAGGTGCATGAAGAGGCGTCCTTCATTTCCGGATCGCGAGGAGCCTCCCGACCCTACTGCGGACATGAATCCGGCCACGTTGGAATCCGCGGCAACAACGGCTGCCGCCGCCTTCTGGTGCCGCACCATGTCCTGAAACGAGATTCCCTGGGCCGCTTCAGTCACGGCAAATACCTGCCCCGTGTCTTCGCTCGGGAGAAAGCCTTTGGGCATGGAGTAGAACAGGTAGCCGGTGATCGCGATAAGCGGTATGAGCGCCAGCATCGTCACTAATCGGTGCCGCATGACGCCGCGTAATGTGACTTCGTACACCCGCAACATGCCGTGGAGAATGCGTTCAAGCACGTTGTAGAGCGCGCCGTGCCGCTCTTGTTCGTAGTGACGCAAGAACCGGCTGCACAACATGGGCGTTTGCGTCAGCGAGATGAATCCGGAAATCAGGATCGCCATGCTGATGGTAACCGCAAACTCGTGCAGCAGCCGCCCGATGATGCCGCCCATAAACAAGACGGGAATGAAGACCGCCGACAGCGACAACGTCATGGAGACGATCGTAAAACCGATTTCGCGCGATCCGCGGTGGGCTGCCTCCATGGTGGTTTCACCGTTTTCCATGTGGCGAACGATATTCTCGATCATGACGATCGCGTCGTCCACCACGAAGCCCACCGATAACGTCAGGGCCATCAAAGAGAGGTTGTCAAGGCTGTATCCGAACGCATTCATGACGGCGAAGGTGCCGATAACGGACAGAATGAGCGCCAAGCTGGGGATAATCGTTGCAGTCACGTTTCGCAAAAATAGGAAGATAACGAGTATCACGAGGACGATGGTGAGCAGGAACGTGAACTTCACCTCGTTCACCGAATTGCGTATCGATTCGGAGCGGTCAAACAGGATTTCCATCGTGACGGACGCCGGGAGTTGGTCGCGAAACGTCGGCAGGAGCTTTTTGATGGAATCGACGACCTGGATGGTGTTGGTGCCCGGCTGCCGCTGAACGGCAAGCACGATGGCCCGCACGTTATTGTACCAACTTGCGGCCTTGTCGTTTTCCACACTATCGACGACGGTTCCCAAATCCCGAAGACGAACCGGCGAACCGTTGCGCCATGCCACGATGATGGGCTCGTAGGCCTTTGCAGTCTGAAGCTGTCCCGTGGCCTGTAAGGTGAACGCCTGATGCGTTCCTTGAAGGTCCCCGGTCGGCAGGTTGACGTTGCCCGCCTGAATGGCGTCGACAGCCTCGTCGATCCCGATCTTGCGCGACGCGAGGGCGCGCGGGTCGAGCAATGCGCGGACCGCGTACTTTTGCGAGCCATAGATATTCACCTGCGCGACGCCGTTGAGCGTCGAGATGCGTTGGGCGAGATACGTGTCCGCAAACTCATCCACAACTGACAGCGGAAGTACGGGTGACGTGAGCGCAATGTAAATGACGGGCGAGTCGGCGGGGTTCACACGCCGGTACGTGGGGGGACTCGGCATGTCTTCAGGTAATTGGCGGCTGGCCCGGGCGATGGCCGCCTGCACTTCCTGTGCGGCCGCATCGATTTGGACATCCAACGAAAACTGCAACGTGATATCGCATCCGCCCAACACGCTTACGGACGTCATCGAGTCCAGGCCGGCAATGGTCGAGAATTGCCGTTCGAGGGGAGTGGCCACCGACGATGCCATGGTTTCCGGGTTGGCCCCCGGCAGCACCGCGGAAACGCTGATGGTAGGAAAGTCCACGTTCGGAAGGTCGCTGACCGGCAAGGCCATGTATCCGCGCACACCCAAGAGCACGATGGCCAGCATGAGCAACGTGGTCATCACGGGGCGGCGAATAAACAGGGCCGAGAAGTTCATGAGCTGCTCGCGGCTCCTTCGGCGTCGTCGGGAAGGATATCCGCCGTCAAGCCCGGCGCGAGCCGCATCTGGCCGTCGGTGACAACCGTTTCACCGGGATTCAATCCTTTTTCGATGATGCTGTCGCCCTCGTAGGTATCCCCAACGGTGACCTCCCGCAGCTCAACGGTCTTGTCGGCTTTGACGATGTACGCGTAGGCCCCGTCCTGGCCCATCTGAATCGCTTGCGTAGGCGCCACGACGGCATTCGGAATTGTGGCGACGCGAACGAAGACGCTCACATATTGACCCGGCCACAATCGGTCGTCTTCGTTGGGAAACGATGCCTTGAGGCGAATGGTCCCCGTATCCTGGTTGACGGCGTTGTCAACGAAGGTGACATTGCCGACTACGGGGTCAGCTTCTTCGCCCGGAATCTCGGCGCGCACCTCGAGGCGCCCGGCGGCCATGGCTTTTCTCACCGCCGACAACGCTGCCTCAGGCAGGGTGAAGTTCACATAGATCGGCCGCGTCTCGTTGATCACAACGAGAGGTTCCGTGTCGTTGGCCTTCACGAGATTGCCCTTATGGATGAGAAGACTGCCGGTTCGCCCCGTTAAAGGCGACCGGATCGTGCAGTAGTCGAGTTGCAATTTGGCGTCGTCGATAGCCGACCTGGCCACGCGAATCGATTCGCTGCTGGACTTTACAGCAGCCTCATCCGCATGGACCGACGCCTGCATCGAATCGGCGTTGGTGCGCGTCTGGTCGAACTCTTCCTGCGAAATCGTTCCCCGGTCCAACAGGGTCGTATCGCGATCCAGTTCCGTTTTCGCGTTGTCCGCCTCGGCCTTGTCTCGCTCGACCATGGCTTTCGCGTGTTCGAGTTCGGCTTCCGCCCGGGCCAGGTTGGCCTCGGCTTCGTGCAACGCCACTTTGAAGGGGCGCTGGTCGATCGTAAACAGCACCTGCCCTTCCTGCACGATGTCGCCTTCGCGAAACGTAACGTCGACAATTTCCCCCGTTACCTGGGACTTCACATTGACGGTGGAATACGCCTCACCTGCCCCTATGGAGTCGAGCACCACGGGCATATCGCGTTGGGTCACTTCGGCGGCGTGGACAGGGACTGCGGGCGGCTTTCCTCCTGCAGATCCTTCCGTCTTCTTCCCGCAGGAACCGGTGACTGCCGCCAGCAGCAATACGGCGGCGAGCAGGATCCCTCGGCTCGTCTCACCGCACCGCCGCCGGTGTTGTTTGAACTGCGTCATTCACTACCTCGTTGCTCGTTTTCCCCGTCCCCCGGGATGTTCTGCGCGCCGCTGTATAACGTATCTCCCTGGAGCCGGATACCGCGCCGCTCAAGCAGCGTCCCTTCGGCCGCATACAGCCCAGTCAGCGCCTCGATGTAATGTATTCGGGCCGTGACCTCGTCCACTTCCGCCTGAATCAGATCGCGCTGCACGATCTGCAGGTCGAGATTCGTGGTCTTGCCTACGGCGTTGCGATCCTCGGCGATTCGCAGTTCTTCTTTGCGGCTCGTCACGGCATCTTGCGTAGCGTCGATTCGCTTCCATTGCCGGCCTACCTCGACGGCGGCTTGCCGCACTTCGGTGGCTACCGCCTGTTCGAAGTCGCTCAGATTCGCACTGGCTTGGGACTGTACCATTTTGGCCCGTTGATTGCGCGCACGTTCGGCCCGATAAAGTATCGGGGTCTCGAATTCAAGACCGAATTGGAAAGAGTCGTATTGCGGCGAGTCCAACTTGCGCGTAATGTCCCCGGCGCGGAAGCCGCTGCTCGAGCGCCCGTACGAGCCAACCAGGTCCAGCCTCGGCAGAAGGCCGTTCCGCGTCTGGATCAAACCCAGGTCGCTGTTCGCCACTTCCAGTCGCGATTCGGCCAGTTCGGAACGGTATATGTTCGCCAGGCGCTCGCTGACATCCGGATTTACGTCGATGTGCTCGACTTCGGGCGGGTCCACGGGGTGGAACTGGATCTTCCAAGGCGCTTCTACGTCCGGATTCAGGAACCGAATCAACGCGAGGGTCTCCGTTTCGATTGCCGCTTGGGCGTCGGCCCGGTCCGCGATGCGCGACGAGCGTTCTGCCTTCGCCGACATAACATCTCCTTCCACCGTCTTGCCGACGGAGTAGAGGTCCTGATTCCGTCTGAGTTGCTCGTCGGCCAGCGAGACTGCGAAATCTCGAATCTTGAGCACCTCGTTGGCCAGCACCAATTCCCAATAGGCATCTTCCACTTGCCGGACAAGGTCGGTAACCTCGACGCGAAGGACGTGTTCGCTTTGAGCGCGCACGTTCTTGGCCTGTTTCAGCTCCACCAGATTCACGTCAAGCCCTGCGCCGCGCAGCAAGGGCTGACTGGCCCCCACGACCCAGGATCCCGCATTGTTATCGACGGAGCGAGCCACTTCGTTCCGGGATGCGGCCCCTGTCAAGAACAGTTGGGTCCCAGTGGGCAACGTCTCCTGAAGCAGGACGGTTCCATCCGTACTCCTGGTTTCGACGAAGGGGTTCTTGCGGTTCTCGTACAGGGTGGAAGCGCTGTCCAGGTCGTCAAGGACGCGCTGCGCCTGTGCGATATTCTGTTGGACTCTTTGGGCTTGAGTCATGGCCCCGGATGGGGTCATTCCACTCGAAGTGCCTGTAGTGCCGGTGCTTCCACTGGAGCTGCGGCTACTGCTGGAAGTGCGGCTGGTACTCGACAAGCGGCGGACGGGAAGCGGCTCTCGCGTGCGGCCCGTTGACAGGGTCCCGAGGAGCGTCGGGTCAAATGCGGCGCGTGCCTCCGGCACAAATGTGCCGGCAATCTCGGGACCGAACCGGGCGACTTCGAGGGAACGGTTATTGGAAATCGCCGTGAGCAGCGCGCCGTCGCGGGAAAGCGGAACCGGTGTCTCGGCCATGGTCTGTCCGGCCGGGAGGATTTCTTCCGCGCGTTCATCCAGAGGCGCCGCCGGTTCGATCCCCTCACGGGCCGGCGACGGCACGGCGACGGTTTCCGGAGTCCAAACAGGCGGCGCAGTGGCGCACGACCAGCACAAGCCAAGGATAATCGCAAGGGGCAAATACTTCATCGAAACGGGCATCAACATGTCAACACAGGAGTTGATGTCCGTTGGATAACGCACGGAATATGGAATCTTCCATCATTTCCTCTGTTTGGAAGGCGGCATTTCGGCTAACGTCGTGCGGCCGTTGGAACCGCCAATCCAACCGCCTTCGCGCACAACGCTTATACGAATTTCAAGCTACTATAGTATCCTCGTCTCTTGGGAATTCTCAATGAAGAATATGGACCCGAAACTTCTTCCGTTCATTGCGAACGGAACGCGTGACGGCCGGTAAGGCGTTTCACCCATTCGGCGGTTTGCTTCAAGTAGTAGTCCGGCTCCAGGGGGGAATAGTCGAGATAGATATAGGACGGAGTCGTTTTCGGAACGGCTGGTTCGATCTGGGTCCCTTCGTGCCATTCGTTGAAAGACGTGATCGAGACGAAGGGCGGACCAACGTCCAGCGCGGCTTCCCACATGCGGTCGTAGTACGCCCCCTCCTCCCTCGCGCGTTGATTGGCGGTATTCCAGGGCCGGATTCGCGTGTCGTCGTATCCGGGGGCAACACTGGGTATGAAAAGTATGCGGCGGTCCCGGGCGAACTGCATGAGCGACGGCCAGTTTGCGGTCGTTGATCCGTAGGTAAACCCATCGGAGGCAAAATAGGTATAGAATCCGTCGAAACCGGATTCGACAATCGCGTCCCCATCTTCGGCCTTCACGTACAAGCCGATGAAGAGTCCATCGTACTTCGTGCCGCGCAACGAACGGTCTCCCTCGACCGTGAAAAGACTCGCCCAGTCAGACGGCTCCACCAAGTACGAGTCATAGAAATAGAACATAGGTTTGTTACCCCGCGCAGCATCGCGAAAGTAGGCCGGGTGTTCGCCGTAGTGATCGACAAGATACACGATGGCATCGCGAAACGGTTGCGCGCGAGCGCCGTCGCGTCCCGCGATGGGCTCGATGTGAATGGCGACCTTGATCCCGTGCTCATCGGCAACGTCGAGCAGCGTCGGCAGAATTCGGTCCGTGAAGTCACCCGGCCCCCACCAGGACGTGGCGATGACCCCCACGCCCGCCTGCTTCAGTTGCTGCATGTGATCGGCGAGATCCTCGCGCGAACTCGAACTATAGAGCCCCAAGGCGGGATAGAAGTTCGCACCGATCTGCTCCGGCGGCTCGTAGCTGAACGGGGTGCCCTTGCGTACCGAGACGGCATGGTTCCAGTGGCTCCAGGCCCCGTCGGTTTCCGGGTTCTGATACCAGGCGTAGTAGAAGGCGTGCACGCGCGTGGACGGCGCTGATTTCGGCTCCTCGGCAGTTGCCGTATCGTGCGGTATCCATACTGAAAAGACCGCTAACGCTGTAATAGCCGCGCGTAATCCAATGCATAGCATTGTTGAATCTCCTGGCTCGTTCTGGCCTTCTGCCTATTAACCGAGTCCCCCTCCCCCGACCGCAAAATCCCGCCGCGCGGTAGCAATGCTGATGGTGAATCCCGCAATCACATCGATCAACGCAAGTAGCGTGAGCAACATGAACGTCGCGGTGCCGGCGCCTGGCGCCACGATGAACTCGATCAGGAACGCGATGAAGGCGACCATGGAAAACATGTGATCGATGGTCGTGGTCCGGGAGGTTCGAGCGGCTTTCAGAATCTCGAAATAGAGCAGGATAATTCCGATTCCTAGAATCAAATCGGAAGTCCCGACCGTGGTCGGTGTTTCACGCGTCAGGTGCGGAATATTCAACACCGTCGCATTGGCCGCGAAGTCTACACCCGCTGCCATGGCAATATTGTACGCTACAAAGACCAGCCCGAGCAGCGGAAAGTACAAAACGTATTTCATCAATGACCTCCTGAATGCGGCATTCACTTTCACCACGCATAGAATGGGACCGTACGCGTGCATGTCGTCGAATTGACCGCCGTTGATCGCGCACTGACGATTCTCAACGCACCGCAGCAAAATGTCAATTCATTGCTGCGAAGCCATTCAATGCTCCATTTGCGCGGTCAAGTCTCAACGGAGTGCACAAACATCGGCTGGTGAGACTGCGCAGCGATACCAATGGACGCGCGCCAGCGAATCGAGTCTGCTTACCGGCGCCGGACGGGCAGTGCAGTACGTTCCATCGTCGTTGCGTCCACTTCGTGCGGTTGGTGGCCAGGAAGAACCATCCTGGTTGCGTTCCCCCGAATATCCCCTGCACGCATTAGCGAATTGTCATGTTGGGAACGTACACCAATTCGTGCGCCATCATCCAATCGCCGTACGCCGCCTGACGAAGTAGGAACGACGCCACCACCACAGGTAGAATCACGTCCGGCATAATGCGGAGGATATACGCGGGGGCGTCTGAACGGTGAGTTCAATCTGCTTCGAGAATCTACAGAAGATGTTGCAGACCGGCAACGGCGACTGGATCCCCTTTACGCTCGACATAGGCGGTGCACCCGGGTTCACGGCGCCGGTGCTCGAACGCTTTGAACGGGAAACCGGAAGCCGCCAGCCCGAGGAATACTTTGATTACGACTTCCGAACGGTTTCCCTGAAGACGCGGTTTGGGGGTGACGATCCCGCCGCCGTGCATGGACCCGTACCACCTGGGACGACATTTGATGAATGGGGCATCGGTCATTGGGCGGGCGGCGCCGCCGGAACCTATGAGAAGACCTTTCCGCCACTCGCCAACGTGGCAACCGTGACAGACGTGGAACGGTTTCCAGCACCGCTAATCGAACGAAACTCGGCGGAGCAGTTGTCGCAGGAGTATCATGCACGAGGGTACCCGGTCTTCGGATATGCGGGTAGCATCTACGAATGGTCCTGGTGGCTGCGGGGCATGGAACAATTCATGATGGACCTTCTTACCAATGTGCCGTTGGCCGAGGCGGTCATCGCAAAAGTCGCGGACTACACGAAGAAGCTTGCCCTCGAGTCGGCCGCGGCCGGAATCGACGTGTTGTGCTTTTACGACGACGCCGGGATGCAAACGGGCATGCAGATTGACCCGGAACTGTGGCGACGGTTCATTAGACCCCAGTGGCGCGACATTCTTGATACCGTGCGCAGGTCGCATCCGGATACGGCGTTCTTTCTGCACAGTTGCGGGAACATCGAAGCGATCATCCCGGATATTATCGATGTGGGCTTCGACATCCTGCATCCCATTCAACCCGAATGCATGGATTTCGAATCTACTTACAAGCAATATGGCCAGGACATCCTGCTGTGCGCAACGATCAGCGCACAAAAACTCTTTCCTTTCGGCACGCCGGAAAAGATACGGCAATGGATCGGCCGGATCCGCGAATGTTGTACGCCGGATAACCGCGCGATCCTCTGTCCCTCAAACATGGTGCAACCTGAAACGCCCTGGGAAAATATTGTCGCCTTTGCCGAAGCAGCCCGTATGCGGGATTGAAGAGTCTATTTGGGTTTCCAGAATTGCGCCATCGAAACTTCGGCAGATTCACGTAAACCTTCGCAACTTCGTCCGCTGCATGGTCCAGATGGCAAGGTTCGAGAGAACGAATACGACGAGGGCATAAAGAAGAATGTGCCGATGAAGCACGTCGAAGCGGTACAGGATCTCCACGATCAACGGGTGAATCAGGTAGACGCCGAACATCAGCGGAATACTCAGGCGCGTCAACGTATCTTCCCGGCCGGGACAGACGATGGCCCCGCTGATGACGATCACCATGACGGCGTAGCGCAAGACCATATAGTGCAGAGGAACGACCTGGACCAGCGCGAGAAAAGCCGCGCCGTAGACTGCCGCGCCAATGCACAACCCCCCTAGTGCTCGACGTTTTGCCACGGGA
Organism: Candidatus Hydrogenedentota bacterium; assembly: GCA_963745075.1. Lineage (GTDB taxonomy): Bacteria > Hydrogenedentota > Hydrogenedentia > Hydrogenedentales > SLHB01 > JAHDWY01. Next base: position 51,953 of record CAVUWV010000014.1, on the reverse strand, counting down.
TCCTGAATGAGTACCGACCGCCCCAACGCGAATCCGATGAACGTCGACGGCAATGCGTACAAGTATTGGGGAATGGGGATGTGCAATCCGCCGCAATAGGTTGTGACGACGGAACTGATCAATAGGATCGCGCCGCCGAGAATTGCGCAGGCGGCGATGAGCGGACCGTCACGCCACTGTAACGACGAGTGTTGAAACCAGCCCACCGTGACACCCGAGACGAGCGCAAAGGGCACAAACCAGAGATGCTCTTTAGTTCCGTAGAGCAACATCCATGGACTGAACGCACCCGACAGCGGTTGGCCGTGCCGATACGCGTGAAACGCAATCCAGACCGCGTAAACGCCGCACCAGAACAGCCACGGCCACAGGAGCCGGTGGATCTTGGCCTTCGCAAACGACGTGAACCCGCGTTTGTTGGACACGGTGGTGTTGAACAGATTCGTCAGGATAAGAAACGTAGCCAGCCCAACCCCGCCGAAGAACAGGGTCCGTTCTGTGGCGGCGTGAAACCCGATGATCTCGAAGATGGCCAGGATGCGCAGCCGCTCGACGTTCGCGATGCGCGCGGACCGTCGTGGTCCGTACTCCGCAGCAGACTCCATCGCTGGCAGACGCTCCGCCGAAAGGATGCTCGAATTCATTTCGCTCCTTCTCCCCATCGAAGGAAATGAGCTAAGAGACTTCGAGGACGGGAACCCGCAAACCCGTACGTTGTTTCGTCGCCGTTCTCGACCCCTCGACCCGCGGTTTCGTCAACCAGGCACCCTGCATGAACAGGGTATCCAACTTCATATCCCGGAGTCCATTACTTGGAACGGCTCGACGATCCTAGACGTGCGACTTGACCGCCCGTAACGCGGGATCTAGACTTCCCCCGGTTCCGGATAGAGACGGCGCATTCAATTGAAGACGACGAGCCGTCACGCTGAAATCCCATGAGGCGAAAAAGTCGTTGGTACAACGACGGAAGATTGGGGGCGAAGATGAAGCGATACGCCATACTGGTCCTCTTCGGTATGTGCAGCATCGTGCAGGCACAAGACGATTACCTCCAGTTGCCGGTTGACGAGTATGTCAGCCGGATGACGGCCGGTTGGATTGGGCAGATGGCCGGCGTAGGCTGGGGTGCGCCCACCGAGTTCCAGTTCAACGGACACATGGTGCCGGAAAGCAAGATGCCGGAATGGAAACCCGAACTCGTCAACCAGTTCTGGCAGGATGACCTCTACGTCGAGATGACGTTCCTGAAATCGCTCGAGGACTACGGCTGGGACGTGTCCCGTAAGCAGGCCGGCATTGACTTTGCCCGGAGCCTCTACCCCCTCTGGCATGCCAACAGCACCGGACGCGACAACCTTCGCGCGGGGATCGCCCCGCCAGATTCCGGCCATCCGGAATTCAACAAGCACGCGGACGACATTGACTACCAGATCGAGGCTGATTATTCCGGCCTGATTGCACCCGGACTTCCGAACGTTCCGATCGCGCTCGGCGAGATTTTCGGCAGGATTATGAACTACGGTGATGGACTATACGGCGGCCAGTTTGTGGGCGGGATGTACGCATCGGCGTTCTTCGAGTCCGACCCCGAAAAGATCGTCCTCGCGGGTCTGGACTGCATTCCGTCCGGCAGCCAGTATGCCGAATGCATCCGCGATGTCATTACGTGGTGGAAAGCCGACCCGGCAAACTGGGAAGCGACATGGACGCTGGTCGAGGCAAAGTACAACGAGAATCCAGACTATCGGAAGGCCTCGTGCGGCGGCGCGAAGAAGGGATTCAACATTGATGCCAAAATCAACGGCGCATACATCGTGATGGGATTGCTATACGGTGCCGGCGACCCGGACAAAACGATTCAGATTGCGACACGCTGCGGTCAGGATTCCGACTGCAATCCATCCAGTGCCGCGGGCATCCTGTTTACGTCACTTGCTTTGGAAAACGTACCGGAGAAATTCACGTCCGCGTTGAATCGCGATACAGTCTTTTCCCATACCGATTACTCCTTCACGCAGCTCCTGAAAGTGTCTGAAACTTTGGCACGCGCCGCCGTCGTTCGCGCGGGCGGCAAGGTCAGTGTAGATGAAAACGGGAATGAGACGTTCCTGATCCCCATCCAGAAACCACTGCCCTCGCCGTTGGAGCAAAGCTGGGATCCCGGTCCAATTGCGAATAGCCGCTTTACCGATGCCGAATTGGAGGATCAAATCCGTTCGAGAGAGTTGTCTGACGGACGCCCGGATATGAACGCAGTCGTCGCGGAGTTCGCACCGGGCTGGGAAATCAAGGATTGCGGACTGGAAATGGATCCCGGCATCCGCGCCGAGTACCGGGGACGCGAACGGGTTCTGGTCACCCACCCCGACGACGGCGCGACGCCATGCGTCATCTGGCGGGAAGGCACCATTCCTGCCAATACAAAGGGCAAGCTGCGGCTCACGGTCAGTCATCACGAGGGTGGCGACTGGCAACTGATCGTGAGAATCAATGGCAAGGACGTGGTGAACACTCCTGTCAGCGCGGACACGGTCCATGACGGCTGGCTCACGGTCGACGTTGATTTGGCGCCGTACGCGGGCCAAACGATTAAGGCTGAACTCTTGAACCAACCGACCGGCTGGTACTGCGAAGCTGCGTATTGGGGCGAGATCACCTTAATCGGATTGTGAGCCATCGTACGCGAAATCCGTAGACTCGCGTGTGCCGTCACTTCATCGACCCCAACAATACCTTCTGCGTGCAAAGCGCCGCGAAGACAGCGGGATAAGGTCGCTTGATCGCGCGGGTTTACAAAAAGAACGTAAACAGACGCAGCACGCGGGCCACCATCAAGAACAGTCGCGGAATGATGCCGAGCGGTTCTTGAGATACTTCGTGGAAGGCGCGCACTTCGCGCAGGGTCTTTGGATAGGCCAGAATATCCGGAATGCCAAAGACTTCTTCCTGACCAAACGCCACCCAGAGTTTCCCAGGCGTCTGGTCGGGGTGGTAACCGACGATGTAGTAGGTTCCGTCCGATGGAAGCGTGACCGTCTCTTCAACGTAGATCCAGGATTCCGTACCGGTAAACGGTTCCGAGAAGAAGTCGGGCACGAAGTCCGCCGCGTTGAACGTCACTGCGCCGGTCCCGTTTGGTATGTCGAAGGGCAGCATCGCGGCCGGCAGACCCGGGCCGACCAGCGCGACGGCGGGATGGTAGTCCGAAAGGGTGTCAATGACCGGGACCCCGAGCTGGAGGTAAACGGAGCCGCCGGCCGTCCCTTGAAACGTGAGCCACACTTCTTCGTTTCCGACCGTCACTTCGTGAAGAATAAGCTGCGAGATATCCGGCTCCGTGACGACCAGGGCCGACGCGGCGTCGACGTGGGTACCGTCGTTTTCAACCAGCCGGTGGGCCAAGGCGTTGGGTGCAATCGTGAGCGCGAGCAGAAGGGTGAACGGAACGAGGCGTTTAATGACCATCGATACCTCCTTGTCCGGCTCGAACCGGACGACCAGCGTACGCGGCAAGTTAAAGCAACCCCACCCACCCGCTCCAGTGTAGCAGGATTAGCCGTTGAGGGAACCCTCAGTGTGAAACCAGAAACATGGCCGATCCCGCACGCCATCGTCGCTTCGGAATCCATCTTTGGTATTTTGGCTCCAGTCAAGTACCCTGCCGATGGAGTAACATAGACAGCACGAGTGCCATCTTTTTTGACGTGGAGCAACTACGTGAATACGCAACGCTTTTCCGAACTACGCGACCGCTACCGGGATACGCTCCTGAACGACGTCCTCCCCTTTTGGATGCGGCACATCCGCGACGACGAAATGGGGGGATACCTGCACCATATCGACGCGGACGGATCGGTGGTGTCGACGGACAAGTGCTTCTGGATGATCGCCCGCACGGTGTGGATGTATTCGAAGGTCTACAACGACGTCAAGCCGCGGCCGGAATGGCTGGACTTCGCGCGGCTCGGGTATGAATTCATGTTGAAGCACGGGTTCGACACGGACGGTCGCATGTTTTATACCGTCACGCGCGACGGACGCCCCTTGCGCAAGCGGCGCTACCTATTCACGGAAACCTTCGGGGTTATCGCCTTGTCGGAATACGGGAAGGCAGCCGGTGACACGTCCGCCGTCGAACGCGCGCGGACCCTCTACCAAAAAATCATCGAACTCAACGACGCGCCGGACGCGTCCATGCCGCCGAAGTTCTACCCCACGCGCCCTTCAAAATCCCACGCCATGCCCATGATCGTCATCGCCATGACGCAAGTGCTGCGCCGCAACGGCGACGACCCCTTCTATACATCCATCATCGACCGCTGCATCCATGAAGTGCTGACTCATTTCCTAAACCACGAGAAGCGCGCGCTCTTCGAAACCGTCGGACCCGACGGCGAACTGTTACTCGACATCCCCGAAGGCCGTTGCATCAACCCCGGTCACGCCCTCGAAACCGCGTGGTTCCTCCTCGAAGAGGCCCGCCACCGGAACGACGCCGATCTCATCGCGTCCGCCCTGCCCATCATCGATTACTCCATGGACCTCGGCTGGGACGACGAATACGGCGGCATCCTGTACTTCGTCGACATCGACGGCAAACCGCCGGAACCCTACGAACACGACATGAAACTCTGGTGGGTCCATTGCGAAGCCCTCTACGCCAACCTTCTCGCCTACCACCTCACCGGCGAAAATCGTTATTGGCAGAACTTCGAGAAGATCGACGCCTACGCCTTCGCCCATTTCCCCGACTTCACCCACGGCGAATGGTTCGGCTACCTCCATCACGACGGATCCCTCGCCAACACCGTTAAGGGCAGCAAATGGAAAACCGCGTTCCATTTGCCGCGCATGTTGCAGAACGTCTGGCGGCTGGCGGAGGAGATGGTGGAAGCCGGATAAGTTTGCACCGACGGATAACTTCGCCTGCTAGGCCAACCGCGCCACACAGTTCATCGGTACTCTCCGGGGCAAAGTAATGCATACCTTCCTCGTCGACGATGTGACTCACGGTGGCCTGAAGGGCCAAAATACTCACAGTCACGCCGCAAGCGTGATTGGCCGCCGCGCAGCAAGGCCTACCCTGGGTCAAAATCCCCTGATTCCCAATACCCTGTAAGGGTTACATAGAATCCCGCGCACTATGTATCCCTTTCAGGGAATCACGACGTGATTGGACTCTGGGACCCCGGCTAGTCCTCGCTTCGCCTCGGCCAAGCCGGAGCTATGGGTACGCAGGCCTTTAAGGCCATTTCAGCGGCTCAACGCCGCTTCCATCTGTCGCTAAAGATATAATGACGTGTTGAGACATCCAAAGGACGACAGAGAGAAGCAAGTCGGTATCGTTCGCCAAGAACAAGGATTGGTAGCGAATCGTCATGATTTCCTTCGTCATCCCCGCCCATAACGAGGAGCAGCTCCTCGGTCGCACGTTGAACGCGCTCGATGTGGCTGCGCGTGCGCTGGGGGAGCCTTTCGAAATATTCGTCGTGGACGACGCATCTACGGATCGCACGGCCGCGATCGCCGAAGAACACGGCGCCCGAGTAATCCACGTGAACCGCCGGCAAATCGCGGCGACCCGTAACGCCGGGGGACACGCAGCGAACGGCGAGATGTTCATCTTCGTCGATGCGGACACCGTTGTCACCGAGGCGGCGGTTCGTGGGGCGGTCGAGGCCATGCGTCAGGGCGCGGCGGGCGGCGGCTGCGCGTTCCGCCTCGATGGCCCGGTGCCCCTCTATGGCCGTATCATGATGACAGTGGCCGTCCCCATTTACCGCGTCCTAAGGCTAGCGAGCGGGTGCTTCCTGTTCTGCACCCGCGACGCTTTCCTCGCGACCGGCGGCTTCGACGAGCGCCTCTTCGCCGCCGAAGAAGCCGCCATGAGCTGGGCGCTGCGCCGTCACGGCCGGTTTGTCGTCCTGCGCGAGTACGTGACGACGTCCGGCCGAAAACTCCGCGCCCACTCGGCGCGCGAGATCCTCGGGACTATGGCGCGAATGGCATTGGGTGGACGGAAATCCATCCAGCGGCGGGAAGGGCTGGACGTTCGGTATGGCGAGCGGCGACCCGACGCAGCCGGGGCCGAACAAGCCCGGACAGCGCAAGCAGAAGAAGAGGACGGTCGACATTGACCTATGCGCGGGAGGGGCAGTCACAGGCGCCTCTGCTGCTACAAAGTCATCGTGTCGAAATCCGGGGGATCGCACATGGACAACGGCTTGAAGTTCGCGTTGATTCTGACCGTAGTCGGATTATCCATCCTCGCGCTACTGTTCGTGACGTTCCTTACATTCGTTTGGCACACCTTCTTCGGTGAAACCGAGTTTGACCGGCAGTACCGGGAGAACCTCAAGAAAGTCAAACAATACAGCCAACCAAAGCCGTCCGATACGGAAATCCTGGAGAAGCCGTCACCGTGAGCGTTCATCCTGACCGCAGACGGTATAGGCATGCACAACGAGGCGCAGCCGCGTCCAAAGCCAGAATTCGAAGCACGAAATCCGAGACAATTCCCAATGACCCGGATCGGAATGGCCAAAACGACTTCGTCGAGTCCTAGTCCGAGGCCCGTCCGCCTGGCCGGGTGCCTGCGTGCAGCCCCGGACGGGGCGGCCCGTCCCGTAGCCCAGCGCGGCAGAGCCGCAACCAATGATAGAACGGGTCCGCAGATGAAAACCGGATTATTGAGGGTCCACGGTTCAGAGACGGGATGGACGTTGACGGTCCACGGTTCAGAGACGGGATGGACGTTGACGGTCCACGGCTCAGAGACGGGATGGACGTTGCGTCAGCCCCGGACGGGGCGACTCGATAGTAGCCCGGGGTGGAGCGAGGCACGAGCGGAACCCTGGGTCCAAGGATCCCCTCGCAATCAAGCCCTGTAAGGGCGGCGGAATCGGTACGTGGTCGTGACATGTTGTGATGGAGATTCAGAACTTCTACTGCGAGTAACACAGATGAAAACAACGCAATGCGACGTTTCCACGGTACTGGGATACGCTCGCCGTCCATCTCAATAAGTATCTCGTCTTCGACTATTGGGGCGACCGGTAGACACGTGCGCGGAATTTCGAAAAAAGGGCCGGCACTTTCGCCGGGCAGTACGATAGAGGGAGGGAAACCATGAGACAGACGTTCAAGCTACACAAACTGCTCACATTCTTGTTTGCCGCGTGTGTATTCGTCGGAGCGACGCCGTCAAGCCGCGGGCACGCGGGGTTTGAGTACAAGGTGTTCAGTCATTTCACGTTGGTCCAGCAAGCCGCGATGCAGGTGAATGAACAGATGCAGAAGGACTCGCCGTCGCAAATTCCCCAGATCACGCCCCAGGGAAGTGCGGCAATGATGTCCGAAGTCGAGAGCCAGATTGAGGACGCACTCAATGAACTCGGCGCCGACGGGTGGGAACTGGTTACGGCTAGGCGACACGTTCTACGTTCTCAAGCGGCCGGCCCGATAGAACGTGCTCCGATTTGGGGCGGCTTAATCCCAAACACCGCTCTTGCGGAATTCAGACGGCGGAAGAACCATTCCGCTATGGTGATCCGTGAGTTGATAGGGCCACAAGATCGCGTTGAGCATATCGCGAAACACGGCATCCGGCCACACGATGTCGAGGAGGTCTGCTTCGGCCATCCGCTCGTGCTGCGTGCCCGATCCGAAGACCGGAATCCAGTCTATTACGTCCTTGGACGGACCATCGCAGGGCAGTATCTTTTCTGCGTTGTGATACAATTTCCTAAAGGCAACGGGTATCCGGTCACGGCACGACCGATGACGGACGCCGAGAAAAGGCGATTCAAACAGAGGAAGAGATGACACAAATTCCACAGACGGACGCAGTTGAGGAAATGGCCCGGTTCTGGGACACGCACGACATCACTGATTTCGAAGACGAATTGCTGGAGATTGCAGAGACCGTATTCGATCGCGAAGACCGGATCGTCGTGCAGGTCTCTCTTGACCACAAAGAAGCCGACGCGCTACACAGAATCGCCCAGAGCAGGGGTATGACGGACACGGACGTTCTCAAGGAGTGGGTCAGCGAGAAACTAGACGCCTCCTGAACGCAGCTCCTCGTGGCGAACCGGCGGCAGCGTATGTTCGAGAGGCATGAGACCGTGGAGATCGATAGACCGATTTGGACCCTCAAGGCGATCTGCCCGGTCTGTGAACAGGGCGAGTCGCTAGTTCTTCGTATTTGCCCGGGATGTTCTCGGCTTGTGGCAATCTGCTGCGAAGACGGTACCGTATTCCTCGATATGCACAACGTTCGTGCATCAGCGACGTGCAGTGAGAAAGACTGTTGTACCGCGTGCGGTCGGCATGGATTCTCTGAGTTTACTCCCGCTTCTGATGAGGAGATCCGGCACCAGGGACTCCAACCCGAGGACTATTGTTAGTCAATCCATTTTAGGCTTGCGACGTTAGTCGGTAACCGAATTGGACTTGTAAAATGTTTTGGCCGTTCGGAAAGAAAAAGGGCTTGGGGTCAAGTCAACCGCGTTGCGACGACTGGCCCAACTTTGCAAACGGCAAAAGGCCTTTAGCGCGTTGGACAAGTACCGATCGCACGTTACGAATCTTCTTGATAGCGAATCCGGACGGCACATTTGGGAGTCGTTCCGAGTATTTCAGCAATGACCAATACGCGCTGTGCTGGATGGAGTATTCGGGGGGAGCCAGCATCTACGATTCCGAAGACACGGCCGCTCGAGAGATTCACGACGCGTATCCGTGGACGCGAGATGTCGTGCCCGTTCGCCTGACGTGACGTTGGTTTCAGGCCGAGACCCGCAACCTGTACCATGTTGCCGATCCGAAGGGCGGCCTGCTAAGCTTGCTCTGCAACCACGTGAGGAATGCACTGTGCATACAAAGCAACAGATGTTGAAGGCCATCGAAGACTTGCCCGAGGACGCGAACGTCGCGGACGCTTTGGAACGCCTCTATCTGCTCTACAAGATTGATAAGGGCGTCGAGCAGGCTGATGCCGGCCGGCTGATCAGCCAGGACGAGGCACGTCAGCGTATGGCGAAATGGCTGCAGTAAAGTGGACACCGCAAGCCCTGGATGATCTGGAGGCCATCTGCCTATTCATCGCTCGCGACGCACCGCCTATTGCTTCCGTATTCGCGGAACGAGCATTCGATGCCGTGGATCGCTTGGCAGACTTCCCCGAATCAGGACGTATCGTTCCTGAAGTGAGCGATCCTTCCTTTCGAGAAATCATTCTGGGAAATTATCGGATCATCTACAGACTTCAGCCCGGCGAAGCTCAGATTCTAACCGTGCATCACGCAGCCCGAGAATTGAGGCTGCCCATCGCGGATAACAACGTGTAGCGTAAACCGCGGGCCGCATCCAATCTCCTCTTACACCTCTGCTCATATGTTTCCAAGCGCACGACCCACTCTACGGCGCCTCCAACTCGGCAAGTTCCGCGAGGATGCGCTGCGTCTTTTCCGTCATGGGCCAGGTGCCGCGCTCGATGAACTGAACGCCGTGATACGCGTAGAGGACGTGGGCGCCACGAGGAGCGGGCGGTCCCCAGTCCGTATACACGTGGTCCCGGTCGCGCTCGATGAGGAGGGGAACGTCGTCCGTGGGAGCCACGCCGACGGTTTGGTAAGCCACCACTTGATTGCCCTCAAGCGAGGGCGCAAACGCTTCAATCGGATTCGTTACATGCGGAAGTTTATCTTCCTGATGGGTGACCCAATACTGGACGAGCACCGGATCGGACAGCCGGTGGAGAACCCGCGTTCCGTTGCCATCTTCCACTATCAGGTCATCGTCAAACGTTCCACCTTCCGCGATTCGCTTGCGATATGCCTTCGCAAACGCCTCGACATCGTCGTCGTTGAACACGGCATAACCCAGGTAGAAGTAGCTCTGATCATCGTACGCGCTCTCGGTATTGTCCGGGGTTGGGGTGATCCAAAGTGTCCTAGCGGAGCGAATCGTCGGACACGTAAACGGGAGCCCTTTGGAGAAGCGGTTCGGGAAGCGTTCCGGTGGGATCGCTTCCGGCGTGAACATCAACACGCCGGGCCGCGGGGACATCGGCGGGAATCTACCTGGGTTCGCCTCCCGGTATTCGCGGAGCACGGTTTGCATCTGCCTGAGATTCCCTTCACAGGCCACCATGTCCGCATTCGGGCGGCCCTTGTTGAAGTAGGCAAATGCGACAAGACCGATCAGGGCGACGTTCACGTAACCCAGGAAGATTATGAACCGGATATGCCACACCCTCCCACGGACTCTCGAGGCGCGTCTACTCATGGCGACGGCCATGTGACCAGCCACGATAGCGGAGAGGGCCATGCCCAACGATACGGTCCCCATAAGCGGCAGGTTCGCGAGAAGGGCCGACACCGGCTTCGGTACATATCCCAATGCGATCCAGAGTCCGACCCAGAAGAGCGGGCACGAGAGAATGGCCAGGATCAAACTCATGGTTGCCAGAATCCGGAAGGGCGTCTTCCAATCGCGGTCGTGTTGATTGGGCATGTTTGGTCCCTCATTGCGCGTAGCGGCGGGGTAATTCTCCCCACCCGCCAAAATTTGCCCGGGGAGCTATATTGTCAACCGGAAAGCGTGAGTCTTACACCGACGCACCACGTTGTCAGGACAATTCGACCGGCTATACAATCCTCTCCCCCACCGGGTCCCAACGCACTTCGCGCTTTTGCCTGTATGACTCCACGCTCATGAGGAGCGTCGCGGCTTCGATAAAGGCTTCGTCCTCGTTGCATTTGGGGCGGCCCCCGGTGCGTACGCATTGGAGGAAGTCCTGCATGTGCGTGGGCCAATGCGGGGCCTTCGATGGATCAAAGCTTTCGACGGGTTCGGTCGTGCCGCCTTTGAAAGGATACGCGGGCTTGTCATCGAAGATGTTGTAATTCGCGGCGTCCTGGCCGATGCCGTCGAATACGAGGCGCCCGTCCTTGCCGATGTACTCCGGGGCCTGACAGCGGTTGGAATTCATGCAGCCCTCGAAGGTAACCGTACAGTTCTGTTTCTCAAAGGTGTAGGCCGCCAACCAATTGTCCGGCACATCGCGGTCGTCTTTGTAATACGTGAGCTGGCCCGTGCACCGGCAGGTGTCCGGGATGCCCCAACCCAGTACGCACTGGACGTGGTCCATTTCGTGGGACAACAAGTCGCCGGCCTGACCCGTGCCGTACGGCCAATAGCAGCGCCAGTGCCAGAAGTGACGCTCGTTGAACTCGATCTTCGGCGCCGACCCGAGCCACCTGTCCCAGTCGAGTTTCTTGATCACTTCCTTCGGGTCGGGGCGGTCGTACCAGGAGTAGTTGCCGTACCACCGCCAGGGTGCGCGTTCCAGGGTGCCGTTGAAATAACGCCCAGTCTTGATCAGCGTGATGGGACCAATCCGCCCATCGCGCAACAACTCAGCCGCGGCGGCGGTTGCGGGGTGCTGACGCCCTTGGTGGCCAAGCTGAAACACCGTCTTCTGTTTTCGAATGACCTCGCGCATGTGTTTCGCCGCTTCGATGGACCGCGTCCAACCCTTTTCGCAGTACACGGCCTTCCCGGCGTTCGCTGCGGCCACCACCAGCGGTTCGTGCGAATGATCCGGCACCGCGATGATCACCGCTTCCACATTCGGGTCGGCGAGCAGGTCTTCGTACTTCTCGTAGCGCTTGGCATCGGGATTATTTCCCGCCTCGAACCCCCGTTGCCGGTGCGGCTCATACACGTCGCATACCGCGACCACCTTCGCGTCCGCAATGCTTCCCGTATATTTGGTCAGATTCCAGCCGCGCGTCCCGCAGCCGATATGGCCCACGCGCACGGGGTCACTCGTCGGCTCCGCCCCACGAAGAATCGCCGGCGCCACCACCGAAGCCACTCCCGCGGCCAATATACTCCTGCGCGTCATGGTATGGGATTCAGACATTGTTATTGGCTCCTTTGAAAGATTGATTGCAGTTTTCCAAACTGTGTTCACCGTCGTCTACGGTACACCGATTTAAGCTGTTCTTAAAATGCGTCGCCGAATACCGAAGAAAGGAGTTCATTCCGGCCCGCTCGAATTGAAGACCGGCTCGAAGTTACTATTGCCGCTTCACAACGCTAGGAGTATCCCATTGCAAGAACATAAAGTCATTGTCATTACCGGGGGCAGTCGCGGCATCGGTGCGGCGACGGCTCGCCTGGCCGCGGCACGTGGGTATGCGGTGTGCGTAAACTACGTGAAGCGCCGGGACGCTGCGAATGCAGTCGTGTCGGAGATCACATCCAGGGGCGGCACGGCCATCGCCGTCGCGGCAAATGTCGCGGTCGAGTCCGAGGTCGTCGACTTGTTCAATACGGTGGACGAAAAACTGGGACTCGTCACGGCCCTGGTCAACAACGCCGGTATCCTCGAAACGCAAATGCGCGTGGAAGACATGAACGCCGCGCGTTTAAACCGAATCTTCGCGGCGAACGTTACGGGAAGTATCCTGTGTGCCCGCGAAGCAATCCGGCGCATGTCGACCCGACACGGCGGTCATGGCGGAGCGATTGTCAACGTATCTTCAGCCGCTTCCCGTCTCGGATCCGCGGGCGAGTATGTTGACTACGCGGCTTCCAAAGGTGCCATCGATACGTTCACCATTGGCCTCTCCCAGGAGGTCGCGGTCGAGGGCATTCGCGTCAACGCCGTCCGACCGGCGTTCATCTACACCGACATTCACGCAAGCGGCGGCGAACCCGGTCGTGTGGACCGTATTAAAGACGCTATCCCCATGAAGCGCGGCGGTCAGCCGGAAGAAGTAGCTCACGCAATCCTCTGGCTGTTGTCGGAAGAAGCGTCGTACGCAACCGGCACATTTATCGATCTTGCGGGTGGTAAGTAGATACCGGCGGATTTGCATAACCGCAGAAGCAACTGGTCCACGAACCGGATTTCGCTTCATTCGCCACAATCACGTAGTATCGCGGAGAAAGGGGCACGGCCATCGGAGGAACACGAGAATGCGAATCGCGATCCATCCCTTGTCGATGTTGTTGTGCGCGGTATTCCTGGGGTGTGCCACTACCAACCATAAAATCCCCATCACCTTGCTCCAACCGGAAGTAAACGGGCTGACGGTCTCCGTAAACGGCGTCACCATCCAGGATCCGGACGGCCCGTTCCGCTGGGATTGGGGCGACGGCACCATCGAAACCAACTGGTTTCCAAACAAGCACACCTACCGGGCGCCGGGGTTCTACCACATCTCCGTCGAAGTCATCCGCGACGGAAAGTCCAACACCCAAGATCTATATCTGAAACTTGCCGGATAGGGAAAATCCAGACGGACTGCCGAGACAGGGGTACAATCAGCGCCGGTCCAATCAATTGCGCCCACCACCGGCTGCGATACCGGCGGTGGGCGTTGATCATTTGAACGGATCCCCGACTAACTCGCAAGGCCATTGCCGTTCATTACGGCCAGGGCCTCTTCGCGGTAGGCGTTCATGACATACGGGATGCCGCTGACTTTCGCCGCATCCTCGGTCAACGCTGTTACGTCTTTGCGGCAGATGGTATCGAGACGGAAGCGCCGCGCACCCGCCATGAGCTGCTGCAACCCGATTTCGAGTTTCTGCACAAAGCTATACACGCCGATAGCGCCCAATGGGAACTCATCGACTTCATCGCCGTAGCGGGCGCGAAGCTCTTCGTAACAGACAAAGATCTCTTCCTTGGTTCGGCCGAAAGGCGAAACGGATTTGGGGAGTTTGTTCGCGCCGATCCATTCACCGATGTTCTTGCCGACCATTCCCGGGATCATCAGCGCGCGTCCCATGCAGACAGCCTTGGCGTAAGGCGCTCCCATGGCGAGCACTTTGAAAATGTGATCTTCGGTCGAGAATCCGCCGGCGATGGCGATATCCGGCACGTACGCACCTTTCTCGCTCAGCATCGTGCACAACTCGTTGGCCATGCACTGGAGGTAAAACGTGGGAATCCCCCACTCTTCCATCATGCGCCACGGGCTCATCCCCGTTCCGCCACCGGCGCCATCTATTGTCAGCAGATCGATCTTCGCGTCCGACGACCATTTAATGGCCATAGCCAACTCGCGCATGCTATACGCACCCGTCTTGAGCGTGACGCGCCTGGCCCCGAGGGCGCGGAGCCGCTCGACCTCCTTCATGAAGGTCTCCTGGTCGATGAAGCCAAGCCGGGAATGGCGCTCGAACTCCTTGATTGCGCCGTCCTTAAACGCGGCCTGGATGGCGTGGTTGGACGGATCGGGCGTAACGATGTAGCCGCGCTTCTGAAGTTCCAACGCGCGTTCGAGGGTATTGACCTTGATTTCTCCCCCGATGCATTTCGCGCCCTGCCCCCACTTCAATTCCATGGTCGTTACACCGAGTTGGTCGATGACGTACTCCGCCACGCCAAACCGCGTGTCTTCCACGTTCATTTGTACCAGGATGTCCCCGTAAGGGTCTTCATGATAGCGTCGATAGGTGTTCACGCGGCGTTTCATGTCGGGCGCGTTCTTGACCTTGCCGTGACTGTCCAGTTCAAGCTCGGGGTCGATACCGCAGACGTTCTCGCCACAAACCAGGGATATTCCACTGATGGCCGCACCGACTGCGAAGTGGCCCCAGTTGTTTTTGGCGATGTCGGTCGAACCAAGTGCACCCGTGAAAACGGGCACGCGCATCTTCACCTTGTTTTCGCACCCGAAGCTGGTCTCCGTATTCACCTTGGGGAAAACGGCGTGATCCGAATCAGCCGGGACGCCTTCGGGAAGCCCATCGGCACCGAACGCATATCCCAGGATGTTCAAGTGGGAGTAGTCTACCGGGTAATCCTTGTCCCCACCGGCAGTCAGCGTGCCGAACGGCCCGGGATAAATGACTTCGCGCCCTCGGAACGTCGCCTTGAACACTTCGCAGTTGCCCTTGCACCCGTCGATGCACCGGGTACAGAGGCCCGACTGAGGCACTACGTTCAGCGATCGGTTTTCGGTTTGAGATACGTCGTTTGAATTTGGTCTTTGCAGATTCACCGTCTAACACTCCCTGTTCCGGCCCCCAACGTCCGCTTACAAATGTGCGGCAAGAGCCCCCCCTACGCGTGCTCAAAAAAGAATCCAATCACCCCAGCACGCACTCTTCACAGATTTCCGGAATCTCCTCGTTCACGGACAATTCCGAGCCGCAGACCCCGCATTTATCCCCGCTCCTTCCGGAGGGCGAGATTTCCATGGGGCAGCGGTCATGACATTCATTACACTGCGAGCAGTATTCCTCCTTGTAGAAGGGCAGCCCGGTGTGGCGATTGGCGCCCCGACCGATCATGCCCAACGCCCCTTCTTTCGCGATCTCCGCGCAGGTCGCTACACAACGCCCGCACAGAATGCAGTCACGTTCGCGTTCGGGGTAATGGACCTCTTCCACGCAGAGCCGCTCGGCCAAGGTTTGGAGTACCGCCGATTCCGGCGCTTCCGCCAACAACAACTCGACAATGTTACGCCGGGCCCGTTCCACGTTTTCCGTGTGAGCCCGAACGACCATTCCGTCCTTGGCTTCGAGTGCGCACGCGGCCGTCATCTTCGTTCGTCCGTTGCGCTCCACCTCAACGAGGCAGACGCGACAGGCCCCACTGGGTGTCACTTCCGGCAAATGACACAAATTCGGGATGCAGACTCCCGCCTCGAGGGCGACTTCAAGGACGTTCGCCCCTTGCGTTGTTTCGATGGTCACGTCATCTACGACAATCGTTACCGGCTCTGACACAATTCATCCCTCATCGTACGGGTATCGCGTGCTGTTCACAGGCATCGGAGCAGATGCCGCATCGGTTGCACAATTCGTCGTCAATCGTGTATCCGCTTTCCTTGTCGCCTTTGATCGCCTTGTGCGGACAGTTCGTGATGCACTTGCCACAGCGGTCGCAAAGCCGATCCTCAATGGAGTAGCGAATCAGGGCGCGGCACACACCCGCGGCGCAATGCTTGTTCTCGATGTGGTCCAGGTACTCGTCTCGGAAATACTTCAATGTGGAAAGCACGGGATTCGGCGCAGTCTTCCCCAAGGCGCAAAGCGAACTGACGGAGATCGTCCACGACAGTTCTTCCAGCAGTTCGAGTTGCTCCAGCGTGCCCCGTCCCTCGGAAATATCCGTGACGATTTCCAGTAGCCGGCCTACACCGATCCGGCACGGAACACACTTTCCGCACGACTCGTCCTGGAGAAAATTCAAGAAGTACTTGGCGACGTCCACCATGCACGCCGAGTCGTCCATGACAACCATTCCGCCGGACCCCATCATGGAGCCGGCCGCGTATAGGGCGTCGAAATCGACGGGCAAGTCAAAGTGGGACGTCGGCAAGCAACCGCCCGAAGGTCCACCGGTTTGAACGGCCTTAATCTCGCGCCCGTTCTTGGGTCCGCCGCCGATGTCGAAGATAATTTTCTGAAGGGTCGTGCCCATCTCGACTTCGATGAGCCCCGTGTTCTTCACCTGGCCCGTCAGTGCGAAAATCTTGGTTCCTTTACTCTGCTCGGTGCCCTGATCTGCAAACCACGCCGCGCCGTGGCGAATAATGGCCGGGACATTGGCCCACGTTTCGACATTGTTCAGCACCGTCGGTTGCCCCAAATAGCCGCGCTCAACCGTATGGATATCTTTGGGGCGCGGTTCGCCGACCCTTCCTTCCAACGACGCCATCAGCGCGGTCGATTCGCCGCACACAAATGCTCCCCCGCCGCGGACGACTTGGATGTCGAAATCGAATCCCGTCCCCAGAATGTTCTCACCGAGAAGATTGAGCGCCTGCGCTTGGCGCAGGGCTACCCCGGTATTCACCACCGCCAGGGGGTACTCTTTCCGCACGTAGACAAAACCTTGGCTGGCCCCAATCGCGAAAGCGCCGATGATCATCCCTTCGATAATGGAATGGGGGTTCCCCTCGAGCAGACTGCGGTCCATGTACGCACCAGGGTCGCCTTCGTCCGCGTTGCAGATCACATACCGTGTTTCCCCGAGGGCGTTGCGGCACTGACTCCACTTCTTGCCCGTGGGATAGCCGCCTCCGCCGCGACCCTGGAGACCGGACTGGATGATTTCGTCCACGACCGCCTCCGGAGTCATGCTGTTCAACACCTTGGCCAACGCCGCGTATCCGTCCCGGGCGATGTAGTCGTCGACGTCCCGCGGCGCAACGTGGCGATTTTCCCCAAGGAGAGAGCGGTTTTGTGCGGCGTAAAAGGGGATCTCATCTTCAGTCCGGATCGCTCGGTCCGAGACGGGATCCGTATACGAAAGCCGATCCAGAACCTCCCCGTTACGAACCGTGCATGTGACGATTTCGGGCACGTCATCCGGTGTCACATGGACGTAGACAATGCCGTCCGGATCGATAATCACCAATGGTCCTTGCTCGCAAAACCCATGGCAACCAGTCCGCCGGAACAGGACCGTGTCCCCGAGACCCTGCTTTTGCAATTCCCGCGCCATGGCTCGTGCCACGGGCTGACACCCGCAAGCCTGGCACGCGGTGCCGCTGCACATGGTGACAATCTTGTCGTACCCCGCGAGCGTGCGGCAGATCTCCTCACGCCGTCCTTCGAGGGAGGCGACACTATCCAGTTCCGGCATTGGCCTGCGCCTCCTCTTCTTCATCATCTTCCTCCAGTTCGTCATCGAACCGGATATCCTCGATGAGGGACTGCACTTTCCCGGGCGTCATGTGGTCGTAGTACTGCCCGTCTATCACGACGACCGGAGCCAAAGCGCAGGCGCCAAGGCAATTGACGGTCTCCACCGTGAAAGCACCATCGGAAGTCGTCTCGCCCGGCTTCGTGTCGAGGATGCTGAGTACAGTATCGAGCAACCGGGGAGCACCCTGGACGTGACAGGCCGTCCCCGCGCAAACCGTCACGAGATGCCGTCCGCGAGGCTTCAAGGAAAACGCTTTATAGAAGTTGGCCAACCGGAACACCTCGATGACCGGCACGTCCAGCCGTTCGGATATGTGGACGATGGCCTCCTCTGGCAGGTACCGGTAGGCGTCCTGAACGTCTTGAAGGACTTCCATGACGACAAACGGTTCGGTCCCTTTGCTGTCTAGAATGGTGTCGAGCTCAGACAGATCCATACGCGATCCCCCAGAATTCCCCCGAATTCTTCGTGGCAACGCCGCACCGCATCTACTTGCCACAATATTGGCAATAAAATGCCACAATGGAGCCTTAGAAAAGCAAATCATAGCCTAAAATGCAAATTTTTTCTTGATCGCCATCAACATGAGCCGTACTATCTGGCAATATATTGCCATACATGCCTGGCGTCTTGCCGGTAGGAGCTTATCAACCGCAATCTTAATCAACGTCCACTTGGAGCTGAACGCGCAGAAAGCCCGCTTCTTGCGGGATGCTGAATCGTGATGACCGCGCGTTTTAACCGGGGTACACCACAATTCGATCCGATCGATCCGATTTGAATGGGTTGCGGCGCGGGCTTTTGTTCTCCCCTGGGAAGCACGCATGATGGCCGCACCAACGCGCAGGTCCAACTTCTGAAACCCGTGCCAAAACAAGGACGGACCGATGACAGAGCACAAAGAGAAGCGCAAACTGGCAATTCTGACCGCACTGCGGGAAAGTGAAGAAGCAGTAAATAGCGCCGGCATAACACGGATGCTTTCCAATCAAGGGTACGAAGTCAGCGAACGCACGGTGCGACTGGACCTGCTTGAACTCGATAAAACGGGGTTGACCCGTAATCTGGGCCGGCGCGGACGGCGCATTACCGAAAAGGGGCTGGAGGAGCTGGACGCTTCACAGGCCTTGGAACGCGTCGGCTTCTTGTCGGCAAAGATCGACCAGATGACCTATTGGATGAACTTCGATCTCGCGACGCGAACCGGTACGGTCGTGGTAAACACGTCGCTCGTAGAAGCCCAGCAACTCACGTCATGCGTAGACAAGGTGTGCAGAGTCTTCGAAAAAGGATACGCCATGGGTTCCCTGCTGGCATTGCTTCAGCCCGGCGAGCGTATTGGAAAGCTCACCGTTCCTGAGGGAATGCTGGGATTTTGCTCGGTGTGTTCGATCACACTCAATGGCGTCCTGCTGAAACACGGCATCCCCACCCGCTCTCGCTTTGGGGGACTGCTCGAACTTCGCAACGGGCGACCGCGCCGGTTTCTCGAGATCATTACGTACGACGGCACGAGTATCGATCCCCTCGAAATCTTCATCCGTAGCGCCATGACGGATTACTTGGGCGCGATCGAAACCGGCAACGGCCGGATCGGGGCGAGCTTTCGGGAGTTCCCCGCCGAAAGCCGGCAACTCACCATTGATCTCGCACAGAAATTGGACGCAATCGGCCTCGGCGGCTTGGTCGAGGTCGGTTTGCCCGGGCGAGATCTCTTCCAAATCCCCGTCAGCCAAGGCCGAATCGGCGCGCTCGTCATCGGGGGCCTGAACCCAGTGGCTATACTGGAAGAGCTGGGAATGCGCGTCATCTCGACGGCACTTTCGGGTCTGCTCGATTTTAACCGGTTGTTCCACTATCGCGAACTGCCCGACCGCCTGTGACGTGGGGGGAGACTTTGCGATCCGGCTCGGCTTCCACTTTCAATGCCATCGAGTTCGTGTGATCGTCCGGCCGTCCAATCGCCGCAACGGGTATCCGCGTACGGCTCACGGCCTCGCACGCGTCGCCAGAATCAAGTCTCCCTTGTCCGGGTTCTCCATAACCGCTATTCTTGCCCCGATATGAGGAGCGACTAGTCGCCACGCGACTGTAGACCGGGTTCGATGCCAGAACGCGAAGCGCCGTCGCCTTTAGCGTTGCACCGCCAATAACTATCAAGGAGAAACCTGAGATGCCGCGATTGTTCTACATTGCCCTGCTGGTGGGAATAGCGCTACAGGAACCCCCCGTTCAGGCGGAATTCGCGATCCCGCAAGATCCCTTATGGCAGCCCATCGTAGACGAGGTCTACCTGCAAGAAGTTGGAAGCCACATTGAGACGGATCATCCTCTGAATGCGGTCGTGGTGTTTGACGGGCACGCATACGTGGGCGATGCGAACGGCATTTCAACAGTTACGGACGAGAAGCTCACCCGCCTCGACGGTGGTCCGGCGGGGAATGTCGCTCGACTAAAAGTCCTCAACGACGCGCTGTGGGCGATTGCCGCGGACGGTTTGTGGTCCTTCGACGGAACGACATGGTCGCACGTCACCGACAAACCGGTCGCGGATCTGTGCGCGCACAACAGTGCCGTCGTATTCGCTTCGGGCTCGACATTGTTTTCGATTGACGGCAACCAAGTAACCGCGATCACCGACGGCAAATCCACTCCCCTGCTCGGCATCGCTTCCTACGGCGGGACGATCTACGTCCATGATGGGAAACGCGTCGGGCTGGTACAGGACGACGCGATCACCTACGACTACATCGCGGACTGGGGCGTGCTCGAACGGGGCTGCACGGTGCGCGACATGATGGCCTACGGCAGCCGCTTGTATTGCGCGACCGACGAAGGCATCAATTTGCTCCGCGGCATGACATGGTACGAGATCCAGGGCGAAGACGGGCTTTGCTACGAAGACACAACCTGTCTCGCCCAGGGATTTGACCGCGATCTTTGGATCGGCACGATGCGCGGCGCCATCCGCAATGTAAACGACGAATACCAATACTTCGGGTATACACGCTGGATCCCGAACGACAAGGTCAACGCCATTGCCTGCGGCGACAACGTGGTCTACATCGCCACAGATGGCGGACTCGGCATCATCACCTACGAACCCTTCACCCTCGCCAAGAAAGCGGCCTACTACGAGCGCTGGCTCGACGAATGGGGCATGAAACGTCTCGGTTTCGTTCATTCCTTGTTCCTTATCAACGGCGAATGGGAGCGCGAGGTCAGCGACAACGACGTGGGCTACAGCAGCCATTACGCCAGCGCGAAGTGTTTTGAATACGCAGTCACGGGCAACAAGAAGGCCCGCGACCAAGCGGTCGACATGATGAAGTCGATGTGCTGGAGCGAAGAAATCACGCCCATGAAGGGTTTCCCAGCCCGCTCTATCTACAACGTCGGCGAACCCACGTTGAAGGCGATGCACGGGTCCGGCGGACTACCCGCGGAGTGGCATCCCACGCCGGACGGTCTCTGGGAGTGGAAAGGCGATACGTCGAGCGATGAGACGGACGCCCACGTCTACGAGACAACGGTCTTCCTGAACTGCGTCGCGAACGATGCCGAACGCCAATGGGCCACGGAACATCTGCACCGCGTTGTAGGGCATATCGTGGACAACGGATTTGTCCTGCGCGACCTGGACGGGCTGCCGACACGTTGGGGCCGGTGGGACCCGGCCTATCTCCAGACGCCTTACGGTTACTACGCGCGCGGGTTGAACGGCATGGAAGCGTTTAACTACGTGACGACCGCCTATCACTTCACCGGCGACCCGAAATTCGTTGCCGCCAAGGACCAACTCCTTGCGTGGAACTACCAGGCCGATATCCTGCGCCAGAAACTCACTTTCCACCCCGGCTTCTTCACGCATTTCGACGACCGGCTCGCCTTCTATTCCTACTATCCCCTGGTTCAATACGAACAAGACCCCGGCCTCGAAACGCTGTGGTTGCGCAGCCTCGAACGGAGTTGGGAAATCAAGCGGATCGAAGCGGTGCCGTGGTTCAATTTCATTTACGGCGCGTTGACGGGGAACGATTGCGAACTCGATCGCGCGGTGGATCATCTGCGCGACTGGCCGCTTGATCTGAACCGGTACCGTTTCACGAATTCCCACCGTGACGACTTGTATACGCCGAAAGGCTATCGCATGTACTCGGAACGACCGAAACCGCTCAGTCCGCGCGAGACCGAGCCCAACCGGTGGGACGGCGACTTCATGCAGCTCGATGGCGGCAGCGGGACCGTCATCGCCGACCCCGGCGGCTGGCTGGATGCCTACTGGATGGGCCGCTATTACGGTATGATCACCCCCCCGCAAACGAAGGACAAAGATCTAATCTCGGTCCCGCAACGCGGCCTCCACGTCGGCGCCAAACCCTATGCCGGCCCCCCGCGTCCGAAACTGAGTTTTGAAAAGTGAGGCATAGTACCATGCAACGAGTCGTGGCCGTGCTGTTGCTATTCCTGCCGTTTGCGGCCGGTGCCGTCGACCCGGCGGACTATATCCGCCCATACGCCGAGAATCCCCGGTATTGGCAGTACAAGGGTGAGCCGGTACTTCTGCTCGGCGGCAGCAAGGACGACAATCTCTTTCAGATTCCCGACCTGGAAGCGCAGCTCGACGAGTTGAAAGCGGCCGGCGGCAACGTCATTCGCAATACGATGAGTGCCCGGCAGGACGCGGGATTCGAGGTTTATCCCTTCGAGCGATCGCCCGATGGGAAGTACGATCTCGATCGATGGAACGACGCATACTGGCAGCGATTCGAGAACTGCCTGCGTCTCTGCGCGGAACGCGACATCGTCGTGCAGATTGAGGTATGGGATCGCTTCGACTATTCGCAGCAACATTGGGAAGCCAGCCCGTGGCGGCCTGCGAACAACGCCAACTACTCCGTTGAACAGTCGGGATTGACAAACCAATATCCGCAACCCGCCTGGCGCGACAAACAGCCGTTCTTTCACACCATTCCCGGCATGCCGCTGTATGCCAAGCAGCTCGACCTCGTGCGCGGCTATCAGGAGCGCATCGTCGACAAGATGTTATCCTACAGCCTCCAGTACGGCAACGTCCTGTATTGCATGGACAATGAAACCTCGACGCCGCCCGCGTGGGGCCGGTATTGGATGAAACGCATTCAGGACGCGGCCGCCGCACAGGGAGTAACGGCATACGTCACAGACATGTTCGACGACGGCTGGGAACCGCAGCGTTCCGCGAAAATTCGGCAAGCCATCGACGACCCGAAAGCGTACACCTTCATCGACATCTCCCAGGTCAACAGCCGCTCATTCAACGAAGAGCATTGGAACCGGACCTACTGGGTCGTTCAGCAACTCGCCGATTCGCCGCGGCCGTTGAATAACACCAAGATCTACTCCGACGGCGGAATTGTCTTGGGGTTCCGGCACCCCGACGGACGGAAAGGAACGGTTCTGGCGCAATCTCATCGCGGGCGCGGCGTCATGCCGGTTTCACCGTCCCGGCGGGGGCATCGGACTGAACGACATTGCCAAAGCCTGCATCGCGTCCGCCCGCAAGGTGGAGAGCGTCGCCAAATTCTGGGACGTGGAGCCGCACATGGAACTCCTCTCCGACCGCGAAGAGGACGAGGCCTATCTCGCCGCAAGACCAGGCAAGGCCTACATCCTCTACTTCACCGACGGCGGCAAGGTTACGCTGGACCTCAGCGAATACGATGCGAATTTCGACGCCCGTTGGGTGAACATCCAAACCGGCGACTGGGGCCCGCGTGCAACCCTCCAAGGGGGTCAGCCTATTCTCATCGGAGCATCGGACTCCGGGGGCTGGGTCGCGGCAATTACTGCAACGCCGTAACTACTGCCACGGCAGCGCCGGCCACAGGATGACGTCGCCGTTTATGCCGGCGGTCGCGAGGGTGAGCGCGTCGTGACTGAAGGCTACCTCGTTGGAGCCGTTTGGGAGGCTTAGGAGTAAGGCGCCGCTGTCTGGGTTCCAAACGTTCACACCTGAGTTGTCGCAGGACGCCAAGCGCGAACCGTCGGGCGAATACGTCAGATTGTTGACTCGAATCGAATGTCCCGTTAATTGTTGCACACGCCGTCCCGTAGAAAGATCCCAGATAAAAATCGCCCCCGACGAATACGCGGAGGCCAACCGCCCTCCGCGAGGATCGAAAACCACGCTATACGCCCAGTGTTCACTCTCAACGTCCGCTTTCAATTCCCACACCAAGGATCCGCTTTCCGCATCCCACACCCGCGCGACGCCGTCGCGGCACGCGGTCGCCACGAGGGCTCCGTCCGGGCTCCAGGCCACCGAATCGAGGACGCTTCCATGCGGAACGAGGGTATGCAAGGCCGTTCCCGATGCCGCATCCCAGATGACGGCTACTGACGCAATCCCGTTGTCACCGTCCCATCCCCCCGTTAGAAATCGCGAGCCGTCGGGGCTGTATGCGATAGAACGAATACCGTTTTGATGCAAATCGGCGGAGAATTCACGAACGATATCTCCGGTATCGATGTCCCAGGTGATGACGCGCCGATCGCCACCCGCGGAGGTCACCCAGCGTCCGTTCGGGTGGAAGGCGACGGCATAGACCATCCCAAAGTGGCCCTCCAACACCCGGAGGATGCGATGCGTTGCAACATCCCACAAGATTACCCGCGAGTCTCCTCCGGCGGACCAGTGCCCTGCGCCGCTCGCCAGTATACGGTCGTCAAGGCTGAATGCCGCCGCGTTCACGTCGGCGGTATGGCCGCGCAGAGGAAATGCCCCAAAGGGTTCGGCCTCATTCCAGATACGAACTACCGGATTGTCCCCGGCGGTCACGAGATGGCGGCCATCCGAGCTATATCGCGCGCATACGATTCCCTCGTTCAGGCCGATTGCCCGTGTCCGTTCCACTCCGCTGTCCGGGTCCCACGTCTTTACCTCGCCGTCGGAACTCGACGTGGCAAGGGTGCGCCCGTCAGGCGTAAATGAAACCGTCCATACTTTCTGGCCGTGGCCGTGAAATGTTTGCAGCAACTGCCCGGTATTCAGGTCCCACAGTTTCGCCGTGTCGTCGCATCCGCATGACGCGATCTGATCGTGATTGGGCCGAAACGCCACGTCGGTGACGCCGAGAACCCCCTTGTGGAGATTGATGGGATGCGCCAAGATTTCTGACACGGTCTCGCCCGTCGTGACGTTGAAGGTGAGGATCGCCCCGTTGCTGCACCCCGCGGCGACAATGGTGCCGGCCGCGTTCGTGACGACGCTTTGCACGGCAGCGCCGCCGGTATCGCACAGTCGCTCTGTCCTCATCGATTCCCGGTTCCAGACCTGAATCGCGCCCCCACCCAAACCCCCAACAATCCGTTTACCGTCCGGAGTGTATGAGACTGCGAGGGCCTCCCCCCGCTCAGACTTCAGAGTTTCCGAAAGGGCGCCCGTTTCCGCGCTCCAAATCTTGACGAGCCCTTCTGACCCGCACGTCGCAAATTCACCACCATCCGGACTGAATGCAACTCTTCCAAACGTCACCAGCCCCGGATCGACCCGCAGCACTTCCTCCCCCCGAGCCGTGTCCCAAAGAATAGCCGCGTTGTCTTCTCCGAGCGTAACCACGTGACTACCGTCCGGACTGAAGGCCGCGTCCAGCACCCTCGCCGTGTGGCCGGTTAACACCACCGAGGTCGCGTCGCACACATAGCGCAACCGCCCCCACTCCCAATTGCGAAGTGATGGAGAACACTCCGACAGCGTGCGCCGTGCAACATCCAATTTCGCATCGTTGACGTGCCGTTGTGCGAGATTGATGGACACCTCGTAAAGGCGGCTCTCCGACTCGATGCGCTGGACGTGCTCTTGGATCCGGGCGGTACGGATGTTGGCGTAGGAATACGTGCCGACCGCCGCAAGCGCCACCAGCGCAAAGCACGCGGTGAAAACGACTGGCTTGTATCGCCGAACCACCCAGCACACGAGATCGGATAATTGGTAGGTATGCGCCTGAACGAATCCGCCTGCCTGAAATCGCTGCACCTCGTCGGCCAACTCTTTGGCCGATTGATACCGGTCCTCCGGCGTTCGTTCGATGGCCTTGCGGCAAATTGCGATCAGTTCGCCCGGTATTCGCGGCTCCAGTGAGGCAAGGTCGTCGGGAGTCCCCAGCACAACTTTCTTCAAGACCTCCTTCGACGTTTTGCCCAAAAACGGCGGCCGGCCGGACAACAGTTCGTACAGGACCGCTCCGAGCGCGTACACGTCGCTGCGTTCGTCCACCTTTTCCAATTGACCGAGGGCCTGCTCCGGCGGCATGTACACGGGCGTTCCGAGGGCTTGGCCGGCAGAAGTCTTCGCAAGCAGTACGCTGTCAACTTCATCCGCCGCGTCGCTCTCACCCGCTCCACCATGAAGTTCCCCGCGGCCCGGGATTTTGCTAGACCCCAGTCCAGTACCACCGTTTCGCCAAATTCGCCAACCATCACGTTTTCCGGCTTGATGTCCCGATGAATGACATGTCGACTGTGCGCGTAAGCAATCGCATTGCAAAGGTCGACAAAATGGGGAAGCAGTTTCAGACGCTCTTCCAATGACTTTGCCTTCGTGATTGCTTCCAGCAAAGTCTTGCCGTGAACCAGCCGCATCGTGTAGTAAAGGCTGCCGTCGGCGCGGTGCCCGAGTTCGTACACGGGCACGATGGAAGGGTGTTCGAGTTGACCGGTGATTCGCGCTTCGTGAAGAAACCGTGCCATGAGGGGAGCCGCCTGACTGGCGGGCGTGTTCCGGTTTACCGGCGATCCGCCGACAGGAAGCAACTCTTTCAGGGCGATGTCGCGGCCCAGGTGCTCGTCGTGCACCACGAGCACACGCCCCATGCCGCCGCGAGCGTATTCTCCTATTTTCGAATAGCGTCCCCACGCTTCGCGGACACCCGTTGCGCCTTCTGGCATGCGCACCGCGCCCAGCGGCAAGTTGGGTATCGTGGAGTGCAAAATCGCACCGGTCGAAGTGCGCGCAATCGTGCCCAGGAACGAATCGTGGACCTGCGCGTCTCCCCCAAACCGTTCCAGGGTTTTAGTGAGGTTTCCGCCATCCGCTTCGATGGCTTCATCAAGCATATCGTCGATGAACCGGCAGTCCGCACCACTCAACAGGCCGGACTTCACCAGGCGCTCCGCGAGCGGACGTTCCGGCTCGCCCGCCCAGTCGGCACTCACCAACGCCAGTTGTTGCGGATCAACGCGTCTAAGCTGGACGGATAAGATTCCGAAAAGCAAGTCCCGCTCTTGGTCCACGCGCTCCTCCCTGACAGATCGAGCACCCGACCATTCGCCGATTCATTGCGCATCGTCTTCCGCGGTAGCGGCATACGACCAAATCGGCGTACCAAGAACCACCCTTCACGCGCGCATACATCATACGCCAAACGGGCCGCAGAATCGAGGAAACCATTGACAAAAGTCGGCCTAAACGGGCAGGCTAGACGATGGGACCGGGAACCGATTTGGGAGTTTCAGGGGTATGAATGCGATCACGAGCCGGTTTTCACCAAAAGTCCTTATTCTCGTCATCCTGTCCCTCGCGCTGTTGGGCCTTTTCGTGCTCATGCCGGGTCTATTCCTTTGGGGGAGTTCGAAAAGCCAGTCGGACTTTGACCGCCAGTACCAGGAAAACCTGGAAAAAGCCAAGGAAAGCGGCACGTTAAACTATGCCGCTCCGGGCGGCACCTCGTCCAAGCAATAGGCATGTTCGACGCTGGGAAAGGACGTTTCGTTCAATCTTGCCATATACATGTGTTCAAGCGAAGTCAGATTCGCGCGCTTACCCGGGACCTCACTTTGCCTACCGATGGCGTTTCTGCCAAAATGCTCCTTTATCGAAACCGGGGGAGTTACCGTCTCATGTTTGGAAACGAATTTCACCTCTTGTCCTTCGCACTCCTGGCCTCATGCATCACGGTCCTGACGCCGCCGGTGGCCGGCGCCGCCGATACCCCCTTGCAAGCTCTCCGTATCCCGTCTGCGGTGCGAATATCTCGAAAACCCGCTGGGCATCGATGTCCGCGAGCCCCGGCTCACCTGGCTCGTAAGTTCAGACGAGCGCGCGCAGGAACAGACGGCGTATCAGATTCTCGTGGCGAGTTCCCCGGCCAATCTCGAATCCGGCACCGGCGACATATGGGATTCGGGCAAGGTGCCGTCGAGCGAAACGGCCCTCATCCCGTACGCGGGCACCCCCTTAAAGACGGGCACCCCCTACTGGTGGAAGGTCCGCGTATGGGACGGCGACGACGCGGCATCCGAGTGGAGTCGCATCGCGCACTGGTCCATGGGCATGCTGGCCCCGAGTGACTGGCAAGCGAAATGGATTGGGGGCGTCGATGGGGCCGCCGAACAGAGCGAGCCCTTTCAGCCCCTGTTTCGTAAGAACTTCACCCTCGACGCCCAACCCGTTCGCGCGACGGCCTACGTGGCCGCGCTGGGGTATGCAGAATTGCACGTGAACGGCCGGCGCATCGGCGACGACGTATGCAGTCCGCCGGTAAGCGATTTCAATAAACGCGCCTACTACACGACCTACGACGTCACCGACGCGGTGCATCAAGGCGAAAATTGTGCGGGCGCGTGGCTCGGACGTGGATGGTATTGCGAATCCTTCCCCGGCGTCATTGCAGGCGGACCCTTCGTCAAGCTGCAACTGGAGGTGACGCTGGAAAATGGCAAAACCATCACCTTGGCTACCGACGACACCTGGAAGACGCATGCGGGCCCGGTAGCGGCATTGGGCGATACCACCAAGGGCAATCTAAAAGGCGAACGCTATGATCCCGCCCGGAAACTGCCGGGATGGGATCGGCCCGGGTTTGACGACGCGATGTGGAATCCGGCGCCGATTGCGGAACCGCCCACACCGGTTCTCTGCGCGCCCATGATGGAGCCCAACCGCGTGCGGGAGCGCATCACGGCCGTATCCGTCGAGCCGACCGCTCCGGACGAGTATCTCTTTGACTTCGGGCGCAACGTCACTGCGATGTTGGAACTGGACGTACAAGGCGACCCCGGTCAACCCATCTCCATCCGTTACGTCGAACGGCCGGACGACGAGCCCGGCAAATGGATCGACTACCACACGCTGGACGAGTACATTCCCCAGACCGGCAACATGGAGACTTTCCGCAATCACTTCAACTATCACGCCTTCCGGTACGCCCTCGTCAAAGGGCTCCGGCGGCCGCCTGTGCCCGAAGACGCGCGCGCTCTCTTTGTGCAAACCGACTACGAAATCCGTGGAACGTTCAAATGTTCCAACCCGCTTCTCAATTGGATCTACGACACCACGATGTACACCTATCGCTGCATATGCGCGGGCGGCGATACGGTCGATTGTCCGCACCGTGAGCGCTTGGGCTATGGCGGCGACGGTCAGATCACGTCGAAGACCGCCCTCTACGCGGGTGATCTCGGAGACCTGTACACAAAATGGCTCGGCAATTGGCGTGACGTACAGGACCCAGAGACCGGCCACCTCCCAAATATCGCACCGAGCCCGCACGGCGCCGGCGGCGGGCCGACCTGGGGCGGATTCTGCATCCTGCTGCCATGGGACCTGTACCTGCACTATGGCGACACGCGTGTGCTTCGCGACAACTACGACATGATGAAGCGCTACATTGCGTTTCTCGATTCGAAATCGGAGAACAATCTGCTGCAACCGTACGGCGACGAGCGATACGGCTTCCTTGGCGACTGGGTTGCGCCGGGATACGACCAGGATAACGGACGCCCGTGGTCGCCGGAGGAGTGGCGGACGTTTTTCAACAACTGCTACTGCGCCTATGCAAACGATCACCTCAGCAAGATCGCCGCCGTGTTGGGCGAAAAGGACGACGCCGCGCATTACGCGCAGAAGGCCGAAACCATTCGCGAGGTCACGCACAAGACCTACTTCAAACCCGATACCAATTCCTACGTGGACGGCGGTCAAGCCTATTTGGCGTTCGCCCTCCTGTCCGGCGTGACACCGAAATCCCTGCAACCCGCCGTGCTCGACAACCTCGCGCGAACGATCACCGAAACGAATGCGGACCATATCGACGCGGGCATGCACGGCTCCATGTTCTTGCTTCGGTGCCTGACCGATTTCCGCCGGGACGATCTGGCCTTCCGCATGATCGACGAAGAAACGTATCCGGGGTGGGGCTATATGTACGAACAGGGCGCAACCACCATGTGGGAGCGTTGGGACGGCGAGCACTCGCAGATTCATAGCACCTTGCTTGCCGCGGGCGAATGGTTCCCCCGCGCCCTCGGCGGCATCAAGCCCGATCCCAACAGCCGGGCTTCCGTCACGTCATCATCGATCCCCGTCCGGTCGGCGATCTCACGTGGGCCAATACCTGGTACGACACCGTCCGCGGCCCCGTCGCCAGCAATTGGAGAATAGACGACAAGACTTTCACCTTGGATGTAGAGATCCCGGCCAATACCTCCGCGCTGGTCCGAATTCCTGCGGCTGGTTCGAGCGACATTACGGAAAGCGGTGCGGCCCTGAAGTCCAACGCACTAATTCACTTGACTCACGAAGCGGACGGCTTGGTAGATATCGAGGTGCCAAGCGGAAAATACCATTTTGTGGCAACGAGATAGTGGGGAATGGCCTGCGGCGCTTCGACGCGAGGTTGCATATCGCATGCAGGTTTGGTGTACCCTAGCCCTTCGTTAACCAAGAAACCGGCCATCGCTGGTTTCCCGGAGTCGTTACCGAACTGGACACGCACATAACCGCCCGCGCGACCCTCTCGCTGGAGCGTCTCCTGATTGAATCGCACCGGCCTGTGGTTCCCTTCCGCAGTATTTCGTGAACGCCGTGCTTCCCCAGGTATTCGGGGGATACCACGCCGGGTCATTGCGGATGTGTTGATGTGGAGAGGAGATTCGAACGGAATGTACGATCGCACCTTACCCCGCGTCGTTCTAGCCGGACTCACTGCGTTCGTTCTCTGCGCAGCTTCCTTGGCGCAGGGCACGGCCCCACCGGTTCTATCGGACCTTGACGGTACGATCGTCTTTTCCAGCGACCGCACGGGACACTGGCGCATATGGGCCATCGATGCCAATGGCGAGAATTTGCGGCAGATCACGCAGGGTGACGAAGATGTACACGACGTGGACCCCGCGTTCAGCCCGGATGGGAATACGATCCTCTTCAGTTCCACACGCGACGGCGCAACCGGTGTCTGGATGATTCCCGCTGACGGCGGCAACATGTCCCGCATCTGCGACGGCGATCAGGCTTCATGGTCTCCCGACGGAAAAGCGATTGCCCTTCGCCGCGACAATGCCATTCTGGTCCGGGATCTGAAGTCGGACGAAGAGCGTCCACTTAGCCCGTCCGATTGGCCCACCTGTTCCGGTCCGGCGTGGAGTCCGGACGGCAAGACCATTGCCTTCGCGGCACGTTGGGACGCGGGCAATGGAATTTACCTGGTGCCCACTGCGGGCGGCACGCCGGAGAAAGTCTACGACAAAAAAGGCGCCTGTGAACCCTGCTTCCTGCCGGATGGCGAAACCCTCGTGTACGAGACGGAAACCAATATCTGTACGGTTCATTGCGACGGCAGCAAGAACCGCATGGTGACCTTTCAGGCGGGCGTCCAGCGCTACGGCCGGGTGAATCCTTCCGGCGAGTACATCGTCTATTGCCAAGGCATTTCCGAGCGCGGGCCGTGGGAACTCTATGTGGTGCGAACCAGCGGCGGATATCCGGTCCAGCTCACCCGTGAAGGCTCCGACATGAATCCGGATTGGAAATAGTACGTATGGCGTTCGGCCGATTCCTAGTCCCGATATTGCCGGCGCTCGCAGTCCTCACGCTTTGGTCCGCCGCGCCGGCCTGCGCACAAGATGTCAACAAAACCATCGAAGACTCCGGCGCCATTTTCACCTACCTCCTGGATACTACAACTCCGGCAAGTGAAACACTCTCACCGGAAATGCTGCGCGACAAGCGCGGGTGGTTCATCGTTGACGCCGACACCGTTGACCACGAATTCGCCGGCGACGCGGTATTGTTGAACGACGCCGTAGCCCTGGTCATCCGACGCGATGCGCCCGGCGCAGCCCTGTACGCCTTGGGAGATTCCGGGTACACGCTACGCGCACACCTGAATCCGATACCTGCAGGTGGACCTGAAGCCGCACTTACGGAACTGCAAGACCTGAAGATCCTCGAAAACACGCCCGGCGCCGTCGAGGTCGCCGTGACGTATGCAGTAGAAAACGCCGATTCCGTTACCGTCCGCTTCCGGCTGGCTACGGGACAAATCTACATTGAAACCCACAACGTCGCCAACACCAAAGGACTGTCGGTGCGGCTGAATTCGGTGTACCTCGTGATCCCGGATTTCTTCGCCGACGACCTCGTGTACCAGGCAAAGGACCTCATCGGCGAGCGCGCCGGGATACCCGCCGAGAATTTCCTGATTCATCTCGTCGCCGGCGGCAACGCGCTGGTAACGTGTGTCTGGGGTAACCGCGCCCAGGAAGCGACGGCCATCGCGGAGGATCGTGACGGCACCAAGACCATCGCAGGATCGGACGTCACCTATGCCGATGGTGCTCCCATTTGGGTAAGCGCGATGGACCGCCCCGCGATCTGGTACGAGCAACCGCTGTCAGGCACAAGCGAGTTGAAACTCAACTGGACGGCCCCCTTCCCCGCGCGGTGGCGGGCCGACTTTCTGACCGAGACGGAAGCATCCGAATCCTGGAATTTCGAGGAGGGCCGGATTACCGAGTACGAATCGGCGTTCTACGGCTCCATCGCGTATCCCTGCTGGTTTGAGACCCACGACGCATATATACGTGCGCCCGAAGCGATAGACCCCCCACCGAATCGGGTCGTGATCTATCCCATCGATCGTACGCAAGGCACGCCGCTCGACGTGTTTTGCCTCGTCGACATCATGCGGGCCACCCTCGGATTCGGCGCGTGCCAATACGTGTTGGACTTGGAAGGGCTGGACGCGCAGACCAGTCCAACGCCCGCGCTGGTGATGGATTGGGTCGAGAAGCAGTTCAAAGCGGGCCGCGCCGATCGCTCGCGCGCGACGATCGAGGACCGGCTCCACGCGATGCTCGAGCACGTAACTCACGCCGACAAGCGGATTAAGGAATACCAGGCATTCGCCAGGGAACTTATCGACGCGATTGGGGATGATATTGAATCAAGGGAAGGTATGGGCAGCGCTGTCGCACGCGCCAAAGTACGGGCGATCGCGTCCGAAATGGAACGCCAGACGCAAGCCTACGACGCCCTCGGCGATGCCATTGCTACGGCCCAATCCGAAGCATCCCTCGTAATGGACGCCATCGGCCAGGACGACGCGCTCGATCGCTGCCGGCACGCGTCCACGCGGCTTCACACCCTGGGACGAGCCCAGGACCGGGCGTTGTCCAAAGGCCGGATGGCCGTGCGGAGGATCGCACAAGTCGCGAACGATACGGAACCGAAAAACATGGGCGATGACCTGTCGAAAATGATCGTTCAGCGCGCATCGACGTTGTTGGGTGAGAAAGACTGATTGGGTTACACATTATCGCGTTTCTTGGGTAGTGCGCAGACTTTGCTTCGAACCGGCGGCCCCATCGGCGCAAGGATTACACGATCCTTTCGATTCGGTGCGCCGCCTCGGATCAACTTCCCCGGTTGTGGTAGCCATCGGCCACAGCCGGAACCGCATTGCGGAGACACGCGCCGGCGCGGTCCGGTTCATAGATGGAATACGAAATCGCGCATATCTAATTGGGCCTGCTGTGCGTAATCCGAGGATTGGGTAAGTCAAGGAGCATCAGAGTGAGATTTTCCAAGTATCAATTTGCGGCGCTAATCGTGTACCTTGCGCTAAGCATGTGGGCGCTGCCCGCATCCGCGCAGAAGGCAAAAACCGTGGCCCTCTACGACTCCGGTTCGCGCTCGTTCAAACCGCTGACCTCCATCGCCATGTCTTCACCGACTATGTGGACCCGCATTCCAGCGAGCGAGACGACACACGAATTCTCGGGCGACGTGATCGTGATGAATGCGCCAATTGCCATGGTCATCCGGCACGACGGCAAAGGTGCGGAAATCTACCACAAGACATTGTCCGGATGGTTCAACCATGCCGTCCTCATGGCGAAGGGCGAGCAACCCGCACGTAGCGTGACGGAATTCAAGATCGTCCAGAACTCTGAGGACAAGGTAACCGTCGAGGTCACATACAAGACCTTGAACGGGGGCGACATCACCGTTCGTTTCAGTTCCGAAGCCGGTGCCGCCACGGTCGAAACGTCACCCGTGAAAGGCACCGCCAAACTTGTCGTGGAAGCTCCCGCTCGCTTTGTCGTACTCCCCTCGTCGTCGGGCGAAGGATTACTGATCGACGCCACGGAAGTCTCCGGCGGCGAGCAGGAAGCATCCGGCGAAAGCACCGTGCTTCATATGCTCGAACACGGCGACGTCATCGTCATGAGCCACTGGACGGGGACCGGCTCCGACGTTTTGGAAAATGTCAGCGGGGTGGATGCGGAACGGCAAATCATTTCGTCCGAAATTCCGCTCGAAGACGGTTCCGTAAGCACCTCGATATTCTCGTTAAGCGGTGCCTGGGGTGAACGCCACGTAGACGACGGCGCGGGGGGAACGGAATTGCGTCTTCTCTGGCGTTGGCCGAGACCGGTTCCCTGGATGGAAAACAACGGGGATGCAACGTCGAAGCTTGCCGAATTCGAAGCCAGTTCTGAGTTTGCACCCGGTGGAGGCGGCGCGCCATTCGCGCTCGTGTACGACACGGGATCCGCTGCGCACGCCCCGCTTGCCCCCGAAGATATGGCCAACTATCGCGCATGGGAGGAAGTCGCCGAGGAGGACACGTCGCACGCGTTCCTGGGCGATGCCGTTGTCCTCAACGATAAGATCGCCGCCGTCGTGCGCCAGACGGGCACCGGCATCGAACTCTACGGACGCCAAGGGAACGAGTTTTCGCCGCAGGCGGTCATGCGCGTCCTGGGCGACAGCAAAGTGGTCCGGCTTTCGGACATCTCTCTGGGGAACAACGCCCACGACAGCGTCGCGATCGCCGTAACCTATGCTACCGAGAGTGGAGGCTCTGCCGGAATCCGGTGTGAACTCAATATGGGGCAGGTCTCGGTCAAAACCAATGCGCTCGCCAGCACAAAAAAGCTCCACATACACGCGCCCGGCCGGTTTGCCATCCTCCCCGATTTCTTTGCCGACGACATCGTGATCGACGCCTGGGATATCAGCAGTGACACCGCGGAACTGCCCACCGAAAACTTCCTGATGCATATGACCGACGACGGCAACGCCATTGTGCTGACCGTCTGGGACAATAACGACCAGGACGTGCAGGCCAACCTTTCCGGCGTGTCCCATCAACGAATGATTGACTCCAGCGAGTACACATACGGTGATAAGGGCGCCGTCTGGGTCGCCGTACTTTGCGATACCGGTATCTGGCACGAGCACGATATCGGTTTGCAGGACCGGGACAAGGTCATCCCCTTGAATTGGCGCGTCCCCTTCCCCGCCCTGTGGCGCGTCGACTGGTCCCGCTCGGATCACATGACGGACAGTTGGGAAATGCTCACCGAGGTTGCCGCCGGCGAATTCAAAAAACACGACCTCTTCAAGGAAAACGAAGATTCGTGGACGATTCAGGACTGGTGGGGCAGCGGTGAACGGACCCGCATCACACCGGGGCTGGGGCGCTTCAAGTATCCCTGTTGGGTGAGCATGAACGGTCAAGGCTTCCTGCAACCGCTGAAAGAATCCGTCGAATTTGAAGGGCCCGCAATCATCTACCCCTTGAACCGCCTCGCCGCAACGCCCTTGGACAAGTACACCTTGGTCGACGTCGTCCGTGGCTCCCTTGGGGTCGGCCCCTGCGAATACATCCTCGATGTGGAAGGGCAGCAGGTCGTCGCCGCCGGGTGGCCCACTTGCACCGTGCGCGACGTGCTGAACGAAATCTACGAGAAGAACGAGCAAAAGGATCAGCGCGCGGAAGTCGAGCAGGCGTTAAAGAACGTGGTCGACTTCATCTCACTCATTCGACACCGCATCGACGCCTATGGCGCGTTCGCAACCGATATGGAAACGTATCTCAAACAGGCGAAGACCCAGTATCCCCAACACGCCGAGTTCCTGGACAACATGATCTCAGTCACCAAGCAAATCGAGGAGGCCATTGACAAACGGCGCGACGACATCAAGTCTATCGAGTTCGCTAAACAGTTAACCGATGATTTCCGGCAGGAAGTCCTGAACGACACCAGCGCGGGCGCGGTCGAGAACTGCAAGAAATACACCAGCCAGTGGGTGGAAATCGGCGGTAACCAGGATGAACTCGTGGCCGAGTGCCGCTTGATCGTCCGCGTATTACGGCAGCGAGCCGGCACGGCGCTCGCCCAGGACCCAAGCCTTGAACCCATTGCAAACGAGATTCGCGAGCGCACCCAGGAGATTCTGCGCGCTCCGGTAAACTACGAGGCGGCGCGTCACTGAGACGCCCCGACGAATCCAGCCATGAAAACACTGATGTACGTCGTCGGGGTGGTCGCTCTAAGTGTCTTGTCCGGCTGCGGAAGACCCGCCCCGGAACCGGCACAAAACGCCCCCGCGACGCCCAAAAACGCAACCACGCCCGCGCCAAAGTCCATTACGACGTCCACCGGCGTTGACATGATTGCCATTCCCGGCGGCACCTTTACCATGGGCAGTCGCGACGGCGCGGATGACGAAGCGCCCGTACATGAGGTTCAGGTCACCGGCTTCCTCATGGACGTTCAGGAAGTCACGCAGCAGAATTTCCAGACCCTGATGGGGACGAACCCGTCCAAGTTCAAAAGTCCCGGCCACCCGGTCGAACAACTCGGCTGGTACAGCGCGATCAAGTACTGCAACATGCGGTCGCTGCGCGAAAGCTTCACGCCCTGCTACGATCTCGAAACCGGCGCCTGCAATCTGGACGCGAATGGGTACCGGCTTCCCACCGAAGCGGAGTGGGAATACGCGTGCCGCGCCGGCTCCACGGACTCGTATTCCTTCGGAAACGACGAACGGCAGCTTGGCGCCCATGCCTGGTATGAAGCAAACGCCGGCGGCACG
The DNA here is from genome assembly GCA_963745075.1 of Candidatus Hydrogenedentota bacterium. GTDB lineage: Bacteria > Hydrogenedentota > Hydrogenedentia > Hydrogenedentales > SLHB01 > JAHDWY01. The sequence continues at coordinate 15,117 of CAVUWV010000014.1, read as the reverse complement.
ACACAGCCCGTGAAACAGAAGACACCGAACGCCTGGGGTCTGTATGATATGCACGGCAACGTTTGGGAATGGTGCCAGGACCTTTACAGCCCAACGTTTTACCAGTCGGACTCCGTCGCCGACCCCTGCAACGCGGAGGATGGCGAACAGCGCGTCCTTCGGGGCGGCGGTTGGGACAGTACGCCGGAGTTCTGCCGCTCCGCAGCGCGGTATAGCGAGGACCCGGGCCTGGCAGACGTCTGCTTCGGATACGAAGCCTACGGATTCCGATGCGTGCGTCGTAGCGACGACGGCGCAACGGCGCCTTCGGGATAACCGCAAAACGTCGCCGTGACTCTCCCTTCGGGTTCGTCCCGGCGATTCGAATAGAGTGGGGATCTGGGGTTACGCGTGCTTTTCCACACTTGGACATTCGCGCTATTCTTTCTGGTGGTGTATCCGGTCCACCTGGTGCTTCGCCGCACCCGGTATCGGAGTTGGTGGCTGCTGGCAGCCTCGTACGTCTTCTACGGCGCCTGGAATCCCCTGTATCTCCTGCTCATCGTCTATTCCACCGTGCTCGACTACGCCGTCGTACTCATGATGGCACGCAGCTCGTGGCGGCGAACCTGGCTCGCCGTCAGCGTCGTCAATAACCTCGGCCTCCTCGGGTTCTTCAAATACGCCGGATTCGTCACGGACAATCTCAACGCGTTGTTCACGTCCAGCGGATTGGCGTATCAATTGCCCGCACCGGGCGTACTGCTTCCAGTCGGGATCTCCTTCTACACGTTTCAATCGATGAGCTACACGATCGACTACTACCGCGGTCATATCGAGAAGGAACCCAACTTCATTCGATTCGCGGCATTCGTCTCGCTCTTCCCGCAGTTGGTGGCCGGCCCCATCGAACGCGCGGCCAATCTTCTGCCGCAGCTACAGCGCGAAACCACCATCACCACCCAAGCGGTTATCGACGGGTTTTCGCTGTTCGTCGTGGGCCTTTTCAAAAAAGTGGCCATCGCCGACTACCTGGCCCAATACGTCGACCAGGTGTATTCCGCCCCCCAACATCAGTCGTCCCCCGCGCTGATTCTGGCCACCTTCGCCTTCGGCTGGCAGATCTACTGCGACTTCAGCGGCTACACGGATATGGCGCGTGGCGTCGGGCGCATGATGGGATTCCGCTTCATGCTGAACTTCAACAATCCCTACCTCGCCACTGGACTCGGCGATTTCTGGGAACGGTGGCACATCAGTCTGTCCACGTGGTTCCGGGACTACGTGTACATACCTTTGGGTGGGAACCGGGGCGGCACCTCTGCAACGTACCGCAACATGTTCCTGACGATGGTGATATCGGGCCTCTGGCATGGCGCCGCGTGGACCTTTGTCGTTTGGGGCACCATGCACGCCATCGGCCGGGTCGCGACCCGCGAACTGGAACGCACCCGGTTCTACCGGACCTACGTTCCAAAATTCTGCAAGCAAATGCTGATCTTCGCGTTCGTGACGTTGACCTGGGTATTTTTCCGCGCACAGGATATGCCGCAGGCGTGGACCATCCTCAGCCGTATGGTGACGGGCGGCTGGGCGAACCCCGAATTCCCCCTGTTGGCCATGGGGCTGATCTTGGCGCTCTGGACCTATCAGTTTGTCTATGAATCGCGCGCGAAACACGTGCTGGACTGGACCCCCGTACGCATTGGCGGCGTGGTTTTCATGCTGTTGTATGTCGCCATATTCCCGGCAGGCAGCGATCAAGCGTTTATCTACTTCCAGTTCTAGCACGAGAATAGGAACGATGAAAGAGACCAAAAACGACAGCGACCGGCACGACGAAGACGGCCCCTTCGCCTCGAACGCCTTGCGACTCACCGCCGCCCAATGGGTGGTGGCGGCTGCAATTCTAACGGTCTGCTACTTCGCCCTTCCGTTCCTATGGAAACGCTACGAAACGTTTTCGCCGGGTCCTGATTACCGGATTCCCTACGCCCTCAGCAACGATTACTGGCTTTACGAACGCTACGCGGACGACGTCGCCACGACGTCCCAGATCCCGATCATAGGCGATTCCGTGATCTGGGGCCAATACGTCGTCGGCGACGGGACCTTGTCCCATTTCCTCAACGCTTCCGTGGGCGAAGACCGCTTTGCCAACATGGGCGTAAACGGGAGCCACCCGGTTGCGCTTGCGGGCCTGATCCGGTATTACGGGGAAGCGATTGCCGACCGAAAGGTCGTGCTTCACCTCAATCCCCTGTGGCTCGCCTCGAAACGCCACGATCTTCGCGACGAACGCGCGCGGCGCTTCAATCATCCGATCCTGGTGCCCCAGTTCTATCCCGAGGTCCCCAGTTACTCCGCTTCGCTTGCCGACCGCTTGTCCGTCGCAATCGATCGGGATTCGTCGTTCCTGTCGTGGACGGGCCACTTGCGCATCGCGTACTACGGCAACAAGGGCATCCCCGCGTGGAGTATGGACCATCCATATACCAACCCGCTGGCGCCCCTCACCGGCGTTCTTCCCAAAGACGGCGACACCCCTCCGAGTGAACCAATTCCCTGGGAGCAGCGAGGCATGCGACAACAGGATTTCGATTGGGTTCCGCTGGACGAGTCACTTCAATGGCAGTTCTTCAAGGAATCATTGGACACGTTACAGCGGCGGGGCGACCACGTCTTCGTGATCCTGGGACCGTTTAACGAACACATGTTGACGGAGGCCAACCGGAAAGTCTATCAGGATCGGCGCGCGGGCATGATCGCCTGGCTGGACGCCGAGAACGCAGCGTTTGTCGCCCCGGATCTGCTTCCCAGTGATATGTACGCCGACGCGAGTCATCCCATCCGCGCCGGTTACGAGCGCCTCGCACAGGAGTTGCTCGACAACCCCGCCTTCAAGTCATTTGCACTCGATCCGTGATCGTGGCCCTGGCTTGCCGCGACACATGGAAGTCGCGGCAAGGGAAAACGCGGTTTTCGCTCTACTGCGTCCTCTCGTCCGTACTCGTTCGACGTATCGCAAAGTACCCGCCCCACGCTTGCCGGATACGACGACGAGCGCGTCTAAGTAGGACGGCAATGATTCCTGTCCTACAAATACTTCCCGATCCCGAGCGGCGACTTTCGGGAATCAGCGGTCGGCGTGACGCCGATCGACGAATACGACGCTCTTCCCGTTCGGCTTGGCCATCTGGCGCGTTTGCGCCAATACTTCAAACATCTTCTTGGCGGATTTGAAATGGCGGAATTGCGTATGCGCCACCCCAATCGACAACTGCATCAACGGAAACTTCGCTTCGTTCCCTTTGCGATCCGTCGCGGCAACGAAACCCCGCTGGACCTCTTTCGCCGAATAAAGCTGACCGACCGTCGTGTCGAAAGTCTGCATGAGGGTACTGCAAAAACGTTCGTAGTCCCCGAGATTTACGAGAACCACGAAATGTTCCCCACCCAGGTGAGCGACAAAACATTCGTAAAGCCCGATATTGCGAACCAGCTTGACGAGCGTTTGCGACATGTATTCCAACGCACGCTTCTGTCCCTGCTGACCGTAGGCCGCACAATAGGCTTTGAACCCGACGATGTCGATATAACACGCGGCGATGGCCATGCCCCGGGCCAACTTGTGGTTGATTTCCCGCTTGATGGCCTCCGTCCCCGGCAGATTCGTCACCGGGTTACGCCGATCGATCGAATCCCGTAGTGCGTTCAACCCCGCGATCTTCTCAATTAAATGGTCCAGCTTGAACGGTTTGGCCAGAAAATCGTCCGCGCCCTGTTCCAGACCGTGTTGGACTTCAGGCTCCTCGCCCAGCGCCGTGAGAATTAGAATACCGATCTTGTACAGTTCCGGGTCTTTACGCAGCCGCCGGCAGATCTGATATCCGGTGACGCCGGGCAACATGATATCCAGTATGGCCATATCCGGTTTGAAGTCCTTGGCCAACTCGAACGCGCCCTCGCCGGAATGAATGATCCGGACTTCGTTCCCCTCGTCATTCAGCTTCGTCCGAAGCAATTCGGCCAAGTCGACATCATCGTCCACGATTAGAATTTTGCTCATCAAACTCCCTTCCGTCCCCCCGGGATTCCGACCGAGGAGGAATGCACAACCAGCTTCCACCATTATCATAGTACATAAAGTGGCGAGTCGGCAAGGAAACCACCCAAGACATAAGTGTTGCTGCCTTCCGTCAAGCTCTTGCATGGTGGCCGGTTAGTTCGCATCTCTCACCGCCCCACCGGCCTTGCCTCATCGAGCGTTGTCCCAGGCAGCGGTGAGCAATGCTCTCGATAAGAACGATAGGCTCACTGTTGAGGAATTCTCGCGCGCCCACGGTCAAGCCAAAGAGCCTGTGCCGTATCTCGAACGCACCGTGCTCACAAAGATTACAGCGCAAGTGTTATGCGCGCGTCAGAATTCCGGGGGAGTCCACACGATCGGCCGTGGCGTGTCGGATCCCTTCCAATGTGTCAATAAATTTGTCTTACCCTGTCAAGTATGCCTATACTAGGGTTTCACCGTCGCACGAGATCCGTCCGGCGGGGGGCTCGGGTAGGTAAGCGAGAACAGAGGGATTCAAGATGAAACGATTTGCCGTGTTGGCCGTTCTGTGTCTAATCGCCTTGAGCGCGTGTAAGAAAGAGCCACCACCACCGCCTCCGCCTCCGCCGCCACCGCCCCCGACCGCGCAAGCACTCGAATCCCGGGTGCTGGAAAAGGTCAAGCCGTTGATAACCCCGGCTCCCAATAGCGCAAAAGAGCTTAAGGAAACCCTCTCCAAAGAGGTGGCGAGCCTCAAAACCGAACTCAATGGAAACAGTGCGCAGAATCGCTTGACCAACGACTTCGTACAAATGCTCAAGGCCGCCCACGAATCGGAGCAATGGAACCTGGTGTTAAACCTGTGTGACGCCGTCGACATACTCGACCCCGGCAACACCCGAACCCAGCGTTACCGCCAACGCGCCATCGACGAAAAGAGCCGCCCCCGGGTGACGATGAAGGGCATCATGGAGATCGACGGCGTTACGAATGTATTCCTCGACATCTACCTGCCGTTGACCGGCGAAACGAAGCACGAACAGGTCCGGGAAGGCGAGGAGTTTGAAGGCCTGATCCTCGAACGAATCATCGGCGACAACAAGGGTGTCCGGCTGAAGTACAAGAAAACCGACCAGACCTTCGACGTCTACAAATAACCCCGTACAACGGACCGGGCTCTGGCGTTATCATGGAGCGTGTCGTTTCGAAACGTTCGATCGTGTGCGTCCTGATTGGGTCGCTTCTTATCTGCACCGGGTGTGACGAGGGCAAGTTGCCTCCGCCCCCTTCGCCCCCGGGCAAAGGTCCCACGACCGAAAAAGCGATTGCCGCGGAGATCGAAAAAGGACTGCAGCCGCTGTATCAGTTCGTTCCGGCGTTGACCCGGCAAACACCCGTGCCTCCGGCCTTCGGTAAGCCGCTAAAGCAGCACTTGAAGGAGGAGACGGAGAAGTATCGGGGCACACCGGAGGGCAAGGAAGCGCTCCGCCAGGTCGTCCGCCATCTGGAGGACGTCCTGAAAGTCGCCCGGAGCGCTCAGAACGGGCTGGCGGTGTTACTGATTTGCGATCTTATTACGATTGTCGAGCCCAATAACTCCCGGGTCCCCCGCTACAAGGAGTGGGCGACCATCGAGAAGAACCGGCCGGTCGTCATGTTGCGGGGCTGGTATGAGGACCGCGAGAAGGACCCGCCCGTGATCTATGCGTTTATCGAGGTCTACCTGCCCGAGACCGGGGAAGTGGAACATCTTCGCGTTCGTGAGGGCGACGAGTTTCTGGGCCTGAAGTTCAAAAAAATAGTCGGCAAACGTCGAGGTATGTTGCTGGAGTATCTGAAGACCGGCGACCAGTTCGAGGTGTATCTGCGATCATGGCCATAATTTCCGACGCCCAATTTCGCGCACTGGTCGTGGCGGGAATTCTCGCCGCCACGCTGATTGCCTACGCTAACACATTTTCCAATGCGTTCGTTTGGGACGACGCATCCTCCGTACTCCTGCACGAAGACGTCAAGAACGCACGAATCGGGGCGCTTTTCACGAAAGATCAACACGCCTACGGCAGAGGACAGGGCAACTTTTACCGTCCATTGGTTTCCCTCTCTTTCGCCGTCGACTACGCACTTACCACCTCGGGGCACGAACCTTCCCAAACGAAATTCGGCGTCCCGGATGTAAGCCCCTTCCTCTTCCACGTCAGCAATGCGCTCTGGCATGCGGCGGCGGGCATACTCCTTTTCTTTCTCCTGGCGCAATTCGGCGCGCCGCGGATCGTGCAAGCCTGTGTCCCGGTGCTGTGGGTGGTCCATCCCCTGCAGACGGAAGCCGTCGCGTACATCAGCGGCCGGGCCGACCCCATGGCAGCGACCTTCGGCTTTGCAGGATTGCTCTTCGCGCTCCGGTCGGCTTCAACGCCACGGCACATCGCCTACGCCATTCTGAGCACGATATGCATCGCCCTGGCCCTGTTGTGCAAGGAATCCGCACTCATCTTTCCCGTCTTGATCCTGGCAATGGTTGTGGCGGCGCGCCTCGGCGCATCGAAGGCGGATGCGAAAACGCCGCAAAACTCCCGCCGGCCCATCCCCGCGCTGATCGCGTCTGCGGTAGTCACCGGGATCTATCTCGCACTGCGGGCAACGGTGCTCAACTTCAGCCCAGAGCAAGCAGCCGGGAACACCCCGGGGTTCGGTCAACGCTTGTATGAAAGCCTCCAGGCCTTTGCCTTATATATCCGGCTCATTTTCATTCCCACCGGTCTGCACATGGAACGTACGTTGGCCGACGTCGGTGGATTGGCGGCCCTGGCCGGGACTCTCCTGCTCGCGGCATGTGTGGGCATCGCGGTGTGGGCGGTGGTGACGAAACGGCCCCGCCTCTGGACCGCCATGGCCATCTTCCTCCTCGCCTGGTTGCCGGTTTCCGGTATTTTCCCCTTGAACGCCCCCATGGCCGAACACTGGATGTACGTTCCCCTCGCCGGGTTCTTGTGGGCACTCTTCGAGTTAGCCGCAATGGCGTTGCAAAGCGTTCGCGCCAGAACCGCCATCGCCGTCGTCGCCTATGCCGCCTGCCTGTGCTTCATCGGGTTGACCGTGGTCCGAAATCAGGACTGGCGGAGCAACGAATCGATCTACGTCGCAACCTTGAAAGACAATCCCAACTCCATCCGCGTAACCTACAACCTGGCCGTCACGTATCAGGATCTTCTCGACAACATTCCCGGCGCCCGGCGCTCCTACGAACGCGTCGTCGATCTCTACCAGAATGAAAAAGAACGCGGAACCGGAAGGAAGCCCCGCCAAGAATACCTACTGGGACGATGAACTGGACGCCCAACTTTCCCTGGGCCGTATCTTCATGGGCCAACAGCGCTACAACGAGGCGGCCGCGCATTTCGCTTCGTTGCTGCGGGTAACCCCAACCGATTCCAACCGGCCGCTGATCGAGTCCGCGGCAGTCGGGCTGATTCAGAGCCTTCTCGCCACCGGGCGGCTGGACGAAGCCAAACATCTGGCCGAACAAGTCAAAACCCAGTTCCCGGAATTGGCCGACGAACTGGATACGAATCTTAGGCGCTCTCCCCGCTGCGGGGAGCACGGCGCCGCAACCGTCATAGGCGGCGCGTAGCACAAGGACAGGCAACACCATGCTCAAGCAACGACTCCTTCACCCGGAAATCCTGGAGGCCTTGGCCGCCGCAGGGCACGGCTCACGCATCCTTATTACCGACGGGAACTACCCGGCGAGCACTTGCCTGGGCGAAAACGCATCCCTGGTTTATCTCAATCTCGCACCGGGCATGGTCACCGTTACGGACGTGTTGTCCGCATTGCTCACGGTGATCCCCATTGAAGATGCCGCCGTCATGGAACCCGCGGACGGGCCCGATCCCGCCATCTTCGCGGAGTTTCAACACATGATGCCCGACCACGAATTGACACGGTTCGGACGGTTCGAATTCTACGAGGAGGCATCGGGTCCCGAGACCTGCCTGCAAGTCGTAACGGGCGAACAACGAATCTACGCGAATTTACTGTTGACCATCGGGGTTGTAATGCCGTAGAGTAGCTTCGGGATTCGGGGTATCCCAATCATGATAATTTCGCAGAATTCATAACCGGATTGACGCCCGTCTTGCGACCGCGCCAAACCCGGGATAGATACGCGGAATTGTTTGATTTACAGGGACATGGGACCACTCGCGGGGTCCTATATTTTGGGGTAGGGATTTCTTGACACCCCCTATACCCCATGTTAGAATGACGCTGTTACGCGAGGTGATAACTCCAGCTTCTACAATACAATGGAGGTGGTTTCGATGGCTGACGATAAAAGCCGCAACCAGCAGGGTGACTCCGAAGAACGCAAAGATGAAGAAAGCGATGCTTTCGGTACGGCCGATTCGGGGGACTCGGATTTCGGTGCGCTATCCGGCGAGGGTGGCGAGAGTGATTTGGGAAACCTGCCTCCGTTGAGCGATTTTGAATCGTCCGCCGGCGGTGGTTTCGACAGTGGTCTTCCCCCACTCAGTTCGATCGATTCGGACTCCGACAAGGGGGAGGAACGTGTCAGCGGATTGCCGCCAATCAGCGACATCCCGGTGGAGACCCCGCAGCCGACCGGCGGCGCGGTAAAACCGCCACCCGCCGAATACGGCAGCACGCCCGTCTTCGGAACCCCGTCGTCCGACAGCGGTCTGGATACTCCGTCCGGAACCGGCTTCCAGGATCTTTCCGCCGACAGCGACTTCACCCCGGAAACGCCCGAAGTGGCGCCTCCCGGACCCGAGTCCGATATCGACACGCCCCTCTTCGACAGCGCTTTCGGCGGTACCGGCGGATTCAGCGCCGCGGCCGATACCTCGGCGCCCACGCAGGCAATGGAGACGCCCATGTTCGGCGCCGATCAAGGCAACCAAGGATTCGACGCCGACGCGTTCGGAAGTGGCGCCGGTAGCGGCGGCTTCGATCAGGGCACCCCGGTACCCGATTTCGGACCCGACACGGCCGCACCCACGGCCATGACGCCCCCGCCTGCACCCCAGCCCGCGAAAGCCGGTCGTGGCGGCGGCGGCAAGGGCGTATTGGTTGGCATTGTAGCGCTGATCATCGGGTTGCTCGCGGTCGGTATCTTCGCCGGACCCGTTTATGCCGTTCACCGTAAATCCCGCGGCAAGACGCAGGTGGCACCAGCTGAAGCAGGAAATTGCGCGACCTGAATAACCAGGTTCGAGATTTGAGCGGCCGGTCGAACCGGAGAGTGCTCGATCACTGCGCAGATTGAGAAGCTTCGCGCCGAGGAGAAGGAACTTCAGAAAGCATCAGCGATCTGAACGGCCAGAAGGAAACCGCCCAACAGGATCTGACCCAGTACACTTCCCATTGGATTCTGCCAAGGCCGAACTCGAGCAGACCAACGCCGAATACGTGCAAGCCCAGGATGAGTACGACCGGCTCGTGAACGAGACGGCCATCACCCAGGCACGACGTGACGGCTTGAACGCCGAAGTCGCGCGACTTGAGGGCTGACTGGCAAACTGGAAGACGCGAACACGCGCCGCATGATTACGCGGGACACGCTCGAGAGCAACATCGAGCGGCTGGAAATCCTCGTGCGCGAAAGTCCGCCCCTGGCCCCCGAAAAATATTCCCGGGCCGCGCGAATCGCCGCAGTGGAAGAATTGAAACAGCGCGCGGATGGAATGAACTGGGTCGACGCCAAGTTGCTGGACGCCTACACTGCGCTGTACCTCCAGGAACTCGAAATCGCTCGGTCGCGCGAATACTTCTTCGCCGAACTCCCGGTTACGGACCGCTTCGGTACGACGACCATGAGTTGGGCCGAATGCGTGATGAATGGCAACTGGGGCGTCTACTACCGGACCCTCGATGGCGAGCATATCGGCGTCTATCAGAACACGGCCGCCGAAGGCTCGCCGGATTCCGGTTCTTGACGTGGGCGACGAGACCGCGCAGAAAAATATCGAAGCGCAGATTTTCGCGTCCCGCACGGAAGGCTATGAAGAGAAGCTCGAACTCCTCGCCAAGAAGCAATTAGTGATCGAGGACCGGACCCCCTTCCAGAAGAAGTTCGAATCACTTTAATCGGGATTACAAGTGCATAACAACTCGGCCGCGAACCTTTGGGTTCGCGGCCCAGTTTCGTTTTACCCCTGAAAAAACTGCGAAACAATCACATCGAAAAGCGCAGGAATGTAGCCCAGGCGTCTCGCCTGCATCTTGTTCAGTTCATATCCGACGACTTTGCAGGCCAGACGCCTGCGCTACATTCCGCGTCCCACCCGTACAGGAATCTTGTTACGTTTCTTACTTCCGAATTACGCGATTCTTAATCAAACCACTGTTCGAGACTACGTGGATGGCGTGACGGGGGTTTCGTATGGCGCGCTTGACCATCTCAGGCCAGGAATAATTTCGGAATGCTTGCCGCGCGCTGAGTTTCAGGAACATCCGCTTCTGCAACTCCGGCGACATACTCTTGTTGCAATTGAAGGTGTCCGGATCGCCGGCGGTAAACTTGTCCCACGTTATCCCGGCGCCCAGGATTTCATCCTTAAACTCATCGAACAACGCGGTGCCGGGATACGGCGTCAGGTAGTGGATCGACGCAAAATCGATCTTCGCGTTCCGAATGAACTTCTGGGTGAGTTCGACGTCTTCCACCGTCTCCCCCGGCGTTCCGATGATGAAGCAGCCACGCACGCGCAGGCCCGCTTCGTGGATATGGCGCGCCGCTTCCATATTCGCCTCGACGGAGGAGTGCTTGACCATGCGGTCGAGCATGCGCTGGCTACCACTTTCGAATCCGATGGTGACCTGAAGGCATCCCGCGCGTTTCATCAGTTGCAGTACGTCCGGCCGAATCCGCCGGGCATGAATCTGGCACTCCCATTTCAGGTGATTGAGATCCGCCTGAATCATGCTATCGCAAATCGCCCGGAACCGATCGATGTCCGTCGCCATCAACTCGTCGAAAAAGGCGATGCTCTCGATATGATGCCGGTCTGACCAGGTAACGAATCTCCTCAACGACGCGATCCGGGCTATGAAACCGAAGTTTGGTTTCCCGCTTCGAGTTAATGCAGTAGTTGCAGACAAACGGACAACCGCGGCTGGTAATGATCCCGAGCGTGCGATACGAGAATCCCGCGATCTCCTCCCCCGCTTCCGCGTACTGGTCCAAATCGAGCTGGTCACGGCGCGGCTCGGGAATGACATCCAATTCCGGCGGCACTTGCGGCTCGATGATCCCTTCCAGTTTGCCCGATGTAATGGCCTGCGGAAACGTCCACTCCGCCTCGCCGCGAATGACGCAGTCCCCGTGTTCCAGCGCTTCCTCCGGCATTGCCGTGGGATGGGCACCGCCCATCACCACCGTCAGACCACGTTCTTTCCGAATACGATCGGCGAGTTCGTACGCCCGCAACGCATACATCGTCATGAATGAGATGCCTACAATATCCGGGCGAAAGTCGTCGAGTTCCGCCTCAACATCCTGACCCGCGATTTCGTCGATGATTCGGGTCTGGTGTCCGTCGGCCTGCAAAGTGGCGGACAAGTACGCCAACCCCAGGTTTTCCTTCTTCAGCGACTTCGGCACACTGGGATTGACGAGCGCGATTCGCATCAGTGTGCTCCCACGACCTTGAAGAAGCGCTGCGCGCTGTACTTGCCGAGCCGGACCATTCCTCCCAGTCCTTCCCGGCGAAACGCATTGCCAAAATGGTGCAGCAACGTCCGCGGGCGACGGGTGAGCATGTGCCACTGCCACCGGCTCCACGCCAAGTCGTACATAGCCGCGATGTCGTCGGCGGTATAGCCGGGATACGACACGACGGCTTCCCCAGCCGGGTCGAACTGCATCCAGCTTTCCTTGGTCAGCCAGCCATTCTGCTTCGCACGCTCATAGAAATTTGTCCCGGGATACGGCGTGGCAATCGCGAATTGCAACGTGTGCGTATTCAGCCCCAAGGCAAAATCGATGGTCCGCAACGCACTCTCCCGCGATTCGCCCGGAAGGCCGAACAGGAAGTTGGCATGGGTTTGAATGCCGTGTTTCCGGCAATCGTTTACGGTACGGACCACGTCTTTCGGATCCTGATCCTTGGGGATTTGGCGCAACACGTCGGGATCCCCACTCTCGACACCAAATTTGATCGCGCGGCAACCCGCCTTGGCCATCGCAGCGATGACGTCCGTAGGAATCACCGCGTTCCCCATGCAGCTGAATGGAATACCGAAGTTGCGGCGTTCGATCTCGTCACACAGCGCCAGAATATGCTTCCGATTGATCGTAATCGTGTCGTCATCGAAGTAAAACTCGTCGGGATGATAGCGGTCGATCAGTTCCTGAATCTCATCGCAGACGTGCTTGGGTTCCCGCCGCCGGTAGTTGCGCTTTCCGGCGAAGGGCGCGATCGTGCAGAAACCGCATTCGAGCGGGCAACCGCGCGACGTGAGCACGGTAACGGACCGCCCCAGACAGAATGGGTCATTGTACTTCTCCATCGTCATGAGTTCCCAGGCAGGACGTGGAATGCGCATCCAAATCGCGAACCAGCGGCACGAACTCGGTTGCGGGTGCGTCCTGCGTCGCGAGCCACGGCTCGGGGTTCCAGCGTGATGGCTTCGCCGATCGCCTGGTCGTATTCCCCGTGAATTACGGCGCGTAAACCCGGCCTCGATATGTTCCTGCGGCGTTGCCGTCGCATGCGCGCCGCCGGCGATGGTAGGCCGGTTCAGCGCGCGCATGGTCGCGAGGTCATCAGACCAACTGGGCGCACTGGTTTCCATGAACACGATATCGGGATCGAACTCGTCGCAGATGCGGCCCAGCTCGTCCAAGACCAATCCGGTTGGCGATGCAATCGAGCAGATCAACCTCATGACCGTCTGCAAGCAGACGCGACGCGGCATACCCTAGTTGAAACGGAAACGGGTGGTAGTCAATACCGACCGCCTTCGGTTTCCGCTTATGCGGCCACCGCGAGCCCGCACGGCAAAACGCCCCCGGAGGATTCAGCAGGAGTACCTTCATCCCAACACCCCAAGCACGGGCATCTCAGTCGGAACACTGATCGGCGAAATTCCCCCTTTGAAGGGGGATCAAGGGGGATGTTCCCTTCTGACGCGCGTCCGGCACTCTCAACGCGACTATATAAACTCAAACTGCGCATCGTTATGCACCATGACTTCGTCCATGATTTGGTTGTACTTCACGAATCGGCAGTCCAGATTGTTGCATTCGTGCGGCTGGATGCCGTCGATGGCTTCCCAGTGCTTCTCGCTGTACCAGAGGTCGTGCAGCGACGTCTCGAAACAGTTCCCAATCGAATGGCGATCTTTCCGGTGCCGGTAGTAACAGCACAAATACACTTCACCCATCGGGTCCACCGTAAGTTGCAGCGGCGTGAGCCAGCAATGGGTCGTCATGTTGATCTTTTCCGTGCCGCCAACGATGGCAATACCGGGATGCTGCTGCCGCAGACTCGCCAGTCGCACATTCACTTCTTCGCTTTGTTCCGGGGTAAGTTCGGAGTCCACCAACCGCGCAGCCTTGAATTGGATCGAATCCACGTGGAGACGTTTCGCAACCTACCACGCACGCTTCCATTTCGTGCACGTTGTTTTGGTCGAGCACGACCTTGATGCTGATCTTAACCTTCGTCTTTCGCTCGTTCCGCAGCGCGATCATCGCGGCGATGTTGTCGCAAACCGCTTCGAACCGGGCTTCCGGCGTTTTGGGACGCTTAACCGCGTTGGCCGTCTCCGGAGTAGCGCCATCAAACCCAACGCGCACGTAGCTGGCGCAATCCACCAAGGCCGACGCCAACTCGCCTTTCAACTTCGTGCCGTTGGTCAGCAAACCCACGCTCTGCCCCTTTTCATGCATGTCGCGAATCGAGTTCCGCGAGATTGGGATGGAGTGTCGGTTCGCCGCCGCCGCAAAACTCGACGCCGCGAACCCCCAGACTCCGCAAATCTTCGATGAGCGCAAAGAGCCGGTCGCGCGACATGACGCGGTCCAGATTCTTGTTCGTGTTCTCCGCGTTGTATTCGCACCAGAGGCAATCCTGATTGCACACGTACGTGGGATACACGATAGCCGTGCGCGGCGCGGGCATCTTGCGTTCGAGAATCGATTGCGCCTCCGGCCAATGGGTCAAAATCCGGCTTTGCAGCGTATCGAATACTTCCACCGGGCCGCTTGTCTCAGTAACCTTCTCGGCGACGATCTCGCCACGTCCGTTGCCACGATGACGGCGCGGATTCAACGGTCTCCAATTCGACTTCCCCTGCCATGCTCTTCCCGTTGTCGCTCATGCGTTCGCCCCATTGGTCTGGACGCTGATTCCGTGCGGCGCCGGTCCGGAAAGTAAGCCGGCATGCGGGTTCGTTGCGCCTCGCTGCGGGTTGTCCAGGATCGGTTCGATGAGCCGACAGCCGCATCCACATCGCCGGATTGAAACTCTTCTGCTGCGGTTTCCGGCGGTGCTTGATGACAAATTTGAGGATTCGGATCTTGGATTGGGGCGTCAATTTAACGCGCCCCTGATCGGTGACGTAGAGTTCGATAAACTTCTTGTCGCCTCTGCCCACCCGAAAGCGTCTCGAAATCTGCGTCTTGCCGCGCAATGATGTCGCGCTCAACGTATGGCTTCCGGTGGGCAGCGTAATCTGGTACTGACCGTCGTCGCTGGACGGTCCAAAGCTGAACGAACGATTGATGACCGGCTTGTCGTCGATCTTGATCTGCATGTCCACCGGCGCCTTGGCACGCACGTCGTCATCGAGAAATACCTTCAGAAAGACCGTTCCTCGATCCGCGGCGCTCTTGCCGGACGCGGAAATCACGGGCAGCTTCGAGTCCTTGTCGGTCGACTCGCATCCCGCGAGCAAAATCGCGAACGCTACGACCGCTGTAAACCAAGTGCGCACGTTACTGAATCCCTCCGCCCGGCGCGGCGTAAATGGGCTCATCCGATACCTTGAAATCGAATCCGCCCGGACCGCCTTCGGATTTCGGCGTGAAGTACAAAGCCGCGAAGGTGCGTTCCTTCATC
>CAVUWV010000013.1:0-225584 GCA_963745075.1 Candidatus Hydrogenedentota bacterium | reverse complement strand
TCAGGTCGAGGCACCAGTAAACGGCATTGACGAGGAGGCGACGCACGCCTTCGGAAAGGAGGTCCGTCGATGCGCCCATGGTGGTGGTGAAGGCTTTGCCTTTCGCGCCGCCCGGGAGTTGGTAGGACTTGGACCAGGCGACGGGCATCATGGGATCGTTCTTCTCGCCTTCCACCGGCGCGCCGGTTTCGGGGCGCATGCCGTAGAAGAGGTCGTGCTCATCGAACACGTCGCCGTGCGCCAACACCTGGCCAAGCACGAGCGGCGTGCTGTCGCCGGGCAGCGGGAGACGCACGCCGTAGACGTCGGTCGGGGCCCAGATATCGCCGTCCTCGATACCACGGAGATCGGGTTGTCCTGCGCGCCGGGTGCGATGACGCCGCGCGTGCTTTCGTACTTGTGCTTGCCGTGATGAGTGACCCATTTCTCGCCCAGTACGAGCCGCCCAAACCCGTCCTTCCATTCGGCGCGGTCGCCTCTGTAACCGTTGCTGTAGTAGACCCACTTGGATTCGGGCGCGGTCTTGAAGGCATGGGTCGCTGTCCGCATGCCGATGACCGGTTTGCCGGACTTGAGGTAGCGGTCGATGTGTTCCATCTGGTCGTCCGGCAGGTCACGGAATCGGGTGAAGATGATCATGAGGTCCGCGTCATCGAGGGCATCCAGACCGGGGATGTTCTTGTTGTAATCCGGATCGATGGCTCCGGTTCGGGATTGATGGCAAAGAGAACGGTGCATGTGAAGCCGTGACGCTGGGCAAGGATCTTGCCGAGTTGCGGGAGCGCTTCTTCGGAGCGGTACTCCTCGTCGCCGGAAACCAGGACGATGTGCTTGCCCATACCGGGACCATCGGCGCCCTTGTAGATTACCCACGGGTCTTGTGCGCGTGATTGGCCTGCGCCAAGGACGGCCGCAAGAACCGTAGTGCAAAGTAAACTGTTGAAGAAAATCGAACCCGGCATTCGATCACTCCTCCGACTTGTCTTGAAGGCTGCTGCTGATCATTCTCACGACATACCTGTGAAGATGGATTCCCGCTTTCGCGGGAATGACGATGCAGGTGAAATATGTCGCGAAGCCCGAGACCGTCATTCCCGCGAAAGCGGGAATCCATCTTACACGACTCGCATTCGATTGCGCCCGCACGCGCATCCAGCATCATTCCGTAAGATGCACCTTGAATGTTTCCGTGAAAAACACACACCCCAGTTTCGAGGCCATTCGTACGGAAGGCCGGTTCTCGGAGAGGGTCTGATAAACCGGAAGCAGCCCCTTTTCCAGGGTCTCCCGAATGACGGCTGTGGTAGCCGCCGCGGTGTAGCCACGACCTCGGAACTCGGGGTGACAAAGGACCCCCAATTCGGCGACGTCACCGTCTACGGTGTAGTGGGCGAATGCAACCAGCCGTTCGTCGGCAAAATACCCATAAGCGTTCTCCGATCCTCTTTCAATGCCGCTGTGGCTCCATTCCAAGGGGTGTGACATCTGGCGGAGATCATCGAGCGATGAGGAATCGGCCGGAGTCAGATGGCGCACCGCGGCCGACAAGGCGGGAGGCAGGCCGGCACCGGTGAACACTCCGTGACGAAGTCGATAGCCCAGTTTAGTAACGCTGGGAAGAAGGAGATTGAGGATGTCGGATATGGTGATAAAGTGCAAATCGCGTAGCGTACAAAACTTTGGTTCCAGCCGTTCGAACTCACCGTCCGGAATCACCATGATCGTGCACCGCGGAGACAGCGCAATTCGAAGCGGTACATCCGGCTCATTCGACTGATTCGACACCAGATGCAGGCCGGAGAGTTTGCAGCAGGGCGGGCTCGCACCGCAGCTTACCGGCAAGATACGCCGCCATCCGCTTCAGTAGATTCTGATTCGTTCTCATTCGCCACCATTTAATCGAATATCCTTAATCCCAGCCATCGGAAGGGACTGTCTCCCTTTACAAATGATACGGGTGCCGTTGGGGACGCCCCAGCACGCGATTGGCAGCTTCGTCGTTGATGACGCGGCGGTTCTTGCCGTCCCAATTCAGTTTTCGTCCGAGTTGGTACGACAGGTTGCCGAGGACGCAGAGGTCGGCCACGCCGACGGCCGCGTCGACGTTCATGATCGTCTTCTTGCCGGTCCGAATGCCGATGAACCAGTCCTCCTATGTGGCCGGGACTCTTGTAGACGTTCTTTGCGCCGGGCGGGGGTTGCCATTCGCGGCCTTTCGCTCGGCCCAGGTGCCGCCGTCGCCGCCCCAGTGAGTGGAAGTACCCTTGTCGCCGTGATACACGGCGCCGTAACCCGGACGGGTGATGCGACCTTCATTCGGGGCCCCGCTCTTCCTTCGGCACCGGATTCGCCGGGCTGATTCCAGGTCAGCACCCAATCGGGATCCTTGAACGTATACGTCACATTGAGTCGACGCACGCGTCCCACAGCCCCTTCTTCGGCGGAGTGCCGGTGGCTTCGACCGTTACCGGCCCCGTGCCGTCGGCTTCCATCCAGTACATGGCGCAGCTCATGACATGGGCGCCGCGGTCGCGGATCTGACCGCCGCCGGATTCCATGGCCAGCGGAAGATGCCGGGGCAATAGCGCTGGTTGTAGGGACGCCAATGGAGGGGTCCCAGCCACAAGTCCCAGTCCAACTCGGGCGGCGGATCGCTGTCCGGAACCGGGTTTTCGTCGGTCGGGCTCGCATAGTGAAAGCAATCGACCCGATCGATGTGGCCGATAACGCCGTTGGCAAGATAACGATGCGCCAAGTACGCCTCGGGCTGTGAACGGCCTTGGGAACCGACCTGCACCGCGACGTGATTATCGTGCGCGGCCTTCATCATCGCCGTGCCTTCCTCGACGGTACAGCACGCAGGTTTTTCGACGTAGACGTGCTTGCCCGCTCTCGCAGGCGTGGACCATCTGTACGGCGTGCCAATGGTCGGGCGTCGCGATGATGACGGCGTCGATGTCCTTGCGATCGAGAATGTACCGGTAATCACGGTACGGTCACGACACCGGGCCCGGCCTTCTCGACGGCAGCGGCCAGACGGTTTTCGTCGCGTCGCACACGGCGGCAATGCTCACGTCGCCCGACTCGACAAACCGCTTTATGTCGTTGAGGTGATAACCACCCATGCCGCCGACACCGATATGGGCAATGGTCAATCGATCGTTCGCGCCGGGCTTGCCCTCCGCGGCGAGTACACGGGACGGAAGGATTGCCGGGAGACTGGCCGCAGCGCCGGCGGCCGCAAGAAACGCGCGCCGGGTAAGCGCGTTTCGTTGATTCGTTGATTTCTTCATGGAATACCTCGCTTACCCTTGTTGCGCTTGTTCGCTCGTGACGGGCGTAACGTTCGTCGATTTTGTCGGAACCATCTTCTGGCAGGGAAGTCCGGGGACCTCCACGCCGCGCTGTCGCAAGCGATTGCGCGATATTGATTTTGAACTCATCCGGCACGGTATCGAGGGCGGACTTCAGCGCGGCGAGCGACGCATCACCGGGAATCCGTTCGAGCGTCATGCGCGCGTCTTCGCGAAGGTCGTTATCGGGCATCAGCGCCGCGACGGGCTCAACGCAGTCGTCTCCCCCGACCTCCGATAGCATCCACAGAACGTCGCGACGAAGTTCGAGAGGTTGCGAATCATTGAGGAGATCGACCAACGCCGCCGTGACTGCCGCACGTTCGGCGTCCGCTCCGGGACGCCCGCTTTGGCGAACGATCTGCCAATTCCACGTTTCGCGGCCCGCGAGATTTCCATGGGTTGTTCTGCGACGAGCACGGCCAGTGGCCCGACTGCTGCAATGCCCACATCCGATGCACGCAGCCATGCCGCAGTACGTACGTCGTCATTGTCGCTCTTTATATCGGCCAACAGGCTAGTAGACGGCATCGTCTGCGGCCCCCTCCATGATTTGACTGAGTGCGGCGGGTTGCAGGTTGTTCACGGACATCATTACGAAGCCCTCCTCTCATACGGGCGTGGGAAAGCCCGAATTCGACGACCAACCGTCACCGCATAGCGGCGGAAAATGGTCGCAAGACTATGCGAGCGATTGTAACGCCACGCCTATCAATTGCCAAATGGCGTCCCTACCCGCGGCTGGGTGTTTCCCCCACTCTTTCGCGCGGGCGGGATCGTAGTCCGGGTTTGGAACCGGCATCTCCGCATCGACGGACTCACGCCACGCGGCGAGTTTCGTGCGTAGCGCCTCGGCACGTTCCGGAAACTGAGGCGCCACATTCACCTTTTCGCCGATATCTTGCCGCAGGTTGTACAGCTCCAGGTGGCCGTCTTCATAGAACTCGATCAGTTTCCAGTCACCCTCACGAATCGCGCCAGCCGGCGACGAATGGTGGTAATGGGGATAGTGCCAGTAAATCGCGTCCCGTTTCAGCCCGCCCGACTGGGTAAGCAAAGGCATGATGTTCTCGCCGTCCAGTGCCTCGCCGGCGGGGCTGTCCACGCCCGCCGCGTCGAGGAAGGTGGGATAAAAGTCGGGCGTGGATACCAGCTCATGGCATTCAGTGCCGGGTGCAATGTGGCCCGGCCAGCGCACGATGAGCGGTTCGCGGATACCGCCTTCGTACAGCATCCCCTTTTCGCCGCGCAACGGCGCGTTGCTGGTGACGATAGGACCTTGGCCCGTGTACATCTGATGAAGCCCGCCGTTGTCGGAGTAGAAGAAGACGATGGTGTTGTCGGCGATCCCCAGCGCATCGAGTTCGTCCAGCACGCGTCCCACGCTCGTGTCGAGATGCTCGAGCATGGCGGCATAGACGGGATTGCAGACCTCTTCACTCTGTTCGGGCTTATTGGCGTACTTCAGGATGGCCTCCTGCCGCGCTTCCAGGGGAATATGCACCGCAAAATGAGAGAGGTACAGACAGAACGGCTGATCCCGATGCGCCCGCATGAATTCGATGCCTTTGTCGGCGAGGACTTCCGTCAAGTGCTGATCCTTCGTAATGTGAATATCCGGTTGCGATGAATTGCCGAAATGGGCCCATCCGCCGGTAACGACGTACTCGTCGAATCCTTGCTTATCAGGGAAATGTTCGCGACCGCCCAGATGCCACTTGCCAAAGGAACCGGACACGTAGCCCGCGGGTTTTAACGCCTCTGCGAAGGTCACAACTTCGTTCGGCAGATACTGTGTCCGATTGGTCGTGGCCAGCACCTTTTCGTAGGGACGCCAATGCCCGGTGATAAAATCCGTCACGCCGACGTGCGCGGGGTATTGGCCGGACATAAGGCTCGCGCGCGTCGGCGAACACACGGGGCACGCCGCATAGGCATCGGTAAAACGCATTCCTTGCGACGCGAGCTTATCGATATTGGGCGTCTCGTGATACGTATTGCCGTAGCAGCCGAGGTCGCTCCACCCCAAGTCGTCGGCGAGGATGAACAGGATATTGGGCTTGCTCGGCGCCTGCGCCAACGCATTCAAGAACGGCGCACCCAATGCCGCGGCGCACAGGCCCGTTGTGGTCTTCAAGAAATCCCGGCGTGGAATTGGCTTCTTCGACATGCTCGCTCCTTCCTTATGATGACAAGGGTTGCCGTTCGCATTTTGAGTCTAACACACTGTGGGCGCAAGTCACATTGCGTTGCAGTGACGCGATTCCGAGGGTACATGCAGTGAATCGTGCGATTCAGAAGGCTTGGCAAAACGCGGGGGACGATCATGGGCAGTAGCCGAGGACAACTTGATGCCGTCAGTCGCCGGGAGTTTCTGGCCGG
Source organism: Candidatus Hydrogenedentota bacterium (assembly GCA_963745075.1). Classification (GTDB taxonomy): domain Bacteria; phylum Hydrogenedentota; class Hydrogenedentia; order Hydrogenedentales; family SLHB01; genus JAHDWY01. Next base: position 219,849 of record CAVUWV010000013.1, on the reverse strand, counting down.
CGTCGCAACCGCGGGTGCGCTAAGCTTGCTGGGTGGCGCGGCGCGGGCGGCGGCTCGCCGTCCGAACGTGGTGCTCTTTCTCGTCGACGACATGGGGTGGATGGATTCCACGGTGTACGGGAGCCGGTATTACGAGACGCCGAATGTGGAACGGCTGGCCGCGCGATCGATGCGGTTCACCAACGCCTATTCCGCGGCGCCGCTGTGTTCGGCGACGCGGGCGAGCATCATGACGGGGAAATACCCGGCGCGAACGCACATCACTTCGGCGGGCGGTCATCTTCCGATGCTGGACACGCCACTGATGCCGGAGACGGGTCCGCCGACGCAAGAGATGCTGTTGCCGCGCGACCAACGGTATCTGCCGCTGGAAGAATACACGCTCGGCGAGGCGCTTCATGACGCCGGGTATCGCACGGCATTTGTCGGGAAATGGCATTTGGGCCATGACGAAAAATATTGGCCGGAAAATCAGGGGTTCGACCTGAACGTCGGCAGGTGGACGTTGGCCGGGTCCGCCGAGCTACTTTTCGCCCTACCACATCGACAACCTGCCGGACGGTCCGGAGGGCGAATACATCGCGGATCGTCTGACGGACGAGGCCATTAAATTCCTACGCGATGCGAAGGACGAACCGTTCTACCTCAACTTCTGGCAGTACGCCGTGCACGCGCCGTATCAGTGCAAGGAAGACTACCGCACGTACTTCGAGCAGAAGAAGGATCCGCGAGGCGCACAGGACAATGCCGTCATGGCCGCCATGATCAAAAGTATGGACGAAAGCCTGGGGCGCGTCATGGACACGCTGGAAGAACTCGCGGTTGATGGACAACACGATCATCATCTTCTCCTCGGACAACGGCGGAAACATGTACGACCGGACCGCGCGCGACGGCACGAACCTCGGGGCCTGGGCGCCGGAAGGGCGCACGCCGACGAATAACGCACCCCTCCGCGGTGGGAAAGGTTCCGTGTACGAGGGCGGGATTCGCGTGCCGACGATGGTGTATTGGCCGGGGGTGGTGGAGGAGGAGTCCGTATGCGACGCCATGGTGTGCAGCATCGACTATTACCCCACCATCCTCGATATGGTCGGCGTTTCACCAGAATCCGGACCAAGTCATGGACGGGATTTCGATTGTGCCGGCGCTGCACGGGAACAAGCTAAAGCGTCACACCCTGTACGGCCACTTTCCGCACTACGTCCCGGCCGTGCCCTGCCGGCCTGCGAGTTGGGTGCGGGACGGCGACTGGAAACTGATCCGGTTCTATGAGACGGACGAGGCGTTCCCCAACCGCCTGGAGTTGTACAACCTCGCCGACGATATCGGTGAGTTGAGGAACCTGGCAGCGGTCTATCCGGAACGTGCGGCGCGAATGGAACGGATGCTCGACCAGCAACTTCAAGAAACCGGGCCCTCGTGCCAAAGAAGAACCCGAATTACAATCCCGAACGCCGCCCGCGACATTGCCGGATGGCATCCGAGCGGCGATTGTTGGCTGGAACAATCGGACGCCGGGCTCGTGATGCATTGCACCGGCGGCGATCCGTTCGTCCTGACCAATGCGGTCGAACCGGCCTCCGGCGACTTGGTCGCGCGGTTCCGGATGAAGTCAACCAGCAAGGGCGGCGGCCAGTTCTTCTGGACGACCGAGAAGATGCCAAGACTCGGCCCCAAACAACGGCTGGATTTCGCGACGCAACACGACGGGAATTGGCACGACTACGAGGTACCGTTCACCGCGCAATCGCCACTGCGGGCCGTACGCTTCGACCCGTCGACGGCACCGGGGAAGATCGAAATCGCCTGGATTGAGATCCTCACCGCCGGTGACGAACCGCGAGTGGTGAAGGATTGGCAATTTGGCAAAGGCTGAGGACGTCGCCCTTACAGGGCTCACGTCTGGGGCGGGCCAGTTTCCAGGGGCGTCGCTTCGCTTTGCCCCTGGCTAGGGTTGCGTGGCGCCTCCAGCGCCCGAGAGCGATACTTTTATGGTACGAAGACTGTCGAAAAACTAGCCCAGGTTTTTGCTTCCGGTCTACGCTCCCGATTTTGACCTTCGGTAATACGGATGATCCGGCAACAGCCCGATGTCTTCTGTGTCGATCTCCTGGAACCCCAGGTCAAACGCCGGAGACTTGGGCTTCAATCGGAAATCCTGTGCTTCCGGCGCAACAAACTGGGGTCGGCACGCTTGGAGTGAGCGTCGAATTTGCCATTGAAAATCGCGCGCCAGGAATCCCAGTCCTCACCGCCCGGTGCGCCCTTGACGCGATACTTGCCTTCCGAGTGGTAGAACAGATTGTAATCCGATTCATCGACGCGGTCGTCGGCCCAATTCTGGAAGTAGTAGAAGACCGCGTCCCCATCCAGGTACATCACGTTGTGCCGATACGTGTGATGGGCGACGGCTTCGTTGGCCATTTCGAAGGAACGAATACCGGATTCGGTCCTCGGACTGCACACCAGCACGTTGTTTTCGATGACGTTATGCACGCCCTTGGCGAAGATGAGGATTAACCGGTCGCCCGCGACGATGTCGTAGATGACGTTGTTCGACACGGTGAAATAGTCGGCGGCATCGTCGAGGTAAATGCCGATGCCCAGTCCGCCCAAGGTGCGCGGACATCCGTGAAGCAGGTTGTGATCGACGACGTTGCCTTTGCCGGTTCCCCAGAACGAAATGAAACCGTTGTCTTCGGTATCCAGGCTCACATTAAAAATATGGTTATAGGCGAAGCGGTTCTCGCGACTGTAGAGGAAGTCGTAGTGCGTCTCCTTGGTCAGCCCCCGCGCGGCCATCGCGTCGGTGTATCCGGTCCCCCACCGCTCCCCCTTCATGCAGATGCCGTAACGCGGCATGTCGTGAATCCGGTTATGCTCGATGGCGTTGTGCCCGCTGGCCCACAGGAACACCCCGGCGCCGTGGCCGACGAGACGTCCGCAATGGTGGATCCAGTTGTTGGACACCTCATTGAACTTGTTGAGATCCATGTCGCGACCGAAACTGGAGCGGTACCCGGACAACAACACGCCGTGAAATCCGCACGCGGCGATTTCGTTCCCGGTAATGCGGTTGTGCTGGCCGGACCAAACGACCGCGACACCGCTGTAGCCGGCGTTCGTGATACGGCAGTTTTCGACGGCGCAACCGTCCGTATGTTCGAGATAGACCGCCGCCTCCTTATTGGCGGGTTCGTTCCACGGCGTCTGGCCGTGGGTCCCGTCGATCTCCATGAAGGCGTCCGTAAACTTGCTCACGTCAAAATGGATGCCGCGGAAGACGATGTTGCGAACCGGCGATTCTGACGATACTCCTTCCAGGGACACGATACGCGTCACCGTCGGCGCCACGATCACCTGGTCTTCGATGGGCGTGGTCACGGGGATATACAACAAATCGCCCGTATCCGGGTCGCGCCAGAACTCGCCGGGACGATTCAATGCGGCCTTGATCCCTTGGATGAAATAGCGTCGTTGGTTACGGCGTCCGATCTCTTGAAGCGTGGGTCGTGTCAACGTAATCGTGCGGGTCGCATAATCGATGCTCTGGATGGGCAGCAGGTTGCTGAACCAGTCGGCGCCGGCCCAGATATACACCTGCCCACCGCTGAGGTTGTCCCAGTTTGGCACGTCGCCTTTGGCAAACACGAACTGGGTCCGGGAGTCTTTGGGCGCGCTTTCCGCAATCAGATAGCCTTCGTCAGGGTACCGAGCCTTGGTTTGCCGCACCCCGTTTTCGAAGAGCTGGTCAAACTGCCAATCGGCGTCGAGGTGGGTGCGATATACGCCGTCGCCCGCTTCCTCCCATCCCGTAACGCGGCGGCCTCCGACGAGCACCGGCATCTCCCCAGGATAATTGGTGTATATTACACGGTGCCCGTCGCGCCCGGAATCTTCTGGAGTGAAGCGTACGGTCTCGTCGAGATAATAGGTTCCGCCGCGGAGCATCACCACGATGTCGTTGGCTTGCGAGTTGGATTTCAAAGCTTCTCGAACCGCATCCCGAGCCCGTTCCAACGTGGCGAACGGATGTTCGAGGTCGCCCGGTGCGGCGTCGTCACCATCAACGGCGACATAGAACTTGGCCGGTTCCTCCGCAAAGGCACTGAGGCACGAAACGGCCACGGTCCAAACCACAATAAATACAAATCCGCTAACACGTATCACACTTCGATCCCCACATTTGTATTCAGGTGTGGCCAAGCTTAGTCACATTCAACTCTAAAAAGCCTGAATAACGGAACCACATGTAGCGCAGGCGTCTCGCCTGCATCTCCATAGTGGCAGGCGAGACGCCTGCGCTACAAACCTTCGCGAACTTGACCGCCGTCAATCTGAGCGGTACCGTCGAATCACCGCCGAGGGGTTTGCCTGACGCACACCGGCCAAAGAGGAGCATTAGCATCATGTTTTCAGCCGTCCGACTCGCCGTGATTCTCGCGTTATCCACCGCCGCGTTCGCCCAGGAATCCGCGCCTGCCAAAACGCTGCGGAGAGAAGATCTTGGCCGCACCGTAAAGTTCACCTGCGTGGTGGACAAGGTTATGCAGGCGCACAAGGGATGGGTTACCGAGGAGTGGATGATTCGGGAGGCAGCCGAGGCCGGGTTCAACATCTACTCGCCGCGCACAGGGTTTGACAATCTCGAAGCCGTGCAAAACGTCACGACGTGGTGCGAGAAGTACGGCATCTTTCATCTGCCGTGGATGCGGGGCACGCTTGGCGTTCCCCTGGACGATCCGAAGGCCGACGGCAAACGGGTGGTATGGGAGAACGGGGTCGAGCAGCCGTTGTGGAGTCCGAACTCGGATGAGTTGTGGCTGTGGATGACGAAGTACATCGTCGCATACGCCGAGATGAGTGCGAACAACGAGCATCTGCTCGGTGTCTTTCTCGATTACGAGAATTACGCCCCCAACAAGCAGGGTAATCTCTATTCGCTTTCCTATGACCAGGAGATCCTGGACAAATTCGCCGCCGCGGAAGGTGTCGACATCCCGGATCTGGCGCCGGCCGATCGCGCACCGTGGTTGCGCGAACAGAATCTGCACGACCGCTTCGAGGCGTTTCAGATCGAGGAATGGCGGAAACGCTGCCGTACGTTGCGCGAAGCCGTGGACGCACACGATCCGGCATTTCAGTTCTGGCTATATCCCGTTCCCGGTACGCTGTTCCTCCAGAAGGCGGCGTACTACGAGTGGACGACCCAAGCCGCGCCGATGGTGATCGCGGACCAGACGACGTATGGGCGGTCATCCACGTTCCTGCCCGAGCAGGCGGCCCTCGACGCCAACCGCGCCAAACTCGAGAAGTACATGGAGATCCCGAAGTCGATGGGTGTCCCTTATCTCTACGCGGGTGGCATCGACCCCGTTGTGCGCGGCGCCGACGCCGAGTTCTGCGGAAAGAACGCGGTCATGATTTCGGAGGTCACGGACGGATACTGGATTTTCTACGAGGGACCCGAGTACACGACCACGCACAAAGACTATTGGAAATGGTTCACGTGGGCGAACCACGCGATCGCTGAAGGGAATTTCGACGCACAACATGAACCACGGCAGACGGACGAAGGGTTCGTGCTCGATTTGTTAAAACGCGTTGACACCATCGGCCTGGCCAATGCCGCGGCCATCGGAAAGCCTGTTGACCTTCCGCCGTGCACGCTGCGGGGCTCCAATCTCCTTCTGGCCGCATGCAAGTCCGGGGTTGCGGTGGACATCGGGCTTCAGGACGTCCCCCTCGGCAACTATACCGATCCCTTGACCTGGGAACTGCGCACGCCCCATTTCGAAAAGATTGACAGCGGCATCATCGAGCACAAGGGCAACGGCACCGTGCACTTTGTGCCCGAGTCTGACGGCGCGTATTTTCTCGGATTGTCGTCGGGAGGCTGTACTTACACGGTGACCAGCACGAACGTGCCCCTCGCGGTGCACGCGGGTGAATTCATGGGCACCGTCCACGGCGTTGAGCGTCTTTACATCTATGTGCCGGAGGACACCAGCCAATTTACTGTTCAAGTGAAAGGTTCCGGCGCGGAAACGGCGCGGCTCAACGTGTACGACCCCGACCGTGCCTTGGCCGGTACCGCGCAGACGACACCCACTGAGTCGCGGGCAACGTTGTCGATTGAACCCGGCGCGAAGACCGGAAGTGTTTGGTCGTTTGCACTGGTCAAGGCGGATGAAGGCACCCTGGAAGACGCGGGCGTGAAGATCGAAGGCATCCCGCCGCTTGTCTCGTTTGTTTCCGAACACGTGTTCCGTCCCGCGGAATAATTTCGAAGGAGAATCTGTCTTGAGTGGTTTAGATTGCCGCTCGCTTCGGCATCTGATGATCGTATGTTTACTCGTACTTCCAATTCTGCCTTTGCACGCCGAGGAAGCATCAGAGTGGCATTCCAAGGTTCAGACGCAGGGCATCGGTGGCGTGTACTTTCTCGCGGAACCCGGCGAATTCTGGGTCGAGGTCGAGAAGCAGGACCTGAACCGGCGCGGCCGAACGACCTACCTGCGGGCGATCCTGGTCGGCCCGGACCGCAGCGTGATCGACGAGCAGTTTATCCCGGACGACGGCGTGGAAAAGGGCCCCGGACCCGTCCAGCGGGTGCGCCTGTCGACCCATGTGCCGCGCAAGGGCATCTACGCGCTGAACATCACCGTGACGGAGGACCGCTACGGTGACGAGTTCGTGTGCGGGATTCGCACGAACTGCCCCAAGTATCTCATCGAAACGTCGCGCGGCCATCGCGATGCGCCCCACGAAGAGCCCATCGTTCTTGCCAGTGAAGAGGCGTCGGCCGAAGTCTGCTTTCAGCCACGGCGCGGCGCGTTCAGCATCGAGGCGTCGGGCATTCCGGCCGGTGTCGATGCGTTGACCTTGTGCGACGCTACCGGTGCTACGATTACGACTATCCCCGTTACCGATGGCTCAGCGAAGCAGGAGATCCCCGCGGACAATACACGGGCGAAGGTACCATGGCGACTCCAATTCCAAGAGTTCAAAGGCACGCTGCAGATCGACGGCGTAACCCGGTGGTCCACCGACGACGACTTCCCCAATCTCTCCCTGTGGACGCCGGATGTAAAATCGTGGTTTGAATTTCCCGAGAATCGCTGGTTGCTCACACCCTATCACCGCACCGTCTACGGTGAACCGGGATCGTCTCAATCGTTACAGTTTGAGGTATACAACAACGATCTCAAGACAAAAACGATCGCGCTGGAACTGGAGGGTGAATCGGAAGACGCCACGCTATCGGCTCACGAAATATCGTTAAAACCGGGACAATCAATTCCGGTTCACGTGCAATTCACCGTCCCGAAGGATGCCGAGAAGATGTTCTATATGCGTGTGACGCCGTCGGATGGCTCGGATATCAGCACGTATTCGTCCGTCCACGTGCGACCGGGCATCGCACCGGCGACGAAACCGCTGGACCTGCCGCTCGTTCTCCACCCCTACCAGCACGAGAATGCCCAGTTCGGGTATCTACCGACCTATCCGCTCACGAATCAGCCGTATTTCGACATGGAGAACCGTCCGGTCATTACGTCCAGTTCAGGTATTTCGGTTTTACGAAACGGTACGTGGCACGAGACCACGCAGGCCGCGCCAGAAGGTCACGATTCGGCCCCGTTCCAAGTGGTCTCCACGAAAGTAGCCTTCGATGCCGATAACGATTACTACGCACTCGCGACTCAGGGCGGAAAGCCCGTGCTGCTCCATTCGTCGGACCGAGGCGAGCACTACACGTCGTTCCCCATTCCGGGGCACGGCATCATTCGACATCGAACAGTTCTCGGGACACAACCTCCCGGCGGGGCCGCCGCCCGTCGCGCGCTTCACCCTCACGAAAAAGGATCCGAAGGTATTCTGGCGGCGCGTCAATGACCTGGACCTGTTTCTCCCGTCCAAAACAGCGGACGGAAGCATCGAGATCGGAGAACCAATTCGTGTGTCCCGGTTGTGCATCGGCTTGTCGGCCCATTCCGGGATTCCCTCGACCATCGTTTCGCGCGGGGACAAAGTGCACGTCGTGTGGGCGGAGGCCACGGACCCGGACAAAGACGTGCCGGGCGTGCCCACGTTTGTCGCCACCTACGATCGCGCGAGCAAAACGATCAGCCAGCCAGCGCTGGTGGGGTACGGCCCTCCGGCCAACGATATCCACAACACGCCGTCGATCACCATGGACAGCGAGGGGTATTTGCACGTCCTGATCGGCACCCACGGCCGGACGTTCCGCTACGCCCGTTCCCTGAAACCAAACGACGCGAGCGGCGGATTTACGGAAGCCAAAGACCTGGGTCCAGGGCTGCGCCAAACCTACATCGGTCTCGTCTGCGACGAAAAAGACACGCTGCATGCCGTGTTCCGGCTTTGGCAAGACGATACGACCTACTTCCCGGCGAGCAACTACGCCTGCCTCGCATACATGTACAAGAAACGCGGCGAACCGTGGTCCGAACCGCAGCCGCTGATCGTCTCGCCGTTTTCGGAGTACAGCGTGTTTTACCACCGGCTTACCATCGACCGGCACGGGAACCCGTATCTGTCTTATGATTACTGGTCCACGTTCTGGTTCTACCGGAACGATCATCGCGGCACCCGTCGAGCCCTGATGATGTCACCTGATCGCGGAACATCCTGGAAGTTGGCGAGCGAGTCCGATTTGGCGGATTAAGATGCACTGAATACGGTTCAACCGAGGGAAGATACGATGGAGCGAATGAGACGGAGAGATTTTCTGCAAACGGTCGGCGCCATGGCATTGGCCGGAACGCGCCACGCGGTCCTACGGAGCGGAGCAACCGACCGCATCGCCACCGAACATCGTTATCATTCTGGCGGACGACATGGGTTACGGCGATCTGGCGTGCCAGAATCCGGAATCGAAGATCCCGACGCCGAACCTCGACCGGCTCGCAACGCAGAGCTATGCGCTTTACCGACGCCCACTCGCCGAGCGCGGTCTGTTCGCCGACCCGTTACGGCATTCTCACCGGGGACTACTGCTGGCGATCCCCTCTCAAGACATCGGTCCTCTGGCCGTGGGACGGTCCCCTGATCCGCGAAGACCAATTGACGATAGCCGGCATGCTGAAAAAGGAAGGCTACTCTACCGCGTGCATCGGCAAATGGCATTTGGGGTGGGATTGGCCTACGAAGGATGGGTCCTCGGTTAACGACCTCATCCCCCAAGGCGAATGGAATCCGAAAGTACGCGATCCTTTCGGCGCGAAGATGGACTTCACGAAACCCATCAAGAACGGACCGACCACGCGTGGATTCGACTACTATTTTGGCGACGACATCCCCAACTTCGCGCCCTACTGTTTCATCGAGAACGACCATACGCTGGGCATACCCACGGCGCAAAAGCCCGACAACATGTTTGGCACGCCGGGCCCCATGATGGAGGGATGGCGTCTCGAAGACGTCATGCCCGCCATCACCAAACACGCAGTCGACTACATTGAAGCCGAGGCCGGCACGTCTCCATTCAACAAGACCGAAAACGCGCCGTTCTTCCTGTACTTTCCTTTGACCGCGCCACACACCCCGATTGCACCCGCCAAAGAATTCATCGGAAAGAGCGATGCCTACCGCTACGGCGACTACGTCGTCGAAGTCGACTGGGCGGTAGGCGAGGTGATGGATGCCCTCGAGCGCACGGGGCAGGCCGACAACACGCTCGTTGTTTTCACCAGCGACAATGGGTCCCCCGGCCGGTCGGGCGAGAACATGAACGGCGCGCCGAATTCCATCCGGCAATACGGGCACAATCCCAGCTACATTTACCGCGGCATCAAGGCCGACATCTGGGACGGTGGCCACCGCGTGCCCTTCCTCGCCCGTTGGCCGGAACATATCCGCGCGGGCGCCGTCTCGGACGAAACCATCTGCCTTGTAGACCTGATGGCGACCGCCGCGGCCATCACCGGGTACGACCTCCCGGATTCAGCCGCGGTAGACAGCTACGATTTGCTGCCCGCCCTCGAGGAGACACGTGGAGACCATCCCCTGCGCGAGGCTGTCGTGCATCATTCCATCGACGGGATGTTCGCGGTGCGCCGTGGCAAGTGGAAGCTCGTGCTCGGCCGTGGATCGGGCGGATGGAGCGGGATAGGCAAACCGGACGACCCGCCGGAACAACTCTATGACATGCAGCAGGACCCAAAGGAAGAGAACAATCAGTACGGGCAACATCCGGAGATTGTCGCCGAGTTTACCGCGCTCCTCCATAAATACCAGGAAGCGGGACGCAGCGCGCCGAGGCGGCACAAATAGTCCGGTTCAATTGAAGGTACGGGGAGAGAATTTCCATTTCGGCATCCGAAGTAGACGCGGCTGGAAGCCGCGTCTACTTCGGACCGTTTCGACCGAGTCTGAGGGCCATTGATATGTGTCGGGGTACAGAATCGGTCAGAAATAGCCACTGGATTTCGGAGGGGGGTTCGACGTATTCTATGGAGCAGTCGCTTCCGGGGGGAAGCGCGTTACACTTCGGCGTGACATTCGATTTAGAAGAAGGTCTCACCTTGACGTTCCGGCCTCTCAATATCGTGCACCAAACGCCGGGCATCTGTTTGCTTGGCTTTGCGTTCGTCTGCACATCGTGTATCACCCATCCAGTCGATCCGAATCCCGAACCGCTGGTTGAGACGCCGACAATGTACAGCGTTGCCGTAGAGTCCTCCAACCCGCCCGACGCCCTGTGGTGGTCCGCGTTTTCCGATCCCACCCTCGATACCCTGATAAAGTCCGCCCTGGACCAGAACTTCACCGTGGCCCAAGCCCTGGAACGCGTGGATCGCGCGCAAGCCTTGTTCCGCCAGGCGAAAGCGATTCAACGGCCCGAAATCGATCTCAACTCGGATGTTGAGCGCCGATGGAAACGGACACGCCTGAAGGACGATGGAATCGACACGGCTGACAAGGTCGATGACACGGTCAATTCGTTAAATGACTTCTTGGACTCGGTCGAAGGCTTTCGTTCTTCGCTCACCCCGGACAACACCGGGAACGGAAACGATTCGGGAAATGGAAACGGCTCGCCAGGAGGCGGCGGCAACTTCCCCGACTTGCGGCGCCCGGAAAACACGGGACCACCCAAGGGCTGGACCCATGAATACGAAACCGAGTTCACCGGGGGCGTCGCGATGAGTTGGGAAGCCGACCTCTGGGGCCGGCTCCGGTCGGCCACCGCCGCGCAAGCCGAAGAGTATGCGGCCGCTATCGAAGATTACGAGGCCTTGCGCCTCTTCCTCACGAGCCAGGTCGCGGAAGCATACTATCTGGCCGTCGAACAGCGTCTACAGTACGAGTTGCTGCTCGAACAGCGCAAATCCGCCGAGACGCTGCTGGAACTGATCGAACTCCGGTTCCTCCAGGGCAGCGCGTCTTCGGTCGATATGCTTCAGCAAAAGGGACAACTGGCGGAGATCAACGCCGAGATTCCGGTGGTCCAGTCGCAGTTGCGGATCTACGAAAACCGCCTGGATGTGCTTCTCGGCGTAGCGCCGGATGGAATCGACCGCACGTCGGATGATGCCAGCGCCTTGCCGACCGAGACCGTCATGCCGGAAGTCGGCGTCCCGGTGCTGTTACTGCAGAACCGGCCGGACTTGCGCGCGCTTAACCGCCGCGTCGTGGCCGCCGACTACCGCATCGCAACGGCGATGGCCGACCGCCTCCCCCGCTTCACCCTGGACGGCTCGCTGGTCTATGGGGATACCTCCCTGGCATCGACGTTGACGGGAACCGGCGCCGCGGGACTGTTTCAGCCGCTGCTGGACTGGGGCCTGCGAAAAGCCGCCGTGACGCAAGCGCGATCGGAGTTTCGGGAGACGTTGCTGGCGTACACGCAGGAGTATCTGCTCGCCATCGAGGAAGTGGAATCGGCGCTCTGGCGCGAGGCACGACAGCGCGATCTCATTCAGGCCCTTTCCGAACGGGAAACCATCTTGCAACAGACTCTCAACGAGACTCGCGTGCGCTACGGTTTGGGCGTCACAGACTATCTTCCGGTTCTGACCGCCATCCAGGACCTGCAAGACGTGCAACGCGAGTTGCTGCGTCAACGCCGCGTCCTCGTGACGGAGCGGATTACGGTGTACCGCGCGGTGGGCGGAGCGATCCCCCCGGCGCCCGCCGCCAATCGGAACACGTCGAAATCACGGGAAACTCGGAACTTTGATACCAAAAATGGTGTTTAATACCAGTTGGCGCCGGGGCGCCACTGTGGGTATACGCGATGCATTGGGTTAACAAGCACACCGCACGAACGGCAATCTCAACATGAAGTCGTGGTTATCGAAAATCTTTTTCTTACTTCTACCCGTAGCCGTACTCGCGGGGGGCACAGGTATCGTCCTGTTGTTATTTGCCTCTGCGCCGCGAGTCGAGCGCATCCCCGAAGAGCGGATCGCGCCCGTGGTCGAAGTGGTGCCGGTGGAGCGAGGCCCTGTTCCGCGACAGGTGCACGCCTACGGCACCGTCATCCCGGCGCGGGAGGTGGAATTCGTCCCGGAGGTCGCCGGCCGCATTATCGAGATTCACGAATCCCTGGAGCCCGGCGGCATCATCCCGGAGGGCGAAGTCCTGATTCGGATCGACCCCGAGGAATACGAGCTGGCGCTGTCACGCGCGAAGGGAGCGTTAGCGGAAGCCGAGGCGGCGCTCGACGTTGAGAAGGGCCGTCAACTCGTCGCGGAACGCGAGTGGAATTTGTTCGGCAAGGATCTGCCAAATGCCGAACTGGGTAAATCGCTCGCCCTCCGCGAACCGCAGTTGCGCCAGGCCGAAGCCCAGATCGCCTCGGCAAAAAGTGTCGTGGATCAGGCGGAATTGGATCTCCGCCGTACGGTTATCCGCGCGCCGTTTGACGTGCTGGTACTCAAGGAATCCGTCGACGTGGGCCAATACGTTTCGCCGGGGACGGCCATTGCCACGATGGCAGGCGCGAACACGTTCTGGGTGCAAGTCTCCGTAGCCATGGATCGTCTCGGCGCACTACTCGAGGCAGCCAAGACCGAGAATAGCAAGGTCCGGATCTTCAGCAATGTGGACAGCGTCGATGAAGCGACCGCCGTGCCGGCGCGTCTGGTACGGCAGTTGGGAGAAGTTACCGAGGGTCGCATGGCGCAATTGCTGCTCGAGGTGCAGGACCCGTTGCATCGAAAGGAATCGAGTCCCTCGTACACCCCGCTCGTCTTGAACAGTTACGTCCGTGCGGACCTGGATGCCGGGCCCTTGGAACACGGCGTCACGATACCTCGACGGGGGCTTCGCGAAAACGATGAGATATGGGTCGTCGACGGCGGCGGGAAGGTCCAAGTCCGCGACGCCCATATACTCTGGCGGCAAGCCGAGATTCTCGCATTGGAGGATGTGTTCGAGGCCGACGACAGCATCATCGTGTCGCCGGTGGAAGATCTGGTTCCGGGGATGACCGTCCAATCGCAGACGCAAACCCCGAACGAAACGGCGCCTGAACCGGACCTGTCCGTATCATGACAAAGCCGCCCGGCGAGATCGAGCATGCGATCCCGGAAAGCGGTGGCGGGCTGTTCGCGTTCGTTCGTTGGTTGACCATCAACCATGTGGCGGCCAATATTCTCATGATGGTATTGCTTCTCGGGGGACTCGCCGCAACGCTCTCGATCAAGCAGGAAGTTTTCCCCAGTTTTCAATTGGACATCATCGACGTCTCCGTCTCGTACCCGGGTTCTCCGCCCGAAGAAGTGGAAGACGGGCTCATCCTTCCCATCGAAGAAGAAGTGCTCGGTCTCGACGTCGTGGATCGCGTCGTTTCGACGGCGAGTGAGGGGCGCGCGGAGATTGAAGTCGAACTGCTGGAAGGCGTGGATCCAAATCGCGCGCTGCAGGAAATCAAAAACGCGGTCGATGGGATCAGTTTCTTTCCTGAAGACGCCGAGCGTCCCACGCTGGGGTTGCAGCAGGAACAGACCAGCGTCATGTGGATGGTCGTTTACGGGCCGCTGACCGAACGGCAGATCTTCGAACTATCCGAACGCATGCGGCGAGACCTCCTGGCACTTCCGTCCGTGAAACACGTGGAAGTTCGCTCATCGCGAGATCCCGAAATCCAGATCGAAGTCTCTCAAGCGACGCTGCGCTCGCTGGGGCTCACACTCGGCGCCGTGGCCGACACGATCCGCAAATCCGCCCGCGACGTTCCGGCGGGCGGCGTGCGCACCACCGGGGGCGAAGTCCTATTGAGTACCCGCGAACGGCGCGACTTCGCCAGCGAGTACGGCGACATCGTCCTGGTCAGCGACAACGCAGGCACGGATGTCCGTCTTCGGGACGTGGCCACGATCGCGGACGGTTTCGAAGATCGGCAGACGCAGAATCTGTTTAATGGCGGGAACGGTATCTTCTTGAGTGTGTACGAAACCGGCGAAGGAAAACCGCTCGATATCGCGAAAGAAGTGAATGGATATCTGGAGGATCTGAAAAAAGATCTTCCGCCCGGAGTCGGCGTGCGAATCCTCCGAGACCGCGCCGAGCAGTACCAGGACCGCCTGAATCTTCTCATTCGGAACGGGGCGCTGGGCCTGGTCCTCGTGATGTGCGTCCTCGGCCTTTTTTTGGAGCCCCGCCTCGCATTCTGGGTGGCGATGGGCATCCCCACAACCATCGCCGGATCCCTCCTGCTTTTGCCGTTCATGGGCGCGAGCATCAACATGATCTCCCTTTTTGCCTTCATCATCACGCTCGGGATCGTGGTGGACGATGCCGTGATCGTGGGGGAAAACGTCTTTCACAATATCCAGGACGGTCAGCCACGACTGCAAGCCGCAATTACGGGTAGCCGGGAAATGATCGTGCCCGTGATCTTTGCGGTGTTGACGAACATCGTCGCATTCGTTCCCCTCCTTTACGTGCCCGGCGAAAACGGCCGCTTCTTCGCGCCACTCCCAGCCGTCGTTATTGCCGTGTTCATGGTGTCCCTCGTCGAGGCGTTGTTTATCCTTCCGGCCCACCTGGGCCACGGCAAGGAAGCAGGCGCCGGCCGGGGCCTGACCGCGCTGTTGAGCAAGGGTCAGCGCCGCGTTTCAAACGCGTTCGAGACCCTGACCGACCGGATCGTCGTCCCGATCATCCGTTGGTCCGTGCACCGGCGTTTCCTGACCATGAGCATTCTCTTCTCGGGTCTGGCGATCGTTCTCGCCTGGTACTACAGCGGGCGCATCCACTACAACTTTTCCCCCGTCATCACGGGATTGCGCGTGGACGCCGAGGTTCAGACTCCCGTTGGCTCGGCCTTTGACGACACCGTTCGCATCGCCAATCACGTCGAACAGGCGGGTCTACGCGCGGCGGATCAGCTCGGCGGACGCGACAAGGTGTTAACCGGGCGCATGAACGTCGTCGGACGTCGCGGCGAAAACTGGGCCGACGTGAATTTCTACCTGACCCCCGTCACGGAACGCGATTTCACTGAGGCGGAATTCGCGGCGCTGTGGCGCAAGGAAGTCGGCGAAGTTCCCGGCCTGAAATCACTATACTATGAGTGGGAAGAAGGACCGGGAAGCGGCGCCGGACTGACCATCGAATTGTCGCATTCCAACCGGGACACGCTGGAACGCGCGGCGGCGACATTGGCCGACCTACTCGCGACCTTTAATGGCGTTTCGGACATCAAAGACGGATACAGCTCCGGCAAATTGCAGATGGAAGTCGATTTGACCAAGGAAGGCCGTTCGCTCGGACTCACCCCCGAGGAAGTGGGGCGGCAGGTGCGTCATGCCTTCTATGGCGCAGAAGCGCTGCGATTCCAACGCGGTCGCCACGAAATGAAAGTAATGGTGCGCCTACCCCAGAACGAACGCCGGTCCCTCGCGAATGTGGAGGACCTCATCATCCGTACGCCTACCGGCGGCGAGGTCCCCCTGGCCCAAGCCGCCCGCCTGCATACCAACCGTTCCTTTACGGAGATCGAACGAGTCGACGGCCAGCGGGTGATCAATGTTACGTGCAACGTCATCCCCGAAATTGCGAACATCAATGATATTCGCGCGAATCTCGAAGCCAGTGTATTGCCCGATCTTACCAATACGTTTCGCGGATTGACCTACGAATTCAGCGGACGGCAGCGCGAAGAACACCGCGCCATGGACGAACTTCGGATCGGGCTGGCGATTGCGATGCTCGTCATCTTCGCCCTGCTGGCCGCGCTGTTCCGCAGTTACGTCCAGGCGTTTATCATCATGCTCATCGTTCCGTTCGGCGCGGGAGCCGCGCTGCTCGGCCATATTCTTCTCGGTTACGACCTTTCCATCGTCAGCGTCTTCGGCATGATCGCGTTGTCCGGTTTGGTCGTCAACGGCGGGCTGGTCTTGAATCAGGAAATCAATCATCTGTTGGTGGATAAGGGACTTCCCATCGAAGAAGCCGTTGTGGCGGCGGGCCGGCGGCGCTTTCGTCCAATCCTCCTGACTTCGCTGACAACCTTCGCCGGTCTCGCACCGATGATATTCGAAACGTCGACCCAAGCGCGTTTCCTCGTGCCGATGGCTATCGCGCTGGGATTTGGCACGCTCCTAACCGCGCCCGTGACCATCATATTACCCGCTTGTCTTCGGACGGCCCATTTCCGGGCGAAAGAATTCGTATTGCAGGACGACACATCTGCTCCCTCGCAGACCGAAAAGGCGACCTGAGTCACCGGTTTTCTAGCCCGGAATTCTCACACGCGTCAAACGTCGAATCTGCAACCCCAAATCGCCCTGGAGCTTCGCGTGTCCGTCTGAGTTTTTGGGTTCCCAGAGTGCGTGCGAGATTTCCTCAACAGTGAGCCTTCAGTTTTTCTCGAAAACATTTCTCACCGCGCCCAGGGTACCAGTCGGCACGACGTCGAATTTCGGGGCGGTGCGACATGCGGGCTAGCCCTTCTCCACGGCGTTCGCAACGTACTCCACGAGTTGCAGCGCGTTCTGTGCCGCATACCCCGCTTCGTCGTTGTTGAAATACGCATACACGGCGAACCCTTCCTGCCGTAACTCCGCAATCCGCTGCGCCACGGCTGTGAGCTTCTGGGAACTGTAACTCCCGCGATAATGGTCGCCGTGAAACCGCCGGTAGGTCCAAGACGTCGTGAGCACCTCCGGATGGTCCGCGATCAGGTCGTGGATGCAAAGCGCCGCGCGGTGATTTCGCAATATCTCGTACAACTCGTCACATAGCCACTCGCGTTCGCGCACCTCGACAACCCATTCCGCTTTCCCTGCTGCGACGGTCAGAAACCGGTCCAACCGTTCGAAATCCGGATGCCAATTCGGCGGCAATTGCACTAGAATCGGACCCAGATGATCGCCAAGACGCGTTGCATGTGATAAAAAACGTCCTATCGGCTCCTCCGGATCCTTCAACTTCTTCTGATGGGTCCCGTACCCGCTGAACTTGAGGGCGTAACGGAATCCCTCCGGCGCGTTGTGCGCCCAGTCCTCGAACGTTTCCGGTTTGGGGAGGTTGTAAAAGGTGTTATTGATTTCGACTGTTTGAAAGCGTTCGGCGTAGTAGTGGAACCAGGCCTTCTTCGGAATGTCCTTGGGATAGAACGCACCGCGCCAATGATCGTACTGATACCCGGACGTGCCGATATGAATCTCACCGGGATTCTTTGTCATTCATCTAAACCCGCGTCACAGCCCCAATTTCGCGCATCGCTATTCGCAATTCCGGTTCGGCGCGGTACGGGCTACGTATTAACTACTGTCTTGTTGACCGCCTCCGCCAATGCTCCGACCCGTATGGCATAGGAACAGGCCCGGCCGTAGGTCATGGGCGTGTCGTTCCAGTGCAGCCACAACTCCCAGAGTTCGCGAATGACACCCGCATCCGGCAAATCGCCGAATTCGCGCAGAAAATCGTTTACGCCTTTGGCCTTGTCGTTGACGTAGATGCCCTTCAGGTTGAGCGCCGCCTTGGTGAGAAACATGGCGTCGTAGACGGCATCGAATGCCACGATGTCGGCCGGCGGCGTCGCGGAGCGCTCGAGCATCAACTCGACGAGTGGATCTTCATTGCGCTCGACAAATCCCGTTTCGCTTAGACGCGCGCGTTCGGCATGTTCGAGGATTGGATCCCGCACGCCTTCCCAGCCGGCTTCCGCTTCGCGTTGAAGCAATTTCCGCAACCCGGTCTTGTCTGGATACAGGTCCTCGCCGGGAATACGCCCGTCCGCGTGGGCGATTCGGATCATGGACATCAGTTCGTCGAGATGAATCAATTTCACTTCGGACGGAAGTTTCTTTATCGCGTCCGTGTAGCGTTCGAGCTTCACGGTGTGGTTGTTGATGCAACAGATAAAGAGCGGACGAATCGGATTAGCATCGATGAAATCCTTCAACGTCTGATACACGTCGGAGTCCCGATGAATACCCTCGCCGCAATAGATGTACGGTGCACCGCCATCGAGAAAATCTCGTTCAAAGGCCGACTCCCCCATTCCCCGCACGAAACCGAGGGCGTCGGGCAATTCTTTGCGCGCCAGGTCCACAAAACTCGGCAGGTCTACTTCCTGCCACCAGTGGTCGTCGTCCCAGTTCGTAAAGTACGGGATGTTGAGGCCGCACCGGTCCATGTAATGCCGCGTCAGGCGCAGATAAGCCCGGGGGTCCGGCAAGAGATACGGATACGTGTAGAGTGCCCCGGCGGACGCAGCCACGAAGTAGTCGTTCCGGGTCTTCTTGTCGTAGATGAACCGAAGCACGCCGGGCATGAGGTCCCACGCATACGGCAGGATGGCCCAGGTATACGGTAAGGTTCCGTATTCAGGATCGTTGATTCGGCCGGAATGGCCCTGCAACATACTCCACGTCGCATCACCGTCCGTATTGACGAACGCAAGGTAGACCTTGTCCTCAACCTTCCGCACGTCCGATGGCCCGTGGTGCTTCTGCTTGTAGGGCTTCGTTGCACGCGGGATCGATGCATGAACGGACAGGTTGCGGGTGGAGGTGCAACACAGTACGCCGAGATTGTGCCGGGCCTGCAATGCGACATATTCGTGCTCGGGACACCGCGCACAGTGCCAGCCCATGACGCAGCCCGGACCGGACCTGCGTTCGCAGATCTCGTGAAAGAGCGCGACATCCTCGCGGTCGCGGGCTCGCGCCGACAGGTCGAAGGTGAACATGCGCTGGGCAGCGAGGTAGTCGTAGTGCCAGTTGGCGTCGCTGGGCCAGTGTGGCGCGCACACGCAAACCGCCCCCAACAGGTTCGGGCTGCAATGCGGGAAGACGTGTTCGAGCGCCCACCGATAGGCTTCGTACCGGTTCTTCCAGCGGCCCACAAAGTTGTCGAATTCTTTGAGACCCAGCTCCCGCACGCGCGGCACAAGGCGCTCGGACACCGGCAACACGCCCCACGCGCCCGCCATGGACATGGCCACGTTCGACGAGTCCAGCATGGCATCGTCGTAAACTACGTACCCTTCCGCGGTATCCGCGAACTCTTTCAGAATGCGATCCGTTGTGTCCCACGTATCGTGCGAGATGCCGTATCGTTTGTCGTAGTATTCAAGCCAATGGGCGTCCGTATCGTCCTGAACGAAGTAGATGCGCGGATGCTCCCGGTTGACCAGCCCCTGTATCGTCGTCAGGACCAGCCGCTCATCCAGCGGCAAGTCAACAGAGAGCGGGGCCGCAATAAGTCTCTTCGGCGCAGGTAGCGGCGGAAACACTTCAGGCATTTCGCCGAGGCCTGCTTCGCCCTCCGCAAATCCGGCCGGCGGAATCAGAAACGACAGCCCCGCCCCCGTGCACACGCCCAGAAATCCTCGCCGATCGATCACAGTTCCCTCCTCAATCTGATTGCACTTCGGCCGCATTCCACGCGGCACAGGATACGCCGTCGGTTATGTTCACGTCGATCCGATGCTCCTCGTCCGGATCGAGCCAGAAGTAGCCGTCACTCGCCAGCAACGAGTTGGACGCCGATGGGCACTGCACGTGCACGCCAACGGCGGGCAAATCGCCTGAATTCTTCACAATGAAGGAGTCACCTCCGTTGGTCAACTGAATCGAGGTCGAGGGCAACGAAAACAGACAGCCCGGTTTCGCTTCAAAATTGGCCCAGTAAAACGTGCGTTGCGCGAGGGTATCGCCGACCCGCACGTCCGAAACGACCAACAGCGGAGTCGACGTCGTCTCCGTCGCGCTCAATACAAAGTCGCCCAACCGTCGCACACGTTCGATGCTATTACGTCCTTGGAACTCGATCCGATTGATCTCCCGAAGTCCGGAGTCGAAGGCGCGCACGAGAACGGTCCAGTCCTTTCCGTTCAACCGGTTCGTATCGTCGAGCAGAAACACGGGCCATTTCACATCCGCGCCCGCCGGGTTCAGGGTATCGAATCGCACACACGCGAGCAGCGGCGCGAAGCTGTCCTGGAAGATGTAGTGCCCAATCTTGGGGACACCGTACCAGTCCGCGCAGGACCACGACGCGGCGGGATAATTGTCATTCATCTTGTAATACAGAACGCCCGTGCAGTCCGGCCAGCGTGTGCGGTTCAACTCAAGCGCATGACGCACACCCGTAGCTTGGGACATCTGAGAACCGATGATAAAGTGCTCCAAACTATCCTGCGGCGCGAAATAGGCCGAATATTGCGTCAAGCGCTCCAGATCCTGGGCCGTGTTAAAGATGGGCGTGTGATGCGTAACGGTCCCGTCGGCAGGTGGCGGCCACACATTGCGCTCGTCCTCCGGCAGGTAACGCAAGACACTCTCCAGCGACGGCATATTCGCGAGTCCAAACTCGCCGATGAAATCGGCCGTCAGACTAAGATTGCGGTCTAGTGGCGCGCGTCCCCAGTAGCAGTCGTAATTATGCAAACTGCCGCCCCAGGGTTCGGCGCGATGAAAGGGCCGCGTGCCGTCGAGTTCGACGCTGAGAACGTCCCATCATGTCGATAGCCGGTCCGAACGGCTGGCTCGACTCGTTCCCCGCTCCCCACATGGCAAGCGACGGGTGGTTGCGAAGGCGCACCGTATTCAGCCGCACGGTTTCCTCCAGCACATCGTAGGGTTGCTCCGTGTGGCTGTTCCACGCGGTCGGCCATTCCTGCAGGACCATGATCCCGTGCCGGTCGCAGAGGTCGTAGAAGTCATCCGTCTCCGGCATCCCGCTGCCCCACGCGCGGAACATCTGGACGTGCTGGCTCTCCGCCAACTCGACGAAACGGGCGTAGCGGTCGCGCGAGAAGTCCATGAGCGTGTCCATGGTGCACCAGCCGTTGCCCTTCACGAAGGTGGGGCGGCCGTTGATCACGAAGGTCCAGTTGTATTTGTTCGAGGCCGGACCCTGCGGCAAGGGCGCCATGCGGACGGTGCGGATGCCGAAGGTAGTCGAGGCCGCGCTGAGGCATTTGCCCTCATCGTTCAAGAACGCGACGTTGAGCCGGTACAGGGGATGCTCACCCAAGTCGTTGGGCCACCAGAGACGCGGCTCAGGAATCGTGAATCGGTAGTGTTCGCTCTGAATCGCGGCGTCTGATTTAAGCTCTCGCGTGAAATGCAGGTCGGTGCCATCGAACGTTTCGCCTGATATCAAACCGACAAGCTTCCCGCTCCATCCTTTCAGCGGCCCGTGCAAGGTTACCTGCAAGTCCATGAGACCGTCCACAGCGGAACGCGCGGCGATGAAGGGATCCCGGACGTACACCGCCGGAATTTCCTCCACCCGGACAGCCCGCCAGATACCGGCCTCGGGAATGTTCGAGTAGTGCCATCCCCAACAGTTGTTGAACACGACCGTGGTCCGCCACGCCTGATTGTTGCCGTCGATGCCCGTCTCGGTATGGGGCGCGGGATCGAGTTTGACGACGAGCGTGTTCTGAGGTCGCAGCAGCTCCGTAACGTCGAAGACCGGCCCGCCGAACATGCCGTTGTGACTGCCCAGCGATTGGCCGTTCAACCAGACGTGGCATTGGATGGCAACGCCGTCGAAGTCGAGTCGCGCCTGGCCCATACCCTCCGGCCGGGGAAAGGTCTTCTTGTACCACCAGGTCTTGAAACTCTGCGCACGGGCGATGGCGTCGTTCTGACCGAAATACGGATCGGGAATGCGCCCCGCTTTCACGAGCGCAGTATGAACGCTGCCCGGGACGTGCGCCGGAATCGCGTCGTCCCACTGCCGGCCAAGCCGGTCCGCGTCCTCCCCGCCTTCGGCCAGTTCCCAAGAACCGGACAGATCAATGGTCCTGGCCGAAGCTTCGTATCGCTCCCCGCCCGGCTTCAATTTGATCCGCGTAAAAGGCCCATCCAACGGCGAGGGATCCGGGTCGTATTCGAGCAGGTCCACTGCATCCATGGAGCGGCGCAGCACGCGCGTCACGTGCATGGGATTCTTTGACGCCGACGCGTCCGCGATCGTGTCGGACTGCGCATCAATATCAAAATGCCAGAGACCGATGGTATCTGTGTCTGCCTCAAAGGGCACGTCGGGAACGCCGTCGATGTGCCGCACGGTCTTGGAAATCCGAACTTCGTCCACGGCACCCGCACATCCCAGCGGGGGATGGGACAGACTTTCCACGCGGCCCACGACAAGCGGTTTCGGCTCTTGCGGCGCCCGGTCGCCACTTAAGCAACCGCCTGCTCCTTCGCAAGCATGCCGTCAACGTACAGGCAAATCATACCTTCATCCATCGTGAACGCGAGATAGTGCCACTTCCCGTCGACAATTCCGACGCCGGACCGAATCTCACTCGGCGTCGCGCCCGGCATATATACGCTGAAATCGCCCGCGCCGCTGTAGGTATACGCCTCCCAGTGCGCGGGATTATCTTTCGGCGCGTAGGCCAGGAGAATATTGAAACCGGCCGCGTTGTCGACCTTGGCCCAGCATTCCACGGTCAACGGAGGCCCCGCATAGGCGGGCAATCCTGCCGCCTCAACGACCGCACCCCCCGCGCGGGACGCGTCAAAGGCCCGCCCGAACCGGCCCTCCGCAGACGGGTCCGCCCACGGCAGGTTTTGCGCCGCCGACAGACAGACCCCGATAATGGCCACTACACCCGTAACGCCCATGCCAAACTCCCTCTCGCCAATGCGATGGCTCCCTGACAATGTTTACCACAGACCTGGAAGACTTTCCCAAAAATTGACGGGAGTCTGTGACCGCATTCTCGCCTTACCGGTATCGTCCCATTGATTCACGGCCGGTTGACATTTACCATTTGAGTGGCGGTTGACGTTGGGCGCGATCAAAGTTATTTGAATCGGACCGGCGGCGAAACGAGGGAAAAATGAAATCACTTAGAGTGTGCTTCGAAAGTGGTCCCACGCGATGTAAGAAACGTGCGGCAAATGTAGCGCAGACGTCCCCGCCTGCATTCTTTGGGGTTCATTCGAAGACTTTGAAGTCGCGCCGCGGCGTGACTGCGCTACATTCGCTACGCCTGGCCAATATCTCACTCTTGAAACTCCTTCTTACATCCATAACGTGCATTTGTCTCTTGGTCTCCGGCGCGCTTGCCGCTGAGCCCGCAGATATGGCATTCCACCTGACCGTCGTACCGGTGGGCCCCGAGAATCCACGCAACAGCGAGGCCGCCATCATTCCGCTCAAGGACGGTTCGCTGCTCTTGGGCTGGACGGAGTTCTACGCGGGCAGCGGCGCGGACCACGGTCCGGCCCGGATCTCAGGCAAGGTTTCCACGGACGGCGGGCGCACCTGGGGCGAAAAATACACCCTCGTCGAAAACGACGGCGGCTGCAACGTGATGGAGGTCAACTTTCTCCGGCTCAAGGACGACCGGATCGCGCTGTTCTACTGCCAGAAGAACACCGAGAGCACGCGATTGCCGGGTGCATGATGCGAACCTCCTCCGACGAGGGCAAAACCTTCGCGTCCCCAAAACAGCTCAGCCCCGACGGAAAGTACACCGGCCTGACCAACGGCCGCTCTATCCGCCTCACAGTCCGGCCGAATCCTCCTGGAAGCCTGGGAAGGCGGCGACAGCTACTGCTACCTCTCCGACGACGACGGCGAAACGTGGCGCGAGTCGCAGCGGGTCCAGCCCGAGACCGGCTCCTGGGAACCCGCCTGCATCGAGCTGAAGGACGGCCGCGTGCTCGATGCTCATGCGCACCCAACTCGGCGGCCAGTATCAGAGCATTTCCGAGGACGGCGGCGAGACGTGGTCGAAGCCGGCCCCAACCGAATTGACCGGAACCGCCGCGCCGGTATCCATCAGCCGGATTCCCGAAAACGGGCGACCTGCTGGCCATCTGGAACCACAATCCCGGTGGATCCAAGAGGAATCCCTTGACAGCAGCCCTATCTGAAACGGAAGGCGAAACATGGGAGCACCTCCGAAACATCGAAGACGCCCCCGATGACGCCTGGGCCTACCCCGCCGTCACCTGGGTCGGCGACACGGCCTACCTCACCTACTTCAACTACACCGGCGGCCTGTCGCTCCAACTCCGCGCAATCCCCGCCGCGTGGTTCTACGAATAACCCCAACACACAATTCCCAACCTCAATGGGGAACGGGCGTCCCGCCCGTTGGCTTCCCAACTCCCCCACCGTGATCGCAATCCACAACCCTTCTCCGGCAGCCTGCGCAACGCCGGCATTCCTTCTCAAATTCTTTTTACCCCTTCAATCGGTGTAATCTGTGTGTAATCTGTGGATGAAACTCTTGGTTTGGGTTGCGACTACGCCGCGCAGGGTAATCTTTGTAACCTCAATCTCTCGTGTTAATCTGCGACCATCTGCGCCACCTGCGGACAAATTCTCTTCATGAAATCCGCGCAATCTATAGATGTAGAAGGTTTTGGATGGGCGTTTTCAGCGATGGGGCAGCTTCCCGTCACCCCGCACCGGTGCCACATCGCGCAGCCGAGATCCGCGCGTGCTTCCAACGAAGGCGGCGGGGAGCCGGCTTTCTATCTCCGACAAGGACCGCGCGGCTCTGTGTGCGGTCCTGAGAGAGCTCAAGAATTCACGATACAACGTTTCGGTCATTCTGATTTCGGACATTTGAATTAGTTTCGGATTTCGTAGTTTGTGTGCGACCTGAAGTCCTGAATCTCTTTAGGGCGAATCAGTTAACAGGGCAGGAGGCACCATAGGTTAGCATGCATCCTTTCTGCGCGCGGCAACGACCGAAATCACCGGACCCTTGAGGCGCGTCCGCGCGCCTTACGGGGTACGGTGGATTTCTTGGTTCGATATTTTTCTCTCCTGAAAGACTAGAAGACGTTGATTGCTTGACTCAAGGGATGACGAAGAAAGGTACTCGATGGCCTTCGTCTCCTGTCCTTCGTGCTCCGCTAGCTTCTTGAGGTCAATTCGTTTGAGAGGACGTCGATAGTGACGGGCCGTTTCGCGTCCGGGAACACAAGAGCCGATATGAATCGCTGGGCCGGTTCGGAGTTCAGGAGATCGGCAAAGAACTCGGCCTCTGACATAGAGTCGCATGGAATGAAGTTACACGTGTCGTCGACCATGATCGGTTTGCCGCCAGAGCTCCCTACCGCCTGGAACTGAAGATTCTTGTAGAGCCCCGAAATGGCGACTTTCGCAGGCGAGAACGAGTAGTCCCCCACGCCAAAGACGGAGAACCGCGCACGTTTCGCGTAGATGGAACTTCCTCTCTTGTCGAGTTGCTTCGCGTGGTCGAGAAGGTAACGCCAAGTCTTTGGCGCACTACGTTGCGGATTTCGTCGGTCTGGTCGGTTACCCGACGCTGCGTGAGTAACACGAATCGTGTGGGCCGCAGTCTGCCGTTCGCTAAATCGGACGACTTGAGCGAGGGGAAAATATAGTCGTCTTCCAGTTCGCACCGCTCCCCAAGTCCGTTCACGAATGGAGCCATTGTCTCGCGTGAACTCCATCACCTTTCGCCGCGTCATGTTTCACTCCGGACCGCCATTTTCGGTACTCCAATCCGTCGAGATCGCGCAACGCACGGTAGGCATCTATGTCTGAGACCAACTCTCCGGCGAACAAACCGAAGGTCTGCAGCGGTTCATCAAAGGATAGGCTGCGGTAGACCGTTGCCATGGACTCGGTCCCGCCCGTTGCCCGTATGGGTGTACAACAAACATGCGTCCACTGACACGCCGAATTCTGCGGCGGCGTCTATCAGGTGAAGTGAAGATGGCCCGCTTCAAGTCCGTTGAGCCATGCGTGCCGAAGAACTTTTCGCGCCGTTGCCGTCTTGCAGAGCATCGCGATGGCAGCCCGTGTTCCCTGCAGCGCTTCCAGCAGCCTGATAAGCATCCATTCGGAAATGTCGAAATTCGCCTTTGCCGGTCTTCGCCGCAAAGCCGCCGTGGCCCTGAAAGTTTGACTTCTCAGGGAGGTTCGCCCCCCCGATAACCCCCATTCCAGCATTCGTGATCCATGGTGGGTTACCGATGATAAGCAGTGGACCAGGCTGTTTAGAAAGGAATTCCCGCCAGTTGATCGTGTAGAAATCGCGCTGCTGGACATTGGTTGCTGGCGGACCGATCCGTGCAAGGGCAGCACTGGCCGCTTGACGTAGTCGGCGTTTACGTCAAATCCCCAGTAGTTAGGTGACTCGCCGAAAAGTTCGGCAGTCGCCTGCAGAAAAGTACCAACTCCGCACGTTGGCTCGACGACTGTTCCAACGTGCTTCTCTTCTTCCTTGATCAGTGCCGCGACGCGCCGCGCCAGCAGAAGCGGAGTCTGGAAGTCTCCGAATTCTTTCTTGGTAGCTCATCGGCTATCGCTCCTCGTATGTCACCAGTCGATGCTGTCGGTATTCTTGATGAATCGTTTGGAGAAGTTCTCGTGCTTCCTGCGCTCTTTTCCCGGTACTTCTCGTAGGCCGCCAGAAACCCTTTGTAGAAGTCCCGCTTTGTCTGTTTCTGCGTCGTTCTTCAAGGTGCCGACCTTCTGAATTACTCCATAGCCCTGAGCTTCTATCGAGAGGCAGTCCCAGCTGATGTGCTCAATTGGAATCAGTTTGGACTTCTGCTCAGTATTCCCAATTCGCCACCGCCTCTACTTTGTAATCGACGAATATGAAGCTTAGTTCATTGCGCTCTCGAATACCCATTTGTGCATCTTCTGGATCGAAATCATGTTGGGTGAGTAGTTCTGCTTGGCTACGTTGTTGCTCTTGACGTTTACCGCATGGTCATCCGTAGCATGAAATCGCCTATAGCTTTTCTGGTAGTGGTGCTCTTGCCATATTCGGCCGCGATCATATCTTCGATCTCTTTGTACGCGTCCATCGTGGGCTATTCCTCGTTTCTTGTATCTATCGAACAGCGGTTATACGGTTTCTTCATAACGCCTTTTGGCCGCGCGATTGCGGTGCAAAACCCCTTCGGCAATGTTGGTCTAAAGCCTGTAAAGGCAAGGCATCATATCATGCTCTGCAACGAACGTGGGAGAATGCATGGTTTCTGAACAACGCCCCGTTCTCCCCTAGATTCTTCCCCTCCCAATGACAGCATAGTATACCGCAGACATGGCACGGAGGCAACGGACTGTATTACCAAGGCACGTGCACGTACATCGTCGACATCGCGGTGGGGTTGACACTGTGTGGTCGCGTTCCCTGCCCGAGTTGGTGGGATCGCCGAACCGTTGAGAGCTAGAGCCCCTCTCAACACAGCGCGCGAATGGGCGGATCTCACTGGGAGCGCCAGGCACCAGCCTGGCGGGGTTCGAAGGGTTTGCCGGATACGTTCAGGACCAGGGATTGCGCAGCGTCGATCGAGTCGCTCCGATGTTTCGCCAGACTGTCCCCGCATTCGCCAGGCTGGTGCCTGGCGCTCCCAGTGATTCCAGACTCCAACCCTCCCATCTTCGTGTGTTTCGTGCAGTTCGTGGTGAGATCCTCTTCGCCTTCCTTCCCACCAGTCCGACAGCGTGTTTCGATCATTAGATATTCGGTCATTGGGATTTGTTTCGGATTTCGTGCTTCGAATTTCGCATTTGGTTGCCGCACGCTGCGGGCTCCCACTCCAGCGCAGGTCCAATGGGGAACGGGCGTCCCGCCCGTTGGCTTCCCAACTCCCCAACCAACGATCCGCGCCAATTCGCACCATCCGCCAAATCCGCGTTCCATTGTTCTGTCCTTCACTATTCGCGCCGCGCTACCTGCCGGCCTTCCACTGCAACCCGCCGCGCAATAACTATAAGGGAGAACTCTGCCCATGAAACACGACACCGCACCCGCCCCGAACACCCGAGAATCCGCAATCCGCAATCGGATCACCCCCCTTGAATCGTCACAAAGAAATGGGTGCACCCCCCACCCCCTGCGGACCTCTGGACTCCAGAGCCGCCCCTGCCTCGATTGTCCCAAGTCCGCGGCTGTCAAGAAGATATCGACAAGATCCGAAATCCGCATGTCATCCTCGCGAACGGGGACCGCAATCGCCACTCCCCCTTGTTTCGTCAAAAGTCAGGGGGGTGCACCCCGCGCCACTCCGGACTCCAGCCTCCCCGCGACCTTCCCCCTTTGAAGACGGAACCGACAAGAGTCGACGCTTCGATTGGCGCGCCGGGAGAGGAATATAGATTTGCCCGAAACCCTGCAAAACTACCAATAGCTCCGGTCCAGCCGCTCCCCCTTCGAAGGGGGATCAAGGGGGATGTTCCTCTCAGACCGGCCGATTGCCGTTACGGTTCGAGGCCCGCGGCCCAGGCGACGGCGCGGCGGTAGAGTTCGCGCGTGCCGGGGTGCTGGAGCGACGGCACGTCGTGGCCCAGGGTGCAGTGGAAGACGCGTCCGCCGGATTCGGGCACGACGAACCCCATGGGGTGGTTCGTGCCGTCGACTTTGGAGGTGGCCTCGCACAACACGTCAATCGGCGGAGTCCCGACGAGGCAGGTGTACAACTCGTCCGCCGTCTCGAAGGTCTTCATGGCACACGTGATGGGGTGGGTATCATTCACGACCCGGACCTCGAACGGCCCATAGGGGTCGTGGCCGCGCTTTGCGGGGTCCCAGACCCGGCCGCAGAGGTGGACGTAGCCCTCCCACTCCTGGAACGCCCCGCACCCGAAATGAACCAGCACAAGTCCTTTTCCAGATTGCACATAGCGCTCCAGCCCCGACCAGACCGCGTCGCCGAGCGGCAGCCGATCGTTGTAGTTCTTAAAGTGGAGAACCACGGCATCGTACTGATCGAGCAATGGCGAGGCCAGCACGTACGGCGATTCGGTAATCGACACTTCCAGCCGAGGGTCTTCGCGCAGGATCCCTGCCACCTCCGGACCCGTCGCGCGCCAGTGATGGCCGGTCCAATCGTCACCGGTGACAATCAAGACGCTTTTCTGCGCGTCATTGCGGTCGCGACCCAGCAGCCAGAGCTCGTTTACCCCAACAGTGTCGCCAGCCTCGCGTGCAAAGGCCACGGAAAACGAGCCTTTCGCGACAAACCCGTCTGGAACCGGCAGAAGCACCCTCGCCCACGTCGGCTGATCGTGGTGAAACGCCAATGGAATCGCCGACGGTATAACCGTGGTCGAGCCTTCGTCTGTCACGAACTGCACGGATTGCACGCGTCCTTCTGCGCCGGCGTCAAACCACGTGAACCCGAGCACGTAGTCCATACCCGATTGGAGACCATTCACGTTAAATTCGACGCGCTCCGCGTCGCGGGCTTCACCGGAAAACGGAGCCGACGACTCGGGAATCGCATGCGCCTCGCCGCGCGTACAAACTAAACGGGCATCGTTGTCGCCCACCGCCGATTCTGACGCTCCGCAGTCCAGACTCGCGAGGAGCGTGTACCCATTGGGCAGGTTTGGGTGCGTTGCGGAAAGCCGCGCCGCTCCGGGAAACTCAGAAGCGCCGTCCGAACCGGTCTGCTGCGCCAAACCGTGGAAGGACACGACGCACAACAGCACCAGAGCGAAACCCCACGAACGGAGGCCTCCGAATTCAAAACGCTTCATTCCATCTGACATCGCAACTACTCCCCCACTTCTACCCGTAGATCTCGACCCCGGCGGACAAGCCATACGGCCCTACACCGCAGCAGGATTCGGGCAGGGCTCGTCCAGCGACCACGGTTCGCGCATGGTTCGAGACATCAACGCGGTCGCCTCGGCATCGTCGATAAACTGTTCGTTCGCCGGGTCCCAGCGAACGGGGCGTTTCAGGACGGCCGCGATGTTGCAGAGATGGCACGCAGTGGTCGAGCGATGGGCGGTTTCGAGGGGCGCCGTGACCGGTGTCCCGTTCCGAATCGCTTCGAGGAAACTGGCGATGTGATTATCGGCCTTGGTCAACTGAACGGAATCGCCGTCGAGCGGAATCTCAAGCAACGACTTGGGATCCGCTTCGAGCTTCTGGCGATTGACGAAGATCGACCCTTCCGAACCCTCGAACTTCACGCCGTGAGGGTTTTCGTCTTCGCTGGCGTAGACGACTTTCGCGCCGTCTGCGTAGGTCATATCGAAATGCCACCGCCAGGCGGTGTCGTAGACGCCACTCGTGGCGAACTCGGCTTCACCGGCCACCTCGACGGGTCCGCTATCATCCGCGCCGATGCCCCAGTGCGCGATATCGACGTCGTGCGAACCCCAGGCGGTAATCCACCCGCCGGAGTAGTCGCGAATGTGGTACCACCCCTCGCCGCCCGAGCCGTCGCAGCGGTGCGGCGTGTAGACCTGGAACGGCGCCGGACCCAGCCAGCGGTCGTAGTCGAGGCCCTCCGGCGTCGGCACCATATCCGTGCTGCCGCCTTTCAAACCGAACGGCGAACCCACGCGGACCGTTTCAATCTTGCCCAGGTGTCCGTTACGGGCCAGCATGCAGGCGCGCCAATAGTTGGGGTCGGACCGCTGCTGAGTCCCGTGCTGGAAAACGACGCCGTTGCGGCGTACGGCGTCGACAATAGATTGTCCTTCTGCAATCGAGTAGGAAAAAGGCTTCTCGAGATAGATGTGTTTGCCGCCATAGGCGACCGTGTTGGCGATGAGGGCGTGCCAGTGGTCCGGGACCGCGATTACGACCGCGTCAATATCGTCACGCGTGGCAACGGCCTCGAAGTAGCGCATGGCAACGCAGTCCGTGGTCCCGCTGATTTCATCGACCATGTTCTTGGCGACGTTGCGGTTGACGGCATTGACGTTGCAGGTGACGGCGATTCGCGCATTGTCGAAGGCCTTCAGCCCATTGACATGCGATCGACCGCGACCGCCGCAGCCAATGATGGCGACGTTCAAACGATTGCTGGGCGCAGCCGCTCCCCACGCTGTCGAAGGAATGATGTTCGGCGCGATGACGACTCCGGCTGCGGCCTTCAGAAAATCTCTGCGCGTATTTTCGTGTGATTGGCCTTTTCGATGGTTCATTCTGCATCCCCCTGAAATCCCGCGTCGCTCAGGCTTTCTCTTCTTCAATCCCCAATTCGTCCAACGTCTTACGTAACCACGCCAGCGAACGCTCGATGAGCGGTCCGCCCTGGCCTTCGCATTCCATGCTGAGGACACCGTCGTAGCCGCGGTCGCGCAGCAGCATGAGGCACTGCTTGATGTTATCCGCGTTCACGCCATCGCCGATGGCGCAATGACTGACGGCGATGCCGGTCTGCTCGCCACGCGCCGCGGCGGCCAACGATTCACTGACATCTTTGACATGCACGTGCGCTACCTTCTTCAAAAAGCGCTTCGCGAACGCCACGGGATCCTGCCCCGCAATAAACGTGTTGCCCGTGTCGAGGTTCATGCGAAGGTAGGGACTGTCACAGAAAGCGAGCATCTCGGCCATGCGGTCCGGATTGGTCGTGAAGTAGCCGTGGACCTCGATGTTGACGGTCATCGCGTAGGCCTCGGCGCAATGCACGATTTGCTCGTAGCTGCGC
Organism: Candidatus Hydrogenedentota bacterium; assembly: GCA_963745075.1. Classification (GTDB taxonomy): domain Bacteria; phylum Hydrogenedentota; class Hydrogenedentia; order Hydrogenedentales; family SLHB01; genus JAHDWY01. The sequence goes on along the minus strand of CAVUWV010000013.1, from coordinate 187,993 downwards.
TTCATGTGGTCCATGGCCTCGTCATCGGAGAGCCCTTCGGGCTTGTGGAGGCCGTCCGTGGTGGCCACGTTCGCGCAACCCGCATGTTTCGCCCAGGGGATCGACTTGAGCACGTACGGCAGACCGCGCATCGGACCGTCCGCGCCGGACAACGGATACGCCGCATCGACCTGCGAGAAGCGAACCCCATACCCCGCCATTTTCGCGCGAAGGAGCAAGGGGTCTTCGTAGAGCGCGACGTGAGGTTGATAGCCCAAACCGTGAATCCAACTTACGCCGTCAATGAGCCCGCATTCGATGAGATGAACGTCGTTTTTTTCCGCCCATTCCAGGCACTTTTCAAAATTCCAGTACGAGGAATTAAACGCGTCTGTGTGGAAACCGATTCGCATGGCTGGCGCCCCCGCTCGGTTCTACCGTGTTCCCCCAATTTACGGCCTACCATCATGATAGCACCGGCCGTCTCCTTATGAACAATTGTCCGTAAGCATTCACTCCGTTCCACGCTCAACGTCCGCGAGTTCCACGAACCGGCCAAACCAGTCGGCGGCGCGGCGCAAACCGGTGGCGTCTGTGCCGATAAGTCGAACCGTGTCGCCTTCTTGCAGGATGAATCCCTGGCTCTGCCCTGGTACCGCATCACGGTCGATTTGAATCCCGCCGATGCCTTCCAACGGAACGACTTCCAGAGCAACTTTCAACGTATTTCCGCCACGATTATCGGTCTTCGGGGCGAACACCTTATCGCCACGGGCCGACTTGAGCGAATCGACGAGTGCCCGAGCTTCGCCTTCGGTGGCCTCGACGTTAAGAATCGAAATTGCGATCTGTTCGACCAACTCGGCCGGTTCTTCCAGACAACAAAACGCAGCCAGGTCCGGTGTGGGGAAATTCGCCCATGCCGCCAGCATAACCGACTTCCATTGCCACGCATTGTCGGGCGCATCGCCGACGGAGAAGCTGAAGCCCGTGGTGCCGTCGGCCTGCCCGCGGCGCGCAGCGGTAATCACGCGAATGAACTGGCTGGGCTTGGTCAAGAAGTCGCGCATGGGCAAGAATACCACGCGGGGCGCGCCGGCATCCTTCCAACGCCGCACCATATACTCCGCCTGGTTGTAGTCGATGCCGTAGTAGAAGGGAAAGACTGTCAGCCGCTCGTCGATCTTGGACAATGTTTGTAGAAACGGCGTATAGCTGTCCACCGGGTCCACATGAGCCACGCTCGGGAACGGTGAGTAAAACCAGATGCCCGCATCAGGGACATGCGCCGTAACTGCGTCGCGCAAGCCACGCCATTTGTCGACAAAACAGTCCGCCCAATATGCGACTACCTCCGCGTGTGTCGCGTCGCCCATGGGTTTCCCGAATTGCCCGGCGAAATCGCGCGCAGGCTGAATGGCGTACCAGTAGTAGTGGTCTTCGTCCTGTCCATAGGCATCCGGCAACTGCGCGCGGGGCCGCAGTTCCGCGAAAAGCGTGTCGAATTTCGGCTCGCCTTCTTTGAAACTCCCATGTCCCGCGAGCAGCACTTCCATGCCCAAATCGTGCGCGGCCTTGGTCAGTCTGGCCACTTGGTTCGGGTCGCCGAGACCGAGGATTACGAGGTTACATCCCCATTCCTTCAACGTTTTCAGATCTTCCGGCGTTTGCGCGAAACCTCCCCGCGGGTTAAGTCCGCGCACTTTGGGCGCGTTCAGATTCTGCAACATATCCGAAATCGTCCTGCGACCGTCCGATTTCACCGGCGCGGAACGGTATTCGGTGGGTTGAACGCGCGTGAAGTGGAGCAAATCCAGCGGGCCGGTGAATGCAGTGACAGGGACGTCCAAGTGACTCGGCGGTTCGGAGATCACCCGAACCGAATACTCCATGGTCGGGGAATCCTCGGTAGACGCGGCGTGCAGCGTAACGTGCCACGCATTCAATTCGTTGTCCAAACGATAGTTCAACTCGCACCCGGTACCGGCGACGAACTCGTATCCGCGTTGCACCCCGGGCGACCACGCGTAGAAACCCGGCGCGGAACCTTCCGAAGGCGCTTGGATGTCTTCGTACGCCCCGTTGTGGACGGCACCGAACCGCGCCCAGTTAAAAGACTGCTGATAGCTGACGCGGGCGTTCATCTGCGCAAACGGCGCTTTCCCGAGGTTTGCAAATGCACAATGCACCTGGATTGTGGGATCGTCTCGCTTCAACGCAAAGGTTTGTTCGATGGAACAGACGTTGGTCTCGACGTAGTCGACGCTCTCGGGGATGGTCGCGTCCTCTGGGAACTGTGTGCTGCGATTCCGCACCCGCAGGAACTGCACGTTGTTCAACGCAGCAAGTTCCACCCCGCTCCGGGGTGTGAATCCGATCTCCTCGGTTTCGCCATTCACGGTGAACTGGACGTCGAATTGCTCCGCGAGTTCTGCGTCCCCACTCACAATCGAGAGAAAGCTGCGAATCGGCCAATAAGGCATCGTGTAATCGGACAGGTCGCGTCCAGGGACGATGCCGTAGTGCAAGCGGAAGATGCCGTTGTCGATCTTGGCGATGCGGTACGTTGGACGGGTCAATTCCGAGCCTTCCGCGCCCCACCAACGCGCGAGGTAGGTTTCGAAGGGCAAGACTGCGGTGTCAGCGGTTTCCGCCGATGCGAATTCAATTCCCGCGAGCACAACGAGACTTAGCAACGTTAACGTCACCACCATACGCTTGACCTCTTGACTCCATTTACGTCTCATGTTCGCTCTCTTTATGTGTTCCGGTTTAGCGACCGATGCCACACGCCATGAATCATGCGGAAGAAATCGCCTGAATACCTGTGGTTCGCGGTCCGTTGTTTCGCCCCTTCAGGGCTTACATACATGGGCAACACATTTCCCAGGGCGTTGCCCTGGGCTGTCATGTTTCGCCCCTTCGGGGCAAAGGATACACCGAGCAAGACTACGAAATCCGAGCCGACGCGCGACGCTCCCGCTCATGCTTCGCGGACAAGAACGAGGCGATCCACGTATACAGCGTCCACGGAATCGGGATCGTTCAACGGCGCGATCCAAACGTACATGTCCGGAGTCAATTTGTGAACGCCGAGGTCAGCGAGCGTATAGCCGTCCCCCGTGGCCTCGATGGACACGGTTTGCTGCGCGACGGGACCCGGTTTCGAGGTGTCGTAGATGCCGATCTGCATTGCGCCGCCGGTCTCGGCTTTCGCGTCGCAGCGGACCGCAAGGTAACAATGCTGCGGCGCGGGGGTCGCTACGTCGGCGCTGATGGGATACTGGACGGCCCACTGCGTGTGGGTCGCGGGCATGCGCGCGGCTTTGCCGTCGGACGCGGCGGGATCGTCGACAATTGTGACCCAATTGCCGACGCCGGTCAGGCGGAATTCGTTGTCTTGGATGTCGAGCCATCGATTCTCGGGCAGGCCTTTGCACACCTCCGGCACGGGCGCTTGCACCGCGCTGAACCGCGACCGCAGCACCGAGGCAAGTTGGGAAAAGGGTCGGCCTTCCGCGTAGCTGCCGACGTTGAACGTTTCGCAGGTTTGAATGAACTCTTCGGTAGCGGCCACCGGATCGGCGGGGCCGTCGAAGGGGCGATTCAGCAGGCGCGCGGACCGCTTCAGCGCCTGGTACCGGTTCAGCCACGCGTAGGTCAGCGGCAACCGGGCACGGCGGACGCGTGCTTCCAATACACGTTCGCCTCTCACCGCGGCTTCGGCTGCTTCGAAGTCTACTTCGGCCGCGTTCAAATCGTCGATGCCGAGCCACGCGGCCGTCGTGTCCTGAAAGCAGCCGAAATGCACGTCTGCGCGCGACACGGCGTCGCTCATGCGATCGATGTACCGGCGCAAAGGCCAGGCGGCGGGTCCGTAGTATCCGGCGAGGAATTCGTCGATGAGCGCGTTCGGATCGCGCGACGGGTCCCACATGAGATGCGCCAGCACCCAGGCCCGCAGTTCGACGAACTCGCCGCAAGACGAACCGGTGTCGCCCTGTTCAAACAATCCAATGCAGTTGTTCGCGACGAAGAAGCGGATGTTCGGCGCGAGCGATTGAATGTTCGGGTGCGGCAGCAGGTATTGGCGGAAATTCGTGACGTAGTCCCATACGTACAGCTTGCCGGCAATTGCGCTCCAGGCTTCGATGTCGTTGCGGAAGTCCGCGTTGCGGGGAGCCGTGGCGAGCGGTTCGGAAAAACTGCACTCGATGGTGCACAACCGAATCACGACGTTCTCGCGGGGTCGCACATGCAACGGGGCCTTGCGCGTGTACTGGTAGGCCAGCGTCTCCACCAGCATGTCGGGGAATTCCTTTTCGATGTCCTCGGCCACTTGGTTCACAAACTGCACCAGCAGGCCGGACGGCGCGCCTTCTTCTTGCTCGATGGCCGCACAGTTCGCGCATTGGCAGTTTCCGCCGCAGTCGTTCTGTGTGATGGAGATCAGGCCCGCCGTCGGGTTCTTGCGAATCCATTCCAACGCGTTCTTCGTGAGTTCCGCGCGCATGGCGTCGTTGGTCAGGCAGAGCTGCGCGCCTTCGCCGACGCGTTGCCCGTTGATTTCGCTATACCACTCGGGGTGGTCCTTAAAATACTTGTCCGGCGGGAGGAGCTGGTAGAAGGTGTGGCACCAGCCGAGGATCGTGTAGTGACCGCCGTATTCGTCGGGTACGCCGTCGTGGTTGCCGTTGCACTTGCTGCGCGCAGCGAAGATGCCGTTCAACGCGTCCCGGTAGAAGGCCTCGCGATAGCGCAATGCGGGCGTATAGACCGTGTTCAGCACGGGGATTTCCAGGACCGCTTTCGAGGGGATGAACTGCTCGGCGGACGTCCACCACCGGCAACCGACGACGTCTTCGAGAAAGGTGTAGACCGCGTACAGGGTCCCCCGCGGCCGGCCTCCGGCCAGGAAAAGTGTGTCGTCTACCGTCTTCATGACGATGCCGTCGTGGCCGAGGGCATCCAGGTCCAGGTCGGGGAACGCGGTCTTCAACCGTTGCGATGGACCGAGGATGATCAGTTTAGCCCCGGACGGCGCGTCCCGCTCATCCACGACCGGTATCGTGACCCCGGTGACCGCGGCGAGATGGTCTTGCAGTTCTTTCGCCGCCGTGCGCTCCGGCACGATGGCGCCGTCCGCGACCACGATGGTGTACTCGGATGCGCTGTCGCTGGCCAAGGTGATTCCATACGCGACGCCGGCGTTGGCGAACGTGAATGCCGTGACTACGATTCCCCCAAGAGTTCTCATGAGTCGCTCCCCTGTTGTGACGTTTGGGACGATTGTATGCGTTTTGGCACGGCACAGGAAAGAGAGGGACGGAGAAGAGCGCCTTTTTACCCAGTATTGCGCGCCCGTCCGAATCGTGGTACCGTGGTAGGTATCGGCGCAATAGTACTGCGTGAGGTTTATTGCGTTACCGGAGGTGCTTGAAGTGGGGACTCAAGCCGCGGTTTCGGGGGAACCATCCATGATGCCGTCCATTCGTTCGATTCAACCGTAGTGTGTCCAGTAGCCATTGGCGGGAGCGGTCCGTCCGTTCCGGGAGGTATGTCATGCGAGGTTTGTGTGCCGCTGCGATGGTGTTTATGTGTGTCGTTGTGTTACTGGGAGGTACGGGGTGTCCGTTGCGTGACAATACGCTGCGGATCGTGAACGAGTCCGACGACCTCGTCACGGAACTCCGGGTCGTGTACACGGGGGACCCGGTGTGGAGCGGGAACTGGCTTCCGGAAGATCTCACGCCTGGGGCGTCCCGCGCTTTCGGCGATATCGAAACTGCGCGGCTCGATGTGCTGATCGTCGTCGACCGGCCCGCTCCGGACGACCAGTATGAATTCGACAATGTCCTCTTCTCCGGCGGGCGCACCTTCGTGTTCACCGTCACCAACGACGACGCCGCGCTCACCGTCATCCCCCGGCCGATCCCGGTGAAGGCGGGTGGCGAGCTATGACGTAACAGTGGGCCATTCGGCACAGGAGACTAATCGCGGTTCCCGCAACCTCTGACGCCGACAAGGCGGAGACAGAGATGCCGGCTTCTCGCGTGGCACGTGTGTCGTTTGCCTTGACCTACTAACTTCGTGAAGTCCGTGCTACATACGACCCGGACCGGCCATCAGTCGAAGGATACCATGCATTAAAAATACCTGTTATGATTTGTTGTGAAGAATTGTCAAGTCGTAATACAATGCCATTGGGGGATGCCGGTCGAAGCCGGGCATTGGGGGGCAGTACCATGCAGTTGACACTTTATACGGACTATTCGTTGCGAACCCTGGTCTTTCTGGGGGCTTCGCAACGGGCCGCAACCATCGCGGAAATCGCGGAACGGTTCGGCATATCCCGTAACCATCTCAGCAAGGTCGCCAATAATCTCGTGCATCTCGGATACGTCAGATCGATGCAGGGAAAAGGCGGCGGTTTGGAACTGGCCCAATCTCCGGAACTAATCGGCTTGGGAGAAGTCGTGCGCAAGGTGGAACCGAATTTTCACCTGGTGGAATGTCTTGATCCCGAACACGACACCTGCCCCATTACGCCGGCCTGTTCGCTGAAAGATATTCTGATTGAAGCGAACAAGGCCTTCTTCGAAGTTCTGGACCGATACACGCTGGTGGATTTGCTGGAAGACGGCGATGTCATGCTGCAATTGCTGGGAGACGGCCGTCTTCGGGAAGACCAAATACCCGGCGAGCCGGTTCAAGCCAAGGCGGCGGATACCTGACGGACGGCCCGTTGGGCCGAGACGACGCAATCGTTGAGTCCCACCCCGCGATAGGCATTGCCCGCGAAAACAAGCCCTTGGTGTGCCGCTTCTGCTGCTTCCACGTTGGCGAGGCAATCGCCGTGGTGCAGCAGGTATTGGGGGATTCCGCGCCGATGCCGGAAGACGCTCAGGAGTTCCGGCTCGCCTTCGATTTGCAGCAGGGGGTATAACTCGCGCCGCAGCAAATCCATGAATTGTCCATCGGTCAAATCGATGGCGTCGGGATCGGTGTATCCGCCAATCATGGTGCGCAACAGCACGTGGCCTTCCGGTGCCTGATGGGGGAAGATCGAGGACGTCCACAGACACCCGAGGATACGCTTTTGCTGCGTCCGCGGGACGAGGAACCCGAACCCGTCCAGATCGTGCCCCACCGCGTCGCGGGGAAAGGCCGTGCACACGACGGCGATGTTCGCGTAGGCCACCGCATCGAGCGTCTTCGCGAGCGCCGGATCGAGGTCGGCAACGATCCCGGATGCTGTAAAGGCCGGTGTCGCCACGACCACGGCCTGCGCATCCACGGTCGTGCCGTCTTCGCACCGGATTTGATACGAGCCGTTCGCCTTCGCGAGCGACGTTGCGCGCATATTCGCCAGGGCACGATCGCCGAGTTGCGCCGCGGCCTGTTCCGGCAAGTACCCGATGCCGTCTTGAAACGACGTCAACACGCCGCTGGGCCCGACGGGACTGGCGGCGCTGTTTTCTTTCTTCTTCGCGATCAGCGCTTTGAGTAGACTGCCGTAATCCCGCTCCATGGCGGCCATGCGGGGAAAGCAATGCGCCAGTGAAAGCTGTTTGGCGTCACCGCCGAATACGCCGCTGACCATGGGACCGACGAGGGTATCGGCGGCCTCCTTGCCGATGCGACGTGCGGCGAAGTCCCAGATCGTTTCCGGCGTATCGTCCTTCTTTCCCCGAATCAGCGGTTCGCACATGAGTCGTGCCCGGCCGGGAAGCGACAACAGCGACGTCAATAAGAATTTCGGCGGGGGCAGGATCTCGACGAGTTTGTCGTTCTTCATGATGAAGCGGCGCGCGGCCGATTCATCGGCGCGGACCAGTTGACCGGTCAGCCCCAGTTCTTCCACCCACTCTAACGTGAGGGGCTCGCGATCCAAGAACCCGTTCGGACCCCAGTCGAGGAGAAACCCGTCGACCGCGTCGGTCCGCGTGGTACCGCCGACGTAGTCTGACGCTTCCAGCAGCAATACCGCATCACGGCCATAGGCCTTCGCCAGGTAGTGGGCCGTGCACAGTCCGGTCACTCCGCCGCCAAGCACGGCAATCTTTGTTTCGTGATGCATCACACCGTTCGAGAGAATTGGGTTTTGGCTTCGGCTTTCTTGAGGTGGGCGTCGAAAACCATGGCAACATTGCGGATAAAGATCTGACCAAGCGGAAGCACGCAGAGCGCGCCGTCTTCGCGGACGACGAATTCGTCAGCATACAAGGATTCGAGCGCGGGTTGCTCCTGCGCGAAATACTCGTCAAACGAGATTCCAAATCGCGATTCCAGTTCCGAAAAGTCTAGATAGAAATTGCACATCAGCTCTCGAATGGCGTAACTGCGAATCGCATCGTCCTTCGTTAGTGCGAAACCGCACGATGTCGCGAATTTGCCCGCGTCCAGGGCCTGGTAGTACCGGGACAGCTTCTTCTCGTTCTGCGCGTAGCATCCGCCGATCTCACCGATGGCCGAGGTGCCGATGCCGAGCATGTCGGTTGCAGGCACGACCGTATAGCCCATGAAATTGCGGCGCAACCGGCGTTCGTCCATGGCGATGGAGAGTTCGTCGCCGGGTTTGGCGAAGTGGTCCATCCCGATGGCCCGGTACCCGGCCTTCGTGAACTTCTCGCGGGCGATGGTAAAGAGTTCGAGCTTGCGGTCAGCATCGGGAAGTTTCTCCCGTTCGATGTGGCGCTGATTGTGCAGTTTGTCCGGGAGATAGGCGTAGCTGTATACGGCGAGTCGATCCGGCCCGATGTCGATGACCTTGTCCACAGTCTCGGACCACCCTTCGACCGACTGTCCCGGCAGCCCGTAGATCAGGTCCATGTTGACGCCGTCAAAACCCGCTTCGCGGCACACGCGGAACAGGGTGCGCGTTTGTTCCTCGGTCTGGAAGCGATGAATCTCGCATTGAACTTCGGGGTCCAGATCCTGCACGCCCATACTCGCGCGGTTGAACCCGAGACGCCGCAGCAATTCGACCTGCTCTTTCGTCGTGACCCGCGGGTCCATCTCGAGGGCGATTTCCGCGTCGGGAGCGATCGTGAACCGATCGTTCACGGCCTTGAATAACCGCTCGATTTGGTCGAGATGAAGGAAGGTCGGTGTGCCGCCGCCCCAATGCATCTGACGAACGTGACGCCGGTCCCCCAGCGCTTCGGCCGCCATGGTCAATTCCATTTCCACGTGGTCGAGGTAGATGTCCGCCACGCCCTCCTTCTTCGAGATGATAACGTTGCATCCACAGAAGGCGCAGCGTTCCTGGCAGAATGGCACGTGAATGTAGATCGATAGCGGGTCGTCCGGCCGGGACGCCGCTTCGGCCAATGCCTTCCGGTACTCGGCATCGCCGAATTCGTGCTGCCAAACCGGGGCCGTGGGATAGCTCGTATACCGCGGACCGGGCCGGTCGTAACGACGCAACAACTCAGGCGTTACACGGATGGATTCAGCGGTTTGATTCGTAGTCATGCGTTCACTCTTGGTTCCGGCGAATCGCCGCGTCTGGGAACCTTGCATTCTTCCACGTATTATACACACATACGCGCGGCATTTGCCCAATCCGCCACGAATCGCCAGGGCCATCGCGCCGAAGAGCCGCATGAGAGCACCATCGTGTTGCAGGAAGGTTCGAACAGCCCCGGAGAGTTCTGTCAAGAGATTCATGCGACGCGGTTCGATACCTTGAATGCTGCCGAAAAGGCGTTCAACGTGGTACAGTTAAGGAAGTAGCAAGGAGTACGTATGCCAGCGCCCACCAAGAATCCATCTCCGTGGCGGTACGCCGCTTGGTTTGTCCTGTTTCTGATTCTCCTGGTCGTGGGGTTCTGCGTTGGGGTCTGGTTCTCCAGCCGGTACCGGATCGTGCCGGTCGACGCACCGCAACAGGTCGCACGGCCCGATCGCGCGCTGCCGACTTCCGCCGCCACGGCCGCTCCGACGGACGAAAACTCCGCTCCATTGGCAGGGCAACAGGCTGCGACCGAACCCACGGAATTCCCGGAGGGACCGTTTCACTTCCAGTTCACGCCGGAGGAGGTGAAACACTACCGGTTGGATACCACGATATCGGGTAAGGGGGCGGACACCGGGGAAATTTCCGATGTGTACCTGGACTTCGACTCGGATTTCAGCTTGTACACCAAGGACGTGGACGACCGCGGGGTGGCGGACTTGCGCCTGGTCTTTGACGATGCCCAATTGAACGGCAATTTCCTGGGAAGCCCCTTCGAGATGGGCTATACGCCCGAGCGAACCTTCATGTACGACGGCAAACAGACCCTGGATACGGACCAGGGCGCCAAGCTCAATGAAGTGCCCCAAATCAAGTTCTTCGACCAGCCGATCACCATGCGGGTCGCCCCGAACGGCCAAGTCCTTGATGTGGGGGGCCAAACCGGTATGGCGGGCATGTTGAAAGCGATTCCTGCACTGTCGCGCGTCGAATTCCCGGAAGAAGGCATCCCCGATTCCGGGAAATGGGAGTCGCGCATCCAAATGCCGGTGCCGGGGTTTGGACAAGCGGTCGATACGCGTATCGTCAATACGCTCGTCGGCTACGAGTACGTCGGAGACCGGTATTGCGCGGTGATTCAGCAGGATTTCGGCGCCAACCAATCGGACGGCACCCTGGACTCGCCGGAAGGTGCGATGGGTCCCGCGACACAGTTTTCTCTCCCGTTGTTTGACCTTACCGGCACCAATACCGTCTATTTCGACGTTGCGAACGGCGAACTGGTGCATACCGTAATCGATTTAGATCTGCTCATGAACATCGGTTCCGTCTTGGGTGACGCAACGAAGATGCTCGGCCAGTTGGGCCAAGGACTGCTCGGCGGAGGAAGCACCGAAGGGTTGGACGACCTGTTGGGACCGAACCCGTCGCAGCCCGACTTGCTGGACCTTTCCGTAAAGATCCAAGGCGCCATCACCGAGTTTGACCCGACCCAGGACACCCCCTCCGCACAATAGGCAACCGAGGCTGGGTTTAATCTTTTTATCAGTATTTCTTGCATTTGGCAGGAATTTATGGGATTATTGGACAGCGTATAGTGTCGGAGGGGTGTACGATGCGTTCCCTCCCGACGTGGACCCGTGCTTTCGAGACGTTTCTAAGGGGATCGCGGCTAGGGATTTCAGACCGTGGCCGCCCAAAAAGTGTGGTGCCGTGATTTGATTCAAACCGGTCTAACATCCGTTACATTCCGAACTATGTCTCCCTCCGATATTGTGCGTATTGCGGCAACAGCAGGCGTTGACGGTATTGAATGGTCGGGCGATACTCACGTTCCGGCGGGCAGAATTAAAACCGCCGATAATGTCGGAAAAACCACACGCGACCGAGGGTCTGATCGTCGCCGCATACGGTTCCTACTACCGCGTCGGTTACGAGGCGTCCTCCATGCCGTTCCAGAAGGTCATGGACACGGCCGTCGCGCTCGGTGCGAAAGTCATACGGGTGTTCGCCGGGGAAACGGGTTCCAAGTCCGCCCGCGATTATGTTGTGCGAAAGGTCATCGACGAGACCCAGCGAATCGCGGACTTGGCACGGTCGGCGGGGCTTTCCCTTTCCTTCGAATTCCAGGCAAACACCCTGAATGATTCCGGCAAGAGCAGCAGGCGCCTCATGGAATCGATCGAACGGGATAACGTGTACACCTACTGGCAACCGGACCCCCGCTTGCTCCACGACGAACAGTTGGAAGGCCTTGATGAAATCATAGACTACGTGAGCAACGTGCACGTGTTCCATTGGGTCAAGGGTCGACGCCTGCCTCTTGCGGACGGGCAAAACGATTGGAGGCATTACCTGGGCAGACTGGCTCGGACCAAGCGCGATCATACGGCGCTTATCGAGTTCGTCCAGGACGATCTCCCGGCGAAGTTCGAGCGCGACGCCGCAACCTTGCGCGAGATTGTCGAATCCCTGCCGCAGCGCAAAGACTGACTCGATTGGGGTGATCGGTTACCGCTGCGCGTGATCGGATCATCTGAATTGCGAAGCCCAGTGTTCCATGCGTTGGTCTTCGTGTTTCATACGCCAACGGAGCATTCTTTGCGCGTAGGTTGCGACGGTTGCGGCATGCGCAGGATCCAGCGCGAGGTTGTGGTGCTCGCCGGGGTCTCCTTCCAGGTCGAACAGGAGCGGAGGCAACGCTTCGGAACCGAATTGCACGTATTTGTACCGGTCATCGCGCAGTACCCACAGGATGCATTCATCGGGGTCCACGTTGGGTTCACCCCCGAAATGCCCGCGGAAGTCGTATTCAAAGTGCACCGCTTCTCGTGAGGTCCCCTCGCCCTCGTTGCGCAGCTGCGGTAGCACGCTTCTTCCCTGCAAACGATCCGGTAGGGTTTGGCCCAGGTACTCCAACACGGTCGGGGCGATGTCGATCGATTCGACAAAGCGTTCGAGCCGTTGGCCGCGCGTGGCATCCGCCTCGGACGAGGGATCGCGAATGATGAGCGGCACGCGCATGGTCTCGTCGTAGAAGTGGGCCTTATCCATGAAAAAGTGATCGCCCAGGTACTCGCCGTGATCGGAAGTGAAAATAATCAGCGTGTCGTCCCACTGGCTGGTTTCCTTCAGGGTTGCAATGAGCCGGCCGATGCAGGCGTCGATCTCGGAGATCATGCCGTAGTAGCAGGCGCGGGTCTCGCGCAAATCCCGCTCGCTTCGTAGCGCTGGCTCGTGGTCGCACGGCACGAAGGTAAGGATGCGGGTCCATCAGTTCATCTTCGCTGCGATTGGGCGCGGGCATGTCCGCGGGATCATACATCTCGTGATACGGGGCGGGACAGATTCGCGGCGGATGCGGTTTGATGAAATTCACGTTCGCAAACCAGCCGCTGCCATTAGCCCGAATCCAGTCGCAGACTTGATTCGTCAGGAATTGGCATTCGCTATCCTCGGCGCGATAGTGGGCCGGGTACCGCAACGGCAAGTGATCGCCCGGACCCTCCCGGGGAACGTTGTAGGTCGTGCAAATCGCCGGGCCGCACAGTTCCTCGGGATAGCCTTTTGCCCGTAGGTGTTCGAAGTAGGCGGGTGAGTGATACTCATGCTGGTAAACGTAGTCGAAACCGGGAAAGGCGTTGTCGTACCGGAGTGACGTTTTGCGTGGATCGCCGTCGGGCAACGTGTGCGGGTCAATAGCGTAATCGTTGTACCCGAACATCCCCGTCGCGTACCCCGCACGCTTCACGAACCATGCCACGTTGTCTTCCGCGTCGACGAGCGGCGTCATGTTGTTCACGGTTCGCGTCGAGCACAGGTACCGGCTCGTGAAAATGGACATCCGGCTCGGTCCACACGGAGCAGTCTGGCAGAAGCATTTGGTAAACAGGGCACCATCCGCCGCGAGGGCGTCGAGGTTCGGTGTTCGGATGACCGCGTTCCCCGCCGCGCCGAGGCAGTCCCAACGGAACTGATCGGCGATGATAAGAAGGACGTTTCTTTTCTTGGCCACGTGGAGTGTTGACCTTTCATTTCGCGTACCGGTTGGTGAAACTTACAAAGATAGAGCCTAATCGAACGGCACGAGTATCGGCAATATAACGCGCGAAAGTGAATGTCGGTTTGCGCCAATCTATCAGATTTCGCAAGTCAGAAACCGGCATGTAATAAGTATGTAACGTCCGCGAGCGTTCGCGGTAAGTCCGGTTGGGCATGCGCGGGGGCATGGCGGTGTGTGAGCCATCGGGCCTTGTTGCAGGGAGCCAATCAACAAGAGGAGGTCCGTCCATGAAAAGTAGACTGTCGTTGGTATTCTTGGCTGTGATACTGGTCTTCGCTACGGTTGCGGTTGCGACAGGCCCCAGCTCGAATGCAAAAGCCTCGCGCGTGGAAGGTCTTGTGGCGGGCATCGATATCGATGCTCAACAGCTCGTGGTGGGTGAAGTGACGGTACAGGTCACACCCTCCACGGTCATCTGGCTTGGTGAAGAGGTTGTCGCGTTAGACGCACTCGAAGTCGGCATGACCGTCGTCGCATGTGGCATCGTGGACGAAGACGGCGTACTTTGGGCGCATCGAATCAACGTGAAGTATGTCGGCCTGTAGACGCCGACCCGTAGACTGATTCGAAACGACTAGCACTCGGGCGAAGCGAAAAACGCTCCGCCCGAGTTTTACGTGCTTGGACTTCGCCGCGGCGTCTGCGCCTCGCTTTTCAAACCCTTAGCGCCCGAGGGAAACCGTCGCCGTCGCTGGTTCGAGGGGCCTTTTCCTCCCAGACGCCGGGGATGGCGGAGCCGCAGTCGGGACAGTTTCCGGCGACCATGCGGTTTTCGATGACGTAGAACCCGTGACGGCGGATGAGGGTCGCGTCGCAGTTCGGACAGAAGGTGTTTTCCCGATCACCGACGCCGCCATGCAAGTTGCCGGGGTAAATGAAATGGAGTCCTTGTTCCTTGCCTAATTGGTACGCAACGTCAAGATTCTTACTCGTCGTACGGGGCGGTTCGACCATTTTGTAATCGGGATGAAAGGCGGTCACGTGCCACGGGATGTCGGGAGACACACCGGCAATGAACTTGGCCATCTCACGCAGTTCGTTTTCGTCGTCGTTGAAGCCGGGCACGATAAGCGTGACGATTTCGACCCAGAATCCCATGGCTTTCAATCGTTCAATGGTTTCGAGGACGTTCTTCAACACGCCGCCGAGCTTCCGGTAGGCCTTGTCGTTGAAACTCTTGAGATCGACCTTATAGAGGTCGACGTAGGGCCGGATGTATTCGAGCACTTCGGGGGTGCCGTTTCCGTTGCTGACGTACCCGCAAGTGAGGCCGTTCTCCCGGGCGACTTTGAACACGTCAACCGCCCACTCGGAGGTGATGAGCGGCTCGTTGTAGGTGCTGACGACCACCGGCGCGCCTTGCCGTTTGGCGTGGTTCACCAGTTCATCCGCCGTGCACATCTGGGTCGACGCGACCGCGTCGTCGTCGCGGAGGGCCTGGCTGGTCACCCAATTCTGACAGTAGCCGCAGTGAAAATCGCACCCCAACATCCCGAAGGACAGCGCGTCGCGTCCAGGAAAGGCATGGAAGAAGGGCTTCTTCTCGATGGGATCGACCTGGAGCCCGCCGACGTACCCGCCGGGCACGCGGAGTTCGCCCCCCTGATTGAATCGCACCCGGCAGATCCCGGCTCGACCGTCCTTAATGAAACAGCGATGGCCGCACGCAACGCAGCGCAGGGCGCCGTCTTTCTCGGGAAGCACGAGTTCGGGCGCCGCAGGGATGGTGGTTTCGTAGAGGCGTTCTTTGAGGCTTGTTGTGGTTGCCATGGTGCGCAGCCTCCTCTCGCGCGCGCCAGACGTCTCCGCCTCCTCCACGGGATACTCGCAGGTTTGAATGCCGGGGCGCGCGTGAAACGCGCTTCGTCCTACGGATCGCCCTCGCCGGGGGCGGTGTCGAGCAGTTCGCGCTTATTCTCCGTGTCTTTGAATTCCTTCGCCGTGGACAGCGGCTCCTTCTTGGTACTAATGACCGGCCAATCGCGTGCCAGTTGCTTGTTTAGCAGCGTATACTCGCGCCACTTTTCCGGGACCTCGCCATCTGGGTAAATCGCCTGCACCGGACAGGGGTCCAGGCAAGCACCGCAGTCAATACATTCGTCGGGGTCGATGACCACGAAGTTCACGCCTTCGTGGAAACACATGACCGGGCAAATCTCGACGCAGTCGAGATATTTGCACTTAATGCACGGTTCCGTGACGACAAATGTCATTCGCAACGGCTCCTTCCTTATTGTAACACGCGGTGTGGAGCGGACATTCGGGAAATTGCATGGACTTACACGGACCTACACGAACCCACACGGACGGGCCCGGACCATAAGACTTTCCAATGACGGTCGCCGTGTCCGTGTAGGTCTGTGCCCGTCCGTGGCTGTCCTTGGTCCGTCACTCCGGTAGTTCCACCTTGATGTCGTCGCCGTCCATATGAACTCTATACCGGCATACTCCGTCCTTGGGATCCTCTTCACAATGCTGGATATCGAAACTCCAACCGTGCCAAGGGCACGTGACCTCGGTGCCGTCCAGCCAGCCGTCGGAAAGGGGTCCACCGGCGTGGGGACAGGAATCGCTGATAGCGTGGAAGGTCCCGCCCACGTTGAACACGGCGATGCGGTGGTTGCCATGGGTTACGGCTTTCCCCTCGCCGTCCGGGATTTCGCTCACTTCGGCAATCTTGACAATTTCACTCATTCTAGTAAGCGCTCCTATTGGATTGGCATCTGTTCGTCGCTTCGGCAAAAAGCGTATTTGGCGGCAAAGTCTACCGGCGACCCGGTGCTAGGTCAAGAGATCGATTCGTCCGTGTCGAAACTCTTTGATAATGTCCCCTGGAAAACTCATTAGAAATGTCCCCATGGTTGCGGCCTTAGAAAGGAGGCTGCGTGGAAGGGGACATTTTGATGAGTCGCAAGGAGCGTACGCGCAAGTCGGTGTTGGATCGTGTGAAGAGTGGTGCGTTGAAGCTGCGTGAGGCGGCGGAGATGCTGGGGTTGAGCTACCGGCAGTGTAAGCGGGTGTATGCGCGGTATCGCCGGGAAGGAGATGTAGGGCTGGTTCACCGGCGGCGCGGGAAGTCGTCTGCGCGGGCCAAGCCCCCGGAAATGCGGGAGAAGGTGCTGGCGCGTTACGAGGAGCGCTACAAGGGCATGGGTCCGACGTTGGCGGCCGAGAAGCTGGCGGAGGAGGGTTTGGTGCTGGACCACGAGACGCTGCGGCGCTGGCTGATTGCGGCGGGGCTTTGGCAACGAGCCCGCAAACGGGGTCCCCATCGAACGCGGCGGCCGCGTAAGGAGCACTTCGGAGAGTTGGTCCAGTTCGACGGCAGTCACCACGCCTGGTTCGGTCCCGACTATCCCCGAGCGTGTCTGATGAATCTGGTGGACGACGCCACGGGGCGTACCTTGGCTACGATGGATGTCCAAGAAACCACCGAGGCTGCCATGCGGACCCTGTGGAAGTGGATTGAGCGTTACGGCGTCCCCAAGGCGCTGTATTGTGACCGCAAGACCGTATATGTCACGGAGCGCGAACCGACGGTGGAAGAGCAGTTGGCGGACGAAGAACCCTTGACCAGCTTCGGAAAAGCCTGTAAAAAGCTGGGAATTCAGATCATTACCGCCTACAGCCCTCAAGCCAAAGGCCGGGTGGAACGCAATCACGGCGTCTATCAAGACCGCCTGTTCCACGAACTGCGCTTACGCCAAATCACCACCATTGAGCAGACCAATGCCTTACTGGAAAACGGCTTCGTCGACCACCTCAACGAAAAGTTTGCCCGTCCCGCACAAAAGACGCATAACCTCCACCGTCGGCTCCCCAAGAACGTCGACCTGCGCGACGTGTTCTGCTTTGAAGAGTACCGTACCGTGGGCAATGACTGGACCGTTCGTCACCAAAACCGCTTTTTCCAAATACACAAAACCAAGAAGCACTTGCCCAAACCGAAGCACAAGGTCCTCGTACGCACTTGGCTCGATGGAAGCATTCACCTCGTGTACAACGGTCACAAACTCGACTATGAACAACTCGACGAACCGCCGTGCAGACCCGCCAAGCCCGCCGCGAAAAAGCCCAAGGCCAGCACCCCCCCATCAAAACCAAAACCCCGCCACGACCACCCATGGCGCAAGCGGCGCGTGGCATGATGGCCAGTGGCATCGGAAAGAACCAATGAGTTTTTCGCTTTGCAGGATTCCGGTTACAAAAAGCCGGGACAGCCACCCCACCCGGGGTGGCTGTCCCGGAACCGTCTATCCACCTGACGGGCGCTCAGGTCGCTCTCCAGCGTTGCCCTATCCTCCCGCCAAGTCCACCTACTGTAGCAGAAAACAAAAAACAGGGGACATTTCTAACGAGTTAACACCGGGGACATTTTAATCGAGCTTTGACAGAGATCGATTCGTCCGCAAACCCCGCACGGGCATGGGCTGGAATCAAATGGCCTTCCTCTGTTGTTATAGCTAAAGTAATCCCTCAAGGGCGGCAAGCCGTCAAGTATGAACTGCATCCAATCAAGCAACACAGGAAGGAGGCCACTATCATGGCTTACACGCTCCCCCCCCTCCCTTACGACCTGGGCGCCTTGGAACCGCACATTGATGCGCGAACCATGGAGATCCACCACGGTAAACATCATCAGGCGTACATCAACAAGGTCAACGCCGCGCTGGAAGGGACTGAATTCGAGGGGAAACCCATCGAGGCCGTGCTTTCAAACATCAAGAGCGTGCCGGACGGTAAGCGCCAGGCGGTTATCAACCACGGCGGCGGACATGCCAACCATACGTTGTTCTGGCAGGTGATCGGACCGAACGCGGGCGGTGAACCCTCCGGCCCGGTGGCGGACGCCATCAAGTCGGACTTGGGCGGGTTTGACAAGTTCAAGGAAGCGTTTTCCGGAGCGGCTGCCGGACAGTTTGGCAGCGGCTGGGGCTGGCTCTGCGTGGACGGCGGGAAGCTGAAAGTGCTAAGCACGGCCAACCAGGATTCGCCGCTGATGCAAGGGATCACGCCGATTCTTGGCATCGACGTATGGGAACATGCGTATTACCTGAACTACCAGAACCGGCGCCCCGACTACATCGCGGCGTTCTTCAACGTCATCAACTGGAAAAAGGTGGGCGAACTCTACACGGCCGCGACGAAGTAAAGCACACCACTTAAAAACACACTCTCGGAAGCCGGGCCGAAGTCTATCGGTCCGGCTTTTACTTTTGCGGTTCGGCCAATCGGCGCAGGATCCCCTCGGCAAACTCGCCGGCTTTCGTAACGGTCCCGTAGTCAATGTCGCCGGGGCGATCGTCACTTTCCTCTTCCTCCAGTTCACGGCCACCTATCGCGGTGATGGTGAGCGCTTTCATGCCGCGTGCGAGGGGCAGGAACGCGTCCGACGGGAGGCCGCGCCAGATCATGGGTTCGGCGTGGACGGCGCGGGCCTCGGCGGTGGCCGCGTCGACCATCTCCTGGGGGCTTTGAAATAGGTGCAGCATGCCTTCGGCGGTGACGTACCGGAGATCGCCCGCGCCGACGTGATCGACGTTCAACACGTAGGTCGTTTTCTTGTCGAAGTCGTGACTCGCAATGAACCGGCGCATGCCGCTCAACCAAGTCTCTTTGCTCCCGGTTGCTACAAGCCAGACGTTGGCATTGGGCAGGGGTTCTTCCGTGAACCGTTCGGCGAGCCCGAGCAGGACCGCAACGCCGGAGGCGTTGTCCGCCGCACCACGAACGAATTCCCCGGACATCTCGCATGACAGGAGCGCGGCCGCTCCGCAGAGCAAGGCGGTGACGCCGCTCCAGCGGAGCATCAGATCCAAACGAACGGTCGAATCCGCAAAGAGGCCCAAGGCTTCGGCGGCACAACTCACTAAGATCCCGAGCATACAAATCACGAGGATGATGTGAAACAGCCGCAACCAGGGCTGAGCCTTGGCCGACGTAATCGCGCTGTGCTTGGGCGAATCGTAGTGGGCGGTGACGATAAACAGCCGCTGTGGGTCGTTGCCAAGGATGCGCGCGACGACGTTTTGCGTCTCGTACTGGGGAAGCAAATGGGTCAGCACCCGGTAGGCGGAGAATTCCGCCATGTAGAGCACAAACACCAGCAGGCCGTAAAAGAACGCGATCCAGGGCCACAAAAAAGCGAGCAGCGCGATAACGAGAAACTCCCCATAGTACGACGCGAACAGAAGCCACGGACTCTCGATGGCAAAGAATTCGTCGGTTTCGGTGTCCGGCGTATAGGTGACAAAACGTTCGTGAAGATAATCCGCCGCGGCCCGTTCGCTTTGGGTGCTCGCACCCCGGTGCGTGAGATTTCCCGCCAGGTACTCGATATCCCGGCGCATTTGGGCCATGTTCATGTCAGATCTCGGCGCACGTGAGCCCGAAGGCATCGGCGACACCCTGATGGGTGACCTTGCCGTGATAGACGTTCAGTCCGCGTCGAAGAGCCGGATCTTCCGCGATAGCCTGTTCAATCCCCTTGTCGGCGAGGGCGAGGCCGTAGCCGAGGGTCACGTTCGTGAGCGCGTAGGTGGAGGTGCGCGGTACGGCCCCGGGCATATTGGTCACGCAGTAGTGGACCACCCCGTATTCACGGAAAATGGGATCGGCGTGGGTCGTCGGCCGGGACGTGGCGCAGCATCCCCCCTGGTCGATTGCCACGTCCACAATAGCGGACCCCGGCCGCATACGCTTGACCATCTCTCGCGTGACCAACACCGGCGCCCGGGCGCCCGGAATCAATACGGTGCCGATAACGAGGTCGGCGCTTTCCACTTCTTCGCCGACGGTCGCGCGGTTGGACATGAGCGTGGTCACGTGACCGCCCATGATATCGTGCACGTAGCGCAAGCGCGACGGGTCGATGTCCAGAATGGTAACGTGGGCGCCCATCCCGACCGCGATATGACACGCGTTCTGACCGGCCACGCCCGCGCCGAGGATAACGACATGGGCGGGTTTTACGCCGGACACACCGCTCAACAGAATCCCCCTGCCCTGGTTTCCCGCTTCCAGGCAGAAGGCCCCCTTTTGCACGGCAAGACGCCCCGCCACTTCACTCATGGGCACCAGGAGGGGCAGCGTGCCGTCGTCGCGCTGGATAGTTTCGTAGGCGACCGCCGTAACGCCGTATTTCATCAGACGCCGGGTGAGCTGCTCCCCCGATGCGAGATGGAAATAGGTGTAGACGATCTGTCCTTCCCGCATCCGGTCGAGTTCCTCGCCGAAGGGTTCCTTGACCTTGACGATCATCTCCGCGCGACGCCAGACGCTCTCCACTTTCTGGACGACGCGCGCCCCCGCCTGCCGGTACTGGG
This sequence comes from Candidatus Hydrogenedentota bacterium, assembly GCA_963745075.1. GTDB lineage: Bacteria > Hydrogenedentota > Hydrogenedentia > Hydrogenedentales > SLHB01 > JAHDWY01. The sequence goes on along the minus strand of CAVUWV010000013.1, from coordinate 167,166 downwards.
CGTCGGTCAGGCCGCTGGCCTCGCCCGCGGCGCGTTCCACCAACACTTCGTGGCCGTGTGCCGCAAATGCGGCAACCCCGGAGGGCAGCATGGCGACCCGCTTCTCGCCGGGCTTGACCTCTTTCGGCACACCAACGATCATGGTCAAAACTCCCCGTTTCCGACCGCTACGAGTCCAGTATACTTCGCTGAACTTCGCTGTTCCAAAAGACTTACCACCGGTGCGAATATACATTCTAACGTTTCGGTTCCAACGGTGTAGTATAGAGTGATGTGAAGGTAATTGGTCAATACTCAAGAACAGGAGGCAAGGCAATGAAACACACAAAGCGAATTTCCAAGCGTCCCACCATGATTCCCCGTTACGCGCAGTCGGATACCGTCTGCGGCAGATACACGCCAACCGGGAAGGTCAAGTGCGTGAGCGCCGACAGCCCAAAGGCGGCAAAAATCGAGGACATTCCGATTCCGTAACAGTACCAGAGCCGGACGTAGTCTCGGCTGGGATGAGCACTGTACGGGAAGTGTAGGAACAGAGAAGTTGCCCCATGGCGATTCAGTAAATCATTCTGCGGATCCTTCGCGTCTCGAACGGTTTGCTTCTGCCAGCCATTCAGTCCCGATCCCGAACGATTCGCGATATCGAGAGGGCCGTCCGAAACGCCGTTTCATTGCGTTGGACGGCCATCTCCTCATTGTGTGCGAGTCGGGAGGGATTGTTGCCCCAGGGTTCCTTTCGTGCCTCGCACCATCTGCAGGCGCGTTCTTTTTGGTAGCGGCTATGCTGCGACGGGGGGATTTGCGTTAACATTTTCAGTGTGCGATTGTATAGTCTCCAGGTGATATAGTCGCAATGGCAGTGGGAACAACGCAGGGTACCGCACGAAACGATGGTGTCGAACCGGCGGTACCCAGGAGAGGGAGGTTTTATCATGGGCATCTTCGATCTACTGTTTCGATTGATTCAGATCTTGATTGGATTGTTGCTTCCTGCGGTTCAGCACTAAGGTTGAACCGCACCGCATCCTGTTATTCGGGCTGGTCGAGACCCACCGTCGGCATTAGTCGCGGTGGGTTTCTTTATCGCTCTTTGAATCCCGGCCTCCTTTGAACTGGTGGAAGCCCCTTGATAGACTCAACCTGTCATCATTATTGCGTCATTCACTGACGATACGTGGGAGTTCATTACACCGGATGAGGGCCGTCGTGCAGCGGGTTCATGAAGCGTCGGTATCCATTGACGGCAGGGTCGCCGGGCAAATCAAAAAGGGGTTGCTCGTGTTGCTTGGCGTCGGCGCGGACGATACGGAAGACGACGCCAGACTCGTCGCCGACAAGGTGGTAGGATTGCGATGTTTCGCTGACGAGGATCGCAAGTTCAACTGGTCAGTGGCAGACATTGGCGGCAGCATTCTGGCGATTTCACAATTCACGCTGTTCGGTGACTGCCGCAAAGGGCGACGCCCTTCGTTTACGGGCGCTGCGAGACCTGAAACAGCGGTGCCGTTATACGAATTGTTTGTATCTGCGTTGCGCGATCGAGGACTAACGGTCGAGACCGGTGAATTCGGCGCGCACATGGACGTACAACTTATCAACGATGGTCCCGTAACGTTGCTTATCGATTCCAAAAGGACGTTTTGAGCCGTGGCCGCAATCTGCGGGATTCTTGGCAAGCAGGACAAATCGGCCGTCGATGCGATGGCGGCTGCACTTTCGGATAGGGCGACGGTGTCCCATCGGGCCTCCGGCGACGCGTTTCTGCTCGCGGCGTCGCATCCCATCGAATCCCCCGCAGGCCTGCTCGATGGATGCCCGCGGGACTCGTCTGACCAAGACATATCCGCTGCGGCGTTGGGATTGGATTGCAGCCATCGCGATACCCCGCAAACGCTTCATCTGCGCGGCGCCTTTTCGGCCGTGGTGTCTCGAAAAGAAGACGGCCGGTGGTGGCTGATGCGGGACCGTCTGGGCCAGCGCCCACTTTTCTATTTCAAGGGGGACGATTTCCTCCTCTTCGCGTCCGAACTCAAGGCGCTGTTGGCGTCGGGATTGGTGCCCCGGCGGCTGGATCTCCTGTCGGTCGACCGCTATTTGACGTTACGTTGCGTTCCGGGTTCGGAGACGATGGTCCAGGGCGCGCGCCGAGTCCTCCCGGGGCACGTGCTTGAGTATAACGGACGCGAACTGCTCGATTTCCACGTCTGGAAGTTTGACACCCATCCCACGGGCATTCACAAAGAAGCTGCCGCGGAACGGATCGGAGTACTGCTGGAACAGGCCGTGCGGCGTACGCCGGCCGATGGTTTGCTCTGGTCTGCGGGCATCGATTGCGCGGCGCTCGCCGCCGTTTCCCCCACTCCCAACCCGGTCTTTGTCAGCCTGGAACGCTCGTGGCAGGATGAAGCGCGTCTCGCGAAGGAATCAGCCCGCCGCATGCAGTTGCCGATCGCGGTTTGCCCGGCGCGGCGTCTTACGGAGGACGGGTTCCAGCGAGCCGTACGGCAACTGGACGAACCGGTTGCCGGGGCATCGGTTTTCCCGCTGTGGATGATCGCGGAAGCCGCAGCGGACGCCGGCAAGACCTTCCTGACGGGGCACGGGGCTGACGAACTGTTGGGGGGATACGCCCGGTACCATTACCTGGAAAAGGCCCGGGGCGCGCAGCGGTTCGTGCCCGCCGGATTGGTGAGCGATCTGTTGCCCGCGCTGCCACCCAATGCCATTGTCCGGCGCGCCAGCCAGAGCCTCGCCGCGATTCGCGATACCCAGGAATCGTATTTGTCGCTGGTGTCGGTGTTCGATCGGGGCGAACGCGAGGACCTGTATACGCACGCGATGAAATCTGCCTTGTTCGAACTGGGCGAAATCGCTCCCCCCTTCGCGATACGTTCACGCTGCCGGATCTCACACGGAACGTCCTCTCCCTGGATTTGCAGGTGGGCCTGCCGAACCTGTTGTTGACGAAGTGCGACCGTGTGGCTGCGGCCCACGGCATCACGTTGCATCATCCCTTCCTGGACGATGACCTTGTCGATTTTGTATTGCGCGTGCCGGCCGACGTGAAGTTCGGGGTCCGAAGCAAGCCGCTGCTACGGCTGGCGCTGAAGCACCGCATTCCCGGCTCGGTGCGGCAACGGGCCCGGCGTGGCTTCAAGATCCCACAGAGTGGCCGGGTGCTCCGCGTGATTGAGAGTGTTGCGCATCACACGATTACACCCGAACGCGTGGACGCCACCGGCTTGTTCCAATGGCACATCGTGGAAACGATCGTGCGGTCAGCCAGCCACAACGTGTACCGCCGGCGGCAGTTCTGGGCGCTGCTGATGTTCTTCGCGTGGTACCGGAATGTCATGGAGCACTGACCGATGCGGATTGCGCTCGCCGGCAGCGGCTACATGGCGACGGGTTTCGCGCGTGCCATCGTCGAGTCCCATCATGCGCTTTGTGCCGTTATCCAGGACGGACGCCAGGTCCGGGGACTCAAACGCTGGTTCTTTCCCGCACTGTCCGGCCTCTTGTCACGCACACGGTCGGTGACAGGCATCGCCAAGGCGCACAGTCTCCCCATCATTTTCATCGACAAGATGACGGAGAATGAACTGGCCCCGCTCGCGGCTCTGAAACCCGACCTCATTTTGGTCGGCGGGTTTTCAATCATTCTCAAGCCGTCGATCATACGGATTCCCCGCATTGGCTGTCTTAACTGTCATTCGTCGCTGTTGCCGGCCCATCGAGGCCCAAATCCCTTTCGCGCGTGCATCATCGACAACGAGGCGGAAACCGGCGTGACGTTTCACATCATCAATGAAGGCATCGACACGGGCGATATCGTCGCGCAACACCGCATCAGCATCCACAACGGCGACACGGCCGGCTCGCTGGTGCGCCGCTGTTCCGACCTCTCCACCGAGGTGTTGATCGATCTCCTGGACCAAATCGAGGAAGATGGACTGCACGGCGAACCGCAGGACGAATCGTTCGCGTCGTATGACAAGAAGCTGTCCGACGATGAACTGTACCTGGACTGGAATCTGCCGGCGGCCGATTTGGAGCGCAAGGTGCGCGGGTGTTTTCCCTATTCGCTTGCCCGCATGCGGTACCGCGGCCGTACCATCATCGTGACGCGCGCGAAAGTCGAGCCGAGCGACCGACCCAACGTGCCGGGGACGGTTGTCGAGTCGCGCCCGCGCCTCAAGATCGCGACGAGTGACGGCGTTTTCGTGCTGGTCGTCGGCTACACCATGCGCCCCTTGCCCTGGGTGTGGCCTCGCGTCTGGCGGCGTCCCACCGTGGGCGACCGAATCGAGTGACGGGTGCGGACGCGCGTATCCATCGTCATCCCCGCCTTCAACCAGGTCGAGTATTGCCGCGAATGCGTCGAGTCGATCCGGGCCCACACGGAATGGCCGTACGCGCTCATTCTGATCGACAACGGTTCAACCGACGGCGTCGGCGAGTACTTCGAAGCTGTCCCGGACGCGACTGTAGTGCACACCGGCGCGAACCTGGGATTTCCCGGCGGCGTTAATCGGGGTCTCGCACACGCCGAAGGTCACGTGCTACTGCTCAACAGCGACACCGTCGTGCCACGAGGTTGGCTTACCCGGTTGATGTCGGCGCTCGAATCGAACGCGCGCATTGGAATGGTGGGTCCGATGACCAATCATGTCTCAGGACCGCAGTTGATTGATGGGCTCGAACTCGATTCAATCGACGCAATCAACACATACGCGGATGGGCGCTGGGACACGCACGGCACGTCGCTCGCCGAAATCGACCGGCTCGTGGGGTTCTGCCTGCTGATCCGGGATGAGACCTTTCGCGAGGTGGGTTTGCTGGACGAGACCTTTGGAATCGGAAATTTTGAGGACGACGATTACTGCATTCGCGTGCGCAAGGCCGGTTACCGGACCAGCCTGGCAGAAGGCTGCTTCGTATTTCACTATGGGAGCCGCACCTTTCGCGCGATGGGCATTCAGGGCGATACGTACAATAACCTAATCGATCGCAACGCAGCGGTCTTTCGCGATAAGTGGGGACTAACCGAATCCAGCGCCTCTCATGCGGAGCAGATCGCCGCGCGTCTGGCGGCTGAAGCGCGCGAAGCCGCAAATGCCGGTGACATCGCGCGTGCCATCCGAATGTATACGGAAGCCATCGCGACGTGCCCCATTTCCGATCTCGCGTACAACGATTTCGGCGTCTTGCTGTGGAGTATTGGTGACCGTGACCGGGGCTATGAATGTTTTAGGCGTGCGGTCCAACTGAATTCGGATAATGCGGACGCCGTAGCCAACTTGAAAGATGCGGCAGAGGCGCTCGGCAAGACCAGTTCGCGCAATTCGGACTCACAAACATGACCAAGGGCCATTGCAAAACCACTGTGCGCCGTCAATATGAGATTCTTCGCTTCGCTCAGAATGACGACACAAGCTGTTTCATGATGTGAGGACATGTTCTCGTGTCCACGCCAACCGAAAAGAACCCGCCGGAACGCCGGGCGGAATTTCCCAACCTGGGCCGCGTGTGCCGGTTGGGTCTCGCGACCCGGGGCAACTGCCTGATGACGGCGGACGACGTGATCCTGGCGGTGGATTGCGGGATTAATTACTTGAACTGGTGTGGCATCGGCCACAACGACGGCATGGTCGAGGCCGTTCGCAGTCTGGGAACGCGTCGCAAAGATGTCTTTATCGCGGCCCAGTTCTTCGCGCGCACCGCGGATGAGGCCCGGGAAGAACTCGATGAAATCCTGCGCGTTCTCGGAACGGACTACGTCGACGTTCTTGACGTATTACTACGTGGAACACGAGGACGAGTGGGACGAAATCGTGGCTCCGGGCGGCGCCGCAGCGTTTCTCAATACGGCAAAAGCCGACGGTGTGGTCCGAAGCATTGGATTGACGAGCCATCAGCGCCGGCTCGCTGCGCGCATTGCGGAGTCCGGCGCCATCGACATGCTGATGGTCCGCTACAACGCGGCCCATCGCGGTGCGGAAACCGAGGTCTTTCCGATAGCCCGCCGGTTGGATATTCCTGTCGTGACCTACACGGCCTTGCGTTGGGGGGCTCTACTCCAGCCGACGCCGTGCGACCCACCGGCGTTTCGCGTTCCGAATCCCGTGGAAGCGTACCGGTTCACCCTCATGAACCCTGACGTTGCAGTATGCGTTATGGCGCCGCAAACTTCCGAGCAATTGCGGGAGAATCTGGAGCTGGTGACGGACTGGCATGGACTGGGTGAAATTCGCTACTACGAAATTTGTAAACACGGCGACCGCGTTCACTCACACGGGGACGCCTTCCCGTAACTGCTATTCATGGGAACGGTGGAGTGTCAAGGAAACGAGGCCGTGTGACGTTACTCGTGGAGGCGTTTCAAGAACCTCCGCCAATTCCGTTCTGCTCCACACGGGATCCAGCAGTTTCGTGACGATCGACAGGGGCGATGCGGCATGAGTCGTCCGTACGCAATATCGCGCGTACCAACCGGGGCAGCATTCCTGCCATGCCTGGACATCCCCCAGTACCAGGCCGGACGGTTCGATAATCCGTTCTTCTAACGATGGCCAGTCGTAGTACCGGCTAAAGAAAACCTGACCGTCTGCGTTCCGCTTCTGCTCGCCATAGGGGTCCGCGTCAACCCATCGTTCATGGTACGCGGGTACGAGCGGTACGGTGACCACCGCCCGCCCCCCGGGTTTGAGGACGCGGGCAATCTCTCGAATCGCGCGTGTGTCGCCGTCGCTCGCAATATGCTCGAGGACGCTCACGGAGTAGATGAAGTCGAAGGACCGATCCGCGAAGGGCAGCGCGCGGGCGTCACAGCGGCGCGAATCGAGCGCGCCTTGCCACGCCGCGCGCTCGTATAGAACGCATTCCTCTTCCACCTGACGGACAATGTCGGTGGAAGTCACCACGGCGCCGAAGTTCCGGGCGATGAAGGTGGCGAGCAGTTTCGGGCTGCCAATGTCCAGGACATCGCGTTCGCCGCCATAGCCGTGGAGGACGGCGCGAAATTCATGATATCGCCACAGGTCAACCGGGCAAAGCAGCAACCGCAGACACTGGCGCAATGAAAATGGTGTACGCGCATAAGGCAGGTTGACGAGTCCGCAACGGAACCCTTCCCACCACAGCGCGGCATTCGTGACTGGTGGGCGTTCCGAGAGTTCGTCCCGACGGTCCACGATAAATCCCGGGGTCAGGACGATCCCATCTTGGATTTCAGCGCTTCCAACTGTTCCGCCAGCTGAGTGTTCTGAAGCGCGCCATCATCCATGTTGCGCGGTCCCTGGCCCGTGCGCTTTCCGCCTTTGCCGGGTCGCTTGCCCCCGTGGCGGGAATCGGAACGATCCCGGTCGCGCCTCTTGTCAAACCGCTCCGATTGCGGCTTGCCATCAGACGCTCGAACCTGGGGACGTGCGCTGCGGCCCCCGTCCTGACGCGGGGCCTGCTCGGTCGAGGCGGGCTTGTCTCCCACCTGCTCCGGTCGCGGCGCGCGAGTGCGGCGTGGCCGTGCGGGTCTTGCTTCCGGCGGCGGCAAGAGTGCCTTGATCGACAACGAGATCCTGGGCTGATCCTTGTCCACCTTGATGACTTTCACTTTGACGATTTCGCCGACTTTTACGATGTCTCGCGGGTCTCGAACGAAACGGTTGGCCAATTCGGACAAGTGAACCAGACCGTCCTGATGGACGCCCACGTCGACAAACGCGCCGAAATCAGTTACGTTCGTCACGACACCTTCGATTTCCATGCCTTCATCGAGATCCTGAACGGAATCCACACCCTCCAAAAACTTGGGAATGCGGAATTCGGTGCGCGGATCGCGGCCCGGCTTGAGCAACTCCTGCCGAATATCGTTCAGTGTAATGGTTCCAATCGCGTCGGTTTCAAACGCGGAAAGGTCCATTCGCGTCAGTCCGTCGGAGTTTTGGATCAGGTCCGGGATCGCCATGCCCAGAAATTCTGCAATCTTCTCGACCACCGGGTAGGCTTCGGGGTGAATCCCGGTTGCGTCAAGCGGATTGTCGCCGCTCGATACGCGCAAAAACCCCGCGCACTGCTCGAACACTCGAGGACCGACCCCGTTGACTTTCGTCAGTTGCTCGCGGCTCGTGAAACCGCCGGCCTTCGACCGGAACTCGACGATGTTCGTCGCCGTGTCCGATTGAATTCCACTGACGTACCGCAGCAACGGCGCCGACGCAGTGTTGAGGTCCACGCCCACGCTGTTCACGCAGTACTCGACCGTCCGTTGCAACCCTTCGCGCAGCGCTTTCTGATTCACGTCGTGCTGGTACTGCCCGACGCCGATGTGCCGCGGCTCGATTTTCACCAGCTCGGCGAGCGGATCCTGCAACCGGCGCGCGATGGAAATGGCGCCCCGAACGGTGACGTCCAGTTCCGGGAACTCTTCTCGCGCGATTTTGGAGGCCGAGTACACCGACGCTCCGGCCTCGTTGACAAGGACCAGAAACGCGCCGTCGGCGCTGACCTTGCCCAGCGTTTGTTTGACGAAGCGGGCGGCCTCGCGCGAGCCGGTTCCGTTTCCAATGGCCACGGCTTTAGCGCCGTGCTTTTCCATGAGGGCCAACAACACCAACTCGGCGTTTTCAATGTCGTTCTGTGGCGGCGTCGGGAACACCGTTGCGTTTTCCAAAAAGGCGCCCGTCGAATCCACGACGGCCAACTTGCACCCCGTTCGCATTCCGGGATCGACCCCAATAACCTTGATCGATCCTGCCGGAGCGGAAAGCAGCAGGTTCTGCGCGTTTTCGCGAAAGACGCGAATGGCCTCCTCGTCGGCGCGTTCGCGGACCACACCGAGCACTTCGTTCTCGATCGCCGGGCGCAGGAGCCGGTTGTATGCATCGTCGACGGCCAGCCTGATTTGCGGCGCGAACGGGCTGTCGTCCGCCTTCAAGTAAGTGGCCAACAGTTCCGTGAGCACGTGCGCATCATCGACGGCCAGTTCCATCCGAAGAAACCCTTCCTTCGCGCCCCGATGAACGGCAAGGAAGCGGTGGGACGGAATCTTGTCCACGGGTTCCCGAAATTCGTAGTAGGCTTCGTATTTGGTGTGTTTGCCTTCGCAGTTCTTGGTGGGGTGCGCCGCGATCGCGCCCGTGGTCATCATGTGCCCGCGCACCAGATTTCGTGCGGCGGAATCCACCGAGACGCGCTCGGCGAGGATATGCCGAGCGCCTTCGAGGGCCTCTTCGACCGAGTGCACCGCCTTCTCCGGCTTGACAAATGTCACCGCAAACGCGTCCACGGATTGGTCTTTGGCTTCCTGCGCCCACAGGTAGTCCGCCAGTGGGACCAGGCCCTTCTCGCGCGCGACGGTCGCCTTGGTGCGACGAGCCTTCTTGTACGGCAGATACAAGTCCTCGAGCTGCGTTTTGTCCGCGCATAGTTCGATGGCGGTGCGCAGGTCCTCCGTGAGTTTGCCCTGCTTGGCGATGGTTTCCATCACGTAGGACTTACGTGCCGTGAGCGATACGAAATACTCGTTCCGTTCTTCGATCCGTTCGAGTTGTTCCTCGTTCAGCCCGCCGGTCACGTCTTTCCGATACCGCGCGATGAACGGAATCGTGGCGCCTCCGGTCAGCAACTCGACGGCTTTCTGCACCTGTTGCACCTGAACGGCAACCTCGTCGGCGATAAGCCGGAGGAATCTCTCTTCAATCATCGTTACTGCTCTCCGCCTGCATGGTAGACGCTGGGACTCTATCAGAATCCCCGTGCATTCACAATGGACGACCGCCCGACGGGCTGTCAAAGTTCGATTTCTGCGAGAATGGGCGCCGCTACGTTCGGACCGGATAACCACAACGTCGAACTGCCGGGATCCCACGTATACTCATACCCCGGGTCCGGTGAAAACGTCACACGTTTCGGTTCCCCCGGCAACAATACCCGCGCCCGCGCGGTCGTTCCCGTCGGTCCTCGCATTGTGAACCGGAATCGGCCTCCTTCCAGGGATTCGTCACGAACGCGTGCCGCTGCGACCAGCACTTTGGCCTTCAAATTCTTCTTGCGAGCCCAATCGATGTCGTAGAGGAGCGTTCGCTCATTCGCGTGGAGAACGCGCTCACGGACCACCGGGAGCATGGGGTCAAAGACATCGATGTACTGCCCGTCAAACCGCAGTTCCGGGTCGTCCACGAGGGTCTCGTCCAGCACGGAGGCCACGAGGTAGGGTCCGCGCTGAACGCACAAATATACCTGGGAATCGAGCTTTTTTCCCGTCGCGCGCAACGATTCTTCGACCCAGTGGCGAACCTTTTCCGCGCCTTCCGGGGTTTCCTCGAGATCGCGAGGCCGTTCCGGTACCACGCGGACGAAACCTTGACCAACCGCCTCCGGGGCCGTCCGCGCCGCGTCGGTTACGCCAAGGCGTTGGAACAGGTCGTCGCAGGGTTTCGCGTCCGTCTTGCCCTGGTCGTTCCACCACTCGCGAACATGGTTGTAGGGATCCGAACCGTCATCCACGAAGATGAGAGATCCCCCGGCGCGCACCCACGCGTCGATCGCGGCGTGGTACTCGGGTTTGAGCGGTTTCTGATGCTCGTAGGTCATCAGCAAGACCGAGTAGCGGTCGAGGCTCCCCGGATGGATCGTGTTTTCGAGTTGCGCGATTTCCACGGGAACACCAACCTTCAACAGGGGTAGCGCCAGGGCGTAGAACGAGCCCAGCGACCCTTCGCTCGGGTCCGGTTCCGCGCGTTGAAACATCATGGTGTCGGACACGACGACGCCGATACCGCGGGTGCCCGTCTCATACCGCACGTCATCCTGGTCCATGTCGTTCAATGCGTTGATGACGGTCAGTAACTGGGTGGCGTAATCCGCCGGGATCCCTTCGCGGTCTCCGGACTGCGCGTCCATGTCGACCTTCGGATAGGTGCCCTGGAAGATCCGGTCGGGCCACGGCATCACTTCGTAGCGGCTGACTTCCGGCCACATCAGCGACGCGACGATGGTGCACTCGTAATTGTGTTTGTAGTCGTTCCAACTGTAGTTGGGATTGTCCTCGACGGGGTCCGCGAGGAACCAGACCTTGCGCCCCGTCGGCCGCACCATGGCGAGCATCTGGCCGTACTCGAGGTAAGCGGTCTCAAAGGTCCGCTCCTTCCGAACGCCTCGGTACTCGTTCTGAGAACGGGCCGTCCCCGTCCACACCTGCGCGATGTATCCGTCCAATTGCGGAATGTCGATCAGGTGAGACTCGGGACTCACGATACGCCATTGCGCATAGTTCACGAGACTATGGGTCGGCACGTTGCATTCGATTGTGATGCCCTTCTCCTTCGCACGGGCGTCCACGTAGGCGAACACGTCGCGTAGGGCTTTGAAATAAAGTTCGTATTTCAGCTTGCTCGCCCGGTATTGCGCGTCGGGACTCGAATCCGGCGCTTGCCAGGGTTCGCCGTAAAACTTCTGCCACTCGCGTTTGAACGCTTCGCTCCATCCCGTCTTCGCCCAGTACTCGGGCTCTTCGAGGTAAACGGCATGCACCCCGTAATCCAGCGCGGGGTCGATGTAGGATTTGACATAGTCGATGTAGGAATCCGACGGCACGTTGTAGCCGACCGTCTTGCTGTTCCCGTGCATGAAGAGCGTGCCGTCCTTGCGGGTCTGCACCTCTTCTTTCTTGAAGTCATCGCCACTCCCGTAGTACGACCCATATCCGCCCCAGGCGATGCCGGTCATGAGGCTGATGGTGTAGCCCTGGTCCCGCCAACTGTTTGCGCGGTCCGCGAAGGTTCCGCCGGTCCCGTACACGATGGCCATGTCGGAGCCGATATCGAGTTCGGGGCGGTAGCCCGGACTCACCTGGAAGCAGGTGTTTTCGGGAGGAGTCACACTCTGCGGCGTTGCGACTACGGGACACAACAGCCCGGCAAGCGCGAAAAAAGACAAAGTTTGGCTGTAGAACACGATTCTGAGCAAACCCCACGTGGCAAATGCCATTACTGCACCAATGGTGAACATACCACGGGACAAGAGCTTAGTCAACGCGGCATTCCGTGCAAATCGTTGAGACCACGCTATCCGGCTGCTACCATCCTTTCCTATGACCGAACCCCGACTTCACGTTTCCGACCGCCTGCGCAGACTTATGGCCTATGACAAACTGGCCGGCGAAGTCCCGCGCGTGCTGGTCCTGCGTGGCGAGTACTGGCTGGACAGTGCGTGCGAGAACGCCGCGCGATCCATGGGGTGGGAAGTGGCGCCGGTTCCGGTGGTCATGGAAGGCGTGCTGTCCAAAGAGCAAGTTGCGCGGCTGTTTGAAACCCTGGTTTCCCTCAAGCCGGATTTCATCCTGTCCATTAACCTCAGCGGCATGGACCTGGGTGGATTGATGGCGCGGCTTTTCGAGGACCTCGCAATACCGTACGTGACGTGGTTCGTCGACGATCCGCGTACGATCGTCATGGGCCGGACCCTGTACGGCACGTCGAATGCCATCGCGCTGACCTGGGACAAGGCCTACATCCCCTACCTTGAATTCTGCGGCTTTCCGGTTGTCCGTGCCCTTCCCCTGGCCACGGACCCAAATCTGTTCGATCGGGAACCCCTGGACACCTGGGACGCCCCGCCCACGTTCGTGGGGAATTCGATGGAAGACTTCGCGACGCGAAGCTGGGCCGCTGTGCGCCGAATCACGGGTCTTTACGAACGCCTGTCCGACGCCATTGACGGGGGACTGGTTACCCGGGAACGATTTGGAGAAGGATTGGAGTCAATCCTCGATCCCGCATACTGTGCAACGCTCGATGCAGAGGCCCGGCGTCACGCCGAGATGCTGTGCTTCATCGAAGGTACACGACGGCTACGCCACGGATATGTCCGCGCGCTCGAGCCGGAGGGCTTGACCGTACGCGGCGATGTAGGGTGGAAATCCGTCGTTCAGAAAGCGGGCGAGCCGCTGGATTATTTCACGGAATTGCCCGCCTTCTACGGCGCCTGTGCCGTAAATTTCAACGTGACCAGCATCCAGATGCCGCACACGGTGAACCAGCGTGTGTTTGATTGTCCGGCGGCCGGAGGCTTCCTGTTGACCGACGCGCAACCCGATCTGGAAGCATTGTTCGACGCGGAATCCGAAATCGCAACGTATCGTTCACAGGAAGAATGTATTGAGAAGTTCCGCTGGTACCTGCGACATCCCGGCGCGCGGCTGGAGATTGTCGAGAAGGCGCGCAAGCGCGTGCTGGGCGAACACACCTATGCGCATCGCATAAAGAGTATCGCGCGCACGATTCAGGAGATAATGGGGTGAACTGTACAAACAGGAAATGCGGTTACAAAGGCCTCATGTACGCCGGATCCAAGACGAAGATGGATTCCCGCGAACTCGGGAATCCATCTTGAAGCCCTGGTGGATACGCATGGGGTCGTTCGTAACCGCCGTCGCCCTCGTCCTCGTCGCACGTTCCCATGCCGACGAGGGTATGTGGCTCTTCACCAATCCGCCGACCAAAATCCTCGGAGATCGGTATGGTTTCGCGCCCGACGCGCAGTGGCTGGAACACGTGCAGAAATCAGCGATTCGGTTCAACAGCGGAGGCTCGGGGTCATTCGTATCCGCGAACGGACTCGCGCTGACGAACCACCATGTTGCCTCGGGAATGATCGAGAAGCTCAGCTCAGACGCGAAGGATCTGCTCGCAACGGGGTTTTATGCGAAGCGACACGACGAGGAACTCAAGTGCCCCGGCCTGGAAGCCAACGTGTTGTGGAATGTTGAGGACGTCACAGACCGGGTCAAGGACGCGGGAGCGGGCCTATCCGTCGCCGAGGCAAATACCGCTCGCCGCGAAGCGATGGCCACCATCGAAGAGGTCGCCGAAACCGCGACCGGACTCGACTGCCAGGTCGTCACGCTTTACGGGGGCGCGCAGTATCACCTCTACCAATACAAGCGTTTCACCGACGTGCGGCTGGTGATGGCGCCGGAACAACGCATCGCGTTCTACGGCGGCGAGAATGGCAACTTCGAGTATCCGCGCTACGCCTTGGATGTGTGTTTCTTGCGCGTGTACGAGAATGGTGAGCCGTACCGGACCGAGCACTGCCTTACGTGGAGCCGGAATGGTGCGGAAGCCGACGATCTCGTCTTCGTAGCCGGCCATCCCGGCCACACGCAGCGTCTGGATACGGTTGCGAATCTCAAATTCTTGCGCGACGCCGAGTGGCCTTTGCGATTGCAGCGCTATTGGCGGACGGAAGTAAAGCTGGAAACCTTTTCGCTCCGCAGCGACGAATTCGCTCGTATCGGGCGCGGACAACTGTTCGGTGTTCGGAACGGGCGCAAGGCCGGCACCGGCATTCTGAGCGGTCTTCAGGATCCCGAGCTCATGGCCAAAAAGTTGGACGAGGAAGACAAACTTAGGGCCGCCGTCGCTGCAAATCCAACGTACCAAGCCGACTGGGGCGACGCGTGGGACGAGGTGGCGTCTGCGCTCGAAGACTACCGCGAGTACTACGTGCGCCATCAGACTAGCCTCCATTCGTACCTCTACGGGATCGCCGCAAGTCTCGTCCGGTTGGCGGATGAGAAGCCAAAACCGAACGCGGAACGTTTGCCGGAGTATACAGACGCGAATCTGGATTCGGTCTACCTGCACCTATTTTCCCCACGGCCGGTCTACGACGCTCTGGAAATCGAGCAACTCGAAAGTGGCCTGTCGTATCTGATGGAGACTTTCGGCGGCGATGACCCGTACGCGCAAAAGGCCCTCGGAGGAATGTCGCCCCGGGCGCGGGCCGAATCGCTCGTATACGGAACCCAACTCGATGACATCGCCGTACGCAAGCAACTGGCCGAAGGCGGGGCCAGAGCGATTGCTGCGTCCACCGACCCCATGATTCGACTGGCAATCGCACTCGACCCGGACGCCCGGGCTTGGCGAAAGAAGTACGAGGACAAGATCGAAAGCGTGTTGACCGATGCCTATGCAAACATTGCGGCGGCACACGTCGCCATAAACGGAGCGTCAACCTATCCCGACGCGACGTTTACGCTCCGGCTCGCGTTTGGAACGATCGAGGGCTACGAGGAAGATGGCCGATCCGTGCCGCCGTATACGACGTTCACGGGCCTGTATGAGCGGGCCTCCAAGCGCGAAGGTGAATCCGACTACGCGCTGCCGCAACGCTGGATAAAGGCCCGCCGCGAGCTCAACGGCGCCACGCCCTACGATTTCGTCTGCACGGCAGACATCACCGGCGGCAACTCGGGAAGTCCGGTCGTGAACGAGAATGCCGAAGTAGTCGGGGTCATCTTCGACAGCAACATCTACGGCCTGGTGCACACCATTGCGTACACCCAGGGTAAGGGTCGCGCGATCGCCGTCGATACGCGCGCGATTGTGGAAGCCCTGGCGAAGGTATATAACGCAAAGCAACTGGTGAAAGAGCTACTATCCGATAAGTAACTGGAGCAACAGGAGACACACCATGGTTCGCCAACTGAATACGCTATGCCTGGGAGTGCTGATAAGCCTTTCCGCAACGGCCCAATTGTTGCCGGATGTGAAGAATGTGGTCGTGTTCAAAGAGACCGACAAGTTCGCGGGTTGGCCGGCGAATAACGGCATGTGGTCCTGGGGCAACGAAATGGTCGTCGGTTTCGTGGTCGGGCAGTTTGACGACGACAAGAGGGGCGGCCATCCCATCAAGCCGCCTACCACGCAACGCCAGGCGCGTACGTTGGATGGCGGCGAGACCTGGACCGTTGAGAAGCCGTCTTTCCTGGACGAAAACGAGAACGAAGCCGAACCCACCGAGCTCCAGGAGCCGATCGATTTCGCGGAACCGAATTTCGCGATCAAGTTCCGGTCGCAGGGCGCGGCCTTTTACTACAGCACGGACCGCTGCAAGACCTGGAACGGACCTTACACATTCCCGAATTTCGGGCGACCGGGTGTGCTGGCGCGAACGGACTACATCGTCAATGGCGAACGCGACATGTTCGTGTTTCTCACGTCGCCCAAGGACAACGGCAGCGAGGGCTGGCCCTATTGCGCCCGCACGACGGACGGCGGCCTGACATGGGAATTGGTCGGCTGGATTGGAGAACAGCCGCCGGTGAACAGCTATGGCTATGCCATCATGCCATCAACCGTACGGCTGACGAGCGGCGCTTTTCTCACCATGATCCGGCATGGCGGGCAATTCGACGGGCAGAAGCGCTGGTGGCTAGACGCGTACCTTTCGCCGGATGAAGGGAAGACGTGGTATCTGCTGGACAAGCCCTATATCGACAACGACGGCAATCCCGCGAGCATGATTCGGCTGGCCGACGGCCGGATCGCGCTCACCTACGGTTGGCGTCACGCACCGTACGGCCTGCGCGCCATGCTGTCCGATGACGAAGGCCAGACCTGGAGCCCGGAAATCGTTCTCCGTCACGACGGCGCGCGCTGGGATCTCGGCTACCCCCGAAGCGCGCAGCGTCCCGACGGAAAGATCGTGACCTGCGTGTACTTCAACGACGCATCCGCCAAGGAACGCTACATCGCCGCGACCATTTGGGACCCTTTCATGCCGGAGGAATGAACGGAATCAATTCGCAAAGCGCTCTTTCAAATACCGTTCCACCTGCGATAGCCGGTGGGCATGCGTATGGTGCGCAGCGACGCGGCGCTGGGCGGCGCGGATTATGGCAGTCCGCTCCTCCGGTCGGACGGCGTAGTATCGGACCTTGTCTTCGAGTTCGTCGAGGGTAGCGTACACAACCACCTCTGTTTCCGGGTCGAAGAGTTCCTCCAAGTCGGATTGCGCGTCGGTGATGAGAAACCCGCCGGCAGCGGGGCAATCGAAGACGCGCTGGTTTACGGAGGTTCGCATCTGGAGGCTGGTGGCGTTCAGATTGATGGCGGTGGATCGATAGAGGTGCGAGAGGCCGTCAAAGTATGAAACGTCGCCGTAGCACGTCGAATGGACGGTGTTCCATGCGTCGTCGCCGAACACGTCCACCCCCAGCGGCGCCAGTCGGCGGACCAAATCCGTGCGGATACGACGGGTGGCTTCGTATACCAGACAGAGTTCCGCGTTGCGGCGATCGCTCTCGTCGGCGGCGTTCAACAGACTGGGATCGAGGATCGAGTCCACGCCGTTCGCAAACGCCTCGCGCGTCACCCGCCCATGGTCGAATGCGTCCCGGACCGCCTGCTTCAGCGGGATATTCGCCTCCAGTTTCTCCCACGCCTCGTTGGCCTGTTCGATCATGGAAACTCCGACAAAGGCAAGATCGCGTTCGTGTTGTAACTGGGGTTCGCCATGGAACAGCAACGGATCGGTTGCGTGCGGCATGTACAGGACGTGCGGGAACCCATGTGCCTCCAGATGCGGGATGTACGCCCGTTCCCACGTTGCCGCCACGCTGTAGGGCGAACAATGAACCGTTCGCCCGAAGAGGATCATTCGGGGAGTATCCGTAAACCAGCTCACGTAGGGTATCCGAGCATCCTCGAAGAAGCGTGCGAACATCCCCATTTCATCCATCCCCGCATAGTTCGAAGTGAGAATAAAGTGGGGTTTGAACGAGCCGATGGTTTGAAACAAGTCGGCGATTTGCTCGCGGGTAAGTCCACCGGTCATTACTGAAGGAACCGTCGCGGTCTCCCATCCCAACGATTCGGCGGCGCGAATCCAACTCCGGTCGAAAAAGTACTGCGTTTCGAGTACCAACATACGCGTCCGCCCGACGAACTTCGGATAATCGAGGATCTTGCGCATGCCCTCGGTGATCGTGAGCCGCTTTTCCGTCATGGCCGCATCTTACCCGGCGGAATTGCGGAAAACGAAATGGGGCACTCAGATCTTGCCGGCGCTCAGGGCCGCCGCGGCAAGACTCAGGCTCAGAAAGAATCCGCACATGTCGGTCACGGTGGTCAGGATGGGTGCGGCGGCCAGAGCCGGATCCAGTTTGAGACCGCGCAGTGCCAGCGGAATCGTTCCCCCCAGCGAAACCGCGACCAGCGTGTTTAATGCCAGCGCAGCACCTACCACCCCCGCCAGCCAGAGATCCCCTTTCCAGACATACGCGACGATCGCCAGCATGATGCCGAGGGCAAACCCGTTGATGATCCCGACCTGCGCTTCCTTCCACCAGACGCGAACGAAATCGCGCGGCTTGATGAGGCCAAGCGAGAGTTCGCGAATGCTGACGGCCACGGCCTGATTTCCGGAACATCCGCTCATGTCGGAGATGATCGGCAGAAACACCGCAAGCGCGATAATCTTAACGAGCGTTCCTTCATACGCGGCGATGACACTCGCGGCGATCATGTTGAGAAAAATGTTCGGACTGAGGAACGAAAGCCGGCGCAGAGTACGCGACGTCAGCGACATGCTGCGCAACTCATCGCCGCCGACGATACCACCGAAACGCAGGAAGGCCCGCTCCGCCACTTCACCGTGGGCTTCTTCGACGTCCGCTCGTTCGACGACGCCGACCATCTTTCCGAAGTTATCCACGACCGGCACACCAAAGAACATGTGGCGGTCGAAGACCTGCTCCAGCTCTTCGAGGGGCGCGTCCACGCTCACGCTGATGGGATTCGGAATCTGGATCGCCGCCAACGGGGTACTGCCGGGCGATAGCACCAGGTCGCGCAGGCGCACCACGCCGACCAGGTTGCCCTTGTCGGAAACGACGTAGACGTATTGCACACCGTAGTCCGAGTACGTCTCCGCATTCTCGCGGAGATCGTTCAGGACGTCGGTGTACCCGGAGCTTCTCGTTATAGGCGAGATACTCCGTGATCATCAGGCCGCCGGCGGTTTCGGCGGGGTATACGAGCAGCGCCCGCGCGTCCTGCGCCTCTTCCGGGCTCATCTGAAGCAGAATGGCTTCCAGATCCGGCAAGTCGAGTTCGCCCAGCACGTCCGCGCGCACGTCACTGTCCATCTCGTCCAGGATGGCCGCGGCCTGGGGAACGGGCAGATCCTCGATCAGGTCGGCGCCAACGATTTCATGGAGTTCCTCGATGAGGTCCGCCGCGTCCTCGGGATCGAGCAGTGTCAAGACGGCGGACTGGTCTTCCTCGTCGAGCCGGGAGATGGCACGGGCCAACTCGGCCGGCGACAACTGGGCGAGGTACGCCGTCAGTTCCGCGCCGTCGTGGCGTTCGACCAACTCCTCGATCTGTTCCCACGTCTCGTTCTTTGGAAGATCCGTCATGGGTATCGCTCCGTACTGGCTGTGACAAGACAAAAGGGCGGGTCACCGAATGCATCTGGGAGCACACGGAGACGACCGATTCCGCGCGCCGCTTAGTGTACCAGACGTTCCGCGCGGTTTCGAGCGGAATCGTCGCGCCGCGCATGCCCTTGGAAGGTATGGTGCCCCCGGAATATAATCCAGTCACTGAATTGGCAATGCTTGTCTTGGTTAGTGCTCGCAAGGAGTTCCGACATGAGCCTCAATCTCGCCCAATACCTTGAAATCTCTGCCGAGAGCTACGCGGACCGGACCGCGGTCATATTGGATGACTACAAGTTCACCTACGCCGAAGTCAATGCCTTTGCGAAACGTATCGCGAATATTCTCGTCGACAAGGGCATCGAGAAGGGTGACAAGGTCGCCGTCATGATTCCCAACACCCCCCATTTCCCCATGGTGTACTACGGTATTCTGAACACCGGGGCAACCGTGGTGCCGGTGAACGTCCTCCTCAAGTCCCACGAAATTCAGTACTACCTGGAGGACTCCGACGCCAAGGTTTTCGTCACGTGGCGCGGGTTTTACGACGAGGCGGTCCACGCGTTCAATGCGACCGACACCTGTCATCAACTGCTCGTCGTCAGTACGCCGGACGATATGGATGCTCCGCCGGAGGGCGAGTTGCTGATGCCTCTCGTGCTGGGGGCATCGCATGAGTTTGATCTGATCCAGACCATGCCGGACGACACCGCCGTCATCTTGTACACGAGCGGCACGACCGGCCGGCCCAAGGGCGCGGAATTGACGCACTTCAACATGTTCTTCAACGCCTACTATGCGAAGGAAAAGATTATCCAGGCGCGCCCGGACGATGTCGCGCTCGCAGTGCTTCCCTTGTTCCACTCCTTCGGCCAGACCTGCATCATGAACGCAGGCTTCATGGCGGGCGCCACCATTACGATGGTCCCCCAATTCGACACCGAGCACGTGGTGAAGGTCATCGAACGCGACAAGGTGACGGTGATCGGTCTGGTTCCGACGATGTACGCGTTTCTGCTGAACTGCGCGGAGGATCACGACTGCGATTTGTCTTCACTACGGATGGCGGTATCCGGGGCCTCTTCTCTCCCGGTGGAAATCATCAACCAGTTCAAGGAAAAATTCGGCCTTCAGATTCTGGAAGGGTACGGCCTGTCCGAGACCAGCCCCGTCGCATCGTTCAACGTCACCGACCGGCCTTGCAAGCCGGGATCCATCGGCATCCCGATCTGGGGTTGCGAGATGCGCATCATGCGGGAGGACGGTTCCTTCGCGGAAGCCGAAGAGGTGGGCGAAATCGTTATCCGCGGCCACAACGTGATGAAGGCCTACTACAAGAAGCCCGTCGCCACCAAGGAAACCATCATCAACGGCTGGCTCCACACAGGCGATCTCGGAAAGTGCGACGAAGACGGTTATTTCTACATCGTGGACCGGCTGAAAGACATTATCATTCGGGGTGGAATGAACATTTACCCCCGCGAAGTCGAGGAAGTGCTGCACGCCCATCCTGCCGTGCTCGAGGTAGCCGTCGTGGGCGTGCCCGACGCATTGCGCGGCGAGGAAGTCAAAGCGTATGCCGCCCTACGGGACGGTCAATCGGTTACCGAACACGTGTTACGCGAGTACTGCCTGGAACGGCTGGCCAAGTATAAGTGCCCCAAAGCGGTCGAAATCGTGCCGGCCCTGCCCAAAGGCCCCACGGGAAAGATCCTCAAACGGGAGTTGCGGGAGATGGCGCGGAAGTAGCCGCAACTGCCGCGAGAGGCGTTAGTTGCACGGCAAACCCCGTGTTTTGATATACTTGCTGCTTCGGTGCAATTCGCGTGGGGTTGTCCAAAGGACGGCGGCAGACTATGATCTCCCCTGAGATTATGTCCGCGATTATGCGATTTTATCGGGCTTTGCGTAGGTGAGAGGCCGCGGCCCGGGTAGTGTAAGTCGATTGCAACAGACCAAAAGAGGCTTTTGATACATGACTTCGAGTAACGGCGAGCCCAACTCCCCTCAAGATTATCTCAACACGCCCATCCTGGACACAGTCAACTCGCCGCGGGATCTCAAGACCCTGAAGTTGGACCAGTTGAAGACCCTTGCGGAGGAGATTCGGCATAAGATCATCGCGACGGCATCGGTCAACGGGGGCCATCTGGCGCCCCACCTCGGCGTGGTCGAGTTGACGCTGGCGCTGCACTACGTCTTCGACACCGAAGAGGACATGCTGGTGTGGGACGTTGGCCACCAGTGCTATGCGCACAAACTCGTGACCGGCCGCCGGGATCGCTTGCCTACCATCCGCAAGAAGGGCGGCCTCAGCGGCTACCCCAAACGCAACGAAAGTCCCTACGACGTATTCGGCGTTGGGCACAGCTCGACGTTGATTTCCGCCTCGCTCGGCATGGCAGTTGCCCGTTCCCTGACCCAGAAAAGCGGGCGGGCCATCGCGGTTATCGGCGACGGCGCCATGACGGCGGGGATGGCCTTCGAGGCGCTGAGCCATGCTGGCCACTTGGGGACGGATCTCATCGTCATTTTGAACGACAACAACATGTCGATCTCGAAGAATGTGGGCGCCATGTCCGCCTATTTTAACCGCTTGATCACCGGTGGACTGTATACCCGTGCGCGCGGGGATTTGCACACGTTCATGGAGCGGACCATCGGACAAAACCTCACCCGGGCTGCCGAGCGTCTCGAGCATTCCGTCAAGGGTTTTCTCACTCCAGGCTCCATGTTTGAAGCACTCGGGCTCCGATACGTCGGACCCGTGGACGGGCACGATCTCGACACCCTGGTCGAGTGTCTGGGCAACATGAAGAAGACCAGCGGTCCTGTCTTCTTCCATTGCGTGACCAAGAAGGGCAAGGGCTACAGTTACGCGGAAGAAGATCCGCTCACCTATCACGGCGTCCAAGCCTTCGATATCAACACGGGCAAATTCCAGGGGTCGGGCTCCAGCGCTCCGCCTGTCCCCACTTTCACCAGTGCGTTCGCAAACGCGATGATTGAAGCGGCCCGCGAGAACGACAAGATTGTCGGAATCACGGCGGCAATGCCGACCGGCACCGGGCTCAGCAAGTTCGAAAAGGAATTCCCGGAGCGCACCTTCGATGTGGGGATCTGCGAGCAACACGCGGTCACCTTTGCCGCCGGTCTTGCGACGCAGGGCATGCGGCCGGTGTGCGCGATCTATTCCACGTTCCTGCAACGGGCCTACGACCAGGTCATCCACGACGTGTGCATGCAGAATTTGCCGGTCGTGTTCGCCATCGACCGGGCCGGTGCCGTCGGCGAAGACAGCCCGACCCAGCAGGGCGCGTTCGACGTGTCCTTCCTTCGGGCCGTGCCCGGGCTGACGGTTCTCGCGGCGCGTGACGACGCAGACACCAGCCTCATGTTGAAATGGGCCCTCCAACAACCGGGCCCGGTCGCCATCCGGTACGCGCGAAGCAAAGCGCCGACCATTGGCTCCCCCAACGGCCGCGATATTACGCGGGGCGAAATCCTGCGCGAAGGCACCGACGCCACACTGCTTGCCATCGGCCCTGTTATCGCAACCTGCCTGGAAGTGGCCGAAACGCTGCAACGTGAAGGACTTTCCATCGGCGTCGCAGACGCGCGATTTGCCAAACCCCTCGACGGGAAGTTGCTGGACCGGCTTAAAGGCCTCCCCATCATTACCGTCGAAGAGAACACGCTGCCCGGTGGGTTCGGTTCAGGGGTGCTGGAGCATTTCGAGCAAGCGGGAATCCTGGACGAAGTCCGCGTCCGGCGAATCGGATTCCCCGACGCCTATCTCGAACATGCGACCCGCGACGAGCAACTCGCCGATGTCGGATTAGACGCGGAAGGCATCGCCGCGTCCGTCCGCCAATACCTGGGTCAGCGGGTGCCGGAATCGGTGCAGTAAGCACTTGGCGCATCCCCCACACCGATCTGTTTCACTAGCGCGCGATTGCGGCATTGACAAAATCCCCGGAATGGCATAGTCTAAGTTCGTTCTTAGATGGGAGCCGTTCGTCTGATGCAAGGCAGACAAGGTGTGCAGGGCACCGAGGTTCTGGAACGGCATATCCAGCGATGCCGCGCGTTTTTGGACAGTTGGGTACGTTTCAACCAGATTATTACCGCCTTTCCGAGCCCCGGTGTCAACAAGCTGCAACTGGAGGCCATGTTTCTCCAGATCAAAAGCGGTCTGGCGCGAGAACACCAGATTCTCCGCGACCGTTTAGGGCCGGACTGCAAATTCTCGCGGGACATCGTCAACATCATCGCGGGCGCCACGACGTTGCAGTCCATCTACAGCCAGTCCGAAGTCGCCGTGCGGAAACTTCACACGGAATGGCACCGGGCCTTCATCACGATCAACGAAACCCTCGGTAACCTCGAAGACAAGCTGCGGCGCGCACTTGCTGGCGAACGGGTCACCGTGGGCGGCATCGCGATTCAGATCAAGAAGCGCAAACCACTTCCGGTGCGGCAGATTCTTGCCGGGCTCGCGGTCGTCGTTGCCCTCGCGGCGGTTCCCACCACCCTCTACGTGATGCGGAACTTCTTTGGGTTCTGGGCCCCCAAAGCGGGCGAGGGAATCGTGTACTCGGAGGCCATGACCGACGAGGATAAGATCCGGTTGCTATTGACGACCATGAAGACTGCGTTGGAGAACGGCGATATCGACACGCTGATGACCGCATACTCGGACGCGTACTCCGACGAGGGCGGACGCGGAAAGACGGATCTCCGTGCGCTCTTCCAAACGTACAAAGTGGCGGGCGGCTTTACCGGGTCGCAGCTCATCATCGACCAAGCGACAATTCGTATCGAAGGCGATTTTGCGCGGGTAGAACCCGTCCACTTCGTCGGGCAACAGGACCAGGCGAGTATCGTGCTAGCCGGCGGACGCGAAGGTGACCAATGGTTGATTACAGCCATTGGCGGAATATGAGATACGGGTGCAACAACAGTTTGAGTTTTTTCGTTGCCGCCGCTGTCTTCACGTACTCGTTCTCGTACTTCGTGCTTATACTCGGATTATCGAGCGGAAAGAGATTCGGTCTGGTTAACCCAACACGCCGTTGTTCCACTGTGGCAAGACCCGGCATTTCGTCGAGTATGAGAGCGAGCACGAAGTACGATTGAGAGGACACGGAAAACGTCAAAATGCACTACCGCGCCGGATCGCCTTCCATCGCCGATACCGGGTGTCCCCCCAACGAAGGCGCAATCATGTAATGGACCCCTCGGACGAAATTGCGCAGTCTGAATCGTGCCGACATTCGATAATCGGGGAAGGCCGCCGCCAATTCCTGCAACTCCGAGCAATGATGGCAGCGGATAAGTCCCAACCCGCCGAAAAACAGTGTCAACCTCGGTGACCGCGCCATTGCCCGGCACCAAAGCTCCAGCCCGCGAAAGATGGCGGATCCCGGTTCGAGTTTGTTCTTGCTGATGAGTAGATAGTCGGATACCCGTTTCGGAATCAGCGATACCCAGCGTGCCCAGAATCGGTAAACGTCGGTCCGGGTGCCAAACACGCTGCCGTGGATCATTTCGTCCAGCGAACCGTGAAATTTCAAGAGACCTCGCATGATCGATTCGTACTTCGCGCCGGCGTATTGCGGACGATCAATCAATTCCTTGACCATTCCCGCCGCCGCCGTCGCCGCCCACACCCCGGAAGAGCTGGGGAACCAGATCTGCACAAAGGTACCGCCGGCAAGGACCCAATTCGCACCGTAGGCGCGGTCGCGAATGAAGTAGCGGTGCGTGATCTCCTGATTCGGAAGTTGCGCGGGAAACCGGACTTGATAGTCCACGCCTCGCCGGGCATAGGCGTCTCCCAGCAGCAGCATGACTTCATTTGCGTCCCGGCTCGCGACGGCGTCGTCGCACGCGTCTACACTGATTCCCACGCTGACCGTGTTCCCCAATGGAATCATCCACGATATGCCATCGATGGTGTCATTTGCATGGTCAAGCCGCAACAGATTGGTACCGAACATCCACCACGGATCGTCGGTCCGGGACGAGTCACGGCGGTAGTGGGTCCAAACGACCCGCTGTTCGGTACTCACGTATCGGGTTCCGACTCCAGCCGCAGCGGCGACCGCGCCGCGCGGCCCGGACGCGTCAAACACGTACGGCGGCGATTCGATGGTCTCCCCATTATCAAGATCGATCCGCTCAACGCAGTCCGTGTCCACATCATGACGCAATGACGTAACGCGCGCCTGCACAAAACGGCAAGACCCGTTCGCACGTATCTTGTCGTATAAGGACTGATCGAATCCAACGCGATCGATATGGGTCAAATACTTGGCGCGAAGCGGCATAAACTCATCGGGGAGATTGGCAAACTCTTCGATCACCTCGGTGAACGGACACGCGGGATTACCGAAGTGCAACATGGATGCGAACGGGCCATTCAATAGGCTGATGTGGTTCTTCGGGTAGAAGTGCTGGGGAAACAAGCGCGCATAATAGCGCCACAACTCAGGGCTGGCGCACTCGTTCATGGACTCGCCCAGACGCGGCACGCTGTGTGGCCGGTCGCCGCCGATCAGGTAGTGTTCGATTCCTTCCCGCGACAGCGCGTCACTGATCAGGAGCCCGGACATCGAAGAGCCCACAACCACCGGCAGCTTTGCAAGTACAGCCATGGTACACCCCTCCCCTTTTCTGGAAGCAGATATCACCAGCGGACAAACCCTACGCAAGTAGGTTAGCCGGTGCCGGAGGGAAAGTGCAATTCGGAGGCGCGCCGGAATAGACGGGCGGCAGGCACGTCATAAAACATTGTCATAAAACGGATTACATACAAGAAGGCACTGCGAGCCCCAAAAGGCAAAGAACTTCTCGGTGGGGAATTCGGTTACCAGTGGGTAGGCATGCGCTGGATCTCAAGACCGATTTCGGCGAGGTCCGAACTCATATCGATGTGGCGACGGTTGTTGCGCTTAGGTTTGAATTCGTCTGGCGTGGGCGTGGGATACGTGTTATTAAAACACGCGAGACAGAATTGGTCTTGATCCATGCCGGTGGCATCGACCATTCCCTCGATGGTCTGGAACGCGAGGGTGTCGACACCCAGGTATTCGCGCATCTCATCCACGGCCATATTGTGGGCAATCAGCTTGCTCCGTTCCGGGGTATCAATTCCGTAATAGCACGAGTTGACAATGGGTGGACAACTGATGCGAAAATGAATTTCCTTCACGCCGCACTTCCGTAACATCTTGACGATCTTCTTTGACGTGGTCCCGCGCACAATACTGTCGTCGACCAGAACGATTCGCTTGCCCTCGACGGCCGTGCGCGCGGGATTCAATTTAATCTTGACCCCGAAGTCCCGGATCTGCTGATCAGGTTCGATGAACGTGCGACCCACGTAGTGATTGCGGATGAAGCCCATGTCGAACGGAATCCCGGACTCGTGCGAGTATCCCAGAGCCACCTGGTTCGACGAGTCGGGAACCGCCATGACCAAGTCCGCGTCGACCGGTTCTCGCTTGGCCAGGTTCCGCCCCAGTTGTTTGCGCACCTCGTCCACGCTTCGGCCGAAAATGACGCTGTCTGGACGGGCCACGTAAACGTATTCGAATATGCACGAACTCGGCTTCACCGGAGGGAAGGGTTTGATGGACTCGATGCCGTCACGGGTCACGACCACCACTTCGCCGGGCTCGATCTCGCGGATGGGTTCGGCGTCGATGATGTCGAGCGCGCAACTTTCGCTGGCAAACACATAGGCGCCCGCGAGCCGGCCCATCCACAACGGACGGAAGCCATGGGGATCGCGCGCGGCGATGATCTCCTCCCCGTTCGTCGCAAGTATTGAATACGCGCCGATGACCTTGCCGAGGGCATCCACCACACTTCCGACGAAGGTTTCGTCCTGCGATTTGGCGATCAAGTGAATGATGACTTCGGTATCGGTCGTGGACTGAAAGATACGGCCTTCACTTTCTAACTCTTCACGGAGTTGGCCGGCGTTGGTGAGGTTACCGTTGTGACCGAGTGCGATAGCCCCCTTCTTGTAATCGCGCATGAGCGGTTGGACGTTCTTGAGAACGCTCGTGCCGAAGGTTGAATAACGCACATGCCCGATGGCGAGATCGCCCTGCAACGGCTTCAAGCGGTGCGGCTTGAATACGTCCGCGACCAACCCCACCCCGCGATGCCCGCGAAGCTGACCACCGTCCGAAACCACGATGCCGGCGCCTTCCTGGCCGCGGTGCTGAAGCGCGTACAGCCCGAGATAGGTGAGGATCGCCGCATCCGGATGACCGAACACGCCAAAGACGCCACACTCGTCGTGGAGCCGCTCGCCGTCCATCGGCCCTCGAGCAGGGTCCCCCTCTTCTCCCAAGTCACTGTGGCCATCGGCTGCGGTCGGGTTGTACATTGGTCAGAAGTCCCTTTTTCCCGTGAGTTTCCGATACGCTTCGACGTATTTCTCACGCGTCTTTGCGACGACGTCCTCGGGGAGCGGCGGCGGCGGGGAATTCTTATCCCATCCCGTCGTCTCTAACCAGTCGCGAACAAACTGTTTGTCGAAGCTCGGCTGACCTTTTCCCGGCTCATACTGGTCCGCTGGCCAGAACCGGGACGAATCCGGCGTCAGGATCTCGTCAGCTAAAACAAGGGTACCATCAAGGGTGCCAAATTCAAACTTGGTATCACAGAGAATAACGCCTCGCTCCTCGGCATATTCCCGCGCGCGGCCGTAAACCTGGAGTGCGGCGCCGGAGGCTGCATCGGCCCACTCTTTGCCAATGATCTCCGCGGCTTGTTCCGGTGGGATATTGATGTCATGCCCGTCGGTCGCCTTGGTGGCGGGCGTGAAGATGGGTCTCTCCAGGCGATCCGATTCGCGCAATCCCTCGGGCAACTGGATGCCGCACACCGTGCCGTTTTTGCGATACTCCTTCCAGCCGCTCCCTGCCAGATACCCCCGAATCACGAACTCGACTGGAAACATCTCGCACTTGTGGACCAGCATGGACCGGCCCTCAAACTGATCGGCGTGCTGCTGGAAGTCTTCAGGCATATCCGAGAGGTCAGCGGAGATCAGGTGGTTGCGCACCACGCCGCCGACCAAATCGAACCAGAACAAAGACATCTGCGTCAGCAGCTTGCCCTTGTCCGGAATCCCGACCGGATTGATCCAGTCGAAGGCAGAAATCCGGTCGGTCGCCACAATGATAAGGCGGTCGCCCAGGTCGTAGATGTCGCGCACCTTACCGCGGGCGGTGGGGGCACGTCCGGGGAGATTGGTTTCGCAAACGGCATCGGTCATTTCGGCACCTCGCTTGTCTACATGCTGGCAAGTTTCAGTCGGTCGGTTCGATTAGAAGAATGTACCCTGCAAGTGCTCGCGATTCACTTCCAAAAGGTCGTCGAGCAACGTGCGGCATCCGACTGCGTTGGGCGTCAAGGGATGCTGGAGCAGGGCCTGGTACGCGGCCTCGCGGTCGCCTGTGACGGCGGCCTCCACCGTCTGGGTTTCGTAGGCCTTGATGTTCTGCATAAGACCACGAATGCTGGGGTGCGGCGCGGCTTGGGGAATCGCCTGGGCGCCGTCCTTGCCAATAATGGAGGGCACTTCCACCGCGCAGTCGTCGTCGAACGTGGGCACGGCGCCGTTGTTGCGGCAACACACGATCTGCCGGTTCCGGGCGTCGTTTTCGATGGCGTCGATAAGATAGAAAGCCGCGGTGGAATAGTGGGCCCCGCCTCGTTTGGAGAGTTCAGGTGGCTTCTCGCTGAGATCCTTCTGCCGGTATTTCTCGAATAGACTCGCTTCAATCTCGACGACTTCCTCGCCTCGGGTTTTGCCTTTGCGCTTGATGCGATCGAGCGCCGCGTCCGTCGCGTAGAAGTACTGCAAATAGCCGTTGCAGAACATCTTGAGACTGTTCATGGCTTCTATCATACACGCGCAAATGGCTTCATCGTCCCATTCCTCGTGGGCGCGTTCGATAAAGCCTTTCAAGGCGGCTTCCGTAATGTCTTTTCCGCCGACGGTAATGCCGCGCACCCACGCCAGGTGATTGAGCCCGACGTAATCCAACTGCACGTCCTCCATCTTGCAGTCGTGGTGTTTCACCACTTCCATGATGATCCCGATGGGGATGTTGCAGAGACCGAAGCTCGTAACTTTGCTGTGCTTGACCAACGCCTCGGTGACGATGCCGGATGGGTTGGTGAAATTCACGAGATAGCCGCCGGGGGCGAACTGCTCCATGGCTTGAGCGATGTCCAGAATGCGGGGAATCGTCCGCAATGCGCAGCAGAACCCGCCCACACCCGTCGTTTCCTGGCCGATGATGTCGTGGCGGAGTCCCAGCTTCTCGTCGTTGATTCGCGCTTGAATTCCGCCGACCCGAAGCTGCGTAACCACATACTTGGCGTCTTTCACGGCCTCGCGCAAATCGCCGGTGTGATGAACGGTGAAGGGATGCCCATGCCGCTCGGACATTCGCTCGGCGAGACCGGCCGTCACCTCCAGCCGCTCTTGGTTCGGGTCCATCATCCAGACCTCAGAAACCGGGATACGCTCGAGGCGCTCGAATAACCCGTCCACCAACTCGGGGGTATACGAACTTCCCCCGCCAATGACCGCAATCTTCATAAAAACCTCTATCCTCCAGCAACATATTGGTAAATAGCGACTTAGAAACAAGAATCCAGTGTATATCTACGGGTCGTGCGACCCACCGCGGACTACGATTCGTACGGAAAAGCAAGGCTGTGTCATGATACGACCCCGCCTGGCCAAAGTCAACTGGCGATGGGTGTTTACGCGACCTGGAAAAGTGCGACAAGTCACGGAATTCGCGCATCATCAGCGCCATTTACTGGATTCGCCCACCGGTTACCGTTTAAGATAAATACGGTGGTTATCGGTTGATTCGGAGAACGGGAAAACCGCATGACGATGGCGGATAGCGGCGTTACGACTTTCAATCTGTCGTGGGTTTTGTCAGGTCTACTGCTCATACCCTACCTGACGTGGGGTATCTTCCTGCTTCGCCAGCGCTTGGTGTATCGAGTGGAGCTGGACCGGGCTATCGAGACGTTTACAATTGCGGCCTTGGTATTTTTCTTCATATTCGAATTCACGCTGCTGAAGATGTACCTCGGAAACAGTCCAGTCAAACTCGTGTTCAGCACGCTGGGATTGGTCGCTTCGGGTCTTGCGCTCTACGGCCCGCTGCTCATGTCGTTTGGTTCCCACTTCGTGATCGATCTGATCATGCCGGCGGGCCGCTTCGACCCCAGTGTCCCCCAATACGGAGCGGCCGCGGGATGCGAATTGCGGGGCGATTTCGAGGCGGCCGCGCGGGAGTACGCCACCATCGCGCGCATGTTCCCGCGAGATACCCACGCGCCGCTCCGGGCCGCCGACAATTACATGAAACTGGACGAGGTGGAATCGGCGCTTCCATTCTTCGTGCAAGGGTTGCGCAATACCGGCACTTCCGCGGAGGCGCTTCGCATTTCTAATCGGCTGTTCGAGATCTACCAGCGAAAACTGAACGATCCGGATAAGGCGAGGGCAGTTCTGGAATCGTTCATCGAGCGATTCCCCGATGGCGAGTATGCGGATTCGGTTCGGTCCCGATTGGAACGCTTGCGAACTCCACCTGACACGGTAGGGCAGGAAGCAAACGAACTTTAACGGGACTCGATCTGGGCCGGATGGGTCGGCGGTAGTTTCTTGGTTGGAATGATGAGCTTGGAGCCGCCGACCGACCGCGCGATATCGATTGCCGTAACGGCACGACCGAAGTCCGCCGCTTCATCGGCGCGAAGGATCAGCGTCGCCTGGGGATCCTTCTGAAGCAAGTCAATGATCGCTGCACGCAGTCCGTCTTCATCGACGGGCTTCCCTGCGAAGTAATAGTTTCCGCGCTCGTCGATCGCAATCTCTTCCGGTTTCATCTGCGATTCCGACGCCGTTTCGGCTTGGGGCAAATCGACCTCCAGCCCGAACCCGTGCCGGAAGGTAGAAGAAACCATGAAAAAGATCAGCAGCAGGAACATCACGTCAATCAACGACGTGAGGTTGATGTGCGGTCGTCGGCGATGCCGTCGGACACCAAATGGTTGGCTCATAATCAGACTTCCCTGTGAAAGCAAACGCTCCCGCGGCAGCGCTCCTTGTCGACGGGTGATCCATGTTGCAACTTATTGTCTATCTTAGAGATATTGCAGGGACAAACGCAAGGGAACCCGCAACGGGATCGCGGGTCGCCATTTGCCAATTCTGCCCTATATCAGGTAAACTCTCGTGGGAAGGCTCGATACAGAGGGTAGATTATACCAATTTGGAGCGGGGAATACCGTGCAACAGTACCGCGTATGCGTTGCGGACGACAACGAAGAAGGTGCGTCCGTCTTAAGTCAAGGATTGGAAATGAACGGCTACTCAGCGTTTGCCGTTCATACCGGCGCCGAGGCCTTGGAAGCGTGTCTGAAAGGGGGCGTGGATCTCGTCCTTCTCGACGTGTGTTTCCCGGACATCGACGGCTATGAAGTGTGCAAACGCCTGAAAGAGTCCCCGAAATCCAATGAGATTATCGTCATCTTCGTCAGCGTCAAAGGCTCGAAAGAAGATATCCTCAAGGGGTACGAATTGGGCGCAGCCGACTACATCACGAAACCTTACAATTTGCCCATGGTTATGGTGCGGGTAGACGCCGCCATGCGTTCCAAATCGACGCGCGACCGTTTGCCCGGGGAAGACGACATCATCGTCGATTCCGCCTACACCGATCATCTCACGGGGTTGCGCAATCGGCGGTATCTCCTGGAACGGTTGCAGGAAGAGGTCGAAGAGGCGCACCGTTACGATTACCCGGTGTCGTGCGTCGTGTTTGATGTGGACGATATCCGCGGCATCGACGCGGAACTGGGCCCAGTCTCGCTGGATGATCTTCTGGCGGAACTCGGTATGGCGCTGCGCAACTATTCCCGCACCTACGACGTGCTGGCGCGCTATGACGGAACGGTGTTCGCGGCTATTCTGCCCCACACGCCGCTCGAACAGGCCATCTTGTATGCGACGAAGATCCTGGGCGAAGTGGATGGAACGACGTTCTCAGACCCGAGTTTTCCCACGGAGGTCAAACTGAGCGTCGGGATCGTGTCGTGCCGGAATGGCAGCGCCCGTGGTGCGGACTTCGTTCTGGGTGAAGCCATGCGTGGACTGCTCAAGGCGAAGAGCCTGCCCCCCGATGATGAACGTCTGGTCGCGCTGAATCTCTCCGACCAATAGCGCCGCTACGCTGTCAGGGCTTTCTTGCCGATATCGGTCCGATACTGGGCGCCATCGAAGTGGATCCGCTTGACCCCTTCATAGGCCTTCGCAATCGCCGATGGAACATCCCCGTCTACGGCCGTCACGTTCAGCACCCGCCCGCCATTGGTGACCAACGTGCCATCGTCGTGTTTCGTCCCCGCGTGAAAAACGGTGACACCGGTTTCTTGCTCCGCCGTGTCGATTCCGGTGATCGCGACGCCTTTCTTATACGAGCCCGGGTATCCGCCGGACGCCATGACGACCGTCACGCACGCTCCAGGCTCCCACTCGAGTGACACGTCCCGCAGCGTACCATCGCAACATGCAAGCATGGCCGGGACGATATCCGACTTCATCCGCGGCAGCACAACCTGCGTTTCGGGATCTCCAAAACGGCAATTGAATTCGATCACCTTCGGGCCGCAATCGGTAATCATTAGTCCCGCGTACAGGACGCCTCTGTAAGGCCTCCCCTCCTTCGCCATTCCTTCCACGCAGGGGACCAGTATGGTGCGATGGACGTCATCCAACATGGCGTCGGACACAATTGGCGCCGGTGAATACGCACCCATCCCCCCCGTGTTTGGTCCGGCATCCCCGTCAAAGACCGGCTTGTGGTCCTGGCTTGGCGCCATGGAGAGCACGTTCTTTCCATCGCTGAACGCAAGTATCGATGCTTCCTGACCGAACAGACATTCTTCGACAACGACCTTGTTGCCGGCTTCCCCGAAAACCTTCTCGGTCATCATGCTCTGTACCGCGGCAACTGCCTCTTCCACGGTGTGCGCGACCGTAACACCCTTGCCCGCGGCGAGTCCGTCCGCCTTGATGACAATGGGCGCGCCCGTTCGCTCGACGTAGGCGGTTGCTTCCGATGCATCGGTGAACTCGGCATATTCTGAGGTGGGGATGTTGTATTTCCGCATAAGGGCTTTGGCGAAGGCCTTGCTCGCTTCGAGTTCGGCCGCGGCACCGCTGGGTCCGAACGCTTTCAATTCCGCCGCCGCGAGCTTGTCGACGATGCCTTTGGACAACGGATCTTCCGGGCCGACGACGGTGAGATCGATTGCGTTCGTTTTGGCGAATTCGACCAGCGCATCGACATCATCGGCGCTAATCGAAACGCATTCCGCCAGCGATGCGATCCCCGGGTTGCCGGGCGCACAATAGATTTTATCGACCCGATCGCTCTGGGCGATCTTCCAGACCAAGGCGTGTTCTCTTCCCCCGCCACCGATGACGAGAACCTTCACGGTCTACTCCTCCCCCATGTCGCAGCTCAGCAAATAGTTTGCAATCACCTGGTCGTATTGCGCGGTTTGCGCAAAAGCTTCCTCGGCCAGCCGAAACCGCATTTTGTACGTCACTTCGCCGTCATGGGCGCGCAACTCGTGCATGACCGCCGTGTACCGCTCCGGATTCACGACCACGGTGACGTATCGGAAATTCTTCGCGGCCGACCGGATCATCGCGGTTCCGCCGATATCGATTTGATCGACGACCTCTTCCATCGTCACGCCCTGCTGTCGAATGACGGATTCAACGGGATGAAGGTTGACGATACAGAAGTCGATCCAGTGATAGCCCGCAGCCGTGAGTTGTTCCACGTGGAGCTTTTTATCGCGGATCCCGAGCAAGCCCGCGTGCACCTTCGAGTGCAACGACTTGACTCGACCATCCATCATCTCCGCGACACCGGTGTAGTCCCCGATGCTCACCGCGTCGATCCCGGCTTCCTGCAACACATTCAAGGTGCCGGCCGTACTGACGATTTCCACGCCGAATTCGCGTAGCAACTGAGCCAGTTCCACCACGCCGGACTTGTCATGACAACTGATGAGAGCACGTCGTGTTGACGACATTTGGGTACCTCCTGACGGCGCGCGCCGTCGACAACGCTCCGATCGGCCAACCCGCCAAAATCGGGGAAAGGATAATACTGGATGATGAAAGGGAAAGTCGAATTAGGACCGGGACTTAGAAACTTCACGCATTCACTGCACCACACTGAACCTGCGGTTGCTCGGGTATCGGCGCCTCCTATATAACTTTAGGCTAATGACCAATGCTCCAAAATGCTTGCCCCGCGCGGAATCGGAATCCGACGCACCTTCGATCGGGCGAAAGGGCGTGAACGCGGCCGTCTCCGGCTTGGCGGGTTCGGTGCGGGCAATCAGCGTTTGGACCAAGGGAGTCTCATTCTATGCACGTTCGAGTACTTGGCCTTCTGTCATTGGCGCCATTCATGGCTAGCGCGGTATTCGCAGCGGAGACACCGCCCAAGGATTGGCAGAACCCCCAACTAACGGGGATCGATAACCTTTCGCCACACGCCACCATGGTGATTTGCCCCGACGAGGACACCGCACGCCAGATCGGTCCCGTGTCAAACGACGAGCGGGTGAAGTCTCCCTGGTACCGGTCCCTGAACGGCATCTGGAAGTACCATTACGCGAAGAACCATTCCGGCCGGGTACCGGATTTCTGGAAACCGGAATTCGACGACAGCGCGTGGACCACGATTCCGGTTCCGTCCAACGTCGAGAAGTTCGGGCACGGCATTCCCATCTACGTCAACGTACCCTATCCATGGCCCAAGCCGTGGACGCCCCCGATCGTCCCGGAGGACGACCCCAATAACACGGTCAATTCCTACCGCCGAGCGTTTACCGTGCCGGACAGACTGGGCGGGCCGCCGCGTCTTGCTCACCTTCGATGGCGTGAATTCCATGTTCTATCTGTGGATCAACGGAGAAAAGGTCGGCATGGGCAAGGGCAGCCGGACGCCGGTCGAGTTCGACATCACGGAGCGTCTCAAGCCCGGAGATAACCTCGTCGCCGTCGAGAATTTCCGTTGGTGCGATGGCTCGTACCTCGAAGACCAGGATTTCTGGCGGATGAGCGGCATCTTCCGGGACGTGTACCTTTGGTCTCCGCCGGATCTGCACATGCGGGATGTCGAGGTGAAGACACCGCTGGATGCGAGCTATCACGACGGGAAATTGAATGTTGCTGTGGCGATCGAGAATGCATCATCAAAACCTGCCAAGGTGAGTGTGGAGGCGCAACTCTTCGACCCGGCAGGCACGACGGTCGCGACAACGACGGGGAGCACGAACGTCGATCCAAAGGAGACAGATACCTACGTACACCTCTCCAAACCGATCGCCAATCCACTTAAATGGTCCGCGGAAGCGCCACACCTCTACGAACTACTGCTAACCCTGAAAGACGAGACCGGCGCAACGCTGGAAGTGGTTCCGCTGCGCGTCGGTTTCCGCAGTGTGGAGATCAAGAGCGGCAACTTGCTGGTCAACGGCCAGCGCATTCTGTTTAAGGGCGTGGACCGCCATGAAACTGACCCGGACCGGGGCCAGGCGATTACGATCAACAGCATGCTGAAAGACCTCCGCGAGATGAAGCGGCACAACATCAACGCGGTGCGGACTTCGCATTACCCGAATCAACCGGCCTGGTACGACCTCTGCGACCGCTTCGGGATGTATCTCGTCGATGAGGCAAACATCGAAAGCCACGGGATGGGGTACGGCGAGGATACGCTGGCAAAGAAGCCGGAGTGGCGCGACGCGCACTTGAATCGGACGATGCGCATGGTGGAACGCGACAAGAACCATCCCGCTATCATTATCTGGTCGCTCGGCAACGAAGCGGGCAACGGCCCGAACTTTGAAGCGACGTACGACTGGATCAAACAGCGCGACGCGAGCCGGCCCGTCCAGTACGAACGCGCCGGGTTCGACCGCAACACGGACATTTACTGCCCCATGTATCCCAAGCCCTCGCTGCTGGGTGAATACGCCGACGGCGAAAAGGTAACGGAAGGTTCGGGGGCATCGTTCACGCTGGGTCCTGAATCCGCACGCACGCGGCCGTTGATCCTGTGTGAGTACGCGCACGCGATGGGCAACAGCAGCGGCGACATGTGGTCGTATTGGGACCAGTTTTACACGAAGCCGTACCTGCAGGGTGGGTTCATTTGGGACTGGGTGGACCAGGCACTGCGGGAAGACGTCAACCAGAAACCGCCGCGCGTTGCGCGACCCTTGAAGCCGGGCGCGAATACGTTCTGGGCCTTTGGCGGCGATTACGGCCCACCCGATACGCCGAGCGACGGGAACTTTCTGTGCAACGGACTCGTCACGCCGGACCGCGAGCCCCATCCGGGCCTGCTCCAGGTCCAGCACATCTATCAATACGTGCACTGCAAACCGGTCGATCTCAAGACACGCACGGTCGAGGTCAAGAACTGGTTCGATTTCACTAATCTCAAAGACGTGGCCGACGTGCAGTGGTCGCTGTCCGGTGATGGGCGTCAGCTTCAAAGCGGTACCCTTCCTGCGCTTGACCTCGCGCCGCATGCCACGACACAGGTCGCAATTCCGGTGGAATCGTTCCAGCCGGAACCAGGCGTGGAGTACTTCCTCAACCTTAGTTTTCAGTTGTCCCACGATGAGCCTTGGGCGGAACGCGGGTATGAACTTGCCTGGGATCAATTCAAACTGCCGGATGCGGCGCCCGCGAAGGCAGAGGATGCCAACGCCCTTCCCCAACTTGACGTAGAAAAGAGTAAGTCGGGCGTCACAATCAGCGGCAAAGATTTCGTTGCCGTGTTTGATAAGAAGGTCGGCGCGCTCACTTCGTGGAAGGTAAACGGCGTTGAACTCATCGAATCGCCATTGCGCCCGGATTTCTGGCGCGCGCCCACGGACAACGATCGCGGTCGTCACATGTCGCAAACGCAAGGTGTCTGGCAAACGGCGCACGCGGAGGCGACCGTTAAGAAATTCAATGTGGATTCATCCGATTCGCATCGCGCGGTGGTAACGGTGAATCTCACCTTGCCGAAAGTGGATGCGTCGTGGACCACGCGCTACGTGGTGTACGGCGATGGCGAAGTCGATGTGGAAGCGAACTTCGAACCGCACAACACCGATTTGGCGAAGCTGCCGCGGCTTGGCATGCAGATGGTCATGCCTGCGGGGTTTGAGCAAATGTCATGGCTCGGACCCGGGCCGCAGGAAACGTATATCGATCGCAAAGACGCACGGGTCGGTGTCTACAGCGGTTCCGTCCGCGAGCAGTTCTACGAGGACTACGTAATGCCCGGCGAAAGCGGCAACAAGGTGGACGTGCGTTGGGTTGCGCTCACAAGCAAAGACGGCGTGGGCCTACTAGCCATATCCGACCCGGCGTCGCTGCTGAGCGTGAACGCCATGCATCACACCGTGGAGGACCTGGAAGCGGCGCTGCACCCCTTCGAACTTCCGCACCGCGATTCTGTCGTGCTGAACCTGGACTGGAAACAACAAGGCCTCGGCGGAGACACCAGTTGGGGTAGGTGGCCCCACGACGAATACCTGATCCCCTGCGCGCCGCAGAAATACCGTTACCGACTCCGCCCGATACGAACTGGGGACGATCCGGAACAACTCGCGCGGACGGCCTGGCGGTGAAGTTGCGTGCGAGGTATTCACGACTATCTACGGAAAAACCGAGGACTTGATCTTGGTTCTAAGAAAGGAATCAAACCCCATGTCGCTACTTGCACTCACCATTCATCTCGGTCACCCTGGCGCAACCGCAGTTCTCCGAGGAACTCGATCTTCCCGCCGAACCCGCAACATAACCACGGCTCAAGCATCATCGAAACACCGGATGGCGATTTGCTGGCGTGCTGGTTCCACGGGTCGGGCGAGCGGAACGCCGACGATGTCATGGTCCAGGGGGCGCGCAAGCGTAAGGGCGAAGAGTCGTGGAGCGAGCCCTTTGTGATGGCCGACACGCCGGACCTTCCGGACTGTAATCCGGTCCTTTTCATCGACCCACGCGGGACCTTGTGGTTGTTTTGGATCACCGTTCAGGACAACCAGTGGGGCGGGTCGTTATTGAAGTATCGGACGGCGACCCACTACGAGGCCGACGGTCCGCCGCAGTGGGACTGGCAGGATGTCATCCATTGCCGGCCCACGAATCTGGAACCGAAATTTCTCGAAGTGGTTGCGGAGGCCGAGAAGAAATACGCGGATTACCTTGCGCAAAACGAGCGGTTGCAGTCTGAAATCGCAGAATCGAAGACACGCGTGGAGAACAAACTCGCGCGCCGACTGGGATGGATGACCCGGATTCATCCCATCATGACGTTCGGACCACCGGATGATGTTGGGCTTGTATTCGGATGTGTGGAACTGCTCGCTGGCGGCGTTCACCGAGGACTGGGGAAAGACCTGGACTTTTAGTGAGCCCATCATCACCTATGAACTCGGCAACATTCAGCCTGCCTTCGTGCCGAAGAGGAATGGCGACATCGTAGCTTTTATGCGGGACAATGGCGTCCCCAACAAGATTCGCACGGCAACGTCGAAGGACAAGGGAGTGACGTGGGGTCCCGTGACGCACCTGACCATCCCCAACCCCGGGTCGAGTGTGGACGCCGTCGCGCTACAGAACGGCAATTGGGTGCTCGTGTGCAACGACACGACCAATGGCCGTCACCTGCTCACGGCCTACCTGTCGGAAGACGAAGGAGCCACCTGGCCCATCCACCGTGGCATTGAAACCTTCGAGCCGGAACAGGGATCGGGCTCCTATCCGTCGCTGATTCAGGCGAAAGACGGGATGCTTCATTGCACGTATTCCTACACGCGCAAAGACGTGCCGGGGTCGACAATCAAGCACGTGTGGTTCAATGAGGAGTGGATTCGCGGGGGAGAGTAGAAAGGCTGGAGTGAGTTGGCCCTCGCGCCGTCCGCGAAAGAAAAGTCACTGGAGCCATTGATGTCCTTGTTGTCCTTCGTAGTCGGTCGCTTTGTCCGAAGACTCGAGCCAATATCTACTTCGCCGCTAGCGCCTTGATGCTGTCGATCATGTAGTCCAGCCCTTCATTCGTGAGGCGGGGGTGGCTGGGCAGGGTGACGAGGCGTTCGAAGACGTCTTCGGCGACGGGGAACTGGCCGCGTTTGAAGCCGCGCTTCTGGAAGGCGGTGCTCCAGTGGAGCGGGATGTAGTGGGTGCCGACTTTGATGCCGCGTTCGTGGAGCATGCGGTAGACGAAGTCTTCCTTGGTCAGGCCGTAGACCTTGGGATCGATCTGCAGGGGATACAGGTGGAAGACGTGCTTGCGTCCTTCGAGGACGGTCGGCAGCGTCAAGCCGGGGACGTCGCGCAGTCCTTCGTTGAGGTACCCGGCGACTTCGATCCGGCGTTGGTTCAGTTCGTCGAGCTTGCGCAACTGGATGAGGCCGACCGCGGCCTGGATGTCCGTCATGCGGAAGTTGTAGCCGCAATCCTCGAAATCCTGCCACCAGAACCGCTTGCCCATGGGGAATTGCTCTTCGTCGAGTTGGCAGTACTTCGTGCTCTTGCCGTAAACACGCGTGCAGTGGGAGCGGTACAGGGCGATGCGCTCGAAGAGATCGGGATCGTTGGTGGTGATGATGCCGCCTTCGCCGAGGGTGGACATGTTTTTCTGTTCGTGGAAGCTGAAGCAGCCCGTCGCGCCCATGCTGCCGGCCTTCTTGCCCGTTGTACTCGGCCCCGAGGGCGTGGGCGGCGTCTTCCACGACGGCAAAGCCGTGTTCCGTCGCCAAGGCGTTAATGGCGTCCATGTCGCAGCACTGGCCGTAGAGGTGTACGGGGAGGACCGCCTTCGTGTTCGGCGTCAACTTGTCCTTCAACTGGTTGGCATCGAGATTGTAGGTCACGGGATCGATATCGACGAAATCGACCTCCGCACCCAGCGTGGCGCCGACCGCGCCGGTAGCGATCCACGTCATGGGCGTGGTGAGCACGCGGTCCCCTGGGCCGACACCCAAGCCGACCAGGGATAGAAACAGGGCCGCCGTGCCGTTGGAACAGACGCGCGCGTGGGACGTTCCGCAATAGGCGGCGAAGGCTTCTTCGAACGCAATACACGCGCCGCCGCTCGTGGGCGCGTTCTTGCGGAGCACATCGATGATGGCTCGCTCCTCTTCCTCCCCGTAGCGCGAACCGAATTTGTTTTCCAACTCAAAACGAATCTCGGGAGCCATGTCGTTAATCCTTCTTTTCGTTCAAAACCAGTTCGAGGGCGTCGTCCAACCCGAGCATGGGCGTCTTCAGCACTTCCCTGGCTTTTGTATTGTCGAGCGACACATCCAAGGGCCGGGGCGCGCGCCCCGGAATGCCGCTCGGGTCCTTCGCGATAATCCGGTCGGGGGAGTGTCCCAGGCGGGTCGCGATGCGTTGCATCATGTCATAGCGGTTCAGCAAGTCGTTGCCGCTCAAGTGAATGAATCCACGCACGTCGTTCCCCGCCAATTCGACCAAGGCGCGACCGAGCGTGATCACGTCGACCGGAGAGCGAATCTCGTTGCTCGGCGCGGTAACATCCTTCCGCTCGTCCAGGGCGGACATCATCCGTGACAAAAACGAATTCCCGGCGCCGATGACGGGCAACCCCATGACCAGGGAAACGCGGGCGATCGCGTACTTCCCTCCCACTTCCGCCACGGCCTTTTCGGCCATGGCTTTGGTCTGGCCGTAGAAGTTAATCGGGTTGGGCGGGTCTTCTTCGGTGTAGAGCCCCCGTTTGCCGTCGAACACCGTGTCCGTGGATACGTGGACTAAACGGATGCCGTGGTCTTCGCAGAGTTCGGCTACACTCCGGGAAAGTTCCGTGTTCACGTGTTTGGCGAGATCCTGATTCGCCTCGCAGAAATCGATGTCCGCCAGCGCGGCGGTGTGGATGACGGCGGCAGGCTCATTTTCATGAAAGAGGTGGTGCAACCCGTCTTCGTCCATGTCTATGCACTGGTGCCACACGACATGGTCGAGATTGCCCGGGCCTTCCGAGCGCGAAATCGGGTGCACTTCCCATTCGCGGGCCGCCGCGACGATGACGCTGCCGGCGACAAAACCGCTCCCGCCGGTGACCAACAAACGCTTCCGCATGCCTTTTCCTTTGATTTGAGGGGGGGAAGAAACAATTGGAACGAGTATAAGCGCAGTTACGCACCCGCTTCAAACTGCGGAACGATCATGACAGAAACGGTACTCACCAGACGCGGAAATATGAGAACTTGGTCCGACGGTCCGCGACGAGGGAATCAGTAGTTCTTCGTGTAGTCGTCTTTAGGATTGAAGGGTTCGCGCTTGTCCTCTTTGAGGACCTCGCGGAACGGCCGGCGATCTTCCGGCACTGCGAGCGGAGAGATTTGCCCGTCTTCCGGGGTGCCGGAATTGTACTGTTTCACGTCGAAGGGTTTGTTGTCTTGAACGGATTTCCTGAACGGCTCGCCCTCAGCAACGTTTTCATGAACCGATCGTTTCGGGGTCTCGGAGGCAGCGGACTTGGACGAAGACGCGGACGTCTTCTTGCCATCTTTCTCCAGTTTGCCGAGAGACGACGACCAACTGGACAGATGCAAACCTTCGGCGTGGATGTCCTCCACGTTTCCTTCCCGAACCATGGCGCTGACTTGCTGGTAGGAAAGCGGCTTGTTGTTCTCGTCGTAGAAGTAGGCTCCGCCCTGTTCAATCATGGCGCGCAAAGCACGAACATCCTTTTCGCGCGCAGCTTTTTCTTCGGGCGTTTCCTGTTTGGGTTCTTCGGCAGGCTTGGCTGCGGGCTCGCCGGCGGGTTCCGTCCCGTCCGGAGCCACCTTGCCTTCCTCACCTGCGGGCTCTTCGGCCTGCGTCGCACCTTCGGCGGCCTCGGCAGTTTCACCGCCTTCATCTTCAGCAGTGGGAACCTTGTCGAGGTCAACGTAGCTCCGGTGGGTGCCGTCCTGTACCGTCAGGGACGCTTCGGGAACCTCGCGAACGTCGCCATCGCGTTCGACCACGGTGAACGTTTTGCCGCGGCCAATAAGGTCTATCGCACCGTCATCGCCAAACGCAGGAATGGGTATCAAACTACTCGCAATAAACGAGATAGCAACAACCAAACACGATTGACCGACTAAGAATCTTCCGCTCATAACGGCCTCTCCGAACAAGGTACCGGGTCCCACGGCACTTGGCGTATTATACCATGAACGCTTGCGATTTCTGGTAAATTATTGACTAATAAACGAAACCGTTCAAGGGGCGACATGGTCTGCATGTGTCCCGCGATGCTATGATAACTGGACTGGTACAGCCAACAGCCTGCGGAGACCGGCGACATTCAGTGAGCACCATGGCCCAACCATATGCTGGCATCGACGCATACGCGAGGCTCTTCGCAGTTGCGCGGGAAAAGGCGGAACCCGTGCCCGAAGCAGTCGTGCAATGTATCTGGTACGACCAGTTATTTACTGCGAACGAATTACGCACTTCCGATGGTATGCCTATCCGCGTCATATCGCCGGGCTGGTGGAATGACGTGGAAGGTCCCGACTTTCGCGGCGCACAAATCCAGTTTGGCGACACGCTGCGGACGGGCGACGTGGAAATCCATCTCGACCACGGCGGATGGCGACAACACGGGCACCACGCCGACCCGCGTTACGACAACGTGATTCTGGAAGTCGTGCTTTCCGCGAAACCTCCGCCGTCGCCCGCGATGACCTCCTCGGGACGACGCGTGGCCTGCCTGCTCCTTGCGGAGAATTTGGATGTGGACGTACAGAATGTGGCGCAATCGATGTCTCGCGACGATTACCCCCACGCCGCCAGCATGACGGAGGGATATTGCGCGGCGTTGTCGCGCGCGAAAGGCGCGGCGCACATCCACCGGTTCTTGCTGCTCGCAGGCGAATGGCGGCTTCTGCACAAGGCGCGCGGCGCGCAAGTGCGCGTCGAACAGGCCGGGCCGGATCAGGCCGTGTACGAATCGTTTCTGACGGCGTGCGGGTATAGCCGGTTCAAGCACCATTTTGCTACGGTCGCACGCAGCCTGCCATACGAACGCGTCTGTCAGCTTGCACGGCAAGACCCCCTGTTGGTGGAAACAGCCTTCCTGCAAATCGCGGGACTGCTGCCGGAAT
Source organism: Candidatus Hydrogenedentota bacterium (assembly GCA_963745075.1). Classification (GTDB taxonomy): domain Bacteria; phylum Hydrogenedentota; class Hydrogenedentia; order Hydrogenedentales; family SLHB01; genus JAHDWY01. Next base: position 123,665 of record CAVUWV010000013.1, on the reverse strand, counting down.
CACTTCCCGAGGATAACGGCTCCATCCCCCACTTTCGGCGTCTCGACGCATTGCGAAAGACGCAATTGGAAGGCTTGCGCAGTCTGCCGTTACGGTGGTCGCGGACGGGCGTCCGTCCGAACAACTATCCGGAACGGCGTTTCGCGGGCGCGGCGCGGTTCCTGACGCGCACCGCACGCAAGGGCCTCACGGCCACACTCGAGGCCATCTGGCGCGAGGACCGCTCACCACTCGAGCGACGCCGCGCGTTTGAAGGGCTTTTCCCAAGCGCCATGGGATTCTGGGCGGAACATTGCACGTGGACCGGGAAGCGGCTGCCGTCGCCCAATGCCCCGCTCGGCGCGAGCCGGATTCGCGCGATCGTCGGAAACGTATTTTTACCTGCGGCGCTGGCAACGGCCCGCTTGGGGCAGGACCGGGCCTTCGAGGAGAAGGTTCACGCTTTCTTTGCGGCCTTACCAAAAGAGCCGGGGAATCATATCGTGAAGATCATGATTCCCCGGGTGTTTGGCGATCTCAAGCCGCCGCGGATAGACTTTCGCACCCAACAAGGGCTGCTACAGGTCTATCAGGACTGGTGCGAACCCAATCCCTCCTGCCGGAACTGCCCAGTCATTCCTTACCTCGAAGGATAATCGGACCCGGCGCTATTGCGTTACGCTTCGGAGGTAGGCGACCACCGCGCGCGCGTCTTCTTCCGTGAACCGGAATGGCGGCATGGGAGGACGGGGCGACTGTTTGGTGCGCGGCCAGATACCAGTTTGCAGTAGCGAGATTACGTCCTCGGGAGCGCCACCGACGAGCGGTCCAAGCGCGGGCGCATTGGAAGCCCACTGCTTCATGCTGGGATAGGAAGGCTGAACCGGGATGACCCCGCCCTCGAATTCCCGGCCCTGGATCGGCATCCCGTTATCGTCTTTGGGCGTGTGACATATGACGCACATGGCGACGTAATGGGCGATGTACGCGCCACGTTCAATTTGCGAGGCCCGTTCGCCATCGGTCATGGGTTGCGCTTTCTCCGCGGCTTGCTGATTCTGTGCCACGCGGAGCGGTTTTGGATCCGGTTGGGCCGACTGCTGTTTGGCAGCGACCAGAACCATTACTGACAAACCAACCAATACATACGCGACGACAGAAAATCTCCAACGCATCATTTACTCCTTTGGTGGCCAACACTCCGGAAGGCGCCTTTACGTATCCATTTATGGGAACCCTACGACAGAGCGTGCGGATCGGCGTTGAATGGAGGGAAAGACGGTGCACCCCAGTGCACAGTTGTCCTGCGACAAACTTCGTTTTACCCGGTTCTGCCTTGCATCCGCAACGGTGGTATTATAGACGGTACGGAGGGTGCTTCACCAATTCGCAGGGTTGTGGGCCTATTCGGGGCGATTCGCGGAGAATGGGCTGGAGAGGGGGTTCGTTTATGGTTCGCAGTTTCGTCCTGTTGTTCGCCGCCGGCGCCGCACTCGTAATGCCAGGTCTTGCCGACACGTTCAAACGTCTGGATATCGGAAACGTCGAGGTCGGGGGCGAGTTGGGAAGCCGCGTCGACGCAACCATTCGCAACAATCTCATGGTGCTCGATGCGGACGGCGAGTTCCTGAGACCCTTTCACGATCGCACGGCGACCGGCGGTTATGTCGGACTCGGCAAGCTCATCGACGCCGCGGTGCGGTTTGCGGCGTACACGGACGATCCCGCGGTCCTCGCGCGGAAACAACATCTCGTGGACAGCATCATCGCGCTGCAGGAACCGGACGGATACATCGGAATGTTCGCACCGAAGGCGCGTCTGTGGTCGTTGTGGGATATCCACGAGATGTCCTACCTCATATACGGGCTGACCATGGACCACCGCTTCTTCGGCAACACCAAATCCCTCGACGCGGCACGGCGTGCGGCCGACTACATTATCGCCGGATGGGCCGCGGAACCGGATCGCAAACCGGGTGACGGTGCGATCACGGTGTACATGGCCGTAACGGGGCTGGAGCCCGCCTTGTTGGCCCTGCACAAAGAAACGGGCGACGCGAAGTACCTCGATTTCTGTGTGGGCCAGCGCAAACTCGCGGAATGGGACGGCCCCATCGTGGAAGGCCGCTGGGGGCCCATCCAGGGTCACGCGTACGCGTACATGGCGCGATGTATCGCGCAGTTGCGTCTCTACCGCATTCAGCCTCAACCACAACTTCTCGTTCCGGCGCACCGTGTCGTGGATTACCTCACCACGCGGGACGGACTCGTGGTCACAGGTACCTGCGGACAACACGAGTGTTGGCACAGCACGCAGGAGGGGGCGGCCAACCTCGGGGAAACCTGCGCCACCGCCTACCTGGTGCGGATGCTTGACGAGTTGCAGCGCATGGAAGGGAATCCCGAATACGGCGATTTGATGGAGCGCGCGATATACAATGCATTGTTTGCGGCGCAGTCGCCCGATGGACGCCACATCCGCTACTACTCGCCGCAGGAGGGCAAGCGCGTCTACTTCGACAAGGACACGTATTGCTGCCCCTGCAACTACCGGCGGATCATCGCGGAATTGCCGCAGTTGATCTATTACCAGTCCGACGACGGCATTGCGGTGAATCTATACAGCGAATCAACCGCGCACCTCACGATCGACGACGTACCCGTAACCCTCTCTCAGGAAACCGCGTACCCAACGAACGGAACCGTCACGCTCAGGGTCAATCCCGAAATGCCGGTTTCGTTTGCCTTGCGCCTTCGGATTCCAAAGTGGTGTGAATTGGCCGATGTGCGCGTGAATGGCGCGGCGGAGGGTGAATCGGCCAAAGCCGGAACGTACCACACCATTTCGCGCGAGTGGAAGCCGGGAGACGTGGTCGATCTCTCGCTTCCGATGACGCTGCGTCTCGTGCGTGGACGCAAGGCGCAAGCAGGACGCGTAGCGGTCATGTATGGCCCGCGCGTGTTCTGTTTGGACCCAGCCCTGAACCCGGATGTCCCGGAAAAAGTTCTACGTCTCATCACGATCGATCCCGGAACCCTGGAAGGACCTTTCCCGGATTCGACCGTACGGCCCGAAGGCCTTTCATGCCGCGTGAAAGCTTGGCTCACGACCCATTGGTACCCGCAAGCCGCGCCGGACTGGGAATTGACTCTGACGGAGTTTCCGGATCCGGGTGGTGAGGCGACGTACTTGCACGTGCCGAACCCGAACGACGAGCGGTTTGTGGAAGACGAGTTGGAATTGGCCGAAGAATAGATGTTTGCTCACCCGGACTGGCACGGACGGAAGACTATGACCGAACGGGAAGCTCCACGATAAATGTGGCGCCTTCGCCTTTCTCGCTCTCCACTTTGATGGCGCCGCTGTGATCGGAGACGACGGCGTAACCGACGCTGAGACCGAGCCCGATCCCCTCCCCCACGTCGCGCGTCGTAAAGAAGGGTTGGAAGAGTTTCGGCACAATGTCTTCGTCGATGCCGCATCCCGTATCGGCGAAGCGGATTTGAATGGCATTGCTTTCCAGACGCGTACCGATTTCAAGACGACGCCGATCTGGCCCGACCTCCAGCAGAGCGAGATGGGCATTGTTGATGATGTTCAGGAACACGCGCTGCAAGTCCTGCACGGCGCAGCGAACTTGTGGCAATTCGTCGGCCAAGTCCAGTGTTACATCGATGCGATCGACTTGAAGCGCGTATTCACATAGTCCGACCGCCTGTCGGACCAGCTCGTTGACATCGTGTGGAACCATTTCGCGTTGGCCCCGCTTGGCAAAGGCGAGGAGGTTGTCCCCGATCCGGCGGCACCGGTCGGCTTCTTCCAGAATCCGGCCAATCCGTTCCTTGTGAGCCGGTTTCTCAAGGGCGTCCTGCATTAGCTGGGCGTACCCGATAATGCCCGCCAGCGGGTTGTTCAGTTCGTGCGCCGCGCGCGCAACGATCTCGCCGAGGGCGGACATCTTCTCGGCCTGGAGCAACTCCTGCTGCAGCGCCTTCTGTTCGGATATGTCGACCAGCAACATGACGGCCCCGTCGAGGCTGCCGTCATCGAGTTCGAGGGGCGCCGCAATCACGTCGCAATGGACCTTCTTGCCGAAGCGAGTCCGAAACGTCATGCAGGCCCGAAAATCTTTGCGCGTATCGACGACGCGCGCCAAGGCTGCGCGGCCCGCGGGATCCTGCCGTTCGCCCAGCTCGGACAGATTCAAACCAATAAGCGCATTTAACGACGGCGCACCGCACATGGCCCCGGCCAACGAATTCGCCTCGCGAATACGTCCGTCTGAATCGGCGATCAGCACCCCCACCGGCGCGATGTCGAGCAGTGTCTCCACGTAACAGTTCGCGCGCCGAATGTCGGTCTGCAGGCGGCGCTCCAAACGGAGATCCCGGGCAACCCCGACCAAGGCCTGGGATCCACCGTCACTGGAAAGGATACGCGTATCGATCTCCATGGGGATGCGTTCGCCGTCTTTCGCGTAAATCTCGATCGTAAATGGCGAAAGTTTCCCGCCGCCGGGACCGGCCATCCGCTCTTCCACGAGATCCACATACTTGGAAACCACGACGTCGTAGATGGACAATCCTTCCAGTAGATCGTCCCGCGTGTACCTGATGGTGTTGAGTCCCGCGTCGTTGACGTAAAGGATATTACCGCGGGCGTCATGCACAAAGATCAGATCGCGAATATTTTTCAGAATGCCGGTGAAAAAGTCGTACAAGCGCTGATTTTCGGGATGGGCATCCCGCGTCACGCCGGCCACCAGTTCGTGATAGTTCCGGACACTTTCGAGATTCAGCAGTGACGGCGGGATCGACTTGCGAATGCACGACCGCAATTGAAGGATGTTTCCGGCGAAATCCTTGCCGTTGGACTGAGCGCGGAGCCGTTCGATGGTCTCCGTCTCGGCGGCGCGCAACAGGCGTCCGATAAGATCGTCGTCCGCCCCCGCGTCACGCAACGGGGCAACGTCGATCCCGGTGTCCTTATCCACACATGCAACAAGGTTGCGGATGACCGACTCCAGAGGTGCTTGGAAATCTTCGGCATCGACATGTTCGACGGCGGCCAGCGCAATTTCGGCGCAACTCTCTAGAAGGAAATCACTGCAGGTCTGCATCGGACGAATTCCCACCGGCTCCGGATCCCAGACCTTCACGCTACCGCAATGGAACGGTCTGCTGCAACCTGGCGGACGCTGCGTCAACGATGGGTACTACTTCACCTTCAATTCGTAAAGAGACACGCTCAACGGGGCGACGGACAAGTTGTCTTTCATTCCACGGTACGCCTGCTCCTGTATCGTCACAGACGGCTCCTTGCCGGGTTCATTATAGGCCATACGGTCGGCGCCGGTAATGACCCATACTGTGCCGTTCTCCGCCGGTTCCACATTCGCGAATTGAAGCTTCAGCTCGACAGTATTCAGCGTCGGGTTCACGACGCCGATCGTGATGGCCGACCGATCGGCATTCCAGGCCGCGGCCACGTCGAGGGGCTTGGCGTCACCGGTAACTTCGACCGGCGTCACGCCAAAATGCGCGCAATACAGCTCAAGTACCAGCCCGGTGGTTGCGAATGACGGCGGCGGTCTTGCTGGTCTTGATGCACCCGATGACATTCACAGTTTGTGCGTAGTTCGCCATCTCGAAAACGTCGCTGTTGCGGGTCAACTCGTGAATGCCCCCGGCGATGCCCAGGGCGTCCTGCAGGAAATAGCGCGTTCCGAGTTCTCCGTAAAGGTGTGGACCGTACCAGTAGTTGTACTCGTCCAACGCAATGCGGATGTGGTTATCTTTCAGCGCGGGGATCTCCGCCCAGTACTTGCGCTGTGCGTCGGCCTTGGCGCGTACGTTGTCGGCAATCTGACGAACGTGCTCGATCAAGCCGGGTTTCTCGCCACAATAGAAATGTTCGCTCAGCAGGTCCATGTGGTCGGCGCACTCCGTCAACATGGCTTCGCTCCAGGGTCCCGTCGCGCCCACGGCAATCAACTTGATAGACGGATCGAGCGCGCGCATGGTGTCGGCGAATTCGTTGTGGCGTTTTACGTACTCTTCAAGCGGGATATGGCCGAGTTGCCAGTCGCCATACATCTCATTGCCGATGCTCCACCATTTGACGTGCCACGGTTCAGGATGGCCGTTCTTCGCCCGCAGCTCGCCCATGGCCGTTGTCGCTGCGCCGTTCGCGTATTCCACTTCGTCGCGGGCGTTGTCGACGGACCCAAGCCCGCTGTTCACGGCGATGTAGGGTTCGGCGTCGACTGCCTCGCAAAACGCCATGTATTCGTGGATACCGAAATCGTTGTGCTCGATGCCCGTCCACGCGGGATTCTTTCGCGGCGGCCTCCGGTCGGGATCGCCAAGTCCGTCGCGCCAGTCGTATCCGCTGACGAAATTGCCGCCGGGCCAGCGGTAGACCGGTGCGTTGAGTTCCTTGAGCAACTCCAGCGTATCCGCGCGCATGCCGTTCACATTGTCGCCGGGCATGAGGGAAAGGGTGCCCACATAGAACGCATTGGGACCGCCGATGGTGATGCGCGCATCGTCCGTTGACGCACCGGCCTTGAAGGACAAGGGATACTTCTGGTATTCGTCCGTTAAATCCATAATGCGCACTAAGGCGCTGTCGGCATCGCCATCGCCCCAAGACAGCGTAATGTCCACGGGACCCTGGCCCTTCAGAACGATACGTCCCTCGTATTTCTTGCCCGCAAGGACGCCCAGCCCACCCTGCGTGATTCCGCCGCCGGTTACGAAGGGGGTTTGGTCGCCCACGTAGGAGTTGTCGGGAATCATCTCCACCGTGCCCGGGCTGAGGGAATCCCAGGGCGAGTGTTCCGTGTCGACGGCGTAATAGAACTTGCGGTCCTGAAGCATCTCCGCCCAGATGCCGCCATAGATGCAGCGCCCCAAGTGTTCGATGAACTGTCCGTAGATGTATTTCGAGATGGGCGGTCCGGTCTTGGAAACGTCGACGGTCACGGCTGGGTTCAAGGCTTGATCCCCTATGCGTTCCAAACTGAGATCGTCATACCATGCGGTCCCGGTCGCCTGCCCCCAACCACCGAACAAGCAATTGATCGTGATGGTCTCGGTCTCGCCGGTTTTGAACTCCACCGAGACCTGCGTCCAATCCGTGGTACCGGTAACGGCCTGGGTCTTCGCGGACGGGCCGTAATGAAGATTCAACAGCGCGCCCTCGCCCGAGGTAGCCTGGACGTGTTCGGTCTTGATCCAGCCGGAGAGACGATACACCGAGTAGGGTTCCACACGCGCGGTGCGGAACCAAGCCACGTCGCCGCCGGATTTGGACGCGATCCGAACGCAGCGTTTCCCCGTCCGGCCGTCTTCGACGTAGGCGAAGTCCGCCGTGCCGCTCCAGACGTGGGAATCCCAACCGGACGGTTTGTTGGTGGGCTCTTCAAAGGACGGATTCGGCAACACGTTGCCGTCGGCCGCACCATGGAATATCGCAGCCGCTACAACAGCCCAGACCAGCATCGCTCCCCTCCCCTGCTCGTGACGGCAACTCGCGAAATAGACGGCGGGGAACAGCATCGCCGTCCCCCGCACAACACCGGATACTATTTGTTCAGCTCTTTGACTTTCGTCTCGATGAGCTTGCGGATTTCGTTGAGCCGCTTCTTGGTGTTTGCCTCGCAGCGCATGACCAGCACGGGCGACGTGTTGGACGCGCGAATGAGCCCCCACCCGTCTTCGAACTCGATGCGGGCGCCGTCAATGTCGTTGACGTTGAGACCGAGTTCCTTCTTAAAATACTGCGTCGCCTGGGCAACGATGGCGAATTTGCGGGATTCATTCGTTTCGATCCGGATTTCTTCCGTGACGAAGGTTTCGGGAACGTTGGCGAGATGATCGTTCAACGTCTTCCGGCCCTTGGACAGATACTCGAGCAAACGCGCGCCCGCGTAGATGGCGTCGTCAAACCCGTACCAGCGGTGCTTGAAGAACATGTGCCCGCTCATTTCGCCGGCGAGTTGCGCGTGGTGAATCTTCATGGCCGCCTTGATCAACGAGTGGCCCGTCTTCCACATGATGGGTTTGCCGCCGTGTTTGGCGATGTCTTCGTACAGCGAGCGCGAACTCTTCACTTCGCCGATGATCGTGGCGCCGGGCTTTTCTTTCAGCACGTCGCGCGCGAAGAGGATGAGCAGCTTGTCCCCGAAGATGACGTTGCCCTTGTTGTCCACGGCGCCGATGCGGTCCACGTCGCCGTCGTAGGCGATGCCGAGATCGGCCTTGGTGCGCTTCACCGTCGCGATGAGCGTCTTCAAGTTCGCGGGGACCGTCGGGTCGGGATGGTGATTCGGGAAAGGTCCCGTCCACGTCGCAGTACAGGGGAATCACCTCGCACCCGAGTCGCTTGTACAACTCGAGGCCGACCGGGCCGCCGACGCCGTTGCCGCCGTCGAGCACGACCTTGAGTTTGCGCTTGAGCGTAATGCCGCTCGTGATCCGCTTCAGATACTTCGGAACGAGGTCCATGCGCGTGATCGTAACCGGGCCCTTGGCCTTCGGAAATTTCCCGGCCTGGGCGATCTTCATCAGTTTCTGGATCTCTTTGCCGTGGAGCGTCGCCTTGCCGATGGCGACTTTCATTCCGTTGTACTCTTTGGGATTGTGGCTAGCCGTGATCATCACGCCGCCGTCGACGGGCAGCGTAAAGAGCCCGTAATACACGAGGGGCGTGGGCACTTCGCCGATGTCGATGACGTTCACGCCGCACGCGGTGACGCCGTCGATAAACGCATCCGCGTAGGCCTTCGACGTAAGACGCCCGTCCCGCCCGACGACGACGCAGTTGTGCTTCTTCTTGCCGCGCAGGTTGGCGCACAAGGCCTTGCCAACCACTTCGTAAGTCGACTCATCCAGGTCTTTGCCAGCGATCCCGCGAATGTCGTATTCACGGAAAATGTGCGGCTTGATCTTCATTCGGTGCTCCTTCCTTCCGATCCCGAAATTCCGTCCCCTACACGGCGACGGCGCAAGAGTCGATCAAAACTCACCGGCACGGGACAGCCCGTTCCGAAAGTACAGATCCCTGTGGTTTGCGTACGCCAGAGTATCAAGATTTCCGCAAACGCTTCAATTCACCACGGCTGCCGCAATCGGCGCGCCGAACTGCCAAATTGGGAACTCCTAACCAGTACCGGGAGAGTTCGTGAAGCGCAGGCGTCCTCGCCTGCAAATTCAAAAGAGGCAGGCGAGGACGCCTGCGCTGCATCACTCGATTCTGTTAGGAGCCTCAAGAACGATGACACCACCCGCGCAACCACGATTCCTGAAACCAAGCGAACAAATCGTATGACCACGGTTCCGAGCCTCAATCAAACCGCTCGCCCAACCGCGATTCCGAGCCGGAACATCTTCGCGATGGTGCCGCCCAATTGCACCACCCGATGACGCCACCCGTTTGCACTACCCAATTGCGCCACCCGATGACGCCACCCGCTTGCACCAATCACGCGGCGGCGTCAAGCCGCCGTAATGGCCCGAAGGGCCTACATACTTGCAGCCCCGGGTTGACGCGCGCGGAGCGTGGGTCTACCCGGGGTCACCACCGCCCCACTCCCCACAATTCCCCGAAGGGGGTACATAGCCGGATTGCGACTTTGGAACCCCATCAGGGTATCGACCGAAACGGAAATCCACGGACACCGGGTAGGCCTTGCTGCGCGGCGGCCAACCCGGGGCTATGGGTATTCAGGCCCTTCGGGCCATGGCGTTGTCGGAAGAAGGCACAGATCCCCTCAGGTCCAATCTCTATGACCCTTGACGTACCGTAATCGCCGTGTTATACAAAAGCAGGTTCTTGCGACTCTGACTCGCCGGAGAATCGGGTGCTGTGGCGCCGCTCGGATGGTAATCCATGCCGAGTTCGTATTCCGTCCCTACATTCTCAGACGGGATAGAAGAGGGAACTAACTATGAAGAAGAAGAGACTACCCCAGGCTAATTCCATTCTTGTTTGGCTCACGTGTGGCGTGTTGTTGTCCCTTCATTCGGCTGCCTCTTGGCCCCAGGCTGCGGGTCAGGCAACAGAAAGGTTGGATGCTAGAGCCAAGGAAGCAGTTGGCACGAAAGGCGCGGCGTGGGGGTATGACGGTGTATTTAATGAACTGCTCTACGTTTTCGACGTTCCGATATCGTTCGAGGGCCTGCCTGAATCGGGTCGGTCGACAGATATCGCGACGCAACCACAAATTGCATTCCCGATTACGAAAGGGGAAAGACTGGGGCCATGTCTTGACCGGTTCATGGAGGCCACCAAAGGGGCCCTTAGATGGGACGTTATCCACGACCAAATCGTCATCTTTCCCGCTCGACAAGCGGGTGACCCACCCATCGACAACCTCGACGTTATTGTATCGTTGGAGGTACACGATGCTAGTGTCTGGGAAGCGTGTTGTGCGCTCGGCCGTGCGATTAACCAAAACTCGAAGTCGGACTATAAGTTGACCTTCTTTCCATCGGGGCCGGACGAAGTCCGGAATCCTTACCCGGCGATTGTGGATGACCGCGTCGTCACCGTATCCGTTAGTGACGTAACCGCGCGGGAAGCGCTGTGTGCCATCCTCTCCCAAGCGCCGGTTCCGCTTTCGTACAGGTACATATGTGGCCTTGATTTGGATTCGGTTGATTTGGACTACCGTAAAGACGGCAAAATTATGTACGGCGACGCTATGGACAAAAACGAGGTGAAGTATTGGTCGCAAAAGAACGCGGAAAAGCTTCAAGGCGTAGAGCGTAAGGACAACAACTAGTGGCCCCGCTCCGGAACACGTGACCCTATTGTGATAGGTAAGAAAGTGGCAAATATGAACACTGCGAAAAATCCTCTTGCATTGTTGCTCATACTGGTCAGCGCACATTCGGTGGCGGCTGTGGGTGACGCAACAGAGGAGCTGGAAGCTACTGCCAAGGAGCCAATTAGCGGCACGAAAGACGCGGCGTCGATGTATGGCATAGCCTTTAATAAGCTGCACCGCGTTTTCGACGTCCCGATTTCATTTGAAAACATACCTGACTTGGGACGGTCGGTACCCATAGCCGCTCAACCACAAATTGCATTAACGGTTTCGAAAGGCGACAAACTAGATCAATGTCTTGACCGGTTCGTCGGAGCTACCGCAGGTACACTTACATGGGACGTTATCCACGACCAAATCGTTATCTTTCCCGTCAGACAAGCGGGTGCCCCCCCCGTCAATAACCTTGACGTTGTTGTATCCTTGGAGGTAAGCGATGCTAGTGTCTGGGAAGCATGCTGCGCGCTAGGCCGCGCAATTAACCAAAACTCGAAGTCAGACTATAGGTTGACCTTCTTTCCTGCAGGCCCGGACGAATTCCGGAATCCTTACCCGGCGATCGTGGACGACCAGGTAGTCACGGTATCTGTTAGCGGCGTAACGGCGCGGGAAGCGCTATGCGCCATCCTTGCCCAATCGCCTGTTCCGCTGTCGTACACGTACATTTACCGCCCCAATTCCGATTCGGTTGATCTGGACTACCGCAAGGACGGTAAGTTCATATTCGGCGAAGTTATGAACGAAGACGAGATGAACTATTGGTCGCAGAAGAACATTGAGAAGCTTCAAGGCGTAGAGGGTAAGGACAACAACTAATGGCCGCGCTCCGAATCGCTCGCGAATAATCGCACGGGAATTCAAGGACATGAAGAATCCCGCTGGATCTTCCAATTCGTAGTCTGTCGGTGAATTCCCCCTGAATATCCCCCGCCTCGATGGCACCACCCGTTTGCTCCAACCGGTGATGCCAATCACGCGGCGGCGTGAAGCCGCCGTAATGGCCCGAAGGGCCTACATACTCGCAGCCCCGGGTTGACGCACGCGAAGCGTGGGTCTACCCGGGGTCACCACGGCCCCACCTTCTCAATTCCCCGAAGGGAATACATAACCGGATTTTGACTATGTAACCCCTCCGGGGTATCGACCGAAACGGAAATCCACGGACCCCGGGTAGGCCTTGCTGCGCGGCGGCCAATCACGCCTGTGGCGTGACTATGGGTATTCAGGCCCTTCGGACCATGGCGTCGTCGAAGAACCGCACGCTCGATCTTCTCGGGCCCTTGACGCGTCATGAGCTTCGTGTTATACAAATTCAGGTTCTTCCGACTCTAACTCGATAGGGGATTGGGCGGAGTGGAACCGCTTGGAGAGCAACCCCGATGGTGTCTATCGAATACGTCGCAAGACCCGTATCGGGCGCCGCTCCGGCGACGACCAATTCGTGCCACAGTTGGAGACCCTGCTCGGCCACCTCCTCCGCCCCGCTAAACGCTGCCGAAAACCTTAGCCAGGCGTCGCGACCGGCGGGGAAAACACTAATTCGTGCCCTAAATCTTCTAAATCTTCCCTTGAATCTTCCATATGGGTAATCTCGAATATTGCCTTTTCACCCAAGATCCTTGGGATCGCCTGTCGGAAGAGGGTCGACCAGGGCGCAGTTGCTACATTGTCATGGGCAATCTCTTCGAGGCATGGGGGAAGCGGGTCATCTGGAAAACCTTCGTAAGAAAGAGAGGTAACATTATGTTTAGGATGGCATTCGTCATAATGCCGGCAGTACTTTTGCTGTGTGGGTCTGCTTTCGCGGGCAGTGCGATCTACACGGGCAACAGCGATCCAGTACACCTTCCTCCCGGCGAGATAACATATGGTGCTAGTGACATGACATTCACTTTTGGGGTGGATCCCAATGACTACGATCTTCTTGAGACCCCCAGTGGCACAATGGGGCCGCTCGCGCCGGGCGACTTCACTTATGACATGATGTTTGTCCAGCCTCAGACGCCTGTTCTTACACCTGGGAGCTACGACGCCATTGGGGTTGAGGTGTCATTTAGGCCCGTTTCCGAAGGTGTTCCCTGGTTCGGGATCTACCGGATCATGGATGGGTCCGGTATCGCTATCGCCGTGGGGCGCAACGGTGCGCCGATTCCGGGGACGTTTACGCCCATAGCAAGCGATGTCCATTCCCTTCACATAGTACGAACCGGCAACACGCTGGATTTCTTGTACTCTCTGGACGGTTCTGCGTATATCACGCTGCATACCATTGACCTGGGGCCTTCAGGTGAAAACCTGGCTACCAACACCACCATATACATGCTCGCCCGTGCTGACGTGACCGGAGCAGGGGGAGACCAGATTGACGTAGATGAAATTCGACTTACGGGTCCCGAGATTCCCGATGTGAATCTCGTCACCATGCCGGTTGGGGGACCGATAGCGCTGGGCCTCGCCGCCGTCGCACTTGCTCTGGCAGGGACTCAAATGACTCGAAGAAAAGGACCGCGTTAGACGTGCTCACCACTCGGCGGGCTGAGAATTGGGGCAAGTCACGGCGCCGGAAGATTTTACTGGACAAGGAGATTCAACTATGGCTTGCATGAATTTGGGGGATACAAGATTATATTCTCGATCCCACCGCCCGACGGCGCCACCTGCTTGCGCTAATCACGCGGCGGCGCCAAGCCGCCGTAATGGCCCGAAGGGCCTATATACTCCCAGCCTCGAGTTGACCTTGCTGCGCGGCGGCCAATCACGCCTGTGGCGTGACTATGGGTATTCAGGCCCTTCGGCCACGGAGTTGTAGAATGCTGGCAAGGCTCGGTTGGACTGGTGAGATTCACGGAAGGAAATTCGGGGGAAATCCAGAGGCAGACGATGAATTCGCCACGCTGGTGCGTGGCGCTCCCAGTGTTGCTACGTGGCGTGCTCGGGGTCTGCTGAATTTCTTGCGTGAATCTCTCCCTTACGGGAATCCGCGTGGCTGCGTGCCAATTTCCCGCGTGTTTGATAGGACGTGACGCGGGGATTACACTCATGAAGATTCTCGACAAAAATGGTGTCGGCGGAGACCTGCTTTGCCACGCCGGTAACCGAAGGGGAGTTCGAGTGAAGAAAGCGACATTAATCCTGCTGGGTGTTCTGGTAACCGGCCTTGGTCTCGTTGCGTCTCGAATTGCGCATGCTTCGCAGGCAAAACCGGACGAAGAAGGGTTCGTTTCGATTTTCAATGGCAAGGATTTGACCGGGTGGGCCGGCGACACGGACGGGTACCGGGCCGTGGACGGGGTCTTGGAGGCTGAATCCGAAAGGAAACCTGTACACGGAGCGCGAATACTCCGACTTCATCCTGCGGTTTGAATTCAAACTGACGCCGGGCGCCAACAATGGGATCGGGATCCATGTGCCCATGGATGGCAAGGCGTCGCGGGACGGGCTGGAGATTCAGATCCTCGACGACTCCGCGGAAAAGTTCGCGGCGGCCAAACCATGGCAGCACCACGGTTCGGTTTACGGGATCATCCCTGCGAAAACGGGTCACCTGAAGCCCGTGGGGGAATGGAATGAGGAAGAGATTCGGGTTGAAGGCACGCGGGTGCGCGTCACGCTGAACGGCGCGGTCATCGTCGATGCCGATCTCGCCCCTTATCGCGACGGCGCGCCGACTCCCGATGGCAAGGACCATCCCGGTCTACAACGGACCAGCGGACACCTTTCCCTTGCGGGACACGGAACGCAATTGTCCTTCCGGAATCTGCGGATTAAACCGCTGGGGTAATCCGTGTCCATTCCGACCACGTAGTCGATGGAGAGTCCGGCGTTTCTTATGCCATCATGACCAGTCTATTCACCAATGCGTTCTACAACGTCGTCGCCCTTGTTCCCGTACGCCTTGGCCAGGTTTCGCCACAAGGCTGCATAGTCTTCCGATTCTGTAAGGCTGCGGTAGCTGACGTGTGGCTGAAAGAGGCATACGGTCTCGACGCCCGCCTTCTTGAGGATAGACGGCACTTCCCGGGCTTCCGAGGGCGCGATGCCTGAGTAATCGGTTCTACCGTGGTCGAAAATGGGATAGGTTGGAACGGTCACGCCTTTGTCTCGCCAGTAGGCTAGCATGGACACCAGACCCTGGCCGTAGTTTGGTTGCCGGAAGCGGTTATAAAGCCACGGCCACACCACGTCCGCGTACGTGTTGATCTCTTGCGGCGTCAGCGTGCCTTCCCATCGGTTAAACAACGCGAAATGAGGAACGGCGTGAAACGTCTTGTTCCGAGCGTGCGCCTCTTCGGCCAGGACACGAAACAAGTTCTTGTGAGTGGTTGCTGTGGGACCTTCAATGTCCAAGGCGATTCCATCGATGAAGGGATTTCCGGCGGCTGTCCGCGCCCACTCGCGTACCCGCAGTTCATCGTCCAGGAAGGTTGCATCCTTGAATGGTGCGTAGCCCGGATGGGCCACCTTGATCAGCGCCAAGCCCGCGTTTTTCAGGCGCTTAAAATCCAGGTCGTGTTTTGTTTCGGAACGAAAGAAGAGTATTCCAGCACCAAATCGATCGTGAATGTCGACGATCTCCGCTGTGGTGAGGTATTGGCCTTCCGCGTCCCACAACGCCCATGTCCCCGCATAGGAAGGGCGATTCCTGTCCGGGGCGACGGGTGCGTTCTTCTGCTCATGGTTGGGATTCTGTCCCAAGGCGGCGACGCACTGCTGCAACGGCTGCAAATGTCCCGGGACTCCCGGCCACAAGGTAGTAGCCGCGGCAAATAGCACAAGCCCCGGCAGGATCTGGAACCATGTTCTCACGCTCCCCCCTTATTCGACACCAACTATAATCTTAGCTCAAAACGGCATGCTGATTAAGTTACGGCAAAAGGCTCGGGGCAGCCTGTAAATTCGCCACGCCGGTGCGTGGCGCTCCCAGTGTGCCCAGGTTCAGTTCCTGGTGGAAACATTGGTTTCTTCGTAAGGCACGATCCTGGATTGAACATGCCGCCGGCCGACACAAGACGCGTCAAAAAAAGCGTCCTCCCTGGATGGGAGGACGCAGCATTTCGCGAATACGATTGGCGCGGGTTTAGCGCTTGGAGAACTGGAAGCGTTTGCGGGCGCCGGGTTGGCCGTACTTTTTGCGTTCGACCTCGCGGGCGTCGCGGGTCAACAGACCGGCTTTGCGCAGCATAGGGCGGAATTTTTCGTTGGTCTCGACCAGGGCACGGGCGATGCCGAGCCGCAGTGCGCCGGCCTGACCAGCCAGACCGCCACCATCGCATTTGGCGCGGATGTCGTATTTGCCCATGTTGTCGGTGACCTCGAAGGGCTGACGGGCGACCATGACGAGGACCTCGCGCGCGAGGTATTCTTCGACAGGCTTGCCGTTCACCACGACCACGCCGGTGCCGGGCTTCATGCGGACGCGGGCCACGGCGGATTTGCGCCGGCCGACGGTCACGATTTCATTGCTAATCTCTGCCACGTTGTTATCCTCTTTTCCTGCGAAGATCCGGCGGTACCGGATTCACGATGCCATCAAAGCGTATAGGGTTGCGGGTTCTGGGCCTCTTGCTGGTGATCGGGACCGGCGTAGACCCGCAGATGCTTGGCCAGTTTGCGCCCCAGCCGGTTGTGGGGCAGCATACCCTGGACCGCCAGCGTCATGGCCCGCGTCGGATGTTTGGCAATCAACCGGGTGTAATTCGTTTCCGACATGCCGCCGGGATACCCGGAATGGCGATAGTACATTTTCGCTTCCGCCTTCTTCCCGGTAACCTTGGCCTTCTCGGCGTTGATGATGATGACGTTGTCGCCGCAATCCAGGTACGGCGTGTACTGGGGCTTGTGCTTGCCGCGCAAAAGCTTCGCGGCTTCCACGGCCACCCGGCCCAACACCTTGCCTTCGGCGTCGATGACGTGCCACTTCTTCTCAATCTCCCCCTGCTTGGGGACATATGTCTTCACGCGTTCATTCCTCCACGGAAGCGAACGGCATGCGTTCGCGAGACTCCGGTTTCTCAGACGCCAACAGGTGCCTGAAACGCCTGGGACAAGCGGCCTACCAACCCCTTGGCCATCGTTGTACCGCACCGGCAGGTAACGGGATCTGCCCGGTAAAGCGCCGCACATCGTGTTGCAGGCGCATGCTCCCCCCGTCCGGACAGTCTGCACGCGCAGAACTTTCCCGTCGGGGTTCAATGCGACGCAGGAGAATACCAAACATCCGGGCTCAAGTCAAATCGTTGCCCCGGGCCATGTTCGACCGCGTGTGCGACGGAGAAAGTTCAGCGGCTCACGGAAATCTGGAGGCCAATCTGCGCCGGTGTCTCGCCAACGAGGCGGTCGTCGATCGTCGAAAAGAGTTCGGAGATATTGCTGAAGAAGGCACCGCCTCCGCCACCACCGTATCCGCCTCCGGCGCCACCATACCCGCCGCCGCGGCCGCCTCCGAAGCCAGCCCCAGCCCCTGCCCCTCCGTACGCGCCACCCCGAGCCGCCGCCACACCGCCGCCATACCCGCCCGGCGACGCGACCGCCGCACTGCGGCCTCCCTCCTGATGGATCACGATGTCCTCGTTGCGAACGGGAGCGACCGCCTGAAACCCGCCATTCGTCCGGGCTACGTGGCGACCAGCCGGACCCAGCAATCCGTTATAACGCTGCGCAATGGATGGATCCGACTGGTCTGCGGACTGCCTCGGTTCCTGGCCCTTGTGCACGTTCCTAATGAGGACCGGCTTCGTATCCGTAGATTCGGCGGTCGATTGGGGAGCGGTTGTGTCTATCTTGGCCGGCTTCGCATCGACGTACGGGTTGTTCTCTTCCCACCGCGCGTGCAAAGCGTCTCGATCCGCGCCACGTTCGACATGAACGGCGCCGCTATCGATTTGATCCTTGTTCACGCTGAGAATCTTGCCGCTGTCGGGCAACTCGACCACATAACGGGTCGCACTTTCGCGGACAACGACATTGTCATAGGTTTTGCCGTCCACCGCGATCGAGTCCGCTGGCGCCAACGGGCAGAACATAAGCACGGCGACGATCGAAACGGGAACGACGCGACATATGCAGGTACTCCCAAGACGCATGGCACCGATCCTCCGGAAGGTTGCGCCTGCAAACACAGGCCCGGAACTTCGCTAAGAATTGACGCTTTCACAGTAGCACGATTCGTGTAATCGCACAACGGTGCAGTTTTATCAGAACTAACCGATGACGCAGTTCGCACGCTTTTATAGGTGCAAAATCTTCGGACGATTCCGGGTTGAATACTTGCACCGCATGGGACCGGCTTGTATCATCGTTTCACGCGTGGAAGGGAAGGGTACTTGAGCGCATTTCGACAAGCCATCAAGGACATCGTCCGCAATGTCGAGACGGTGATTCTGGACAAGACCGCCGTCATCAAAACAGCATTGGCGGCGTTCCTGGCCGGCGGCCACGTATTGATGGAAGACGTGCCGGGCGTCGCAAAAACGGTGTTGGTTCGATGCCTGGCGGTATCCAGCGGCTGTTCGTTCACCCGCATTCAATGCACGCCCGACCTGCTCCCGACGGATGTCAGCGGCGTTTCCATCTACAACCAGAAAACACAGGAGTTCGAGTTCCGCCGCGGACCGATCTTCTCGCAAGTGATCGTGGCGGACGAAATCAACCGGGCCACGCCGCGGACCCAAAGTGCGCTTCTCGAAGCGATGGCGGAAGGGCAGGTTTCCGTTGACGGGACGACCTATCAACTCGCGCAACCCTTTGTCGTGTTCGCGACCCAAAACCCCGTCGAGCACGAGGGAACCTTCCCCCTACCCGAGGCGCAGCTCGACCGGTTTATGCTGCGCCTGTCCGTGGGCTACCCCAACATCACCGCCGAGGGTGAAATGCTTGAGCGCATGCGCGTCACGCACCCGCTGGAGGCGCTCAAGCCAGTCACGGACCCGCAGACCGTGCTGAAGATGCAAGCGGGGATACGCGAGATTCACATCCACGACAAAGTGCGCGAATACATCCTTCGAATTGTGCATCGAACGCGCGATTCCACCCATTTAAGCCTCGGGGCCAGTCCCCGCGCATCGATGGCGTTATTCCGTGCCTGCCAGTCATTTGCGGCAGTGCAGGGCCGGAGTTACGTGCTTCCGGACGACGTAAAGACATTGGCCCATCCGGTACTGGAACATCGTCTTATCTTGAATCCGGAGAGTCGCTTACGCCGCGTAACCGCCCATAGCGTGCTACGTGATATAATCTCCGAGGTACCGGTGCCCGCCGGTTCCGCGAGCTGGAAAACTGGATAACTTCGGTCAGGCTCATTGCCAGGGGAAGGACGAACGCTGCCGACAAGGCAGTAATGTGTCCAATTGGTGCATGACAGACAAACCCGAGTGTTTAGCTGGGAGTGGTAGGAATCATCGATGCTTAAGACAGGTGCAATCATGAGAATGTTCGGCCGCAAACGCCGGGAAGACGACGTCCTTCGGGAAACCGAACCGGTTGGTGCGGCCATCGATGGGGCCGGCTCGACACTGGAACTGACGCACGTAGGGCCCTACGAAATCATCGCCCCCATCGGCCGGGGCGGGATGGGGACCGTGTACAAGGCGATCGACCGCAAGCGCGACCAGACGGTCGCCATCAAGGTCCTGGACCGCCAGTTCGACCTGGACAAGAAGAAGCGCCGCCGCGACTACCTGGGACGTGAAATCCTCGTCGCGGCAGAGCTGAAGCACGAATGCATCATCCGGTACAACAAGGAGATCATCGAACAGGAAGATGCCGACGGCAACATTCGCCGTTGCCTGTTGATGGAATTCGTGGATGGCCCGGATCTGCGCAAGCACATCACCGACCGCGACTTGACCCTCCAGCAGATGATCGACATCTGCATCCGCCTGTGCCACGGGTTGGATTTCCTGCATCAACGTGGCATCGTGCATCGCGACATCAAACCCGGGAACTTTTTGTTCTCGCGCGACTTAAGACAAGTAAAGATTTGCGACTTCGGGCTTTCCAAGGCCAGCTCGAGCTGGCGGACCCGATGGATCCGGGAAGGCGGCGGTACCCGGGCGTACATGTCGCCCGAGCAAATCAACAATAAGGGTCGCGGATTGGACGCGCGTTCCGACATCTTCTCGTTCGGCATTACGATGTACGAACTCTTCGCGGGCAAGCATCCGTGCAACGGGCGGGATTCGCGGGAAATCATGAAACAAATCAAGAGCAGCAAGTACAAATTCGAGCCGCCCTCCAAACACAATTCCGAGATTCCGCCGGCCTTGGACCGGATTGTGCTCAAGGCATTGCGACGGCAGCCGGAACGCCGCTACCAATCGATGACCGAACTCTTGCTGGATCTGACCCGGATCGCAGAATCTC
Source organism: Candidatus Hydrogenedentota bacterium (assembly GCA_963745075.1). Classification (GTDB taxonomy): domain Bacteria; phylum Hydrogenedentota; class Hydrogenedentia; order Hydrogenedentales; family SLHB01; genus JAHDWY01. The sequence continues at coordinate 103,491 of CAVUWV010000013.1, read as the reverse complement.
GCATATAGCCATTCGCGAAAACTGCGGAATTCACCCGCGGCAGCCGTACTTTCATCAATTTGTCCATTAAGAAACGGATCATTCCGTATTGCGTAGACGCATTCATTGGTGTATTCTGGTACGAACCAGTCTAAACCACCACAAGATATAGGGCGTGTTTCTTCAAACGTGATGTACAAAACCCGAAAAGATCCCAGCTTACTCAAGATAATCGTCGTTCTCATAGCGCTTTTCGGCGCCGCCTTTGGCGTGTACCGTGCAACGCGCTGGTTTGGCAGTGGCGGCTCCGTTGGACGCGTGGAGGCCAGTGCCCAAGCGAATATCGAGACGGCCCAGACCCTGCTCGCGGACGGTCATACCCAGGAAGCGCGCGATCTGTTGGTGCCCATCGCGGAAAAGTCCAAAGACGGCACCTTAGCCGGCCCCGCGCTTATGCTCCTGGCAAAACTCGACTTGGCGAAGGGTGACCGGGATTCGGCACAGGCCCGGTTGAAGCGTGCCGCGACCGCGTTTCCCGACAGTCCGGAACAGCCCCGAGCCGCTGCGGCATATGCCAGGTTCTTGGAAGACGACGGGCAGGTAGACCAAGCGCTCCAGGTTTACGAAGACATCCGGGCCCATGCGCCTTCCGAGTATCGGGCGCCGGCCCTGACCGGTCTCGGGCGAAACGCCGCGCGTAAGGGCGACCCGGTTGGCGCCCGCGACCTGTACGCGGAGGCCGTCAAAAGCGCTGCCTGGAATTCCGACGAATGGAACGAAGCGCTGGACGCATTGGGGAAAGCAAACGTCGAACTCATCTTCGCGCCCCAAGCCACTCCCGACAGCAAGGTCTATACGGTGGAATCCGGCGATAGTCTCACCAGCATCGGAATCAAGTTGAATACCACGCAAGGCCTCCTGACTCGGGCCAACAGTTTGGACGCGGACGCGACACTACAGGTGGGACAAACGCTGAAGTGGACCCCGAAGGACTTTCGGATCGTGATAGAGCGGTCGACACGCAGGCTGTTTCTCATGGACAGCAACGGGATGTTCAAACGCTATTCCACGGGACTCGGTATGCCCGGCCACGAAACCGCCTTGGGAAAGTACAAGATCGGCAACAAAATTAAGGATCCGACGTGGTACAAGCCGGGCGCCGATCCGATTCCTCCGGGCGATCCCAAGAACGAGCTTGGAACGCGGTGGATGCCCTTTGTGCCGGTTCAAGAAGGACTTCCCAGCGACTTGGGCATCCACGGCGCCATCGATCCGGCAACGGTTGGGCAGTACTCCTCCCACGGGTGCGCCCGGCTTCGCATGGACGAAGTCGAGGAACTATACGACTTGGTCGTGCGTTCCACCCCCGTGCAAGTCGTGGAGACGATCGAACCGGAAAGCATCGATACGCTGGCGGTCGCCCAATCGTGATCGCGGCCTGCCGGGTGCTCGGGGCGGAGGTGCACTAGTGTGGGCTCCCTCCGCAATCCGGATGCGGACGTGCACCAGACTTCCTTGACATTAACCGCCGGTCGCCGAATAATGGCGCGCCGCGCAGTCGATTGTAGTACGGGGATTACATGCTTGAGCAAGCCGCAAATACGCTGACCCAGGGCGATGCGAAGGACCATTCGCTCTTGTCCGCCGCCGCGAACGCAAATTCTTTGGTGCCGATCGATTCTCGCCTGATTTTCGAAGCCTTCGCGTCAGAGTCGGCCCGGCAGTTGGCCGGATCACCAGGCGATTCGCTGCTTCTGTGCATCGACTCGTCCACAGCGCGGACGATTGGCGATCTGGACCGAATTCGCGCACTGGCCGATCGCGTGATTACGTTCACACCGGACGGCGCGGACCATGCGGGGCATCGGGAAGGTGACGGCGTTCAAAGCCCATTCGTGCAAGATCTCAACGATCGGGTGCTGGTGGTGCTTTCGTCGACCGTGAGCATCGCCATGCTGGGCCAGGTAAATGAATCGGCAACGGCATTCCACGGCGGTTGGACGGCCGACCGGCATAGCGTGGAAAGTATCGCCCGGGCGCTCCTCGCCGATGGGAAAAAGAAGGCGGAGGGGCTACCGGTCGCCCAACCGGACGCATTGCTTCAGTGGACCCCGCAAGTCACTCGGATGATGACGATGTTCACGCGGCTCGTCAGTTCGCAGCAGACCACGGAGTCCGTCGGACGCGACGACCTCCTGTCGGTGCTTGATATTTTGAAGGCGATTTCCTCTCGCCGTCGCTCTCACGACGTGCTGTACATATTCGTCGAGCAAATCGCCCGGGTAATCCAGGTCGATCGGTGTTCGGTCGTGCGGATTTGGGGAAACGACGAGTGCGGACAGGTGGTCGCTTCTCACGATGACGCCGGCGTACGGGATCTCGTGATCGAATTGGCCAAGTACCCTGAACTGCGCCGGTCAATGGATCTCTTCGAAAAGGTCGTCATTGAAGACGCCCAGACCGATCCGCTCACCGCGGGCTGCGAGGGATTGAAGGGCACGGAAATCGCCGGGCTGCTGGTCGTCCCGATCGTGCTTTTGGACGCCACCGTCGGCTCCCTATTCCTCCGGGCGGCGCGCAAGGACCGTCCGTTCAGCCGCCGTGAGATCGGGTTCTGTGAGATCGTGGCGGAAGCCGCGTCCAATGCCCTGGAACGCGCGCATCTCCTGGAACGCCTGCAGAATGCCAATGAACGGCTGGAGCGATTGGCGGTAACCGATGAACTGACCGGCCTCCACAATCACCGGCACTTTCGCGACCGCTTTGCGGAAGACTTCGACCGGGCGCGCCGATACCGGCTTCCCCTTTCGTGTATCATCTTCGATATTGACGATTTCAAGATGATCAACGACAAATACGGTCATCTCCAAGGCGATGAAATCCTGCGGGAAATTGCGGCCCGCACGCACCGCACCACGCGCCGGAGTGACATCCTGGCTCGCTACGGCGGGGAAGAATTTGTCATCGTCATGCCGCAGACGGGAGTGGCGGGCGCGATGGCACAGGCCGAGCGTGTGCGCGCCTCTATCGAGCTGGGCGGCTATTCCGGCCTTCCGAGCAACTCCATTGTGACGGCGAGCTTCGGAGTCTCGGAACTGAAACATGAAGACATGCTGGATGGGGAGTCGCTCATTCGGGCGGCGGATATGGCACTGTATGAAGCGAAACGGAGCGGCAAGAACTGCGTCGTCGCAGCCGGCTCCACGGAGAACTAACGTGAAGCGAGTCATTCTTCTCGGTCTACTGGTTGGGATGTGCGGATGTCACACCTTTGTGCAGATGAAGCCCGACTACGCCGACGTGCCCGTCGATACGTTGCGCGCGGTAGCGCGCGAGATCGAACAGGCGGTGCATGATGGAAACCGCGATTTCTCGATCGCCGACCGCGACGGCGTCATCGTGAATACGGAGTCGGTGCAACAGGCGATCCGTACGCGAGCCGCCCGGGCCCACCTGGTCGACGCCTTTCTCGAAACCGGCCACGCGTGGGAAACGCGGAACGGACTGCTCGACATTCTCCGCACCGGCGAGTACAAGAAATTCGGAACCAGCCGCGACCGGGACCGCAACGCGCTGATGGTGCTCGGCGAGAACACGGACCGCTGGGCGATCTACGAGGGGATCGTAGATGCGAGCCATTTCCGCTCCAAATCGCTCGGCGCGGTGCAGCGGATATTTTTCGAGGCGCGCCTCGAATTCCTGCCGGATGGCGCAAAATACGAATCCGAGGACGGCGAAGTCGCGTATAAAGGCGGGGCCCCGTCAAAACCCTGACCGAGCCGACGCATCCCGGCTGACGGTTCGAAATCCGCGCGTACGGTGGATACAATATGGGGCGACATCGCGCCGCGTGCACGTCCGCTCGTTAAACCATCGGGGTAATGCCATACCATGTCACCAAGCGCTGAGACTACGATAGCGCCCAACCTGGAGATCGATCTCGGCGGGCTATCGATGAAGAATCCCGTGACGGTGGCGTCGGGCACGTTCGGGTACGGTGCGGAATACAACCAGTATTTTAACGTAGCCGAGCTGGGCGCAGTCACTACCAAGAGCCTCTCTCTGAAAGTTCGGGCGGGAAACAAACCGCCGCGGCTGGTGGAAACGCCCGCTGGAATGCTCAACGCGATTGGACTGCAAAACGTCGGGCTGGACGTGTACCTGCGCGAGAAGGCGCCCTTCCTTCGGGAGCGGGGCGCGACGATTATTGGTAACATTTACGGGCATTCGCCCGATGAGTACGCCACGCTCGCGCAGCGTCTGGAAGAGGAAAATGCGGCGGATGCCATCGAAGCAAACCTGTCCTGCCCGAACGTTCACGACGCGCGCCAGGCAAAAGGCGCGGTTCTCGTTTCACAGAACCCGGACGCGGTTATGGAGTATACGCGCACGATACGCAGCGCGACGCGACTCCCTTTGTTCGTCAAATTGACGCCCAACGTGCTCGATATCCAGGAACCGGCACGGGCGGCGGAAGAAGCGGGCGCGGATGGGTTGTGCCTCATTAACACCCTTCTGGGCATGGCCATAGACGCCGAGACGCGGCGGCCCCGTCTGTCCAACATCGTCGGCGGTCTGAGCGGACCGGCGATCCGTCCGGTCGCGGTGAAGATGGTGTGGGACGCAGCGCGTGCGGTGAAGATCCCAATCATCGGCACGGGTGGAATCTGCTACGGCCGCGACGCGGTGGAGTTTTTGCTGGCGGGTGCGACCGCGGTATCCGTTGGTTCCATGTCGTTTCGTCAGCCGGACGCGGCGCTGCGCGTCCTTCGCGATTTGGAAGACTATCTCAAACGCCATGGCATCGCCCACGTGTCCGACCTCGTCGGAGCAATGAAGGTATGAATTATGACCGATCGTAAGACCCAACTTATCGTAGCGCTCGACTTGGATACGCGCGAAGAGTCGCTGTTGGCCGTGAATGCGTGTGCGGGCTGCGAGTGGTTCAAAATTGGCCTGCAGTTGTTCTCCCGTACGGGCCCCACTCTCCCCCGCTATCTCCAGGCCAATGATAAGCGCATCTTCTTGGACTTGAAACTGCACGATATCCCAAACACGGTCGGTCACGCGGCCAAGGCCGCCGCGGATCTTGGCGTGGCGTTCATCACCGTCCATGCCCTTGGCGGAAAACATATGATCGCCGCCGCGCGCGACGCGGTAGAGGGCTCGGAAACGCGTGTTTTGGCCGTGACGGTTTTGACGAGTGTATCCGAGGAAGTGCTTCGCGGCGAGGTAGGGTTGCCGGAGACGCCCGGCGAGGCCGTGGCACGTCTGGCACGCTTGGCCGTCGAGGCCGGAGCCCATGGCATCGTGTCGTCACCATTGGAGATTGAAGTCTTGCGCGACACCATCGGGCCGGAACCCGTGCTGGTCACGCCGGGCGTGCGGCCTGACTGGGCTGGTCAAGACGACCAGGCGAGGTTCACCACGCCGGCGGCCGCCGCGAAGGCCGGTGCGGACTTCATCGTGGTGGGGCGTCCGGTACTCAAACATGAACGGCCCGGCGAAGCCGTCCAACTCATAAACAAGGAACTCGCATCATGACATCGGGACAGGTAGTGGACATTTTCCGCGCGACCGGCGCGCTGCTGGAAGGCCATTTCGTGTATGCGAGCGGCCGCCACGGATCGCAGTTTCTCCAGGCGTCCCGTGTGCTTCAGTACCCGAACTACACCGAGAAATTGTGTAAGGGTATGGCGGAGAAATGGGCCCAGGAAAATGTCGAATTGGTCGTCGGACCGGCGACGGGAGGAATCCTGCTCGCGTACGAGACGGCCCGCCAGTTGGACTGCCGGGCCGTCTTTACGGAGAAAGACGACAACGGCCGGACGATGTCGCTCCGCCGTGGTTTCAAACTGGAGCCCCGCACCAACGTGTTGGTCGTGGAAGATATCGTGACCACGGGAGGTTCCGTGCAGAAAACGATCGACCACCTGCTCGAACGCGGTGCGCGCGTCGCCGGCGTTTCCGTCCTTATCGACCGGAGTGGCGGCGAGGCCCTGTTCGAGTGCCCGTACAAGCCGCTCGCCCACCTGGCGATGAAAAGCTACGATCCCGCGGAATGCCCGGGATGTCAAGACGGAATCCCCCTGTCCGATCCCGACGACCTTGTTGTGTAAGCCAAGGCTGCGGTTCGCGTAGGCAATTCCCTCGCATTGCCACTGTTTGGGAACAATCCACGCAACAACGTTTTGGAGTCGTTCCGGCTTTGTACGGCAGCGTGCTGCTTTGAACCGCTTGACGCCCGGTTGATATGATACCCCTTAGCCGTTCGGGGTGGCTAAGGGTGGTCAGCGCTGACGCCTCGCGGGTGGTCCGATGCGGAACGCCCGTGACCGGTTTTTGGCCCGTTGCGCGTTTGACATGCCCGTAATGGAATCGCTAGCGTCTGAGTCTCGGGAACGTGTAGGGAAAAAGTGGTATCGCGTTGATGAAGCGCCTCAAAGCCGATCTCCATACGCACGCGGCGGATGATCCGTTTGATTCGCTTTCGTATTCGGCCGAAATGTTGATCGACGCGGTCGCCGCTGCAGGTATTGGCGTCCTCGCCATCACATGCCACGATTTGAACCTCTACACCGACCGGCTTTCCGAGTTTGCCCGGCGTCGCGGAGTCCTGCTCGTTCCGGGGATTGAAAAGTTCATCGGGCGCAAACATGTATTGATTCTGAATCCCCATGCGGACCACTTGGCCGCCACGAGTTTTGATGCATTGCGTGAGATTGGGCGCAAGGACGCGGCGTTTATCGCACCCCATCCGTATTACCCTGCGCCGAGCAGTCTACTGCATGATCTGGTTCGGAATATCGATTTGTTTGACGCGATCGAGTGGAGTTCCCTATACATGCGTGGGTTAAACCCGAACTGGTGGGCTCGACGCACCGCCGCACGCTTCGGAATGACGCTGGTCGGCAACTCCGATACCCACAAGTTGCCATACGAAGATACGACGTTTTCCTGGATTGAAGCGGAGCCCACGCCCAAGGGGATCGTCGATGCCATTCGGGCGGGGAGGGTTTCGTTGGACACCCGGCCCAAACCGTCGCGGATCGCCATGCGGTCGGCGTTTGACGCAGTCCGCGGCATTATGCTGGAGTCTGTGCGGGTATGAAGGCGATGAAGGGGATTGTGAAGTGATTGAGCGTATCGCCATTCTCGGAGGCAGCAGCGTTTACATTCCGGAACTTATCCTGTCCATCATTTCCCACAACGTTAACGTGAAGGAAATCGCGCTCGTCGGGCGCGAAGGCCCGAAACTGAAGCTGGTAGCCGGTTTCTGCCAACGGCTGCTGAACAAGAGCGGATTCCCATCCACCATCGTTGCGACGACGGACGTCAGCGAGGCCGTTGCCGGAGCGAAATACACGCTGAATCACATCCGCGTGGGCGGTATGCAGGCGCGCGTGCGCGACGAGAAATTGCCGCCGAAACAGGGAATGATCGGGGACGAAAGCCTCGGCGCCGGCGGATTCGCAAACGCCATGCGGACGTTGCCGGTCGTGTTTGACATGGCAACCCGAATCGAAGCGATCAATCCGGATACGACGTTTATCAACCTTACGAATCCCATGGGCGTCTGCGTCGAGGCCCTGATCAAATACTCGAAGTTGAACGTCCTGGGTGTATGCGATCTCCCGGGCGCTTATATGAAGAAGATGGCGGAACTGCTCCGGCAGGACATAGCGGAACTGACGATCGACTACATCGGCCTCAATCACATGGGGTGGATTCAGGACGTCAAGGCCGAAGGCCGCAGTTGTATGGCGCGAATCCTGGAGCGTCTTGAATCGGAAAAGGACGACGGGTTCGACAACGCGCTGATCGAGTTGTTCCGCATGATCCCGACCAGAACGACCAGTCTCTATTTCCATCAAGATGAGATCCTCAAACGGCAACAAGCGTGTGCGCGGTTCCGCGCAGAAGTGCTGCATCACGCCGAACAGCAGATTCTCAAGCTGTACCAGGACGAATCGCTTTCGGAAGTTCCCGAACTCACCCGCGCGCGCAATGCGGTTTGGTATGAAGAGACGATCGTTCCGCTGATCGTTGCCCTGGAAGGAAAAAAGGAAACCAACACCATCCTCTGCGTGCGGAACAATGGGGCGATCCGGGATTTGGGCGATGACTGCAGCGTCGAGATTCCGGTGCAGATTTCCAAGAAAGGGATCAAACCGCGCAAGGTCGGGAATTGCCCCCGATTCTTGAAAGGCCTCTTTCAGTCGGTCAAGGAAAGCGACCGCCTTACCATCGAATCCATTCGGCACAAGTCGTACGAATGCGCACTTCAAGCGCTAACGATAAACCCGCTGGTGCCCTCTCTGGATGCGGCGAGAAAGTTTTTGGACCGCGTGATCCGAGAGGAACATCTGGAACTGCACTAGCGAAACACACGCAATCCGGGAGGAATCCATGATAGTGACGAGGAAATTGCTGGCAACCGTTGTGATTGCGGCCGTGGCCACGGTCGCGAGCGCTCAGGTTCCGATCGTCGGCGGAAAGGGTGCGCGTCTGAAGGACATCGCAGGCACCGACACGCTGGTAACTGTAGTCTTGAAAGATTCCGGAGCGAAGGATCCAAATCTGAGGATTCAAAGCGTTGACAACAATATTCTTTCGGTCGAGTCGGAATCCGGTCAACTGAACCATTACCTGATTTCCGACGTGAAGGAGATTCAGGTTCAGGGTAGCGTCATCACGGTCAAACGGCTCGATCCGTTGGTGGACCGGGGGCTCACGCCCGAACAGCAGCAGGTGGTCCAACGGGCGGTGGAGCGCGCGAGCGAGATTTTCGACGCCACAGCGGGAAACCAACCGCTTCGCATGATGGCCGCGGAAGTCATCGCGGTGGGCGGTAATGACGAGCAGAAACAGATGGCTTTGGAGTATCTGGATACGCTCGCAACGGGCAACGACCTTCGCACCGCCCTGGAGGCGGCGCACCACCTCGTCCTGGCGGGGTCTCCTCCGCCGACCGGGGAGTTGGTGTCGCGAGGACTCGACAGCGGCGACCGGTTGGTTCGGGCGAGCGCGGCGCGGTTGGCCGGTTTGACACAGGACCCCACGGGCAAAGCCCAACTTCATCAGATGTTGCAGGACCGGGCATCGGATATTTCGGTGCCCGCCATGGATGCGCTGGCGTGGCTGGGGGATCGCGAGATCATCCCGACGCTGCTGCAATTAATCACCGAACGGAATGAGGACAAGGCCAATGCCGCAGCGAACGCACTCATCACGCTGGGTGGGCAGGATGTCATCGACCCGTTGAAGGCGGAATTGAAGAATGCGGAGGGTCGCGCGCGGTTTCGTATCGTTCGCGTTCTCCATGCGCTCGGGGATCCCTTGGGCACGAAGTTGATGCGCGATGAAATGTTGAATATACCGTCTCTGGAGTTTGATTCAGCGATCATCCTGGCGCGCGAAGGCGATCCCAAGGCCATGCAGATCCTGCGGGATCGGTTGGCGCAACGATACGATCCGTATCAGGAGGTTCTGACGCACCGAGCCCAAGCTACTGCGGCCCTAATCGAAGCGGGCGACCGGACCAACATCAGCGTGTTTCAGGAGCTGCTACGCATCGGCATGCCCCAGATTAACTATCTCGTGCTCAGCCTGATTGCCCAACTAGATCTGCGCGCCCTGCTGCCGGTTTGTCAGCCGGTCATCGAGAGCACCGATACGTCGGTAGCGCTGGCCGCGTGTCAGGCCGCCGTGTCGCTCGCCCATCCGGATTACCGCGGCAGGTTGGCCAAAATCTATCGGCACTGATGCCGCGGCTCCGCGTTCAGATCGGCGGGCGCGTGCAGGGCGTGGGGTTTCGCTTCGCCACCTACCGGCAGGCCCAGTCGTTGGAGTTGACCGGCTGGGTTCGGAACCGGGTGGACGGTTCGGTCGAGGCGGAGTTCGAGGGTCCGCGCACTTCACTCGAAGCCATGCTGGCGTGGTGCAACGAAGGACCGGCCTTCGCCAGAGTGGATGGCGTGGTCGAGGAATGGCTCGAAGAAGGGGCCGGTTACCACGACTTCGAGATTTGGTAACGCCGGGTCGTGCCTACGCCGGTTATCCTTCGGATGCACGTAGCGCCCAGATCATTTCCGTGCTGCCGCGGGTGAAAGGTGCGCACGAGAAGTCTCCGAATACGGCGTCGACTTCAAAGCCGCAAAGCTGAACGAGGAATTCCATCTCGCGGGGTGTGGTCCAGGCACGCACCATTTCGAGCGAAGTCATCCGAAGTATGGCCCCCATCGGGTCCATTTCGTGAAAGATGTGGTCTTCGCGAAACAACTGGCTCCATTCGTCGTAGGTCGATGCGCAATAGTGCAACAATCCGTTCCCCTCTGCCGGGTCCCGGTACTTGTCCACGAGCCGCAACATGCCTTTTTGGGGACCAAGGTGCGGTGCGATAGTGGAAGGCCGGGCCGCCCAGGTATTGAGGACGAATAGTCCGCCGGGAGCCAGGTGGCGGCGGACGGCGCGAAGACATTCCTGTTGCTCGACAGGTTCCAACAAGTGCATGAAGGTGCGGTACGGCATCGCGATGAAAGCGAATTTCCGATCGAGCGAGAAGTCGCCCATATCCGCTTCAACCAATTCCAAGTGTCCGGTCGTGGGACCCGCCGCATCGTACTTTTCTCGGCATCGTTGGAGCATGGCCGGGGAATGGTCCAACCCTACAACGTCCACACCCGACATGGCCATGGGAATGCAGATGCGTCCCGTGCCGCAGCCAAGTTCGAGCGTCCGCCCGTCCGCCCGTAGCGCCTGGGCCACGTAGAATTCTACGTCCCCCTCAATACCTTTCTGCAAAACGTCGTAGTAATCCACCCACAAATCAAACGGCGCCACGCTCCCCTCCTTGCGACTCCTGCGGATCACGACCGTCACGGGGTACTGCCGCCAATGCCTGGTCGTCGCGCGGTGTCCCCGCGTCCGCGCTCGAATGTTCCATATGCTCGCGAAGAAATACGAGCATGTCATCGAAGATTGCCCGACGCTGGCGGACGTGAACGTAGTCAAATCCGTGGCCACGACGGGGAAGCGCTATTAGGCGTGTGGGGACTCCCATTTCACGCAATCGCTCGTAAAACCGGCGGGATTGTTCAAAATGGACCAACTTGTCCGTCTTTCCGTGGACGAACATGATCGGCGCGGTATCCGGTCGCGCGTAGGTTATGGGAGAAGCGGCTTCCCAGGTCGTACCGGCAGGCGCCACGTTCTCGCGTCCGATAAAATCCAACATCAGCTTGCGCGCTATCCCGCTGAGGGGCCCGTGCAACGGGTGGTCGCGGTAGCAGGTGAGATCGACGGCGCCATAAAGGCTTATGGCCGCGCGAACGGATGACGATGGCCCCGCATTCTCGGACCCTTCCAAACCGTCCTCAGGCGCGGTCGTAGCCAACAATGCGGCCAAATGCCCCCCTGCCGAAGCGCCGAACGTCACGATGCGGTCGGGATCGATGCGAAGCTCCTCCGCGTTCAATCGCAGCCACCGCACGGCCGCCTTGCTGTCGTATAAACACTTGGGAAAAGCGAAGCGCGGCATCAGACGGTAGTCGATGGTCATGACGACAAATCCAGCGCGGGCGAACTGCCGACAGTACCAAGCCTGCTGGTACCGCGTTCCCAGAATCCACGCTCCCCCGTGAATCAGAACCATTCCAGGCCGTTGCCGGCGCTCGCCGTCTTCCGGAATGTAGAGCGTCATCTTCATGGGTCGCCCGTCCGCGTGGGCGTAGACGACACCGCGCCGCTTGAAGTACCCATAATTCGTGTCGGTCGTGTACTGCATTTTTCGTGCTTCCTGACCCAGTCACCGGCGAAACCATAGCCGAGGAGCGAAGGCAGGCGCAAATTCCGGGCGCGATACGGCCAACGAGAATAGAGGGAGCCTTTTCCAGCATGGAAAAGGCTCCCTCAAATTCGAAACCGGCTACTGCCAAACGGAGCACTAACTGTCGCTGCTCTCATCCTCGTTTTCATTGCCGCTTGAACCACCGGCAAAATTAAAGACGAGTTCGAGAAGCTGCAAGATGAACGCGAAGATTTGTTCCAACAGGGCAGTGATATCCATACATCCTCCTTTTCTTGACCGGAACAGATTCCAGCCTTGCCGCTTGGGTCCCGGGAAATACTACAACGAGGCCGAGTAGATGTTACATGGCTGTAACATGTTATAAAATAACATGTTATTGCGCTATAACTAAATAATACGAGTTATACCTACGTTAATTACGGAAACAAGAATTCGATTAAGCCGTGATATGATATCCGGTAAAGATGCCAAGACGTACACGGTATGACTACATACAATCGTCTTTTAGAACAAAATTTCGATCATTCGATCTCCCGGAAACAGTTGGACAAACTGGAGTGGAATTCCTCGTCCCACCGTCGAAATACGCGCCATCGCTGGATCCAAAATCAAGCACGGCGACCCAACTCCGCGTGACAAGTTCCGGGCGCGAGGCCCACGCGCGATCGCACCGTAGGTGTGGCCGTTTGCACGGTGGTCCCCGGCCTACGACTTCCGGTTCAAGCGCAAACGGCCCTGCGGCACGTCACGGTACGCATCGTTTTTGGGAACCGCGAACGAATGCTTTGGATTTACGGCCCGGTGTCACCTCACACCCGTGAAAGACAACACCCACAAATTGACAAGGCCGATCTGCGAATGCTATAGTTTCGCCTCGTTGCTGGACCCGGATTTGGTCTCCGGCAACGCCAAGATACGCGGGGGCGTAGTTCAGTTGGTTAGAACGCTGCCCTGTCACGGCAGAGGTCGCGAGTTCGAGTCTCGTCGTCCCCGCCATGTAAATGATTAAAGGCCAAGAGCACACATTTTTCGGGCTCTTGGCCTATTTTCTTACCTTTCGAATTCAAGGCAGCATCAAGTCCCACCTCGAATACTCCGTCCGGTATCAAGCCGGCTCCAAGAAGCATCGAAATCCGGTTTGAACCGTTCACGTAATGGTGGTCAAAATGCAGGCGCCGATACCTCTTCGATAGAGAATTGCAGCAGGTTGGGACTTCGTGTCGAGGTCGCCCCCCCTCTTTCGCATACCTCATCGCGCTCACCTGACCTGCCCCCAGTTTATGTACCAGCCTGAGTGAACGTATTTGCGCTGCTTTCTTGCCAGGACCCAGGGCGACCCGGGTTGCCGAAATCTCGCCATGGAGGGATAGGCCGACTGAAGTTTCGGCAACGTGGGGGATTTTTGCGACCAACCTTTCACGACATGCTGAGTTTTATCGAGCGGCTCGTTCGGCCCCGGAACGCTTCCACCACGATCATGATTCCAACCCCGATCGTGACGGTAGTGAAGCCTGCCCCATTTACTACGCAGTCGTCAGACTCCGGGTACCCTTGCCGACCCTGAATCAATTGCCGGCGTCTGCAACCGGTTGGTTCAGGCACTCGCGTAGGACCACGCCGTACGGCTCCATAATCTTAAAGTCCTCTAACTTGTAGCGGTCCACGACTTCAAGGAGTGATTCCAATGAATCCCGATGAATGTTGGGCGTCCGAGGCCAGGGGTGGGCGTACTGATATAGGCCCCAGATGGTTCCTTCGTTGTCGTCGTCCACGTATTTCCAAGTCCACGGAGACCAGTGCCACCCCAACTTATTGAACATGGTCAAAAACAACTGCATGCCTTCAATATCGTTGGGGGTGTCACCCATCGTGCTGAATTCACCGATGTAGATCGGAACGCCGCACCGCTCTTGTTCCATGGTCCCAACTCGCTTGACCTCTTCAGCCCGCTTCGCATGATCGGCAAGACCTTCCTCGTCGGCAAATAGCGGGTCCGCGCCGGAATAGAAGTGGAACGAGTAGACGACATTCTTCCACCCCATATCCTCGGGTTTGGGGAAGAAGCCGGTGTGCATCCACGCTTCGAATTCGAGTTTGTAGCCATCTTCCATGACGATAATCGTGTCGGAATCTACTTCCCGAATCGCGTCGTAGATTCGGTCGTGTGCTTCAGACCAGTCTTTGAGGCCTTTCGCGCTGAACGGCTCGTTCAGGGCATCGTAGGCCCAAACCGTGGATTCGTGGGCATAGCGCGCGGCAATGGCTTTCCACAGCGCTGCCGTCCGCTTCTGGAATTCACTGTTTTTGAAAAACTCGGCGCGACTCAATTCACCCGTATGGTCCCAAGGGCTCTGCCCGCCGACGGCTCCATGAAAGTCGAGCATGACATAGAGGCCATGGTCCTTGGCCCAAGCGATAGCGTTGTCGAGGTAGTGGAAACCATACTCGTTGTAAACGTATGGATTATCGTCGCTCTCAAACCACCGATACCAGAATGGGATGCGTACAAAATTGAAGCCCACGGCTTTGGCGATCTGGAAGTCTGCTTCCGTAATCCACGTGTCGTGGTATGCGTTCCAAAAGCGAGCCGCCCCAAAGTCACCGAAACGTTCGCGAAGTATTGCGTCCATTTCATTTGCCGCGTACACGGGGGGTTCCTCTTCGAAGAGTGCGATGTATTTGGCGTACTGGTCTCCCGAAACGCGGTCTCGGAGGTCCGTATGAAGGTTTTTGATGTAGTCGTGCACGCTCTGTTCGTCATCGTTGAACTCGCCGACCGCTTCGAGGGATTCTTCCAGTTCCTCGAGAATACCCGCTTCCTCCGCCATTTTCGGCAGACGGTCGTGCCATTCCATTTCGATACTTGGAATCCAGGTTTCCATCATCAGCCACCCCCCGAAATTGATGCCGCGCATGGATACGACAGTTCCATGGGCATCCACGATATTCTTGCCGCGAACGGTAAGCGCCGGAAGATCCTCCGGCGAGGCCGAAGGCGCCATAAGGAAAGCTGTGATACAAACGGTAGCGACGCACGACAGACAAGTCTTATTCATTCTCAATTCCCTCTCCCGTTTTACTGCAAAGGTAAGCCGTATCCACGGCACACCAATAACCTCGTTTTAGACTCCATCCGCCCATGGCTTGTTCCCATTCAGTCAAGGTACCCAAGCGCTTTGAGCGCCCGGACCTGCTCTTTACTCAATTCCGGTGCCTTCTCCGCTTCGGAGCCGGTCGATCCCCATCCGAAAGCGGATCCCAGTGAACCGAGCAGCGATCGATTCCGGGAAGACTCGAAATCCACGTAGTGCCGGCGCTGCGCCGAGAAGTAGTCGTTAGCGATTCCGCTCAGTTCCCGCACCACCGCTTCATTCCCGCCCGTCTGGTCATCGACCGTCGAATTCTCGTTCACATTAATCAAACGCCTGGATCCCTTCACGGAATACAAATACGAATCGTCTTGCAGGACGCCCCATCCGTTCATGTACTGCCCGACCGTAAATATTGGCCGACCGGCGAGCGACTCATCCAGACCTTGCGTTAAAAGGTGCACAAGACTGTGTGCCTGAAACTGCTTCGCGCGTGGTATCCCGACAGCCTCGAGAACCGTTGGTCCGATGTCCATGAATTGCACGTTCTGGGAAAAGACTGATTTGGAATCGATACGATTCGGCCAGGAGACGATGAGAGGAATGTGCACCCGCTCAAAAAGGGGTGGGCCCCGATGGGTGCCGCTGGCTTTGCCCGGTACCAATGATTCGCCGTGGTCGGCGGTCACTATCAACAACGTATTTTCGAAGATGCCTTCGTCCTTCAGTAGCTCGACGAACGTACCAAGACGCTGATCCGCCCATCGAACGGCGGTGTCGTACCAATCGACAAGATTCTCCTGCGGAGTTGAACCGGCGGGATAGAACGTTTCTATCGATTCCGGAATGACGAGCGGTCCGTGGGTTTCCATGGTGTGCACGTACAAGAAGAAATGGTGCTCGCGGTTCTGTCGGACAAATGACCGCAGCGAGCCCTCCGTGGCATCGGCCATCTTCAGCACGTTGTCGGCAATGTTCTCTGAAGTCCCGAGGTATTCCGAAGAATCCCCTACGTAGTCAAACCCCTGCGCCAGGCCGTATGTTTCCGTGACGTGCACGTTCTCCGTGACCAATCCCGTAGTCCAACCGGCCTTCTCGAAATACTCCGGAAGGAGGTCAATGAAGTCTGGGGTTGCACAACTGTGCCTCGATCGAGAATACATAGCACCGGGCATCCCGACAAACAGCCCACGGACGGATTCCAGCGTCCACGTGGTGTTCGAAAAGCAATGCGTAAATACCGCTCCGTCACGAGCCAGCTTCGTGATTTCCGGTGCGGTATCGCGCCCGTACCCGTAAACACCCAAGTGGTCCGGCCGGAGCGCATCGATCACGTAAATGACGATAGCCGAAGGTTTACGCTGCGGCAGGAGGGTTCCCGCAGGTTCACCAACGTCGACTGCACGGTAGATCGGGATAGTGCGCACGGAACCGAATAGAAGAATCAACGCAATCGCGACACCGGAGATTATGCCGACCGTTCGAACCGTCGTTCCGAAACGCCACAACGGCATTGGAGATGTTGGCCGTTCGTTCGATGTCATTTTGAGGCCACTCGTACTTTCGGGGAAAAACGCACGAAATTCATTTCACTAATGTCCCTGATTTCCACATCACCGCAAGTAACCAAAGACCAGGTGGCCACGTCGTTTGCATCGCCGGAATGCACGCCCTGGGGCCGCCACTTCCAGTTGGCAAAGACATCGGCTATCCATATCAATGCACGCTTCCTATTCCATATGCCCGTTCCGCGGCAGGTTCATTCGGTCCAGCCAGAGCGGGGAGGAGTTGATTCAACCCGCATACCCCAGCGCCCGGAGTCGATCTTGCTCTACGGCGTCCACAACGACTTCGTCTTCGGTGCCGATCTGCTTCACCCGATCGGAAGCCGCAGCATGATGCGCCAAGTAGTCTCTGAGATTCGCATCCAGGCGCCGCATCGCTTCAGTTACCTCCTGCCCTTCCTCCATTGGCGCGTGTGGATCCGCGGACAGGTTAAAGAGTGTCCGCTGGTCGGGCGTCTTCAGGTACAGTCGGTCGCCGTGAACCCACGCCATTTGCGCGGGGTCATGGCCGATAGAGAAATTCCCACGCGATTCAAGAAAAGTGGCTTCCGCTCCGGCGAACAGCGGTTTAAGGCTCACCCCTTCGAATGACGGCGGTCGAGAACACCCAATCACGTCGAGTAATGTGGCCGGAAGGTCAATTAGCTGGACGTTCGAATCCACGACGCTTCCGGGTTTGACGTTGCCGGGCCAGTGGATAATCAGCGGGACGTGAATGCGGGCAAAGTACGGTTTCCCGGAGTGCCCGGTTCCCCCCTCCTGTTCGGTGAAGCCCTCACCGTGATCCGCACAAACGATCAATAACGTGTTTTGGTCAACGCCCAGTTCACCCAGCATCGCTATGAACCGGTTCAGGTTTGCATCGGCCCACCGTATGCAGTCGTCATAACTGTCAATCCGCGGCGTATCCGAATTCTGAGACGCTTTGGAGAATTGCCGATACATCGCCGGACTGGCGTACGGCTCATGAGGTTCCACGGTATGTACAAAGAGGAAGAAAGGGCGGTCGGCGTTTTTACGCACGAAATCGGCCGAGGCGTCGAACGTGGCATCGCTCAATGCGACGGCCTTCGCGAAGCGACGTTGCCCTCGCAATGCCACTTGGCGGTAACTCTGTTCGGCGCTGCTAAGGCCCCTACCCAAACCGGCCTTCGGTGCTGCATGAGGGTTTTCGCTGATGCTGGCCGTTGCATAGCCCGCGTCCCGAAGCGATTCGGCAAGTAGAGGCAGATCGTCCGGCACCGACTCCGATATCGCATGACAGACGCCGTGCGTGAGCGGGCTGGCGCCGGACAGCATGCTCGTCACCGATGGCAGGCTCCACGTTCCCGGGGCGAAACATCGCGTAAAAAGCAGCCCTTCCGAGGCCAGACGGGCAATCGTCGGAGCGGTCACCCGGTCATAGCCATACGCCTCCAAATGGTCAGGACGCAACGCATCGATCACGTACCAGACGATGTTGGGCCGCAGCGATTTCCCGCTGTGATGAACCTCTTCGATGCGTGCGCCGGTCCTTCGAGGGTCCAGGGGCTGGTACACGATCGGGTTGCTCCAGAGAACCGTGTTGACGCCGTTTGGAGAATTGACGCGCAGAACGATCGTTCCTGAACCCTCGTTCGCGGACCTCAGATCACAATTTACGTCCTGCCAATTTGTGGACGTTTCCAAGCGTGTCTCGAATACGGTATTTGTCTGACTTCCGCTCTCCACAATGACGCTGCAGGTGACAGCCGGTTCCGGATCGACGAGGCTGAGACCGGCGGAAAATCGAGCTACCGGAAAAAGTCTGAGCGGAAATATGAGTTCGCCGGGAGTTCTAAGGAAAATACACGGCCGATCCTCATTCTGCTTTGAACGCCGCGCG
Source organism: Candidatus Hydrogenedentota bacterium (assembly GCA_963745075.1). GTDB lineage: Bacteria > Hydrogenedentota > Hydrogenedentia > Hydrogenedentales > SLHB01 > JAHDWY01. The sequence goes on along the minus strand of CAVUWV010000013.1, from coordinate 85,185 downwards.
CTGCCGAACGGCTCCTTCGTCGATTCGAGGTCGTCGGGAACGAGTTTCAAAAACGCCAGTTCCACATACGACGACTCCTTGGCGTGAATTCGCAGACCTTCGAGATAGACCCCATGCTTCTCCCATGCCGGAATTTGACTGAGGACAATCACGTAGGTTTTCCAGCTGCCGGGCTCCGTCATTGGAAGTTCGGTTGAATTTTCCGGCAAGAATTGCGGCGCCATTTCGGTTCGCCATCCTACGGAAAGCCGCTCCGCATGCTTCACCCGCGCTCTCAGTATAATCGCGCGGATCTTTGCCGCTGGTAGGTGGAGCGAGCCGGTTGTCGTAATCGCACCAGCGCCATCGCTTTCAAATTGCAGGTTTCCATCTTGCAGACGAAACTGTGACGATGGGGGTTCCGGCGTCCACGAGACGGCATCCGTTGGTTCAAACTCAAGTTTCATTCCAGAAAAGGAAGCGCGATCGAGTTGGGGCCCATGAAAGGTTGCCGCACTGGCGTTGGCGTCAAGCCGGAAGAACTGTGCGGGCCAATCGGATTCCTGAAGGTACGCGCGTGGGGCTTCTTTTGTCGCGCAATCACACGAAGGCAGCGTTATCAGTAGCACCAGCGCTGTCAGCACCGCTCTGCTTTGCGAATGACTCGTACGGCACCCGCGAACAAGGTTGCCGAGAACAGGAATTTGCAAACTCATAAACCTCGGAATGGAGCATTCAGATCATGTTTCAGGTAAGACGAACTTCAACGTAAGCCGAATCGAGCAGCTCTCCGCCGCATTGACTCGCTGCGAAATCGCAGCGAGTCAATGCGTATTCCGGTATGCACTCGGATCTACCGAATTCGTCGTCGTTCCGTTTCGGTCAGAAACTGAAACTTAATGGGCCGGAGACCAGGAATCGAGAACGATCGGCTTACTTAGCGGCCACTTCGTCGAACCGTCTTCCGTCGGGTACTTTGCGAACTGAACATGACCGTCCATATACAGGATGTTCGAGCCGCCGGGAACGTGGTTGAATTCGGTCTCGTCGATTTCGCCGGTATCCGATGCGCTCGCATAATCCCACATGACCGGAACTTCGCTCTGCCCTTTTGCAGACCCCGCCGGGTTGTTGATGTCGGTTATGAGATACCGTTCAATACCTTCCCGGAGATGCGATAATGTAACGCCGCCAAAGTTCGTCAACGTCACTTCGATATCCGCATTCAATGTGCTCGCCGGCGCGTCGTTAATCGCTGTGGCCAATTCGTCTACATTAACCGGGTCTACCGTCCACTCCGGACGAATCAATTTCGGCATGTAGGCGTAGCTGACGCCCTCAAGATCTAGGAACAGACCGTTCGCACAGGCCGAACCATCCTTGGGATAAAATAATTCGGGATACCCCGTCCCCGATTCGAGTTTCATGCAGTCCGCCATCGGGTCGACGTTCTCCGGGTTCTGATCGGGTCCCCACGGCCATCGCCCCGGGTCGGAGGGACAAAAGGCGATCTGCCAGTCCGTCAAATACTCCGGATATAACACCCAACCGTTGGGTCCGGTCCCGAAACGCCACACCTCGTACGTGGGCGTTTCTTCCCAAACTTGGCTATCCGGCCATTGCTCCCCATCGGATTCGTTGGAAAACATTTTGAGAACAAGGCCCCACTGCTTCAGATTGTTTTGACAGCTTGCCCGCCGTGCGGCTTCTCTGGCCCGTGCCAACGCGGGCAACAAGATTGCCGCGAGGATTCCAATGATTGCAATTACCACCAGCAGTTCAATGAGAGTAAACCCTTTCTCCGTATCCATATGCTATTACTCCTGTTAATAGAGTGCTACAGCTTCAGAAACACTTTGACGTCCATACAGGGTGCATCATTCGTCGGGACATTAAGTGCCTGGCATGATCGACCTTTTGTTGCCCACCTGCTTCCGGCAACAACATGCGCTTGAGACGTTCACCACACCCTGCCCATATCTCCAGTGTTAGCCCGATTCGGGTATCTTTACAATGGTTGAAACTAGCGATTTTATTTGCGATACTATCATGAAGCTGAGTGGCGGACATGCAATCTTCGGCCACCACGCACCTATAAGATCCTGAAAATACGTCGTTTGCAACGGGGACGTAAACATTTTTTTGAATGCAACATATTTGGGTTCTTATAAGCCTTGAGAGAAACGCTATAAGGCCGTCGAAGGGAAATCCTGCCACCTGTTCCAAGGAAGGTGTCCGGAAATGAAGAGGGTCATCTCAACCGAATGCAAGACGATATGCTAACCGGAAAACGGACCATCACGGATAGAATGGTCTGGTCAGACCGGTGTATAGAACACTTCTCGCCGTGGCACGTTGCTACCCAGGAACGTCGATACGTGCGATTTGGTTGCCGAGGCAGGGATCAGCGAACTGTACCCAGGGTACGAATTGGGGAGGACGAAGCCTCGCTTCCACCTCCTGGTCTACACCGATCGTGGCAAGGGTAGCTTCTTCACCCCATCGTACCAAGCGCCGGTGCAACCCGGCTACGTTTTGATCGTTCCGGCCAATCAGCCGTTCGGATACGTTCCGCTCGACGCGCCGTGGCGCTTCACCTGGGTACATTTGCCCGATCTGGACCGCTGGTCCTATTTGGCCGGACAGGGTCCCGTCATTCGACGCACAAGCTATAGCACGGCCATAAACTCGGCAATGCGAGGGTTTCTCCGGGAATGCAGAAATCCGCGAGCTGATTTTCGAATTGCGGCCAGCCTGTATGCACGATTGATAGTGGTGGACATTGAACGTGAACTTGGCGTGAATGAACAACAACTCGTCGCCGACCACCGCGTTGAACTGAATGACCTTTGGGAAATTGTGGCAAACGACCTACGGCATCCTTGGTCAGTCAGGGAGATGGCCGACCGCTTGAATCTCAGCGCCCCATCCCTTTATCGCCTGTGCAAAAAGTATACCGGCATGTCGCCCATGAAGATGGTGCAACGATTGCGGATGGAACGAGCGCAAGAGTTACTCGTCCTCCATGATTATTCAATCGCCGTAATATCCGATATGGTAGGTTACACCAACGAATTCGCCTTTGCCGTTGCATTCAAACGGTTTTCTGGCAATCCACCCGCACGCTTTCGCAAAAGACGTTGATACATTCTTGCGTCTTCCACGGCAGCCATATCGTCTAGCCCATCCTGGACTTCATCGGATTGCGCAGGCTCCTACCCGCGTTTCCTGTCGTGACTTCCGTTGTACCGGCCAAAGATAGAATGGTCGCGTCGTTGATGCGGTCTGTCTCTTCGTGCGTCAGCAGAACAATCCTCCCCCGGGGCCACGGCGAACAGTAGAAGGGTATTGCATAATTTTGAATTCCACGTTAGACTCGCGAAGTCCTTGGCGAAAGTAGCTCAGATTTCTCCGCAACTTCGCGCATACTCCGCTACGTTATCGGGAAGACGCCGAAGACGCCGATCGAAGATCTTTCGGGAATGTGTAAGAGCATCACATAACTTCAAGTCCGCATCTATGACAAAATTAAAAAGGAGATCCTGGAATGCTTATGCGCAATTCACTTGTACTCACTCTAACGGTAATCGTGATCGTCACGCTTGCAATGGGAGTGATGGGCTGCAGCGGCGCGGATAGTCAACAGGACGCCGAGAAATACGACAAGCTGGATCAGAAACTCGAACAAGCCGCCGCGAACAGTAATCCGGACGATCCGACGGTCTTTTATCAAGATGGTCGTGGGTGGTTTCACAAGCAAGGATGCCAACGACTTCGGCGAGGATCGGCGCAAGTACTTTCCGTCCCCCGGAGCGAAGCGGTATCCATGGGTCTTGAGCCATGTGTGGTCTGCAAACCAGATACGCAATAATACATTAGCAGCTATCAAGACCAGAACTGGACTTGGCACAATCGCATGAAGTCTCGTTCAATATTCCCAACCGGCTGCCGGGAGTTCCGAGTGTAGTCCGGACAGGATCGACACAGGCGTATTTCGCACAAGTCATTTTTAAGCGGCAACTTACAGCGGTGCAATTTGTTTAATTCCAATCGTGCGGATATAAGCATATAGGGCCATATACAGCTAAGGGTAGTCTATGTTTCGTTCAAACCCTCTCGGAGTATTTCCAATGGTACAGGGCCGGGCCGCAGGCCTGACGCAGCCTACCGCCGAATTCGGTCGGTTCGAATATACGTTCTGCATCCGGCACGCGAATACTCCGCGATTTATTGGGAAACACCCTAGAGGGAAATCCAGTGTGCGGTCCTACCTCTTTGGGTGATTGTTCTACCTGGATGGTGGTACCCCGTGTGCTTGTCTCTGAATTTCCGAAACGCAACCCCGTGAACCAAATCAAGGCGTACTGAAAGGAGACCGTGTGTCATGAAACGCTGCTGGGGCCTACCGCTCATTCAGTACACGTGCTTGAACCAACTGGTCGAAGAACGGACCTCGGATCTGTTTGTCAGCAAGGGGATTCTTGACGCAGTCGGTCGGCGGCTCAGCTTCGTTCCCCGGAAGATCCATGAAGTACAAGAGGCAACCATTGAGCATTGGAACAGCTTTATTCCTGCTTTATCAGGGGAAGTCATCTACGCCCTGGGAGGGGGTCTTGCCGTCAACGTCGCCAAGTACGTTGCGGCCACAACGGGCCGGAAGCTTGTGTGTGTCCCCACCGCGCTATCTGTCGACGCCTTCCTGACGTGGGCGTCAGGGTATCGGGAAAACGGCTGCGTCCGATACCTCGAAACAAAGTCTCCAGACCTGATTGTAGTAGACCTTGATCTGGTGGCCGCAGCTCCCATCGAAATTCGTTCTGCCGGCATAACAGACGTGTTATCCATTGCCACCGGGCGTTCTGACTGGAAGTTTGCCCGCGACGCTGGAAAGAATTCAGATATGATGTCATACGACGCGTCCGTAGACGCGATGGCGGCGTCTATCCAAGATGCGTGTTTGGTGTGTGCAGCTTCGGCCGGTCGGGGCGAGCCGAATGGCTTGCGCAGGCTACTGGAATGCCTGGCCATGGAAGTACAGCTTTGCAATCTTATCGGCCACTCCCGGCCGGAAGAGGGTAGTGAGCACTATTTCGCATATGCGGCTGAAAGTCTGTTGGGGAAGGGGCTCCCACACGGAGACCTGGTAGGTCCGGGGATCCTGATAATGGCGCATTTGCAGGGTCAGGACGTTGGCCCCCTGAAAGACGCCATGAGGGCATGCAACGTGCCGCTTACGAGTATCGCCCCCGAATCGATTCGGAAGATCCTTCGGATGTTGCCGGCTTACTGCGCGCAGCACGACTTACCGTATGGAATTGCCCATACGCTCACCGCCGACCAGGCAGAATCATTTGACCCGGTTCTTTTGGATTAGACAGTACCCATCGGTCATGATGAGGATACCGCATGTCCCAAGAACGATTTTCTTTCGAACGAGATCGGGGAGCAGCCGCCCCCTATTCAGGCGAAGCGGACACGCACCGTGGAAACTGAATCGTTTCGGCACTTAATTCTTTACCCTTGGAAGGGTTACGTGCGCGAACTCCTCCATTCGTCTGCGTCATCTCAAGAAGATTAGAATCATACCCCCGCAACGGAACCGGGAGAATAAGAACCGGTAATCGCGCTGTCGGTGATCTTTGTCGAAGCGCGTAGCGTGTCAGCGCGTAAGCTCGGCGTCGTAGACGACCGTCTGAAATGCATCCAGGGAGATGGTGTGGGGCTGCCCCGCGGCAACCTCTATCACCTCCGTCTGCTGTGCGCTTGGGCCGGGCGACTGCAGGCGGTAGTCGCGCGTTGCGCCATCCGGCAATTCAAAAGCGTGTCCGATATCGATCGTGATAGTCGCCAGTTTGTCGTCCGGGTTGCGCAGTACGAGGATCGCCTTTCGCGGCGACCAGGACGCCCACCCGTAGATTTCGTTTTGGCCGGGGTCCCCGCCAATCCAATGGGTGTCGACCAAGACATCGGCATTCTCGCGTGACCACTTGGCGCCCGCGGCCAGGATGTCCCACATCTGTGCTGTAAGCAGTTGGGGCGCGATGTAGAGTTCTTGCAGGTCCGTGCCGCTTCCGAAGAAAGACCAGACCTCGTCCGCGAAATCCTTGGGGTTGCCCCCCATGAGCGCGGAAGGGCCGTGTTGCGAATGGACGATCCCCTGGGTCATGAGAGAATTGAGCGGATAGAGCGGTCCCTGCTGCACGACGTTCTGGTAGGTATACGTGTCGCGGTAGTTGATCCATTGTTGGCGCTTGGAACCCTTGCCGCAGAAATCCATGTCGCTGGCGCTGCGCCAGGTGCTGTCGGCATGCCACAGGAAGTACGGCGTACACCAGGTGCCGGTCGTGGCGCTGACGAAAAGGTCCGGTTCCAATTCGCGCAACTGATCCGTCAATCGCATCAGCGCCTCGATATCATCCAGAAACTCCTCGCCACCGACCTTGTTATTTCCGGGGCCCATGCCGTCGAACTTAAAGAAGTTCACGCCGTACGTTTGCACCATCGCCGCGCAGATATCGTGAAATCGCTTATAGTACCGTTCACCGGCCAGGGAAAAGCCGTTGCGATTGACCTCGAAGCCTTGCTCCCTCCCGTATTTCAGGCGTTGCTCCCGCGCTTCGCCGTAACCGCCGAACGGGGATAACCAAACGCCCAGCGCAGAGCCGTATCGTTCCGCCGCCTTTCGCAATGGTGTGAACCCGTTCGGAAACCCGTCGTGAAACTGCCACAACGTCGCATTGTCGTCCCAGCCGTCGTCAAACACGAAGCTGTCCATCGTCACGCCGCGCTTCTCAACCAGTTCGCGACCGAAGGTTTCGATGGCCGCGATGGACTGGGCCTCATTAAATTTCCGGTCGCCCCAGGAGATGTCGTACCAGGAGTTGTAGTGGAGAAACGGGCGATAGGGATGGGCCCGTTCGCGCTCGAGGTAGTACAGGAACCCTCGCCGGAGTTGGTTCGGGGGCGTCACTCCCATGACGGAGGACAACGCAAGCGGCTTGCCCTTTGCCAACGGCTCACCCCTGTGCAAACTGCACCGTACACGGCTGCCTTCGACGACACTCTCCGACATGGGATGCTCGAGCGCGAAGAAGCACGTTCCCGCCACAACCGGCGCGCCTTGGGTCACGCCAGTCACCTTCGCGGCCGGTGCAACCACATCGATAAGGCGAACCGTCTCGACCGGGAAATCTCCGTTCACGGGCACGAGCGTCACACGCTGGATCACGTAGTTGGAGCCATCCCGCAACTCCGCTTTCCAGGTAACGTCCAGCGATTGGTCGGGCGAGGCCAACGCGACAGACACGCGCGCTCCCCCACTCCGGTCGGCCAGCCGCCGGGCGTTGGAACGGCCGGTGATCCGTTCGACTTGAGGAGCACTCGTTGTCGCGCAGTCCGATGCGTTCAGCGTGTCGCCGGTGGTCAGGGTGATGACGAATGGCTCGCCTTCCGTCGCGGTCTCAGGTGCGGAGGCCAAGGCGTTCGTGAATTCGGTCAGCCGCAGTTTGCCCCCATCCACGCGCCAATGCGCTGAAAGGACGTCGTTGCTCAGGGTAAAGCTGTTATCAGACTGTTCCGCCTTGGCCGTGCCGGGCTCTTTACCAGGAAATGGAATGCCAGACGCAACCGCAGCGGAAGTGGGTAGTAGTCCCGACAACATCAGCAGAACCGCGCTCAGTAATACGCTATGCATTATGTGTCGCCCCAGATAATCACGGGCGAGACGCCCGTGCCCCATTTGCCGTTCGACAGTTGGCTCACTTCGAACCCACCCGGTTTCGGATGATCCGTTCGTACTCGGGAAAGTAGTGCCCGATGACCGGCAACTCGAAGGAGCGCAAGATACTCGTGTTGCTTTCCCGTTCGAGCAGGAATTCAAACGACTGTTTGATCAACGCCTCGGGCGCTATTTTCCCGCCGGTCAGGGACTGGTAGTAGTCCTGGGTGAGCGTCACCTCGTGCTCGGTGGTGGTGCGTTCTTCGATCGTGACGCGATAGGTTTCATCGTTGACTTTTTCGACGTTGATCATAGCCACCTCCCTGCCCCACGCTGTCTGGCGCGTATTTCATGGTACCTGAACCTGGCCTGGAATGCAGCCGAAATCGTCGATTCCCCCCACCGGCGTGGCCTCTGGTACACTGTGCTTTTGAAATCGGTCACGCGCCCAGCGCATTGAATACAGGGAGGATTCTCGTCGTGAAGCACACTCTCAGCGATCGTCGTGGGTTTCTGAAAGGCGCTGCGCTCAGTGCCGGCGCACTCGCCTTGGGCGGACATGCATCGCGGGCCGCCGAACCGCCGGTTCGGACCGGGAAGCCGTATATGAAGCTCAGTCTGGCGGGGTATTCGTTCAACAAGATGCTGCTGCGTCGTCCGAACGAGGAAGCGATGGCGAATGCCAAGATGCCGTACGATGACTTTATCCGGTTCTGCGCCGATTTGGACCTCGATGGCTGCGAGCCGACCGCCTACTACTTCCCGGAAACCATCACCCACGACTATCTCATGCACATGAAAGAGTTGACGTTCCGGCTGGGTCTGGATATCTCCGGAACTGCTATCGGCAATGACTTCGGCATGGGCCCGGGTCCCGAGCGCGACAAGCAACTGGCCGATACGCGGGAGTGGATCGATCACGCCGCCACCATGGGTGCGCCGGTTATCCGCATATTCGCCGCCGGGAAAGTGCCCGACGGGCTCAGTGAAGACGAGGCCGTGGCGAATTGCATCGAAGGCATCAACACCTCGTTGGACTACGCGGCGGAACGTGGGGTCTTCCTGGCGCTGGAAAACCACGGCGGCATCACCAACAAGGTTGAACAGATGATGCGCATCGTGAAAGGCGTCAAGTCGTCCCCGTGGTTCGGCGTCAATTTCGACAGCGGCAATTTCCGGTCCGCCGATCCCTATGCCGAACTCGCGGAGATCGCGCCCTACGCCGTGAACGCGCAGATCAAGGTATCCGTTCACCCCAACGGAAAGAAAGAACCCGCGGACTTTGGACGGATTGTAAAGATTCTGCGGGACGCGGGGTACCGCGGCTATCTCGTCCTCGAATACGAGGAACCCGAAGACCCGTTCACGGAGGTACCGAAGTATATCGAGATGCTGCGCGAACTGGTGGCGTAATGAATAACGACGCCTATTGAAACGATCGGCGTGTACAACTCATGTAGCGCAAGCGTCCCCGCCTGCATTCCTTCGATGCCTATACCGGAGCGTCTACAATAGGTGTGGCTTATGATCTGATGATTGGCAGGCGGGGACGCCTGCGCTACATGACGAGTCATGAAAGCCGAGTACGACTTTGACAAGATGAAATCCCGCAAGAACCCCTATGCCCGGCGGCTCAAGAATCAGATAACCCTCCGTCTGGATCCGGAGGTAATCGAATACTTCAAAAATAAGGCGGAGGAAACCGGATTCCCCCTATCGGACACTCATCAACCTGTATCTTCAGGATTGCCGAGAAACCGGGCGGGAATTGAAGGTGAGGTGGTCGTCGTAGTATTTGGTAATACTTGCGGCGAAACAATCCGTCAGGTTCTGCCACCAAATCGACCGGCCGATGACCTTCGAAGGGCATCGCCAAGAGGAGGTGCGACGTGTACTTCAGGATCATTCCGGTTTCGGCGCTGACACTGGTGGATGGCGTGTCGGCAGAAACCGTTCTGGTTCGAGAGGACCAGACGTAGCACGCCGTCGTGGTCCTCGATAAGGCGCTGGCCACCATGCGCTGCGCGGCCGCGCCGCGACCGGATAGTACACGTGCAACCGAAGTTGCAAGCTAGTGGTTTGATTTAAGCTGATGGATCATTATGCATTGCGATACGCGCACGGCCGACTTTCTCGATGATCTTCTCTGCGGTGGCTGTCCATACGAAAGGTTTTGGGTCCCGGTTATGCGCCTCGATGAATTCTTTGATGGCCCTTTTCAGATCGGCGACGCTCTTGAAGATGCCGCGGCGCAAACGTTTCTGGGTGAGCTTGGCGAAGAAGCCTTCGATGACATTGAGCCAAGAGCTGCTGGTCGGCGTGAAATGGATATGAAACCGGGGGTGCCGTTTCAGCCAATTCTTCACCTTCTCGTGTTTGTGCGTGGCATAGTTGTCCACGATCAAATGGACGTCCAAGGCGGACGGCGTTTCCTTGTCAATCAGCTTGAGGAACTTGATCCATTCTTGATGGCGGTGCTTGTCCATGCAGGTCGATATGACCTGCCCCTCGGCCATCTCAACGGCCGCAAAGAGCGTGGTCGTTCCGTTGCGCTTGTAGTCATGCGTCATCGTGCCGCAACGGCCTTTCTTGATAGGCAGTTCCGGCTGCGTCCGGTCAAGTGCCTGAATCGATGTCTTCTCATCGGCGCTAATCACCAGCGCGTGCTCGGGTGGGTTCAAGTACAATCCCACCACGTCGCGCAGCTTCTCCTCGAAGCGCGGATCGTTGCTGACTTTGAACGTCTTCACCAGGTGCGGCTTGAGCCCGTTGGCGCGCAGCACGCGGAAGACGAGGTTCTGACTGGTTCCGACAGCTTCGGCAAGTTCACGGGTAGTCCAGTGGGTGGCGTTGTTGGGCTTCTCTTCCTGTACCTTCTTGATGATGGAAGCCTCATGTTTCTCGCGCTCTGTGGCGTGGCGTCCGCCACGGGGCAGGTCTTTGTCGATGACCGCCAAGCCGCCTTTCGCAAAGCGCCCGCGCCAACGCCCAACCGTTCGTTCCATTACGCCGAGCATTTTGGCGATATCTTTGTTTTGCAGGCCTTGCTCTGCCAGCAGGATTATCTTAGCCCGTTGCACCAAGCGCGCCGGCGTGCTGCGTCCTCGCGACCATTTCGTCAGTGTTTGCTGTTCTTCCTCATTGAGGTGTATCTTCGCTGCTATGCGCATGGTCCTCTCCACATTGCGAGCCAGTTATATACAGAACGCATACGACAAACGATAAATTCCCTCAACTATAAATCACACCACTAGTAGCCCACACCACTGCTCGGCAACCGCGGCCGGACCAAACTCGCCGTCGAATAACGCGCTCAGACCGGTATCGCCGGTGTCCCGTATTCCCCTTACAGGGAGGCATAAAAGAGGCGATTAGTCACCGGTTGTTGCTCACGCGAACGGGCGACAAGCAGGTCGGTTCTCACAATCGTCGGGTCATACACGACACGCACGGGACCCTCCCGCTTTTCCCAAAACCATTCCGAGAGCAGTTCGATGCCTTCCGAGGCAGATTCCCGCACCGGGAGCCACAGATGTGCACAGGCCTCCTCCATGACCGGCACGTCCATGGAGTACGTCCAGCAGACGATGTCGAAGTCCTTCCCGGGAATGCGTCCAGCACGGCGAGCGCCTTCCCGAATCGCCGCACCGTCCTCTATACCGCTCGCATCAACCATGGCCGTAACGGATTTATCGTTCAACAGGCGATAGGTGGCATTTGCCACGTTCCGCATGACGAAACAAACGGGTTGAATCAAGCGTTCGTCCGGTTCGATACCTTCCATTTCTAACGCCCGCAAATACCCGCGGTGGCGCTCGACGCCGGGCTGGTAATCGGAAAGGGCCTTCAACATACCGATTCGGCGGTGCCCCCGGTTCGTCAGATACCGGACGCATTCGTACGCCCCTCGATCGTAGTCCACCGTAGCGCAACTGCATTCGGGTAGGCTGTCGAGACGGCCCAAAGCCACGTACGGGACTCCGGAGCTATGAATCCGGTGAATGGTGATGTCGTTTGTGGCCAAGGGTCCCGCCAAGATGCAGGCGCTAAACAGCTTCTGCCAAATACTTCGCCCATAGTCCGCGCTGCCCGACTCGATAAATGGATTCAGGTCGAGACAAATACGTTCGCCCCGAGATCCGAATATTCGATTCAGTTCTGCGCAGAGGTAAATAAAGAAATCGCGGCTCACCGGGACGGTATCGACCGGTGCGGGAATTGTCAGGCCAACGCACCCTTTACGTTTTACGCGCAACGAACGCGCCCCAATATGGGGCTGGTAGTTCATTTCCTTTGCGAGCGCGACGATCCGGGCCCGGGTCCCCCGCGAGACCCCGTTCTTGCCATTCAGGGCGCGGCTCACCGTGTTGGCGGAAACTCCCGCACGTTCGGCGACGTCATAGATAGTCGGACTTTGGTCTAATCCAGCCATTGGTACCTTCCCTTCAGCTTGATCGTTCCTGTATGACAATTATCGATAATTCTTTTTCGGCCGAACGATACGAGATCTCGCCACTATTGTCAAGATACAACACAGACAAACGTAAACTATTACATATTACATATTTACCATAAAAGTACGCCACATACAAAACTTGAAATTCGAATATTGACAGAAGGACCACAATGATTTAGAATGAATTATAGGCATCGATAATTTAATGCGGTATTGTTGTGTTCTCATATATTTCACTACTACTGATTGAAAGGGCAAAAACATGGAACGAAAAGGGTTTACGCTAATCGAACTCCTGGTTGTAATTGCCATCATTGGGATCCTGGCGGCAATCTTACTGCCAGCATTGGCCAGGGCGCGGGAGGCTGCCAGACGGGCAAGCTGCCAGAACAATCTTAAGCAAATGGGATTGGTGTTTAAAATGTTCACCAACGAGAGCAAAGGCGAAAAGCTCCCCCCCACGCGATGGTGCCCCGGGTGCGACAGCGGGACCGGTGAATGGCAAGCGACAATTCCGCACATGTATGATTTGTTCCCAGAATATCTTACCGACTTAAATGTACTGTTTTGCCCGTCCAATGGCGAATCCGAAAACCAGCCGAGCGATAATATCGAATGTCCGGGTGGCCGGTGGTGCAGCACCACAAACCCCGATGTCATCGACCCGATGCAGATTGATGCCCGGGGGTACCGATGGGGCGGCGGTTATCTACTTGGTACACCAGGTCATTTGGTAGCGGTGTATAATTTCGCGAAAAAGAATGTGCTCGGCACACCCCCTGACCCAATGCACCCGGAGCAGCCCGATTTCGACTTGAGCGACTCCGCCATTTCCGCGACGATCGATTCGTACGACGGCTTGCTCGGCGGTGGGCAAGCCGGTCTCACCGCGTTCTTTAACGCAGTGGGCGGCGGCGCAGCGTCCGCCTCGATGGCCAGCATTCAAGTTGGCCTCTTTCCAGACCCCAACGACAACAAAATGAAGGGGAAAGGAACGGACATCCATCGGCTTCGCGAAGGAATTGAACGGTTCTTGATAACCGATATCAACAACCCGGCGGGTTCGGCGAAATCGCAAAGTTCCATCGTCCTGATGTGGGACCGCGAGACGTTATCGGTATCAAAATTTAATCACGTTCCAGGTGGCGCTAATATTCTGTACTTTGATGGGCACGTCTCCTTCTCGAAATATTCTAACAACGATTCTCCGTTATCGAATCCGTTGGCGGCGGCGTTTCAATAGTCTTGGAGATAGAACAAAGGCCTGGATCGCCTCTATGAGGCGATCCAGGTCGATCTTGAGTTGTTAGGCGAATGGCAGAATTAGTCAGGATCAATACCGATGTCAAAACTACACAGAGTTCTTACGGGCGCGTTGATACTCGCGGCCGGGATGGGAGCTATCGGCTGCGGAGGATCCAGCAGTCCGGAGCAAAAGCAATCCAACGAAATCGACAGCAGTCCCGAAGCTGCCGAAATGCGTTCGCAAAAGCTGTTAAATCAGGATCCGAATTCAATTGTCGTGAATGGCGACAATGTAAACGAGAACCCACCCTCCCAGGGGAATTAGGAAAATACCGGGTCCAATTCTATTAGTCCGACATGAGGAAATCCAAGGAATTTTCTCTTAACGGATTTTTCAATGGATCGGACCACAAGGGGAACGCGATGGGATAGTACATGTGCAACCGAAGATGCAGGCGAGGCGCCACACGACAGCTCGGCCACGTGAATCAAAGTGTAACTTAACCGGTATCGAAAGACGCCATTAAACTGCCCTAGCCCGATTTCGTGCCGTACTGCGTCCATATCGCCACAATAATTAGCGGAAGAAACACGAGCGGGGAGAACGCGTAAACCACCTCCGGCGCCCACGGAACAACCGGCACGATAGCACAATCCACGAAGTGACCGCGGAGCGAGCAGCATTCCCGGAGATGCCGAGCATGGCGCCAACAATCAGTCCCGGTTGGCACGCAACCGATGACGAGGGCGACGGTAGTGCCCAGGAATGCAACCAGGGGTACGGCGCTGGCGGCTGGTCCGCCGAAAAGCCGAAGTTGAACCTTCCGCTCGATGCGATTGCCTCTCGAGTGGATAGGCGCACTCCCGATCACCCATTTTACGGCGGACGCCTACCCACTCTCCGCTTTCACAACGCGTTCGAAATACTCGATGGTGCGGGGCAACCCTTCGGACAGAGGAATGGTCGGTTCCCAGCCGAGGCGTTCCTTGGCCAAGTCGATGACGGGTTGACGCCGGGTCGGGTCATCGGCTGGCAAGGGCATCGTCTTGAGTTCGGACGTGCTGCCGGTCAGGCGGAGCACCTCGTCCGCGAGTTGGCGGATGGTGAACTCGCCGGGGTTTCCAAGGTTTACGGGACCGGTGAATCCATCCACGTCCATCATCCGGATCAACCCGTCGACGAGATCGCTGACGTAGCAGAAGGACCGCGTCTGGCTTCCGTCGCCGTAGATCGTGATCGGTTCGCCGCGCAACGCCTGGACGATGAAGTTGCTCACCACGCGGCCGTCGTTCACCAGCATCTTCGGTCCGTAGGTATTGAAGATGCGCACCACGCGGATATCCACGTTGTTCTGGCGGTGATAGTCGAAGAACAGCGTCTCGGTGACGCGCTTGCCTTCGTCGTAGCAACTGCGCACACCGATAGTGTTCACGTTGCCCCAATAGGACTCGGGCTGGGGATGCACCTCGGGATCGCCGTATATCTCGGACGTGGATGCCTGCAGGATGCGGGCACCGACGCGCTTCGCCAGCCCCAGCATGTTGAGCGCGCCCATGACGTTGGTCTTGATGGTCTTGACGGGGTTGTACTGGTAGTGAATCGGCGAAGCCGGGCACGCTAGGTTATAGATCTGGTCGACTTCGAGGAGTATCGGTTCAGTAACATCGTGGCGGATGAGTTCAAAATGGGGATTCTCGATCAAGTGTTCGATGTTCCGCTTGCGCCCCGTGAAAAAATTGTCGAGACACAACACCTGTTCCCCACGCTTCAACAACTCCTCGCAGAGGTGGGATCCAATGAATCCCGCGCCACCAGTGACCAGATTGACTGTCGTCACGTCTGTACCCTTTCCAGTATCCAACCGATTTCGCCTCGATCGTTAGCCGCCCAATGAATTCGATCCACCGCGGCGGCCAGGATGTGTCCCACGTTCTACTGCGTTTTGCATGTCGCGTTCAAGATATCCCTCGGCGATGTCATCAATCGAGCCGCACACCGTCCGCCTTTCGGTGTTTCTACTTGCCTGCCTCGACCGATTCCTGCCATACTTTGCGCTTGCAAGGCAAACCAACCGAGGGAGAGGTCCTGGTATGTTCCGTTCATTCAGCATTTCTGTGCTTGTCGCGGTGATGTTAGCGATGGGTGTGGCCGTTCCGGCCTTCGCCCATCCCGGCCACGGCGATCACGATCACGACGCCGCCGTACAAGTCGCGTCCCACGTATCACAGCACCTGCTCCCGTTGGCGGCGGTGCGGACCGGTGCAGAGCCGGCGGTCAGCGGGCAGGGCAAATTGAAATTCCGCGTGCTGTACACGAGCGACCATCTACCCGCGCAAGCCATCGAGGTGCTCGTGAAAGCGCACGGCGGGTTCGCCGTGGATCGTCGGGAAGGCTATGGCCAAACTTATTTCGCGTTGCCCGGGGCCGGCATCATCAAGATGAGCGCCGACCTGGCCTCGACGGAACTCCTGGATACGGCGCCCGAAGTGCGCGACACGAACGAGCACAACACCACCATCTGGTACGACCCGGACGGCACGCCGTTCCTGGTCTTCCCGGCCAACGACGCGGGCAAGGTGTTTACGACGACGTTGGACGGAAAGCTGGTCAACACCCTCGATACGCCGACCGGCCACAGCTTCGACGAACCGACGGTGGACGGCTACTTCGCGGGCGGCGGAAAGTTCGTGCCCACCGACGTGGAGCAGTTGAATGGGCTCTACTACATCACGACGGGCTACTCGGACTTGGATTACGTGCTGACCGCACAAATCGACTCGACCAAACCCTTCGCGTCCCATTGGTACGACTTGGTGTTCGGCGGAAAAGGCGACGCGCCCGGCCAGTTCGGCACGGGCCATGGAATCACCGTCTCGCCGGATCGGAAACGCCTCGTGGTCTCGGATCGCCCCAATGCGGAGCTGGAGCGGTTCACGCGTTTCGGCCAGTATCGCGATACCGTGAACGTGCCGGCCGGTGCTTTCCCCTGTGACGTCGACTATGTGGGTCCGTACATGATCGTCGGTTGCCTACACGGCCCGAACCGCGACCTCGGCGCGCCGATCTACATCCTCGAAGACGAAAAGGTGGTTTCGACCATTATGCCGAAGGCCGAACTCGGGTTGGAGAATTTCCAGCACGTCCACAATGCCACGGGGATCATTCTCGACGGGAAACTCTACATCATCGCGCAAGCGTGGAATCCGGGCGATTTTGCGGTATTCGAGCAGGTGGTCGAGTAGCCGTAACGCTAGAGCAAATTAACTCTTTTCGGGTCCTGTTAATCGTACTTCCTACTCGGTCTCGTACTCGTACTCGACGATACCTAGAGTCTTCGTACCGCGGACCAACAACGTGTTCTGATGCGCCTTACTGGAACGCCCAAATCAAGAACAACCCCCCAATTAGAACTAAGGCGGCAATCTGGTGACCGTACACCAGCCCCCGCGGCAAGGGCCGAGCACGTGCAAATAAACCGTAAGCATGAAAGAGGATCAGCGCGACAAAGTACAGGTACACCACCGGTCCTAGTCGATGATGTTGGATTGAGGCAGCCCATTCGCCGTGAGTTAGCGCGACAAATGACCGTGTGAGACCACATCCTGGACACCGAACTCCAAACAAGCTTTGGCTCATGCAAATTCGGGGCAGTTGCAGACCACCGATTGACACACAACTATCCTGCGTACCGTTGGGCTGTTCAATATTCAACAGGAAGGGAAAGCCAACGAAACATGCAAACAGAATAATGGCAGTTAAGTGAGACGAGGCTTTGTGCTCGACTTGCCACGTAAACGGCAAAATCTTTGACAGATTGCGCACCCCCGGTACGGGGTCGGCAAATCTCACGTTGTCAATCGCTTCCGCACACACTGCAAACGAATTTCTTTTCGCCATCTGGGTCCCTAACCTTATTCATATGATTGATACATACGATAAACCCGCACCGGAAACACCTAACCAAGCAATTACGGCAATAAATCCCCTTGCACACTTTGCACCGCGTGGCGTCATCAGTGCATACAACGCTACCGCACATCGCGCACCGCACCCTGCATTGGGGGCACGTTGGTTGACCACATACATCGCATTTCATCAACTCGCAGGCCATGCACATTGGTTTTCCACATCGTCCACAGGGTATCAGACAAGCCTCGCAGGTCGTGTGCCCACTTACGCAGACCTGAAGTTTAGCTCCCTCCCCTCGAGACCGCAGTTCGCGCATACTCCGCTGACCTGATCTTCGTGGGCGCGCAAAACTTCGCCTCTTGCAAGTAAGGAGGAAAAGTCGAAACGGTCAACCGGAAGACGCGACTTGTTCTTTTCAGCCCATTGTGCCGCATCTCCATTTAGAGGACTTTTGACGTTGTACGACTGATAGGCAAGCATCTCGCCAATGCGAACAATTAAGTTTACCAGGGACTCACCGGCGGCCCAATGGTCGCCAATACAGATGGAGTGCGGTGCGATATTCGGATGAAACACGGGTGTAATCGCCCGGCAATGCGGAGATGTGCGAGGGTATGTTCCTGGTAAGTTTATCTCAACTCGAAAAGAGTTGGCCCACCGTAACGTTCCTGAATCGATGTCCTGCTGCAGACTCCTCACGTGATACTGAAACACGTAGTACTCCGGCGGCTTCCCAGTCTTTTCCACTAAACAAATCCGTTGATTGTCCTGAAATAGTGTTCGGACTCTCTCATAATCTGACGTAAGCCGTCTGAGACGCACGCTCATAGGATCTAGATCTCCACACTTATTCGTTCGAGCACCTTATGCCTCTACTTGGCCAATTGTAGCGATTTCACGTATAAAACGATGAAGTTCCTCCTCACGCAGCAAATCGAGAAGACTCATTGTTGTAATGCTGAAGTTAATACCTTCAGAAACAGCTTTATCTTCTGTCCAGGTATTGACTCCGATCAATACGCCGTCTTCCGAATATAGCCCGCCACCGCTGCTTCCAGGATTTATCGGAGTCTGCGTTTGGTACACGTACAGCGTCCGTTCGCCGTATTGTCTAGACCTAACAGAAGAAATTGCGCCATTCGTGTAAGTCCATGGCAGATGCATCGGATTGCCGACGGCAAAGGAGCCATTGCCAGGATTCATTTGACCATCAAGAACTGTAATGCCCGGAAAATCGACGTTTGTCTCGGCGTGACATACAACAAACGCAAGATCAATGTCTCCCGGTGCCAACCATACGATCTCACCACGGGTAGACTGTCCAGAGTAGAAGTGAATTGTGACTTGGCCGTCCCCCAATACATGTCTGTTTGTCAGTATATAGACTTTTCCCTCTGCGACACGAGTAATCGTTCCGGACCCGTAAGTCGTCTCCGTGAGACGTTTATGCACTATAAGAACATTTGCCCGCAAGGCATTGGCGATTGGAGCAGGAAGATTCGCAAGTTGCGCTTCGGTTAGTTGCGAGTTTTCCAGTTCCGTGATACCTGTACCGTATAGGGAATCTTCCCTTGACACATGATCACTCACGAATCCTGTCACAAGTATTACTGAGCAACTTATCACCACCGAACCAACGGACAGAGGGCAAAACCTATGTTGTGTCCATGCGAGAATTGCAGCCGCGATTCCAACCGTGATTCCGACAACCGCCGAAACAACGCCCACGAATACCATGGGAAGGTTCTCACTAATGGCTCCTGGAATTGCCATTACGGACAGGACCGCTGCGAATACAGCTACCCCGGTCAGCCACTTACCCGCCACCGAAGACCTTGGCGCGAATTCCGCCGCGACTTCTTCCGCTGGTCGGACGGGCATACCAGGGGGAGGTGGTTTTGCCATACGCGCTTCGTATCCATAGATCACAAGGTCCGGTTCGGACTTTATAGTGTGCTCTGGGCTTGAAGCAGGCCGAGAAACAGTTGACACACCCCCCCGCGGATTCCCAACACAGCACATGATAAACAGCGAGGCACTCTTCGCAAGTGGAAACCAACTTCACCGACCTCAAAGCATCGACCACATGCTGGGCAGGTCTCACCTTTCATGTTCAGCTCTTGCTTCCGAAGCCACCATGTAACTTCAACATCTCCGCTTTAGATACTCTGTGAGGCTTGAAGCAATAAGGCAAGAAAGCCCAAAGCCACAAGTCCGCCACTCATTACGAGCCCTATCAGGTTCAGGGCCTTGAGTTCATCTGGAAATCGGTTAAACTCGAGCTTGCTACCCAGACGGCCGCCGTAGCGTAGGATGAGGTGCAATATCAATGCGACAGGGCTGAGACATCCGGTAATCGAGAGAAGAAACAAAAGGACGAGAGCATTTCGTGCAAACGTATATTCTCGGTCTCGATATTCACGTTTAGCGAAATCGTCTTGTGAGACATAGTCTCTCGTTTCAAATAGCGTCCCACAAAACCTGCATTTCAGTGCCACGGCCTTGATGCGTTGATGGCAGTTGGGCACGTCTTGTCCTCGGCCCACACGTTTGACTGGAATTGATTCGTTTCATATTGCTCTGCATCGGGAGCCTGGTCGCAACCGTACTGAGCGCAGCCACCGTTCTCATTCCAGCATTCGAGGTGGTAGTGGAGCTTGCATGATGAACATGAGGTGAGCCATTCGCCAATAATGATCGGTACGTGACAGATAAGGCAGGTTTGTCCTGCCTCGCGCCGACCAGCTCTGTGTGGTTTATTACTAGGCGCTGCCATTGGCTACGACTCCTCCATAATAGCTCTCAGCAGACTGAAGAGGAAGGAAATGACAATACTTAACACCATCATCTTCCACCCCTTCTTTTTGCCTTGTATTGCGTAAATCAATCCCATAACGCAGCCGATACCTGAGCAGAAGACGCACAACAGGACGTTAACCGCCGTCATGTTGTCGTCCTCGTTCTTACCCATCCGCTCATTAATTTTTCGGAGAGATTCGTCGAGCCATTCCTGACAATATTTGCATTTCTTCGCGGTGGCCATTATGGCTTCACCGCAATATGGGCAGGATATTGTGGGTCCCGAAAGTTCCGGTGCTGTTTGTGCTATTTGCTGCGTTCCGCTTGCGGGTGTAGGTGGCGGATTTGATTGCGAGCGACATTCGACGTTCGGACAGCTACCAACCCGTTCATAACAATGTTCGTGGGAGCTAACGTCGCAGTCCCTGCAATTGACGATGGGATCCCCTAAACTCGATCTCGGTGTGGCATTGAGGACATATTCTCCCGCGATGGTACGATTCGCACGCATTCGCTCAGGCAGAGTCCGATTAGAAACCGGTTCCCGGGGGCAGAAGAACTCGGCTGTGCAAAAGGACGTTCTACTGCTTGGAACACTGGCCTTGGAACAACTATAGGGGAAAGACAGTCAGGACACTTACCCTTGGAACCAGCCCTTTCGATTGGTGCTCGCATCGTCTTCCCACACGACGGACACCGGAACTTAATCGCTGGCAAAGCCGTATTACCCCCTCTTTTCTCGATCGTCGTACTTGAGCACCGTTTGACCTAAGGTCACAACGTCTCCCTTTTGGAGAATGCATTTAGTAATACGCCTACCATTTACGAATACTCCGGATTGACTGTTCATGTCGGTCAACAAGAATTTGGATCCAGTGATAGTAATTGAGGCGTGTTCGGGTGAAATACTAGGGTCTTTGAAGAGATATATGTCTGCTCGTGGAGTAGAGCCAATAATCATCGGGCTTTTGTAAAGATTAAACTGTTTGCCGGCTAAAGGCCCGCGCATCAATCTCGCAGCCACGCCACCCGCGCCAAGTTCTCGATGTAGCCGATGAATAAGCCAGCCAATAGGCCGACTGCATTTAACCCGACCATACGGCTTAGCCACGCTTCTGTGGCATTTGGCATAAAAAGAAAAGACACCGGATCGAAATAAGAGTCCTCCAGCAGCTCCTCCAACAATGCCGCCCATGAGACCTACTCCCGCCAGTTTCTTGCTTCTCAGAAGCGATTTCAAGTGGTAGGCTAGCTGCGGCTGCCACGATTGCCCAGGCACAAGATCGAGTACACATCTGAATCACGAAGGCTACTGGAAGGAAAATCGCGAATGCTTGCGATTGGCGTATCGATTAAAGAAAACACAAACGCTGAACCTATCTGCGTAAACAAACCCACCGAGGAGACTTGTTGGAATAGCGAGTAGAATTCCCAAGCCGAATCCTACTCCACCGCAGTACGCCGCTTGGGACGGATTTCGGTTGGATATCCCGTAAACCATGCCCAGAGCAAGTCCGATCAAGGCTGCGGGAACCATAAAGAACAATAAGCCGACGAACGGACTCCTATACTGTCCCTCGTTGATAAGTGGTTCCACGATAATCCATGCGATAAAGGCCATGATCCCAGACGCTACGCTATAGTAGAAGCTCGGATTTTCGTGAAACGGCCTTTCAACGTCCTCAAGAAATGCAACACTGTCTTGATTTTTGCCTGCACTTTCAATGGCGATGATTTCTTCCACACGCGGACTGTTTAATTCATCCGATGAGACGTGGATATCTACCATTGCGCTTCCCCCGTATTTGATTCCCAGTCAACTCTCATTCGGTTTCCGTACTCGGAGGCGTGTCAGGCATTGGAGCGAGGAGAGGCGAGAACGGCCACAGTTGCCATTCCCAATCCGGTGACGGCCAGCCAGTTTGCCAACTGGTGGCTCGGGTTAACCAAGAGTCCATGGACTCCATCATTCGACTTTGCTGTTGTAGGATATCGGCCTTATCTTGGTCCATTTTGGACTTCAGCACCGATACCCTGTCATCTAACATGCTCCGGCTAGCTGCTACGTCTTTGTTCACTTCATTTAGGTGTTGTTCTAGTTGTCGAAATCGGTCTTTCGTAGCGTTCCAATTCGAGGCGATCGTCGTGTCGACACTCTCCAGAGACTGATTCACAGTAGAGACTTCTTTTGCTAAGGTAGCGCGGTTATCTGCCGCTGCCGTCTCGATTCCTCTCTCAGGTGACTTTGCACCGATTCTAGGGTTTCTTGTTGGCTCAATAGTTTAGCGTGGAGACTCCATGTCGTGCCCGCTATCACCAATAATACTAGTACTACCGTAGCTATATAGATGGAGATTATAGGATTCGACTTGCGCCTACCCTCGCTCCCATTTGCGACATTTTCAAACTTAGTCGGTGGTATGCGTACGGCAGGCCTGCCCGCGCCATCTCCAGCCAATGTAACTTCTCTGGACCCCGCCCAATAGGAGCTTGCAGGGGTTGGTCTTCCGTACTCCCAGATAAAACAGCCTTCCTCCTCAGACTTTGTGTCAATAACCACCGCAATTTGGAATGGCTGATTAAAGAAATTCTCCTGGATGAAACTATCCATTTCTGACAGAAAGATACCGAAGCCCGGGTGGGTGTGATACCAACCGACGAGAGTGTCTTCTGGAAAATTTTCATCTCGAACTTGATTGATGTGATTCCACGCTTCGTGCGTGAATGTGATTCGGTACATCCCGATTTGTGCGCCCTCCGCTGGAATGCTCCCTACGATTCGCAGGTAGGGGCCAACCGCGTCACGAAGTACGCGACCGACAAGCACTCCTCCGAGTTCGACTTCCGTGGTCGTTGTCGCGTGCTCCATCATGGCCCTATACGCGTTCTCCTCGAAATAGACTCGGAACGTGGTACGAATCGACACAGGAAAAGGTTGCTCTTGCAATCTCGTGGTATCCGTATCCATATAGTCAAGCTTGCTTGAAGGTTTGTCTCCAGAATCAGATTTCGACATCAGTTCACCTCCAATCCACCCAGCACTAGCGCCGCGTCGCCGTCGAATAGATAGGAAACAGACCTTTCGTCATTGCGAGCTGTTAATACGTCGAAAGGAGGCACGCCAATCTGCGCTAGAGTTTTGTCATCTAAGTCATCATTCAGCCCGAGGGTTGTCAATGTATCTGGGACACATAGCTCTCCGCACTCTTCGCACAGTGCGTCTTCTTCTCTAACCTTACCCAACGAAGTAAAGATACTATGTCGTTTATGGCATATTGGACAGTCGAGTGCACACACGATATCTCTACTCAATCCAACTACCGCGTCCCCACCGAGCTCACACCTTGCAAGATTAATGATATCCTGAACGGTTGTATCTGTTGTGCTTCGGCCCGTCATGCGAAGTGCCTGGTACGTATCATGCCCATAGCACTCCGGCTTGCGCGGATACCGCACTTGCGTGAACTCGTTTTGCATTCCAGTGTAACGGATACCCTCGCCAGCCATGACGGGAATACCATGGAGTAACTTAACCGCCTCCTGAACTTGAAGAGCCGCGATGATACTCGACGTTGTCGGAGTTGTAGGTACGTGCCCCAACATCATTTGATCTCTAGTGAGCAGAGCACATGAACGTCTACTCTCGACAATTTTCCAGTCGATTTCGTTCATCGTACACTCATAGCACGCTCCTTCTTGGGGATAGAACACGCGCATGACACCGTCCAATACTTCAATTGCGCCGTCAATCCAATGTTTCCTGGCGAAAGCTGCACCACCATTCATCGATACTCGGGCCTCCCGATTATCGAGCCCGCCCAGAATGACGTTGGCCCAAAGATAGACGCCAAGCCCCAAGTCATACACAACGTCGCCAGAGAATGGTTGGACTCTGACCTTTGGGTAAATACCTTTTGCCCGCTCGCAGGCCACGACGGCTTTGGGTTTCCCATTGTCGGCCTCCCGAAAGAGCACGGACCGGGACAAATTGGAATTCTCGACTATGTCGAAGTCCGCCACAAAAATATTCCCGACTCCTAACAAGCATAAGTTCTTGATGATCTCGTTACCGAGAGCCCCGGCTCCCACAACAAGCACGTGAGCTTGCTCCAAGTGTTGCTGGTCCCACCAATTGATCAGTTCGAAACGACTAAATCTTCCCGTCCCGGTCTCATCAGACCCGAAGTCTAGATGCTTCATTGCTTACAGAATCCCCCAGCAGTAATTTCGGGTTGGATTCGCAGAATGTCATTAGGCTGTACACCGGCATGCGACAGGGTCTCGTCATCGAGGAGTTGGCGACCACTAGCCTTATGGTTGAACTTGTAACTCAGTAACTGGCCATCGGGACTGTGACGAGGCAGATTCATTTTGTCCACAAGAACGACCATAATCCTGTTGACAGGCTCGTGGGCAGGAAGACTTGCCGTAATCTTCTTATTTCCAGTTGCGTCCCAAACCTCGACGTTCATGTTTTCTTCGGGCATTGCGGGTTTAGCTCCTATATATATATATTTACATAACGGCTTAGACATAAATATGGTTTGAATGGATTTATTATATGCCCCCGCTTCAAGAGAGGAGATAGCCCATTTATCAAATGACGTTCTCGCATTATACCCCCGCTTTCCTTTTTACGCGAATAAGGCCAATCTGTCAATTAAATCTGTCAATTAAATAGTTTCTTTAGTGCCTTCCTCCAGCAGGGGTCGACAACGCCTCCGCGGTCCTCAGTTTTGAATCGGCCCTAGAGACTCTGCCGAAAGCTACGGCAAGGTTGACTAGATCAACCTCAAGTTCTCGAATCGTCTACCTGCGACTGCACAACGAGTTAGTAATGTGCTCTCCCGCAAATATGCGGAGATAGGTGCAAATTCCAAAAGGCTATCCCCAAAGGGCACTAGGAGATGGCTAAACCGCATTGTTTCCTACTCGACAATCCGAGTACGAAGTGCGAAAACGAGTACTTTTCTCGAAAGCATTTCTCATCACGCCATGGCGTGATCCACACGACAACGCCTTTCGGGCGGTGACACTATTCGTCAAAAACGTTGAAGTTATTCTGCATTTTCACGCGCTAGCCTTTGCAAACTTTTCCTAAGAACAGGCTCCCCTAAGTCGTTTTGTACCAATAGCGGCGCTTTGCCCTTGTCGTGCTCGTACTCGTGCTCGTGCTCGTAATCGGGATCGATCCCGATTTCGAGAATAATTACGTTACAACTCAGCCCGACTGTTCTCGCCACCAACAACCACGCCCGCGGCGTAGTCCCCGTCTCACGATGACGCGCATGGGATTTTCGATCGCGGATTCCGGATGGCTGTGATAACTATGGACCAAAATCTCTTCCGTCCGTCCGCGACCTTCTGCGGGCAAATTATCTTCCTGCAATCGGTGGATGAGGATGAGAAAAGTCTTGGTTGCGGCTGCGCCGCGCTGGAAGAAATGCGGACGATGTCCCTATCCGTCAACGTTGTGAAGATCCTTCGCAAATGCTTGGTAGCCATGTTCGATGGTCAGATGATAGTTCCCGGTACGCAATCGAGTTCCTACGCCCCCATTCGGGGGCTGTGTGGAGAGGGTGCTCGTCTGACCCAGGGTTCCGCTCGTACCTCGCTCCATCACGCCTGCGGCGTGACTAGGCTCGGGTCGCCCCATCCGGGGCTGCATGTGACGGAATCGCCGGAATACGCATGCATGTGAATACCTGTCCATGCAAAGTTGTTTTGCGGGTCTCGGCTCGGCAGAACCGTTTTGGTCATTCCTCATTTGGAACATTGGGACTTGTTTCGAATTTCGTGCTTCGGATTTCGGATTTGGTTGCGGCTGCGCCGCGCTGGGAGGAATGCGGACTACGTTTGGTTGAATACCGGCAGGGTTAGCGTGAATGCAACGATGCCGTCCCGCGTGTCGTCCAGTTGCAGATCGCCGTGGTGGGCTCGCGCGATTTCCCTTGCCAGACTCAGACCGAGGCCAACCCCTTCCACCTTGCGATTGCGCGAGGGGTCGGCGCGATAGAACCGATCGAAAATACGCTCGCGTTCCGTCGCGGGGATTCCTTTGCCCGTATTGGCGATAGACAGGCGCACGGCCTGTCCGTCTGAACGCAGGCGGAAGTGGATCGTGCCGCCCTTCCGGTTGTATTTGATGGCGTTTCCGGTCAAGTTCTGCACCACCTGACGCAGCAAATCCCGGTCGGCATTGACCCACACGCCGGAGGCAATATCGCGCTGTACGGAGAGCTGGGGAGCGAGAATCTGGGTGTCTTCGTAGACGGATTCGAGGATCGAACTCAGGTCGAGCGGTTCAAACGTCAACTTGAGTTGTCCCGAATCCGCCAGCGATAGCAGTAAGAGCTTACGCATAATGCTCTTCAGCCGCTGCACTTCTTCCAAAAGCTTATTGTAGGATTGCTGTTGCGGTGAACCGGGTGGGCAGGTCTGAAGCGCCTGTTCCAATTCCCCCTGCAAAATCGTCAGGGGCGTTTTGAGTTCGTGCGCAGCATCCGCGCTGAATCGCACCGCTTGTTGAAAGCTTTTCTCCAATCGATCCAGCATTTCGTTGAACACGCCGATCAGTCGGACGAACTCGACGTCGTCGTCCGACGGTGGGATGCGTTGATCCAATCCGCGCGCGGTGATTCCCTCCGCGGTTCGCGTGAGACGCGCCACCGGCCGCAGCGCCCGTTGCGCCAGAAACCAGCCGCCGGCGGCAATGAGTAAAAGCGCGGCCGGCAACGCCAGGAGGAAGGCGGTTCTGACACGGCCCATCTCCGCGTTGTACCGGTCAAGATTGATCCCGAGTACCATGGTCACTTCGGGGTTGCCCATGATCCCGATGCGCCACTCCTTGCCGTCCGCAATACGCGTTACGATTACCGGAGGATTAACCGGCAACGGAATCGGTGGCGGCGGACCGCCGCGAAATCCGGGTCCGCGACGCGGGCCTTGGTCTTCGGGTCGCCTCCCATTGGGCGGACCTTCCGGCCCTGGAGGGCCTTGAAAACCCCCAGGCGGGCGTATGGGTTGTCCCTCGCCGTCCATCGGGTTAGGTCGAAAACCCGGCCCGCGATTGCCGGGTGGAGGACCCCGCCGGGGCTCTAGGGGTGCTCCGGCGCGCGGTGGCCCGTCGGGTGGACCTTCCAGCGGCGGCGGCAGATCGCCTGTCGGTGCAGGAAACTCAGACGCAGGAAGGTCCGCGGGCCATCCCGGGGACACATGAAGCGTTTCGTTACGCCGATTCTTCACGAGCAGGATAAACGGCTCGCCCTTTTGTTGGTCTCCGAACCGAATGGATGCGAGAGACTCCCCGACGGTGTTCCAGTGTTCCGGAGGCCGATGTTCGGAAAGGTGGAGGTGTCCGATACCGCGGATTTCGTCGTCGATCCGGTCCAGGCTGATTCGTCGGATCAGGGACCAGCTCCACGCCCCAAAAGCGATCAGCACGACGCCGGAAAGCAGAACCGACAGAAGCGTGATACGCAACCGGAAAGACCGAATCCGAATCATGACGTTATTCCGTCCGTTTGATGCGGTACCCGACACCACGCACGGTTTCAATGAGGGGCGATGCGCTTCCGGCGTCGAGCTTTTTCCGCAGGCGTTGGATGTGCACGTCGATTAGATTGGTATTCGGATCGAAGTCGTACCCCCAGACGTGTTCGAGAATCTGCGTGCGGGTGTACACCCGGCCGGGTGACCGCGTCAAATACTCCAACAGGCTGAATTCGCGTGCCGTCAGGGAAATGCCACGATCTCCGCGCTTAACCTCACGCGTGATTACGTTGATCGTGAGATCCTCGATCTGCAGAATGCTGAGCTGTTCGCCGGAGGCGCGCCGGACCACCGCGCGGATGCGCGCGATCAGTTCCTCCACAAAGAAAGGCTTGGTGAGGTAGTCATCCGCGCCCAGATTAAGCCCTTCGAGACGTTCATCCAGTTCGCTCCGCGCAGTGAGCAGGATGACCGGGACCGCGTTTTTCCGTTTGCGAAGATTCTTCAGGATGCTGAGCCCGTCACGGCCGGGCAGCATAATGTCCAGCACGATGGCGTCGTAGGATTGGGTTGTCGCGAAAGTATACCCGTCGTTCCCATTGTCGCAGACGTCCACAGTGAAACCCTGCTCCTCGAGCCCCTTTTTAACGAAGCCCGCAATCTGCTTCTCGTCTTCCACGACCAACACTTTCATTGGCAAAGTATACCCTCGATGTGGACGTTGTTCCGAATACGGAAGATTAAGGTTTTGTCATGAAATCCTCCGGGGTCCCGTTAATGTCGCCGGGCACAATCAGGTCGGAGTTGAGAAAAGGTCAACGAACCCTAACGGGATTCAGGAGGGTAGTTTTATGACAACGACACGAATGCTGAACCACCTGCTCACCGGGATAACGGCATTGGCCTTGGTGTGCCTGCTGACCGTCGCGGCGCAGGCACAACCGCCGCAGCCGCCACCCAACGATTCGCAGGCGGTCGATCCCGGGCCTCCGCCACCGCCGCCGGATGCGGACCAGTTTCAAGCTACGCCGCCGCCTCGGGATCAGTTTCGCGGACCGCAAGGGCCTCGCGGCTATGATGATCGCCAAGGTCCCCCACCCCCGCGCGGTCAATTCCAAGGCCCACAGGGACCGCGTGGACCATACGGCGCGCGTGACGGTCATCGGCCCGGCGAGTGCGACATGACGGGTCCCCATGGAAAACGAGCCCAGGATGGCCAGTGGCAGCCCGGACGGCAAGGGCCGCAAGGTCGTCGCGAGGGCATGGGTCCGGGCCGCCCCATGGGACCGCCGCCCTTTGAAGACATCGACGCCGATGGCGACGGATCGATTACCCGTCCGGAATGGGATCAGTTCCACGCCCAGCATCGTCCGCCCCGGCCGGACGGCCCCGAAGGAATGGGCGGTCCGCGCGGACCCCGTAGTCCTCGCGGGTATGACGACGGCCGCGGACCGCATGGTCCTCGTCAGTTCGATGGCGATCGCGGGCCGCAGGGATCCCGGGCCCAAGTAGACGTACCTCCGCCTCCTCCCGCTCCGACCGAATAGAAGGAGGCTCCCCAGCAGCCGTCACCAACCTTGGGACGACGGAGTGAGAAGGAGGCGCGGGCTGAACGCCTCGGCCCGCGCCTCCGCATCTTTCCAATCAACCCCATTACTGGGATTGCTTCAGAATCGCATCCACATCTTGCAGGATTCGTTCTCCGATCTGCTTCCGGGTCGCATCGGGAATCTTGTAGTGTTGCGTTTCCTCCAGGAGTCGAATGGTGTGCATCGCGATTTGATACGCAAAATCGTGGACTTTCATGGCAGGGTCAATCCTCTTCCGTGTTCGCGATCGATTTCATACCGTTCGATTGTCGCACCCGGATCATCATCGATCAATCGGCGCCCAAAATGAAAAGACCCCGAGGCGCTTGAGCGACCCGGGGTCTTTGATTCCGCACAGGAACGGTGTCAGTTGTGACTGCCAACTAACGGCAAGGCGAGCGATTTCGCCGGACGAAATACCAGCTTCTTATTACCTTTGCCGATGACAGTCCAAAACGAGCGGTCCTTGGAACCGTCGTCGTCGTTCATGTCGCGAGCCGTCAATAGACTGCTCATGGGTTCTCTCTCCTTTCGGGTGCACCCCATGCTCGGGTACACCTCTCCCGCAAATCACTGGATCTCCGATAAGTCGATTACTTCACGTCCCGCGCGCAACCCCGCACCGGGGACGATACTACTCGAGGAACTAAAGCTCCGCCTTCTTCCGCAGGGCATCTGCCTGATCGGTTTCTTCCCAACGGAATCCCTGATCTTCGCGCCCAAAGTGCCCGTAGGCGACCGTTTTCCGGAATATGGGTTTCTTCAGATCGAGAGTCTTGACGATGCTGGCCGGACGGCAATCGAAGTGTTCCATCAGGATCGCTTCAATTTTCTCTTCCGGAATCTTGTTTGTTCCGAAGGTGGTCACGTTGATCGAAACCGGTTTCGCAACGCCGATGGCATAAGCCAACTGGACTTCGCACCGGTCGGCAATTCCCGCTGCAACCACGTTCTTCGCGATATACCGCGCCATGTACGCGGCAGAACGGTCGACTTTGGACGGGTCTTTGCCGCTGAAGGCGCCGCCGCCGTGGTGCCCCATGCCGCCGTAGGTGTCGACGATGATTTTGCGGCCGGTGACGCCGCTGTCGCCAACCGGACCGCCCACCACGAAACGTCCCGTCGGATTGATGTGATACTTGATCTCGCCGTTGACAAGGTTCTTCGGCAAGATGGGTTCAATCACCTGTTCGATAATGCGCTTACGAATTTCGTCCTGCGTAACGCTATCGGAATGCTGATTCGAGATCACCACCGTATCGATGCGAACCGGCTTTCCGTCCACATACTCGATCGTGACCTGCGACTTGCCGTCCGGCTGGAGCCAGGGCAAGGTCCCGTTCTTGCGCAGTTCCGAAAGCCGGCTCCCCAGCTTGTGAGCCAGCAGAATCGGCATGGGCATCAGTTCGGGGGTTTCGTTCGTGGCGTAACCGAACATCATCCCCTGGTCCCCGGCGCCCTGTTCGCGGTCGGTGGTTGCCGTGACGCCCATGGAAATATCGGGCGACTGTTTATCGAGGTTTACCAATACCGCACATGTATTTCCATCGAAACCGGAATCGCCGCCAACGTAGCCGATGTCCGTAATCGCCTTTCGCACGACCGCCGGAACATCAACGACCGCCTTGGACGTAATCTCGCCGGCCACCACGCAGAGCCCGGTGTTTACCAGGGTTTCGCACGCGACCCGGCTATCGGGATCCTGTTCGATCATGGCGTCCAGAATCGCATCGGATACCGCGTCAGCAACCTTGTCGGGATGGCCTTCAGTCACGGATTCCGATGTAAAGAGATACTTGCTCATAATTCGTTTCGCGCTCCTGCCCCGAGGACGGTGAGGTGCACCCCACGTGCACCGTGGTTCAGTTCTCCCACCGCGTCCATCGCGATGTCGAAATTGGAGAGGGGTAGTCTAGTTCGATTTGTAGGTCGACGTCAGCGCCGCCGGATCCATCTTGAACCCCGGACCCATCGTGCTGCTCATCGTGCAGGCTTTCAGGTACGTTCCTTTGCAGGCCGCGGGGCGGGCCTTCAGAACCGACTGAATCACGGCCGCGGCGTTCTCTTCGATCTGCTGCGCGGTGAACGATGCCTTGCCGACCGGCACATGCATGTTCGCGTTCTTGTCGACGCGGAAGTCGATCTTGCCCTTCTTGATCTCCGCAACAGCTTCACCGACCTTCGGCGTCACGGTTCCGGCCTTCGGGCTGGGCATCAGGCCCCGGGGTCCGAGAATCTTACCCAGTTTACCCACTTCACCCATCATGTCGGGCGCGGCAACCGCAACGTCGAAATCGGTCCATCCCTCTTTCACTTTGGCAACGAGGGTTTCGGCGCCGACTTCTTCCGCGCCGGCATCTTCCGCCGCTTTCTGCTGCTCGGCCTGTTTGCAAAAAACGATGACGCGCACCGGCTTACCGGTACCATGCGGGAGAGAAACCGTTCCACGAACCATTTGCTCGGCATGGCGCGGATCAACGCCCAAATAGAAGGCGAGGTCAATAGTTTCATCGAATTTGGCGGTGGCGCAATCTTTGACGCTGGCAGCAACTTCGGGCAGGGAGTAGAATTGTTTATCGCCGATTTTGTCCTGCAGCGCGGAGGTACGTTTACTCAACTTTCCCATGATTCGAATCTCCTGTGGTTCCGACGGGCCTACGGCCCTCCCACATCAAGACCGGAACAAATCCCGGTCATCCTCCAACCGGCGCGCCCGGGCCGGGTGCGCCAGCATCAACAATACGATCAGACTTCGACCGTCAATCCCATGCTGCGGGCGGTACCCGCAATCATGCGCATGGCGGCTTCGACAGACGCGGCGTTCAGGTCCGCCTGCTTCAACTCGGCAATTTCCTTGAGTTGGGCCTTGGTGACCGAACCCACCTTGGTTTTGTTTGGTTCACCGGACGCCTTCGCCAGCTTGGCCGCACGCTTGAGCAACACCGCCGCGGGCGGGCTCTTGGTGATGAACGTGAACGACCGATCCTCGAAGACCGTAATAACGACCGGAATGATCAGGCCCTGCTGATCTTTCGTGCGTTCATTGAACTGCTTGCAGAAGTCCATAATTTGGACCCCGTGCTGGCCCAATGCCGGACCGACCGGCGGGGCCGGATTGGCCTGGCCGGCAGGGCACTGCAACTTAATCTGTGCCATGACGTTCCGGCCCTTGCCTTTGGCTGGCTTACCCATGATAGTGCTCCGTTTGTCCTCTACCGTGATATGGCCCGTGGGGCCGCGTTACATTTTCTCAACTTGCCAGAACTCGACTTCGACGCTGGTGAGGCGCTCGAAGATTTCCACCATCACCTTGAGCGTGCCGCGTTCGGCGTTAATCTCATCAATATTACCCAGGAAATTCGAGAACGGCCCGTCAATGATTTTGACCCGCTCGCCGTGCTCGAATTTGACTTTCGGTTTCGGCCGCTCGCGTTCTCCGCGGAGTTCCTCGAGAATTGCCTCAACCTCCCCGTCTTCCAGGGGAACCGGGACGGTCCGGGAGCCAATGAACCCGCTGACGCCCGGCGTTTCCTTGATCAGGTGCCACAGTTCCGGATTGCGCTCCGGATGCGCGGGCAACTGAATTAACACATAGCCCGGGAAAAATTTCCGCTTGGAAATCTTCTTCTCACCGGACTTGATCTCGGCAACCTCTTCCATGGGCACCAACACGTCGCCAATGACGTCCTGAAGACCGCCTTGCTCGGCGTGGATCAAGATATTCTTCTTGACGTTCGCTTCCTGGCCTGAGTATGCGTGCAGGGCATACCACCGGCGCTTAATCCCGTCATCCTTCTTCGCCGGCTCCGGAGATTCTTCGTCGTCCGTCTCCGCAGATTCGGACGATTCGACAGGCTCCTCCGCTTCCGGGGTCTCGGATGCTTCGGACGCCTCGGCAGCCTCGGACGGCTCAGACGTAGCGGATTCCTCCACAACGCCGGCCGTGTCCGGCGCTTCGGCTGCTTCCGGCGCTTCCTCGGCCTCCGGATCGGCTACCTCCGGGGTCTCGTGCACTTCTTCGGGTGTTTCTTCCGTCGTCACGTTCGTTGTTCCCTATCCCAACAGCAGCAGCAACTGAATTGCGCGCAGGAACACCCAGTCATACAGACCGATAATGGCCGCGAGAATCAGCAGCGTCACCATCACGATCGACGTATGGGCTTTAAGCTCGTCCTTCGAAGGCCATGATACTTTGCTCATTTCAACCATGACTTCCTGGAAGAACTGCTGGATCCGGGCGATCATGCCCGGTTCAGACGCCCCTGTAGCCGCGGGCGATTGCTTAGCCATGGGTCTCCTTACTGCGGTCGCTTGTTTGGCCATGGTGTTTCAACACACTTACCCTTAATATAAAAAATGGCAGGACTGGAGGGACTCGAACCCCCAACCTTCGGCTTTGGAGGCCGCTGCTCTAGCCAGTTGAGCTACAGTCCTGCAGTGTAAACCCTGTTGCCGTCGATAGTTCGAAACGCGAAACGGCCCTGCACACAAAATGCGTGCTAGCATACCGTTTCGACGGGCTGTTTTTCAATTTCGTAACGGCCAACCGTTGGTTGGTTACGTTATTCGATAATCTTGGTCACGACGCCCGCGCCGACGGTCCGTCCGCCTTCGCGGATGGCGAAGCGCAGGTTCTCGGCCATGGCGATGGGCGTAATCAGTTCGGCCGAGATCGTCACGTTGTCGCCCGGCATCACCATCTCCACGCCTTCCGGCAACTGCAAGTTACCCGTCACGTCCGTGGTCCGGAAGTAGAACTGGGGCCGGTAGCCGTTGAAGAACGGCGTGTGACGTCCGCCCTCTTCCTTCTTCAGCACGTAGACCTCGCCCTCGAACTTGGTGTGCGGCGTGATCGAACCCGGCTTGGCCACCACCATCCCGCGCTGCACGTCGTCGCGCTCGATGCCGCGCAGCAACAAGCCCAACGTTGTCGCCCGCCTGCCCTTCGTCCATCAGCTTGCGGAACATCTCCACGCCGGTCACGACCGTCTCTTTGGTGTCCTTGATGCCCACCAACTGGACCTTGTCCTGCACGTGGATTACGCCCTGGTTGATGGCGCCCGTCACCACTGTGCCGCGGCCCGTGATCGTGAACACGTCTTCGATGGGCATCAGGAAGCTCTTGTCCAGCGCCCGCGTCGGCGTCGGAATGTAATCGTCCACCGCCTTCATCAGCTCCAGAATCGCGTTGTGCCCGATCTCCGGGTCCCGGTTCTCCATCGCCGCCAGGGCCGAACCCCGGATGATCGGGATGTCGTCGCCCGGGAACTCGTACTTGGTCAGCAGCTCGCGCAGCTCCAGCTCGACCAGGTCCAGCAACTCGGGGTCGTCCACCATGTCCACCTTGTTCAGCCACACCACGATGGCCGGCACGTTCACCTGGCGCGCCAGCAAGATGTGCTCGCGCGTCTGCGCCATGGGACCGTCGTCGGCCGCCACCACCAGGATCGCGCCGTCCATCTGGGCCGCACCCGTGATCATGTTCTTGATATAGTCCGCGTGGCCCGGGCAATCCACGTGCGCGTAGTGACGGTTCTCCGTCTGGTACTCCACGTGGGCGATCGAAATCGTGATCCCGCGCTCTTTCTCTTCCGGCGCCTTGTCGATCTCGTCGAACTTCATCTCCGTGGCGCCGCCCGTCTCGGCCAGCACCCTCGTGATCGCGCTCGTCAACGTCGTCTTCCCGTGGTCCACGTGGCCGATCGTTCCCACGTTCACGTGGGGCTTCGTTCGCTCAAATTTCGCCTTGGCCATGGTTCTCTCAAACCTCCCTCACGAAGTTACCGTGTCTGTCCGACACCTGCCGTCGCACCGCCGCGAATCGGCGGCACTTCCCGGATATGCCATTCGATATAAAAACTATGGAAAAAGTGGAGCCCACGAACAGAATCGAACTGTTGACCCCCTCCTTACCATGGAGGTGCTCTACCAACTGAGCTACGCGGGCCCGGTATATCAAATTTATATGGAGCGGGAAACGGGATTCGAACCCGCGACCCTCAGCTTGGAAGGCTGATGCTCTAGCCAACTGAGCTATTCCCGCCCGGATATTCGCTTCAAATCTATCTATAGTAAATGGTGGTGGGAGTAGGATTCGAACCTACGTAGGCGCAAGCCAGCGGGTTTACAGCCCGCCCCCTTTAGCCACTCGGGCATCCCACCACAAGCAAAAGCTTAACGTTCAGCCATGCCAATCCAGTTTGGTAAAGTGGAGCTGGCGAAGGGAGTCGAACCCCCGACCCACGGATTACAAATCCGTTGCTCTACCAACTGAGCTACGCCAGCGGCGCCCAAGAAAAAAGTCAACCGCCCCGGAAGGGCGGCTTTTGCAAAATATAGCAAAGGTTTAGGACCGGTGTCAAGCAGTTCAGAGCCGTCCCTTCCAGCCGTCTCCACCGGCCTCCGGATTTCTGCCCAAGCCCTTCATTTTACGCTGTTTCGTTGACCCTCGTCCATCCGTTTGTTAGAATTCCGCCATGATTCAGAAGCGAACATTGACCGTGCGAGGGATCCCCGTAGGCGTTTCGCGCGTCTGCGGCGCCTATGTCGCTCTCTGACACTCACCTTCGGTTTCTCTTCCCGTGCCCGCCGGCCCTCGTGGGGAGCCCAGCCAGGCAGACCGGTTGTCGCAGGTTCGCAGCAGGCACTACACCTCTGTTGGAGATTCGCAATGGATTTGTTTGATGAACTCAGTTGGCGCGGCTTGGTCAATCAAGTCACGCATCCCGAGTTGGCCGAGCGGCTTCAAAAAGATCGGTTCGTCGTGTATGCCGGATTCGATCCCACGGCAGACAGTCTCCACATAGGGCATCTCATGGCCATCGTGGGGCTCATGCATTTCCAACGGGCTGGGCATCGCCCCGTCGCACTGGTCGGCGGCGCGACGGGGATGGTGGGTGACCCCAGCTTCAAGTCTGAAGAGCGAAAGCTCTTGAATTCGGATACCCTCGCGCAGTACACCGAGGGAATCCGACTGCAATTGACGCGGTTTCTGGATTTCGCGACGGATGGCGGGGCGGTCCTGGTCAATAATGCAGATTGGCTTGGCGAACTTACGCTCGTCGACTTCTTGCGCGACATCGGCAAACTCTTCTCGGTGAATGCGATGGTCGCGCGCGAGTCTGTCCGCGCGCGGCTGGAAGACCGCGATCACGGCATCAGCTACACCGAGTTTTCGTACATGCTGCTTCAGGCCTACGACTTTCTTCACTTGTACGATACATACGGCTGCAAATTGCAGGTAGGCGGCAGCGATCAATGGGGCAACATCGTTTCCGGCATGGACCTGATCCGGCGGCTCCGGAACGACGAGGCCTTCGGGCTGACGTGGCCTCTGGTCACGAAGGCGGACGGGACCAAGTTCGGTAAGACCGAATCAGGGGCGGTATGGCTCGATGCCAAACGAACGTCGCCGTACAAGTTTTACCAGTTCTGGATCAATCAGACCGATGCCGAGACGCCCAAGTGGCTCCGGACCTTTACCTTCCTCCCGCGCGAGGAAATCGAGGGCTTGGAGGCGGAGATCGCGCAGTCCCCAGAGAAACGAGCGGCCCAACGACGGCTCGCGGAAGAGGTCACGCGCATGGTCCATGGCGAGGAAGCCCTTGCCAACGCGAAAAAGGCGACCGACGCCATGTTCGGCGGTTCGCTGGCTGGTCTGGACGATGCGACGATCGAAGACGTATTTAGCGAAGTCCCGACTGCGGAGTTGAACCGGAGCGTACTAGGTGAGGAAAAGTTGTTGGTCGACGTTTTTGTCGAGTGTGGCGTCTTCAAGAGCAAAGGGGAAGCCCGGCGGCTCATTCAAAACGGGGGCCTGTATCTGAATAACGAGCGCGTCACCAGTGACAACGTCAAACTGACCGAGCAA
Organism: Candidatus Hydrogenedentota bacterium; assembly: GCA_963745075.1. Lineage (GTDB taxonomy): Bacteria > Hydrogenedentota > Hydrogenedentia > Hydrogenedentales > SLHB01 > JAHDWY01. The sequence goes on along the minus strand of CAVUWV010000013.1, from coordinate 48,129 downwards.
TCGCTGTGCGGTGAACGCATCGCCATAGCGCGCACTGGAAAACGAAACTACCACTTGCTCAAATTTGTAAACTAGCCGGCGCCGACCACCTACAGCGATTTCGGAAAGGCAGCGTCCGCTGTAAAGGAAACGAGGCTCCGAATGGTGCGTACGCGAATCCCTCGAATGATGACGGCTCCGGTGGCAATCCTGGTGATCACCGCACTCGCCCTCGGTATCGGCGCCGCAAGCGCGGGAACACCTCGCGTTAAACACGTCGTCGTGGTCGGCGTTGATGGCATGAGCCCGGCAGGCATACGCGCGGCGTCGACGCCGAACCTCGATGCGATGATGGCGCGGGGCGCATATACGATGACGGCCCGCGCCGTAATGCCCACGAGCAGCAGCCCGAACTGGGCTTCGATGATCATGGGCGCCGGCCCGGAACAGCACGGCGTCACCTCCAACGATTGGCAACCAGACCAGTTCGATATCGCACCGGTAGCGGTTGGTCCGGGCGGAATCTTTCCCACCATCTTCAGTGCGCTTCGCGAGCAACGACCGAAGTCGCATCTCGCGGTGTTTTACGATTGGAGCGGGTTCGGACGTCTCTTCGAGCACGATGCGGTCGATTGGAGTGCGGACACCAAAGGACCCAACGTGACGACCCAACGGGCCGCGGAATACATCGTTGAGCACAAACCGGCCTTGACGTTCATTCACCTGGACCACGTCGATCACGCGGGCCACGGACATGGCTGGGGTTCGCCGGAGTATCTTCGGGCGGTGGAAGAAGCCGACCGATACGTCGGAGCAATCGAGAAAGCGATCGACGAATCCGGTGCAAGCAAATCGACCATTCTACTCGTCACATCCGACCATGGCGGCAAAGGAACCCACCACGGCGGCGCCACCATGGAGGAAATCGAAATCCCTTGGATGGTAGCGGGGCCCGGAGTCGTCGAGAACCACGAGATTGTGAATCCCGTTTATACGTATCAGACCGCTGCCACGATCGCCTATTTGCTGAACGTGACGCCTCCCCCAGCCTGGATCGCGACACCGGTTCTTGAGGCCTTCAATCGGTAGCGTTTCCCGTCTCCCTATCGAATCACAACGCGGGACCTGCGGCGAGAATCCGTTCCGCAACGCGCCGGGCCGACTTCTCAACCGGCTCGGTACCGTCCACGATGATGCCGGCGTAGGCTCGGGTCGGCAATACATACGTTTTCGCCATGGGGAGCACCTGGGACGTGTACTGGCGTGCCACACATTCGCGCGTTCGTCCCCGTTCGCGTACGTCCCGCGCGATGCGCCGTTCCAACATCACAACCGACGGCGCTTCGACAAATACGAGGAGATCGCAAAGGCCTCGAACCTCCGGATCGTAGAGCGCGAGTAACCCCTCAATCACTACGACGGATTTCGGCGCGAGCAAACGGGTCCGTCGCGTTCGTGCGTGGGTAGCGAAATCATACTCGGGTACTCGAATGGATTCGCGACGTGCGAGCGATTCAATTTGGGATCGAATCAGCGGCCATTCCAGCGCGTCCGGCTCGTCAAAATTGGCGGTTGCTCGTTCGGCAACAGGCTGGTGAGACCGATCCCGGTAGAACCAATCCAATGACAGGATGGTACAGGACTCCTTGGGCAACGTCGCGGCCACCGTTCCTGCGAGCAAGGTCTTTCCCGAGCATGAGGCCCCGCCAATCGCAACGAAGAATGGGGCGGTTTGCGCGATTGTTTCTTGACCCTCGGATTTCGAGCTTGTAAACACGCGGGGTATTGTCGCCGGCTCGCGCACCAAGCGCAAGCCGAGGCGAGTTACCGAATCCGACACGCTCTTGGTATACTAATTGCGCCGCATCTTCTGGGATTCTCCTGAGCTGGTTCCCGCAAGGCTACCTGGCCAATCTCAAGTGGATTGGGCGCAAGTTAACGTGTTTTTGAGGTACCCATGTCGCGACGCATATTCGTGCTGACCTGCGAATGCGGGAAGCATTTCACCGTGGATGAAGCCCGCATGGGGCAAGCGGGCCAATGTCCACAGTGTGGCCGCGACGTGGTCGCCGACGCCAACACAGTCGTCCCGATGGATGACGAACACTCCCCGGACGCCGAACTTCAGCTACAAGAACAGGTTGGCGAGGACGGCGTCCCGGTGGAATGGAAAGTCGGCGACGTCATCCTGAATCTCTACGAAATTCTCGACGTTCCGGGTGAGGGCGGCATGGGCAAAGTGTTCAAGGTGCATCACCGCGGTTGGAACATGCCCCTGGCCGTGAAAAGCCCCAAGGCAAAGACGTTGTTGAAACGCGACGGTGCGATTAACTTCGAGCGCGAATGCGAGACCTGGGTCAGCCTCGGTCTTCATCCCAACATCGTGAGTTGTTACTACGTTCGCCGTCTGGGCGGGATTCCCCGCGTATTCGCCGAATACGTGGACGGGGGGTCTTTGTGGGAATTCATTGACGACGGGCTCATCTACAAAGGCGGGGCTAAGAAAGCGCTCGAACGCATCTGCGACATGGGAATCCAGATGGCGTGGGGGCTGCAGCACGCACACGACCGGGGGCTCGTCCACCAGGACGTGAAACCGGCCAACGTTCTCATTACGAAAGACGAAACCGCCAAGGTGACGGACTTTGGACTCGCGCGGGCACATGTCATGGCAGCCAGCGCGGCCGGGGAAGCCTCCACCGACGACCGGGTCACCAACCTGGGCATGACCCGTATTTACTGCTCGCCGGAACAGGCCAACCGGGACAAACTCACCCAAAAAACCGATATCTGGAGCTGGGCTCTTTGCGTCCTTCAGGCATTTACCGTGAAGGTGGTCTGGCGGCGGGGTACGGAAGGCCCGGAGTTGTTGCAACGCTTTCTACGGCAGATCGAGACGAATGAGCGCCTCCTCCCCATGCCTCCGGTCATCGCGAACCTTTTACGCCAATGTTTTCAGATCGATCCCGAAGCGCGACCGAAAGACATGAACGAAGTGGCAGCCACCATGGAGGAAGCGTACCGGCAGGTTTCGGCTACGGACTATCCCCGCCGGCGGCCCAAACCCGCGAAGGCGCTCGCGGACAGCCTGAACAACCGCGGCGTATCGTTGCTCGACTTGAGCAAGATCACTGCCGCGGAGCACGCCTGGGAACGGGCCCTCACGACCGATCCCCATCATCCGGAATCTACCTACAATCTCTGCATGGAACGCTGGCGCGCGGGCCGGATGACCGACGACGCAGTGCTCTCGCGGCTTCACGAGATTGTGAAATTTCACCCGGGGGATGGGCTCCCCTATTACACCCTGGCGTTGGCTCATATGGAACACGGCGATTTTGCTGCGGCGCAAAAAACGTTGAAGCACGTCGAGCCCCTGGCGAAGGAGCGCAAAGAAATTGGCGCGATGCTGACACTCGCCAACCAGTACTCCGCACAAACGCGGTCCATGATGCGAACGTTGGAAGGCCATCAAGATACCGTGAATGCGGCGGCGGTCAGTCGCGACGGCAGCCGGGTTCTTACGGGGAGCGCGGATAACACGCTCAAATTGTGGGACGCGAACTCCGGTGCATGCGCCAACTCGTTCGAGGGCCACCAGAACTCGGTGACCTGCGTCGCGTTCAATCCCGATGGCACGCTCGTCTTGTCCGGTAGCCGGGATCGAACCGTTCGGCTCTGGGACGTTGCCACCGGCGAATGCATTCAGACACTCGAAGGGCATCGCGACTCGATTGAAGCGGCGGCCATCGTGGCCGACGATCGAAAGGCGATGTCCGCAAGTTCGGACGGTACCATCCGAGTCTGGGACATCGAAGCGGGCACCTGTGTGGATACCTTCGAGGAACATCGGGGACCGGTCACTGCGTTGGCCGTTGACACCGCCGGGCTGCTCGCGATATCGGGCGATCAGGATGGCACGATCCGCGTCTGGGACGTGGCGGGACACCGCTGCACCCACGCGATCGACGCGCACGGCGGCGCCATCGTCTCATTGACACTCAGTCGAGACGGACGCTTTGCCCTCTCCGCCAGCCGGGACGGATCGCTTAAACTCTGGCATCCCGCCGCAGGCGAATGTCTCGCCACGTGTTCCGGACACCAGGGCCCGGTTTTGGGGGCGGCCATCAGCGACGACGGTCAATATGCCGTTTCCGGAAGCCGCGATCGAACGGTCCGTTTCTGGGAAACGACCACCGGAAGGTGCCTGAATACTTTCACCGGACACGAGGGGGCCGTCACTGCAATCGCCATGGCCGCCGACCGGCAATTCGTCGTTTCCGGCGGCGAGGATACATCCGTTCGCCTTTGGCGGACGGCTGAAGTCGCGCAGCCGATCGTGGCCCCCACGCTCATCTGCCAAGCCGTCGCGAGTGAGGTGGCGCTATCCACGAGCCGCGCCTTCGATGAAACGTTACACCACGCGCAGTCTGCGATCGCGCACGGTAAATTTCTGGATGCGGCGAAACACTTGCGGACGGCGCGGTCCCAACCGGGCCACCGCCGCACACCCGAAGCTATGCACGAGTGGCGTTCGCTCTATACGCGCCTGCCGCGTGTGAAGTTCCAAGGGGCCTGGGAAGAAACCGGCCTGACCCACCAAACCGGATCGGTGAAGATTGCCTATGTCACCCCCAACGCCCGGCACGCGTTGGTTGCGAATGAAGAAAATGCGTTGTCACTTCACGATGTTTCCCGCGCAACGACCGTATGCGCGTTCGATCGCGAGGCCGGTTCCGTCGTAAGCGTCTGTCTTAGCGATGACGGCACGCGTGCGCTGACGGGCGGATGGGATATCAAACTCTGGGACGCAACCCGCGGAAAACTCCTCCAGACGTTTGAACGGCAACCCGAAATGGTCAACTCGGTCGATCTCACCTCAGATATTCGATATGCCGTTTCGGCAAGCGGACGCGCCGTCCGAATCTGGGACGTGGCGACCGGGCGGTGTATGGGAACCTTCGTCGGGCACAGCGCCGACGTCAATGTCGTCCGATGGAGCCCGGATGAACGCCTTCTGCTCTCTGCGGGCGAGGATAAGATCCTCCAGGTCTGGGAGTTAAGCTCCGGTAAATGCTTGGCGACCATGAAAGGGCATACACAACCGGTCCGCTGTGTCGCGTTCAGTCTCGACGGTCTCTATGCCTGTTCCGGCAGCGGCACCATGTGGGGCCGCTCGGGTGAAGTAAAGCTTTGGGACCTGTCCACCGGGAAAAACGTGCGATCCTTTGACGGCCACGGCGACACCGTCCAGTCACTCTCCATCAGCGCGGACAACCGGTACCTCATGTCTGCGAGCCGCGATATGACGTTGCGGTTGTGGAATATCGAGACCGGCGAGCAGGTACACTCGTTTGAAGGACACAACGAAACCATCGAAGCCGTGCGGCTAAGTCTCGACGGCCGTTTTGCCGCGTCGATCTGCAAGGATGGCATCGTCCGGCTGTGGACGATGGACTGGGAACTGGAAGATCGCACACCGATTCCGTGGGATCCGGGCGTAGCGCCGCTTGTCGAACAATTCCTGGTGCTCCATACCCCATACGCCGCGAACGCTCCCGAGGGCGGTTCCGCGAGCCAACGACGGATTCGCCGTGCCCTTACGCGGCGCGGGACGCCCAAGTGGGAAGACAGCGAGTTGGGCCGCTTCTGGCATTTACTCGGTTGCGGCGGGTACGGCTGGCTGGATTATCGCAGTGTGATTCAAGAATTGCAGGGAATGGCGGCAAATTGGCACGTTCCGGAAGGACTTCCGGTTCGGCCGGGGGGCGCAAGGAACAACACGTTGTTCAGGCGTGTTCTGAACGGGCTAAGCGGACCCAAATAGCCGGCCACGCGTCATGCGGAGCGGGGAACGTGAACTTCCTGGTGTTGAACTACGAGTATCCCCCGTTGGGCGGCGGCGCCGGCCCGGTATGCCAACAACTCAGCGAGGAATATGCGCGGCGCGGCCATTCGGTCGAGGTCGTTACCATGGCATTCGGCGACCTGCCGCGACGGGAGACGCAAAACGGCGTTACGATCACGCGCGTCCCCGCCCTCCGCAAACGCATGGAAACCTGCGAAACGCCGGAGATGCTGAGCTACGTGCTTTCTGCCTTTCCGCGCACGGTCAGCCGGTTGCGCAATCGCGGCATCGACGCAATCCATTGCCATTTCATCATTCCCACGGGGCTCCTCGCGTGGGCCGCTACGCGCGTCGCTCGCATTCCGTACGTCATCACGGCCCATGGGTCAGACGTACCGGGTTTCAACCCCGACCGGTTCACCTCGGAGCATCGCGTTACCGGTCCCCTTCTACGCGCCATCGCCCGTAACGCGCATGCGGTCGTGACGCCGTCGCGCTATCTCCAGGATCTGGCCGAGCACGCCATTGGCCCCGGATCGTACCGGCACATTCCCAATGGCATTGGCGAGGCACATCTCGTGGCTGGGCCCAAGCGGAGACGGCTTCTCATGGCGGGCCGGTTGCTCCCGCGAAAAGGTTTTCAGCACGTGTTGCGCGCGCTGGAAGGCGTGCACTCGGACGTTGAAGTCCACATCGCCGGAGACGGACCCCTCCGAGGTGAACTCGAGACCCTCGCAGCGCGCCTGGAAATGAACGTTGTGTTCCATGGCTGGGTCGATCATAGCTCCCGCGAACTTCGGGAGCTTTACGAGAGTGCCGCCATCTTCTGTCTCCCATCCGAACGGGAAAACGCTTCGGTGGCGCTCCTGGAAGCCATGCTGGCGGGGGCGGCGGTGGTCACGTCCAACGACACTGGGTGCGCGGAAACCATCGGAGACGCCGGGTTCACGGTAACGCCCGGCGATGTGGCAGGCCTTCGTGAAGTCCTTGGCCCGCTGCTCGAATCGGACGCGCAATGTTCGGAGTGGGGCGCACGTGCGCGGCAGCGTGTATTGGACCGATATACCTGGGACACGATCGCGACCCAATATCTCGATCTCCTGCAAGAAGCCGCAAACGCCGGAAGATCACGAGGTCCAACTTGAACACGGATGTGCTCTTCAACACGATTCAGATACCGGACTGTTAAATCAAAGGGCGCGGCATGAACCGCGCCCCAGGGAGTACGTTTGCGCCATCCTTTAGGATGCGATTTCGACCAACTCGATATCGAACACCAGATCTTTGCCGGCAAGCATATGATTGCCGTCCAACGTCACACTGTCCTCTTTGACTTCCGTCACCGTAACGACCATGGCCTGCCCGTCCGGTTGAGAGACCTGGAGGCGCTGCCCTTCCGTCACTTCGATATCAGCCGGAATCGCGGTGCGCTCGACGGATTGAATCATCTCGTCATGCCGCGGTCCATAGGCTTCCGCGCACGGAATCGTCTCGGTTTTCGACTGGCCCGGAGCCATGCCGACGACAGCGCTCTCGAAACCGGGGATGATGTTGCCTTCACCAATGGTGAATTGAATGGGATCGCGATCCGACGACGTGTCGAAAACGGTCCCATCTTCCAATTTGCCCGTATAGTGGACCTTCACGGTATCTCCTACTTTCGCATCTGCCATAAGGCACCTCCTTTGTCAGGTAGTCCAGAACTGCGCAGCCGCGATTGCACAGAAACCACGGAAAACAGCCGATTTGTTTAGCGATTAACCAATGGCGCGCGACGGATCGCACGAATCGAGGAAAAACGCCGTTTACACGTAGTGTAGGGGTACTGGACGGCGCTGTCAACGTTTTCAGGAATTGGACTCGCGGGTCAACGCCAGTGCGGGCGAGTCACACGTTGGCGTTGGGCCATCAGTGGGTAACGGTGTGCATCACCATCAGGCACATGAATAACGCGGCAAAGAAGATAAGGTGCTTGGGACTGATCCAATCCATCGTGCTTTCTCCCTTTCCGCTTGGATTCACCTGTGAAGAACCGCGTACCAGAGCGCCAGACACACCAACAGTACAACGAAAAACAGCATCTGTTTCAGACTGATGGATTCCATATCTTCCAGCGCGTGTGCTGACTTCAATTGATCGACTTGGGCTTTATCGGTTCACCAAACTTTGACGACATACCGAAGAAAGTATTCATCGTCAAGATGTTGCTTGCCCAATGAATACCTGCACAGGCCAAAAGGTTGCGACGGGAATGGGAACGAAGGAACGGTCGGCATGCGTTGCTGTACCGAAGGGCTTAATCGCGGGCGCAATCGAAAGAAGTTCTACAACGCCGTGTCGGGTACCCGCCGAACCTCTCCAGGAGTCTCGGGCCGTCCGCTTTCGGCGGACGCAATCGCGGCAAAGCATAACGCCAGAGAACGTAAATTGTGGCGAGCGCTGTTGTAGGGCTCGCGATTCTCTTCAATGGCACACAGCAACTCGGCCATAGTGCCGTGAAAACCGTTGCTAAACCAATCCCCTTCGAGCGTCGGAGTGCCCCGGCCTTCCTCCGTCGAGAACGTGACCGTTTGCGTATTCAAGTCCGGACCGAAACTGCGCAATGTTCCCTGGTCGCCGATAACGCAGCTTTCGTCGAACGCGCCGCAATGGGTATCCGCATCGAACACCAGCGACGCCTGCGCCTCCGGATACTCGATGTGTACTTGGGCCAACAATGCCGGGGCTGCCTTCTGAGACGGCGAACGCCGCATGGACGCGTAAACGCGCGTCGGCTGCTGTTCGCCCATAAAACACGTGACGATATCGAACCAATGCACGGCGAAATCGAAGAGAATCAAGTGCCGCATCTTGTTGAACGGCGTATCTGCCGTCCAATTATGATCCCAATGCACGGCAAGATGGGCTGCCGCAACGGCGCCGATGAGGCCCTGTTCGATGGCCGCGCGCATGTAACTGAAATGCGGCGCCCAGCGTCCGTTCTGATTCACGGCAAGCCGCACCCCCTGCGCGTCGGCAAGATCGCCCAGCATCCGGCCATGCTCCAGGTCGGTAACAAAAGGCTTTTGGCTCAGCACATGTTTGTTCGCCACGATGGCCGATTCGATCATGGGCGCCCGTTCGGCCGTGTGGGTGGCGACGTCGACTACCTCGATATCGTCGCGGCGAAACACGTCTTCATAGTCAAGGTGCACCTGCGCGTCCGGAAAGAACTCGTCACGTCGCGCCTCGGCCCGCTTTTTATCGATATCGCAAAGTGCGGCGACGGTATATCCCGCCTTCTTGTACGCGGCCAGGTGATAGGGCGAGATTCCACCGCACCCTATCAGGCCAATTCGCGGGCGATAGCTCGTAGGATCGCTGGGCAAATACGGCAATTCCGGCGCCGCGATAACGGGCACCTCCTCGGATCGGCATTCCCGGTTGTCGGACATGGGGAAATCTCCAAGTCAGTTTTGCGAACCTCAGCGCTCAACCAACGGCAACGTTCGCTTTTGTTTCGCGCTCAGGACAGCGGAGTCGACGATTTGTTGTCCGATGCGCGCAATCCCCGGCGAAAGCGGCCCTTCCACCGGCAGGTCGTTCTCGATGCAATGAATCAGGTACTGGACCGGGTTCTGGAACGGCGGTTCAACGGCGTCAACCGGCATGTCGCGTCCCTCCGGACAGTCCCTGGACTGGATACGAATCGTCTGCTCGTAATCGAAACTGCCGATCGTACCTTCCGTGCCCTTCACGACGAAGCCGCACTTGGGTTGCGGCTGGTGGGTCCACGGATCCGTAAAGGTCCCCCACCGCGTTTCGAACTTTGACAGGCCATGCGCGTACCGCGCGACGGTGATGCTGTGTTCATCCACCTCTAGCCCCACAGGTTCGTCCACCACCGCCGTCACCTCGATGGGCTTGCGGCCCCTCTGAAACCACGTGCCCAGGGTCGTGCCGTAGCCTAGATAGTCGAGCAACGACCCGCCGCCGTAATCTTTCTTGTAGAACCAGCTATTGGGCTTCTCCGCCGCGACTTCCTCGCGCGTTGTCTCGACCTTGTCCGCCACATGCCACAAGGGCCCGCGGTTGCCATCGTAGTAGTGAACCTCCAGCACCTCGCCGACCGCTCCCTCGTCAATCAGCCGCTTGGCCGTCCGGTGCGGCGGGTACCACGCCAACGGCCAATTGATGGCGAGTTGTTTTCCCGTGGACGCCATCGCGGCGATCATCCGGTCGGCCTCCGCCAGTGATGCGGCAAAGGGTTTTTCCATGATGATGTGGACGCCGAAGGGGGCGACTTTTTCGGTCCACTCCCCATGCTTAGCGGTGGCCGGACAGAGTAGAGTGATGTCTGGTTTTGTTTCCGTTATACACGCGCGATAATCTGTGAAGACAAGGCCGTCCGGAATACTAAAGTTATCAATTGCAGACCTCATGCGTTCGTGATTCTCGTGGCAGATCCCCACAATCTCCACCCAGGGGTGCTCGTGCGCCATCCGCAGATTGTCGCCCATGTGAAGGTGATCGAAGTTAATCCCCGCGATTCTCCAGGTCTTCATCCGTCCGCCTCGCTGGTTCGTTTGCGTTTCAATTACAGTGGCCAGATCGGACCACGCCTTGCAGAGGAATTGTATCGGTCACCCCGCCGGTGAATTCAAGCAACCACCGACACGCTGGACGTCCGCGCGACGTGGAGAATTCGGATGTGGGACGGACGGCTACGAACGCGCGTCAGAGAGTGGCGATTGTTTCCGCGACAGAACTCGTCTCGGACTGCTCGGTCTTCACAAGTGACTGCGGAAACGCGGCCTCGTCGTGGGCGAGGATACCGCGTTCGACCCACGTATGTTCGCCGGCCAGCGTCTGGAGCGCTACTTTATACTTCGCATCGTCATCGTTGTGCCAGAGTTCGCGGAACTGTTGTTTCACTTTCCGGCGGGACGACCGGCAAAACACATCGGCCAGCTCGAACGATTTCTCCGCATCCGGGTGGCCCTGCTCCGCCCGGACGTTCACACGAGACAACGCCGCGGCCATGGCGAACAACTCCATGGCAATGTCTACCAGGCGAAACAGGAACGCCTGTTTCTTTTCGAGCCGGCCACGATACAGCACCATCCCGTGAAAAACCTGGCGCGCGAGACGGCGGCTGCTGCGCCGGATGAATCGAAGATGGGTGCCCAGACGGCCGTAATCGTCGTATAGGGGCCAGAACCCCCAGTCGCACCACTGCGCCGCGTACCACTTGGCATAGAATCCGGCAATTCTCGGGAATGCGCGGAGCTTGACCCGCACCGGCCGGTCGGAGCGAAGCAAAACTCCGGCCACTTCGAGATGCTTGTCGACAGCTTCGCGGGCCATCAGCAGATGCAGGATCTCGCTGGTCCCTTCGAAGACTCGGGTGATGCGAGCGTCGCGCATCATGCGCTCGACGGGAACGGGTTCTTCACCACGTTCCGCCAACGAACGCTCGGTTTCGTAGCCGCGACCGCCGCGAATCTGAAACGTGTCGTCGATGATCTCCCAACTGCGGCAGGTGTTCCATTCCTTGACCGCCGCCGTTTCCAGGCGAATGTCGAAGGTCTCCGAGTCACACATTTGGGCTACGGAGTAGAGCATAGTCTCCATCGCATAGACGCCCGCTGCCATGTCCGCGATCTTGTGTGCGACCGCCTCGTGTTTGCCGATGGGTTTGCCCCACTGGACCCGTTCGTTTCCCCAGCGCCGGCTGATTTCGAGGCACTTTTTCGCGGCGCCCACCGCGCCCGCGGGGACGGAAAGCCGGCCGACATTCAACACGGTAAGCGCTACACGCAGCCCTTTGCCCTCTCCCCCGACGACGTTCTCTTTCGGTACGCGGACGTTCTTGAAGCGCACGACGCCGTTTGCCAGGGCCTTCAGCCCCATAAACCGGCACCGGTGTTCGACCGTCACGCCTTCGCTATCCGCTTCCACTACGAACGCGCTGATCTTCTTCGTTTCGACGTGCCGCGCCATGACGATGAACAACTTCGCCAAGGTACCGTTAGTACACCAGAGCTTGACGCCATTCAGGATGTAGGCGTCCTTGTCTGGGGAAAGCCGGACGGTGGTTTCCAAGCGGGCCGGGTCCGACCCGACGTTGCGTTCCGTCAATGCGAATGCGGAGATTTCCCCCGCCGCGCACCGGGGCAGGTATTTCGCTTTTTGTTCGGCTGTACCAAACTGTTGGATCGTTTCCGGCACGCCCACCGATTGGTGCGGCGACAAGAGACCGAGCAGATTGCCCTCGTAGCTGCCAACCAGCTCCATGAGTTGGCACCACTCGATTTTGCTGATGCCATGGCCGCCATATTCTTTTGGCACGAGCAACCCGAACGCGCCGCGCTGGGCGAGACCGTTCAAGACATGCTTGGGATACTCTCCTGTCTCGTCAATGACAACGGGATCCACCGTTTCGGATAGAAAACTCTTCAACTCTTTGTAAAGCTTCGCGAATTCGGGACGAAACTCCCCGCTCGGATACGGCGGAAGCAGATCGGGGCGGAAATTCCCCAGGAATAACTCCCTTAAGAAACTGGGGTTATCCCATTTCGTTTGCCGGGATTCTTCGGCCAGCGTGCGGGATTCTGCCTCGGTCGGTAGATGCATCTGGATCGTACTCCGTCCTGTCGTTACCCAAAAACAGCCAGTGCCCTAATTATTCAACGATTTGGCCTGGAAAACAAGGCCTATCTACCCTTCGGTAGGCCCGGCCCTCCCCACTTGTCTCAGCACACCGCGAGCGCCGATTTGACCAACCCGCCGATTCATGGCTAAATGCTGGTTCACGTATCGTTCACCAACTGCGAAAGGGGAGCATCATGAGGGGATTTCTGATCGCACTCTGCGTCGTGGCATGCGGGTGCGCCACGAGCGGGATGGGCGGCGCCCAGCCCGAACTTACACTGGCATCCGTCATCGGCGACCACATGGTCCTGCAACAGGGCGGACCTGCGCCCATCTGGGGCAAGACCGCTCCGAATACCAAGGTGCGCGTCGTCATGGGCGACCATCGCATCACCACCCGTTCGGACGAACAGGGAAACTGGCGCGTGGACCTCGGTGCGCTGACCGCGGGCGGGCCATATGACATCACCATCCAGGCCGGCAAGACCGAGAAGGTCATCAGCGACGTCCTCGTGGGCGAGGTGTGGGTATGTTCCGGCCAGTCCAACATGCAATTCTCCGTACGGGGCGCAAACAACGCGGACGAGGAAATCAAGAACGCGAACTATCCCAACATCCGGTTGTTCTCCGTAACGCGCAAAACCTCAGACGTGCCCTTGTCGGAATGTGAGGGCTCGTGGTCTGCGTGTTCGCCGGAGACCGTTCCGGACTTCTCGGCGGTCGGGTATTTCTTCGGGCGCCGCCTCTACCAGACGCTGGACGTTCCGATTGGCCTGATTCATTCGTCGTGGGGCGGTACGCCGGCCGAGGCGTGGACGAGCATGCCGAAGCTCGAATCCAATCCCGATTTCCAACCCATTCTGGATCGCTGGGAAAAGATTATTGAAGACTACCCGAAAGCGAAAGCCGACTATGACAAGGCCTTGGCAGAATGGCAGAAAAAGGCCGCCGACGCCAAAGCCAACAACCAACCCGAGCCTAAGGGAAAACCGAACCCTCCCATCGGACCGGACCACCCCCATCGTCCCGCGACCCTCTACAACGCTATGATCCAGCCGCTGATCCCCTATGGCATTCGCGGCGCCATCTGGTACCAGGGCGAATCGAACGCGGGCCGCGCGTACCAGTATCGCTCGCTGTTCCCGGCGATGATCGAAGATTGGCGCGCCAACTGGGGCGAGGGGCCGTTCCCGTTCCTGTTCGTCCAACTCGCCAACTTCATGAAGTACAATCCCGATGCCAACGCCGGATCGGCGTGGGCGGAACTGCGTGAGGCCCAGCACATGACGCTGGGACTGGAGAATACCGGCGAAGCCGTCATCATCGATATCGGCGAAGCCAACGACATCCATCCCAAGAACAAGCAGGACGTCGGAGCCCGTCTGTCGCAGGCCGCGTGGAAAGTCGCCTACGGCATGAACGACGCCGTGTGGTCGGGTCCCGAACTGGCTTCGATGAAGAAGGAAGGCAACGCCATCCGTTTGACCTTCGACCACGCCAACGGCGGTCTCATGGCCAATGGCGACAAACTCGAAGGGTTCGCCGTGGCCGGTGAAGACAAGATTTACCACTGGGCCGACGCGAAGATTGACGGCAACTCCGTCATCGTGTCGGCGCCCGACGTGGCGAACCCCATTGCCGTCCGCTACGGCTGGGCCGACAACCCGCGTTGCAACCTGTACAACGGCGCCGGCCTCCCCGCGTCCCCCTTCCGGACGGACGATTGGCCCGGCGTGACGGTGGATAATAAGTAGCCGGTTTCTGTTAGGACAGGGCGCTCCGCGAGTGTTCGTGTGGAGCGCCCTTCTTGATTGTCAGCGGCTCCCGGAAAACACGCCGCCTGCGCCGGAGTGGGCCGCGGCGATAACCAAGCTCGCGCGTATTTGTGTGACCGCGTTTTTGTAAGGCCCATCGATTCGTCCCCACCTAACCATTTGGTAATGTTTCGGCAACGTTGCGATCACACTGATTCCCATACCATACTGCCTGCACATGGGCTGGTGTTCTCCGAAAACACGCATTAAAAAAAGCGAAACGCAATGAAACAGTACTTGACATGGGGCATCCCTGCTATTCTGCTCGTATATCTTGCGGGATGTGCGTCGGTGAAGCCGGGTAAAGATTACGAGCAGGCCTCGGGTCTCATCGGCGAACGGACGGGAACTGCGGAGGTCTACGATCCGGCGGCGGAAGCGGAGATCCAGAACAAACTCGATTCGCTGCTGGCGGACGGGCTGACGGTTGACGAGGCCATTTCCGCCGCGCTGTTGAACAACCACGCATTCCAATCGATCTTCCTCCAAATCGGCGTGTCACGGGCGGACCTCGTGCAGTCCAAACTGCTGACCAACCCGACCTTATCCCTCTCCGCCCGTTTTCCGGAAGGCGGGGGCCGGTCCAACATCAGTTTCGGGCTCGGCCAGGAAATTGTCGACCTCTGGAAGATTCCGGTACGGAAGAAGATCGCGCAGGCGGAGTTGGATCGCACGATTCAACACGTGGTGCAAACAGCCACCGAGCTTACCGCCCAAGTCAAGAACGCCTATTACCAGGCAGTCGTGGCGCGGCGGACGGCGGAGATCCGGGACGAGAACCTGAAGCTCGTCAAGCATTCCCTGGAATTGGCACAACACCGTTTTGACGCGGGCGAGGCGACCATTCTGGACGTCAACCTGGTGAAGACCAACGTATTGGACGTGCAGACCCAGCATATTGCCGCAAGCCGGGACGAACGAACGAGCACAATTGCGCTGGCCCGCCTGCTGGGATTATCCACGCCGCTGACGTCGCTGAAACTGACCGATCCCCTGCCCTCGCCGGGCGAAACCGTTGGCGAAGATGCGGACCTGGTCAAGCGCGCCTTTGACGCGCGGCTGGACGTAAAGGCCGCGGCAGCGGAACTCGACAAGGCCGAGTATGAAGTCAAGCGCCAGAAACGGTCCATTTTCCCGAGCGTGACACTCGGAATCGACGGCGAACGGCCGGAACGTCGCGCGCCGCGCAGTCTCAAGCCGCTCCCCCCGGATCCGCCCATTGGCAGCATCTCGCGCCCCACGGCCAGCCAGACCCTCCAGGATTACGTGGTCCAGCAGGTAAAGACCCAGCGCAGTTCGCTGCAAAGCATGGGAAAGTCCACTAAAGACCTGCTATTCCAACAGCTCGACGAGAAGCGCGCCCGGGACCTCGAAAAACGGCAGACCGTCGATCTGCTTCTAGGCCCGAGCCTGCAAGTAACGCTGCCCATCTGGGACCAGAACCAAGCGCAAATCGCCAAGGCCCAGTTCCAGTTGCAGCAGAAGCAAAAAGATTTTGAAGAACTGCTGGCGTCCGTGGTGGAAGACGTGCGCATTTCGGCGGAAACCCTGCGCAGCACCCAGCAACTTATCGAGTTGTCCACCAACGAAACACTTCCACTGGCGGAACAGAACGTGGATACCGCGCAACGGGTGTACGAAGCCGGTGAAGAGAGCATTCTCGCGCTGATTACCGCGCAGACAACCCTGCTCGCGCAACGCGAATCGCAAGTCACCTACCTCGGCGATTACGCCATGGCCACGGCGGAACTCGAGCGCGCCATGGGCGGCCGCGCGACGGACGAAACCACTCCCCCGGCGCCGGCAGACAACGCGACGGAAACGGCGAAGTAGCATCATGTCAGAACCGGCCATCGACCATCACACCCCGAGTTATAAACCTAAGTGGGAAGGGTTTACCGCCCGCCACAGCAAAATCATCCTGTTTACCTCGTTTGTCCTGTGTCTGGCCGGCCTGAACGCCGCCCAGCATATGCCGGCTTCCGTCTTTCCTGAAACCGACTTCCCGCGCGTGGTCATTCTCGTGGACAACGGCGTCATGCCGGCCGATGAAATGATGGCCACGATCACACGGCCCATTGAAGAAGCCATGAACGACATCCCCGGTACGGTGAATATCCGGTCCGCCACCGGTCGCGGCTCGGCGGAAATCAATGTCTTCTTCACGTGGCGGACGGATATGGTCCAGGCGGAACTGTACGTGCTCAGCCGCATGTCTCAGATCCGCAGCACCTTGCCGGACACGGCCGAGTACCAGACCCATCGGCTGACGTTCATGTCCTTCCCCATCATCGGCATCAGTCTCACCAGCGATACGCGAGAATTGACCGACCTCTGGGAAACCGCCACCTACAACATCAAGCCCCGTCTGTTGCGCATCAAGGGCGTGGCGCGTGTGGACCTCGTCGGCGGACGGGAACCGGAATATCATGTGGTCGTCGATCCTGCGAAGCTCGCCGCCGCACAACCTCAACGTGACTCAGGTCAACCAAGCCCTGGCGGACACCAACCTGTTCACCTCCGCCGGCATGCACGAGGAAAGCCGGCAATTGTATCTCACGCTGGTGGACGGCCGCGTGAAGACGGCCAAGGAAATCGGAGCGATTCCCGTGGCTTGGTCCGACGGCGCCCCGGTCTATGTGCGCGATATTGCGACCGTCGAACCTGGGCAAGCGCCCCAGTACAACATTGTCACGGCCGATGGCGTTGACGCGGTACTCCTGAACATTCGAAGCCAGCCGGACGGCAACACCGTGGGCATCGCAAATGCCCTCCACCAGGAGCTACAAGACCTGCGCAAGGAGTTGCCGCCGGACATGCGCCTGGCCTTCTTCTACGACCAATCGCTCTTTGTGCGCGAGGGGGTGCGAAGTGTTTGGGAAAGCATCTTCTTCGGGCTCATGCTGTCCGTGGCGGTGCTCTTCCTATTCCTGCGGAACGTGCGAACCACCTTGGTCGCCGTGCTCGCGATTCCCGCGACGCTGCTCATCACCCTGGGCGCCATGGGCGCCGCACACATGAGTTTCAATCTCATGACCTTGGGCGGTATTGCCGCCGCCATCGGACTCATCATCGATGACGCTATCGTGGTGGTCGAAGCGATTCACGCCAAGATCAACGCCGATTACAAACCAGCTCAAGCCGTTCACCTGGCCATGCGCGAAGTCGGCATGGCCCTGGTGGGCAGTACGATCACCCCGGTCGTGGTGTTCATTCCCCTGGCGTTTCTCGACGGAGTTCCGGGCGTGTTCTTCCGGGCTCTCGCCATGACGATGGTCTGTTCGTTGCTGGTTTCCCTGCTGCTGGCCGTTACCATGACCCCGACCCTGGCAGCGTATATCCTGAAGCCCCACCGGCGATCTTCCCACGAGAACGAGGAACAAGAGGGACGCATTCTCCAGCGCATCATCGGGATGTACGAGTTCGCTGTGCGCTACGCGCTGCGTCACACCGTGGTGATGGCGGTGGGTATGGTCCTGGTGGTTCTGTTGGGTATATTCCTCTACGGACGGCTGGATTCCGACTTCCTTCCCGCGCAGGATGAGGGCGCCTTCGTGCTCGACTACTTCAGCCGTCCCGGAACCAGCCTCTCGGAGACGGATCGCATGCTGCGCCACGTCGAGCAAATCCTGCAGAGCACCCCCGAGGTGGAAAGCTATTCACGACGCACGGGCGCCCGGCTGGCCCTGGCAATTGCCGAACCGAATACGGGCGATTTTCTCGTGAAACTGCGTCCGGGTCGCACGCGCAGTACCGAAGAGGTCATCGACGAATTGCGCGAGAAAGTTCAGGCCGCGGAGCCCGCCCTGAACACGGAATTCCCGGGTGTGCTGAGCGATCTCATCGGCGATCTACGTGGTCGCCGGAACCCGTCGAGATCAAGATCTTCTCCAACGATACCGAGATCCAAAAACGGCTTGCAACGGAGATTGCCGCCGATATCGAGACGGTTCCGGGGGTGGTCGACGTAAACGACGGCTTGGTCGTGGCCGGACCATCCCTGGTATTTCGCGTCAACGCCGCTCAGGCGTTGCGCGCAGGGTTGGACGCCGCTCAACTGGGCAGCGACCTCGAAACCTCGCTCGTTGGAACCGTGTCGTCGCACGTCCTGGAAGGTGACCGCATTCGCAACGTGCGGGTCTTGCTGGCGGATACGAAGAATAAGACCGAAGCCGAACTCGGCGCCCTGCCCGTGCGATCCGCCGGTAGTGAGTCCGTTTCCGTGAGCGACGTGACCACGACCGAACACGAACCCGGTCTATTGGAGATGGAGCGCGACGATCAGCGCCAGTTGGTCGCAGTTTCGGCGCGGTTGGCGGGTGTGGATCTCCGCAGCGGCATCGCCGCGATCAAACAAAAACTCGCGGAAACGGTCAAGGTGCCGCTGGGCGTGTCCATCGAATACGGCGGATTGTTCCAACAACAGCAAGAATCTTTTGCGAACCTGACGCGGGTTCTGCTCATGGCGGTGCTGCTGGTTTTCGCCGTGCTCATCGCCGAGTTCCGGGCTTTGCTGCAACCCATCGCGATTGTGGTCGGCGCGGTACTGGCGTTGTTTGGCGTCATTGCGGCGCTCTGGGTTACCGGAATCTCGCTCAACATTGTTTCGTTCCTCAGCACGATTATCGGGTTCGGCATCGTGGCGAAGAACGGTATCCTGATGCTGGACTATGTCGACCAATTGCGAGATAAAGGGCTATCCTTTACCGAGGCCCTCGTCCAGTCCGGGCGACGACGCCTGCGGCCGGTCCTGATGACGTCATTGACGGCGTTCCTGGGCCTGTTGCCGCTCGCCTACGGCGTGGGAGCCGGCGCGGACATGCTCCGGCCCTTGGCGGTGGGCGTCATTGGCGCCTTGTGCATGTCACTGCTCCTCTCACTGGTAGCGACACCGGTTGTGTATTACATTCTCGTGCGGGTCTTCACACCCCACGTGCTGCGCTCTTCGGCCGCAGCGCAGGCAAATCCAGGGAGTTCGTCATGACCATGAAAACTCGCATGCAGCCGCTCGTACTCCTGGCGTTCTGCGCACTGGCGTTCGGGTGCGGCGGGTCCGGCGACCCGGATTCGGGAACCGACCAAACCGAACCGGCCCAGTCTCACGCCAAGGTACACGTGGCAACGGCCCGAGTCGAGACCCTTCAGCCCGCCTTTGAATCGGTGGGCACGCTGGTGCCGATACCGGAACAGATGGTGGTGCTATCGTCGCAAGTGCCGGGGCAGATTGCCGCATTGGATGTCGAGGAAGGCCAGACCGTGGAAACCGACGCCGAAGTGGTGCAACTCGACACGCGCATCGCCGACGCCGAACTGGCCAAAGCGCAGGCCGCCCTGGACCAGTCCCGGGCGAACTTGTCCCTGCTCGAGCGAGGTCCCCGGCCGGAAGAAGTCGACGCAGCCCGGGAAGACGCCCGCAATGCCGCGGCGACGGCCCAGTCTGCACAAAGCAAATTGGAAGCATTGGAGCCCCTGTATAAGAAGGGCGAGATATCCAACGTGCAATACGAACAGGCCAAGTCCAATCTCGAAGGCGCCCGTGCGCTCGCCGCCGCGGCGGGTTCCAAGCGAAAGCTGCTCGAAGCCGGTACGCGTCCGGAAGCTCTCGCCGAAGCGCGCGCCCAAGTCGCATCGGCAGAAGCCGGGGTTCAAGCGCAAGAACTGGCTGTCGGGCTGTCCCGGATTACGAGTCCGATTGGCGGCGTCGTGACCGATTTGCCCGTGCGCAAGGGCATGTACGTGCAGCCGGGGACGACGGTAGCCACCATCATGGACCTGACTTCCCTGTTCGTCCGGTTTCGCATCCCAACGGACCACCTGTCGGACATGCACGACGGCGCCACGGTAACGTTGAGCCCCTTGTCGGACCCGAACCAGACGTACACCGGTTCGGTGACCCGCATTGGTAGAGCCGCGGACGCAGGCACGGGCGACGTCATGGGGTACGCCGTGATCGCCAATCCCGACCTTAAACTACGCCCGAACATCGGTTGTCGGGTGCGCGTGGAACTGCCCGCCATTCCCGATGCGTTGGTGGTCCCGTTGGTCGCCGTGGCCGACCGGGACGGAGAATCGGTTATCACCGTCATTCGGGACAACAAGGCCTACGAGACCGTCGTGAAGGTGGGCGTACGGACACAGGACCTCGCGCAGGTACTGAGCGGCATCGCCGCGGGCGATACGGTGGCTACGGAAGGGGGCTACGGGCTGCCGGACGCGTGTCCCGTGACGATCGTTTCCGCGGATAGCGAAGCCGGCACGCCGGCGCCCTAAGCCGGAAACGCCGGCCCGCGCCGACATCGCATTCCAGAGAATGCAGAGACACCAGGGAAGGGGCCACGAATTGCCGGTCGCCCCACACAAACCTGCGCGTCGCTCAAACTTCGGCGTCGCAAAGTGACCCGCCAAGCATGAAGCCCCTGTCGTCGTTGCTGTCCCTGCTGTCCCCGGGTGCGATATGCGGTTCGATTATCGAGTCAATCGGCCGATATCCGCCACTTACCAGTCACGGTTGCATCCAGGACCAGGACTCGGCCAGATCATACCTAGGGAAAAAGCAAAACCGGCCCTCAGGCGTCACGCCTGAGGGCCGGTTTTCGTAATCTGAAATCGAGGACGTTTACCAGGGTTGCGCGGGGGTCAGCCAAGCCCGGGAGATGTAGTCCGGCATGATGAGAAAAAACATGATGAGCAACCAGAAGAAGGCGCAGGCCGCAAACATCATGGTGAGCTTGCTGCTGTACTTCACGTTCATAAAGAAGAGCACGATGAGCGCCGCCTTCATGATGGCGATGGCAACCGCGACGGCCGGATTGAAGTCACCGAGATTGATGAAGGCCATCACAACCGTAAGAGCCATCAGGATGGACAACCCACCGAATACCTTGAAGTAGACCTTCGGGGATACGACTAACTGGGACATGGACTTACGCTCTCCGTTCGCGCCTGCCGGCGACAGTTTCCGACGCTTAGTGGTGGTGACGATTTACCAAGTATATCAACGGATACAGAAATACCCAGACGATATCGACGAAGTGCCAATAAAAGCCGGTCAGTTCCACCTTCATGAAGTTGTGGCTTCCGAAGGTGCCTTTCTTCGCCAAGATAATCAGCCAAATCAACAGACCGGCGCCGATAACCATGTGAAAGGCGTGCATGCCCGTCATGATGAAGTACAAAGCGAAGAACAACTCGACGTGGTTCTCGGCCGCGTTCGGGAAGACTTCGCTGTGAAACTGGAAGTTGATTCCGGGAACATGGTGATGTACGAACTTCGCGTGGTACTCGATAGCCTTAACGCCCAGGAACGTAAGGCCGAGCACCAACGTAACACCAAGAAATCGAACAAGGTTCTTCTGTCGCCCTGTCTGCGCACTCCAGACCGCAAGCGCCATCGTCAGACTACTTACAAGGAGCACAACCGTGTTGAATGTCCCCAGGTAGATGTCCAGTTCCGTGCTGCCCGCGGCCCAGGCCTCGGGGTACTTGAACCGATACACGATGTATACGGCGAACAGGCCACCGAAGAACATGATCTCCTGGCCGAGGAACAACCACATTCCGAGGATGGCCGATTCATTCTGCTGATCGATGTCCTCGAAATGATGGGCCAACAAGGATTCACTGCTGCTATGAGACACTATCAGATCCCTCAATGGTGTACGCGTAGGGTTCTTCAACGACGATGGGTTGTCCGTCTTCAAAATTAAACGTGGTCGGCGGCGACTGGGTCTGCCATTCGAGTCCCTTGGCGCGCCATGGATTCGGTCCGGCGACGGGTCCGTAAAAGAGCGACCAGACGAAGTACAGCGCCGGCATCAGGTAGCCGATACCGAGAATCGAAGCGCCCGCTGTCGACATGACGTTAAGCACCTGGAACTCCGCTGCGTACTCGTGGTACCGCCGCGGCATCCCGAGATATCCCAGGATGAATTGCGGGAAGAAGGTCAGGTTAAATCCGATGAACACGATGATCGCCGCGATACAGGCCATCAACGGCGGGTACATACGGCCGGTCATCTTGGGCCACCAATAGTGCAATCCGCACATGAAGCCCATCACCATACCGCCGACCATCACGTAGTGAAAGTGGGCCACGACGAAATAGGTGTCGTGGAAATGGATGTCCGCGCCCATGGACCCCAGGAACAGCCCCGTCAAACCGCCGATCGTGAACAACCCGATAAACCCGAAGGCGTACAGCATGGGAGCTTCAAACGTGATCTCCCCTTTGTACAGGGTCGCCGTCCAGTTAAACACCTTAATGGCGGAAGGCACAGCCACGAGGAAGGTCAGGAACGAAAACACCATGCCCGCGTAAGTCGATTGCGTGCTGACGAACATGTGGTGGCCCCACACCAGGAACCCCACGATGGCGATGGCCAGGCTCGAGAAGGCGATGAACTCGTACCCGAATATCTTCTTCCGGGAAAAACAAGTGATCACCTCACTAATCACGCCCATGCCGGGCAGAATCATGATGTACACCGCGGGATGGGAATAGAACCAGAACATATGCTGGAACAAGACCGGATCGCCGCCCAGGTTCGGATCGAAGATCCCCTTGCCCCAGAGGCGTTCGATGCCGATCAGCACCAGCGTGATGGCGATTACCGGCGTGCCCAGAATCTGTATGATGCTCGTGGCATAGTGCGCCCACACGAACAGCGGCAGCCGAAACCAGGTCATCCCAGGTGCACGCATCTTGTGAATCGTCACAATGAAATTCAGTCCCGTCAGAATCGAGGAAAATCCCGCCACGAATGCCGCGCATACGGCGTAGAACACCTCCGTCTTGGCGTAGGTGCTGCTGTAGGGCGTGTAGAAGGTCCAACCGGTATCCACGCCGCCGCTCATCAGCGCCCATACCGCAAAGCAACCACCGATAATGTACAGGTACCAGCTCAGCAAATTGATTTTCGGGAACGCCAGATCCTTCGCGCCGATCATCATCGGAATCAGGAAGTTTCCCAGTACCGCCGGTATCGACGGAATCAGGAAAAAAAAGATCATGATGATCCCGTGGAGGGTGAACAACTTGTTGTACGTGTCCCCGTCAAACAGATCGCCCTTAGGCGTAAGCAATTCCAGCCGGATCATCGACGCGAATATTCCGCCGACGGCAAAGAAGACCGAAATCGACACGAGATAAAGTATCGCGATACGCTTGTGGTCGGTCGTGAACAACCATGAAGCAACCGTATGCTTCACATTTGCGTAATGACGCTTCGGCATCAACGCCGATTCCGGACTTAAGGCGATCGTACTCATGATTGGTTACCACTCTTCGTGTCGCTCTTCATCGACTTGATGTAGTTGATCAAGGTGAAGACATCCTGCTCCTTAATCTGATTCTGAAACGTCGGCATCAACGGCGGATATCCGGCAACCAGCTTTGCTTGTGGGTTCATGATGGATTCCCGCAGGTAGTCATCGTCCGCGACCACCGTGTCGCCGGACTGAAGCGCCACTTGCTTGCCGAACACATCTTTGAGCGACGGCCCACGGGGACTGGACCCCTCGTGGCAGGTCACGCACCCTAGCTTCATGAACAACTGCTCCCCGGCCGACGCCGCCGGCACCCCGCTGAACTCTCCGGAAAGCCAACGCTGGTAGTCGTCCGGTTCCATCACGATAACTTGACCCACCATGCGGGAATGGTCCGTGCCGCAGTACTCCGCGCAAAACAGGTGAAAGGTGCCCGTCTTGGTCGGTTCAAACCACAAGTTGCTGTACCGGCCGGGCAATACGTCGCGCTTCACCCGAAACGCCGGCACGAAGAAACTGTGAATCACATCTTCCGAGGTCATCGTAAGTTTGACGGGCACCCCCACGGGGACGTGAAGCTGATTGATCTCCCGTTTACCATTCGGATGCTGAATCTTCCACATCCATTGCTTGCCCGTCACGAGCACCTCCATGGCATCGTCCGGAATGCGGGAATACTGGAAGAAGACGAAAGTCGCCCAAAAAAACATCGCGATGGCCATAATGGTCGGGATGATGGTCCAGGTCAGCTCGAGCGCCAGTCCGTGGCCCTTGATGGTGCGATTAACCTTCGTTCCTTTCCGATAGCGTATCGCCAGAAACAGGAGGACCGCGCATACGGCTACGAAGAAGAAGACGCTCAGTCCGGTCAAGACATACAGGAGCATGTCAACCTTCGGAGCGATGGTCGATGCTTGTTCCGGGGCTATTTGTACGTTTGCCATAAAGCTTTACAACACTCTGCTGTTCGTTCCATTGATGATGACGTTCAAATCTATTGCGGTACGCGACCCTTTCATCGGAAAGGAGAATATCGATACCTCAGCCTTCCTTCGCTATGCCTCAATGGGTTCCTCATGCGAATGGCGTTTACGCTTGCGACGATCGTGCATCATCAAACCGCCTACCAGGATCGCGATTGCAAGTACCGTGATGGCGCCGGCCACGCGTAACGTCCGCATGATGACCAGGCCATAGGCTCCGGTCGTGGGGTCATAGCAGTAGCAAAGTAGCAGCAGTTCGTCCGCCAGCGATCCGATACGCTCCTTCGCCGCTTCGATCAGACCGAACCGCAGATCCCGCTCCGGATACTCGATACCGTAAAAGTACCGTGAGACTTTACCCTCCGGTGTAATCACCATGATCCCGCTGCCGTGCGCGTACTGGTCGACGCTCGGCATATACTGGTAACGGAATCCAACGGCTTCCGCCAACGGCACGATGTTCTCCTGGTTGCCCGTAAGAAAATGCCAGCCGTCTCCCGCGCTCGGATCCTTGTAATTGTCCAGCATGGTCTTCTTCTTCATGCGAGCCAATTCGGGAGTCTCTTTCGGATTGAAACTGACCGTGATGACCTCGTACTGGTCGCCGATGGTGAAGTCCAGTTCGTTGAAAGCCTGAAGCATGCCTTGCATAACTTCGCCGCAAAGCATCGGGCATTCGTAGTACACGAGAGCAAGAACTGTCGGTTTTCCCCGCATCAACTCCCGCAGGGTCACCGGTTTTCCATTTTCATCGTTGAATGTAAGATCGAGGGGAATCTGACTGTCCAGCTTCTGGTCGATTCCGACATCGGGAGGTGGCGGCGCATTGAGAACCTGCGCCGATGCCGCCTGAAGCACCGTGATACCCGCCGCCAGAACGGCGCCGATCCACCATTTCCCCAATCTATTCTTCGTACGCGTCTCCATCATCACTGTTGTTTCTGCCCGTCTGCGGGCGTTGCGCTCGAACCGGAAGCGGGGGTCTGCGCCGCCGCTTGCTCACCCGTCGCGGCCGGCTTCGGCGCCTGGTTCTCGGCGCCATACGGAAGGCCGCGCTTCGCGAGAATATCCAGAGCGACATCCACGGGAATGTGCGCGATACCGGCCGACTTATCGACCCACCCGTACGAGTTGAGGGCCTTGTCCATGTTCTCGTTAAATTCCTTCAATTCCATCGGCGGGTTGGCCTGCAACCGCGGGGTCGGCGGCAACACGCGTTCGCTTGCAAACGGCGACGGCGGCGCCGCCGCCCAATTCGGCTTGCTCCGCAGATAGACAAAGAATCCAAATACAAAGATTGCCGAAGTGACGGTCAGGATGGCCAGTCCAGTCAACGACCAGAACACCAGCGGACTGGCCACGTCCCGGGTCTCGTATCCCGTGTCTTCATCGGTATCGGTGTGTTTCTGTTCGTCGTCATGCATGTTCGACCGCCTCCTCTTGGTGGCCGTGGCCGCCGCTTTTCGCGAGCGCTGCCGTCATCCGCTGATCGTTGAGGGGAAGCAGCGGGCACTTCTTCAGTTGCACGGTAAAGAAATAGATCCAGATGCCGCCAAAGGCCACTTGCATCGCGATATCGAGGAAGTGCAGACCGACTTCCTTCGGTCGAAACGCCGGCATGATGATCCAATAGATGTCCACGAATCGCATCAGGAAAATCCAGAAGGCCATGACCACCAGCGCGTTCGCTCCGCGCTTCACCCGCCGCTGCATGAGAATGAACAAAGGCAGCGCAAAGTGAAACAGGATCAGGATAAGCGCAATCAGGTTCAGTCCGGGGCTTTGCCGGTTCAGGTACCAGGGAATCTCTTCAGGCAGGTTGCCCGACCACGTGATCAGGAACTGCGAGAACGCCATGTACGACCAAAGCACGACAAATCCGCACATCAGACTGCCCAAATGGTGGAAGTAGTCCGTGGACATGACCTCCGAGTGGGGCTTGTCCTTGGCAACCTTCGACAGAATTATGGTTGAAAAGGCCAAGCACGCCAGCGCATATCCCACCAGAAACAAGGGCTCGTATATCGTGCTAAACCAATCCGGTTCGAGGGACATTCCCCAGTCGGTCATTGCGAAGGTTAGCGTAACCATGTAGGCCACCAACCCGGGGCCGCTGGTCCAGCGCATCCGCAGGCAAAGCCGCTGATCGCCGGTCTCGTCCAGTTTCCTCGATGCGCGGGTCAATACGAGCGTCAAACCGATCCACACGGCGAAATAGATAATCGCGCGGATGGTGAAAAACGTTGGATTCAGGTACTGGACTTTTTGAAGCACCGCCTCGCTGCCCGCCAACGCGCCGCCGGGCATCCACGGGTAAATCAACTTTGCCCCATAAAACAGAATCGGCAGGAACAGCACCGCCGTCACCACCAGGGTCTTGGCGCCGGCCTCGAGTATGCGCTGTATCATGAATCCCCACCGTCCCTGGACCAGGTGGTGCAGCATGAGCGCCGACAGACACCCCAGTCCCAGCCCGTTCCAGAAGAGAAACGCATAAAGATAGGACTGAAAGAATTGCGTCGCACCCGCAAGGAATGCGCCTATCACGCAAACCACGACACCGGCGATTGCGGCGATGCCCGCGCGCTTCTGCAATTGGTCTATTTTAGGATGGTCGCTGTCAGTGTGCTGCATGATTCGCTTAATCACTTGTTTCGGTTGATTCCGGCTGCGGATTCATGACCTTCGCGCGGAACGTCCGGAGGAAGGTCATCGATATTTGCATGTTGGCTGAATTGAAGCACGCGGATGTACGACGCGATCGCCCACCGATCTTCCGGCGGCACGCGAAACGCCGCGCTGTACATGACTCCAAAACCATTGGTCATCACGTCAAAAAAGTAGCCGGGCCCGGCTTCGCGCAGACGTTTGATGTGGTAGTCCCCGGCTTTCTTCATCTCGCGTTGCACGATCATGCCGTTGCCGTTACCCAGCGGACTGTGGCACGGCGCGCAGTGGATGTTGAACCGGTCCCGCCCCCGTTCGAGAACTTCGCGGGTTACTTCAAACGGGAATACCGTCGCGTATTCGCCGTCGATCTTGCCGGTATAGTAAAAGTCGTCCAGGCCCGGCGCCTGGTACGAAACCGTATTCTCAGGCAGCGGCAGCGCCGTCCGGCCGTTGTCGAAGAACGGCGAAAACTCCGCCTTCTCCAAAGGCTTGTAGTGGCTGCGATCCCACATGCCCTGATGGCACCCCGAGGCCCCCGCCAGGACGGCCGCGGCCAGCGCGACGACCACCCACCGCGTTCTTACTACTCGTACATCGCCATGATACCGGCGCATGAGGTCCTCTCGTTTCGTCGCCATCATTGTTCCACCACCGACACTTGCTTGGCCCCAAGACCCTCCAGGAAGGTCCGGGTCTCTCCCTCGTCGTATTTGTCGTCGGTGACTTCAATGCATAGAAAGAAAGCGTCGCGCGTCGCAAGTTCGAAGCGCGGCGCGTTGAAAATCGGGTGATACGGCATGGGCAGTCCGTTCATTGCGAACATCCCGATGAAAGCGGAGAACGCCGCAAACAGAATCCCCAACTCGAAGGTAATCGGTATGTACATGGGCCAACTCATCAGGGGACGGCCCCCGATCAGGTACGGGTAGTGCAAACACGTTGCGATGTATTGCATGAGAAATCCGGTCGAGGCGCCGGCGAGTCCGCCTATCAGGACGACCGGTGCGACCATGTTCTTCTTGAATCCGACGGCCTCGTCCAGTCCGTGAATCGGAAACGGGGTATAGGCTTCGAACTGACGGTACCCTTCCTTATAGGTGCGCTGCGCGGCCGAGAGGACGACATCGGGGTCATCGAACTCGGCGACCATGCCGTACACCTTCGGGCCGTCGTCGTGTGATTCGTTATCTGCGTGCATCCCTAGTGTGTCCTCGACTTACTCATGGGAACCCTGCTGCTTTTTCTGGTGCAACAGCATCTTCAATTCAAATACCGATATCATGGGCACGAACCGGATGAAGATCAGGAACAGGAACAGGAAGAATCCCAGGGTGCCAAGGAACGTCGCCCAATCCCAAAACGTACCGTGATAATTCCCCCAGGACGAGGGGACGAAATCGCGCGCAAGGCTGGTTACTACGATGACGTAACGCTCCAACCACATTCCGACGCCAACGATCAGCGTAATACCCCACAAGATATAGGTATTGAAACGGATCTTCTTAAACCACAACAGTTGGGGCACCATCCCGTTGCAGAAAATGAGCGCCCAGTAGGACCACGCATAATAGCCCGTCATCCGATTGCTGAACATCATGTAGCGCTCGTAAGGATTCCCGCTGTACCAGCAAAAAAACGCTTCCGCCGCGTACCCGTACAACACGATCAGCCCGGTCACCAACATGACCTTGGCCATGTTGTCGATATGCTTCATCGTGATGATATCTTCGATGTGATAAAGCTTGCGCACCGGGATTGCCAGGGTAAGCACCATGGCGAATCCCGCGTACACGGCCCCCGCAACGAAGTACGGCGGAAAAATCGTCGTATGCCACCCGGGAACGATGCCGACGGTGAAGTCCAAGCTCACCACGCTGTGCACCGAGACGACCAGCGGCGTCGAGATGCCGGCCAGCAGCAAGTACGCCATTTCGTAACGGGACCAATGCCGCGCCGAGCCCCGCCATCCCAGGGCGCCCATGGCAAAGAGGATTCGTGCGAACTTATTCTTCGCACGGTCGCGCATGCCGGCCAGGTCCGGCACCAACCCGGTGTACCAGAAGAGGGCGGACACCGTTCCGTACGTCGAAATGGCGAACACGTCCCACACCAAGGGGCTGCGGAACTGCGGCCACAACGCCATCGAGTTGGGATACGGCAGAATGAAGTAGAACACCCATGGCCGGCCCAGGTGAAGCAAGGGGAACAAACCCGCGCACGCCACGGCGAACAAGGTCATCGCTTCGGCGAAACGGTTGATGGACGTCCGCCAGTCCTGCATCAACAACAACAGAATCGCGGATATCAGCGTTCCTGCGTGGCCGATACCGATCCACCACACGAAGTTGATGATGGCCCAACCCCAGGCAACCGGGATATTAATACCCCAGATTCCCACGCCCTTCGCGAAGAGGTACCCGATAGCGTTGAGTAGCAGGAGCACGAATAACGATGCCACGCCGAACGCGAAGATCCACGCCCGCGGATGCGGCTTCGTATCGACAACCTCACTGACCTTATCGGTCAGCGAGCCGTACGTGTGTCCGGGCTCCAAAAGTGGAGGCTGAGGATCGACGTCCTTAAGTTTGTTCTGTACCACTGCCATGTGTCGTAGGCGCCTCAAGCTCGGGGTTGGGGTTACGAAGTTTAGCCAGATACGTGGTGCGCGGCCGCGTGTTGACGTCGTCCAACAGCGCGTAATTGCGCGGTCCCTGTTTCAGTTTCGATACGCGGCTTTCGGGATCGCTGATATCTCCGAACACGATTGCTCCGGCAGGGCAAACCGCCTGACAAGCCGTGACAATTTCGCCGTCGCGCACTTTGCGGCGCCCTTTCTTGGCGGCGATGCGCGCGAGATTGATGCGCTGGACGCAGTACGTGCATTTTTCCATAACGCCGCGCCAACGAACCGTCACGTCAGGGTTGTACCCCATCTGTCTGACGGGGGTCGTAATGTCGGAATACATGAGGAAGTTAAACCGCCGCACTTTGTACGGGCAGTTGTTCGAACAATAGCGGGTCCCTACACACCGGTTGTATACCATGTCGTTGAGACCTTCCTTGCTGTGAACCGTCGCGGCGACCGGACAGACCACCTCGCAGGGCGCGTTCTCACACTGTTGACACGGCACCGGCTGGTGCACCACCTCGGGTTCGCCGGCCGGATCGCCTTTGTAATACCGGTCCACGCGAATCCAGTGCATTTCACGCTGGGCGATCACCTGCTCGCGTCCGACGACGGGGATGTTGTTTTCAGCCTGACAGGCAATCGTGCAAGCGTTGCATCCCGTACACACGTTCAGGTCGATGTTCATCGCCCACGCGTATCCGTCGTACTCCATCTTGGGGAACAAGGTCGTGTCCGCCGCGGGGGCGTGGCTCATATGCTGCGCGAATTCAGGATGCTCTTCGTACTCGTGCAGCGTTCCGACGCGCGCCAGCGGGCGCCCTTCCTGCGTGAGGGTATTGTGCAACTCCGTCCGGGCGAACTGCGCGCCCGAACTGATGCGGCGCAGTTGAACGCCAGACGCAAAGGACATGGCGTCAGCGGTGCGCACCGTGTACGCGTTAAACCCGGCCCCATCGCCCACCTTGCCGGCCCGCGTCCGGCCGTACCCCAGGTGCAGCGTCACCGTGTTATCCGGATGGCCCGGCTGAACCCAGACCTGGCCCTTAGCCGTCCGGTCTCCAAGCTTCACTTCAACCACGTCGAAGTTGGTGAAACCTTGCGCTTTCGCGGTGTTGAAGCTGACCATGACGGCGTTGTCCCACGTCAACTTCGTGAGCGGCTTCGGAAGCTCCTGCAGCCAGCCGTTGTTGGCCCAGCGACCGTCGCCAATCGTCGGATCCGGCCGGAAAACAACTTCAAAATCCCCTTTTCCGGTCGTTTCCGCGAACTCGCGTATCGCATTCTGCTGGAGCGCTACCGCTTTGGCCGGGTACGCCGTGCCTTCCATGTAGCCATTACTGAGGGCGGTGTGCCAATACTGGTCGAAGTCGGCCTCACGATAAATCCGCTGCCAATGCTTCCGAACAAGGTCAAACGCGTTCCCGGTTTTTCCCGAGACGACCGCGATCATTTCCTGCGCCGTCTTGCCGTTGTACAGAGGCATGATCAGCGGCTGTATGATGCTGACAGTGCCATCGTAGGCCCGGGTGTCCCCCCATGCCTCGAGGTAATGCGCCTCGGGGACATGCCAGTGACACTGCTCACCGGTTTCGTCCAAATACAGGCCCAAATGAATGCGGTGACTTACGTTTTGCATCGCCGCGAGGAAGTCGATATCCCCCGGAGCGTTATAGACCGGGTTCGCGTCGATGATGACCAGCGTATTGACCTTGCCGGCTTCCATGTCGCGCACGAGTTCACGCAACGACTCGAGCTGATTCGTAGGCTCGACTTCGACGGGCTCGGTATACACGACGCCGTTTCCGACGTTGCCCAAGACATCGTTCATCACGTGCGCAAGCACATGAACGCCCGCAGGCTGACCGTCGCCGGCAATAACAAGGCAATTACCCTGATGCTTCTTCAAATCGGCCGCAACCGCCGCCACCCACGCCCGATGCTCGCCTTCCACCTCCGGACCGGGTGCGTCAGCCCCAAGCGCCCGGGCGATCGCCCGGCCAACAACCTCAACCTGACTCGGCTGGACGTGGATTGCATGGTCCGCCATGGCGCCCGTCAACGACGGCGAACTTTCCACCGCGTACATCCGGTTCATGTGCGCGTCAGCGCCTTCGATTGCCCGGCGCTTGGCAAAGTCATTCGCGTAACGCACGCAGCCGGGCCCGGACCCGAGGAAATCGGCGTCCAGGGACAGCACCACATCGGCCTTCGTGAAATCGTATCGCGTCTCGACGTACTCGCCGAACGCCTCTTTGGCGCCTTCACGTACGGCATCGCGATTGACCGGTTCGTACTGATGCCAGCGGGCCCCCGGCATAACTTCCAACAAGCCCTGAATTCCCGCGCCAAGCGTCGGCGACGTGACGGTCTCCGTCAGAATCCGCAGCCCCGCGCCGCCATGATCGCGAAGCCCTTCGCCGATCTTTACGCCCGCCGAGTCCTTTTCGCCGTTGATCAACACATCCATCGCCGTCGCAAAGGTGTCCCAGGTCGTGATTCGTCCCAGCTTCAAGGGGGTCGACGAACGATCCGGATCGTAAAGCGTCAGTACGGATGCTTGAGAAAAAATATCGGTGCCGCCGTTGGAAGTACTCCCGGGATGATGCGGATTCCCCTCAACCTTCGTGGGGCGCCCTTCATGGCTCTCCGCCAACAAGCCAATGGCGTACCCGGAGACGGGCATTGCCGTGGCGAAATACATGGGAATGCCCGGCACCATCTCCTTCGGCGCCTTCACGTAAGGGATGATGTGTTCGGTCGGCTGACGGGCGCAGGACGAACTCAGGCCCGCAAGCGCCAACGACGCCCCCATCACCTTGAGAAACCCTCGCCGATCCACGCCGCTTTCCATAACCGAAGCTTCACGGGGAAACTCCCGGTACAGAAAGTCGCGAAACCCTTCCGTATCCGCGAGTTGTTCCAGCCCGCGCCAATACTCGGGGCCGTTCTGCCCCTTGAGATTCTCGCGAACCGCGTCCAGATTCAGTGCCTTGGCGTTCTTTTCGTCCGTATTCACAGTGGAGTTTTCACCTGGATTGTTACCGCTCATCGGTGACACACCGAACAGTTGGTCAACTGCTCCTTGTTGATTTCGTATTCTTTGACGAGCCGGTTACCCATCTCAAGTTGGTTTTCCGTCGGTCGCCAGTTCATGTTGAACACTTCTTCCTTCGGCCGGATGAATTTTTCGGGCGCCCGGTGGCATTGCAGACACCACCGCATGTGAAGCGTGTTCGCTTTGGACGTCAACGGCATGTCGTTCACTTGCCCGTGACAGGTCACGCACCCGATGCCCTTGTTGATGTGGATGCTGTGGTTAAAATAGACGAAGTCGGGCAAGTCATTGACCCGCACCCATTCCAACGGTTCACCCGTCGCCCAGCTCTGGCGGACCGGTTCCAGCATCGGAGCCTCCGTCCATACCTGCGAGTGACACGTCATACACGTTTCCGTCGGCGGTATCCCCGCGAATACCCCATCCTCAACCGAGGTGTGGCAGAACCGGCAATCGATCCCCATCGAATTCACGTGGTGCCGGTGGCTGAAAGGTACGGTCTGGTCGCGGGCAATATTGACCCGCGTCACTACGGGAGACCAATAAAGCTTCATGGCAGCGGAGCCGGCCACTCCCAGGAAAAGTATCCCCCCGATAATGCTGACACGGGCCACCGTGTTCATACTGGACGGGAAAATCTGTGCCACCTGAATACCTCTTGACGTTCAGCAGATGCGCGTGAACGGTAAAAGCCTGCACTCGTTACCGTCGCACAAACAGAAATCTCTTACGCTATGTCGTTCGGTAAATTGCCCCGGCGCCAGTACCGGGTCAGCCTTGCTCTATTCGTTGACAGGGCTCTCTCGCAGATCGCAATCCACACAGGAAACCTTGTCGAACAACCCCAACTGCAATGGTGAGAACCCGAAGAACTTCGGGCTACCCCGCAACGACCTACCGAAGCGTTGCTCGTGCCCATCACTCAGGGAGGCGCGAGTTTACTCACTCTTACCGTGAAAGTCAACAAAAATTTTCGCGATCTATTTCGCGATTCGTCGGTAACTGTATCAGCCTCATAGACTCCGGAACGGGAATATTAAACGCAGGTGGTTTAGAAAACTGGATTTAGAGAAATTTCGCACGATTGAAATCACAAGAAAATTTTTTGATTTCTTTCGTGCCGCAACGTTTAGGCGCAAGACTTTTCGAAGCCTCCAGCGCCTGACGTGCGCGCGCAACATCGGTTCGGAAGTACGGCTTACAAATCGCAACGCGCGCCTTTGGGCGTCCGGTTCGCCCGGTCGCGACAGTCAACCGCCCCGAGAGCAGGTACAACGAATGCGTCATTGTCATTCGGATGGGTATGTTCTAGACTTTGACAGAATCCAAACGGCTCAAGGGTCAAACGATGCTGCTAACCGATTTAGCGAAACGAATCCGGTCCAAGCGCGAAAAACGCGGCTTGAAACAGCAGGATATTGCGAACGCGTTGAACGTGAGCCCCCAGGCCGTATCGAAGTGGGAGCGCGGCGAAAACGCCCCCGATATCGCCATCCTCGGACCCTTGGCCAAGCTCCTTGACGTATCGGTCGATTGGCTGTTGGGGGCCCGGGACGAAGGACTGGACGTTTTCCAGGCCAGCGTGCTGGTGAGTAGCATTTCCGGCGCGTACGAAAAATCCCTGGCCATCCCCGCCCGGGATTTTGCAATTTGGGCCAACGGCCAGTTTTATCAGTTGACGGAGATTACGCTGCGGCACGACGGCATTCCCGTAAAATACATGGGCGACCGCTACCTCGCGTTCTTTTCGGGAACGAATCACGCCGAGCGGGCGTTGGAAACGGCGGGCGAAGCCAAGGTACTCATCGGACCGGATCTGCGAATCGGCTTGAGCAGCGGTGAGATATACCTCGGGTCGGTTGGCCACCCGGATTACGCACGCCCTGATATTATGGGTTCCACGGTTAATCTGGCGTTTCTGACCCTCGAATGGGCGGAGAAGCACGCGGAAACTGGCGTGGCGGCGCCAAAGACCATGGCGAAAGCACAGACGCTTCCGGTCACCATCGGGCAAACGGCCCGGGTGAATTTTCTGGACATCGACCGGCCGGTGGAAATCTGCGAACTCGGCATCAGCGGTTCACTCGAGAACCGAAACAATTCTTGAATGGCAATCAGCGGGGCGACAGCGTCCCTGAATCCAAGGAGGAATGCATACGATGAGTCCTGCAACGCTCGAGAAACAATCCGACTACAAGGTCGCCGATCTGGGTCTGGCCGACTGGGGCCGCAAAGAGATCGAAATGGCGGAAAAGGAAATGCCCGGTCTCATGGCGATCCGCGAACGCTATGCCGCGCAACAGCCGTTGAAAGGCCAGCGGATCATGGGTTCCCTGCACATGACCATTCAGACCGCGGTGCTCATCGAAACGCTCGGTGCCTTGGGCGCCGACGTACGCTGGGCAAGCTGCAATATCTACTCGACCCAGGATCACGCTGCGGCCGCGATTGCGAAGGCCGGCTATCCCGTCTTCGCCTGGAAAGGCGAAACCCTCGAAGAGTACTGGTGGTGCACGCTCCAGGCCATGACCTGGCCCGACGGAAGTGGACCCAACCTGATCGTGGACGACGGCGGCGATGCAACGCTGTTAATCCATCGCGGATATCAGTTTGAAGATGCGTTTGCGAAATCCGGCAAACTTCCCGACGTCAGCACGGAAAACCAGGAAGTTGAGATCGTCGACCGGCTGCTCCATAGCGTGCACGCCGAGATGCCGAACAAGTGGCACGAGTACGTCACGGATTGGGCCGGCGTGTCGGAAGAAACCACGACGGGGGTGCACCGGCTGTATCACATGATGAAGGCCGGCACCTTGCTCACCCGGGCGATCAACGTAAACGACTCCGTGACCAAGTCCAAGTTCGACAACCTATACGGCTGCCGGGAGTCGCTCGCCGACGGCATCAAACGCGCTACGGACGTCATGGTCGCGGGTAAGGTCGTCGTCGTGGCCGGCTACGGTGACGTCGGCAAGGGATGTGCGGACGCCATGAAAGGCTTGGGCGCACGCGTGCTCATTACCGAGATCGACCCGATCTGCGCCCTGCAGGCCTGCATGGAGGGCTACGAGGTTCTCTCGATGGACGAGGCGGCGTCGAAGGGCGATATCTTCGTGACGACCACCGGCTGCTGCGACGTCATCCGCCGGGAACACCTCAAGAACATGAAGGACGAAGCCATCGTTTGCAACATCGGCCACTTCGATTCTGAAATTGAAGTTGCCTGGCTCGAATCGGAAGCATCCAAAGGCAATCTCACGGAACTTAACATCAAGCCGCAGGTGGACAAGTTCATCTTCCCGGACGGCAAGTCGATCATTCTCCTGGCGAAGGGACGCTTGGTCAATCTGGGCTGCGCCACCGGCCACCCATCGTTCGTGATGTCGAATTCGTTTGCGAACCAGACCCTCGCGCAGGTTTCACTCGCGACGCAAATGGACCAATACGAAGTTGGTAAGGTCTACACACTGCCGAAGGTTCTCGACGAGGAGGTCGCGCGATTGCACTTGGGTAAACTCGGGGCCAAACTCGACCTGTTGTCTGACAAACAGGCGGAATATCTTGGTATTCCCGTCGAAGGGCCTTATAAACCCGATCA
Organism: Candidatus Hydrogenedentota bacterium; assembly: GCA_963745075.1. GTDB lineage: Bacteria > Hydrogenedentota > Hydrogenedentia > Hydrogenedentales > SLHB01 > JAHDWY01. The sequence goes on along the minus strand of CAVUWV010000013.1, from coordinate 11,656 downwards.
CTACCGCTACTAGAGTAGCGCCGCATACCAGACCAACGACCGCCGCGCCCCCAAAAAATCGGAGCGCGGCGGTCTCATGTGCCGGCACGTTGCGTATCGCATCCCGGATTACGGCCCCAGCGATTGCGACAGAAGCCAATTGATCACATCCTGACTTCGGTACACCCGATCCCAGATGTCATGTGAACTACCAGGCAATACGGAAGCCGTAATGTCCGCGCCCGCATCCTCAAGTTCCTGAACAAATGTCTCCCACTTCGTCGTATCCCCCAGTTCGTCGTTTTGCGCGGCAAAGGTCCGGATCGGAATGTCCAGTAATGCGGGGATGTCCGCCCTCCGCCCCGACCCGGCGATGGGAAGAATCGCTGCAAATACACCGGGATTGATCGCAGCGTAATGCCACGTCGCCGCCGCACCATACGAAATGCCCGTCATGTAGATCCGGTTCGGGTCAATGGCGTAGCGCGCCTGCACATCCGCCAGTGTTGCGTCGTAGATGGCTTTGGTCTCTTCCTCGGTGACGTTCCACGGGAGCTGAGGCATGGCAACGAGGCACGGGTAATTCTGCGGGAAATTGGACAGCGCCGGTCCGATCCCCACCGACAAATGAGCGTAGCCGTCATCCCCCGACTCGAGAACGCCGTGTCCGAACAGAATTAAGGGCCACGCTTGGTTCGGGTCGTAGGTATCGGTCACGTAGAGTTCGTAGCACCGGTGCCCGCTCGCCAATTCCAAGGGATACCGGTACATATGGGTGTCGAATTGACCCTCGGTGCAGGGACCCGTTCCGCAGCCCCTGGATACGCCTAAGACCAGCGCAAGCACCGAGTACAGAACCTGGTAAAGCACCGGGTGATTCCGCAAGAAGGTCTCAAGATTCCAGGTGGGCAGGATAGAGGCCTTTTCCTCGGAATCAACAAACTCCTGAATGGGATCCACAGGCATTCTCCCCACATGCGGACAAAATAAGAATAATGCGATAAACCGCCGACTATGTGTTTACAGTATCGGTCTTGGATTCAATCCGTCGCAGCCACCGCCCGTAGAATACCGGGCTTTGCCCATTTTTCCAAGAACTATTATCCCGGGTGGTTTATGAACCGTCGATCGAATGTGACTGGTTCACACAAATGGCGTATACTATGTGATTTGTGAGTGCATCCGTTTTTGGCGCACTCGCCAAGACAGAGTAATCGGCAGGCACACTTGGGGGATGCATGGGCACATTTTCCACCTTTGACCGCGAAGTCCGCCCGGATTGGGAGGGGCTGACCCGTTGTATTGCGCGAGATCGTACCCCGGATCGGGTCTACAACATCGAGCTTTTCCTCGATCCGGAAGTGCAGGAGGCAGTCAATCAGCGGTTCGACCTGACACGGGATCTGTCGCCATCCGACCCGTACTTCGCGCAGAAACGCCAAATCGCCATTCAACGCTTCCTCGGCTACGACTACGTTCGCATGGGCGTCGAGGACCACGTCATGCCGTTGCGCTACGACAAGGCGGACGACACCGCCGGGCTGCGCCGTGCGGAGGGTCGCGACTACGTCAACGAGCACAAGGGTCCGATCACGAACTGGCAAGAATTTGAATCGTACCCGTGGCCGGACCCGCAAAAGGCTTCCACGCGGTCCCTGGAGTGGTACGAGAAAAACTTGCCGGACGACATGTGCGTCGTCGGCAGCGGGGGGTTCGCCCATTTCGCTGAGTATCTGACGTGGCTGATGGGGTATGAAACGCTCTGTATCGCGCTCTATGAGCAGCGCGATCTGGTGGCGGCCATCGCTCAACGGCTGGTCGACATGTACGACGTAATCATCGACCGCATCCTCGAATTTGACCGCGTCAAGATCGTTTGGGGCAGCGACGACATGGGGTTCCGGACGGGCCTCCTGATCGGTCCGGACGACCTGCGCGAATTCGTGCTTCCCGGGCACAAACGGATGGCGGAACGCTCCCATGCTGCGGGCCGGCCGTACCTCCTGCATTGCTGCGGAAAAATCGACCTCATCATGGACGACCTCATCGAGGAAATCGGAATCGACGCCAAGCACTCGTTCGAAGACACCATCGAAAGTGTCACCGACGCAAAAACAGCGTACGGCGACCGTATCGCCCTGTTGGGCGGTATCGACATCGACTTCTTGTGCCGGGCAACGGATAAGGAGATCCGAAACCGGGTGCGTTCGACACTGGAACTGTGTATGCCGGGCGGGGGCTATTGCCTTGGAACCGGAAACAGCGTGACGAACTACCTTCCGTTAGACAACTACTTGATAATGTTGGACGAAGGCCGGCGATTCGGGGTGTAGAACGCGGCGCGATAGTTCCCAAAGGCCGCAATTCCATCAAACCGAACTGCTTCGGGAATATGGAGTTACCCAACGATGTTCTAACCACAGAATAGGGTTGGATTCGGCGTCATGCCAGACGCGGTTGGGGACCTCATCCTGGGCACGGCTGACTACTTCACGAGAGAAGGGCGGGTCGCGCATTGTGTCCGATTCGGCATCAGCCGCCTTTTCGCCTGCTGCGAGCGAAACAATTGAGGCCAACCCAGTTGTTACATATAAAAGAGATGAATTGCCGCGCCCGCGCGGTGCGTTCAGTAGAACTAAAGAGGTGCAAGAATGAGCACTCCGAAAGTAGACACGCCGGCAGTTAATGAATCGGACGAGGACAAGGCTTACACCGGTACGCGTGTCGAACAGAGCAATCGCGAGATTGCGGAGTTGGCCAATCAGAGCTATAAGTTCGGGTGGACTACGGACATCGAGTCCGAGACCATCGAACGCGGCCTGAACGAAGACGTAATTCGGGTGATTTCGGCTAAGAAGGAAGAGCCCGAATGGCTGCTCGAATGGCGCCTGAAAGCCTTTCGGCATTGGCAGACCATGACCGAGCCCCGCTGGGCGAACGTCACCTACCCGGTAATTGATTACCAGGCTCAGCATTACTACTCCGCCCCAAAACGCGACAAGAAACCCTTGAGCAGTCTCGATGAGGTTGACAAAGAACTCCTCGAAACCTTCGAGAAGCTCGGGATTCCGCTGGAAGAACAGAAACGCCTGTCCGGCGTCGCGGTGGACGCAGTCTTTGACAGTGTGTCCGTTGCCACAACCCACAGCGAAATCCTCGCGAAAAAGGGCATTATCTTCTGCTCTTTCTCCGAAGCCGTTAAAAATCATCCGGATTTGGTGAAGCAGTATCTGGGTTCCGTAGTGCCGGCGAACGATAACTTCTTCGCCGCGTTAAATTCGGCGGTGTTTTCCGACGGCTCCTTTTGCTTCATCCCGAAAGGCGTGCGGTGCCCGATGGATCTTTCGACGTATTTCCGCATCAACGCTGCGGGTACAGGACAGTTTGAACGCACCCTGATCGTCGCCGAAGAAGGCGCGTACGTAAACTACCTGGAAGGGTGCACCGCGCCCATGCGCGATGAGAACCAATTGCACGCCGCAGTCGTGGAACTGGTCGCCTTGGACGATGCGACCATCAACTACTCGACGGTCCAGAACTGGTACGCGGGCGACAAAGACGGTAAGGGCGGCATTTACAACTTCGTGACGAAACGGGGCAAGTGCCAGGGCCGCAATTCGCGGATTTCCTGGACCCAGGTCGAAACCGGTTCGGCCATTACGTGGAAGTATCCGAGCTGCCTGCTGATGGGCGATAACTCGGTCGGCGAGTTCTACTCGGTTGCCGTGAGTAACCTTCGCCAGCAGGCGGACACCGGCACCAAGATGGTGCACATGGGCAAAAACACGCGGAGCACGATCATCTCGAAAACGATTTCCGCGGGCCACGGCAACAACAGCTACCGCGGCCAGGTCATGGTCATGCCCAAGGCGTCGAGCGCGCGCAACTACACGCAGTGCGACTCCTTGCTCATCGGGGACCAATGCGGCGCGCACACGTTCCCCTACATCGAGGTGCGTAACAACACCGCGAACGTGGAACACGAAGCGTCGACCTCAAAAATCAGCGAAGCCCAGTTGTTCTATTGCAAACAGCGCGGCATCGGCCCCGAGGACGCGATTTCGATGGTCATTAACGGTTTCTGCAAGGAAGTGTTCGATCACCTGCCCATGGAGTTCGCCGTCGAGGCGACGAAATTGCTGGGCGTCAGCCTGGAAGGGAGTGTTGGATAGATGCTGGAGATTTCGAATCTGCACGCGAGCGTGGAAGGCGTGGAGATCCTCAAAGGCGTGAGCCTTACGATCAAGGACGGCGAAGTGCACGCCATCATGGGGCCGAACGGTTCCGGGAAAAGCACCCTCGCACAAGTCCTCGCGGGAAACGAAGAGTACGAGGTTTCCGAGGGCGAGGTTGCGTTTCTCGGCAAAGACCTCCTGGAAATGCCCGCCGAAGAACGGGCGCGGCTTGGCTTGTTCATGGCGTTTCAGTATCCCGTCGAAATACCGGGCATCTCGAACGCATACTTCCTGCAAGCCGGCTTGAATGAAATTCGGAAAAGTCACGGCATCGAAGAACTCGATGCAATGGATTTTCAGGAACTCTTGAAAGAGAAAATGGAGATGGTGGCGATCGATCCCTCGTTCGCGAACCGGCCGGTAAATGAAGGATTTTCCGGCGGCGAAAAGAAGCGCAATGAAATTCTCCAAATGGCGGTGCTGGAGCCACGGCTGGCCATCCTCGACGAAACGGATTCGGGGCTCGACATCGACGCCCTGCGCATCGTCGCGGACGGGGTCAACAAGCTGCGCGGCCCTAAGCGGTCCATGATCGTGGTCACGCACTACCAGCGCTTGCTCAACTACATTGTGCCGGATTTCGTGCACGTCCTCTATAAAGGGCGCATCGTGAAGTCGGGCGGGAAAGAATTGGCCCTCGAACTCGAAGAAAAGGGCTACGACTGGGTGAAATCAGAATTCGCCGCGGTCTGACTGACCGCGTTGTACGAGGAGTTTACGGCTCACCATGGCTGAAATCGCGGAACGCGTTGAAAATAAGACGCATTACCTTACCGACCTGGAACGGCTGAAACCCGCCACACAGGACTGGGTGAATACGTTGCGGCGGCAGGCCATCGATCGGTTCACGGCAATCGAATTCCCTCATCGGAAGATGGAGCAATGGCGCTTCACCAACGTTGCGCCCGTCATCCGGACGCCGTTCCGCTCCCCTGTGGAACCGGCCGCTCACGGGCTTTCGGCGAAGGATGTCGCGCCGTTCCGCTACGGCGAACCCAACTGGTGCGAACTCGTGTTTGTGGACGGGTTCTTCGCGCCCGATTTGTCGAGCCCGGCAGGCAAGGTGCAAGCCGGTAGTTTGGCGGAGGCGCTGTCTAAGGACGGCGAGTTGGTCGAGAAACACTTGAATCGCTACCTGAACGGTTCCGGAAACGCGTTCACCGAGTTGAACACGGCGTTCCTGTTAGACGGCGCGTGCGTCCACATCGCGAAAGATCACATGGCCGCAGCTCCGGTTCATCTGCTCTTCGTTTCGACCGGACAGGATGGCGGCACAGCTTCTTATCCTCGAAACCTGATCGTCGCGGACCGCCATTCGGAGACCACGATCGTGGAAAGCCACGTGAGCCTCGCAGGCGACAAGACGTACTTCAAGAACGCGGTTACGGAGATTAGTCTGGACGAAGGCGCGAAGTTGACGTTGTACAAACTGCTCCACGAGAGCACGAACGGCTATCATCTCTCGTCGACCCGCGTGCATCAGGATCGCGACAGCACATTCAAGTCGTTTTCCATCTTTCAGGGCGGCAAGATTGCCCGGAACGATCTCAGCGTGGTGCTGGACGGCGAAGGCGCCCATGCGTCGCTCAATGGGTTGTACATGACGGACGGCGATCAACTCGTCGACAACGCGACGTCCATCGACCACGCGAAACCCAATTGCACGAGCTGGATCGGATACAAGGGCGTATTGCAGGACAAAAGCCACGGTGTCTTTAGCGGTAGGGTCATGGTCCGGCGCGACGCACAGAAGACGGATTCCAATCAGTTGAACCAGAATATGGTGTTGTCGGACAAAGCCACTATCGACACGAAACCGCTGCTCGAAATCTTCGCTGACGATGTGAAGTGCACGCATGGCGCAACGGTGGGCCGCCCGCCCAAGGAATTGGTGTTTTACTTTCAGACCCGCGGCATGAGCGAAGCCATGGCCCTCGGGATGTTGACCTATGGCTTTGCCGACGAAGTGGTAAACCAAATCGAAGTGGACCCGGTACGGGCCCGGCTTGAGAAGTTCGTATACAATAAGTACAGTCCGATCCCTGGCTGATGACGTGTAAGAGAGGTATTCTTGGCTACCAGCATGGCAACCGCGGACCAGAAGAGGAAGTCCGCAGTCGATAAAACGGCTCCACTGACCGCGCTCGATATCGAGCGGATTAGGCGGGACTTCCCTGCCTTGCACATCGAGCGCGACGGCACGAATCTCGTCTACCTGGACAACGCCGCAACAAGTCACAAACCCGAAGCCGTCATCGAACGGATCAATCGCTACTACCGCACCGAAAACTCGAACGTGCATCGCGGTATGCATTATCTCAGCGAAATCGCCACCGAAGCCTACGAACAGTCCCGCAAGAAAGTCCAGCGTTTCCTCGGCGTTCCCTTGAGCTGCGAGGTGATATTCACGCGCGGTACAACGGAAGGCATCAACATGGTCGCGCAGACCTACGGCCGAAAAAACGTGGGCAACGACGACGAAGTCATCATCAGCGCCATGGAGCACCATTCAAACATCGTGCCGTGGCAGATGTTGTGCGAAGAAAAGGGCGCAAAACTCCGCGTCATCCCCATGAACGATCGCGGCGAACTGCTGCTCGACGAATTCAAGAACCTTATCACCAGCAAGACCAAATTGGTCGCGGTGAACCATGTGTCGAACGCGCTAGGCACGATTAATCCGGTCCGCGAAATCATCACAATCGCCCACGAGCACGGCGTACCCGTGCTGGTCGACGGCGCACAGGCCGCCCCTCACCTTCCCGTCAACCTGAAGGAAATGGACTGCGATTTCTACGCCTGCTCGGCCCACAAGATGGTCGGCCCGACCGGAATGGGCATGGTATACGGTAAGGCGGAACTGCTGAATGAGATGCCCCCCTTTATGGGCGGCGGCGACATGATTCTTTCCGTGACCTTTGAAAAAACCACGTACAGCAGCCTGCCGTACAAGTTTGAAGCCGGCACGCCCAACATCGCGGGCGCGATCGGGATGGGCGCGGCCGTCGACTATCTGGACGCCATCGGAATGGACCGGATTGCGGCGTACGAGCACGAATTGACCCGTTACGGCGTCAAGCTGCTCGAATCCATAGACGGGGTCCGCATCATCGGGAACGCTCAAGAGCGGGCCGGGGTGCTTTCGTTTACCCTGGAGAACGCCCATCCCCACGATATCGGCCAGATCTTCAGCGATTGCGGTGTCGCGATTCGTGCCGGCCACCACTGCGCGCAACCGGTGATGCAGCGTTTCGGAATTCCAGCCACGGCCCGTGCGTCACTGGCCTTCTACAACACGAAAGAAGACTTGGACGCGATGGCGGACGCGATTAAGAAGGTGAAAGAGGTTTTCGATTAATGTCCAGCAATCGCGCGCTGTACGAGCAGGTCATCCTCGAACACAACAAGAAGCCCCGCAACTTTCACGAAATGCCCGACGCAAACTACAAGGTCGAGGGCTACAATCCGTTGTGCGGGGATCACTTCACGGTCTACGTGAAAATCAACGAAGACGTTATCGAGGACGTGAGCTTCAGCGGCGCGGGCTGCGCCATTTCGAAATCGTCGGCCTCCGTGATGACCATGCTGCTCAAGGGCAAGACAAAGAAAGAGGCTGAGGCCTTGTTCCTCAAGTTCCACAATATGGTGACTTCGAGCCCCGATTCACCGGTCAACGAGGAAGAACTTGGCAAGCTTCGGGTCTTTGCGGGCGTGCGTGAGTTTCCCGTTCGCATCAAGTGCGCTACCCTGGCCTGGCACTCGATGCTCTCCGCCCTCGACGGGAAGGGCGAAACCATCACCACGGAATAACCGCCCCCCGTTGAATCCATCGCCGCCGAAGTGGTAGCCTTCCCGGATATACTTATTGTGGCGATTTGTATTTGAAAGGCCCGTAAACCTCGATTGCTTGGCAATCCCTTACCGGGCAATACTTCAGTCACCATGCGCGGAACCCATTCCGTGACAAAGGGATACAGACGCGATGAGCAATCTGCTAACCGTACAAGAAGCGCCAACCCGCGAAGAAACGTTGGAGCGTATGCGGCGCAAGCTTTCCAAGGTCGTGCCGGATGCAGAACTCCAACTGAAAGCCGACCTCGCCTACCGCATTAATGTGCTCAAACGCGAGTTGAACGCGGTAATCCTGGGCCATAACTACATGGAACCCGCCCTCTTCCACTCCGTGCCCGACTACGCGGGCGATTCGCTGGAATTGGCCCGCATTTCCGCCGAGACGGATGCGGACATCATCGTGTTTTGCGGCGTGCAGTTCATGGCCGAAACCGCGAAGATCCTGAACCCGGGAAAGACCGTGCTCATCCCTTCCGAGAAGGCCGGTTGTTCCCTGGCCGCGGGTGTTACCGCCGACGACGTGCGCGCGCTCAAACGCCTCTATCCCGGCGTGCCGGTGGTGAGTTACGTGAATACGTACGCCGACGTGAAGGCCGAATCCGACTACTGCTGCACGTCCGGCAACGCCGCGGCCGTGGTTCGTCATTTGATGGACAAAGGGCACGACCACATCATTTTCCTGCCCGACCAGTATCTGGCCCACAACACCGCCAAGGAAATGGGACTGCCCTTCGTGGTGGCCAATACGGAAGAGGCCGTGCCTTTACCCGACCGCGCCGTCATCGGGTGGAGCGCCCGGTGCGAGGTCCATGAACTGTTCACGCCGGAAGACGTGGCCGCCGTTCGCAAACAGTTCCCCGACGTGGTGATCGTGGCCCATCCGGAGGTCAGCCCCGAGGTCCTGGAAGTCGCCGACGCCTCCGGCAGCACGAAACAGATGATCGAATACGTCCGCAAGACGGACGCCGAACGCTATCTCCTCCTCACCGAATGCAGCATGGGCGACAACATCGCCGCGGAAAACCCGGAAAAGGAAATGCTCCGCCTCTGCAGCCATCGCTGCCCCCACATGGGACAGATCACGCTGGAAGACACGCTCGCGGCCCTGGAAAACATCCAGTACAAGGTCGAACTCTCCGACGACCTCATCCGCGACGCCCGCCTCCCCATCGACCGCATGCTGGAAATCCGGTAAGCGTTCGAGGCGCCACAGCCTTCCTGTCCATGATTTGAAACGTCATAAATTACGGGTCAAGAAGACGAATGCGGGTTGAAAGTCCGTACCACGTCGCGGTCCATCGTCAACGAAGCGCGAATGATACGTCCACATCCTCGCCGGTGATTTCCACAATCTTTGTGTCCAGCCGCGATTGGAACCCCTGGCGGTGTTCTGCCGAATAGGTCAGCGCGACCAGGGTGTATACGCGAGGTTGGAACCCGGACATCGCAAACGACCCATTCCTAGCGACGGGAATGTTTGCGCAAAAATCGGTGCCCATGTCGTACCGCCCGTCCATCCAGTCATCCTTCGAGAACTCGCCGTGAAGGGCATATACCCGGGCGCTATCACCCGGGGCCAGTCCACGGATAATGCCGCGGACGGTGGCCCCGCCTTCCATGTTCACTTCTTCCCGCAACGATCCACCCGGCGGAATGGTCAAGTCCACGCGCTTCGACACAATCCAATGTTCCTCTCCCCCACTTCCGCTGGTCACATTCAGAATCGCCGGACCGGCTGGTAGATTGGAAAACGCATACTGCCAGACCGGCGTATCATCGGGCCGCATCAGCCGGTACGCCTGAGTGCCCGACTCGGTGTCAACGGTGAGTTCGGCACGCGCCAGTCCCCATCGGCACGTATTTCCCCCCAGACCGTCGCGGAGCCCGACCGAAAGTCCCGGAGAATTTCGACCGCGCCGCCACCTTCAACGAAGACGCTCTCGGTATGGTAGAAAAGAGGGAACGCCATCGGCTGGGGGAAGACTGCAACTCAGCCGGTACTCGCCGGTGCCAACGCGTTCAAATACGATGCGCCCATCGCTTGACGTATGTCCGTTGCGTTCCCCCGATTGCCCCATCAACGCGACGTACGCATCGGGACACGGCGCGCCGTCCCGCAAGATCGTGCAGGTCACAACGCCACCGTCAGGCAGAACCACGTCGATTCGCTTGCCCGCGTAGTGCTCGGGCTCCAAGGAAACAGTCGCCCGCGCGTAGTTTGGGTGCACGACGGTAATGAAGTTATGGGCAAGCTTCGCGGCTGGAAGCACGAAGGTTCCGTCATCCCCTGTCTTGCACGAGGCCGCACTCTCGTCCCATCGATCGCGGGGTGCACCCGAAAAAACCAGTGCACCGGCGACGGCTGGTCCCGAACTTTGTGAACCACGCCCGTCAAATCCGGTTGCGGTTGCAAGGGAATCTCGACGTTACGGATCTCGGGCATTGTCTTGTCGATTTTCACGGACACGTAGCCTAGGAGATAGCCGTCGGCACGAACGGCAATGCGAACCTCCCCCTCCTGCGCTACCGAAAATTGGAAGACGCCGTCGCTGTTGTTGACCTGTGCGTAGCGCTGGTCGAGCAGCATGAAACTGGGTTCGTAGCAATACTTGATGCTGTACTCGGGCACGGGGGCTCCCGTTTTGGCGTCGACAACCCGGCCTTCCACCGTAGCCGCGTCTTCCATTACAAGACGTACGCCGACTGAGCCCGCGCGAATCCCGGTTGCCACAGCGGGGAAAAACTCCCCGTTCTCAGCACGTAGTAAATCTCTCCAGCCACGAGATGCTCGACGGCGAAGCACCCCTCTTTGTCCGCCTGAGGATACGATTTCAGCCCATTGCCAATGCACGTGATCATCGCTCTCGCCACTGGATTGCCACGAGAGTCGACCACGATTCCGGCGATGGACAATTTGCCTGAGCGGCATACCAACTCAACACCTTCCAGTACTGCGCCGGGTTCGAGCGAAATGGTGGGTTCCGGCCCGGCAGTAACCGTTTCGTAGTCCCGGTAGACCCCGAGCGACGGGCTCCCCGCAAACATGCCGGTCAGTTCGAAATGGCCTTGCGCATCGGCTTCGCCGGCATCGGATATCTCCGGCCGCTCCGCTTCATGTAAACCGCGGTAAGACCCGAAGCCCCGCCTGAGGAACTCCGTCCTCGTCGACAACCGTACCGCGAACGGTGGCTTCCGGCTGCAACACGATGGGGACCCCCGCTTCCGCGGTTTGCGGTAAGGGGTAGGGGCCGGACGTTCCGGATACCAAATTGCCCTTCTCCGCCCACACGTACAGAGCCACGGTCGACGGAAAGCCAGACACCGTGAACGTCCCATCGTCGCTGCTCAGTGCCGTATTCTCGATCCGATGATTTCGTATTTCGGTCTGTGCGGTGACTGTGGCTTCAGGGATGGGATGGCCATCGGCATCCACCACCGTCGCTGTGTACGACTTGCCGCGGCCCAAAGCAAGGTCCGGGATCTTATAATGCTGCCCGGCCTCGGCGTTGACCTCGCGCCCGTACTCGTCGAAGGCTTCTGGCCGCTTCTCGAGCGGAATGTAGTAACCATTGGCGTGCAGGCATAGGACA
>CAVUWV010000012.1:0-234379 GCA_963745075.1 Candidatus Hydrogenedentota bacterium | reverse complement strand
TCGAAACGACTGCCGTCGCATAAACGCAGATCGCCTCTAGATTAAACACGAATGACGCGCTGGGGTTCCGCACCGGAGGACGATAGTCTTACGCTCACGGATGAGAAGACCGGTACACAAATACGCTTTTCGAATGGCTGCGGCTACGAGTCCCACGCTCGCAACAGTTCCGGGTTGCCCACCCACATGACGAAGCAGGGCGTGTCCAGGCCGCGGGCAACGTCGCACACCAGGCCACGTTTTTGCCGGGTTCGATGGGGGTATCCAGGGTGGGCACGGCTTCGGTGCGGGTCAGGTTTTGCGAATCCTCGCTGAAACTCAACTCGGGATTGAGTGCCCCGCGGTCGCTGTACACGTAATAGTAGATGGCGAGCGCGACAAGGACGAGAGACAGCGCCAGTGAAAGTATCTTCGTTCCTCGGATACGCCGCGGGCGTTCCGCTTAGCCATTTCCGCCATCTTCATCGGACACACCGGAATTGGACATAGATTCCCCCATTTCGGCCCGAGTTCCCGTGCAATGCCTCTGCATAATACCATGTCGCCATGGCATGAGTAATAGGCGTATGGTCTCCCGGTAAATCTGAGTGCTTGCACGAATTGAACCCATAGCACTTGCTGAGCATCATATTTGCGGCGTTGGTCAAACCGCGATCGGGGTTGGAGGCTCAGCTATTGCACGTCGAACGTGTGGATGGATGCAAGACGAGCGCGCTTGCGCTGGTGGTCGCCGTGTACGTCGGGATTCTCCTGGTGTTTTGGGTCCTTCCGCTGACACCTGTCCAGCGGTTGAACGAAGCGCTCTACTGGAACTACGCGGGCCAGTCCCTGTTCTTCGTGATTCCTTTGTTCGTCTTGGCGCTGGCCCGGCGCGCGCCCGCGGACTACGGCCTGACGCTGTGCGCGTTGCCGCGGGAATTGCGCGTGGGTGGCATCTGCTTTGTGGTGCTAATTCTTGCCCCATTACTCGGGGAGGGGCTGTTTGGCCACCTGACACTCAAACATCCTGCGACCGGGTTCGTGGCCTCGACCATCGTATTCCAGTTGGTGTTTTCGGGTTTCGGCGAGGAATTGCTCTTTCGGGGATTCTTTCAGGGGGAACTGAACCGGGCCTTCGGCCGACCGTTCCGATGGGGTCCGATTCATTTCGGCTGGGGCCTGATTCTGACCGCTGCGTTGTTCGCGATCGGGCATTTCCTGAATCCGTTCAACCCGCTCGAAGGGTCGTATCAATTGGATATTGTGGCCTTCTTCATGACCGGTGTCGCCGGGTTGGTATTCGGTTTCGTGCGGGAGTATTTCGGCAGCATTATTGCAGTGGCGATGGTCCACGGAGGGTGGGATCTGGTCGCGTCCTTGTGCCCTCTGAGCGCGGCCGGGAACATCGCCATGGGCCTTGGCATTTTCGTGGCGTGCTGGTATCTGGCGACAGCCTTTGCCGCTCCGCGGAAGGATACGTCATCGGCGGGCTCGGCTTAGGTATCGAGCTTGCCCTTCAGTTTCCGCAATCGCTCCAAGGAATCCCCGCTCAGCCGTTCTTCCAGGTGGCTGCTGCGATGTTGGCGGGACTGGTTGCGGAGGGCGTCGCTGGCGCTGTCGAGGACGTGCTGGATCTCGGTGAGGAAGCTGTCGGGAATCATGGTCATGCCGCCGAGTCCGCGGACCAGGTCGCGGATGCCGCGGTCGCCGCTGACGACGATGTAGTCGCGACGGTTGGCGGAGCTGTAAACGATCCGTTCGATGAGGGTATCGGCCGTGTGCTGACCCGGCGAGTAGATGATCTCGACGCCGGCGGTGCCGCATTCGGGCAGCGATGGTTCCTGGCGACGGCCACAACCGTCGAAAACGATCTTGGCGTGATGGCTGGTGAGGCCGCAATACCGGGCAACACGGTCAATCAGTGTGTCGCGGGACGCCTCGAAGTTCGTCCGGGTGAGGGCTCGTAACTGGGGACACTTGTGGATGACGTTGTACCCGTCGATGAGGTAGGTGGTCATGATTCGGGCAAGGCGTCGACGTATTCGCGGTCGACGCGGGGACTGATGCCCGTGAGGATCTCGTAAGGGATGGTGCCGGCCCGTTCGGCGAGTTCTTCCGCGGTGACGGATTCCTTGCCGTCTGAGCCAATGAGCGTGGCGACGTCGCCGACGGCCACGCCGGGCACGTAGGTGACTTCCACGACGCATTGGTCCATGGAGATGCGGCCGCGCACGGCACAACGCTTTCCGCGAATGAGCACGGAGGCGCGGTTGGAAAGGCTGTGCTTATATCCGTCAGCGTAGCCGATGGGCAGTAGGGCCACGCGAATGGTATCGCCGGCCGTGAAGGTGCGGCCGTAGCCGATAGTTTCACCCTTCGCGATATCTTTGACGAGGACCACTTGCGTTTCCCACCGCAACACGGGCGTCAAGGGGGACTCGGCCGGCGGCGAGTCCGTGGGCCAGACGCCATAGGTCATGAGGCCGGGCCGGGCTATGTCGAACACGGCGGAGGAGTGATTGACGACGGCGGCGCTGTTGGCGGCGTGGGCCATCTCGTAGGGAATCCCCTCCTTCTCCAACTGGCGAAGGACGTGGCGGAACTGGCGCACCTGATTGGCGGTGTATGCGTCGCGCGCATTGTCGGCGATGGGGAAATGCGTTGAAACCCCTTCGATGTCGATGTGGGAAATCCGCGTGAGACGCAACATCTCGGCGACGGCTATGTCCACGGGGAATCCTTGCCGCCCCATGCCGGTGTCAATCTTGCAGTGGATCGGAACGATGCGGTTCGCGCGCCGCGCCAGTTCGCCCACGCGTTCCGCAATGGCCACGTCCGAGATGGAGAGCCGCAAGTCGTATTCGACAGCCGCCTGGAGCACGTCCTCTGTCGGTTGCACCAGCACGAGGATGGGCGCGTCGATACCGGCCTCCCGCAATTCGACGGCTTCTTTGACCGTCGCGACGCCCAGCATGGTGACGCCTTCAGCGACGGCCCGTTGGGCAATGGGCACTGCGCCGTGGCCGTATGCGTTGCCTTTGACGACGGCCATGAGCCCGCAATCCTTGGGTAACATAGTGCGCGTCGCGCCGAGGTTCTTGGCGTATGCGGACAGGTCGATGATTGCGCGGGACGTAGACGGAACCTTCATGCGGAATTTCCAAGATGGAGTTGTTGCCAGTTCGCGAGAAGGAATTGTGTGCCTGAGTACACCGTATACACGGCGACCGCGACGATGGCCCAATACGAAACCGCGTAGAGCACCCCGTGGTAGGCGGTCGCCGACGCGGGCGCCCACTCCACGACGGCGCGCTCGACGATGAGGAAAAACAGGAACACAAACACGTACACCATTTGCAGCGCCGCCTTCGCCTTGCCGTATTTGTTGGCGGCGATGACGACGCCCTCGCTGGCCGACAATGAGCGGACGCCGGTGACGACAAACTCGCGCGCGAGAATGGCGACCACGGTCCAACCCGGAACGTGCAGCCCCCGCATCGAGGGGTCGGCCGGCGCCGGTAGGGTCATCAGCATGACAAAACCCGCGGCGAGAAGCACTTTGTCTGCGACCGGGTCGAGCAACTTGCCGAAATTCGTAATCAGGTTTCGTTCGCGCGCGATTTTGCCGTCGTAGTAGTCGGTAATCGCGGCCGCCGTGAAAACAAGGTATCCCACCGCGTAACACCACCAGTAATGAAACGATAACAAGGCTACAAAGATCGGTACCATGACGACCCGCGCCAACGTTAGTCGATTGGGCAGATTCATCGCCATTTGATGCGATACCGCTTTGACGTCGTTCTGTTTTGATGCTTGCGACACGATGAGGTTCGCTCCCGGTTCATCGGCCATCCTGGAATGAGGCGTCTGCTCGCGCCTCGGCACGTGCATCAATCATAGCAAATAGACGACCGGGCTGCATGCTCACGGAAGTGGCAAGGCGAAAACGGGAGTATGAAAAAGAACCAAGCGAAATCTCTTGGGTGAAGGGTGCGACCTTGTGAGCCGGATTATTCGTCGTTGACTGTCACCGCGGAAGGCACGTGAAGCCCGTCTTCCGTTCCCGCGAGGGCACGTTGGTCGCCGGGGTCGGCGTTGGGACGCACCACGACCGCATACGCGAACCAGCCAAGCGCGATGACCAGGCATACAGCTGCCCACGCCGCGAGTTCGCCAACCCACTTTGGCCGCGGAATCGGTTGCGCCGGGGCAGCGGCACGGCGAAGGAAACGGGTCGTGGGCCGTACGCAGGCCTGATACGTATCGACAAAACGATTGGGACAAATTCCCATGAGCTGACAGTACGTCTTCAAAAACCCCACAGTATAACATGCTGCAGGCAAGTTTTGCACGTCTCCGGTCTCCAGGGACTGGAGGACGTTAATGGGTACGCGGATTTTCCGGTAGACATCTTCTACGGAAAACCCCAACTCTTCGCGCCGTACGCGTAGTTCCGATCCCGGAAAGGTCGACTCGTTCATGCAACCTCGTCGTTCGGAGGCACGGTGACCAGAATCTCCCGTGCTTTGCTCCCGCTGTGTGGTCCTACGATCCCCCTCATTTCCATCATGTCTATCAACCGCGCAGCTCTAGTATACCCTACTCGGAGCCTTCTTTGCACCATAGAAATTGAGGCCTGCCCAGTTTCTAACACAACCCGTATGGCATCATCGAACAATTCGTCGTCTTGATCCCCAATTTCTTCCATAGAGTCTTTGTTTTTCCCGAAATTCGCGATTTCATCGCGATATTGCGGTGGAGCCTGGGTTTTCAGGTACGCAATCAGCCCGTTCATCTCCGCGTCGCTGACAAAGGCACCCTGGATCCGATTGGGTTTGGACTGGCCGGCGGGGAGGTACAGCATGTCCCCTTTGCCAATGAGCCGCTCGGCGCCGATTTCGTCCAAAATGCAGCGGCTGTCCACGCGGGACGACACCTGGAAGGAGATGCGACAGGGGAAATTCGCCTTGATAACGCCCGTGAGCACGTCGACGGAGGGACGCTGGGTGGCAATGATGAGGTGGATACCGACCGCGCGCGCCAGTTGTGCCAGACGGCCGATGGCATCCTCGACTTCCGCGCGGGCCAGCATCATGAGATCGGCCAGTTCGTCAATAACGCAGACGATGTAAGGTAGTTTGCGAATGGCGTCGACGGAATCGGCGTTCTCTTCGCCTTCCTCGCCGACCATTTCGATTTCGCCGTTCTCGACGCTCTGGTTGTAGACCTCGATGTTGCGCACACGCAGGTGGGCGAAGAGACGATAGCGCTCTTCCATTTCGACGATAAGCCAATTGAGGGCGGAGGCGGCCTTCTTCGGATCGATAACAACCGGGGTGATCAGATGGGGAATATCGTTGAAGATGGAAAGTTCGACCATCTTGGGATCGATAAGCATCAATTGCAGTTCGTCGGGCGTTCGGGTACACAGCAAACTGGCCAAAAGTGTCTTCACGCAAACCGTTTTTCCCGCTCCCGTGGCGCCCGCGACGAGCAA
This sequence comes from Candidatus Hydrogenedentota bacterium, assembly GCA_963745075.1. Taxonomy (GTDB): domain Bacteria; phylum Hydrogenedentota; class Hydrogenedentia; order Hydrogenedentales; family SLHB01; genus JAHDWY01. Next base: position 228,903 of record CAVUWV010000012.1, on the reverse strand, counting down.
GTGGGGCATGGTGGCGAGGTCCGTCACCATCACGTCGCCGGCGATGTCTTTTCCTAGCGTGAGGGGCAGGCTCGTCTTCGACCGTTTGAATGCGCGCGATTCGAGCAGTTCGCGAATGACGACGGACTCGCGATCCTTATTGGGCACTTCAATACCGACACGGCCTTTGCCGGGTATCGGGGCTTCCACACGGACACGATGGGCTTTCAGGGCCAGGGCGATATCGTCAGCCAGTGAAGCGAAACGACTGACCTTGATACCTGGCGCAGGTTCGAGTTCGTAGCGCGTAATCGTTGGGCCGCGTGTCACGTCGGTTACACGGGCTTCGATTCCAAACGTCTGAAGCGTTTCTTCGAGCAAAGCGCTGGTTGCGAGGAGATGGTCGCTCCAGTCTTCGACCTCCGGCGGCTCGGGCGGATCGAACAGGTCCAGCGAGGGCCGGGTGTACCGCTTTGGATAGACGTAATCCTCGGGCAACTCGTCGTCCATCGTCTTACGGCGGGGCAAGGGCGCGGCCTTTGCCCGAGTAGGCAGATTCGGTGCGGACTTTGAGGGACCTTCACCGACAAGGCTCTCGAAGGCGTCCGCTTCGGCGGCATCAAGGTGCGCGGCGGGATCGTGGCACTCCGCGTCTACGGGATGGTCGGTCTCGCCGGTTTCGGGAGCGGCAAGCTCGGGTTTCTTAGGGCCGGTATGAATGCGGATGCGCGCTTCGTCGCGAAGTTTCGAGGGTGGCTCGGGGACGTCCTCGTCATATCCCGAGCTGAGCGGCAATTGCTGCGGACGCACGACCTGGTCCTCGATACGCGGGTAAACTTCCGATTCGACCTCTTCGATTTGCTCGAGCAACTCGGGGCCTTCCGGTTCCAGGTTTACGGGTTCGGGAGCGAGATGGGCGGCCCATGGCCGGCGGCCCCGTGAGTTTTTGATCGCAGCTCCTGCGTACGCGAGGAATACGGCCGTGGCGTGCAATAGCCACATGGTTACGAGCCGCCCTCGATCCAGCACGCGGATGAGAAGCAACTCGGTCGAGAGCAATGTGCCAATGAGGACGAAGGTGACGCAGATGACGTTGGCGCCGACAATTCCAAATTGGCCAAAGAAAAACGATCCGAAGAAGCCGCCTATGATGCCGCCGAGGTGATCGCCGTTTTCGGTAACGGCGACGTTGACGTGCAACAGGGCCGCCATGGCAAAGGTCAGGATGACGGCGCCCGCCATGCGGCCGGTCAGGCGGTCAAGGGGTTTGTGACGTAGCAAGAGTGCGCCCCATACACCGGTGATGAAGTAAAGGCAATGTGCGCCTCCGCCGAGGAGCAGGCTTAGGATTCCGGCAATGGTAGCGCCGGGTTTTCCGAGCAGATTGGGGGCGTTGGACATGCCGTCAATGGGTCGGCGCACCTCACTTTGATACCCGTCGGTAACCAGAGCAAGAAAAAGAAGTATAGTAATAGAAATAAGAATGAGGCCAAGAATTTCACTTCTTCGTGCTCTAAAGTCCATGGTTTCCCTGCCCGTGCGTTTGGTCCTCATGATCTCACTTGCCACCCCAACATAGCGCAATTGTAGCAAAAGATGAATTTATATGCAACTAAATATTGTGTACCAAAGCCAGACATATCCTTGCTATCGTATAATCAATCCTTTTGACATCCCACCGGCGCTATATATTGTGTTCTGGCTATATATTGCATATCCGGCATATAAATCAATTATATCATGAAAAAAGAGTTACATTTGAATCAGATCTATTGACAACCTCTGACTCGCTGCAAAGCCGGGCTGCCTTAACTGACCGGGTAGGAAGCGTGTGCAAGCCAAGGGCTCGCAGAAATCTATGACCGCTCCTGGCTGTTTTGTCGTATACATCACGTTGAAATTAGTGATACGGTGGTCCGAGTCGGCGGGTTGCAAACACTCGGTTGAACGGACGGTAGGTAAACCGGGTTCAAGAGGCGTCTATGGGTAATCAAATCTCATTGCACGAAAAGCAGATGCGCATGGCCGAAGAACTGTTGTTCTCGGGCGAGCGGTTGCCGAGTTTCGCCAAGGCGCTGTTCTTCGGCCTTTACGATGCGAGCCGAGTCCACCCATTTCCGGCGGTGGACGAGAACGAGCGTGACCGGGTGGGCGCGTTTGTTCGGGAACTCGACGTGTGGGCCGATGAGAACCTGGACCCTGCAGCGATCGACCGCGAGGCGAATATTCCCGAATCGGTCATTGAGGGGCTCGCGCGGCTCGGAGTTTTGGGGTGCACGATTCCGGAAGATTTTGGAGGTCTGAACCTTTCGCAATACGGGTATTGCCGAATGGTGGAGGCAATTGCGCGACGCTGCGGTTCGACGGCGCTGTTCGTGAACGCGCACCAAAGTATCGGCATGAAAGCGCTGCTGCTCTTCGGCACTACGGCGCAGCAGGAGCGCTGGCTGCCGCCGCTCGCCCGGGGCGAAGTCCTGGCGGCATTTGCCTTGACGGAACCCAACGCAGGTTCCGATGCGGCGGGAATCGAAACGCGCGCGGTGTACGATCCGGACCGGGACGCGTACATCTTGAACGGCAAGAAGCAATGGATCACGAATGGCGGGATTGCGGATATCCTCACCGTCATGGCTCAAACAGAAGTCGAAACGAAGCGTGGTCCGCAGGACAAGGTGACCGCCTTTCTCGTGACGCCCGACATGCCGGGTTTCAAGGTTACGGACGTGGCTCTCGAAAAGGTAGGCATGCGAGGCACGAAAACCGCCAAACTTGAGTTCGAGAACATGGTGGTACCCGCCGCCAACATCCTCGGTCCGAAGGGAGGCGGACTGAAAGTCGCCCTTACCGTGCTGGACTACGGACGCACCACATTTGGCGCCGGGTGTACGGGCAATTGCAAAGAGATGGTCGAGCGGGCCATCGCACACGCGACGACGCGGCATCAGTTCGAGCGCCCCCTCGCGTCATTCAGCCTGGTGAAGGAGAAGCTTGCGACCATGTCGGCGCTCACGTACGCGATGGACGCGTCGACCTATCTGACGGCGGGGCTGTTGGACCGCGGCGCCGATGACTTTATGCTCGAGACGGCCATCTTGAAGGTCTTCGCGAGCGAGTGCCAGTGGAAGATCTGCTACGACACGATGCAGATTTTCGGGGGGCGCAGTTTCTTCACGGACCAACCTTTCGAACGGATGATGCGCGACGCGCGCTTGAACACCATCGGCGAAGGGTCGAACGAGGTCCTGCGCGCGTTTATCGGCGTGGTGGGCCTGCGCGACCCGGGAATGCAGATGAAGGAGATCGCGGATGCGATGAAGCGGCCGTGGTCGGCTATGGGCCCAGCGATGCGATTCGGCATGCATATGGCAAAACGCATTTTGGGCAAACCGCGCGTTCCCGTCCAGTCAGCCGATCTCCAGAGTGAAGCGGGCGAACTGGGCCATGCCGTACGGCGGTTCGGAATCGCCGTCACGCGGGTCATCGTCCGTTATCGTGAAGACGTAGTCGAACGCCAAATGGTCTGCGACCGGCTGGCGACGGCAGCCATCGCGCTTTACACCGCGGCCGCGGTCGTCAGTCGCCTTGATGCGGACACCGGCACAGGCGCCATACGCCAGAATGATTTGGCCGCCGGAAAACTCTATTGCACGATGGCGTTTCACACCGTCGACCGGGCTCTGACCGGATTGTTCAAGAATTTCGATGAGGATCTTGAACGGGTTTCGGACCAGTTGACAGGTTTGAAGTAGCGGATCTGGACAAGGTGAGTTTGGCGCCCTCATAATCGCGGGTGTTCTGAAGGACACGCAACAAGATTGCAGGTTCTACACGTGACCACGACTAAGACAGACGAGCGTAAGTCGCTTCGCGCCCTCTCTGACGCAATCCTCGCGCAGGAAGCCGTGTTGCGCGAAGGCGGCGGCCGGGAACGGCAGAAGCGCCTGGGCCGGTTGACGGCACGGGAGCGTATCGAACTGCTAGTGGATGAACCCGGTCAGTTCTTCGAACTGGGCTTGTGGGCTGCATACAAAATGTATCCGGAAGCCGGCAACGTACCCGCCGCAGGCGTGGTCGCCGGGATCGGAAACATTCACGCGCGCCCGTGCATGGTCATTGCAAACGACGCGACCGTCAAGGCCGGCGCATTTTTTCCTCAGACCTGCAAGAAACTGTTACGTGCGCAGCGCATCGCGTACGAATGCGCGTTGCCGATCGTCTATCTCGTGGACTCGGCGGGCGTGTATCTCCCCATGCAAGACGAGATCTTTCCGGACGAGGACGATTTCGGGCGAATCTTTCGCAACAACGCGGTCCTGTCTGCGGCGGGAATTCCCCAGATTGCGGCCATTATGGGAAATTGCATCGCGGGCGGCGCGTACCTGCCGGTCCTGTGCGACAAACTGTTGATGACCGAAGGCAGCGGTTTGTACCTGGCCGGGCCGGCGCTGGTCAAAGCGGCAATTGGGCAGGTGATCGACGCCGAGGAACTGGGCGGGGCGAAGATGCACGCCGCGGTCAGCGGGACCATCGACTTTCGTGAGCCCGACGACCCCGCTTGCCTGGCGCGCATCCGCGGTCTAGTCGAATTGTTTCCAGCCGCGCGATGGGGCGGCAATCCGGCAGCGACGGTCTCACCGACTGCGTCGGACCCGGAACACGTATATGACTTGGTAAGCGGCGACGGGCGAAAGGAATTCGACGTGCGCGATCTGCTCGCGTGCGTGGTTGACAAGGACACCCTAAACGAGTTTAAGGCGGATTACGGCCAAACGCTGGTTACGACCTACGCGAAGATTGGTGGCACAGCCGTGGGCATTGTGGCCAACCAGCGCAAGCGGTGTCAGTCGCAGACGGAAGGAATGCAGATCGGCGGCGTCATTTACGCGGACAGCGCGGACAAGGCGGCACGGTTCGTGATGGACTGTAACCAATCGGGCCTGCCCCTGGTGTTCTTTCAGGATGTCGTCGGGTTTATGGTCGGCCGCGATGCGGAACAATCCGGTATCATTCGCAGCGGCGCCAAGTTGGTGAGCGCGGTGAGCAATTCCGTGGTGCCGAAGATCACCGTCGTGGTCGGCGGTTCGTTCGGCGCAGGGAACTACGCCCTGTGTGGCAAGGCCTATGACCCGCGGTTCATATTCGCGTGGCCCAACGCCAAATATGCGGTGATGGGCGCCGATCAGGCTTCGGGTACCGTGTTCACGATTTTGAAGAAGGCCGCCGAGCGCGACGGGAAGGAATTCGATCACGACGCACTCGAGCGGCTTCGGGAAGACGTCAAAGAGGGCTATCAAGAACAAACCGATATCCGGTATGGGGCGGCTCGCGGCTGGGTGGATGCGATTATCGCACCTCACACGACCCGTGACGTGTTGATTCGGACTTTGGAACTGGTTTCACGCACGCCGCCGCCCGCGCGTTTTCACACGGGCGTGATTCAAACGTGACGGTGGTGAAATGAGTGATTGCATACGAATAGGGAACGCCCAGGGATTCTGGGGTGATGCGGTCGATGCGCCGGCCACCCTATTGGCGCAACAGCCGGACCTCGACTACCTGACGCTGGACTACCTGGCCGAGGTCTCGCTCAGCATCATGGCGGCCCAACAACAGCGGGACCCGACGCGCGGCTTTGCGCAAGATTTCGTGGACGTGGTCCGTTCGTTGGCGCCGGAGTGGAAGAGCGGTTCGCGGTGCCGGGTGGTTACCAACGGGGGCGGTTTGAATCCCATAGGCTGCGCGGAAGCGTGCGCGGCGGCATTGCGTGAACTGGGGTGCACGGGGCTTACCATTGGAGTCGTTCGCGGTGACGATGTCTTGGACCAAGTCCGTGCGACGAAAAATCCACTTGGCGACCCGTTCCGTAATCTCGAAACCGGCGCGCCCATCGGCGACGTGCTGAATCGGTTGGTCACGGCAAATGCCTACTTCGGTGCACGGCCTGTTGCGAACGCACTCGCGGCAGGCGCGGACATCGTTATCACCGGGCGCGTCGCCGACCCGTCGTTGGTGCTGGGACCTGCGGTCTTTCATTACGGCTGGGATTGGGAGGACTATCACCGCATTGCAGGCGCACTGGTCGCCGGACACATCATCGAATGCGGTACTCAGGTAACGGGAGGCATTTCCACGAACTGGTTGGATGTGCCCAATCCGGAAGACATGGGCTTTCCGTTCGTCGAGTTGTACGAAGATGGGGCATGTGTCGTAACCAAACCGCCGGAAAGCGGCGGGTGCGTCACGGTCGAGACCGTTAAGGAACAGCTCTTCTACGAAATCGGCGACCCGGGTAAGTATCTGAGCCCAGACGCGACGGTGTCGATGTTGGATATCCGGCTTGACCAGTCCGGGAACGACCGTGTCCGCGTACGCGGCGCGAAGGGCAAACCGGCGACGGACATGTACAAAGTCAGCGCAACGTATCGGGACGGCTACTGGGCCCAAGGCACGTTGACCATTTTCGGGCACAACGCCGTAGCAAAGGCAAAGCGATGCGGTGAGATTGTGCGGGAGCGTTTGCTTCGAGCGGGAGTGGAACTGGAACGCTATGAAGTCGAATGTCTCGGTGCGGGCGCCTGCGCGCCTGGTATGTTCCCCGAACCCGACTTGCTGGAGACCGTGCTGCGCATCAGTGTGGCCGATCCTCGAAAAGACGCGGTCGAACGGTTTTCGCGCGAACTCGCTCCGCTGGTCACCAGTGGTCCGCAGGGTGTCACGGGATTCTCCGGCGGGCGGCCGCGGGTGAGTCCCGTGTTTGGGTATTGGCCCTGCTTGATTCCCAAGAAGGATGTCTCGCCCAAGGTCGAGATTGTGGCCATTTAGATTCGGGGGAGGCCGCTCGAACGGCGAATGGAAAGAGAAGATATATGGTGGATCGTACGATACGACTTGGCGACATCGCCCACGCGCGCAGTGGTGACAAGGGCGCCAGCGCGACCTTGGGCGTGTTTGCGCGGACCGCGGCGGGATACGGCTATCTGGCCGAACATCTCACGGAGGACGTTTTGGCACGGTATTTCCAGCCCATGGGATGCGACGCGGTGGAGCGGTACGAGGTACCGAAACTGCACACACTGAATTTCGTTCTGGTCAACGTGCTGGCGGGTGGTGGCAGCCGGTCTCTGCGCATTGACGCGCAGGGCAAGGCATTGGGACAAATCGCGCTGGAGATGCTTCTAGAGATTCCGGAGGACATCTTCGCGGGGTGTGTGGCGGAGGAGGATGCCGCACGATGAGTGAAACGCTGATTCGCGTGATCCGAGATACGCCCGGCATCGTCGTGGTGAGGCTGAACCGCCCGGACAAGCGCAACGCATTGAACGTGCCATTGATGACGGCGCTCTGCGATGGTTTTGAGGTCCTGAATGACGATGAATCCGTCCGGGTCATCGTCTTGGCGGGCGACGGGCCGGTATTCTGTGCGGGACTGGATCTGGCGGAAGCCCAAGATGCCACCGGCGCTCACCAATCCGCGGAACTGATCGCGCGCATATTGCTGACCGTACACGCGTCGCGCGCGGCGACGATTGCGGCCGTTCACGGCGCGGCCGTTGCGGGTGGCGCGGGCCTGATGACGGCCTGCGATTTGGTGGTGGCGGCGGAGGATACGAAGATTGGATATCCTGAAGTGAGGCGCGGATTGGTTGCCGGACTCGTAACCACCCTGCTGAGGCGGCAAGTCAGCGATCGCGTGACGCGGGAATTGTTGATCCTCGGGGAACTCGTCGATGCGCGTACCGCGCAGACGATGAGTCTCGTGAACCGGGTCGTTGCAGAACAAGACCTAATGCCGACCGCACTGGAACTGGGGGCATCGGTTCTAAAAGGCGCTCCCGGCGCCGTCAAGCGATCGCGCGAATTGCTCGATACGCTGTGGCCAACTTCGTTGGAAGACGATCTGATGCAAGCAATGAAATGGCATAACGAAGTGCGTGCCTCAGACGAGGCGTTGGAAGGAATGCGGGCATTCACGGAGAAACGGCTCCCGAAGTGGGACCCGGACACCCGGACGTAGCGCCATCAGAATCGTTTCGTCATTTTGCGCTGCATGCCGATGCCGGGGGTCGGGAATTCGTCTGAGGCTGATGTCCAGCCTTGCCGCAGGTAGAACTCGACCGCCACGTGCCGGGCGTTGCACCACAGCAGGCGTGTTGCCGAGCGGTCCCGTAGAATCCGCTCCGCTTCTGTCAGCACGGCGGCGCCAACGCCACGACGGCGCATGTCGCCGGCCGTCGCCATTCCGCGCAATTGCCAGGCCGGCTCCTCGTTCCAGACGCTTCGCAAGAACGTCGCACACCCGACGGTTCGTCGCCCCTCGAAGGCGCCGATATGGATGGTGTCGGAATCGCGGTCTCCGTCGAATTCGGGGTTCGACCGGCCGGTTCCTTTGATTATGACTTCGTCGCGAAGATCGACGATTTCCTCGAGCGCGGCAATTCGGATCGCCAGTCCGGGGAGAGATGCGGATTCTGGGGAAGGCGTTTCCGGAGACATTGCGAGGGATCCGCCGATTCAGGACGTCGACACTTGGACGGGATGGTGCACCCAAGCGGACTGGTACAACGAATCGATCGCGGCCATGTTCGCAACGGCATCGTCCACGGACCAACGCGCCGCCTGCCGGGTCCGGCACGCCCGGCCGAAGTCTTCGACCTCCAAACGATAGGAATTCGCACCGGGCACTGAAACGGTTTCCTCGCGACCTTCCCGCCGGATCAGGAATTCGGCGGTATGTTCGCCCGGAAACCAAGGCCGTTGCAGTATGATGACGCCATCGGTTCCTTCGATCTCGGCGAAGGAGCGGCCATACTGTTCGAAACTAACCTCGAAATGGGCCAGCACGTTGCCCGGGAATTCGAGGACGCCAATCATGGTGCCGTCGACACCGGACCGCCGTTCGATGCCGCCGGCCCGGATCGGCTCGCAACCCGCGATCATCCGGCTGAGGCTCACGCAGTAGCACCCGAGATCCATCAATGCGCCGCCGCCCAGATCGGTGCTCCATCGGATATTGTTCTTGTCCGGTAATCGGAAGGTGAACGCCGATCGAATTGCCATCACGTCACCGATCGAACCCGACGCAATGGTATCGAGAACGCGGTCGTAGATGGGATGGAAGCGGTACATGAAGGCTTCTGCAACGGGCAACCCCTTGCGTTTTGCCACGGCGGCGACTTCGCGCGCTTCAGCCGAATTGAGCGTGAACGGCTTCTCACAAAGCACCGGCAAGCCCGCTTCGAGGGCCTTAAGGGTCCACTCGGCGTGCATGCTGTTTGGAAGAGGATTGTAGACGGCGCTGATTTCACCGGAATTCAGCATGTCGTCGTAGGAGCCAAACGCCCGGGGCACACCGTACTCCTTGGCCCATTCCGAGGCGCGGGTCCACTCGCGGCTGGCCACTGCCTGAACGCAATTCTCGCCGGAATCCCCGATGCCTTGAATGAGGGCACGCCCAATGCGTGCCGTACTTAGAATTCCCCAACGGACGACACTGCTCATACAAACCCTTCCACGCGAAGCCGCGCGTCGTTCACCGCGCCGCTCGATACAGCCCGGTCATTCTTCGATACGAGTCGCCTTAATATAGTCCATGTTTGGGAAAGTTGTATTCAAATACTCGTTCCCTTGTTGCTGGATTCGCCCCTGGTCGGGCCGTTCGCCGTACTCGTCGTTGATGGCCTGAACCACATCAAGTCCCTCGACAATTCGGCCGATGGGCGAAAATCCCTGGCTGTCGAGAAAGGCATTGTCGCCCAGGTTGACAAAAAGCTGCGTGGTCCGCGTGTTGGGTCCGGCGGTGGCAAACGTAACGGTTCCCGGCGCATTGGTCTCGATCACCGGATCGTCAGGGATCGTGGCATCGCGCCATTGTGCCGCCACTTCGGGGTCGGCGGGAATTCCAAATTGGATGACGAAGGGTCGCGGATTGGTCACCACGCGAAAGAACCGCGCATCGTCATAGAAACCGCGGTTGACCAAGTCGTACAGACGGTCCACGCCGTGGGGCGCCCACGCGCGCGTACATTCCAGAACGAATACGCCATTGGAGCACTCGAACGTAATCTTGAAGGTATCCGGGACGGCTGCTGGCATCAGTAAACTCCCTAGTTCGTGGCGCCGGAATCGGACGTTCCGACGGGTTCAGCAGTGGAATCGCCTTCCGATTCCGCGCCGTTGACACTGACAATGTGCGCCCGTTTGATGGTGCTGAGTTTTGGAAAGTTTTGATCGAGGAACCCGTTTCCTTCCCCGGCAATCTTCTGCTGCAGATTCGTCACTTGCTCTCCGTATCCGGAAAAGAATCCGTCGACGGTCTCCATACCCTCGACAACTTCGCCGATGGGCGCGAATCCCATGCTGTCCAGGCGGAGGTTGTTGGCGAGGTTTATGAAAACCTGCGTCGAGCGTGAGTGCGGATCGCGGCCGGCGGCGAATGTGAGCCGGCCACGGGTGTTGGATTCTTTCACCGGATCGTCCGGTATGGTCGACTGCATCCATTGGGCGTTCAGTGCTGGTTGGCCGGAAATGCCGAACTGGGCCGCGAAACTCTTCACGACCCGGAAAACGCGGTTGTCATTGTAGAACCCGGATTTGACGAGTTTGTAAAACCGGTCCACACCGTTCGGCGCCCAGTCCCGATGGCACTCCACCACAAATGTGCCGTTCGAACAATCAAAAGCAACCTTGAATTGGTCGGGAGCCCGATCCGATTGCTCGTCGGCGGTCTCATCTGCTTCCGCTTCCACGTCCGAGAGCCGTTGTTCGGCTTGGCGTATATCCTGTTGCCGTTTGACCGTCAGTCGATTGGTCTGAAAATCGTAAACAAGATAAAGGGCCACCAGGCCGACGACTACCACGGCGATATAGGGCAGGGCTTTCTTCAACGTCGTTATCCTCCTCGGCGAACTCGGGCCGGTCTGTCAAACCAGCGAATTCGCTAATCTTCCAATTCCCCACAGGGGAAAGATCCCAAGATTTTGAGTTCTTTGCACTGGTTTGCGAGTTGGTCGATGGCTTTTCGGATTTTGGGCTCATCGACATGCCCGAGCACGTCGATGAAGAACACGTACTCCCAGGCGCGCTTCTGGGATGGACGCGATTCGATTCGCGTCAGGTTGATCCCCTGTTCCGCCATGGGTTTCAACAGCTCGTAGAGTGCGCCTTGATGGTCGGTAATGGAGCACAGTACCGCGGTCTTGTCGTTGCCCGAAGGCTTGGCCATGTGCCGGCCGATGACGAAGAAACGCGTGAAATTGTTGGGGCTATCCTCGATGCCGCGGGCGACGATCGCGATGGAATACGTCTCGGCAGCGAGTGTACTGGCGATGGCGGCTGCGCCCGGGGTGTTCGCTGCAATGCGGGCGGCTTCCGCGGTGCTCGCGGTCTCGACCAAGTCGGCCGTGGGCAGGTTGGCCTTGAGCCAGTTCCGGCACTGAACGAAGGGCTGGACCTTCGAGTAGACGTGCTTGATCTCCTCGATCGGGCTGTTGGACAGGAGATTCTGATTCACGTGCAGCATAACTTCGTTGATGATCTTGAGGTCCGACGTGACGAACCGGTCCAGCGTATCGCTGACGCCGCCGCCCATGGCCGTTTCGACGGGCACCACGCCGTAATCCGCCCGTTTTCGCTCCACTTCGGCGAAGATGTCTTCCACGGTGGGAACGGGAAGAAATTCGGCACTCGATCCGAAGATGCGACGAGCAGCCATATGGCTGAAGGTGTCCTTGGGACCGAGAAAGGCGATCTCGAGTGGCTTTTCCAGCGCGCGGACGGCGCTGATGATTTCCCGGTAAATGGCCTTGATGGCGGTTTCGGGAAGGGGGCCGGGATTCGCGGCGCGCACCTTGTCGAAGATGGTCTTTTCGCGCTCGGGGACGTAGTACTCGGAGTTTTTCGACCGTTTGATTTCGCCGATATCGAGGGCGCACTTGGCCCGCTCATTCAAGAGCTTAAGAATCTCGGCATCCAGGCTGTCGATCCTGGCGCGCAAATCTTCGAGTGTCACCGGCTGTCTCCATCCAGAATCTTGATCGGTGCGGCACTGACCATGAACTCACGGGACCGTCCGGTCTGAAACCGAATCCGAGCCCGAAGTTTCGCTCCGGAACCGGAGGTTTGCATCACGGTTCCCTTCCCGAATTTCGCGTGCCAGACGCGTGTGCCGATCCGCAGACCGCCTGCCTGAGCCGCCGCTACGGCCGGCATCGACTCCGAAGCGCGAACAACCGGTGCGTCTGCGCGGCCGACGAAGTCGAGCGTGTCCCGGGAGATCTCCTCCAGAAACCGCGACGGTTTGCAGTGGACGGTCTCGCCAAACAACGTTCGTACGCGCGCCGAGCACAGGGTAAGCGACTTGCGCGCCCGGGTCATCGCAACGTAGCAAAGGCGCCGTTCTTCTTCAATTCTTTCCTCGGAATCAAGCGAACTGGCATGGGGCAGCAGCCCTTCTTCCAACCCTATCAGGTAGATGTGATCGAACTCAAGACCCTTCGCGGAGTGGCAGGTCATGAGGGCCGCCGTGGGGGCGGAATCGTCCCAATTGTCCACGTCGGAGACGAGGGAAAGCTCTTGTAGAAATTCCGCCAGCGAGCCGTTCTCACGCTTTGCGTATGACACGCAGGCGGAAAGGAATTCGTCAACCATTTCCAGACGGGTGCGGAAGTCGCGTTCGTCCGTATGTTGTAGGTAGGCCCGGTAGCCCGTGCGGTCCAAGAGCGATTCGACCAAGCCGGGCAATGCGGCGGTTTTGGCCTCGAGCCCCAGATCGTCGATGATGTGCACGAAGCCGGTGATGGCGTCGCGGGCGCGGGCGGAAAAAGTCTGGTCCGTTTCCACATCCCGCAGGACCTGGTAGAGCGATTCACCGCGCTCCCGGACGTACGCATCAAGCTGTTCGAGGGTCTTGGCCCCCATCCCGCGCGGCGGCGTGTTGATGATTCTGCGCAGGGCGACGTCGTCTGCGGGATTGGCGATTACCCGCAAGTACGCGAGCAGATCTTTAATTTCCTTGCGTCCGTAGAACTGGGTGCCGCCGACGATGGTATAGGCCAGCCCTTTCCGGCGAAAGGCTTCCTCGAGGAGTCGAGCCTGGCCATTGGTCCGGTAGAGCACCGCAACCTGGGACGGCGACAGATTTCGTTTCACGATATCATCCGAGATGAAGGTAGCTTCCGCTTCGCCGTCTTCGGCCGTGTAGGCTCGAACACGTTCTCCCCCACGCTGCTCCGCACGCAAGGTCTTGCCCAGACGCAAGGCGTTGTTCGACACCACGGCGTTGGCGGCGGCCAAGATGGAGGCCGTGCTCCGGTAATTCTGTTCGAGCCGGATGACGCGAGCGTCGGGATAATCCTTCTCAAAATCGAGGATGTTGCGAATATCCGCGCCACGCCACGAGTAGATTGCCTGGTCTTCGTCGCCCACGACAAAGATATTGCCGCGTTGGTCCGTCAGGCTTCTGGCGATGGAATACTGGGCGTGATTTGTATCCTGATATTCATCGATCAGTACATGGTGAAACCGCCGCTGATACTTCCCGGAAACGTCGGGGTATTGGGTCAGCAACCGCGCGGTCAACACCAGCAAATCATCAAAGTCAACGGCCGAGGACTGCTCCAGGGCGTCATGATAACGCTGCCAGACAAGTTCGTATCCTTCGTCGTGGGCCACGTCACCCGGTTTCCGGTCTTCGGGAGTCGCCAGGTCCTGCTTGAGCCGGCTTATCCAGGAGAGCATCTCGCGCGGGGAGGCATTGACGCGGTTGGCCGGGAGACTTTTCAGGATCCGTTTGACGAGGGACAGTTGATCCGCATCGTCGAACACGGTGAAGTCTTTGCGGCGCCCGAGCTTATCGATCTCGCGGCGCAGGATAAACAAGCCGAAGGAGTGGAAAGTCCCCATCCAGGAACTGAGCGCGTCGGTCTCCAAGCGTAGGGCGGTTCGGGCCCGCATTTCGGCCGCGGCCTTATTGGTGAAGGTCAGGGCCAGAACGTTGCGGGGGTCCACGCCCCGTTCTGAGACGAGCCAGGCGATTCGTTCCACGATCACGCGTGTTTTCCCCGACCCGGCACCGGCCAACACGAGGACGGGACCGTCAGGCGCAGTAATCGCAGCTTGTTGACAATCATTTAGTGAGAGCATGGGCGTCAAAATTCGCAGTATACTTAGGAATGAGAACGCCTTATGCTACGCGCTAAATCGCCAAATTTCAACAGCTTCATTTGACGGGTCGGTAAGCCCATGGTATCATCCGAATGAAGGCTCGTGTTCTCAACTGGGGAGATCTGTCTCATGAATACGGCATACGCGCGGGGGTTTACACTTATCGAACTCCTTACCGTTATTGCGATTATTGCCATCCTGGCGGGGATGGTCGCGGTGGCGCTTCCCCGCGCCTTGGAGCGGGCAAAGATCGCGGACGTTCAAGGTGATTTTCGGGCCATTTCCACAGCACTGACCCAATATTTCACGGAGAACCAAAGTTACCCGCCGGGATACGGGTTCAAAACTTGGGTAAATCCTGGAGCCCTGCCGAATCCTCCTCCCCCCCCTCAACACCTTGAGACGTATATGGCGTACATCGACTTGTTCGGCGCTCTCGACTACTACGATCGCTTCTCCACCACCTACGACGCGAACCGGAACGATGTAATCGACTTGCTGGAATACGTCCCGTACAACGGAGGCGCGGATACGTTTGAGGCTCAAAACTCAACGGTTTACACGGGAGGCCTGGGTGTGATCGGCCGCATGAGCAGAGAACCGCGGCCGTACATCTATGCACCGTATTATTCCAAGCAATTGGAAAAATTGAAGCGGACAATTGCGGCAGGCGGCAATCCGGGTGAGAATCTTAATCTCTGGAATGCCAACTTTGACTCCACGTTGGGGTATCCGCCGCCACGCTACGATGGCTTCGTTTTGATTGGCGTCGGCCCGGAAGAAAACACGCACGGCGTGGCAAGCCCTCCGAATGAAGCCGCATTCATCGGGTCGATCGCGACGGATGACACAACCTACTACAACATACTGGCGTTGCGCGCGGCATACCTCGCCACGCGGGACATCAACGAAAACGGACGACTGGACTTTGATTTCCTGGCACGTTCGCGGCAGGGAGAAGGAGCAGAGACCGCCTACTCCGATCCCTCGTTGCGTTTGTTGCCGGACGGCTCAGCAGCAGGTGGCCCGCTCATATACAAGTCGCAGTAAGAGATACGGTTGATTCTTCAATATGAGGGCCATTCTCCGCCGCGGGCGGGAATGGTCCTATTTCTTTGTCGTGACGTTGTTGGCAATCACGACGTCCCCTTTGGACTCGTTCGTAATCCGCGCCTCTCCTGAGAAGAGGTTGTCGGTAACGACCGCACGGGACACCTTTGGTCCAAGGTACACTTGTTTTTTGTCCTCCCGGAACTCGCAGCCGCGAATCAGGACCGAACCGCCAACGATCTTGAGGGCGTGGGTCTCTTCTTTCCCATGACCCCACTGGACGAAGGTGCAATCGCTGAACCCGACGACGCCGGAGCCGTCAACGACCGCGTTCCGGTTGCAGGGGCCCCAGAACGCGCAATTGTTGAACCGGACCGAGCCTTCGTTGGTGTCCGTAACGCGAACCATGGTCGGGTCCGGGCCTTTGAAGGAGACGAACTCCCCATTCGTGATGAGAATGCCAAAGGGGGCGCTGTTTTGGACTTCGAGCGCGGTGTAGCAGTTGTCGGCGCCGATCCCCAGGAAGTTGCCGTTGGTGACGCCTTTGTCGGTTTCGATGAACTGGTAGCCGACGTTGTAGCCGAAACAGAAGGTGTTTAACACGTAGTGCCAGTCCGTGCGCCCGAAGAGAAAGCCGACCCCATGGTTCATCTGCCATTCGTAGACGGGGGTTCCGATAGACCACCAGGGGTTCCAGTGAACGTTCTCGATGCGCCCGATGTCATAGACGTCGTTCACGTAAACCCCGATATGGATGGGCTGGCCGTGGACGTTCCGAATGAGGGCGCGCTGGTTTTGACTGGCGTCGATGCCGTTGTAGGGATTCAAGAGTTCCACGTCGAGGACGGCGGGGTTGTTGCCACGCATCGCGATGGTGTAGGGATACGGCGTCGGCTCGTCCGACTTGGGGTCCTGATCGGGATAGTGGATGCTGACGCCTTTGATTACTGAATTGGTCTGTAAGGTGATAAATGGAGCGCCGTCCTCGGCTCCGGCGTTGGCCCGGGGCATCAGTACGGTTCCGTAGACGGGCTTCTCATCGCTATTGTCTCGAATCCCCGCGTGCGCGGGAGCGTAAGCGAACGATCCGCGCAGCGTGACTTCCTTGGGGAAGGTCAAGGAACCATCAAAAATGTATCGGCCGGTCGGGACGTTGACGATGCCACCACCGTTGGCGCCGGTGGCATCGAGGGCCTTCTGAAAGGCTTCCGTGTTGTCGGTCATGCCATCCGGCGCCGCGCCGAAGCTCATGACATTGCAGGCGTCGTCGCGTTCGCTGAGGGTCACGTCGAATGACGCGGGGATTTCGACCGTGATGCATCCAGTTGATGTCAACACCACACATACGGCTACTGCCAGAACTGCACGCATCTCGACCCTCCCAGTACCTTCATCCGTTTGATTGCTCTGATTTGTCCGTCGGCCCTGCGTCGCCGTTTAATTTGGCGATTTCCTCTGCGATTAAGGCCCGATGACGCCGGGCGGCGGTGGCCATTAACACCACTACGATGAGCACGATAGCCGTGCCCTGAAACAGGGCCAAGGCGTTCTCGAACAGGCTCGCGGTATTTCGCAGCAGAATCCCGCTTACGCCCATGGACACGGCGATGAGGTAGATAAACGTCACCGCTTTTCGCTGCGAAAACCCGATCCACACGAGGCGGTGCGACAGGTGGTCGGGCGCGCAATGCTCGATCACGTCGCGCAGGGTCCGGGTTTCACCCCGTAGGATTCGGGCGATGATGATGTATGCAAAATCGAAGATGGGGACGCCCAGAATCAGTACGGGAATGCTGATCGAAATGACGGGTATCCGGCTCCACTCGCCCATCACGCCAAGTGCGGCGAGGGTAAAGCCGAGAAAGAAGCTGCCGGAATCTCCCATGAAGATACGGGCGGGCTTGAAGTTGTAGACGAGGAAGCCGAGATTGGCGCCGATGAGCCCGGCGGCGAGCAGGCCGAACCAGGACAACGAGGTTTCGGTGCCGGCGGCGAGAAATGCCTGAACGGCGATGATAAGGTACATGCTGGAAACGATGGTCGCAATCCCGGCGGCGAGCCCGTCCATGTTGTCGATCCCGTTGAACGCGCTGGTCACGCCGACGATCCAGATGAGGGTCAACGCCAAATCGAGTGGATAGATCTTGAATACGTTCAGCAGAACGCCATAGTGCGACATGATAATGGTCACCCCGAGAAGGGTGAAGAATTTCAGAGACGCGGAGATTCCTCCGCGGATGTCGTCGATAGCGCCGACGAAGAGGCATATGCCGGAACCGAGCAATACGCCTTTCATGGGATTGTCGCGGTAGTTTGGAAGCAGCACGGCAATGGCGAAGGCCAGGAAGATGACGATTCCTCCGCCGCGCGGGATGGGGCGGTCGTGGATTTTGTTTTCCGCGACGTGGTCCAACACCCGAGCCTTGCGCAACAGGTAAATGGCGATGGGCATGCCGAGGGCGGAGATTACGAAGGCTGCGCAGCCGACCATGATATACGTACGCGGCCAGTATGGAAGTCCTTGCAGCATACCCCGAGTCGCCCTACTCCCCAAGTTCCGCCGGTGCCGCGAACTGCGCCGGAAACTTCCACCAGAAGCCCACGTGGCCGAATTGTGGTGCGGGCATCCTTGCCTGCACTGTTCGTGAGGTCAGGGGCCGCCCGGATGGCCGCACCACAACAGGCCAAACGAGTATAGGCTTTCGGTGGAAGTTTTAATCAAAGAATCGCTGGACGGAGTCTATCACATGTTGCGCGTCGGCATCGATCAGCGCGGGATAGATCGGCAGCGATAGACACTCGCGGTGCGCGCGTTCGGATTGGGGAACTCCCCCCCTAGATAATGGTGGGCGGGACGGTAGACGGGACGCTTCGCTTCGACGCCGCAATCCTGGAGGTACGCTTCGAGGCGATCCCGGTCGGCGGTTGCGATCGCGTATCGGAAAAAGACGTGGTCCTTGGGCTTCGGCAGACGAACGGGCAAATCCTTGAATGCTTCGCAGTACCGTGCGGCGATTGCTTGCCGGCGTGCGATGAATGAGGGCAGCTTCGCGAGTTGCGCGCGGCCCACGGCAGCCTGCAAATCGGTCAATTTGTAGTTAAACCGGACCTCGAAGTCGTCGCGATTGTCGTAGTCGCGCCGGTCGCGGACGTAGGCGGCGATTTCAGCGTCGTCTGTCAAGACCATGCCGCCTTCGCCCGTCGTCATGAGCTTTGTGGCGTAGAAGGACGCGATAGCGACAATGCCGTGCCGCCCCGTCGGTCCGCCCAAGGACTGGGCAATATCCTCGATGAACCGGCCTTTCGGCGCATGGCCGCGCGCACCGAACAAATGAGCGAGGATCGCGATGCGACACGAAGCGGAGACCTGTTCCGGGTCAAGGTTGAACGAATCGTCTATGTCGCCGAGGATGGGCCGGGCATGTTGAAGCCGTACCGCGGTAATCAGCGCGGCGCAGCCATATGACGGCACGGCGACCGGTTCGTTTGGGGCCACGCCCAATGCCCCGAGGGCCAGGTGGAGAGCGCTCGTTCCGCTGTTCACCGCAACGGCGTACCGTCGGCCTACGAAAGCCGCGCATTCCTCCTCGAAGGCCTTCCCCTCCTCGCCCTGGGACAGGTGACCGGACCGGAGCACGCGTGTTGCAGCTTCGATTCCTCCAGCCCCAGCGCGGTCGCGGAATGGGGTATGGTGCGGCGCGGCGAATCAGTCATGGACCGGCGTCTCCACGTGCTTTACGGCGCCCCCGCTCAACAGAACGTTGAGCGAATCCGGACCGCAATTGAACAAGAGATCGGGAACAGCCAGATCGGGAATGAAATCACCGTGAAGTTGCGGATAGGTGGGCGCCGTCCACTCCTGGATGGCCAACGACACGCCGGCGGCGCGCAACAGTTCGGCGTCCAGGTATTGTTCGAGCGCGAAGGCGCCGCTGTAATACCGGTCCGCTCCGACGGCCCGAAGCAGGTTGACCAGCCGTTCGGTTGCGACGCCCGGCACGTTCAGGTCTGACGCGTACACGATACGAGTATCGATGCCGAGAGCCGATACGAAGTAATCCAGTATCTCCCGGTTGAGATCGTTCAGGTGACCCCACGTACGGGCGTATGCCGATTCGAAAAAGGGCGCGTGTTCCGCGAAATGTGGGGCGGATGCATAGTTTTGTTCAATCGTCGCCCAGTGTTTGCGCGACCACTTGGCGGTGGTATCGATTCGCACCTCATCGAGCGTCGCTCCAAGAGCCGCGTGGACGGGCACGGTAAGCAGCGTAGGGCCGGAGGCGGTTTTCACTTTGTTACGGTTCTGCCAACCATTTTTGTTGTACTGGATGTTGTCGAGCACTATGAAGACGTCGCTGCGGGCGATCTTTTCGAAGTACCGCAACCATGGCAGATAGTGCAATTGGTGAATTCCCGCAAGCATCAATGTCTCCGGCAACAACCCGGGGTAATTTACGGTTCGTGAACCTTGACGACCGCTTCTGCCGCCGTCCCTGTGAGTACGTCGCGTGCAAGAAGCTTATATACGCCGGGACGTTCATTCAGGGCAAGCCGGAAGTATCCTTCCCCCGTGCCATCCTTGCATACGAGATCCTGGGCATAGTAGGGAATTGGTCCGACGGCATCTGTCACGAGTGAATACAATTGCACGTGGACAACGTGCGTCGACGGATCGCCGTTGCGGGTTTCGATACGAATCGAGAAGGGAATCCGGGTACCGGTTGCCGCACTGGGCAGAGTTTCCAGCGTCACACCGCTAACGTCGTAGGGGAGCATCGAATACAGGGCAACGGCGCCGCCCGCGAGTTTGACCGGCGACTTCTTCGGTCGGTGCACACGGATCGCGTTCAACAGGTCGTAGTACGAATCCGCATCGGGAAAGGCAATGTCGAGGCTCTGCTCGGGGGCGTCCGAATCTGCCAGAACGGCGACGACGCGGTTGGCATCAAGCGTGTACCCAAAGACATCGCCGCGAAAGCGACGGTCCCCATGGGCATCTACAACGAGCGGTCGCGATGCGCCGCCGGCCGTCACAATCGCGTTCAACAGGGTGGCATACACGAGGGCGGATTCGCCCGCCTCGGGGAGGGCATGGTTGATGAACGCCGTAAGGCCATTCGACTGGTTTATGAGCCAAACCGGTGCGGTTCCGGCGATTCCACCGACGGCGGCAGAAGTGGCCTCGACGCCCGCATCGGGAATCAGGCCCTCGAAGGTGCCCGAGGCGCGCGTGCCCCCGACGTCGATTTGCACGAGGGCTTGCGCGGCGGCGCCGGCTCGCGGCGGTTTAACGTGGCGAACCCCGAAGAGGTCGTCGAGTGGCAGCGAGGAACGGGGAACGCCATGGGCGTCGTATGCTCCTGGCGCGATATCGGCGATAAGGCAACCGCCGGAATTCCGGAATGCGCGGATCGCGGCGACCTCGTCGTCCGCCATGGCACGCACCATGGGCAGGATCAGCACGTTGTATCCATGCAGGCCTCCGCGAACGGCGTCCCGCGACGAGACGAAATCACACTGAAAACCCAGGCGACGCAGCAGCGACAGGAACCGGCGCTGGGCGGCCGAGGTATCACAACCGTACGAGTTCTCGGCGTAGTCAAGGTAGTAGCTGGCGCGGCTGTCGTATATGGCAATGCCGGAGGACTCCCGGTGCGCTGTTTGCAGCAGCCCGTTGACGCCCGAGGACAGCACTTGAGCCTCACGAAACAGGTCCGGCGCCTGGGAGATTGGGCTCCCGTCCGGAGCGATGAGCGGCGCGGGAACGACGTTTTCGCTGGTCGCCAGGACGGGGGGGAGCCACAGTTCCGAGATGCCGTGCAGCGCCGCGTACCACGGGAACCACCGCGCACGGCCCTCGTCAAGCGCATTCAGGGGGGACGAGATTTCCAATCCCAGGTTCATCTCAATTTGACGATAACTGCGGACCTTTTCGACGACCACCGGGTCGAAGGGAACGGCGATCCAGTCCAACGCGTCCGCCAGCTCCCGCCAGTCGTAGCCCGTGTAAGGACCGGGATTCGGGCGGGTGGTGAAACCCACGCTCAGGCGGTTGTCTAGCTTTTTCAATTGGGAGCGCACGTCCGCGTGGCGCCCAACGAACACCGAATCCATGAACGATCGAAAATCGAGCCACTGGTCGTAGGCCTTCGTATCACCAGTTTGATCCGCGTGGTCGGTCGCGTTCTCGGCGGCAGCCCGCGATCCGTAGAAGGTGCGCAAATAGCTTCCGTAGGCATCGACGGCAGACGCCGACTGGCAAACCGGTTCGTCGCCTGCCGCCAGACAATTGCCGTCGCCCAGGGACAGGCGCGTCGCACCCGCAAGGCGAACCACGTCCGCAAGTGAATCAAGGCGGTCCGTTTCCGTTTCGATCCAGGCGGAATCGGTAAAGCAGGGTTCACGCACCGCACCGTTGACAATACGCTCCGGCGTGTATTGCGCAACGCGCGCAACTGGATTCAAATTCGCTTCGGCGAGAAAGGCGACGGCGGTTTCAGAACCTTGTGTGTAGGCCCGATCGATACCGCTATTCGCGAGCACGCGATAGGAGCGCCTCGCGTTGTATTCGGCGGAGCCGTCGATATGCGCAATCAAACGGAAGGCGGTATCGGGACGCAAGCCGCGCACGGGGAGGTACCGATACGCGTAAGTGGCGTGGGTCGTATCCCATTCGGAAAACGACTCGGCATCTCGATCGAGAGCGAAAACCTCGACCTTGACGGGACCTGCGATCAGGTCGTCCAGGTCCAACCCGGCGTGAACGAGTCCCGTATCCGGGGGCACCCGAACGAGGGACTCCGCAACGACGCGGCCGAGCGGGTCCGTCGCGCGGGTTAACACGGTGGCGGGACGGGGCCGCGGCGGCATCGTGAACGACAGGCCGAGGGTATCCTGTGAAAGCAGCGTCGTGCGATTCAGGGTGAGATTGTTGATGACCGGCCACGCATCGACGACGACGGCCTCCGTATACCAATCCACCACGTCGTCTCCGTCCAGCAGCCATACATCCAGATAATACACGCCGGTGCCGGCGACCAGATAGACGCGGGCATCCGTGCCGCCTATGTCGGGGAACATCGTGATGACGGGTGTGCCGCGACCGGGCCTGCGAACGCGGGTGCGAATCGTATACCGCTTGGAGAGCGGCTCCGCGAACCGGACGATGAACGGCCGGACCAACTGTCTGCGAATGAGGTCGAGGGCGTCGCCTTCGACGTCCGTGTCCAAGCCCACCGGCGTTTCCATCGCACTGGGCGTCGGAAGCGGTTCCGGTTCGACGCTGGCGATCGTCGTTTCCGGGACTCGGGATGCGGCCCACCGTATGGCCCGTGCCGCGAGAGACAAGTAGGTGTCGAAGTGCTCCCATTCGGCGTCCAGCCCGCGCGTAATTGCCGGGATAAGGCAGTGGGTAAGAGGCCTTGGCCCCGGAAAGTCGAGTTCCACGACCCGACCGGTTCCGAATTGCGCGGATTGCACGAACCCCAGGCCGTTGGTCCATTCTGGGGCAAGTTGATAGCCCACGCCCTGCGTGATGCGATCCGCCCCTGGCGCCGGCTCCAGCGCATCCAGAAACGCCTGGTAATCGGGCGACGTTATTTTGCGATGATGCGCCAAAACGAGTCCCGTGCCGTCGTGAACCCGCTTGGTAATCGCGGCGAACGTTTCCGAAGGGATTTGGGTGACATCGACGTTGGCGATGACAATCACATCCCACGTGCGATCGAGGAGCGTATTGAGGCGCGCGACGAGTTGTTCGGTGCCGGTCCCCGGCAGCGGGGGCCGCGCATCCTCGGGCCGGCCCAAGTGTTCGGCATCCCAGTACGCGAGGATTTGGGGCTCCATCTCGAGTTGGTCGGCAATCGCTCTCACGTCCGCAAGCGCGAAACGCGGGGCGATGAACAGGGCCCGGATCGGACCGCCGGCGAGAGGACTGCCCCAGGAAATCTGCTCGGGGCTATCGCTCAGCGAGAATCGTGTGAAGGGTACCGCCTGAGGATCCAGTCGGCCGTTGGACGCATCGCGCGAGAACTTCCAGGGGAAGTCGAGGGCATGGACGCCGACGGCGAAGCAGACGGCCAGCATAATGGGAACGGTTCGTCGCAATACGGGTATCAACACGGTCGGGATCTTCCTTTGAGACAACGAGCGGCCTTAGTCTACGCAACGGACGCACCATAGACCAAGGGCAATCGATCTCAATCCGCAAGGTGCGGATTCTGCGGAACGATTGCGATGTGGCATGAAATTCCTAAGCGGGTATGGTACAGTAGCGGAAGACATCGGACAGATGCGAGGTATGTGATGGGCGACGACATGATGATGAGCGGCGATAATCGGTCGTTGCGACGAGGCAAACGGCGCGCCCCTCGCACCGAAACATGTCGGCCCTGCCTGCTGTGGCCTAAAGAGGCGCCCGACATGACTTTCCAGGGTGTCATCATGAACGTGACGCCGTACGGCATGTGTATTCGCATGATCGAATCGATGCCTCAAGGCACGGTCGTCATGGTGCAGTTGATGCGGGACGAGGAGTTTCGCTATCCATTGTCGGCTCCGGTCGAAGGCATGATTGTCCGGAATGCGGAAGAAGAAGTCGGGTTCATGGATCACGGCGTGCAATTATTGCGCAAGGCCATTGAACGGGCGCCGACCCGGCCGATTGCGGCACAATCGCGGCGGCAGACCTCCTCACGATCGACGCGGACACGCATGCATACGATCGATTTGCACGTAACGGACCGTGGCATTCGACGGAACGAAAGGTAAGATGGGTGGACACCAACAAGATTCTCATCGTGGACGATGAACCGGATGTTGTCACTCTGATCGCGCGAACGCTGACCACCGAGGGATTCGACGTGCTCAGCGCGTACGACGGTATCGGCGCCCTCGATATCGCGGAGAGCGAGTCGCCCGACCTGATCCTGCTCGATATCATGATGCCCATGATGAGCGGATACGAGGTGTGCCAACAGCTCAAGGCGAATCCGCGCACGGAAACCATCCCGGTGCTGTGCCTTTCCTCGGCCCATACGCCGGATGCTCGCGCCAAATGTAAGGAAGTTGGCGCGGCGGCACTTGTGCTGAAGCCCTTCTCGCCGGCCGAACTGGTCGCGCAAATCCGACGTCATCTTCCCGCAAACCAGGACGTGGAGTAGCGGCCCGCGACGTCTCGCTGTACGTGGACCGGACGGCCGCACCAATTGATTGGTTTTTCCCGCTGCTGGTATACTTTGACGTTGTAATGGGCGGGGCGATCTTCTTGGTATCGAAAGCAAATCGATGACGCTTGCAAACCGGATTACCATCGGCCGCCTCGTGCTTATCCCGGTGTTCGCGATCTTTATTATGTCGTATACGCGGGAACAGCCGTGGTGTCGCGTCGCGGCCATCGCGACGTTCGCTGTCGCTGCGATTTCGGACGGGATCGACGGGTTTGTTGCGCGGGCCTATAACCAGAAGACCAAGCTGGGCGCAGTGCTGGATCCGCTGGCGGACAAACTGCTGGTGAATACCGCCTTCATTTTCCTGGCGGTGAATTCCGAATTGCGGACGCCGGTCCCGGCATGGTTTCCGGTCGTCATACTGAGCCGGGACGCCATTATCGTGATCGGAGCGTATCTTATCAATGAGTACTACGGGCCCGTGCGGGCAGCCCCCCATATCACAGGGAAACTGACAACGGCCTTTCAGATGAGCCTGATTATTTCGGTGTTGCTGGAACTGCATCCCCGATTTGTGCACGGGCTTCTTTGGGCGACTTTGGCCATTTCGATTCTATCATTCGCCGACTACCTTTACGCGGGCGTCAAGCAGGTCGGTAACGAGGACCAAGCCTGATGCAACCATCGAAGAAACTGCCCTTGGTCGCGATCTGCGGGCGACCGAACGTGGGAAAATCGACCCTGTTCAACCGGATCACCGGCCGCCAGAGCGCCATCGTGCATGGCGAGGTCGGCGTAACGCGGGACCGTGCATACGGTACGGGAGAATGGCACGGACGAGCCTTCCGTATCGTAGACACCGGCGGGATCGTCGATAACCCGACCGATCCCATTACCCACCAGATACAGTCCCAGGTTCGCGCGGCCCTCGAAGACGCGCATGCCATCATTTTTCTTGTGGATGGTCAACAAGAAATCACACGGGGCGACATTGAAATCCGGGACGAATTGTTTAAGTACAGCAAACCGATCGTGCTGGCGGTGAACAAACTGGATAACGCGAAGCTGGAACAGAACCGGACCGATTTTTACGAGTTGGGGCTCGGCGACCCCATGGCGATCTCGTCGGGTCACGGTATCGGAATCGACGACTTGATGATCGCTGTGACCGGACATTTGCCCGAAACGGTCGAAGATGCCGAGGAAGAAGAGACCGCGATCACCAAGGTGGCGATCGTGGGCAAACCGAATGTGGGGAAATCGTCTTTTCTTAATGCGCTGCTCAATGAGGAGCGTAGCATCGTGCACGACATGCCGGGAACGACGCGCGACGCCATCGACGTGGAATTCGAGTGGAAAGAGAATAAGTACCTTTTGATCGATACGGCGGGGCTTCGGAAGAAGGCGGGTATCAAGAAAGATGTCGAACGGTTCAGTATCGCCCGATCCCTACGCGCGGTGCGCCGGGCGGATGTGTGCCTCGTGCTGATTGACGCTACGGAAGGCATTACGGAACAGGACAAACGTATCGTCAGTTATATCACGGAACAAGGCGCGGGGATGATCCTGGTATGGACCAAGTGGGATCTCATCGAAGACAAGGAACGGAAGTTCAAAGACCTTTCCTCGGAAATCGAGTTGAAGGCCCCCTTCCTCAAATATGTCCCCTATCTGACGATTTCCAACGTCACGCGGCAGCGGCTTTTCACGACGTTCGAGTTCATCGACCGGATCAAGGCGGAGGTGGAGAAGCGGATCTCCACGCCGGAACTGAACTCCTTTATGGAAGTTCTCCGTGGACAGCAAACGCCGGCCATGTACAAGAAGCGCCAAGCACGCATCAAGTACGCGACGCAGGTGAGTGTGAAACCGACAACGTTCATCTTATTTGTGAATCACAAGAGCCTGTTCCATTTCAGCTATTTGCGGTTCATCGAAAACCGGCTGCGCGAAAAGTTTGGTTTCGAAGGCGTACCGATTAAGATTGAGTTGCGCGAGAGCAAGCGCGCAGCGGCTGAGTAGTTCGCATGTACGCATCAACCTGATGAAAGCTCCGAGAGCTGGATTCCAACGGGTTGGCCGCAATCCGCAGGTACTACAGGCAACGATGAGGAGTCCTCGCTCAAATGACCGTTGAAACGCTCATCGCCGTGGCGTTGTCGTACTTGGCGGGTTCGATCCCTACGGGCCTGTGGCTCGGCTTGTGGCTGAAGAAGGTCGATATCCGGCAGCATGGAAGCAAGAACATCGGGGCGACCAACACGCTGCGTGTGTTGGGTAAAAGACTCGGCGCGGCGGCGTTAGCCGGGGACGCCTTGAAAGGGGCGGTTCCGGTCCTTCTTTTTTCGCGGCTGAGCGATTGGCCATACGCGCCGCTGGTCTGCGGTGTGGCGGCAATTGTGGGGCATCTCTTGCCCGTTTATATCAAGTTCCGAGGTGGGAAAGGCGTGGCCACGAGCGCAGGTGTTTTCCTGACCCTGTGCCCGGTACCGACACTCGTGGCGGTGGCCGTCTTTGTGGTAACGGCCCTTACCACGCGCATGGCGAGTGCGGCTTCCATCCTTGCCGCGCTGGCCATGACGATGGTCGTATATGTACTCCCGAATAATATCGCTTTGGCTCCCGGGCAGTTGTTGCCGCCGGACCATACTCTGCAACTCGTGGTCACCGTGATTGCGATTCTCATTGTTTACCGGCATCGTTCCAACGTTCAGCGAATTATGCGAGGCGAAGAGAACAAGTTTTGACGGCTGTACGTACAGTGATTCCGAGTGAGTACCATTCGAATACCGGCCGAAATCCGGCGTTCGATTTGTGTCCGGTTGCCATCCGCAGTATCACGATGAATGGTGGAGACAGCGCATGAGCGATCAGAAGACGTCCTCGAACCAGTCGGAGTTGGTGCCGGAGGACACGATGGAGTCGGCCTGGAGCATCCTTCAGGAGAGCATTGTCCGGATCGACGGAAGGCCCCTGGGCACCATGGCGGCACGGGACGGTTCAAAGGAAGGCCCGAACTACAATCAGGTATTCACCAGGGATTTTGCGGTCTCTGCGATGGTCTTCCTCATGCGCGGCGACTACGAAATCGTGCGGAACTTTCTGACGACCATGGTTGAACTTCAAAGCCGGCGAGAACACAGCGACTGCTTTGTCCCCGGTCGCGGTCTTATGCCCGCCAGTTTTGCGATCAAACGAACCGATGACGGCGAAAAGGTCATCCCCGATTTCGGGGAACGAGCTATCGGCCGTGTCGCGCCCATCGATTCCGTGTTCTGGTGGATGGTGATTTTACACGCGTACGTGAATTTCAGCGACGATACGGAGTTTGTGGAAAAGCCGGAGATTCTCCACGCTATCGAGCTTATAGTCGAACTGTCCATCACGACTCGGTTCGACATGTTTCCCACCCTTCTTGTACCCGACGGCGGGTACATGATCGACCGTCGTATGGGGGTTTACGGCTATCCCTTCGACATGCAGGCCTTGTTCTTCACCGGACTGCTCGCGGCCCGGACGCTTCTTCCCGAGGACAGCGAGTATCAAAATCCGCTTTCCGATCGCATCGGCCATCTGACGCTTCACATCCACAAGTATTATTGGTTGGATTTCAAACGGCTGAACACCATCCATCGCTACAAGATCGAACAGTATGGCGACCACATCCTGAACGTCTTCAACATTCACCCCGCATCCGTGCCGGATTGGGTCATGGAATGGATTCCCGAGAAGGGCGGGTATTTTCTGGGCAACATAGGACCGGGCCGGATGGATTTCCGCTATTTCTCGCAAGGCAACTTACTGTCGGTACTCTGCGGGCTCGCGAACAACAAGCAGGCCGACGCCATACTGGACCTCTACGAGGCGAAATGGCCGGAACTCGTCGGCGAAGTCCCGCTGAAAGTTTGTTACCCGGCACTTGAAGACCAGGAGTGGTTTCTCGTCACGGGCGCGGATTCAAAGAATTTCGCGTGGTCCTACCACAACGGCGGTAACTGGCCGTTCCTGCTGTGGCTTTTCGTGGGGGCGGCGCTGCGCATGGATCGACCCGGCCTCGCAAAACGGGCACTTACGCTGGGAATCAATCGACTCCAAACGGACGATTGGCCCGAGTATTACGATGGCCGCGACGGCCGATTCGTCGGACGCGAAGCGCGAAGCCGGCAAACCTGGACCGTGGCTGGGTTTCTGGCGGCCGTCGACTTGGTTTCAAACCCTTCCCATCTCGAGAAATTGACCTTCGACCATGAGAACGACGTGCTTTCCTGTCCCGTCCCGGATTCCGTGAACGGGAATGCCGGATAGCCCCCCCCCGCCCGCCTTTTTTGGCAAATAATCCAAGAAGGCTAAATATTTCCACCGTTGCCGCCGATAGATCTGTAGGAGAACCGGCTTTTCGCGGAGAATATCGCATGGATGTCACGAAATTTCGGCAGGCGTTCTGGATCCTTTTCAACGGACCACAACGCAATCAGCCCAATCAAGAGTTGTGGGATCCCGAGGTATACCGGGCGCTGGACCCATGTCCTGATGTGGAGGGCAAGCTGTCCCTCAAGAAACAGCACTTACTGAACCTGGCATACCGGTTACTCCCCGAGAACGAAGCTTACCTCGAAGTCGGGACGTACCACGGAAAGAGCCTGTTGTCGGCCCTGATCGGCAATCCGCTGCGCCCGACCTATGCGTGCGACAATTTTTCCGAATTCGATCTCAATTCGTTGGCGATAACTCAGAAGAACTTGAAAAATTATAGCCTCGCCGAGGCCGTCACGTTTTACGATTGTGACTTCCGGGAGATCTTCATATCCGACCGGCTGCCCAATCCCATTGGGCTGTATTTTTACGACGGCGCGCATGACGAGGAAAGTCAGTATATGGGCATCAAACTCGTGGAACCGTTTCTGGCCGATGAAGCGCTGGTAATCGTGGACGATTGGCGTTTCGCACCGGATTCCCTGTCCTACGCTGAGCGGGGTACGCTTCGCGCGGCAGACGAATCGGAGCACGGCTGGCAACTACTCTACAACCTCCCCGCCCGATGCAACGGAGACCTCGCCATGTGGTGGAACGGGGTTGGCGTGCTGGCATTTCAACGGCAAGCTGCATCAGTACTCGCGTCGACCGGCTAGGACCAACCAAGGACCTACGCGGACGCCCGGGCACATCTCTTGTTGTCAAAGAGAAGGTTAGCGCAGCACCCGGTTCCGCACGCGCTCGTAGGTGATCCAGAAACGGCGGAGGCGGTCTTGCGTGCGTTCGTCAAACTGGGCGTTGGCGTAGGCGGAACGGACGTAGAGGTCGGTGAGCTCGTAGGCTTCTTCGCGGAGCGAGTTGAGCTCCTTGGGGAACGCTTCAATGAACTCGTTGGGGGTCTGGTCGATGCGGCGGGGAACGCCGAGGTCGTAGGCCAGAGCGCACAGAGCGTCGTAACAGCGCTCGATCTTCTGGGCGGTGTTGGTCGCCGGACCCTGGGCCATGGGGTTCTCGATACGCGCGCAGGTAGCGATGCGGCGGTCGATCCGGATACGCCGCCGCCGGCGTTTGGGCAATTCGGGCAGGCGGGTAATGCGCTCCAGGAAGCGGTCCAAGGCATTGAAGAAACGCACCACGAATCGCGGGAAGCGGTCCCGGTTACGTCCGATGCGAACCGCGAGTGCTCCGGCCGCACGAAGTAGTCCGTAGAGGAAGAAAAGTCCGAAACAGGCCAAGACGGCCCACCCGATGATTTCGACCACGTGATTCTGCTGTATTACGTCGACGGCGGGCGTGACGACGGAGTGCAACTGGAACGTCGATCCCCGGTTCCACGGATCGTATTCGTGTTCCGCAACGTAGGCGATGGGGGGTAACGACGGGCCGGGAAGTACCGCGGCAGCGAAAAGCACCATGAGCACCATCAACGTACCGAGCCCAATCCAGAAGGTTCCCAATCCCCCGGGCAACTTCACGCGGCGCGCCCGGAAATACTCACGTAACCCGGCGAGACTGGAGAGCATGAGCAGGGACAAAGCCGCGATGGTGTAACAGGCGACGTAGAAGTGACCGGCCAACAACATGGACGGGCCGCCATGCTGGATCACGCGCTGGCCCAATGCAAAGGCGATCATGACGGGGATCGAGAAGTAAAAGATCGAGATACCGGGATGCCGCTTCGAGAGACGCTCCGTCGTGTCGAGTATCGGCTTGGGCTTCTTCTTTTCCGGTTTCTTCCATTCCGTCGGGTCGATGGCGTCGAGGGTGGCATCCGATATCTTTGGTTGCGGTTTGCGGTCCATGGCCTCCTTGAAGCGGCGTGCGGTGCCGGTAAGGATACCGATGTCGCCGGCGGTGCGGTTCTCGTCCACGCAGCATTCATGGGTGAGCCGGTTCACCAGCCACCAGATGAAGAACACGACGGTCATGTTGAACCCGAGCGCCACGCCGGGCCGGGCCATGAACTTGGCCGCCACGGAACCCGACTTCGTAGGCCGTCGTCGTAGCGAGTGTGTACAGGCCAATTGCCAGGCGCAAGGCCGATGATGTACATGATGGACTCGTCCTTCCCGTCGCGGGCGATAAGGCGATTCAAGGCGACGACGCCCAGAATGAAACAAAACGCGACGACGCGGAGGTTCAAATCGTGCACTTCCGTGTACACGAAGCGGACGTCCAGCAGGAAGAACACAACCGATGCAACCATGATGAGAATCATGAGGGGCGTAAGAAAATCGAGAAGGAGGTCCGTCGCAGACCGGCGTTGGTACGGTTTGGGAGCGCCCGACCCCACAACACCTTTCAAGTGAATGAAAATCCGTGGCGGCGGGCGCTTTTGCTTTACGCTTCGTCGCGGCGGATTCTTCCGTCAACGCCCCGAAGTCGGTGGCGTCGTCGGCCAGGAGCGAGGCGAAGTCCGTCGCATGCTCCTGCCGTTGAGCGCGCTTCTCACCGTCCGATTCGGGCGGGCGAAATCTCGTGGAGTTGCCGTTCATGTTCGATGTGGATGCAGTTGATCTCGTGGTTTAACAGCAAAGCCGCCGCCTTTTCGTAGGAAGCGGAGTTCTTGATAAGAAAAACCGTGACCGCGAATCCGGCGAGCTTCATCTGGCCCAACACCATCGCAAAGTCTTCGGTGACCTGCGGCACGATGGGCAAAAGAGCGGCGTCGCGAGGCAAGCGGTTGTACGTGGAAAGAATGAGTTGTCCCGCGTCCAACCCGTCGGTTGGGAGTACGCGGGCGAGATTCTCCACAATTTGCAGGGCCTGCAC
Source organism: Candidatus Hydrogenedentota bacterium (assembly GCA_963745075.1). Lineage (GTDB taxonomy): Bacteria > Hydrogenedentota > Hydrogenedentia > Hydrogenedentales > SLHB01 > JAHDWY01. The sequence goes on along the minus strand of CAVUWV010000012.1, from coordinate 197,302 downwards.
CGGACTGCGGCGCGTAGGTACGGTGAGCGGGCTGAGGCGATCGGACTCGCTCTCCCCCACCACGTTGCCTTCGGCGTCATTGCGCGAAAGGGATTGCCTGGCCTCGACGTCGTACTGGGCGACCTCGGCCGCATCGCGGGCGTTGGTCAACAGCCCCACCTGCTCGCCGGAGGTCTGGAGCAGATACGCGATGGACGCGGCCGTGGTGATGGCCAATTCCCTGCGCTCTTCCGCGTCTTCGCCCTGGTACCAGGCACTAAACAGGTCGAGAATCACGGTGCCGCCCAGAACATTCGAGGGCTCCGTCTGCTTCACAAAAAGTTCGCCGGTCCGGGCGGACGCTTTCCAGTGGATCCGGTTCATGGGATCGCCCCGGACATACTCGCGTAATCCCGAGATGCGGGTCGGGTCTTCGTAGACGCGGTTGCTGATCCGCACGGGCCCTTGGGGACGGCGTGCGCCGATGTTAAAGGTGTCGATGTAGGCCACGGTCGGCAGCACGGAGATGTAGTGCTGCTGTTCGCCCGTGCGAAAACGTTTCTGAAGCCCAAAGAGGTCGCCGGACTCCATCAGCAGGGGTCCGATCCGGTGGTAGCCCCGGCGCGGACAGGTCAAGGTGTAGCGCAAGCGTGATGGACCGGCCCGGCATGAGCACGGCGAGCCGCGTGTTGTCGCCCATCCGCGCGAAATCGGAAGGCGCAAGGTCCTCGATAAAGATCCACGGAATGGGCCAACCGCGCCGGTTGGTGAGCGTGACTTCGACGTCCGTTTCTTCCCCTTGCTGGAGGGTCGTCTGACTGATGCTGCGGGTGCAGTCCAACCCGGAAAGCCATGCAACCGACGAGAAATGCGCCAGGGCCACGAGCAGCAGAAATGCGTACACGGCAAAAGCCATGTACGGCGCCTGCACAAGGAACGCGATGCCAAGCGCCACCGCGGCCACGATGAACCAGAAGGCATTTCGGCGAAAGGTTTCGGACATGGGGTTACGATAACGCGGGGGGTGCGTACGGAGCAATTGCGTCAAGTCCGCCGATCGCCCGCGCCCAGTTTGAGCATGCGGAGAGACAACTTTGGAGTGCGGCCGCTTGCGGCTGCTTTTCTTCCGCATAACGCAACGGCCCTAATTTCACCGTACCGTGGACCTTTGCGACGGAGCGAAGGTGTCACTCTACAGACTGCGGTGACTTCCCGTAACTTCGGCAGGCGAAGAGCTTGACGCGATCACTCGAGACCTATCACCCAGTTAGGTGATCGGCGATCAACCGAAGAAAAGCAGCCGCAAGCGGCCGCACTCCATACGCTGCCAGCCTCTTGCGGAATACTTGGCCATTACTGGCGAGGATTTGCGTTGAGACGATCCCGCATTCCGCTTCTCACATATCGCGCTTGTGCGGTCACTTAAGGATGAAATCACACGTTGACGTAAGCCACACTGAAGCCACGGGGAACGCATTATGACCGACACAGAACTGATATCCGCCATACTTCGCGGACAAACGACCCTCTTCGAGCAACTCGTCGACCGCTACCTGCCCATGGTGCGGGGCGTGTGCGCCAGCCGGTTCCACGATCCCGCGACCGTGGACGACCTGACGCAGGACGCCTTTATCACAGGGTTTCGCAACCTCGACAAGCTACGCAACCCCGCGCGGTTCGGACCCTGGCTGGCCACGATTGCGCGGAACACGTGTACCACGCACCTTCGCAGCGTCTCACGCCGCGCGGCGACCACTGAACGCGCGGCACACGAGGCAAACGGAACTCCCGAAACCCCGGGGGAGATCGCGCAGCGCCGCGAGCTGTACGCCTGGGTTCATCGCGCCATCGCGAAACTTCCGGACAAGACCCGGGAGGCGATGGTGTTGCATTACGTTGAAGGCCTTTCCACCATCGAGGTCGCCCAACAGTCCGGGATTCGCGAACCCGCCGTCCGCAAACGACTCCAATACGGCCGCCAGCTCGTCGGCGAAACGCTGTGGAAAGAACTCGAGCCGCAGCGCGCAGTGGCAAGGCCGGATACTGAAGCAGCCAAGCGGCGCGTCCTTAAGGCCCTGCCGCTCGCCGCCGCGCCGTGGCTTATGGACGGCGGCAAAGCCGCTGCGGCGACCGGAATACTCGCCGCGCTGGGAACCGGTGGTCTGATGAAGCTGGGACTTGGGATAGCACTGGTCATCGCCGCGGCGATCGTGTGGCAGGTGTCCCGAGATCGTATGCCCGCCAGCAATGCGGATGAGCTCGTTATGACCCAAGCCGATGCGCTAACAAACGAACCGGTTGTGTCAACATCTTCCAGCGGAGCATCCGCCGAGACACCACCGGTCTCTCCCGATGGTGCCGAAGGGTCGGGCACCTTGACGGTTCACGTAAATCTGGAGCGCAAGGACCCATACCCCACCGAGCGGACGGACTCGGGGGCGGTCGCGAAACAACTGGTATATCAGCGGCCGGTTGACTCGGGACAACCGGTGCCCCACGCCCTAGTGCGCGTCATTCCCATGCGATTCGATACGGCCAAACTCATGGGGCTTTTCGCACAAACCGATGTCGAGCCGGACTTCGCGGAACGCGTCGCACAGGCGATGAAAGCGATCTTCGAAGCGCGGTTGGAGGGGATTCATGGACCCGCCTCGGAGTCCGGCCGAAGCTACGCGGAGCTGATCATGACCAAATTTGGCGTCTCGCAAGCCGAGTTGGAGGAGGCAATGAACCAACTCCAAGAGGCTATGGGGGACGCCGAACATCCGGGCATGAATCTCATGGCGTTGTTATTCTCACCGGCTCCGCAATCGGACTGGCTGGAGACCACGGCGGATGAACGTGGAAGTGCGACGTTTGCGGGCGTCTCACCAGGCCTCAACTTCGTGGCTGCACGCGATCCCGAGGTTACTCACGAATGGCCGTCGCCAAGCGCGAATGTGTCCACCACAATGGAGGCAATGGGAGACACCGGAATGGGGATCATCGAGACCGGTGTCGCCGAGGGCGAAGAAAACACGGCGATCGTCCTTATTGCCGACGAACGAAGCCGGTTCATCGGAACCATTGTCGACAAGGCCACGGGCGAACCCATCGAGAACGCGCGAATCGAGGTCGTCTCGCTGGAGGTTCCAGGTGAGGAAGACAACACGCACACCAACGCCGACGGCCAATACTGGCTAACCCCCAATCGGGTCGGATACGGAACGCTGCATGTGCGAGTCGAAGCCGACAACTATCAGCCGGTCGAGTTCTCGCAAGAGCGCGTGCTGGGCGCGACGACTGAACCGCAGGCCATCGAACTGACGCAGAAGACATTGATCTGCGGAACGGTTACCACCTTCAACGGGAAGCCGGCGGCAGGCGTCCGCATCCTGCGGTGGAGTGGCGATTCCGGCCGGTCAGCGGCCACCTCCGCTGCGGATGGGACCTTTTGTCTCGGCCACGACGGGGGCCTAGCCACGTTATCCGCGAGCGTGGGACCCCTCTACACGGACAAGGTCACGCTCGACTTGGCCCCCGATGAAGCGGGCAAAGCGGATTTTGTCCTTCCGCCGAGTGGATCGATCCAGCTCAACGTCACGACGGTGTCGGGCGAGCCGGTCACGAAGCTGGATGACCTCAACATCTTCCGGCGGGCGTCAGGGAAACGGACCAATCGAGACTCCGACCTCGGCGTCGAGTTGTCGTCGAGTAGTGGAGAATACACGCTGAACTACATCGAACCGGGTCAATATCGTCTCGACGCCCGCGTGGAGGGTCTGGGAGCGCTGACGCTGGATCGGATCTCCGTGGCGGCGGGACAGACCGCCGGGCCGTACTACGTGCGGCTCGAACCGGCGCGCGCGGACCTGACCGTCCGCCTCGAGGACGCAAACGGCGAGCCCCAATCCAGATACTACTTCAATCTCTATCGCATCATTGCGTGGGGGGACGAGTGGGGCAACCAAGGCCACGAGTTCGACTCCATCGCGAATGTACGGACGGATGGAGGAGGTGAATATACCTTTGCAGGGCTGGCACCCGGTCACTACCGCGTTGACAGAGGGGATTCCAGCGGGGAAGTGGATGTGCCGTACCCCGGTGTATTTGTCGTGCGTCCAAACGAAACAGACTCTCGGAAGGGACCCTCGAAACCGGCATTGTATCTGGGGGTAGCACCGTTTCGGATCGAAGACGGCAAACGCGTTCCAATGCATGGTAGCGGAGCCAAGACCTATGTGGTCCCGCTTGCGGCACCTGAATCCGGCGATTTCGACATGCACCCCATGCATGGCGCCGTGGTCCAGGAACCTGGACCGTATATGCTGGTTTACGTGCAGCCGGGCTCCACGTCGGGAATCAAGCAGTTTGAGATTACGGATACCGATTTCGAAACGTACAAACAGAAGCAACTGCTGGTAGAGATGGAAATCAAGGAATCGGGAAGCGTCGAAGGTGCAGTCATGGATGAAAGCGGAACGCCTCTTGCGGGCCGAGAAGTCGGCGTTCTGCCGGTCGAACTGTGGGACGCCGTGCTAAACAGCGACATTCACGAGACACGTTGGATGGATCTCGCCAAGAGTCTGGCCCAAGGCGCGAAAACGGACGAAACCGGGACATATACGATTGGCCACTTACCGACGGGCACCTACATCGTCGGGATATCCCAAAAGACCGTGTCCGAGCCCATCGAAGTCGTAGCCGGGAATGTCACGAGCCCGGTGGTGATTGTGGAGTCAGAGTAGCGGTGCCGATGCAGGGGGGCGCCGCTGGCACGAACAACCCATGCGCGTCATCCTGAGCGCCAGCGAAGGATCTCTAACCTGATACGCCTTGGCTCCGTAGAGATCCTTTGCTGGCGCTCAAGATGACGGATTGGGCCATCTGATCGGATCGGACCGATCGGTCGGATCGGTCCGATCAGTCCGATCGGTGAACTTCATCGGTAACTCTATCGTTCGCCAACGTGCTGGAAAACCGATCCCGATCCGAATACCATGGCGCCATGTTTGCATTTCTACGCGGAACGGTGGTTCGCAAGGGGCTTACCCACATCGAACTCGACGTGAACGGCGTCGGGTACCAGGTCTTTGTGTCGGACCGGGTCTATCGGAAACTGGTGCCGGATTCGAACGTGACGGTGTTGACGTACTGCTACATCCGGGAAGACGCATTCAACATCTACGGATTCCTGCGCGAGGAGGAACGCGCCCTATTCACGACGTTGTTGAGCGTGTCCGGAATCGGGCCGAAGGTGGCCATGGCGGTGCTCTCGGCCATGTCGGTGCAGGAGTTCGGGCGAGCCATTCTGGAGAACGACCTGAATGCTTTTACCAAGGTCAGCGGTATTGGAAAGAAGGGCGCGCAACGCATCATCCTCGAAATGAAGGCTAAGTTGAAGCAGGACGCGGACTTGAACGCGATCTTGGGCGAGGCGGAGGAAGCAGCCCCAGACGCGGACGACGTTATTGCGGCGCTGTGCTCGCTGGGATGCACCATGGGTGAAGCGAAAAAAGCCGCCTCCGCGGCGCGAAAGAAGCTGGGCGACGGCGCATCCGACGAAGATCTGGTGCGGGCGGCGTTGCGATCGATGGCGAAGGTGTAGGGTATGGCGGAAGAGGAAGTACTGGACGGACGAGCCACCGGCGAGGATCGGGAATACGACGAACGGATCCGGCCGGAGCGGTTGGACGACTTTCCCGGCCAAGAGGCGATCAAAGAGAAACTCCGCATCTCCATCGCCGCCGCAAAAGCGCGCAAGGAACCGCTGGATCATATGCTGTTGTCGGGGCCTCCGGGGCTGGGTAAGACGACGCTGGCGCGCATTCTGGCCCAGGAGATGGGGGTCGACATCAAATCGACGGCGGGCCCGGTCATCGAACGGCAGGCCGATCTCAGCGCGATTCTGACGAGTTTGGAAGAGTTTGACGTGCTTTTCATCGACGAAATCCACCGGCTAAATCACGCCGTGGAGGAAACCCTGTATTCGGCGATGGAGGATTTCGAGGTCGATATCATGCTGGGCAAAGGTCCCACGGCCCGGTCCATGAAGATTGGATTGAAACCCTTCACACTGTTCGGCGCTACCACCCGCTCCGGCCTGCTGACGCCGCCGTTGCGCGCACGGTTCGGGGATACCTGCCGGTTCGAGTTCTATTCGCCTGAGGAATTGGAGGCGATTGTGACGCGGTCGGCACGCATTCTGGGGGTGGAAATCGAGCCCGACGGGGCGCTGGAGATTGCGGCGCGCAGCCGGGGCACCGCGCGGGTGGCGAATCGTCTGCTGCGGCGCGTGCGCGACTATGCGCAAGTCAAGGGGGACGGGGTGATTACGCAGGCGCTTGCCGATGCGGCACTCCGGCTCCAGCGAATTGACGGACTGGGCCTCGACGACATGGATAAGTCCATTCTTCACACGGTGATAGACAAATTCGGCGGTGGCCCGGTGGGGCTGTCTTCCCTAGCCGTCGCGGTCGGGGAAGAAGCGCAGACTCTCGAGGAGGTCCACGAACCCTACTTGATCCAGATCGGCTTCATGAAACGCACTCCCCAAGGCCGCGTTGCCACGCCGCTTGCCTACAAACACGTGGGCAAGACCCCACCGCAAGATCCGCAATCCCGCTTCATCTGATCGGGTGTGACCGATCCTACCATTACCCCTAAGAGGGGCGGTTATTCGCCGCCTTCGTATCTCCGGCAAGGACTGCGCGGCTTTATGCGCAATCCGGAGAGGGCTCTGATGCGCATACTCTGCGTCATCCCTATAGGCTAAGTGTTTTGGCCGGTGTCACAAAATGGCACAGTTTCAGATGATTCGTGAATGAATAGACCACGGTATACGTCGACAGTGAAGAATGGAACAGCGGGATTTGAACCAGTAAACCTTTCCCAGGCGCATGGTGTCTTAGATGGTGAAACGAGGGCGGCGAGCAATCGCCGCGGGGTTGCTCGGAAGTCATGGAACCCACAACCAGTCGCAAGGGATAGTAAGGTGAGAGGGATACGCTGCAACCTCAGTCTGATCGGGGTTTCCGGCGCCAATGTCGGAGTAGGATTGATGAGTACGGAAAGAGCACAGCAGGAAGCACGCAGGCACCCACGGCACAAAGTTGCCGTATGTGCTTGGCTTGACTTCCATCACGAAAAAACCGCGCGAGGGACTGTATCGGAAGATCTCGCGGTGGAAGGCGCGCGTTTCAGCAGCATGCGCCCCGTCGTGGTGGGAGAACGGGTGCTTATCCGGATGCAGCTGGACCGATCCGGCGGGCCCATCGAGTGCAAAGGACGGATCTGCTGGGCGCGCACGCAAGCCAACCGGCTGCACACGTTCGGAGTGCGTTTTGTCGACCTGTCCGACGACGAGCGAGGGTGCCTCGGCTCGTACCTCGATGGCACGTGGCCGACCCCGGCATACGCAGCGGTATAGTTTTTTTCGGCCGAAAGGCCACCAAGTGCTCCTCACCCCTCCTGTCATGACACCCACGTGACAGTGGAAGAGACGCCCCCACTCGGGGGCGTCTTTCCAATTCATAGCGGCTTTCACCCGGCCGGTCAGATTCGCAGGCGCGCAACCGGCGCGAATGACTTTCATTGCCTTCCGACGTTCAGTACACTACCAATACTCGCGGCTATTCGTTGCAGTTTCTCTCGATGAAGGAGTACGTAATTCCATGCGCTTGGTTCATGTCCTTTCTGTTTCCATTTTCGGATTCGCCTCGAGCGGCCTTTGTCTTGGCGCCGTTCCCTCGCCCGTCGCCCTTTGGGAGTTCGACGATGCGGCCAACCCGTTGGCGGCAACCATCGGCAGTGACCTGGTGCTCCACGGGGAACAGCAGCCGACGACGGGCGTAACCGAGGGGGATGGCGCTTGTACGATTGGCAAAGGCAGTTACTACGAAGCTGTCCACGGCATTGCGGCAGAACCCGGCCATCGCCGGGTCAATGCTTATTCGTTGTGCATCGATTTCAAGACTCCGATAGACACCGACGGGCACGCGATTCTCCAAACGACCCTCGCGAACGACAATGACACGGATTTCGAGACGCTTAATCGGGAAGGGGTGCTCGGCAGCGGGTTCATCGGCTTTTCGCCGCAATGGTCGTTCCAACCGGGCGCCTGGCACCGGCTCATCATTTGCGCGGATCTCCTTAAGAGACAGTACAACGTGTACCTCAACGGTGAACTCGTCAATCACGCGAAAGCGCCCGACGTGGATCACCGGTTTTCGCTCGACCCGAGGGGCGTGCTCTTCTTTGCCGATGACGACGGCGACGACCGGGAAGTGACGGTCTCCAGAATCGCGATCTACGGCCACGCGTTGAGTTCCGAGGAGGTGAAATCGATCGCCTACATTCGCCCCCCCAGCCCGAACAATACCGCCGCTGCCTATAGCGGCAACCCGGCGGAACTCACGGCGGAGACAGGCGAAGCGGTTCAGTTCACCATCCCGGTATCGGATCCGCAGGGTGACCGCATCCGCTACCGGTTGTACTCGGGCGCGCACACCGCGCTGACGCCCTGGTCTGATTTGCAGGCCTCCGGAGAACCCGTCAGCGCGACCCATGCGTTTCAGGTAGCCGGGCACTATCCGGTATCCATCGAGATTAAGGACGAGTACGGCGCTGAAACGTCCCCCCAACTCTGCGCGATGGTTGATGTCGCGGGAACGCCAAAAGCCGAGTTCCTGACGCCCCCGTACATGATGAGCGTGAAGCCGGACGGCATCACTATCATGTGGGAGACCAATGGCGCATTGAATGGGGCAGTCGAGGTCTCCGGTACGAATAAACGGGTTGCCGCGACGTGCACCCCGTCGGGGTTTGACAGCTACATTTACACGGCGGAGCTTAACGGCCTGAAACCCGGAACGGCCTACGCGGCCACGGCGGTGCTGACGCAAGACGGAACGAGCAACTTTCGGATCGAGGGTACCGTTGACTTTACGACCTCGCCGGCGGAACCGGTACCGTTTGCGTTTTCCGTCTGGAGCGACAGCCAGGGTCACAACCACGGTGCGTACGAAGCCGATATCTACGAGCCCACCAACAGCATGTTCGACCATATGGTCGCGAGCGGGGTGAACTTCGGCGTCGCGTGCGGTGATATGGCGGAAGACGGCGGCTCGTACGAAGACACGCGCAACTTCTTCCTGAATCGCGTGGCAGTGCACCTCGGCGCAAAACGGCCCTTTTTCATTGCCTGGGGTAACCACGATGATTATCGCGGGGCGATCCTGCGGAAGTTTGCGTCGTTCCCGAGCAAGAACGAGCCTTGTTATGACGCGGGATACGGCAGTTACTCCTTCGACTATGCGGACTGCCACTTCGTCTGCATCGACTACGAAACCGAGTGGCCTGATATTTTCCATTGGGTCGAGGGCGATTTGAAAGCGCACCAGGACGCCAAGTTTACATTCCTGTTTATCCACGAGCCGCCGTTTTGTGAGATTTGGATCGACGGCGAGTCCACGATGCGCGCGCAGCTCGTCCCGTTGCTCGAACGGTACGGGGTTGATGCGGTCTTCAGCGGCCATACCCACGAATACGAGCGGGGGTACCTAAACGGCGTGTACTACTGCATCACGGGCGGCGGGAGCTGGCTGGACATCGACGAACCGGTGGTAAAAGATTGGCCGCACATGACCGTCGGTGGCGCCCAGGACATCCCGGGCTATGAACATGGGCTCGTGAACGAGTATGTCCGCGTCGCAGTCGGCGAGGATTCGTGGAAGGCAGAAACGATAGCGTTCAAACCTGACGGCACGGAGATTGGAGTCATCGATACCTTCTCGTCGGACAACCCGCCGACGATTAACGAACGCTTGGCGCAGCCCGTCGTGCACACGGTGCTCTTCTGGCTCGCTCACGAACTCACCGACGAACAGGAGGCCGCCTTCATGCAGGGTCTCGAAAGCCTCAAAACCATCGATGGCGTTGAATCGGTTCGCTATGGACGACCCCTCGCTGCCGACCGCCCAATTGCGGATGACAGTTACACGGTAGGGCTTACCGTGGTGCTGCGGGATGAGGCGGCGTTGAACGCCTACCTGCCAAGCCCGGGGCATCAGGCGTTCCTCAAGGAGTTCTCGAAATACTGGACCAAGGTGCAGGTCTACGATTATCGTGCGGAAGGGGAATAGCCGCGAGATTACGGGAGGTTCAGCACGTTTGCCGAGGGACAGCAGGGACATCAAGGACAACAAAGACGGTTTCCAGATAGACGGTGTCCGGCTGTCTTCAAACCTCCAGCCTGAAGTAACCCGGTGAGCAAGCGACGCAAAAAGAGAGGCCGGCCACGGAAGCGGATGGTCGCGTTTGCGTTTGTCGTGGCGCTGGTCCTGGCGGGGATCGTGGTGGCACGGTCGGGTGTCGACCTGCGGCAGCTCAGCAAGGAATTCAGCGAAACGGCGGGGTCGGTCCGCGACGCCGTGATGGCGCGGACTGGTCACCTGCTGGAACGCGCGCGAGAGACGCAAAATGTGCCCAATGACGGGCGCGTCTCGGAACACATCTCCATATACTTCGCTCCCGCGTCACATGTCGACACCAATGGAATTGACGATCGGTTCCTCGCGTTCGTCAGCAGCGGGAAGAAGAGTATCTTCTGTGCGTTTTACGAACTGGAATGGATGGACGCCGCGCAGGTGCTCATCGAGAAGCACCGGGCCGGGTTGGCGGTGAAGGTCGTATCGGATTCGGATTATGAAGGGCGTGACGCGACTCGAGCGTGTATCGACGCGGGTATCCCCGTCGTATTCGACAGCCGTAGCGCCTTTATGCATGACAAGTTCTGCGTCGTCGACGGCCAACGCGTGTGGACCGGGTCCACGAACATTACCGAAAACGGTATGTTTCGCAACGACAACAACGCGATCGTGGTGGCGTCGCCCGAGTTGGCGTCCAATTTTACCGCCGAATTCGGCGAGATGTTCGCCGACCACCGTTTCGGACCGAGATCGCCGCGCGGCACGGCCTATCCCGTGGTCGTGGTGGACCGCGTTACCTTTGAGACGTACTTTGCGCCCGAAGACAATGTGCGCAGGGAACTAATCGACGAAATCGAGGACGCGCACCGGACCATCGACTTCATGGCGTTCTCGTTTACGTCTGACGATATCGCGGAGGCCATGGCCAAGCGCATCCACGACGGCGTTGCGGTGCGCGGTATCTTCGAGACGCGAAACGCCGGATCGCGTTACGCGGACGACGATTTTCTGTCCCGCCAAGGGGCGATCATCCACATGGACGAGAACCCCTACACGATGCACAACAAGGTCATCATCATCGACACAGATACCGTCGTGACGGGTAGTTACAATTTCAGCAACAACGCCGAAGAAAGCAACGACGAGAACGTCCTCATCATCCACTCCCCCGCCGTCGCCGAGCGGTACACGCGGCAATTCGAGGCGCTGTTTGACTGAGAAATCAAGCAATGGTGCCGTCGTGCCATTTTGGAAAGAGCAGTCCCTAGCGGTAGTGCCTCGGTTTGGTCTTTAGGAGCAGTTGTGAATGGAACTAGACTTGCATATATTTTTGCGCTACGATACTATATTAGATTAGGGGTGAGTCGATGAGAGCGTCGGCCGAGAACATCCCGCCATGGGATGAAGAAGCAATAGGATCGGCGTACACGGGGAACTGTCTCGTGGCGTTTTTGTGGTTGTTGCTGGCCTGCGTACTTGGCTGCCTATCGCTTGCATTCTTGCTTCCGAGTCTACAGGAAATTATCGCCGCCGATGTTTATCCTCGTGCTCCTATAAGCCCATACCTTATGTTAGCGATCGGGATTGCGATCTGCTATGCGGCATGGCGCGCACTGAAACGGATGTCCAAGATCTCCGAATTGCGCCGTGCACATATCCTTCGGGAAACCAGTGCAGGTAGCGACTCGACTCGGGACATCAAGATCGTCCTCGTACCGGTGGGACTTTCGGTAGGTCTTCAAGGAAGAGCGACGGCTTTCTTCGACAACGATACGTTGTCGATAAAGGGCGTGATCCATATCGTTCATCCGCTATACAACATGGCATCGCTCCCGTTGATCCCCGTTGGATGGTATCTGGGGGCTCGATTCTCGGACGATGTCGCAATAAGAGCCCTTGCCTTGGCCGTAGTGTTTGGTGTCGCCAACTTATCGATATTCCTCTACTATCGATTCTACTGTGACAAACTCCGGACCGATGCCGTAGTTCGGATTCGGGCGCAGGACATCCGCAAGCTGCGGTGTTTTGGACCCTTCGTGCGTCTGAAACTGCGTGGCAGCGTGTTGCGGGGCTTGTCCACCGTGTATATCTTCGTCCCACCGAACTATCGGCATGAGTTCTTCGGCGCATTCGATCACACTTTTCCGAAAATGTTGCCCCGCACATATCGGGACGCGCTACAAGATCGAGAAGGGTGTGTCTCATGAACGATGAATGTCCGTGGAACGTGGAATCCTGGCGAACCGGACGCGTCCGGCACCGTATCGAAGGGCGCCGTGTTAAACCGCAGATTTGGGCCTTGACGGCTGATTCCGATCGATCGCTTGAGGGGGCGGGGTGGGTTCGCTTTTTATCCGAGGGAGACATGGCTCTCTCAGGAGACCTTCACGTCAGCATTTCCCGTAGGGTGCAGTTCGGAAGTGCTGCGTTTGTGACCGTCATGCTCATTGCAATGAAACTCACCGACATCGGAAAACTGGCCGCCGTAATGTTGTTCCTGGCCGTCTTAATGGTTTGGCTTCTTCTTTTCGTGCTTTATCACCGATCGCGCGGCTACAACCAGCCTGTACCCATGCCCTACGTCATTCGTCCCGACGGGGTTCGAAGCATCGCTGCGACAGGACCGATTCTAACCATACGCCTGCACGCAAACGTCGTGCCTGGCGTTAGCACATTGAGGCTTTATGTCGCCCCCGGCGACCGCGAGGCATTCTTCTTCGACTTCGACGCTGCCTTCCCCGGGCGGCTTCCGCATTCGTACCGTGACGCGCTCGCCGAGCGTTTGGCGAAGCGCGATTCCGGTCGTGCATTTCTCCATGTGGGCGAGCCGCCTCCGCCGCCGACTCCAGAACTTTACCCGTAGGTGAGGTTGCCCTGTGGAGTGCGGCCGCTCGCGGCTGCTTTTCGCAGAGCAGGCTTGCCTGCGGCGTGTTTTGACGCAGTACGGCCTAACCACTCAAGTTACGCAAGTTGGTGAACTAATTTTTTCGCGATACGTCAACGAAAAGCAGCCGCAAGCGGCCGCACTCCATAGGGGATCAGACACGAGTGAATTCATAGTTGTGGCAAGCACCGCTTATGCCATTGGAAATGTGCCGACCACAGAGCGCCGCGCATCGTTCCAGGTAAACGCCTGACCGCAATCTGCTATGATGGTTTGCACATAGAGGGGGTGCGAGTATGGACCGGCGCGAGTTTTTGCGCGTCGCTGGGCTGAGCGGCGCGGGAGCATGGTGTGCGGCATCGGGTGTGGCGGCTCCGGCCGGGCGGCAGCAGGCACCGGCTGTGGCGGCTCCGGTCGTGCGGCCGCAGGCGCCGAACGTGGTCATCATTCTGGCCGACGATCTGGGCTATGGGGACCTCGGGTGTTATGGCAATACGGAGATTGCCACGCCGCATATCGACGCGTTGGCGGCGGGTGGCCTGCGGTTCACGGATTTTCATTCCAATGGCGCCGTATGCAGCCCGACACGGGCGTCGCTGCTGACGGGGTTCTATCCGCAGCGGTGGGGCATCGAAGGGGTCCTGACCCCGAAGGACCACCGGGACAAACCGGGGCTCTCGCCGAAAGCGGTCACGTTTGCGGAGATGTTGCAGGAAAGCGGGTACGCGACCGGCATGGTGGGCAAATGGCACCTGGGATACGGGGAGCAGTACCGGCCGACACACCAGGGGTTCGCGACGTTTTACGGGTATCTCAGCGGCAACGTCGATTACGAATCTCACATCGACAATTCGGGCGTTTACGATTGGTGGGAAAATGACAAGCCGCTACGGGAAAAGGGTTACACGACCACCCTGATCACGAAACACGCGGTGAATTTCATCGAGGGGCAGGGCGATGCGCCGTTCTGCCTGTACGTTGCCCACGAAGCGCCCCACTATCCCTATCAGGGCCCGAACGACCCGCCGATTCGCGTGGAGGGGACGACCGACACCGACCGGCACGTGCCGAAGGACGCCGCGGCTGTCTATCGCGAGATGGTGGAAGCATTGGACGACAGCGTGGGCCAGATCGTGGCGGCACTCGACCGCGGCGGGCACCTGAACGACACGTTGATCTTTTTCTGCTCGGACAACGGAGCGGTGAGTCCCGGTTCCAACGCGCCGCTGTCGGGTCAGAAGGGCACGTTGCTGGAGGGAGGCCAACGGGTCCCCGCGATCGCGTCCTGGCCGGGCACCATAGGGCCCGGGGTAACCAATCAGACCGCGATCACGATGGATATTTTCCCCACGCTTGCGGAGTTGGGCGCCCGGAAGGCGTGGAGCCGAATTCCTTCGGACGGGGTCAGCCTCGTGCCCCTACTCACGGCGAACAAGCCGCTTAACGACCGGACGCTATTTTGGCGGACGCAAGGCAAAAATCCCCAGAAGGCGGTGCGTCAGGGCGCCTGGAAGCTCCTGATAACGACTGATTCGACGTCGCTTTTCGACCTGGATTCTGACTTGCCGGAGCAGGCCAACATGATGACCGCCCTACCCAGCCAAGCCAACGCGCTGGCCATCGCATTGACGAATTGGGAAGACAGCTTCGTGGGGATTCCGCCGATCGCGTGAGGATAATGGACGGTATGAACGGCGCCCCGCGCGCCGCTTCCTGCGACGCGCGAGGGTGATTGGCTAGAGTCTACGCGCTCTTCCGGTTGATGTAGTACTGGTTCTGGATGTCGTGCTCAAGTTGTTCGATGCGGACGGATGGGAACCCCGCGTCGCGGAGCATTTGCACGGCGAGTTCCTCGCCCCACATGGTCCCCAACCCTTCCCCACCGTAAGCCAGCGAAACGGTCATGCAGTGCATGCACGAGATGGTGTACAGGAGCGGTCCGATGGGGTGGTCCGTGTTGCCGTGGACGTGGCTGCAGGCCCGAATGTCCTGCATGAGATAAACGCCGTCTTGGCGCAAGGCGCGGTGGATATTCGCCAGCACGACGGCGGGCTTGGCCTGGTCGTGGATGGCATCGAACGTCGTGATGAAGTCGTAGGCATCCGCTTCGTCGATGGTCGCGGCATCCTGCACTTCAAATTGGATGTTGGTAAGACCATGCCGCGCTGCTTCAGCACGGGCTTTGGTGATGGCCTCTTTGGAGAAGTCGTATCCAGCAAAACGGCTGTTGGGGAAAGTCCGGGCCATGAGGATCAGCGCCAAACCGACACCGCAGCCCACGTCGAGCACATCGATGCCCTCGAACAGCCGTTCTTTCAGCCCGGGCACGAGGGGGATGATGCGATCGAGCAACGCAGGCAACACGCTTTGGCCGCTGTCCTCGGCCATGATTTCGTGGAACCGCTGGTATTTCTCATAGGGCACGCCGCCGCCGTCCTTGAAACATTCCACCACGTCATCTTCGACGGCCCCGAGCTGACCAAAGTACTGGCACAAGGCGGCGAGATTGTCGGACGCCGCGTCACGCGTGAGGAAAGCCGAGTGTTCGCGCGGCAACCAGTACATCTCGGCATCCTTGTCGTATTCGACCACGCCACCCGTGTACATGGCGCCGAGCCATTCGCGAACGTACCGTTCGTTCAGCCGGGTTGCTTCCGCTATTTCATGCGACGTGGACGGCGGCAAGGTGGCCATCATGTCAAACAGCCCCGTACGATGGCCTATCGACGTCATCAGCCCTAACGCGCCGAGGTTCATCATGTCGACCAATTTGCCTTCAAATGCTTGCACTTTTTCGCGATCCAGTACGATTGCTTCCATGATCCTTCTCCTTGCCGTCGTGAGACGAGTTTCCACCTTGCAGATAGCCACTGGGTCCCGTGCGGACACGTTACCGCGACGCTTGATGACTGAACTTTACCGGCCTTTCGATGTTCCAACAATCGTAGGATTACCGTATTTGCGGGGACGGGACTACCGTAATGTGTTGGCCTGTCGATAGGCGATACCGGCATAAGATGCTTTCACAAAATGAGTTAAATCTACCAAGAGAATTTAAAGATGGATTCCCGCGTTCGCGGGAATGAGGGCAGTGGTTGCGGGTGACCTCAACCGGATGCGGGCTCAAGATCGAGGTCGGCAATCTTTCGCGCGGCCTCCGTTCGACTGCGGCAGTCCAGGCGGTCGAGGATGTGGGCGACGTGCATGTCCACCGTGCGGGGACTGACGAAAAGTCTCTGGGCGATCTCCTTGTTTGTCAGACCTTCGGCGAGGAGCCGGGCCACGTCTTGCTGGCGTTTGGTGAGGGTGACGGTCTCGATCCTTCGATAATTTCGCCGTGCCTCGACCGGTTCACCCAGTTCGGTAAGATGACGCGCGACCTGAGACGAGAGGGCCCGTGCGCCGAGGCGTCGAAGCCGCCGATAAGCGTCGCGCAGGTGCGTTGCCGCACCGTCAGAGTCTCCCGCTGCAGCCAGGGCCACACCGGCGCGCCATTCCGCGCGAGCCCATTCGACGGGGACCTCGAGTGGCGCGAACTGCGCGGCGGCCTGCAGGAAATGGTCGGCACTCGCGCGTGCGTCCCCCTCCAGTAATGCCCGTTCCCCTAGCGCGAAGGCCAAGCCTGCAAGCGCTTCGGGGTTGCCGGACTTGGTCGCGATGGAAGAAAGGGCGTTCGCGCACAGCGCCACCTCGGCCGCGGCGTTTTGTTCCGCAAAGAAGGAAGCCGCCGAGCATAGCCCCGGGATTGCTTCGTGGTAGTCCTCGATCCGTTCCCACATCCGTATGAACTGATGGTAGGCCTCCGTGGCTTCGGCGGAGTCGCCTCCGTGCTCATGCGCCAAGGCAATCGACCACAGCGCGAGGAGTTCCCCAAGAACACCTCCCACTTCATGGACTTCGCGCCTGGACTCGACGACCAGCTTCTTCGCGGGCTTCAATTCACCGCGAAAGACTTGGATCATGCCCTTGACACCTTTTGCAACCCCACTGGGATACGGAAGTCCGTCCGGAATTCGCAGGATCTCACGGCAAAGGTCCAGGCTTTGACGCCATTTTCCAGCGCGAAAGAAGACATACGACATACATCCCATGCAGAGGTTGGTATGGACTCCCTCGCCTTGCTCCCGGCAATAGTCACGGGCCGTCGTGTAGGCCTCGGAGGCCTTTCCAAAATCAGAACTGTATTCGGCCACGCCCGCCGTCTGGCGGTACGCCTCAGCAATGAGGTTCGGGGAGTTCAATCGCAGCGCCGAGTTCAACGCATCGTGGGCGAGTTCGCGGGCCCTGTCAATTTGTCCCAGCATGGCCTGGGCGTAGGCGAGGGTACCCTTGGCACGCGCAGCTAGCTCGGGTCGTTCGGATCGTTCCGCAAATCGCAAGGCTTCCAACCCGACCTCGCTTGCGGCGCTCGGCTGCGCGTTAATGATGAACCGTTCGGTTTTCGCGAGTAGCTCAACCGCGGCCTCGCCACACATACCGGCTTCGTCAAACGCGCGCCAGGACTGATCTCGGGCCTCGATCGATTGCAGATTTGCACCGCGGAGATCGTGTACGGTCGCTAACGCACGGAGGGTTTCGCCGCGGCGACGGGGGTCGTTCCGAACGGCCGAACTTTGCGCCAGACGCTCCCAGGCCCGAACCGCCTCGTCGAGCAAACCGGCCGTTTGTGCGCACTGCGCGTGGCGCTCGAGTGCGGCCGACCGCGCTTCCTCCTCGTGCTCCACCGGCCAAATCTCCAAGGCACGCTCGAAGTTTCGGACCGCGTCGCGATAAGCATACACAGCGCACGACCGGTCGGCAGCCGCGTGGAAAGACTGACGAGCACGTTCCGAGTCGCCCGCTGCCAGCCAGTGAATTGCCAAACGTTCGGGGGACGCCCCGCGACCTTCCAACCGCTCCGCGACCTTGCGGTGCAGATCTCTACGCTCAGACCACGGTAATTCGTCCAACACCGCGTCGCGGGTCAGGGTATGCCGAAAGACGGCCATACCCGCTCGAGATTCGGTGATGAACCGCGCGGTCATGAGTTCGTTTAATCCCGCATCCGTGCCAACCAGGTCGCGGACCAGATCGATGTCAAATTCGTCGCCAATAACGGCGGCCATGTTGAGTTGCGCCCGTGCCTCTTCGGTCAATCCGTCCAACCGCATCGCAACCAAATCCCGAATCGATTCGGGGATGGGGATTTGCGTATCTGATATTGGTTCGAGACCGCGCGCTCCCTGCCGGATATGCTCTCCCGCTTTCAGGGTCTCAGCGACTTCCTCAATGAAAAGGGGGAGACCTTGCGTATGGGCAAACACCATGTCGCGCAAGCCGTCGCTGATTGTCCCTCCGAGTAGTGTCTCCAGGACATCGGCCGTCTCATCTACCGTTAGCGGCTCCACCGGAAGTTCACGCAGCATCCGAAGACGAAGTAATTCGCCTTTCAGCCGTCGAATCGGATGGCCGCGCCCAATGTCCTCGTCGCGGTACGTGCCAATGATGGCTATGCGTTCGCTTTGCAGTCGCTCCGCGAGGATTGGGAGAAGGTCCACGGTGGATTCGTCGGCCCAGTGCAGGTCATCGAGCAGCAGGGCCGTTGGCTCCGATTTTGCCTTCGCCGCCAATGCCGACGTAATAGCTTCCACCAACAGAGTCGCGTCCGCTTCGTCCGGAGCCATGGGACCCAATTCGGGCAACAGAATACCCAGGTACTTGCCGAGCGGGCCGCAGTCGTCGACGGTCCCGCCGGTTTGGCGTAGACAGTCCCGCAACGCGCCGGCGATCGGACCGTACGGTGCAGTAGCTCGCTCGATGGCCCGTCCCAAATAGACTTTGAATCCGCTCTCGTTGAGGGCCGCTACGGCCAAGCGGGTCTTCCCGACGCCGGGTTCTCCCGACAACAGGATTACCTGCCCATGACCGCCCAACACGGAGGCCAGCATACGTTTAAGCTGGGCACGCTCGCGGATGCGCCCACACAATTCACCCCTGCAGCTCACCATAGGTGCAAGAGTAATGGGTTGTACGCAGCGAAGTCCATATCTCGTTGAACGAAAGGGGTGGACCTTCTTCGGGGTGGTTGGACCGTGCATCGGGTTGATACTATCCATCAACGGAACCGTTGGTTAATCGGGGGATAGCGTTGTGCGAAGAGTCTGTGTTGTCGTTGTCATGATTGGGGTTATGTCCCGTGCCCAAGCGTCGGAGGTTCTCTTTGAAGAGGGTGGTTGGCGCGTGGTCACGGGGGATTGGGCGGCGCGCACGGCACGAGGTATCGCTGGCGAGCCCGTCCCAACAGACGTGAGCGTCGAACAGATTGAGAAGTTGATGAACGCTGAGATGCCTGAACCATTCCCGGTCCCGCCGGACGCCGTTCAGGCAGGTGTGAAGCGGTTCGGGTGGGCGCAGATCGAATTTGAACCGGAACAAGTGTCCGGAAAGAAGATCCACGGAATCGTTGTTTCGGGTGGAGATTCCCGCTGGCTTTCCGACGCGGTGTACGACATCGAGCGGGGCCCTGTGGCGACGTTGGGATTGTCGCTGTCCGACGGAACGCTGCGAATTGGCGACGTTGACGTACCGGAACTTGACGACCGGTCGGTGTATGCAAGTCTGAGTTCGCCGGAGAATTTCGTCCTCACCCAGGAGCATTTTCGGAAGCAGTTGTTCGAATCGATGCTGAACCTTTCCTACCCCGGTCTGGAACGGGTTCGTCGGGCATACCAAGACAACAAGTACGCACTCGCGTTGTATGAATTGTCGGAATACTATCGCCGTAAAGAGGAGCCGCGAGGCATGCATCGTCGCGTAAGCGAGCATCCCGAGTCGTCGTCGGACCCGAACGGCGACCGCATTTGCGACCATGTGTTTACCGAGTACGATACGACCATCGAAATGGGTCCGGTTATCGAGTGGAACCGGCAACCGGCAGGCGCACCCAGTGCGGAATGGCTTTGGAACTTCAACAGTCACCATCATTTTGCCGTGCTGCTCGAAGCCTACTTAAAGACGGCTAAGGAGAAATATGCGCGCGAGTTTGTGAACGAAATGACCGATTTCGTCATTCAGAATCCTGCGCCACCGTATACGTTGACCCGTGTGGGTTCGTGGAGGAACCTGGAAGCGGGAAACCGCATGATGGTTTCGTGGCCGCAAAGTTTCTACGGATTCCTGAGTTCTCCGTCGTTCACGCCGCAGGCCCTGGCGTTGATGTTGGGCTCCATCTGGAGTCACGGTCAGTACCTCCACGATCACCCTGCCGGGCTTCGACGTCCCAGCAATTGGAGCGTGGTGGACTCGTTGGGATTGGTCGGCGTGTCGGTTTACTGGCCCGAACTGGCCGACGCGGAGACCTGGCGAAAGGCCGGCTTTGACCGGTTGCAGCACCAACTGGACCTTCAGGTCTATCCGGACGGCGCGCAGTATGAATTGGCCCCCAGTTACCATTTGTATTGTCTGGACCGATTCAAACGGGCGCTGGTTCTCGCACAACAAACGGGGGTAGCGTTGCCGGACGAGTACGCGAAGGGCGTGGTGCGGATGTACGCCTACGTGATGTGGATGATGAAGCCGGACGGGACGGTACCGGCGTTCAGCGATTCCAAACGAAACGATGTGCAGAGTTTGCTGCGTGAAGGTGCCGAGCTTTTCGGCCGCGAAGACATGCGCTATGCCGCGACGAACGGCGCGGAGGGCCGTGCGCCGGAATCGACGTTGCGCATGCTCCCCTACGCGGGATACGCAGTGATGCGGAGTGATTGGTCAAAGGACGCCCGGTATCTCTGCTTCGACGGCGGACCGGTAGGCACCAACCACCAGCACGAGGATAAGTTGTCTTTCGTGCTATCGGCTTACGGGACCAACTTCATCATCGATCCGGGCCCGTACCTCTACACGCTCGACGATTGGCGGAAGTGGTGCGTCAGCTCGGCGGCGCACTCGACTGTACTGATTGACGGCCAGGGGCAGCGCCGCATCCGCGCCGGTCAGGAACTGATGGCCCCGGAAGCGCCTGCACCGGTTTGGCAGTCGACGGATACGTTTGACTACGCGTGCGCGGCATACGAGGGAGGTTACGGCCCTGCCGGCACGGAGGTCACCCATCGGCGGCACGTGTTATTTCAAAAACCACGGTATTGGGTCATCGTCGATGAGATTTTGGGCGAAGGAACGCATACGATCGATTCGTTGTTTCATTTCGCAGCCGGTCAGATGGTTCGCGTTGATGACGACCGACGTGTCGCAACACACAATCCAACCGGACCCAATCTGGCACTTGAAGCGGGCGGCGCCAATGACCTTCACTGCACCGTCGTAGAAGGACAGAAAGAACCGACTATACAGGGTTGGGACGCCACGCACGGCAAGGAGGTCAAACCGGCGCCAACGGCAATCTTCACACAAGAAACGTCACTGCCGGTGACACGCGTCTTCCTACTGTATCCTACGCGCGAAGGAGAACAAGCCGGGACGTTACGCGAATGCCATTTGGACGAACAAGCCCTCACTGTTTTAGTATCCGCTCCCGGCAGGAAGTCCGACACGATTTGCTTCGAACTCGACGAACGACGCGTTCAAGTAGAGGAGTAGCGCGAAATCGCGCGCCGTTTCGACCGAGAGGATGAATTGCCTTCGGCCGGACGGCAACGTGATGGCGGCAGTTGGTCCGGAATATGGCATCGTATTCAGAAGCAAGAGGCCGCCCGGCGGGGGCGGCCTCGTTTACTTTCAGCACCGACATTTCGGCTACGCGGCGACCATGCCGTGTGGATCGATGACGAACTTCTTCGCCGCGCCTTTGTCGAAGTCCTTATATCCCTTGGGCGCGTCGTCCAGCGAGATCGTAGTCACGTTCACCGCCTTGGCGATTTGGATCTTGTCGTGGAGGATACACTGCATCAATTGGCGGTGATATTTCATGACCGGGCACTGGCCGGTCGCGAAGCAATGGGACTTGGCCCAACCAAGACCGATGCGGATGCCGAGCATGCCGATCTTGGCATTGTCGTCCACCGCGCCCGGATCGCCGGTCACGTACAGCCCCGGGATACCGATAGCGCCGCCCGCCCGCGTCACTTCCATGGCGGCGTTAAGTACCGTGGCCGGGTGTTCTGTCGAATGATCGCAACCATGGCCCCGGGCCTCGAATCCGACGCAGTCCACGGCGGCATCGACTTCGGGCACACCGACAACCTGCTCGATTTGCTCGGCAAGGGTCGCGTCCTTTTTGAGATCGACGACTTCGCACCCAAAGCTTTTGGCCTGCGCGAGCCGCTCGTCAATCATGTCCCCAACAATGACGCACGCTGCGCCGAGCAGGTGGCACGACGCGGCGCTAGCCAGGCCTACCGGGCCCGCGCCCGCGACGTAGGCGATGGTGCCGGGTCCGACACCGGCCGTGACCGCTCCGTGATATCCCGTGGGGAAGATATCCGAAAGCAGGGTCAAGTCTTTGATCTTCGCCATGGCCTGGTCTTTGTCGGGGAACTTGAGCAGATTGAAGTCGGCATACGGCACCAAGACGTATTCAGCCTGGCCGCCAACCCATCCACCCATGTCGACGTAGCCGTAGGCGGCGCCGGGACGAGCGGGATTGACGTTGAGGCAGATACCGGTCTTGCCTTCTTTACAATTCCGGCAACGACCGCAGGCGATGTTGAAGGGCACAGAGACGATATCGCCTTTGGACAAGAATTCCACGTCGCGGCCGACTTCGACGATCTCGCCGGTGATCTCGTGGCCCAAAACGAGCCCTTCCGGTGCCGTTGTTCGGCCGCGCACCATGTGCTGATCGCTGCCACAAATATTGGTCGATACGATCTTGAGAATGACGCCGTGCTCGCACTTGCGATTGCCGAGCGCCAGCTTCGGATAATCGATGCTCTGGACTTCGACGACGCCCGGTTTGATGTATGCCACGCCTCTGTTGCTTGCCATGGTTCCGCCTCCTTAGGTACGCACCTTGCTGATAGCTGCCCGAAACACACCACCCCCGCACCAACGGGGAATGCCTCATCCATCGCGATACGGCCAGACGAGAAAATACGGGAACTGGATGGTAAAACTTGGTCGTCGCACCGGGACGACCGCAACCTTGCATTGCCATTGTATGCGGTGTCGGGTGGTTCGTCAACAGACGGGCGATGTCTATGACCGACCGAGACTTCCACGGATGGGCCAGCATCAAAATGCCCTCAAGAACACAAGATTCCCCTTGGCGCAAGAAATACCGTGCTAGACTATCTAACGTGAAGGCGGGTTGGATCGGAGGGTGCAGGCATGAAAACCATCGGTGATGTCGTCTCTGACCGGGAACCTTTTTTCGTAGAACCAAACGCAACCGTCAAGGAGGTGGTCGCGTATCTCGCGCAAAAGGGCGTGGGCGCCGTAGCCGTCTGTGAGGACCGCGCTGTGGTCGGCGTGTTCTCGGAACGCGATTTGGCGAGACGCGTGGTCGCGGAAGGGCTGGATCCAACAACCACAAAAGTACGGGATGTCATGTCGAGCCAGGTTGTTTGTGTAGCGACAAGCGAATCACGCCAGACGGCGCAAGCGCTCATGCTCGACCGGAACTTTCGTCATCTCGTCGTTTTGGACAAGGAGAACCGGTTTCGCGGATTCGTTTCCATGCGGGAATTGCTGGAAGCGGATTTGGCGGAGTCCAAGAAGTTGATCAGCACGTTGAACGACGACTATTACGACCATCAGTTCAAGCCCGCTGAAGAGTAGCCAGACCGGCGCGGAACTCCCGACAGTCGGAATTGGCGCGACTCAACATTCGGACTTCGATCGTTGCGGTTCGGTTGCGGACTCCAATTCCTCCCGCTCGACTTGCGCTTGGGTGGCGACGGCATCCTGATGTGCCAGGGTGCCGCCGATGCCTTCTTTGCGCCGATCCAGTCCCGTCAAGGTTTCATTACGACCGTAAACGAGCAGAATATCACCGGCCTTGAACGTTGTCTCGCCGTTGGGAACCCCCATGTACGTGCCGTCCGGGCGTTGAATGCCGAGGACCAGCAATCCTTCGTCGCGCAATTTCAACTCGGCGATTTTCTTGTCGGCCATCCAGTCATCGGGCTCAACCTGGAGTTCCGCGATCTGGTAATCCCCGCCGAGATGGAACAGGGAAGCAAAGTCGCGTACATCCAAATCGGTCCATCGCGTGAGCATGGCGCGTATCACGCGGGAAAGCCGCTGGTCCAACCACTTGCTGTGCGCTGCGGTCCAGAGCGCGGCGATACCGGCGACGAGCACCACCACCCGGATTAACCAATCGGATTCGGCCTGGGTATCCACAAAGGTGAGCATCATAGACGCCACGGCACTTACGATCCCGGCATTACCCAGTAGCATGAGCAGCAGGAGGATTCGGCGGCGCACGGGATGGTTGACCACCTTCTCGGCTTCATTCGTTGTGAAGCCGACCCCGGTGAATGCGGAACGCGCCTGGAATCGCGCCGCCTGGGGCGCCAAACCGGTGTGAACCAAGGCGATGGTCGCTACCCGGGTAACCAGGATCGACAAGGTCAGGATCGCCAACAAGGTCATAAGCGCTATCATTGCCGCTTGCCTCCAACAAACAATTCCCTCAAGACCATTCTCTCCTTACACTTTCATTGGCCAAATGGTCTTGAGGGAGAAACGCCGACTACCGCACCCGTTGTGCCTTGAAATCACGCGTCATCGCCGGTGAATACTAGTTCTGGGCATCGGTGGCGGCACCCTGAATTGCTTCGCCGCCTTTTTCAACGTCTTCGCCAACGCCGTGGACCGTGTTACATCCCGCGAGCACTAGCAACGCAACAGCCACTACGGCGATTCCGATATTTTGCAACGTCTCCATCGTAATGTCCTTCCTCTTCGTTGCGTCTTCACTCAAGAGGAACGCTCGCCGAGGCGCCTCGCTCTTGCGAGAAGACTGAGTTCGCCCTCTAGACCACCGGGCGCCGCCCGACCAGGCCGCTGATCAAAAAGACAAGGAACAGGACGAGGAATACATAGAAAAGGATTTTCGCAATGCCGGCTGCGGCTATCGCGATTCCACCAAAACCGAAAAGCGCTGCCACAATCGACACAATGAAAAAGACTAAAGCCCAATACAGCATATGGACCTCCTTTCACCATCGTCAGGTTGTCACCTCTCATCGGAGTGCATAGTCTGTGCCAACGTTGGCGAGACTAGTCTTACCGCGAATTCCAGGATTCGAACCCCGAATAGCGAATATTCTCGTATAGAAAAGTTACAGGTTGTATAGTTTCAATGCCGCCGCGGGGGCGGACGATTGGCAGGTCAAAGGAGTTGGAGACTGGCACGCTATTTGCACCCTTGCTCCACACCAACCGGCGAGGAGGTAAGCGAATGAACAAGGTGCATAGGGTAGTGGCTTTGCCCGCCTTGGCAATGGTCGTAGCGTTCGGATGTTCGCAGTCTGGCGCTCCGAATTCCACGTCTGCCGGGTCGCAGGACAATACGCAAACCCACGAGCCTGCCAAAGCCGATGAACTCCGCGACGAAGCGAAAGAATTGAAAGACGAGATTAAAGACGAGGCCACGGACGCGAAGAACGAAATCAAGGACGCCGTGCAGTTGGGTCAAGACTCGCCGCAGGAGAATTTCAACGAACAACTTGAAAAATTGGACGAGCAACTCGAGGACATGTCGGAGAAGCTCGACGAGATGGGAGACAACGCGAACGACCAGCTACGACAGAACTTGGATCAGTTGCAGTCGCAGCGAGAATCCATCGACGATCAAATCGCTAAACTGAGGGAGATGTCCGCGAACGCGTTGGCCAACGCCACCGCGGCCGTCCAGCAGAGTATAGAAAACCTGAACAAATCGTTGGAGGAGTTTTCCGACAAATTGAGGAATTCATAATACAACTGCCCGTGCGGGCAGTTGTATAGATAATTTAAGAGCCTCACTCCCCCCAACCCCCGCTGTGGCGTGCCCGCCGGTTTTCCCAGAACCGGCGGGCACTCCGCTATCATGCGTAATAATCTGAGCGATATTCTTCCCAATGGATGGCGTTAAGGGTGCCCCGCGTCTTCGGGAGTCAACCCGAGGACAATGTCAAAACGCGCAGCAAGTTCGCCGGTGGAAGAATCGGGCACCGGCAGGAATTCCACAATCACGCTGTCGCGGGCTTTCGGATCGCGTATGGACTGCAAAATGGTGTCTTGGCCGTTCAAGGGATACCCCTTAATGTAGCATTGCGTCGTAAACGTATCGCGCCCCGGGACGGTTACGGCAACGTGGATATGCGCGGTTCGTTGGAAATTTCCTTGCCGGTACGGGACCGGCTTGATGGTGCGGAAGCGATATTCGCCGCTGGACGCCGTTTCGAAGCGGCCATACCCCTGAAAATGTGTATCCCATTTGTCGCGACCAGGACTCTTCGAGTGTAAGTAGACGCCGCTATTATCGACTTGCCAGATTTCCACAAGGGCATTTCGGATAGGATCGCCGTGGAGGTCGAGCACGCGGCCGCCGAAGTGCGTTACCTCTCCGACGGCGGGGGTTGTTGAATCATTGACGATCAGCAAATCGTTGTCGCGGTCGAGCGGCAGGTGGTCCGGATAGAACGGACCTTGCGTTTGGCGCGGCGTCAGCGTCAAAGCTTCCGCAAACGCCTCAGGCACCGCAAAGGCAAAAGCGCCGGCAGCAAGCCCTTCCAGAAACGTTCGGCGGGGAAGCAGAAACGGCCCGGTCATTTTCGCGATTCCTTGTGGGGAGTCATACCAACCCCTCAAAGGGGGGAAACACCCGAACGCTCGGCCGGATTCCCGACTACGGAAGATGCTCGATGTAAAAGACTTCGGACCGATTGGTGGTCACTGCCGAATATCCAATCGGTCCGAATGGTTTGTTAGGTTTGCGTAACGTATTTGCGTGGAATGGTCAACCGTTGCCGCTTTCCCCGCGTTGTCCCCCTCCACGGCTCCTGAAGGCCGTATCGGTTTTCCACGTCGCCAGTTGCTCTTCGGTCAGGACTTTCGCAAGCGATGTATCCAATCCGGTTTTGAGGTCCTGCATCTTCGTCCGGATGGCTTGCCAGTCACTTTGCTGGGCCGCGTCTTGCATGGCGACGGAGGATTCGGCGACGTAACCAGCGACGAGATTGAGCGCCTCGTTCAATTTGGCTTCTTCGAGGTTCATCCCGGTCAGGGTGTTGACCATCCGGTCCCAGATGCGGCTGTAACTGCCTAGTGACGCGATGGCTTTGTCGGTCTGCTCGGGCGTCAGAAATCCAGACAGGGTGGTCTTGAGCGCTTTCCGCTCGTCTCCCATGGCCGTACGGTAGGCTTCAAACCGGCCGCGGCCGCCTTCGCTGGAGCTGGCAAGCTTCTCGACTTCGCCCTGCAGCTTCTGACGGCTAGCGGTGTACGCGTCTTTCAATTTCGCGGATTGATCTTCATTAAGACCCAGGCTGGTCGCGACCCCTTTGGCCTGGACTTCCCATGCAGCGGCGCGGTCTGCGGCGCTAAGTTGAGGTCCGCCAGCTCCTTGGGCAAAAGCGGGGACGGCCCAAAGGGCGCATCCGGTGATGACAACCAATCCGATCACGAGGTGCCTGTTTATTCCCAATAGTTTGCGATCTCTTGCGCGCTTCATCTTCGAATCTCCTTCGTCTGACGACGGTAACGAGACGGGTATAACCCAACGGGACAAATGACGACACATGGACTAGGTACATTCATGAAACCCCGACGCAGGTTCCGGGGTTCCATAGTGCGACCAATGCAACCCTGACAAGGTTGCCGGATCGCCGAAATCGGCCTAGAATGGTCATAGCTTTTGCAGATTTCAACATCGGGGAGGTGCCCATGGCCCGTATCGAGTTTACTGTGAACGGTCTGAAACAAAGTGTCGAAACCGACACGGACCGGTCCCTCTTGGAAGTTTTGCGGGAAGATCTCGAGTTGACGGGCACCAAGTTCGGCTGCGGGGAAGGGAGTTGCCGGGCCTGCACCGTCCTGGTGGACGGACGGCCGTTAGCGTCATGCCAGGTGCCAGTCAGCAAAGCGGACGGCAAAGATCTGGTCACCATCGAGGGACTGGCACAAGGCGACACGTTGCACCCGGTGCAGGAGGCGTTCATTGCCGAGCAGGCCATGCAGTGCGGCTACTGCGTACCGGGAATGATCCTGACTGCGGTGGCTCTGTTGCGGGTGAACCCGAATCCTACCCGCGAGCAGATCGTGGAGTTCATGGATGGCAACCTCTGCCGCTGCTGTAATTACGCCAATATCGTCAATGCGATCGAAACCGCGTCGAAAATGATGCAGGGGGCGACGGCATGATGGACCATGACATCGACTCCATGGAACCTGAACGGTACGAATTCACGGAGGCGCCACGGTATCAGTTCAGCCTCTCGCGGCGAGCTTTCGTTCAGGTGGTGGGCACGGGGTTGCTGATCACGTCGACGGGCGGTATCGCCTTTGCCCAACGCAGAAGCCACGAGGATGCGCCGGGCGTCAGCCGGTTTCACATCGACGCCGACGGTCGCGTGACGGTTTTCACCGGCAAGGTGGAAGTGGGCCAGGGTTCGCGCACGGAAATCGGTCAGGCGGCGGCGGAAGAGTTGCACCTCCCGTTCGAGCAGGTGGGCTTGGTCATGGGCGACACGGACCAGGTTCCCGATGATGGCGGCACCTACGGCAGCCAGACGACGCCGCGCACGATTCCCACCATACGAAACGCAGCCGTGGCCGCGCGGGAATTGCTCGTGGAGTTGGCCTGCAAGCATTGGAACGCCGACCCGGACAAGGCGACCGTAGAAGCGGGCGCGATCGCACACCCCGACGGGCATTCCATGAATCTTGCGGAACTGGTCGCTGCCGTGTCGGGCGTGGACAACGCGTTGTCCAATGTGGAGCGCGGCGACGCGGCGTTGACCTCACCAAACGCGTGGAAAACCATGGGACAGCCCGTGATGAAGGTGGGCTCGCGCGCGATCGCGACCGGTGCGCATCAATACCCCTACGACATTCGGCGGCCGGGAATGGTGTATGGGAAGATCCTGCGTCCTCCGTCGTATGGCGCAAAGCTCATATCCGTCGATACGGCCGCGACAAAGAAATTGCCCGGCGTATCCGTCGTGCGAGACGGCGATTTTGTTGGTGTAACCGCGCCAAACAGTCGCGCCGCCCAACAGGCCCTGGATATGTTGGCGGCATCGGCAAACTGGGATGCTGTGCCGAATCCGTCCAGCGCGGATTTGTTCCAGTATCTGAAAGAGAATGCACAGAACGGTTCCGGCCGAAATGGTGTGCGTGAGCAAACGGACGGTGACGTGGACGCAGCGATGGCGCGGGCAAAGCAGGTGGTTCAGGGCACGTACGGCGTATCGTACATCCAACATACGCCCCTGGAACCGCGTGCGGCGGTCGCCGAGTGGAACGATGGGAAGGTCACCGTCTGGACGGGTACGCAAGTGCCGTTCGGCGTGCGGAGCGAGTTGGCGGAGGCCTTTAGCATTTCCGAATCCAAGGTCCGCGTCATTCAACCCGATTGTGGCGGCGGGTTTGGCGGGAAACATCGCGGCGATGCGGCGGTAGAAGCTGCGCGACTCGCCCAAGCCGTCGAGAAACCGGTGGCGGTCTTCTGGACGCGGGAAGAGGAGTTCACGTGGGCCTACTTCCGGCCGGCCGGGGTGCTGGAGATCGCGGCCGCGGTGGATGCCGACGGTACCGTTACGGCGTGGGACTTCACCAACTACAATTCGGGCGGCGCAGGCATCGACTGCCCCTATGCATTTCCGAACCAACGGATTCGATTTCAGCCCTGCGAGTCGCCGTTGCGGGAAGGTTCCTACCGGGCACTCGCGGCCCCGGCCAACAACTTTGCGCGCGAAGCCTTCATCGATCGTATCGCGGCCGCAGTGGGTCAGGACCCATTCTCCTTCCGGTTGAAGTACATAAAGGAGCAGCGGCTGAAGGATGTCCTGAACGCGGCCACGAAAGCGTTCAAGTGGAGCGAGAGTCCGGACGACGCCGTCTATGGCCTCGCGTGTGGGACGGAGAAAGGGTCATACGTGGCGGCTTGCGTGGAGATCGCGATTGATACGGATGCGAAGAAGGTTGTCGTGAAACGCGTGTGCGAGGCCTTCGAATGCGGGGCGATTGTGAATCCCAAGAACCTTCGCGCTCAAGTAGAAGGCTGCATCGTAATGGGTCTGGGCGGGGCGTTGCGCGAGGCGATTGCCTTCAAAGACGGCAAGATACTGAACCCGCGATTCAAGGATTACGAGGTGCCGCGATTCAAGGACGTGCCGCAGATCGACGTCGTGCTCTTAAACCGGACAGATTTGCCGTCGGTCGGGGCTGGAGAAACGCCCATGATTGCGATTGCGCCCGCGATTGCCAATGCCATGTTCGCAGCGACGGGGAAGCCACCGGAGATTCTCCCGTTAAACGCGTCATTCGCGTGACCGGCATACGCCCTCTGGCGGTCTGAGCGTCTGGACGGGAACGGTAGGAACGAGAAAAAGGCGGGGGAACCTTTTCTCGGCAGAAAAGGGTCTCCCGCGCCCCTTCCAATAGACTTTTCGTGGCTTGCTTCGCAAGCGTGCACGTAGAGACTTGCCTGCTCCTCCTCTTGTTGTTGACCTCGGCCATGTGAACACGTAAGGTAATCTACCAGTTATTGAGTTCTGGGATTCTCAGCCTATGTCGACATTCCTTTTCGCTCTCACCGTTAGCATTGCCGCTTCTCCAACTGCGACCGCTTGGCACTCAAGCGCTATCCGTGATGAAACGCGGCCGGAGTTTACGTTGGCGACTGTTGGCGATGCGGTCCATTTGAGTATCCGTACGGACGACCGCGAAGGATTGGATGGGCGCTGGGTGAAAACGTTTCCTATCGAGGGTGGGCAGTACTACCAATTCTCGGCAAGTCGGAAGTTGACGAATGTGACGTTGCCGCGGCGGTGTGCGGTGGCACGGATTCTCTGGCGAGATGAAGATGGGAAACCTGTGGATCGGGATGAACCCGGGGCAAACACGTTTGCAGGCGGGGTGCCGCCGCTGGCGGAACCGGAGTATCCAAGCGACCGCGAAACGGATGCAGACGGGTGGACGGAGATCTCGGAGGTGTATCGGGCGCCGTCACACGCGACCCAGGCAATCGTGGAACTTCACCTTCGCTGGGCGGCGAACGCAGAGGCGGAATGGCGGCACGTATCGCTGACGCCGTGCGATCCGCCGAAGAGCCGGAAGGTGCGGCTGGCGGCGATTCATTACACGCCGAAGGGCGGCACGACGACGATGGAGAATTGCGAGCAGTTCGCACCGTTGATTGCGGAGGCCGCGGCGCAGGATGTCAACCTCGTCGTGTTGCCGGAAACGTTGACGTGCACGAACAACGGTTTGACGTACCTGGACGTGGCGGAGCCGATCCCGGGACCGTCGACGAAATACTTCGGGTCGCTGGCGAAACAGTATGGTTTGTATCTTGTCGTCGGATTGGTCGAACGGGAAGGACACCTGATCTACAACGTGGCAGTCTTGATCGATCCCCAGGGAGCGATCGTGGGCAAGTACCGGAAAGTTACGCTCCCGCGAACGGAAGTCGACATGGGCATCATGCCGGGGCACGAGTATCCGGTGTTCGATACGGCATTCGGCAAGGTCGGTATGATGATTTGCTATGACGGATTCTTCCCGGAGGTCGCCCGGGAACTGGCCAATCGCGGCGCGGAAGTCATCGCGTTCCCCGTAGCGGGGTGCAATCCCATGCTGGCGGCGGCAAGGGCGTGCGAGAACCACGTTTTTGTTGTGAGCAGCACCTACACGGACGTGAGTTCCCACTGGATGATCACGGGCGTGTTCGATCGGGAAGGACAGGTCATCGCGCAGGCCAAGGAATGGGGCACGGTGACGGTAGCCGAGGTCGATTTGGATAAGCACCTGTACTGGTCGAGTTTGGGCGACTTTCGGGCGGAACTCCCCCACGTCCGCCCGTTGCCGGCGGGGGAATGACACAGGACGGAAAGCGCTGATGTTGTGCGTATGCGACGAAGATGGATCCCTGTGCAAACGTATCGCCGCCGGGACTACGTTACGTCCCGGACCATCGATAACGCGGCGCTTGGAAGGCTGCTACGCATCGAGACCGGAGCAATCATTCGTCGATCGTCAGTTTCGTCCTGGGTCGGGACTCCGATTGTCCAACAACGCACGCACTTTCTCCGCCAAAGCACGAGGCGTGAATGGTTTCTGCAAGAACGAGGAGTGGGCGCGTAGAATCCCGTGCCGCACGACCGTGTCGTCCGTGTAGCCTGACACGTATAGCACCTGACACGCGGGGCGCGCTTTTGCGATTCGTTTGGCGAGGCTTCGTCCACCCATATTGGGCATGACCACGTCTGTCAACAGCAGATCGATTGGCCCTTTGTGCTTCTGGGTGACGCCCAACGCCATCATCCCGCTTCCGGCCTCGAGGACAGTATACCCACACATTCGAAGAACGCGACAGGTCAGTGATCGGACCGCTTCATCGTCCTCGACGACGAGAATCGTTTCGTCGCCGCGAGGAAGGTCCAAACCCTGGGATTCGGCCGCGCTCGCCGTCTGTTCCCCGGTTCCTTCCGGAAAATAGACCTTGAACGTGGTGCCGACGCCCCGTTCGCTGTACGCGGAAATGTGGCCGCCCCATTGCTTAACAATGCCGAATACCGTGGCGAGCCCGAGCCCGGTGCCCTTGCCCGGCTCCTTGGTCGTGAAATAGGGTTCGAACACGCGGTCCAACACCTCCGGGGACATGCCACACCCCGTGTCCGACACCGCAATCATCACGTAATTACCCGTGGCAAGTTCGGGCCTCGCCTGGGTATAGTCGCGGTCCAGCACAACATTCCCGGTTTCAATGGTCAGTTGCCCGCCCATCTCCATCGCGTCCCGCGAATTCAGCGCGAGGTTTAACACGACCTGCTCGATTTGTCCCACATCGGCGATAATCGGTTTCAATTTAGGATCGAGTTGTGTCGAAAGCGCTATATCCTCTCCGATTAGCCGGTGGAGCATTCTTTCAATGTTTCCGACGACATCGTTCAGTCGCAAGACCGTGGGCTCGACGACTTGTTTCCGGCTGAACGCCAGGAGTTGACGAGTCAGGGAGGCAGCGCGCGTGCCGGCCTGTTCGATTTCCCGAATCAACGCCTTATCCTCCGGATTCACGCATTCCGATGTCAGGAGCATATCGCTGCATGAGGCGACGATCGTGAGTAAGTTGTTGAAATCGTGCGCGACGCCGGCCGCAAGCTGTCCCAGAGCTTCCCCCTTTTGGCTCTGCCGAAGTTGTTCTTCGAGTCGCTTCCGTTCGACCCCTACGGATAGGTTGTGGGCGATGGTCTCAAGCGCCGCCAAAGTGGACACCGGCAGTTCGGTGCGCGAAAACACAGCCATAACGCCGAGCAATCGCTCGTCCACGACGAGGGGATACCCGGCAAACGCAACCATTCCTTCACGGCGAGCCCACTCGCGATCGCTCATATCGGGATCGTTCAAGACATCGTTCGTCAAGTGCGGTTCCTGTCGCGATGCGATGCGACCGATCGCTGACTCACCGACAGGAATCATGCTGTGTTCCCGATCGAGATGCGTATACAAGCCGGCGCTGGCCTGCAAGACCAGGGTCGTACCCTTTGTGTCCAGGGTCCACACGCGGGCGAAAGGGGCATGGAGACGTTGCGCGACTGACTCCGCACACATTTGCAGCATCCCCTGAAGCGTTAACGACTGGGAAACCGCCAGGGAGATATCCGCGTTCAGCGCGGCAATCGATCCGTATCGGGTACCGGTGGGATCCCGAAACACGGACACCGTTCCAACCGGCCGATCGTCGTTGTCCCGCAATACGGTTGTCGTGTTTTCGACGGGAACCGCTGTTTCCGAACGATCGAGCAGTGCCGTGTCCTCGGAGAAGTACACCAATGGTCCTTCTGCTGCGGTCTGCAATTCGACCGGGACGCCGCTGCTCCGACTGATGAGCCGAAACACTTCGTGGACACTACGCCCCAACGCCTCCTCGCGCTTCCATGCGGTGATCGCTTCCGCGCCCTGGTTGAAGAAGGTAACGCGACCTTCGCAATCAGCGGCAATGACAGCGTGCGTCATTTCGTCGACGGCTTCGGTCAACCAGCGTTCCACTTTCCGCAACCGCGCTTCCATGCGGTGCTTATAGAGCGCCATTTCGATATTGGCTTTGAGTTCGCGCTCGGAGAACGGCTTGACGAGGTAGGCGAACGGTTCGGTCAACCGCGCTCGCTCCAATGTCTTTTCATCGGTGTACGCGGTGACGTAGATGACCGGGACGTGAAACTCGCGACGGATCGCTTCGGCGGCCTCGATCCCGTCCATGTCGCCTTTGATGACAATGTCCATCAGGATCAGGTCCGGCTTGTATTCGGCGGCCAAACGCACCGCTTCTTCACCGGACGACGCGATACCAGGAACGACGTACCCCATGGAGTTGAGCCGCGCTTCCACCTCCCGTGCGATGATGATTTCGTCATCAACAACAAGAATTCTTGGAGCTGACATCGTCTTATCCTCGTTCCTTGTACTGCACTTCATGAAAGACGATCCGGTATGCCGTGCCTCGGGTCGTATCCACCTCGATGGTGCCGTCTAATTGCCGTGTGAGATCGTTTACAAGCTTCAAACCCAGGGAACTGCTCGTGCGCCAATCAAGATCGGAAGGCAGACCGGCGCCATTGTCTTCCACGAGAAGACTAAAGCGTCGTTGGCCATTGGGAACGAGTTCGATAAGCACACGCCCCTCTTGTCCGCTGGGAAACGCGTGCTTGAGCACGTTCGAGACAAGTTCGTTGACGATAAGCCCGCAGGGAATCGCCGTGTCGATCTCCAGGGCAATGTCCTCGACGCGAATATCCACGGTGATTCCGCGTTGATCCATGCCGTAGGTCCGAAATAGATCCGATACGAGATCGCGCACGTATTCCGAGAAATCGAGCCGGACCAGGCCGGAGGAGCGATACAACTTTTCATGGATGAGCGCGATGGACTTTACCCGGTTCCGGCTTTCTTTGAGGATTTCGAGGACGTTCGGGTCGGGGTTGTGCACGGACTGTAGAAAAAGCAACGAGGAGATCACTTGCAGGTTGTTTTTTACCCGGTGGTGAACCTCTTTGAGGTACGTCTCGCGCACCCGGAGCGCCTCCGCTTCCATCCGTTTGCGCTCGGTAGCATCGCGGACGACGCCAAGCACCAGGCGGCCCTCGTGAGTGTCCAAGGGACTCAGCATGATATCCACAGGGAACTCGGTGCCGTCTCTTCTCTTTCCAAAGAGTTCGAGCCCGGCCCCCATCGGACGCGTACGCGGGGAGGAAACATAGCCGGAGCGATACCCGACGTGGCGATCGGCCAAGCGCTGCGGAACGAGAACTTCCACCAGTTCACCGACCAACTCGTCGCGCTCGTAACCAAACATCCTGAATGCCTGCGCGTTGGCTTTGGCTATTCGGCCATCGGAATCCACGAGGAGGATTGCGTCGGGAGCAAACTCGAAAATCCCGTAGAGTATTTCCGGGCTTTGGGTAAGCTCGTAGAGATCGCGCGCGCTATCCGGGTCACCCTTTGCCGACACGGATGACTCTCCCTGAGACGCGGTCCCCCCGCCGAGAGCCTCGTTGACTTGATACCTGCTGCTTCTAACCGATCACCTTGCCTATTGATTATATCAACAGCTATGTAGATTGTCGAGAAGAAGATCACAAGTGCTTCTGCCGAGGGAAGATAGCGCAACCGCCAGTCTGGAATTCTTCCACGCTCCGCAATACGAAGTCTTTCAGGCGGTGAGAAATGTGGGCTAGACGCGATTCACTTGAGAGGCGCGTGATCCGCGAACTTCAGGTTGCCCTTTGGATCCGCAATCAGGAACCGTAGGAACCAGTCGGCACGGTTGTTGATCAGTTTCGCCGTGACCGCGTTCCATCCCCGATGCAGGTTCAGCGGCACGTAGACAAATCCACCGGGTGCGCCGAAGTTTTGGGCCTCCTCGACTAGCGCCCCATTCAGAAATACCTGGGCAAAGTTATCCGCATAGACCGTCGCATGAACCAGTTGGTCGACCGGGCTGTATACGCCGCAGAGGGCGTAGGCGCACGCGAGGTCGGTCGTGCCCATGAGCGCGTTGAAGTTCAACAAGCCATTCGGCAAGGGGTCGCAGGGATGCCAGGCCAACCCGTCTTCGTAGACCCGCGACGCGTCGTACCCGTCTTCCGGTCCGAATCGTTTGAAAAAGTTGGCATTTGCCTTCTCCGGATCGTCCGGCAGGAAACTGGTGTCGATCGGGCCGAGAGAGAAGGGCCCCACGATTTGCCAAGCCGGGATAGCTTTAACGGTATCCGCCGGGTAAATGGGTATTACGTCGACCTCCTCCATGCGTCGGCTTTCTTTCGTGAGTTCATGGCCCGCGTATTCGACGGTTTCATCTACGCGCGGTGGGAAGGAAACTCGATCGGCGGGCACGGTAAACTCAATCTTTGCCGTCGATTTCTCACCGGGTTCGAGGGCGCGTTCAATCGACGCGGTTTTTTCGTCGATCTTCCAGCCGGAATCTGGCGTCACGACCGGCTCCCAACCACAGGCCTGAAGCGGTTCGATCATCGCGCGTACAACGGCCGATTTCGGGAGTACATTGTGGAAATTCAACGTCGCGATTACGGTCACCGTCGGAGAGCCGAGCCCTTCGGGCATGGCCGCGTCCAACATGAGCATGTCAAACACGATCCCTCGGCGAAACGACGCGGGCGCAATGTCGACGGGCCAGATGCCGCCGACCGGCTCGACGAGTGCGTAGCTCACGTCGTCCCCATCAACCGTGACGAAACCGAAACTATGGAAGCAGCCGTATTCCCTTACGTCACTCAAGTGGATGCCGGCGCCGGTCGCGCTTTGCACGACGTACAAGTTGCCGTTGTGCCGCTCGGTCATCTGGTAGTGTTCGTGACCGGCAACCGCCGTGAACGGGTGTCCCTTCAACGCTTTCTCGAGACGCGCCCAATCGCGGAGGAAACGGGGATCGTCCCACATGGGTTTGTGGAAGAAAAGGAACGTATGACGGCTGTCCGAATGTGCCGCGAGGTCCGCTTCGGCGAAAGTCATCATCGCTTCCCAGCGCGGGCCGCGGCCGTCGAAGCGCTCTTCTTCCGTGTTGAGGACCAGAAAATGACAGTTCTTGTAGTCGAAGGAATAATAGGTCCTCCCGAGATCCTCCTGCCAGAACTCATAACACTGCAGGTTGGCAATGTCATGATTGCCGACCGTAAAGAACACGGGAGCGTCTACACGCTGCACGTGTTCGTTGTATTCCGCCCACTCCGCATCCCACTTGGCGCGCTCTTCCATGTGGCCGGGAATCATGTCGCCGACGGTAATCACGAAATCCGGGTCGAGCAGGTTGATAGATTCCACGGCGCGATCGTAGATCGGCCACTTACCCTCTCCCCCGCTCGTTTTGTCACCCAGAATGGCAAAGCTGAACTTATCGGCGTCGTTGGACCAGGCCCCGTCCCGCATGGGAATTTTGTCCTGGAGAAAAGCTGGCTTCTCGGCTTCGGCCACCAACGGCGCAAAAGCAAGCAGCAACACTAGCGTGATCAGGCACGCGCGCCAGGGACGGGCTGGGAACACTTTACGCATATCAGTCACCTTTGCATTTCAAATTGTGAACAGAACCCCTCTTATACCACGACGGAGTCCCGGCTCAAAATGAGGCCGCAAGATGGAAGGAAAAGGGACAAAAAAGAACGGCCGCGAATGTTCGCGCTACACACGCGATATCACACTCGCGACCGGTGTAGGGTCGGAATCTATGGGTCAATCACCCCTCGTGAGGCGGATTGAAGAAAGGACTCGACACGCGTCACGGGCCCGTGATACCTAAGCGCGCGAGCAACCAATCCCAGTCCAGTTTTGCAGGGTGTTGCTTATACTGTTCGGAATGTTCCGTCACTTCCTCCAGGTAGCCGCGCGGAACCTTCCACGCGATTTCCGGTTCTTCCTTACCGTGACTGAGAATCTCGATTTGACCGTTTTTGAAGCTGACGGTGTAATAATCATAAGGGGTGGCCGGATCGTCCGCATACACGGCGACTCCAACCTTCCGTCCTTCCGCAACGCCTTCCGTCGCGCCGATTATTTGCTTGTACGGAAACCGATCCTGGTTTTGCTTAATAGCTTCGTTCATCACGTTAATCGCGTCCGTGAATAAGACGGTGTTGTCGGTTACTTTCATCTCGACAGTTCCTCCTGTGGTTTTGCACCTTCCAATGAACCCGACCAGATCGGCAGGTCTCCGTCAAAGGCTGGTTCGTTTGCCTGGAAGTCGTCCGTCCCTTACTGCCGTGTCCCCGCTACGAGCGGCACGGCAGCCTTCGGTTCCAAGGTACGGAACGCGAAAGATTCTGTGAAGTAGAGTTGGATTTCTGTGTTGGTGTGGGCCTCGTATCCGATGGAGATATCCTGACCCACGGTAAGTTCAAAATCGCCGCCGCGCGCTGACGCGAGCAAACCGCCGGCGATGGCGTCGCTCCAGACGATAGGACCGTCCAGGGTATTGCGGATGACGCGGTGAATCGGGTAGCCGGTTTCGGTGCTTTGCACGAGCGCATGGTAATGGTCGGCGTCCAGCACCAACACGTAGGGACCACCCACCCCGACAAGCCCCAGTTGTTCCACGGCGCTGGCAACCACCGCGGGATACTTCTCGAGACTCCTTTGGCAATTGCAGCGGCTTCAACGTGGCACTCTCCTTGATACCTCGGCACCCGCCTTTGGCAAAGCCCTCATAGATGGCGCGTTCTTCGAAGTTCGCCGTCGCGATAGCTGCCGTTTCCAACGGTTCGAGATCTGCGTCGCGGCAACCGCGGCTGATGTTGTCCAATTCAAGTTGACGCAAGGTAAATGCCGTACGGACTTCCAGAAGCGGAAGAACTTGCCGGCGGCCCCATCGAACGCCTTCGACGGGCTTCTTATCCTCGTAATCGATTCGCCCCACGTTGACCGCGGCCGTCTCCCAGCCGCTGGGGCCATGGAAATCGACGAAGTTACGTGCGGACAGGTGGGTCTTCAAGACTCGGCGCGCGGTTTCATCGATCTCGATCCACGATTCGTCCGTGATGGGGGCAAAATCTCTTCTCAACAGGTCCGTCATGATGTGACTCAGTCCTTTCCGATAAACCAATCGGCTTCATCGTTTAACATGAGTGTGTCTTTGTTAGAGTTTCATGCGCCAAATCGATGGGCATTCCCCACACCAAGGGAACCCAAGACGGGGTTAGCGCTCTTGGACGATTCGCTTTTCTCCTCGGCGCCGTCGGCCTCTCCGCTTCCTACGATTGCGCCTTCTGTAAAGAGATAAGACCTGAGCCATCCATCCAATTCCGGCATCTTCCGGCGCAGCCACTCCAACGCCATTGCGGCATGCTCCATCTCTTCGTTCCGGTTGTGCGTGAGAATCGATCGCATCTCCTCGTCACCGGTCACGTCGATCCGGTGTTGATACCAGTCAATGGCCTCCAGTTCTTCGATCAGCGACGCGAGACCTCGATGGATTTCCCGCGTTTCGGCTCTAAGTTGGTCGGGCGGTTCGTGGTATTCTAGTGCCATTACGACGTTTCTCCTGTCTGAAAGCATGGTTCCAACCTGGGCGCGTGTTGCGCCTCTCGGCTTGCAGCGTGTGGGTTTCCGTATCTCTCCAGGATTAACCAGACGAACCCTTCGGCGCTGCGGACGCTATCTTCGCGGCGAGGATGAAATCGTTTCGGGTCAGTCCGCCGACCTTATGCGTCAGGATAGTGACGTTGACCTTGCCGTAGGACAGACCGATATCGGGATGGTGCTTTTCTTCCTCGGCGATGGCGCCGATCTTGTCCACAAACCGGAGGGCCGATTGAAAATCGTCGAACGAAAAGCTGGTAGACAAGTGATGATTCTCAACGATATCCCAGCCGGCAGGAAGTTCTGCCTCAAGTTTGCGAATGTCGTGGGGATCCAGCCGGGCATCCTGGTTAATTTCTGTCGAGCACCGCTCGCTTGTTAAGGTAGTCATCTTCCATACTCCTTCTAAATTGTTGCGCCCAATCTCCCGCGTAGCGCGCGCGAATGCGTTGACCAGTCAATTGAATAAAGTGCAAATGCCATGCCCGTTAGGAAAGGTCTAACTGGTATGGGAAATTGTGGGGGCTTCCGCTCGCGCGGCGTAACAAATGCGCACGAAACGTGTAGTTACTTTACACCGCTACATAAGAACGATTCGCCGGGTCCAGTCGGGGCCGCACCCCCCCTCAATCAGTCGAGTTCCGTGCTTCGAATTGCATACAATTTCGCGCGCTGTTCGTCATCACGTATATGTTTCAAGAATTCGCCAACGTCTTCCGACTCGGTCTGATTCGATTGCGCGCCGAGGACTTTGAGCAACAGGTCGTAGAGCTTTCCCGCTATCTCGCTGACGTCACGCGTCGTAACGCGTTCATCCATTTCGATGGCGGAAAGCCAGTCGTGCACTTCAATGTCCGGACCGACCTTCAACCACGTCGTAAGTACTTCGTGCGGCGCCTGCGATGCATATTCTTGCAGGCTCCCCGCGCGTCGCGCTTCCAACTGGGCTAAGTGCTCAAGATACACTTTGGATTTCTCGTCTTTAACCTTCGGTTTCCAGCGTTGCCAGAAGTCGCGCGCGGCCTCGTGAAAAAGAATCACGCGACTGATTGAATCGTGCACGCTGCTTTGCAGCGTTTGCCGTGGCTCCAACGCTTTGCGCGTATTCAGTTGGTTGGTTTTCATCGTTGCTCCTTGTTACCGGTATCACAAGCGACTCGAAGCGATACTGCGCTCCAACCGAGCTCGTCGATCCTGTTCGTCACCACCGGTTCTACCAATCTAGGAGCATTTTGTGTGCCAACCGGTGTGGAACCGGTACGCCACCGCTACAGAATAAGGCACGGTGGAGACGGCAAAGCCGGAACTTCAAAGACGTCAGCATGGGAACGCCGATATCGAAGTGGAAATCGCGGGGTTCTCCCCAACGATGGGGAACGTCGTGCGTTTGTGAAGACCGATGACCGTCCGAGGTCGCCTAGTGCAGGCAGGACGCAAGCGGCAGGTCCAGGTTGCGAATCGCACGGGCTACGAGCTTGCTCACTTCCTGTGCGCCTTCGAGGCACAGGTGCGTACCATCTTGTTTGCCATCCGGATAGTTCGGGGAGACGCCCTTGTCGAGGTAAAGAAACAACCCATGCGTTCCGGCTGGACCGAGTTCTTCGAAGCGTTTTCGGGTAAGCCGGTGGAGGTCGATGAGCGGCGTGTTCAATTCTTTCGCCAATTCACGAACTGCGGTTGGATAGTCACCCAAGGTATCGACAAAGGACCGATCTTCGGCCCACCGGTTTCGGTTAATGGAGGTCAGCAAGACGGGTATTGCACCGGCCGCGCGAGCGTCATTCACGTACTTCATAAGAAACTCGCGGTAGGTCGTTTTGGGGTCCGTGAAGCGCGCGGGATCTTCTTTTTTCTGGTCGTTGTGCCCGAACTGAATGAAAACGTAATCGCCCGGTTTCAACGCATCCCGAATGGGCGTCCAGGCGCCTTCTTCGTAGAAGCTTTTGGAGCTTCTGCCGCTACGTGCCCGGTCGTCCACCACCACGCAATTCGAATCAAAACAGGACTGAAACACTTGCGCCCACCCCGTCAAGGGCGCACGATCGGCGGGATACGCGGCGGCGGTGGAGTCGCCGATCACGTAGAGGCGCCGAACCTGCGACTCGGAAGTTGGCAAATCCGAAAAGGACGGCGCCACGAAGGCGAGGCTCACCGCCGCGAGAAACCAGGGCCGCATCCGGTCGACGATCATGACCCGGCCGTGTACCAGGGATCGTAGGTCCCAAAATTCCATACGTGACCTTCAAGATTCCGGCACGAATTGCCGCGCCCCCCGTAATCCTCGTCCTTGATTTCGATGACGATCTCCGCCCCAGCGGCAACGGCCCGGGCGTAGTGTTGGTCCGCGTCGGAAACGGTAATGTACGAACTTTCTGTAGTGCCTCCGTCGAAGTCGGCCGGGGTCTTGACGAGCCGGCCGAATTTATTGTCCGTGGCGAACCCGAGCATAATCATGCCGTTTCCGAACGATAGTTGCGCGTGTGCGATCGTGCCATGCTCGCCGGGGACTACGAGGTGTCTCTCAGACCCGAATGCCTTACAAAGCCATACGATGGCACTGGGTGCGTCGCGGTATCGCATTGCGGGTAGAACCGTGGACGCTGTTTGCTTCGCGTATGCACTCATCGTGATACTCTCCTGAAACATTACGTTGGGATCGGGTCCCCGAGTCACGGACTTTCCTTCACGCACAGATGCCTGGCGGGCGCACGATCACTCCTCCATGTACTCGCGGTATTCTTCCTCAGCTTCAGCCTGACATTTTGGACAGTATTCGGAGATCATCATGTGCTGCGCCCAACCGGTGCCGATGAGTTCCTCGAACGTCTCGTTGTCCGTCAGCATTTCGTCGAGCAGCATGCGGTAACAATCCCGGGGAGTGCAGTGATCGCACACGTCGAGGGCTACGTTCAGCATCGCAAGTTGCGTCAAGATCTTCTTCAGCTCGGCTTCGACGGCCTCGTCGTCCAGGGTCTCGGGCCGGGGAAGTTTATCGATATCTTTGAGCAAAGACATGACGGGGCGGCGTAAACTGTGCTCCAGGCATTGGTCCATGAGTTCCAACTCTGCCAGGTCTTCATCGGCCGCATGCTCACGGTCCTGTATCGCACGATCGATGGCCCGGGCTTCTTTGTCGAGTTGGCGTTGAAGTTCGTCCGGGGCCGTGCTGAACTCGTCCTCATCGTCATCGGACGCATCCCGGATGGACCAATGTTCGATATGCGTTTCGTCTCCGTCGACTTCGAACGTCGTGATCCCCAGATCCGGCTGCCGCTCCGTCCCCGGCAGGTCCGGCGGCAAGGTCAAATGAGGGATCGGAATCCATTCTCCTTCGTCTTT
Organism: Candidatus Hydrogenedentota bacterium; assembly: GCA_963745075.1. GTDB lineage: Bacteria > Hydrogenedentota > Hydrogenedentia > Hydrogenedentales > SLHB01 > JAHDWY01. The sequence goes on along the minus strand of CAVUWV010000012.1, from coordinate 154,240 downwards.
CTCTCCAGTCGGCGGACGAATGCATTCCTCGAGAATCGGATCGGCCATCTCGATGAGGACGCGGCCGTTCTGGCTGTACCATTCGAGATAGAGTCGGCGTCTCCACACGGTCGGCGGCGGCTCGCCGAGTTTCGAACGCTTGAGATATTCCTCTACGGGGCAGTCAAACACGCGAACCCATCCCGTGGCGGTCATCGTTCCCGTCGGACCGATCTGCCGGTACTGGACCCCGTCAAAACACGCCGGATCGAAAGTCGCCTGGTGTGGCTCGCCTTCTCGCGGCCGGAACCGGAAGTGTTTGCCTTTCAAGTCTTGCCCACAATTCCCGGTGAGCGCCAGGTGGATGATCGCCTCATCAGCGTCCGGGACGCTGCGTAACACGAGAAGACCGGCGGTACTGTAGTTCCCCGTGTTTCGAATCTCCCCGTAAACGACGTACTCTCCCAATCGAAGTGCCATGATGCTTACTCTGAGAGTCCGCACCTTGGGTCAGCGCGGCGAGTTACTTGAGATACAAGCGTAGCAAAGAACGGCGCATAGGCAAAAGTCCGTCATCCCCGGAAGATGGCACAAAGGGTATCGTTCGGCCATTGGCCTTGAATTCCACGTCCACCGGGATGCATAACTAACGTATCTGCAAAGGATTCCACGTGAACACGATGAGGTGATTATGAGCGAACTGGACAATTGCACATTGCGGTTGCATAACGGGATGGACATCCCCCAACTTGGAATGGGAGTGTGGCGGTCGGAGCCTGGGGCGGAAACGGAACAGGCCGTCCACTGGGCGTTGGATATCGGGTACCGGCACATCGATACCGCGGCGATCTATCAGAATGAGGCGGACGTCGGAAAGGCTGTCGCGGCGAGTGGAGTGCCGCGCGAGCAGGTATTTGTGACGACCAAAGTCTGGAACACGGACCAGGGATATGACACCACGTTACAGGCGTTCCAAACGAGCCTCGATAAGCTGGGGATGGAGTACGTCGACCTCTTCCTCATTCATTGGCCGGTCAAGGGCAAATTCAAGGAGACCTGGCGCGCACTCGAACAGATCTACGGGGAAGGCCGGGCCAAAGCGATTGGCGTCAGCAACTTTCTCGTGCATCACCTGAACGATCTTCTGGGATCCGCCAAGGTGAAACCCATGGTCAACCAGGTCGAGTTTCACCCGCGGCTACAGCAGCCCGAACTGCTTGCCTTCGACCAGAAGAACGATATCGCCCACGAGGCCTGGGCGCCGATCATGAAGGGCCGGGTGAATAACGTCCCCGAAATTCAGGCCATTGCGAAAGCGCACGGTAAGACGCCGGTCCAGGTCACCATACGATGGGAACTGCAAAAAGGCGTGGTGACAATCCCGAAGTCGGTCCATCAGGAACGGATCGCCAGTAATGCGGATGTCTTCGGTTTCGAGCTGAGCGCCTCTGAAATGGCCACTATCGACGGGCTTGATCGGGAAGAACGGATCGGCCCCCATCCCGACGAGATTGATTTCTAGCGGCGTCTCGAGACAAACAACCGCGGCGCGCTGCTGTCTTCGATCGTCACGCGATGGGCGCAATTGCGCTGGTGCGTACGCGGTCTTGACTGCGACGGCAGATACCAAACGGCTGACCGATGTACCCGGGCCCATGCGATCCATCGAGCGAAGCAGTCGTAACGGTGTGATCCAATGCCTGCGAGACTTTGCGCGGATCCCTCACCACCAGCTTGTACGTTGAAACTTCGAGACGGAAAGGCAAACAGTGCTGGAACAACTAGAGCACGTCAGTCCAATCTGGCAGGCCTTACTGGCGACTTTGTTCACGTGGGGCGTCACGGCCTTGGGGGCGGCTCTCGTATTCGGATTCCGTACGATCGATCAGACGCTTCTCGACGCCATGCTCGGAATGGCGGCCGGGGTCATGATTGCGGCAAGCTTCTGGTCGCTGCTGGCGCCCGCCATCACGCTCAGCGAACAAATGGGCCTGTCGCGGTGGTTCCCCCCACTAACCGGATTTCTTGCGGGCGGCGCATTCCTTTGGGCCATCGACAAACTGCTTCCCCACCTGCACCCGGGATTCCGGATGGAGGAGGCGGAAGGCATTCACACCTCGTGGCGGCGCAGCACGTTGTTGGTCCTGGCGATCACCTTGCACAACATTCCCGAGGGACTCGCCGTGGGCGTTGCGTTCGGCGCAGCGGCGTCCGGAATCGAAGGGGCAACTTTTGGGAGCGCTGTCGCGTTAGCCCTCGGCATCGGCATACAGAATTTTCCGGAGGGTACCGCTGTGGCCGTGCCCCTTCGCCGTGAGGGAATCTCGCGTACGAAAAGCTTCATGTACGGTCAGGCATCCGGCCTGGTGGAACCCATCGCTGGAATCTGCGGGGCCGCGGCGGTCCTGGCGATGCGCCCCTTGCTTCCTTACGCGCTCGCGTTCGCGGCCGGGGCGATGATCTTCGTGGTCGCCGAAGAACTCATCCCCGAATCGCAACGGAAAGGCGACACAGACCTCCCCACCATCGGCGTCATGGTCGGATTCGCCATCATGATGACGCTCGACGTGGCGCTGGGCTAGATCGATTACGATTACGATTACGATTACGATTACGATTACGATTACGATTACGATTACGATTACGATTACGAACCGGGATACGATACGTAGTCCGTTCTGTCAAGGGCTTGTGCCTCGCGTTATGTCAAATCTCCGCGGTGCGCCCACACTTTCTCGAAGGCGTCGCCGTATTGCTCAACCAACTCGGGCTGGTCGGACGTGAAGTACGCGACCTGGATGGCGGTGCGATTGGCTTCGAGAGCACCGGGAACCGAGTCCGGATCCGGCAGAACGGGCATATGCCGCCACCACTGGGATTCGGCGAAGATTGGGTATTCGTGGAGCATGGTCCAGTTGTTCTCGATCACGTCGACCCCTTCGGCTTTCAGCGCTTCCACCACTTTTCCACGGGGCATGCCCGCGGCTTTCTCGTCGAGGAACAGGATGTTCTTGGAATAGTACACGCGCTTCATGTCCGGACGGGCGTACTGTTCGCTGAGGCCGGGCAATTGGGTGATCCGGTCGTTTAATCTGCGGACTTGGGCGACGCCGGCACTATTCATGTCGTCGAGTTTGCCGAGTTGGATGCGGGCCAGGATGGCCGAGACCGGGTGAATGCGGAGTTTCGATCCGAAAGCCGTGCCCTGATACTTCCGGTAGGGGCTGCCTTCCGGGAACGTGTTCGGCAGATCGTAGTTTCCGTAGGTCGTCGCGCGCTCGTAGTCGCCTTGGTCCTTGTACATGCCGATCCCGCCCTCGATGGACGGCAACGGCTTCGTCCCTTGCAGGCTGAACCCGGCCATGCGGCCCCAGTTGCCGATCCGTTCGCCCCCGACCCAGGCACCGTGGGCGTGGCTGGCGTCTTCGACGACGTTAAGTCCGTGTTCTTCCGCGAAGGCACAAATCTCCGGCATCTCGCAGGGGAGCCCGTACCAGTGCACGGGCATGATCGCGCGTGTCTTGCTCGTCAGCCGCCGCTTGCAGTCCTCGAGATCGATATTCATAGTCTTCGGGTCTGAGTCGACAAAAACCGGCACAAGATCGAAGAAGCGCATGGGCACAACCGGAAACCAGGTGCTGTAATCGGGGACCAACACCTCGCTGCCCGGCGGCAGTTGCAGGGCGAACAACATGGAGGTCAACGCGCTGGTGCCGTTGCAGTGGGCTTTGGCGTACGCACACCCGTGATAGGCTTTCCAGGCATCCTCGAATTGGGCGACGGGGGCGTAATCCGGCGCGCGGAGCAACTCGGACACAGCGGCGATTTCTTCTTCACCGTACAGGGGCCACTTCGTGGCGTTATCGACGACCGCCGACACGGCCTTCGGGCCGGCGTTCACGGCCAGTGTTTCCAGTTTCGCAGGTGCGGCGGCACGGGACGTCGCGGCCCCGCTGAGATACAAACTTGCCCCCGCAACGCCTGCGGTCTTCAGAAAACTCCTCCGCGTGCTTCTGGAATGGATCGCGTGTTCCGACATGGCAGGAAATCCCCCAAGGTTGAACTCCGGCCTAAACCGGAATTGCAGATGAAACTTCCGCGACTCCCCCTAAGCCGCTCGGGTTTAATTGTAGACCTCTTCGCGAGAGGCGTCAAAAGCAAATGCGCTGGTAGCGGGAGATACGACGGGGCACCATCTGGCATAATCCACGTCACGGTAACGCACGTAAACGACCAAGGGGAAACGGACATGATTATGGATTTGCTGAAGAACTGGGGACAGTACGCGTGGCCCAACGAGCGGTTCGGGCATGGATTTGCATATCTGGAGCAGTTGGATGCGGGCGTTGCAGATGGGAAATACGAACTGGACGGCGACAATCTCTTCTGCATGGTGCAGACCTACGAGTCGAAACCACGAGATGAGCAGGAGTTCGAGGCGCATCGGGACTACGCGGACATTCAGATTCTGCTGGACGGTAAAGAGTCGATCCTGTGGGCGCCGCGGGAAGGGCTTACAGTAACAAAGCCGTATGAGCCGGATTTCGAGTTCTACGCGCTGATACCCGGGACAACGGACCTCGTCCTTCGGCCGGAGCAGTTTTGCGTGTTCATGCCGGACGATGCGCACGCGCCGTGCATCGTGCACGAAACGCCGTGCACCGTGCGGAAAGTGGTGGTCAAGGTGAAGCTGTAGAAACGAAGAAGGGAACGATAGCCATGAGAATGCTATCCGGATTCGCCTTGTTTGTATCTGGACTTGCCAGCGTCTTAGCCGTCAACGCATTTGCCCAGGAGAACCCCATGCCGGATCACTACCGGGTATACGTCGGCACGTACACACAGGGGGTAAGTGAGGGAATCTATCTGCTCGACTTTGACGCGTCGACGGGCGATCTGACGTTGCAGGGGCTGGCGGTCGCGACGGAAAACCCGTCCTTCCTGGCCATTCATCCCGATAAAGCGGTGCTCTACGCGGTGGGCGAAATGGCAGGGACCTCGGAACACCCGGGTGGGACGATCAGCGCGTTTGCCATCGACAAGGTTACCGGTCTTCTTAAACTCATCAACCAGGAGTCCACAATCGGGACAGGACCCTGCCATGTGTGCGTGGCGCCTTCCGGCAGACACGTGGCGGCGGCGAATTATGGCGGAGGGAGCATTGCGCTATTTCCCGTGGAGGACGACGGGAGCCTAAACCCGGCCAGCAGTTTCATTCAACACGAAGGTAGTAGCGTCAATCCGCAGCGCCAGGAAGGCCCCCACGCGCATTCCGTCACGTTCGACAAAGCCGGGCGCATGCTCATCGCGGCGGACTTGGGCCTGGACAAGCTGATGCTCTACCGGTACGACGCAGCGAGGGGCGAGTTGACGGCCAATAATCCTCCGTTTGCACGGGTCGCGCCCGGTTCGGGACCGCGACACGTCGCGATTCACCCCTCGGGACGATTCATCTATTGCGTAAACGAAATGGGCAACACCGTGACGGCGTTTGCCTATGATGCGGAGTCCGGCGCGATGCAGGAATTGCAGAGCATCGGAACGCTCCCGGAAGGATTCGACGGCGACAACACGACAGCCGAAATTCAGGTGCACCCCTCGGGTAAGTTCCTATACGCGTCGAACCGGGGACACGACAGCATCGCCGTGTTCGCAATCGACGAGGATACGGGAAGACTCGCGGACATCGGCCACACGCCCACGGGCGGGCACACGCCGCGCAGTTTCAACATTGATCCCTCGGGCCGCTATCTCTTCGCGGCGAACCAGGATACGGACAACGTCGTCGTTTTTCGCATCGACCCCGAGCACGGCACAGTGGCCCCCACGGGACGTGACGTGGGGATAGCCGCGCCAGTCTGTGTCGTTTTCCAACCCGTGTACTAGTAACGCTGCGGGATCGTGGTGGGCTCAGGCCGCCGCGCCGGCGAGGGTCTGCTGAATACGCTGCGCGAGCGCACGGTTGCCGGTCTTCTGAGCGGCGACGAGGGCCTGATGAAGGGACTGGGCGGCGGCTTCCGTGTCGCCGTTACGGAGGTGGTACACGCCGATCTGGTAGTGGGCCAGCGCCAAATCGGGATTGAGTTGGACTGCGGCCTGAAACTGGGCCATGGCTTCTTCGATCTTCCCTTCCTTGAGCAGGGCAACGCCCCAGTTATAGTGCGCGCCATCGGCCTTGGGTTCGATTTCGAGCGCTTTCTGACAGTGTTTGATGGCTTCGTCCGGTTTCCCCAGTTTTGTCAGTATGGCGCCGAGACTCAGGTGCGCGGCGAAGAACTCCGGGTCGAGTTCGAGGGCCTTATTCAGACATTCCACCGCACGGTTTGTGTCGCCCTTCTGGTAGTAAAGTTCCCCCAGGTTGCTGTAAATGACGGTGTACCGGGACGTATCGGTGCACTTGAGTTTCAGCGCGCGCTCATAGAGGGCTTCCGCCTTATCCCGTTCCTTTACGGCCTGCAAGACGGTGGCGAGCCGGAAATTGGCGTCAAAATTGTCGGGCTCGATCGTAACGATCCGTTCATAGATGGACCGGGCCAAATCATAGTCCTTGTTCTTTTCCGCCACGTAGCCCTTGGTCAAAAGCTTTTGCGTGTGGAAACAAAGCTCCTTGTCCACCTCGTCAACCCAGGGATCCGGCGCAGGGACAAATCGTCCACAGTCCTCGGCGATCTGCAGTTCACGATCCCGCTCTTCCGTGCGTCCATAATGGTCGAGAACTTTCGCCATCAATCGATGCGTATTTCCAAACGCAGGGTCGTCTTTCAGCGCTTTCTTGAGTATCCCTTCCGCGTTTTCCCATTCTTCGCGATCGAGCGCGATGCGCGCCAAGCCGAGTGCGGCGTACACGTTGGTGGGTTCGAGTTCGGCACAACGCGCGTAATCGCGCTCGGCGGCTTCCAGGTCGCCGTCTTTGTAGCGGTTGTCCGCGCGTCGCAGGCGTGCGGGCACATAGTTGGGATTGCGCTCGATGGCCTCATCGAACAGCGGCATCGCGCCGGGGGTATTCCCCATCATCGAACGCACGTAGGCCAACAGATAGGGCCACTGCGCGTTCTTCGGGTCTTCCTGCATGGCGAGTTCGTAGCAGGTTGCGGCCTGATCGTAAAAATAGTTCGCCATATAGAGGTTGCCGAGATGTCCCAGACCGGGCCCGAGGGGACCATCCTTGAGAACGTCTTCGGCCTGCGAGATGCGATCGCGGAGGGTTTCGTTGTATTGGCGCATGTCCGGTTGCGGCGGCAACTGAAGCAAGATTTCTCTCCGATGGGCTCCCTTCACCAGGATCACGCCGGTCCAGGCAATCGCACCCACCACGACTATGGTGAGTGCGGCCCACACGAAAGCGCTGCGCTGTTTCTTGGGTTCCGGCGGCGCTTCTTTCGTTTTGGTTGACTTACCCATTAGACGGGGCTGGGTCACCTTCTACGGTGCGGTTGGGCCAATCGTTCTTCCACAGGACGATGCGGCTTCTGCGGTCGTCCGGCGGGTAGAGGTGCATCCCGCCCGATACGAAGTCGGTCCAGCCGTCGCCGTCCATATCCCCTGCGTCGAGGGACAGCAGGTGGGTCGGATTGGACGTGATATTGTGACGCGTGAAGTTCATCGAGCCGTCGTTTTCGAACCAGATCATGGACTGGGCGTTGGGGTCCTCCCAGCGGTTGAATAACTCACCACGACGATATCCCGATCGCCGTCGTTGTCCACGTCAACGCCGTTGGCGAAATAGGCTCCGGAAAAATCTCCCACGCGGTGGTACTCGAAATTGAAGTCGCCGTGATTTTCCAGCCACTGGACCCCGTGCCAAGGCCGGGGCCCCGGCGGCATGTAGTCGAATGCGTCGCCGTTGGTATAGAGAATGTCGAGATCACCGTCCTTGTCAAAGTCCACCAGCGATATGCCGCTGCTGCCAAAGTCTTCGTTGGTTGCGCCGTATAACCGCCGCGTTTCAAACTGGCCGTGTCCGTCGTTGATGAACGCGTAGATTTCTTCCCATTCCTGAGACACCAGCGCAATGATATCCAGGTCGCCATCCTTGTCGATGTCCGCGACCGGCGTGTGAATGGTGCCGGACAGGGATTGCAGAATGTGGCTTTTGAACTTCCAGTCGCCGCCGAGGTTCTCCATCCAGCGGATTTCACCGTCGTCGTAGCCGAACTGGCCGGCCACGAGGTCGAGGTCGCCGTCGCCGTCAAAGTCGCCGCCTTCGAACGTCCGCCACGCGCGCGACCTGATCGATCAGAACGTGATTGGTGAACTGCTGCGTACCGTCGTTTTCCATGACTACGACGCCGCCAATCTTGTCGTTGGTAGGGGCGATGGCGCCCATCTTCGCGATGAGGAGGTCGAGATCGCCGTCCTTGTCGAAATCGATGGCTTCGACGTGGGCCGGCGCCAGTATCGTATCGCCAACCAGTTTCTCCGCATATTGACCATCGGTTGAATGTTCGATCCAACTGATTCGGTTGGACGTTGCGTCGCACACGACTACGTCCTTGAGACCGTCCTCGTTGAGGTCCACGATCTTGGCGTGGGTAATCCACGGCTTCGTGTCGCCTACCGGAAACCCAATCGGTGTAGGTTTGAGAAAATCGATTTTGGGGCCGCGCTTGACAATGCCCGGCGCCGTGGGAAGATTGTGCGTCCCTTGTTCCGCGCCCTGGACTGGCGCGCTTTCGCGCTCAGCTTCTAAGGTCTGCTTGGTTCGCGTCGACTCGATGTGCACAAGGGTCATCAGAACGGCAACCAGAGCCAATACCACCACCAGCCCGATAACTACCGACCACTTGGACACGACCGTCCCCCCTTGAATTCATGACCTGCACACACTGCTGTAAAGAATCTGCTCTCCACGTCCCAATACCGCCGTCCTCGTCCGAGTCACGAAACCATCTTACCCAACGTGACGGTGAAAAATCGACCTGCCCATTTGGCTGGAAGCGCCACTCAACTCAACCACTTACCCACAATTCGCCGGTTCGCGGGCGTCACGGATGCTGAATCTGTGGTAGACTCCAATTGGACCTCGCTTTTCCGTGCCGGAAACGTCAGGGAGGGGATTTTGATGGCACGGTTTCTCACCGTTATCCTTTTATCCGTAGTGTTGTTTTTCTTATTGGGGTGTCCCGCCCAGAACCCCCCGCCATCCAACAATGGCGATCCTCCCAGCAGCGATGGCTTTCCCGAACTGGGCATAAACGCCGATCTTCATGGCGCGCAAGTCTTTCCGGAGAACAACCCGTGGAACACGCCGATTGATACAGTGCCCGTCGATCCCAATTCCAACACGCTGATCGACAGTATCGGCCGGTGGGACAATTTACACCCCGATTTCGGAGCGAATTGGAACGGGGGGCCCTTTGGGATTCCGTACATCGTCGTGGCCGGTGACACCCCAGGCAAGCAGGTTACCTTCGACTATGCGGACGAGAGCGACCCCGGCCCGTATCCCATCACGGCTGACACCCCCATCGAAGGCGGCCCGAACTCGAGTGGGGATCGTCACATGATTATCATTGACCGGGACAATTGGTTTTTGTATGAGTTGTACGCCGTGTACCCACCTGCGCATTCCGGACAACCGTACGATGCTGGATCGGGTGCCATCTGGGACTTGACGTCCAACGACGTTCGCCCCGCGGGTTGGACCTCCGCCGACGCGGCAGGTCTGCCCATCTTCTCCGGGTTGGTTCGCTACGACGAAGTCTACGGCCAGGGCGAGATCAACCATGCGTTGCGGTTCACGGTCAGCCAGTCACGCCGAGCCTACGTCTACCCCGCCCGGCACTATGCCAGCAGCAACACAAGCGCGTCACTGCCGCCCATGGGGATGCGCGTGCGCCTGAAGGCCGACTTCGATATCTCGGGTTTCTCCAAGCACAACAAAGTCATCCTGCGCGCAATGAAGAAGTACGGCATGATCGTCGCCGACAATGGGAGCGACTGGTACGTCTCCGGCGCCCCCGACGCGCGCTGGGACGACGATGAACTGAACGAGCTTAAGACACTCGTCGGTGATGATTTCGAAGTCGTTCAAATGGGGACGATAGTTGTCGGGAACTGAACGCGCACGGGTCCTGTTTGCGGCACGGCAAGGTTGGTCGCCCTTTCGCAAGTCACCCCACGAATTGAGCGCAGCCCCCCAAATGCGCTAGATTGGATTCCAGCCGTGTGGTCAGGCGGTCATTCTGGGTGCCGGACCGCAATCTGAAGCACTCCTGCCCAGACGCCATCATGCCTTTGAGTGGGAATTTATGGAGCCACGCACTATGCCAAAGCAAGTTACACGAAGGTCTTTCATCAAACGGGTTTCCGCCGCAACCGTCGCCGGTCCGCTCATTCTGCCGCGGCTCAGCCTCGCGTCGCCGCCCTCGAGCCGGTTGCAGCACGCGTCCATCGGCACGCAGGGACAAGCTGCATATGACTTAGGAAATATCTTCAGCAGTGAGAAGGTGGATGTCGTTGCGCTCTGCGATATCGACGAAGAGCGCTTGCAGAAGGCAGCACAGACGTATCCCAAGGCCCGCTTGTATCGCGACTGGCGCGAGATGCTGGATAAGGAAGAGAAGAACATCGATTCTGTTAACGTGTCCGTTCCGGATCACATCCATGCGCCTGCGTCGATGACGGCGATTCACAAAGGAAAACACGTCTATTGCGAAAAACCGCTGACGCACGAAGTATACGAAGCGCGGAAAGTCACGATCGCCGCACGCCGGAAAGGCGTCGCGACGCAGATGGGCAACCAGATCCACTCGCATGAGTTCTACCGTACCGCCGTGCAGTGGGTGCAGGAAGGCGCAATCGGCAAGGTGAAAGAGTGGCATTCATGGTGCTCCGCCATTTTTACGACCGATGACAAAAAGCGCCCGGAAGGGTCCGATCCGATTCCGCCCACGATCGATTGGGATCTGTGGCTCGGCGTGGCTCCGGAACGGCCCTACAAGCAGGACGTGTATCACCCCTTCTGGTGGCGGCGCTGGCGTGACTTCGGAGGCGGCGCAGTCGGCGATTTTGGGTGCCACATCTTCGATCCGGTGTTTACCGCGTTGAACATCGGTGCGCCGCTTAACATCAAGTGTGAAGCGGAATCCGTCAGCCCGGAAGTCCATCCCGGCTGGACCTTCGCGACGTACGAGTTCCCGGGTACTGAATATACCGCCGGACGTACCATCCACGGCACTTGGCGGGACGGCGGGAAACAGCCCTCGAAAGACCTCTCGTCCCACCTGCCGGCGGACTATGCGTTGCCGCCCAGTGGCTCCATGATGATCGGCGAAGAAGGCACGCTGATCATCCCGCACGTGGAGGCGCCCGAACTGTACCCGGTCGCCAAATTCGAGAACTACCCGAAGCCGGACCTGGAGCCGAAGAGCCACTATCACGAATTCGTGGAGGCTGCGCTGGGTAACGGGGTGTGCGGTTCGAATTTCCAATACGCCGGTCCCTTGGCCGAGGCGGTCCTGCTGGCGAACGTGGCGAACCGTTTTCCCGGTCAGACGCTCGAGTGGAACGCCCGGTGGTTGCGGTTCACGAATTACAGCGAAGCGAACGACCTGCTCCGGAGACGCTACCGCCGGGGTTGGGGCGTTCGCGGCCTGTAAGGCGAGCGTTCCTACGGCAACACGGCCCCGGATTCCATTTCGTCGATCAGCTTCTTGCCCAAGGCGATGGCTTCCGGTGGCAAGCGCCATTGCTCCGCGCTGCGCGCTGCGATAAAGTCATGCAATTGCGGCAGGACGAGCATGTCGCGCGCCTGTTCGCTCGTCAGCGAACGTGCAACGTAAGTCTCCTCGTCAAAAGTCTCGAAGAAGCTCTGCAACCCGCGCTGGGTATCGCCGCCCACCGCGCCGAAATCCTGCCCGTAGATGTGCAGGGACGCGCTGTAGTCTGCGTAACTGCCCACCCGAACGGGCCGCCCGGCCGCCGATGCTATCTCGCGGGCCAAGACACTCTGCAAGAACGTGATCCCAATCAGATTGTCGGGCCACGCCTTGTACAAGTCCCGCGAACGCCACATGGTGTTCATGTTCAGCACGAGGTTTCCGTCTGCGTCTTCCGGACACCGCAATTGCACTTCGCGTAGGCACGGAACATCCTCTTTCAGAAACGGGTCCAGGTTAGGCACCGACGTCGTGGCCACGGCACGGCGCGTATGCGGCGTCTTCGCGACCCGTTCCACGGCCAACCGGAGTTGATCTACAACGGCGCCGTCCAAACTGGGATAGCTGGCAAGCCGTTGATGGTACGTATACGGCCACTCCTTGGCCGATAACTCGCCGGAGATTCCTTCCCGCAACTGTTCGATGGGGACCACCATGTGATCTTTAATCCCCATGATCTCGGCGATATAGGTGCCGATTTCACAAAAGGACATCGGCGGGAAACGCGGTTGCGCAAAGGGGTCCTTGATTTCAATGAGCACCCGCGCATCGCGGCTGGGCGGATCGATGAACTCGCCCCGCTCGTCCTTCCGGTCGTATTCGGTTCGGATTGCAATACCCTGTTCCCAGACCGCCTTCATGGCGCGAAAATGCGCCTGCGGAATCGAATCCGCCTCGATGTGTAAGGTGGGTATGCGACCCGCATCGGTTGTTGTATCTGCCATTCCAAAGTCCCCCATATCGCCGGCATCGGCCTGCTCCCGCACACTTGGCAAGCTCGTCGCGGCGACTGGAACTCATACTACCTGGAACCCGACCCGGATTGGAAAAGGGGGTATCGGCAATGCGTCACGGATGTAGCGCCGGCGTCCCCGTCTGCATTCTTTGGGGTTCAGTCCATGTAGCGCCGGCGTCCCCGCCTGCATTCTCTGGGATTCAGTCCATGTAGCGCAGGCGTCTCGCCTGCATTCTTCACACCAACCAACTCATCTTGGGAAGTAGTCCGCGATCGGACACGGAAATTGTCAGGATTGCACGCGGGGACGCCTGCGCTACATCCGCGTCGAGGAACCAAGCAACGCCCTGAAAGGGCAAAACAGCGGATCAATCCCAACCGCTCCAACCCGCGCAACCAACCGTCCAACATTCCAATCTCCAAAAGTCACATTTCACAAACCTCCCCCATAGATAAGCCGCGCCCCGTTGCACCACTGGGACCGCCGGGCCGTCATCCTCGCGAACGCGGGGACAGCCTGGCCGCCTCGAAGCCCAATCCGTCATCCTCGCGAACGCGGGGACCCATCTTCCTCCAGCCTCCGCCCAAGGTCCTCCGTCCGTGTAGGCCCGAGTCATACGGACGGTTAAGCGTAAGCCCTTTCTTTTCAATGCTTGCAGACTAACAGGGGTAACACGCAATCCGGCAGGTTTCGGGAAAGTGTGCTAGTTGTGTGCCTGAAAGCTGTTTTGACGCCACATTTGGGGACCTATATTCTCATCTGGGAGGAAAGACACGAGAGGGGCTAAGGGGGTAGACAACGATGGGCATTGATAGCGCTCAGGACATCCACGCGACGTATTCGAATGTGATTAAAATCGTTCAGCTTGATAGAGCTGACGAGTTTCTCAATGAGCTACGGATTACGAACGTCGAAAGGTGGGGACCCGGCCTTACATGCCCTTGGCTGTTCAGGGGCCATAGAGATAGTACTTGGATGTTACGCCCCCCCGCATGGCGCGAAGATGTTCGCACCCCCCCATACAAGCAATTAATCGAAAGATTTGAAAATGAAATCGGTGCGGAGTGGGACCGCACGAAAAGGGATCGCTCGCTAATCGACTTCCGAGCGATCGTCGATTTGGCGGCGCAGTTACAAGCTGTGAGCGACTTCGGAGCATTGTGTAATGCCGTTGGTCTATACATACCTGACGATTGGTTCTTCGATTCAGACCGATACGTTGATCGGGTTCAGACAATTTCCGAGATTAAGTATCACTTCAAGTTTCCAACACAGGCTATGGCTTTCGCTCAACACCACGGCATCCCAACAATGTTATTAGACTGGACTCTTGACCCATTGATAGCTGCCTATTTTGCGACCCGAGAGCGGCGTTGCAGAAAAGATAGTAGTGAGCAACCGCCGGACCGAATTGCGGTGTGGGCGTTTGATCTACTTACGGCCAAGAGATTGCGCTACCGACACATCAAGGAATTTGCAGTGCACCACCATGGATTTGAGTTCATTCATGCACAGGATGGTGTCTTCACCTACTACGACAAGGTATATCAGGATTTTGAGCGTGACAAGAAATGGCCGTGTTTAGAAGACGTGATCCAGCAAGTATTCGCGTCCGTCGCCGTCGATCCGCCTGTTCTTGTAAAACTTACTCTTCCGAACCGAGAAGTTCCGAAACTGGCGGATCTGCTTTACAAGGAGAAAAGGAATCAGGCCTATATGTTTCCGACTTATGACAATGTGACTGAAACGGTCGCTAGGTATTGGGGCGGCACGGAAGCAGTCGACGACCAACATGATGATCAGTCAAGGTGAACCGCCATGCCAAATTACCCCAAACGCCCCCGCAAACTCACCGCCCTGGGCAGGGGCGGAGGAGCTATACCTATCTCTTCCAATCGTCAGGCACCATCGTTAGAAACATCGGCGGCGTGATGCTACCGGGCTCGCGTTTTCCCTCGCGAATCTTCTCCTCCGCGTGAATCCCAAGTGACAGGTAGGTGATCGCCGATCCGGCAAGCCGAAGAAGGGTCAACGTTTTCGCCTCTAGGGAACCGCGTCCGATGGGTCTTGCATATTGATCCCGTTGACCATCAGGCAGTCCGTGTGTCGGCACCACAAAATCATGCACCTTGAGGTACTTGTGTTCCAGATGATCGCGAACTTCCTTCAAGTCTCTCGCCTCCGGCTCGACAGCTTCGGCGAACGCTTGAGGATCGTACAAATCTCGGGCTAACCAGAACAGTCCTCTGAGCGGCCAATTCTCCGTATCCACTATCGTCGAGTTAAGCTCCTTGTTTGGATCGCCGCCTCTGAACCACACTCGATTGAGATTGACCTGCCTATCGGAAATGCCAAGGCCAAAATACTTGTTCAGAAGGAACGAGCATTTATCCAGAATCGAATAGGCCATGCGAAATGCCATTTTAATCTTCTCTATGGCGAGACCGTAGACGGCATAGTCGAGTGTGTCGACAAGATGTGTTTCACGATCGGAAAAATGCCGGCCTTTGGCTGCCATGCCCTCCCATGCCAAGAACCGAGCGGACACGAACTCCTGCTTTATTTGAGTGAACATTCCCCATAGGCCCGGCCCTTCGTCAAGATTGCTCACGATGCTCGGTAGATTCAGCGTATCCCGCGCCGCACAGGATTCCGCCCCGAGCCCTATTAGCGGGTTGAGGAATAGACGTTCTCGGAGGGCCCACTGCCGATATTGTTGCTCATTCTTCGACTTTCCCAAGCTAACGCGAGGAGCCGGTTTCTCGCGGTTTAGAAAGGCCGATGACAGCCACGATGCAATTTCGTCCGCATGCTGCTTGAAGAGCGCGCCCGTCCCAGGCTCAAGGTGCTTTGACGATGCTCCAACGAGGCAGTGCCACGAACGATGCAATAGCAGACATGCCTGACCCTCATCGTAGTGTGACATGGCTAAAGTTTTCAGTGCGAGTCCCCGATTCGCCATTGCCATTCCGAATGCAGGCAAGTGCTGCAATGCACCGTCGTATGCTGTTAAGGCTTCGAGGGAGCGGCCAATGGTGTTGAGCAGATTGCCCGTATTCGTGAGGATTTGAGCGCGCCGTCCCGGAAGCAGCGAAGCAAATCCATCGGAATGGCTGGCCTTGCGAAGTGAAAGAAGCTCATTCTCCATTTCTGATTGTCGCCATTCCCATTGGGATTTTCGGTCGCGGCATCGAATCGCACGTAGTCCCGCCCACGCATTTGCGGCGTAGTAGTGAAGCTCCGCAATGTGCTTCGCCTCGATGGATGAACCTTGAAGCTCGCCAATAAGTTCCAACGCATGTTCAAGGTCGGTGACGGAACGATGATCGCACGCTCCATCTACGAGGTGGGCGGCACTAGTGATTGCTGTTTCCAGCGGGAGTCCCACGAGGGTTGGAGTCACGCGCAGCTTCGAATGCTCGGGGAATGATGGGCTCATGGCGATGATAGTATGGCGCTACTCAATTAGAAGCAAATCGTGATCGGTTGAGGGAAATTGCGAGACAGACCACCCAATCCTGACGGAAGCGACCCTACCGATTCATAGCCTGTTCCACCGTAATTGCTACACCCCGACCCCGCCCAGCCATTCACAATTCGTAATTCCCAATTCATCATTTCCCTCTCCGAACCTCGCCAGGCTGTCCCCGCATTCGCCAGGCTGGTGCCAGCCGCTCCCAGTACCTCCAGCCTCCAGCCCTCCCAATCTTCGTGTACTTCGCGCACTTCGTGGTGATCCTCTTCTCCCCTCCCCAATCAACGATCCGCGCCAATCCGCACCATCCGCGAAATCCGCGTTCCATTGTTCTGACCTTCTTCATTTCCCCCTCCGAACCTCGCCAGACTGTCCCCGCATTCGCCAGGCTGGTGCCAGGCGCTCCCAGTGATTCCTTCCTCAAATTTCAAATCCTCTCGTTCCTCTTAATCTGTGAAAATCTGTGTAATCTGTGGACCCTCACCATCTTGCTTTCATCTGCGACAATTTGCGCCATCTGCGGACACATTCCTGCTCTGGGTGCGGCTCCGCCACACTGCGGGATTCCGATCCAGCCTCCAACGTCTCTTCTATCCGTGCAGGTCCGTGTCTGTCCGTGAAGGTCCGTGTTCTTCAAAACCGCAACCTCCAGCCTTCTTCCACTGCAACACCCCGCGCAATATCTATAGGGAGCACTCTGCCCATGGAACACGTCACCGCGCCCGCCCCGGACACCCGAATGTCCGCACGTCATCCTCATCCTCGCGAAAGCGGGGAACGCGGGGACCACAATCGCCACCCCCCCCTTGTTTCGTCACAAAGAAATGGGTGCACCCCCATTCCAGATTCCAGCCTCCGGACTCACCCCCCTTGTTTCGTCACAAACAGAGGGGGGGCAATGCGCGGACGGTCGCGAGCGAAACCGAAATGGGCCGGGCGCACCCGTGCCCGGAAATGGAAGATGAACCGTTGGAAAGGTCCATCTCGGCCCCGCCTCGTGGCTTGGGCATTTTGCCCAAGATCTCTGCGCGGTGGTTGTTCATCTCACCAGACTCCTTGGGCATCCTGCCCAAGCCACGATGTCCGTTTGACGCTAAAGGCACCAGGCGCTACATTGGACAGATTCAATGCCGACCCGGGATTAACGCTCCCTTGAACTACGGAAGGTGCTCCAATGCAAAACACGATAAACCGACGGCAGTTTCTGGACTTGACGGCGCTGGGCGCAGCGGGGGTCGCCGCGTCGCTGTCGGCGCGGGCGGCGGAGAATGCCACGCCCGAACGCGTCGTGGTGGGCGTGATGGGACTTTCGCGCGGCCGCGCATTGGCCCTGCAATTTGCCCAACAGCCCGGCGTGGAGGTCCGTTATGTGTGCGACGTTGACTCGACACGCGCGGCAAAAGGCGCGGAAGAAGTCGAGAAGGTGGGGAGCGTGACGCCGAAACCCATCGGTAACTTCCACGAGATTCTCGACGACAAGGAAGTCGACGCGCTGGTCTGCGCCACGCCGAATCACTGGCACGCACCGGCCACCATCCTCGCGTGTTCGGCGGGTAAGCACGTGTACGTGGAGAAACCGTGTTGCCACAATCCCCGGGAAGGCGAACTGATGATCGAGGCGGCCCGCAAGAACAAGCGCGCGGTCCAAGTCGGCACCCAGCGGCGCAGCAGTCCAACCATTCGGGACGCCATCGAGATGATGTTGGCGGGCGAAATTGGACGCGTCTACTCGTCGCGCGCGACCTATGCCAGCCTTGCGCGGGTCAATTGGTATCGGCAAACCCGCTCCCGTGCCGGAATACCTGGACTACGAATTGTGGCAGGGTCCTGCGCCGCGCAAACCGTATATGGACAATCGGATTCCCTACAATTGGCACTGGTTCTGGCATTGGGGCAACGGCGAACTTGGAAACAATGGCGTCCACTATCTCGATATTTGCCGGTGGGGACTCGGTGTGGATTTCCCTATCCGCGTCACGTCATCGGGCGGTCGCTATTGCTTTGACGACGATCAGGAGACGCCCGATACGCACGCGGTCGCCTTCGAATTCGAAGGCGAGAAGATGATCGCGTGGCAGGGCCACAGTTGTAACCAATACGGCAGCGACTTTGTGAACTTCTACGGCGAGAAGGGCACCTTGGCGATTGGGGGCGAAGGCGAATACACCTTCTACGATAAGAATAATAAGGTGATTCGCACTGACAAGGGACCTCGCGGCGATACCGAACATATCGTCAATTTCCTGACCGCGATACGGGAGGACAATCCCACGCTGTTAAACGCGGAAATCGAGTTGCACAACCCGGGCACGTTGCTGTGTCATCTCGGCAATATTGCGCAACGGACAGGTCGCGCGCTACGTTGTGACGCCACCAACGGCCACATCATCGACGATGCCGACGCGATGGCCTATTGGGAACGCCAGTACGAACCCGGTTGGGAACCGGTTGTCTAGGCATACCATGACAAACACTATCGACAGGCGGGAATTCCTCAGCAACACCGCACTTGGCGCCGCGGGATTGGCGTCGATCGCGCGGTCGGCCGCTGCCGCGGAAGGGAACGCGGGAACGCAGATTAAGGTCGGCTTCATCACGCACGCCGGCGGCGCGCACTTGAGTTCGTATTTCCGTGCGTTGGCGCAAACCGATGAGGCGGGACCCGTGGTGCTGGCCGATCCCGACGGCAACGCCGAGTCCGGCGCGCGTGAGGCGCTCGGCGAAAAACTCACGACGGCGTACAAGGACCGCCATGAACTGCTAACCGCCGAGAAGCCGGTCATGGTGTTGATCAGCATGGAGGCGGCCCTCGCGCCCGCTGCCATCGACGCAGCCCTCGATGCAGGTTGCCACGTGTTTGCGGAGAAGCCTGCCTGCACCAACGCGGACGATTTCGCGCGATTGGCCGCAAAGGCCGACGCCAAGGGACTCTACCTGATGCTGGCCCTCGCCAATCGGCTCAATCCAGAAGTACGAGAAGCCAAACGAGTTATCGCAGAGGGTATACTTGGCAAAGTCTACGGCGTCGAAATGCATCTCGTCGAGGACCAGACGCGGTTGACGAGTCCGTCCTACCACCAGTCCTGGTTTGCGGACAAGGCACGGGCCGGCGGCGGTCACCTCACCTGGCTCGGGATCCATTGGCTCGACTTGGCCATGTACATCACCGGTTCCAAGATCGAGGCCGTGGCCGGATTCGCGGGTAACGTCGGCAACCAGCCCATCTCGATCGAAGACTCGGTGGCCATGACCATGCGTTTTGACAACGGTACCTTCGGCACGCTGACGTCCGGGTACTACCTTGATAAAGGGTACGAGTCGCAGATCAAAATCTGGGGTTCGAAGGGTTGGCTCGAAATATCGTCCGAAGCGCCGCGCCACATGAAGCTATACACCGCAACCGACGGCCTGACCGAATTCGCGGGGCCCACGGACAACGAGGCCTATACCAACTTTGTACGCGCCGCCGTCCGCGCCAGCGCGGGATTGCAGGAACCCCCCATCACCGCCACGGAATCGCTTCGGGCGGTCAATACCGTCTACCGCCTCTACGACGCCGCCGAATCCGGCAAAACCCTCCGCGTCGAGTGACAAACGAAGCAGAACTCCGGCGGCGCCGGCCTTATAGCACCTTAACGAGCGGCGCTACTTCGTCGACACCTGAAGCTTGAAGATCAGGTCGTCCGCCTTGGAATTCTCCAACTCCACTTTGGGATTGTGAACCAGCTTGACGATTTTGTACCGGGACGTCTGGGGCGGACCGGCGTGAATCTGGAGGGCTATCTGCCCCGTTTGTTCCGCGTCCTTGTTCAGGTCCAGATAGGCGACTCCCAAGGTTCCGTTGATGGCGGTCCAGATGGCGGGCCCGACCGCAAGAATTTCGTAGCGGTTCCATTCGCCCGGTTTCACGGC
Source organism: Candidatus Hydrogenedentota bacterium (assembly GCA_963745075.1). Taxonomy (GTDB): domain Bacteria; phylum Hydrogenedentota; class Hydrogenedentia; order Hydrogenedentales; family SLHB01; genus JAHDWY01. Next base: position 134,258 of record CAVUWV010000012.1, on the reverse strand, counting down.
CTTTTCGGCAGCGTCCGTCGAGTCCAGCATGCCGCGGCCGTGTTCGTGGTACAGGCGTCCCCAGTACCCTTCGCCGACGTCCGCCTGGTACCCCTGCGCCTGGCCTTCGTCGTCCACTTTGGCGGATCGGAATTGGATACCTGCGTTGGCGTTGTTCGGATCGAGTCTAACGTCAATGACAAGGTAGAAGTCTCCCACCGGGATGTCCGACCAGATGAACTCGTTCTTTGGTATGTCTTGATCGCTGTGCCCGACGATGGCGCTGTCTTCGACGCTCCAGTAGGGCGCGCTGCTTTGCCAACCCGTGAGGTCTTTCCCGTTGAAGAAGTTTCCGTCTTCCGTCGCGGAACCGCCAAGGTTCCGGGCGATTTCGACGGCGGCCTGAATTGCTTCGCCCTTGACGGCCTCGTCGCCGAACTGCGCGAAGGCCATCCGCAAGGCCCCGAACGTCCGATACGTGGGACAGTCCGCTCAACACGACCTTCTTTTCGTCAGCCGTCGCGGCCTGGTCCATCAACGAAGCGTAAGTAGTGAGCAACTCGGGCGTCTCGGTCCCCGCCTGTCCCAGGAGCCGCACCGTGCCACGGAGTGCCGCGACTTTCAACGACGGATCGGTGAACGTCTCTGAACAACTCCATTACCGTCGGCAGCGCGACCGCGGTCGGCCACTCGCATAACGTACGGAGCGCGGCGTCCTTGACGTTCGCATCCGGCGAGGACGCAGCCGCCTGCACGGTCTCGAAGGCTTTCGGGCTGGCAGTAGTGCCAAGAAGCCGAACCATGGCGAGTTTCGCGTCGCCTCCGGCCTTTTCGAATGCCGCGCAGTAGGCATCCACCACTTCCGGAGACGAGGAGACGGCGGTCAACTTCAGTTTGCCGTTTTCGCCAACGGTCTTGCTAATTGGAACCCCATTCTCCGTGTAGTCGATTTGTAGCATCTTGACCTTACCCGGGGCGGGATCGCCGAAGTTTGCGTTGGTCGCATCCACGGACGTAGCACCCTCGTCTATTATGCTCTTGACCTTTTCGAGCACATCGGCGGAAGGACCGTCGGGCAAATCGCCGTATACGGCTTTCGTGATGACGAGGCCGCCCGGCATCCGCTTTTGCCGCTCGCTCAGGGAGGACAGCACGCCTTCGGTAGCCTTCATCTCCGCCTCGGAGCGCGCGTGGAGCAGGTTATCCAGCAGTAGGGGCATCTCCGCGATACCGGCGCTAGGCTGCAAGGCCGTCAACGCGGCGAGGCGGACTGCTTCGTCGGAGTCCTCGCGCGCGGCGTTCATGAGCGGGCCGATTGGGTTCTCCAGCGCTCCCTGCCCGATCATCTCCACCGCAACGCGGCGGGCTTCCGGACGTTTGTCGTTCAACATGGCCTCAAGAGCGGCATCTCCCTTGTTGCCGGGAAAATAGCTGAGCGAATCACGCGCGGCGCTCGCCACGTCACTGTCGTCGGACCATGTGAGTTGTTCAATTGTCTCGAGAGCCGGTTCATATCCCATCCGCGTCAAGGCGTGCAAGGCGGCGACACGGACTTCAGGAGATCCGTTTTCCGCTTCCGCAAGCGCTGCGGGTCCGGCCGCAGCGCCGGCGCGATTACCAAAGGCGTCGAGCAACTTCACCTTGCGCGCATCCGGGAGGGTGGGCAGTAGTTCCGCCAACGCAGCGGTAACCTTCTTCTTCCCACTCAACTCACGGACGATCCGAAGGCCGGCATTGAAACTGTATTCATCGTCACTCTGGAGCGCATCCAACAGCAAAGGCAGGCCATCCGCAACGGAACCCGTGAGCACGGACCCACGCAGGGCGGCGGTGTGGACCTGGTGCGGGGCGTTCGGAAGCTGCAGCAATCGTGTGTAAATCTCCAGGGCCTTGTCACGCTGATCGTTTGCAGCAAAGTTCTCGGCGCACTCCAACAGTGCGTTGCAGACCATTAACGACATGTCATCCGACATACCCGGCTTGGCGAGGGCGCTCTCCAGCGCGTCGACCGATTCGGGCGTCGCGATATCGCCGAGGGCCTTGGCGGCAGCCTGGGCAACCTGCGTATCGTCGTCCGGCAAGAGCGCGATCAGTGCTGGGACCGCGGCCTCGTTCTTGCGGGCCGCCAGCGAACTGATTACGCCGACCTGGAGTAGTCCCGAAGTCTTTCCCAATGCGTCGAGTAGAACTTCGTCCACTTCGGGATAGGGCATCGGTTCCAAGGCGTATCGCGCCATGTGCGCGAGCTTCTCGTCGAGTAGCAGCGGCGCCAATGCGGGAATTGCCTCCTTTGTGCCCTGTCGCTGCAAAATGCGACAGGCTTCCATCTTGTCATGGATGGAGGCATCCGATTTCAGCGTGGCGATGGGATCGGTAACTTGCGCAACGGCTGGCACGGCAGCCAGGGCTGCAACGACGCCGGCCAGAAGAAGAATCACGATGTGTTTCCGCATGATTGCATCCATTCCTTTCGTATCGAGCCTTAGATGACCCAAGGTGCCCGCTGGGCCCGGGAGCGCAGCCGGTTGGCTTCATCGTCGTTGATAAACTCTTCCTTGACGGGGTCGTACTCCATGTCGCGCTTGAGCCACATACAGATATTGGCCGCGTGCACCGTGGTCATCGAGTGATGCATGACGCTCGGGTTCGCGACGGTGAGATCCCGGGACTTGACGCAGTCCAGGAAATTGCGCATGTGGTCCAGCGACCGGCCCGTGCGCGCCACGTATTCGCCGATGACCTTTTTGTATTCGGTCAGCAGTTCCGGCGACGACACGTCGGGCATGGCGTACCCATCGGCGGACCCTGCCCAGCCGCGCTCGCCATCAAACCGCTCGCCACAGGAGCCGTGCCAGTACTTGTCCCCACGGGAAAGGATCAACTCCTGCCCGTCGGCGAAGGTGCAGACCATCCCGTCACCGGAATCATTGTCGACGTATCTGTAGTGGACCGGCGAGGTATCCCCCTTGTCGAGACCGGCCTGCGCCTGGGCGAAAGTGTGCGCGCCCCATTCGCCGATGCAACTGGTATGGAAGTCGTAGTCGTTGCGCCAGCCGCCGCTCACGTACGACTTATTGAAAGGCCGCCACGGGCACGAACCCAGCCAGATGTCCCAGTCGATTTCTTCCTTGGGTGGCAGCGGCTCTTCGGGCTTCCACTCGTGCTGCATGGTGGCGGAGTCCCACGGCGCGATGTGGGCGTAGGCCTTGCTCACCTTGCCCAGCCGGCCCGTGCGGGACATTTCGATGGCGAACACGTGGTTGGGTTCGCTGAGGCGCTGGGTACCGGTCTGGTACACGCGCCCGTAGCGCCTGGCGGTTTCGACCACGGCCTGGCCCTCGGCGATGGTCATGCACGAAGGCTTCTCCGTGTAGACGTCTTTGCCCGCGCGCATAGCCCGGACGGACACCTGGGCGTGCCAGTGGTCGCCGGTGGCGGTCAGTATCGCGTCAATGTCCGGTCGGGCGGGGAGGAACTCGCGCAAGTCGCGGTACATGGCGCAATCCTTGGTGCCGTAGTGATCGTCGACAAACCCCTTGACCCACTCGCGCTGTTGCTTCCACAGGTCGCAGATGGCCACGACCTGCACGTCTTTGTTACCGATGATCCAGCGCAAATCGTGTGAGCCGCGGCCATGAATGCCGATACAGCCCACGACAATGCGCTCCGACGGCGCTACCGTACCATCCTTGCCCAACGCGGATGCCGGGATAATGGTCGGCGCGGCAATAGCGGCCGCGGTCCTCGACAAGAATTTACGACGAGAAATTGGATTGCTCATGAACTCTTCCTCCCCAAGCTTTGGTAGGGTATGTGGGATGGGCGTGTCCGAAATTCCACTTCGGTCGTGAAGTCACGCACTGCTGACACAATCTTGCACCGTGCACCCGCGCCATCGTCCACTGTTGCGGACAAGTGAATCGATCTCCCCCTGACTCAAGGCAACATACAGGATACACGATAGGGCGGACGGGTTCCCGGATCAAGTTTCCCTTCGGGGTTTCGGGAATTAGAGATGCAATTCGCCGCCGCTTCCTGGTATCCTCTCGACCTAGCCTCTAATCACCGCCAAACGGTGGGTCGAGACCTCGTCAAGGCTCCGGAGTGCGCGCACTGTGGAGCCGTCTTATGAAGTAGCGCTTCGGCGGCCGGCCGGGGCCGAGTGGTTTTTCGCGTAGGGCTTCCATTGCGCCTGTTCTCAAGCACCGACGCAACAACTTTCCCACGCAGGAGTAGTTTCATGCGATTTGAGTCCCACCGCACCTGCCCGCCAAGTATTTTGCTATTCATCTCGTTTCTCACGTGCGGCATTGCCTTCGCAGAAACGTATTCCCTCGCGGTGGCATCCATCGAAGCCCAAGGCGGCTGGGATTACCAGCGCGCGCTCGATCAGAGCGAAATGTTCGGCGACACGGTCATGGCCACGGCGCCGGATCGGTACGGTCAGCGGAACACGCCGTTATGGATCGCCATCATCGACCCGGAGGCGGGCGGCATGATCGAGTCGAAGCCCCCAAACTGGCAGACGTATTGGGAGGCCGAAGACTACGTCATGAACGCCCAGGGCAACAACCTGTACCGGGATTTGCCCACCTTGAGCGCTTTTCTCGAGTTGTCGCGGATTACTGGGGATCCGCGGTACCGCGATTCGGTGAACGACTACCTCCGGTTTTACTTGCGCGAGATGCCGAGTGAGACAACGGGGTTGTGGCCGTGGGGCGAACACCTCTCGTACAACACCGTGCGCGACCGCATCTACGCAAAGAAACACGAACTCGAAGCAAACCTGCCAGACTGGGAAATGTTGTGGAGTATCGATCCCGACGCGGTCCGGCGTGAAATCGAAGGCATCCACAAATACGCGATTTACGATAAAGACACATACATGTACGACCGGCACGCCCAGTATTTCACGGGCGAACTCGCCGACGCTCCGGTCCGTGGAGCGTACATCAAGCACGGCGGCCTGTTCGCGTACAGCTTCCTGTTTCTGTACAGCAAAACCGGCGACTCCAGGTACCTGGATTGGGCGCGTAAAATGTCGGATCTCTATTGGCGGCAGCGGGATCCCAAAACGAATCTCTTGCCGAGCTACGTGTGGCCGGGTGGCGCAGCCAGCGATTCGCAATGGATTCCGATTCTCGCCTACTACCTACTGGAGGCCGCTTGCATCTATCCCGATCCCTACGTGATGGAACGTGGTCTCGGTATGCTCGACGCGCAGTTAAAGTACGGATATGACCAGAATACGGGACAATTGACGCTGACGTTTGACGATAAGTCGACGGGGGTGCCAACCAACCCGTTCTTTGCGCCGTGGGACGAGAAGGAGATTTCGCCGTTCAATTGCATTCTGGCGTTCTGGCGAGCCTACGAACTCACGGGGAAGCAACAATACTGCGACGTGGTGGAAAAGCAGCTCGACATGCACGCCGAGACGCCCGTGCCCGATACTGTTCCCGCGTGCGTGATCGGAGCGTGGATAGGCCTCGCCACGAAGGCTTATCAGGCCACGGGGCATAAGCGGCATCTCGAACTGGCGCGGAGCCTGGCTGCGTATTCCGAGATTCGTCTGGTGCGCCGCGGCCTGATAATCGAATCGGCGAATGGCTATGTCTACAACAATACGGCGTTGCCGGGCATGCTGCTGCAAGGCTGGCTTGACCTATACGAAACGGAGAAGGAGGAGCCGATACATTGGCTCGCTCCCGCGTCCGCTTCTTTGCAGGACAAAGAGCTGGTCGTCGTTGCGGCGGCGCCGTCCAGCAAGGATCTCCGACTGAATTGGCAATTCCACGATGGCACTAAAGGCTCTCAAGAGCAGTCAACGCCAGATGGTCGCTTCACCTTTCATATTCCGATCGCAACCGACTCAGCCCAAGGACCGCTAACATTGCGTTTTGTCCAGCGTTCCAATGACGCGGTGTTGGACACCGGGACGGTTTTGGTCGCAGCGAATCCGAATGGTCCCAGCATTAAATCAATCGATTGCCCGCACTGGATCGACCGGCAATCGCCACTCACGGGCGAGGTTACGGTCGATGACCCAACGGGTATTACCGAAGTTACATGCCACTACACGCTCCCCGACGGATCGGTAGGAACGACCCCGTGCACGCCGGAGACCGCAAACGCTTCGCAATACACGTTCACGATCCCAGCGGTCGGCGAGTCCGTGCACGACGAGTTGTCATTCCAAATTACGGCTACCGGCAATCCCGGGTGGCCTATCACGAACGAATCTGCTGTGCACCAGGTGGCGCTATCCACGGTTTCTGACATCCAACTCACGGGACAGGGCGGACAAGCAATCACTCAAGCGGTGGCAGGCCACGATCCCGAGGTGTCGATCGTCCTCGAACCGTCCCACGACGCAACTGCCGCCCACGTTCGCGTCGAGCGAATTCCCATCGACCCCGAATCGAATCAGAAGGGGCTGCCGAAGTCGCTACTGACCCACTACTTCTCCGTCACGCCGGGCGACTCCGCCGCAGGTGGTTCACTCGAACTCCGGCTCACATTCGATCCTGAGGAACTGTTCCACTATTTGCCGTCAACGGTCGCCGCGTATCGCTGGGGAGGCGAACGTTGGGAAGCGGTGCCCGATACCACGCTCGACCCGACGGGGCACACATTGACTTTCCCGTGTTCAGAGAAAGGTATGTACGTGGCCGGTGGGGACGGACGGCTGGCCTGGCGACGAACCTTTAACGGCGCATTGTTGAGTTCGCCGGCGGTGGCCCGCATAGATGCGGACGGTCACGTCGCCATTATCTTGAACACCGGCAATCCTGACGGAAAGTTGTATGCCCTGACGCCGGGGGGCGAAACGCTCTGGACTTATGACGTGGAAGATGGGCAACCCTTCCCCGCAGTGTTCGACCTGAACGGCGACGGTTTGGACGAGATCGCCGTTGGCGGCAAGGACCTCGTGTTGCTGAGTTCGGACGGTACGATACGTTGGGAGGTCAATCTGCCCGGCACCTCGGTGCCTGCCGTCGGCGATGTGAACGGTGACGGGTCCCCAGACATTGTTGCGGCAACATACATAGGCACGGTAGCGGCGTTCTCCGCGGATGGAAAGCCACTCTGGCGCAAGGATGATGTCTGCAACGATCTTCAATATCCGGCCTTGGGCAACGTCAATGGCGACGGCAACCTCGATGTCGTGGTAGGAGGCGAAGGGCATTTGTTCGCCTTCTCCGGGAAGGATGGCAAAATGCTGTGGAAGGCAACGCTACCAGGCGACTCGATGTACGCGCCCGCCCTCGCGGATCTCGACGGCGATGGCATGTGTGAAGTGGTGGACTATGCTCGAACGGACACGGAAGGCGCCATGACCGCGTTTGACGGCGACGGTACGGTGCTCTGGAATGTTGCGGTCAGTCGCGAACCGGACTGGGCCCCGGTAGTCGCCCCGATGAGCGGCGACGACACGCCCCAAATTATCGCGCAGGAGATCGATCCCAAGAAGATGGGCATCCACGACGCACGCGGCCAATTGGTGCGGACAATCGACACGCCAGGGCGTCTGCTGGCGCCGCCTACTCCGGTCGACCTGAACGGAGACGGTCTGCTCGACCTCCTCGTACCGGTAGATATCGCCATGCAATTGCGCGCCTATGCGAACGACGGCAGCGTCCTGTGGATCTACACGCCCCACAGCTTCACGCTGAGCGGCGCAAAGATCAAAGGCGGCGGAACCTTGCTCGTGGCCGACACCGACGGGGACGGTTACCTGAATGTCGTGGGCGGGGATGACGAGACGTGGCTGAATGCATTAACGACCGATACGCCATGCAAACCATTCGCGGTCGCCTCCGGACAGTTTCATGGCGACGCACACCATGACAACGACTTCACGAAGCAAAAGAAATAGTTGGTTTGCCTGAATTGAGCGGGGCCGGTTGCTCACCGTTTCTTGAATGCAACACCTTTTTCTGTATGATGTAGAGGTGGAATAAAGCTCGGTCCTTCTCGTGTCTTGAAGTTAAGTTGCTCGATCAATGTTCGAATGCTTGATTTCCGAAGGGGCTCCACGCGCGCGGAACCGTCGTGATTTGATGCCATATCTGCACTAGAATACGCTTGGTGCCGCTTTCCTTCGGGAATTAAAGGCCAAGTGCAATATGCTGCCGGGAGGTGCCGTTCGGCGAATCGAACTCGGTGGCGCTTCGTTACAGAACTCTCAGGATGGACGCCATACCCACTGCGAGTTGTTATGCAATCTACTTCCATACTCGATCCGGTCTCGCCACAGGCACAAAGCATCGCCTCGCTGTTCCTTATCCTGCTCGGCGTCGCAGCAGTAATCTTCCTCATCGTGGCGGGACTTGTCGTTTACATCGCCATACGGTTTCGTGCCAAGCCAGGCGCGAGCGAGCCTTACCAGGACCACGGCAACCCGAAGCTGGAGATTCTTTGGACGGCGATACCGGCGCTGATCCTCTTCGTCATGTTGATGTTCACCGCGCGGGCCATGTTCGTCATTAATCCACCGCTAAAAGGAAAGAAGCCCGACGTAACCGTGGTCGCCCACCAGTGGTGGTGGGAATACCGCTATCCCGAGCACGGAATCGTGACCGCCAATGAAATGCACATGCCGGTCAATCAGAAATGGCTGATCGATGTGACGTTGGCCGACGTCGTGCATGATTTTTGGGTACCTCGTTTGGGCGCCAAGGTCGATGCAATCCCGAACAACACGAATCATATTTGGGTCGATGCGGGGAAAACAGGCGACTACGACGGTTCCTGCGCAGAGTATTGCGGCGAGGACCATGCCCTCATGCAAATCCGGGTGGTTGTCGACAGTCCGGAGGCGTTTCAGGAGTGGTTGGATTCACAGTCCCGAGTTCCCGGACCGCCGACCAACGACGTGGCCCGCCGGGGCGAAAATCTCTTTCAGGAGCGAACCTGTGGAAGCTGCCATGCGATCGCCGGCACACAGGCCCAGCGCCGGGTCGGTCCCGATTTGACGCATGTCGCGACGCGTAGCCAACTGGCGGCTGGCGTGCTGACGAACTCGCACGACCATCTGGTGGACTGGCTGATGAACCCGCAGGCGGTCAAGCCCGGTTGCCACATGCCCAATCTCCACCTGAACCACGATGACGCCGAAGCCATAGCAACGTACCTCGAGGATTTGCGATGACGGACATTACGCACGAAACGGCGCCGGTCGATTCCATCTTCGACATTCGCGAGTATCGCGGCCTGCTCAGTTGGGTGACCACGATCGACCACAAACAAATCGGCATCATGTATATCGTTTCCGCATTCGCGTTCTTCCTCGTCGGCGCGACGGAGGCAATGTTGATGCGGATACAACTCGCTTCTCCCGGGAATCGGTTCCTCGCACCGGAGACGTACAACCAGATCTTTACGATGCATGGCACCACCATGATCTTTCTTATGGGGATGCCGCTGCTGTTCGGGTTCTCGGTCTATCTCGTGCCCCTCATGATCGGCGCTCGGGACATGGCGTTCCCGCGCCTTAACGCGTTTGCCTATTGGATGTACCTCTTCGGCGGACTGCTACTTTATTTCAGCTTCATCGGCGGGGGCGCGCCGGCGGCCGGCTGGTTCAGTTACGCACCGCTGACCGAAACCGCATACAACATCGATCACGGGCTAGATTATTGGGCATTTGGACTTCTGATAAGCGGTGTCGGGTCGGTGGCAACCGGGATTAATATCATCGCAACGGTGCTTCTGTATCGCGCGCCCGGGATCAGCCTGCGCCGCCTCCCACTCTTTGTGTGGATGGTGTTTATCAACGCCTTTCTTGTGGTGTTTGCCATGCCCGCGCTGAACGCCGCGCTCGTGATGATCCTGACCGACCGGTTGCTGAACACCGTATTCTTCGAGCCTGGCGCCGGGGGTTCGGCGTTATTGTGGCAGAACTACTTCTGGCTGTTCGGCCACCCGGAAGTCTACATCCTGATTCTTCCCGCGTTCGGCGTTATTTCAGAAGTCATCCCCGTCTTCTCACGCAAGGTGATCTATGGGTACGGGTTCATGGCCGCGTCGACTGTGGCCATCGGCTTTCTCAGTTTCGGAGTCTGGATTCATCATATGTTTGCGACCGGTCTCGGGTTCGCCGTGCTGTACGTCTTCGCCGCGAGCAGCATGATTATCGCCATTCCGACCGGCATCAAGATCTTCAATTGGATCGCCACGATGTGGGGCGGTTCCATCCGTTTTACGGTGTCCATGCTGTTCGCTACGGCATTTCTCATTCAGTTCACCATCGGCGGACTGAGCGGCGTCGCGTTCGCGGCCATCCCGATCGATTGGCAACTCACGGACAGCTATTTCGTCGTGGCCCACATTCACTACGTTCTCCTGGGCGGTATGCTTTTCGGCATGTTCGCCGGAATTTATTACTGGTATCCAAAGATGACCGGCCGGTTCCTGTCCGAGCGCTGGGGCAAGGCGCATTTCTGGCTCATGGTAGTCGGCTTCAACGGGACGTTCTTTGTCATGCATATCCTGGGACTTCTGGGGATGCCCCGGCGCGTCTTCACGTATCCCGATCGGCCTTGGTTCGGTCCGTTGAATCTCACATCGACGATATTCGGATTTGTGCTGGTCGGTTCGGTTCTGATTTTCTTCGCGAACGCGATTGTCAGTCTCCGCCGCGGCGTCGTGGCGGGCGACAATCCCTGGGGCGGCTGGACGTTGGAATGGGCGACAACGTCCCCACCGCCGGTCGAAAATTTCGAAACGCTTCCGTCCATTCGCAGCCGCCGTCCCCTGTGGGATCTCGCCCATCCCGACAACCCCGATAAGGAGTGAACGCGCCGTGGCGATACCGTCAATCATGAGCGGCGCGCCAAAGAAAGGATTCCTCCACAATGAGTGAGAACAGAATGGGAATGATTCTTTTCATCCTTTCGGAGTCGGTGTTTTTCGTGCTGCTGACACTGACCTATGTCTTCTATCATCAGCACGGCAACGTGGGCGCCGAGGCGGCGGAGAATCTCGATGTTGTCACGACGGGTATCTTTTCCGTATTCCTGTTTTCCAGCAGCGCCACGTTTTGGCGGGCGGGTGTGCAGTTGCGGCGGGGCCGTTACGGTGCGGCCGGCGCGTGGCTCGCCACCACTATCCTGCTGGGCGCCGTGTTCCTGGCGGGACAGGCCCGTGAATACCTGGCGCTTGTCACCCATCACATTACGATAAGTCGCGACCTGTTCGGCACCACGTTCTTCACTTTGACGGGATTTCACGGAATTCACGTGCTGACGGGCCTGATCATGCTAACGATTCTGCTGGGCTTTATCGTCAAAGGTCGCGCCAAGAAACCGTCGCCGGATACGTTTGAAACCATCGGACTGTACTGGCACTTCGTGGACGGCGTTTGGGTCGCCATCTTTTCCGTGGTGTATCTGTGGACCCTGGTATGACCGGCTGGCAACTCTTTATATCGTCCTGGGAATGGCCGCCCTCGGTAATCGTGGGTTGCCTGGCGTTGGCCGGAGGTTATGCAGCGGTAGTGCGACGTATCGACCGATATGGCGCTACCTTCGTGGCAGGCGTGCTCGTCATGTTCATTGCGCTGGTATCACCGCTCGACGAACTTGGAGACGACTACCTCTTCAGTGCGCACATGCTCCAGCATATTCTCCTGGAGATGATCGCGCCGCCGCTGTTTGTACTGGGTCTCTCCCCCGCACTGGTGGACCGCATGATGGGCATTCGGTTCGTCGCGGCCAGCGAGCGGATCCTCGGCAACCCCGTGGTGGCGTGGTTCGCGGGCATTGGCACGCTGTGGGTCTGGCACGTGCCCAACCTCTACAATTTGACGCTCGAAAGCGAAACCATTCACATCATCGAGCACCTCATGTTCCTGGTGACCGGCACCATGTTCTGGTGGCCCGTTCTGGCGCCCCCCGCCCGGCGGCGTCTCAGCCCGTTGCCGGGTATTGCGTACGTCGGACTCGGTGGTTTGGCGAACACGGTATTGAGCGTCATGATCACCTTTGCCGGGTCCGTGTTGTACACGGGCTATCTGCATCCCGAGGACGAACTGGGCGCCCTCTCCCTCATCCGGAACACGTGGGGCCTCGATCCCCTCGCGGACCAGTCGGTCGGTGGCGCCATCATGTGGTTTTTTGGTGGGTTTATCTTCCTCGTATTTATCATGTACCTGTTTTGGGTATGGTTTGAAACCTCCGATCGCGAAACCGAACGGGCGAACGCGACGCCAGCAACCTGACACCACGGAAAGAGAACGCGATGCAACACGCAGAACGTCAAGATATCGATGAGAGCCGCCACGATCCGGCCGGCCCGAAGCCGGCCGTGATCCCCCGGCCGACGCCATGGCCGGTCATCCTGGCCTTTGGGATCACGTTTGCCGTCTGGGGCGTGGTGACCTCGTGGATCTACACGGGTGTCGGCGCCGCCATCACCGTGGCTGGTCTCGGCGGCTGGATTTGGGAGATGTGGCATGACGAATGAAAGTGACCCTAGGAACTGTGGGGAATACACGGCTACACGACGGCGCTTCCTGGAATGGTTCAGTGGAGGAATCACCGCAGCAGCCGGAGTTGCAATGAGCATCCCGGTGTTCGGTTTCGTATTTGCACCGCTGCTGCGCAAGCCGCTGGAATTGTGGCGGCCGGTCGGTAAGGTAGATGGATTCGAAGTGGGCAAAACGGTACTCGTATCGTTTACGAACGCCGGAGCCCGGCCGTGGGCGGGCGTGGCTGACCAAACCGCCGCGTGGCTGCGACGCGTGGAGGGCGAGACGTTTCACGCTTTCGCATTGAATTGCACCCATCTCGGATGTCCGGTGCGTTGGGAGCCGCGCGCCAACATGTTCATGTGTCCGTGTCACGGCGGCGTGTATTACGAAAACGGGGACGTGGCCGGCGGCCCTCCACCCAAGCCGCTCCCGCGTTATGCGGTACGCGTGCGTGACGGTCAAGTCGAAATTCAAACTGCGCCGGTGCCGATTGCCTGATGCGGAAGGAACCAGCGGTGAAAACGAAGGACAAGGCGAAGTTGGAATCCGGGCTTCTACGTCGCGTCTGGGAAACGTTTGACGACCGAACGGGAATCGCCACGCTCGTTCGGCCCCTGTTGAAGCACCCAGTACCACCAAACACGTCGTGGTGGTACGTTTTTGGAAGCGCAACCTTAATCGCCTTTGTCATTCAAATCGTAACGGGCATTGCCCTCGCGACCGTGTACGTTCCGTCTGCGGGCCAGGCGTACGACAGCTTGAAATACATCAGTGAGGAGGCCACCTTCGGCGCGCTGGTTCGTGGGATGCATTACTTCGGCGCCTCCGCCATGATTTTGTTCGTGGGCATGCACATGATTCGCGTATTCCTGATGGGTTCGTATAAATTTCCGCGCGAGGTCAACTGGCTTACCGGCGTGCTGCTCCTGGGCCTAACGGTTGCCATGGGGTTCAGCGGTCAGCTCCTGCGTTGGGATCAGACCGCTGTGTGGTCTGCTATCGTAGGTGCCGAACAGGCCGCACGGGTGCCCCTTATCGGGCAGTGGCTTGCCCGCGTCGTCATGGGCGGGTACACGATCGGCACACCGACGTTGAGTCATTTCTTTGCGATCCACGTCTTTGTATTCCCCGGCCTGCTCATCGCGCTTCTGGCGTTTCACCTCTATCTGGTCATCAAGAATGGCATCTCCGAGAGACCCAAGGCGGGAGTGCCGGTCGACCCCGCGACCTATCGTGAGGCGTACGACGATCTTCTGAAACGGAAAGGCGTGCCTTTCTGGCCCGACGCAGCGTGGCGGGACGTGGTATTCGGCATCGCCGCTGTCGCGGGTGTCATTCTCCTTGCCCATTTTGTAGGTGCGCCAAAACTCTCGCAGCCGCCAGACCAGGCCCTGGTCCACGCACAACCCCGGCCGGACTGGTACCTTCTCTGGTACTTCGCCGTCCTGGCATTGCTCCCTCACGCTGTCGAGAATTACGTAATCGTTCTTGCGCCGCTGTTGGGCGCCTTGCTCTTGCTGTCGGCTCCGTTCATTTCAAACCGCGGCGAACGCAGTGTCCGGCGCCGTCCCTGGGCCATGCTCACGGTGGTTTTTATCATCGCGACCATCGCCGCGCTGTGGCATGCGGGAGTCCAGGCCCACTGGTCCCCCGATTTCGACGCCGTGGCCTTGCCCGATCGGGCGATCGGCGCCACCGAAGGCCCGGTATACGACGGGGCCCAAGTGTTCAATACGAAGGGGTGCCTCTACTGCCACACGATTGCCGGCCACGGGGGCAAGCGCGGTCCCGACCTCAGCACCATTGGGGACGATCGCACGGCCGACCAATTGACGATCCGGATTCTCAATGGCGGCTATAACATGCCGGCCTACGCCAACAACATCACCCCCGAAGAACTGAGCAATGTGGTTGCATTTCTCGAGTCGCGAAAGGCGCCCCAATAAGCCCGCTGGTCCTTGCCTGGTTACGCAAGCACTTTGTCCTGGACGTACTCCCAAAGCCCGACCACCGCGAAGTACGACATGATGAACGAGAATACAATCGCGGAAATGCACGCGGCGTTCATGAGGGGGCCACTCGTATGTTCCTTCATGTGCGCCTTTTGATTGAGAAGAACGGTAATGGCGATGGTCGAGAAGGGCAGAATGACGGCAAGCAGCGCCATGGTTAGGATCATAAGAAATACCGGCTTGGCAATGGACGGGGGGAAGTAGGGAGCGCCAACCGCGATCAGTATGGCGACGATGACCAGGATGCGGCTGGACGTAGCCTTGGGATCGATGGGACGATTGGTGTAGTCCGCAATCAGCCAAGGTCCGATGAGAATCGTCGGTATGAGGCTCGAGAGCCCCGCACCAATAATGCCCGCCACAAAGAGCGTGATGGCGAATCTTCCCGCCAAGGGTTCGAGGGTCTGCACCATGTCCACCGCGGCTTCGACGGGACGATGGGCGACAAAGAGCGTGCCGGCCGCGCATATCATCACGGCAATGCTTAACACGAACATGGCCGATACGGAGACTATCGTGTCAACGTGTGCCTGCTTCCCTTGAGCGAGACTCCATCCTTTGTGCTTTAAGGTGATGCTGCGGCAATAGAGAATCGCCGAACTGAACGTCGTACCCGCCATCCCGGCCACCAATAGCGCTGCGTCGGGTTCGTGCGGGATCCGGGGGACCATCCCGGCGAGGATTGCGCGCCACGAGGGAACAAGAAGAACGGCAGTCGCAACGAAGGAAAGCCCCATCAACGCGACCAATACGGTCAAGAGCGTTTCCAGAAAGGCGTAGGACCCGCGCCAGAGGACCCCGAACAGCATTCCGGACAGCGCGAGGGTCACGACCAGCTTAATGACGCCGTTATCGAACCCGGTTGCGAACTTTATCCATTCGAGCAGAAGGTCCACGATGATGGCCATCAGTCCCGTTATGCCGGCGAATTCCGCGAGGGTGACGGCCACCAAAAAAAACAAGGCTATACCCTGACCCCAAGGGAACCGCCGCCGAATCGCGTACAGGATGGTGTCTCCGGTCACCAGGGTGTAGTGGCTGAAGGCCAACAGGCCGATGTACGTGAAGATGCACGAGAGAAGGACCGTCCATGCGAGCGACATGCCCCAACGGGATCCGGCGGAGGCCATCGTGGTCACGCTGCCGGTGCCGATGTTGTATCCGATTAGAAAAAGACCGGGCCCAAGGACGCCAAGAATTCGCCTTAGAGGATTTCCCTTTTGCGGTTCGGACATGGCCGGCTCCCCAATCGCAATCCAAGCACTTGGCCGAAGCGCGAGATTCCGGTCGACTCGGACCGGTTGCGCTCCTTGCCTTCCTGGCGGTAGATTACGGTTACGTGACGATATCTCGTTGCCACAGCCTCGTACAAGTCTGGCAGCGGATCAGGAACGCGCGTCCTTGATAGGCTTCGCCTCGCAAAGAGAATCGGACGGTTCTTTGGAGGCATTTGCATGGAAACGGGAAGTCCCGCGACAAAGATACGGGTAAGGGGATTTGATTATGACAAGTAAGAACCTCGATCCATTCGTGCCATCCCGAACCTTCGTTCAAACGGGAGCGGCCGTGTTGCCCGAGCTGGACCGATGGCAGCAAATCGGCGATGAGGAGGTCTCCATCGTTTCGGAAATGACACGGCGCAACGAACTCTCCGGCGGAACACCGGTCGTGCGTGAATTCGAACAACAATGGCGGGAGTGGGTCGGCACCCGGTACGCCATCACGACGGTAAACGGCACGTCGGCACTCTACAGCGCCTATTTCGGCTTGGGAGTAGGCCCCGGCGACGAAGTGATCTGTCCCGTGAACACGTGGATTTGCAGTATTGCGCCGGCCATCCTGTTGGGCGCCAAACCCGTCTTCTGCGATATTGATCCCGAGACGCTGCAACTCGACCCTGTCGACGTGCGCGCGAAAATCACAAAGAAGACCGCCTGCATTTGTGCAGTCCATCTTTGGGGCAACGTGTGCGACCTGGATGCCATTCTCGCGATTGGCAAGGAACACAACATTCCCGTGTTGGAAGACTGCTCCCACGCGCACGGCGCCACATACAAGGGGACCATGTGCGGTTCGCTGGGCGCGGTCGCTTGCTGGAGTTTGCAGGGGTCCAAACCCGTCAGCGCGGGCGAAGGCGGCGTGCTCGCCACGAACGATACGGACGTATTCGAACGGGCCTGCCTGGTAGGCCAGGTCAATCGCATTGCGGGCATCGATCTGGTGGGCGCGAAATATGAAGAGCATCAGCCGCTGGGTCTCGGCATGAAATTCCGGGCTCATCCCCTGGGTATCGGCATCGCCAACGTGCAGCTCGGAAAGCTTGCGGCGCTGAATGCCCGCCGGGCCGCGTATGTATCGGCCGTGGAAGCAGGTTTGGCGGAGATCCCCGGACTGCGACCGGTGAAGGTCTACGACGGAGCTGAACGCGGGGGCTACTACGGTTTTCCCGTCCGATTCAAACCAGCGGAACTTCACGGGCTCACGTGTGAAGCCTTTTGCCAGGCCCTCAACGCCATGGGGCTTAGAGTGAGCATCGCGCCCTATCCCAACCTGCACAATTTGCCCCTGTTTGCAAAGGGCTTTGACGTGTTTACCCGAAACCGCGGGCCGTTGTGCGACTCGGAGGGATACCTCGGGTATAAGCCCGGCGACTTTCCAAAGGCGGAGGAAGCCGAAGAGAATACGCTGTTCCTTCCTCAATTGGGTGACCCCGTCCCGGAAGCCACGGACGTGGTATTGCAAACGTTGGCGGACGTCGCAGGGCGAGCGGATCATATCGCAGAGGAATCGGCTTGATTCGCATTAAACCGGAAGCATTTCTCAGCGCGACTCTTGCGGTGCAGCCTGCCGCTGGTATTGCGTGAACAAGTCGAAGAAGCTGTAGGGATCGACGACCTCGATATCCGCCTCGGGGTGCTCGTCACGGAAGGTCGCGAGTGAATCAATGACAGCCGTCGGGGAAACCCACACGATGCGGAAGAAGTAAAACCCCGGAATGGAATCGCCGCGTTTCTTGATTGCGGAGTACATCGCATCGGAAGTCTGTTTTGGATTTACGAAATTGCACGTGTCGTTGATGAGTTCGACGACGGGCATTCCCTTCCAAACCTGCGGCTTGGGCAGCGATCCGCCCCTATTGTGAAAGTCTATGACGATCGTGCCGTAGCCATCCGGCGCGAACTCGGTGAACGCATCCTTCACTGCCGGAGTGGGCGCGTCCCAATCGAGAACCATGGGTGCAATACTCATCCCGGTCGCGTCGAAGAACCTCTTGTTGTGTTTCACCATCAGCGGCAGATACTCCGGCTTCACGCGATTGGGATTGAAATACCCCGCCGCACTCGCGTCGCTGGTGAAGAAGTCGTTGCCGGTCGCCGTGGAGTAGAAGTACGAGATGAGGTCCGGGTAGGTCTCGATAAGATTCGGGTTGATGCCCCAAGCCAGCGGTATCTTGCCGCGACTGGGATCGTCCCAATGCTTGGGAAGAAAATCGTACAGCGGCGTCGCGGAATCGTAATCCGCCATCAGAAAACACAAATATGCTTTGTCTTCTACCGATTCCAAGCGCTTGGGACGCTCCTGCTTCAAGCGCTTGAACGGCGCCTGACTGTGAAAGGACTGGTTGTAACAGTCGCTGGAAATCGTGTTTTGATAGCAGTTGTACGGGGAGATGAGGTAGACGGTTTCCCATTCCGTGGGAACCGGCTCGTGGGCGCTCGGGTATCCGGCGACATTGCTGTATTTCCAGAAGGCAAAGAAGCCCGTCATCTCCGTCATGTGTTTGCCCGCTGATTGGTTCAGAATTTCGGACAAGATCATGCGATAGGTATCAAGGTCTGTGCCAAGCGGTTGGTCCGGATCGTCTTTCGGCGTCTCGTCGCCCCAGGGGGATAAATCAAAAACGAAAGCGCGGTTCATGATTGCCCAGTCACGGGTAACGACATATCCGATGTTACCGGCCGGTCTCGTCGAAAATGCGTCTTCGAACAGGCAAAGAAAATGGGAGGAGCATAAACCCTTCTGCAAATACTCGCGAATAGCCCAGCGGTACGCATCGTTCTTCTTGCTGCCCGTCTCGGTGCCGTCGAAGCGTCCTCGCAAATCTTCCAGCACGGGAAGATTCCATTTGGAAGAAGTCTTCTCCGCCAGTTCCGGACTTACAACGATCCCGTCGCGTATACCGGCAATCGTCGTGGCAACGTTGATCGTCGCGGGAACGTCCGGATCCCAAATGATAATGCCTTTTGCGCGCTCACCGGCCAGTTCGATAAGCGCGTCCAAACCGGAGAGTTCTGCGCGCGTTCGTCCGGCGAGCCACCGGTGGTCCTGGCAAAGCACATCCAGCCAATAGCGAGGCCGGTCGTTGGCTGGAGAGAGTACATACAGTCGGGGACTTTCCCGGTTGATGATGCCTTGCAGGCAGGCCACAGCCATGGCCTCGTCGTAGGCTTCCGGGATACCCGGTTTGGGCAATTCGTAGGTGTAGAGCCGGAGTTCCGGGTCCGTATGTTTCACGGCGTTCTGACCTTCTGAAGTACGCGGCGCCGCATTCGCGACGAAGCAAAGGAAAAAGCAACAAGCCCCGAGATAACGCAACATGACGTATACTCACTCCTAATCTACGTTCCGCACCGGACCTGCCGGCAATGATGTGCGGTTTCGGTCGGCGTTTTCAATCCGGCTTCGATCGATCCCCAACTCACGAATTTCACAGACGTGAACGCGGTACGGAGCGGAGGAATCGCAGGACCCGCCGGCCCAAATGGCTTCCGCTCAAAGAGCCCGTGAAGCAAAGCAGTCCATCAAGAGCCCCACGAGTGGCTTTGCTATTGAATTCGTTACATTGCGCCTCGATTTGATACGCTGACGTCTCTGGTGACGGCACCCCAGGATGCTCTATCTGAGCACCTTCATCAAGTGGTGACGAGTGAGAGGCCTTATGTTTGGCGAGATGACCGGAAGCTGGATGTTTGTTGCATTGATCGAAACCTGCGCGGGATCGGCGATGGCCCTCTACGGATGGAAACAGCGGGAACCGGTCCCCCTGGCGTTCGGTATCGCGCTGACGATCGTACCGTGCATCGTTTACAGCGCGTGGCTCTCGACGTTGCTGGGCGTGGCTCTCGTGGTCCTCTTTTTTGTAGTCCAGCGAGCATACGGGTAACTCGACATCGGGGTGACGCGAAGCACGGGCGGGTTCGACGACGGCCTACGGCGTCGGGTCAACGTGCAATCGGAGATTACGCTTACTCCTCGGTGGGCAAATCTGCATGGAGACGAATCGCCGCTTCTCGTGCCGACACCGTGGCCCGTAGCGCGGCGAGAATCACCGGGTTCGAATGTACCGAAGCCTCGGACGGAGGCGCTTCGGGATTTCGCCTATCGGTTGTCGTACCGCAGTTGACGCTTGCGAGTTGCGGCGTGTCACGACGCTGGTTCCAAAGATTCTGGCTTCGCACCTGCAACCACCAGCGTGTCAGTTTCCTTGTCAAGTGCTTCACAACGTATCCCTTTTCGTTCTGTCGAGCCTTCCGGTCATCGCTAGTGGCGCTTTCGGTTCACGTGAAGCCCGGTCGGCATGCGAACGTGCCACTGGGTATCGAAGTGGGCCCGCCCCCGAAACCATGGTTCCAGGGGCGGGGTCCACTACGACTGCTCGTTAGTTGCTGTTATTCAGATCGCAGTCCGGGTTATCGCACACGTGGCCCGACGCATCGTGTGGTACGTCGACAATCACGCTTTGAACGGTCGAGTTCCCCGATGCGTCCGTGACGCGGTACGTCAACTCGTATATACGGCCATCCCCATTGCCTCGACGTTCGGAGCGCAGGGAAACCGCAACGTCCGCCGTACCAAGCTCGACATTCTGGATGTCGTGCGTCGTGTTGCCGTCACCGCCATCAACCATATCGTCGCCTTCGTTGTTGGTTACGGACAGAAGGGTCAGTACCGGCGCCGAATCCCCGTCATCGTCAATCGTTGCAGCGATCGCGATATCCGCCATCTTGTGGTTCGGCGGGAACAGACAGTGGGGCGAAGCGCTTAGTGATAACGTCGGAGCGGTCGTGTCCTGCACCGTGATCTCGACAGTATCTTCGTCAGTCGCACCGCGCGAGTCTGTGACACGCAGGACGACTGCGTGCGTGCCCAACGGCAGGGTAACCTGCGCCGTCTCTCCGGTCGCAATCACGTCGCCGCCTTCCAACCACTCGAAGGTCAGGCTGTCGCCCTGGGCCGAATCGGGATCGCTGGAGGCCGAGCCGTCAAGGTCCACCGACGCGCCGTCGGCACTCGTCGCTTCGAGCGTCTGATCGCTCCCTGCGTCGGCGATGGGCGGGTTGTTGGGCGCCAATGCGAAGACGGTCGTCTCATCGGGATGCGTGTCCGTACCGTACATGGCGCAATACAACACGCCGTTGTCGCCCAGCGTGAGTTCGCTCGCACTGGCGTCGGACGAACCGACCTGCTTATCCCACAGCAC
The DNA here is from genome assembly GCA_963745075.1 of Candidatus Hydrogenedentota bacterium. GTDB lineage: Bacteria > Hydrogenedentota > Hydrogenedentia > Hydrogenedentales > SLHB01 > JAHDWY01. The sequence continues at coordinate 113,311 of CAVUWV010000012.1, read as the reverse complement.
GGCACCGGTGTCCGCATTGAGACCAACGACCCGGCCACCAAGTCCGTCCTCCAGGATTACGTAGACCGCCTCGTCGGTAACCACCGGAACGCCAATCAAGCCCACACCGGGGAACATGGTGTTCCACTTGACCACGCCGTTGAAGTCGAGGGCATAGACCAAGGCATCGGGGCCAACCGTCGCGATATAGACGGTATCATCGTCGACGGCCTGCGCACGAGGTGAATCGCCTGGCCGGGCTGTATCGAAGGACCACTTTTCGGTATACGAGGCTCCATTGTCGACCAAGGCATGCATGACACCCGCGTCGCTGTCTTCCTGATAGATAGTGCCATCCGGCCCGACCACGGGGGATGCCCATCCGAAGCCACCACTCCCCGTGAGGGTGAATGTCCACTTGACGGTGCCGTCCCACGCGTCAATCGCATGAAGCGTGTTGATATCCCCCGGCTCGTTGCCGGCGGCGTACACGGTGCTCTGATCCAGAGACAACGCCGGCGATGCCGCGGTCCCTGTATCGAGGGCGTGCTTCCAGACAATACTTCCGTCTACCGGGCTCACCTTGTAGAAGCCGTTGTCCGCTTTCCGACCGCCAACATAGAGGTAGCCATCCTGTGCGATCGCGGGGGACGAAATCATATTCTCGCCAACCCACACGGAGCCCAGAAGAAGACCGCCGGTTCGTTCGAAAGCGGCGACCGCGCCATAACGCAGTCCCGCGATGATATTGCTATAGGCTGAGACGGCCGGGATGCTGAGACCCGGACCTCGCGTCGGCAGCGGCCCATTCTGCCAGCGCTCAACACCATCGGAATCATACGAGAAGAGGAACTCTCCCCGGTCTGCCACTGCGACGGGGCTCGCTTGCCCAACCGTCACGTAGAGGTTGCCGTCTTCATCGAGTACAGGTTGGGACCAGCAATAGGCATACGGAATTCCGGGGTGCGCTTCCCACTTCACCCAGGGCTCGCTCAGCGGCCCCAACCGGTCCGTGTTCCCCGAATGTTGCGCATCTTTTCCCAGCATGGGCCAGGCACTGTCGGCCAATCCCGGATACGTCTGGCGCAGTGCAATCACACCAGGCTGCGTCGGGTCCGCCAGGGGCTCCGAGGCCGTCACGTGGAGCATGCCGTCTATGCCAATCGCCGCGAGCAACCATGAATTGGTGGTTGCAACTTGTTTCTGCCACACGAACGATCCGTCACTCTTGTTCAAGCACGCGATATCGCCCATGCCTTCCCGCACGATGTACACAGCCTCATCGGTTACGAGCGGGGCACTGACCCACGTGGTGTTGGCTCCGAGCAACGTTCGCCACTGCTCCGTTCCGTCCGGGTTCAACGCAACGACGGTATGTTCGGGCGTATTGCAGATGACGTAGATCGTGTTTCCGTCGGTGGCGGCGATCCGCGGCGGTTCGCTGTAATTGAGCGGGTCGAATGACCACTTCTCGGTATACGAAGTGCCGTCGTCCTGGAGCGCATGCAAGATTCCGGTAAAGTCTTCCTGCTGATAGATGGTGCCATCGGCTCCGACCATCGGCGAAGTCCACCCCAAGTCGGTGCCCGGCGGATTGAAGATCCATTTGAGAGCGCCCGTGGCGGCATCAATGGCATGGAGGCCGGGCGAGGTTGAATTCGGATTCCGGCCGATATAGACGGTTCCTTCATCGAGCGACAAGGCCGGCGAGGAACTGGCGCCGCCGGTCACCACGTATTCCCAAATCACGGCACCGGTTGCGGAGTCCACTTTGTAGAAGCCACCGTCCTGCCTTCCACCGACATAAATGTTCCCGGCACTGTCCACCACGGGAGAGGAAATCGAGCGGCCGCCAAGATACACCGCCCAGTTGACGGCCCCCGTTTCCTGGTTTAGCGAAACAAGCCACCCCTGCTGAATGAACCACGTCAAGTCACCGCTTACGAGCAACGGGCTGCTGAGATTCGCCCCGGGGGCAGATATTCCCGCACGCCACGTCTCTACACCGAAGCGGTCGATAGCGACCATATACTCAACGTCGTTGCCCGTATGGAAGAACGCCGCAAACGTGTTCCCCGCATCGTCCACAACGGGACTCATCGCAATGCCGCCAACGAGGTCGGAAGCACCGGTGGTTGCCGTCCATAGCACATCCGGCTCCACCAATGGGGCCGGGACGGGAACGTAATTCGTGTGTTGAGCGTCGTGCCCGAACATTGGATACGGGTCGCCGTACGCACTGTCGCACAGCGCGTAGCCGACGAAACACGCGACAGCGGCTACAGCAACATAGCCATACAATCTCGATCGCATAGTCTCCTCCTCATTTCCGAGATTCTCGTAGTTGGACACACACCACCCCACGTGGTGCGCGCTTTTTCAATCGTTTCCAAAACACAAGTCTCTTACGTCCTCCTCGCCGTTACCCACACCCAGTGAGAATCACCTCCCTCCCGTGGCGGTGACGTTCGCCTAAATTACCGCCGGCTGCGGGTGTTCCGCGTTAACGGTGACTCCGGGCTCTTTGCCGCCCACAGGGGCCACCTCCGCGTGTTACGCGCAAATTGATAAGGACGCCTTGCAACGGTAGGAGAGCAAGTGAAGTGCCAATGCCCGAGATGAGAACCAATCGCAATCTAAGATTAGCGCTGCATGAGAGTTACACTATGCATCGGGAAAGTGCGCACATTGGGAAGCGCACAGTCCGCGCGCCACGAATGCACTTTAAAGAGTGCATCCCCCGACAGACCGGGTTTGAAAACGAACGGGTGGCGAGCGATGGAAGATAACGTCGATCGGGGAGACCGTGTTTACCGCGGCGGGGCGGGGATGACGTTGCGGCGGTTGGGACGGAGATCTTTCACCGGCTCACAATGGAAAGAGTCGGGGCCCCAGCGTTGCAACTTCCACAGTTCACGGCCCAGGCCCGGGCTATAGGCACTGAAAAAGAGGGTATCGCCGACACGCGTGAAATCGGAAGGATCGGCAACAAGATCATTCAGTCCTATCGAGGCGCTGCGAACGTCACGACCGTCGATCCAACAGAATGCCAGGGGGTTGCGCGGCTGACCGTCACTCTCCCACTGCGACCAGAAGACGACATGGCCACCATACGCCACGAGCGCGTGAGGAAACCCGCTGCCCTGCCCTACGACCATATCGCGCACGAGGAAAGTGCCTTCCTGCGTGCCGTCGGTCTCGTAGAGTTCGATGCCTCGTTCCAAGGATTCCGCGGCAAAATACAGGCGGTTCTCCGACGCGCACAAGTTGTTCGGGTTCGACGAAGCCGGTCCATAGAAAAGATCCCTGACTAATTCGGTGGAATCAGGCGTACCCTTCGTTTTCCAAAGTTCAGTCCCGTGAACGCCGTCATCGGCAGCAAAGTAGAGTACCTCTCCATCGGGCGTGAGGTGAGCCGGCGGGATTGCATGCGCGTCCTGTACAGGATTTATGTCGGCCACCATGCGGGGACGCTCGCCCGGGTCTTCGCATATCCAGATTTCAGGACCGTGAACGCCGTCGTTGGCTGTCCAGTACAGGCCGTTAGACCTGGGGAGCAAATTCGCGGGATTGGACCCGGCCTCACCTGAATTGATATCGGCCAGCATGCGAACCGTGTTGCCGTCCCATGTGTATAGTTCTTCTCCGTATTTTTCGGAGGCGGCGGTAAAGCACAGCAGGTCGTTCCACCGCACCAGATTGTCGGGAAACGAGCCGGACGCACCCGGGTTAATCTCCTGCACCAACGCGGCGTTGTCTCCGCGCACGTCCGCACTCCACAATTCCTCGCCGGAGCCTTCCTCATATCCCGGGAAATAGACCGTGTCGCCTGCGGCGATTAGCAGCCCCTGTCGCGGTGAAGCCGAACGAAGACCCAGTTGCGCCACTACGTGTGAGCCGAATGGATTTCGGGACACGAACCACACTGCCGCCCGTCCATCGGGTCCCTTCATCGCCAGAAAGAGTCCATCATCTACGGGAAGCAATGCATAGTAGGCATCCTTCTTCTGCAACGCCGGGGCGTCTTGGAACATGTAAGTGCCATTCCACGTTCCATCACTAAAACAGGGACGCCAGCGTTGGTCTTCCCCTCGGGCGATGAAGTACGCGCCGTCGGGACCTTCGGTAATCAATACAGGATCGGCACTGGGTGGCGGCGTGTACGGCCATGCAATATCGGCAAGCAGGCTGGTCCCTTCCGGGGTCCCGTCCGTCCGCCAAAGTTCTTGACCATGTATTCCGTCGTCGGCTGAAAAATACACCCGCCCCTGATGTTCACACAGCCAATAGGGCTCAGAGCTTTCGGGTCCCGCATGAATGTCTTTGACGGGCACCGTTCCGTCCGGCGTGCCATCACTGATCCAGAGTTCCTCGCCAATACCCCGATTTTTCGCGCTGAACAGCAAGCGATTGCCGAAGGGTGTAAGCGAATAGGGATCGCTACTTTCGGGTCCTGACATGACATCCAGGAGAAGTTGCGTACCTTCCCCGGTTCCATCCGACACCCACAGTTCCCGGCCGTGCTCCGGGTCTGATGCCACAAAGAAGATCCAATTACCCGCAACGCGAAACGGGGCCGGTTCTCCACTTTCTCCACCGGGCACCATGTCTTTGACAAGCACGGTGCCTTCGAGTGTGCCGTCGGACGACCAAAGTTCGGCGCCATGACTATCGTCCTGCGCTTTGAAGAAGACTCGCCCCTTGAATACCGTAAGGTCTGCGGGATTGGAATCCGCCGGACCCGACCGGATGTCTCGCACCAGAAATGTGCCTTCCGGGGTTCCGTCCGTTCGCCACAACTCCGCGCCTGCGCCCGGTGATTTGCCGACAAACACGGCGCACTGCCCCAAGGGCACGATAGGGCCTTGGAAAGCCCCCATGTCCAATTCGTCCACGACGATTTGGTGGGTCCCCTCGGTCGTGCCATCGGTTCGCCAGAGTTCTCCCAGGTCTGCCTTGGAAGCCGCCCTGAACAACGCGAAATCGCCGAATGGCGCGACCGCATTGAACGTGCCTTTACCCAAACTCGGGGGTTGGATATCTGCCAGAAGGGCAGTCCCCTTCGCCGTTCCATCCGAGCGCCAAAGCTCAACGTTGTGCACGCCGTCGTCGGCCAAAAAGATCAGCGAATTCCTAAGAATCTGGAACAACTCGGGCTTGGACCCCTGGTCACGAATTTCGTTGATGTCTTTGACGAGCCAGGTTCCTTCCTCCGTTCCGTCGCTCCGCCATAGCTCCATTCCGTGGACGCCGTCCGCGGCGGAAAAATAGAGAACGCCTTTCCAAACCACGCAATCGTTCGCGTATATGCCGTCCGACAAACCGGGATTGATGTCGCAAACCAGCGAGACTTCACCGTTCACGGGATCGTATTTCCAGAGTTCAACCCCGCAATACCCGTTGTCGGCCCAGAAGAATACGTACCGATCGGATGAGATGATCCGGTGGATTTTGGAACCCGGGTTCGGTTGAAGCGCGACGGAATACTGGGCCTGATTCACGCGAGCGTCTTGCGCGATCGCAGTCCCGAAAGTATGGAATCCCCAAGACAGTGTCAGCACGAACGTCATCCATCCACATAGCGCGACGCGACGCGCTTGCATTGCACCAGGATTCCTGCCGTTGCACTTGGTATTACTTTCCAAGGCCATATTGCTGCATTTTCTTGCGTAACGTATTGCGATGCATTCCGAGCCGTTCCGCCGCCGTCGAGATGCGCCCGCCGCATTCTCCGAGCACACGGCTGATATAGTCGCGCTCTGCGTTCTGAACGCTTTCTTCAAGACTGTCGGGCAACGGAGACGAAGGTTGCACCAGGCTACGCAAATCGTCCACCAAGATTCGCTTGCCCGGATGCAGGGCAACCAGGGTCTGCATCCGATTGCGCAATTCCCGGACGTTGCCCGGCCAAGCCAGCGACTTGAGATACGCAAACTCCTTCTTTCCCAAAGTAGGCGCAGATGTATTCTTTTGCCGGGCGAATTCTTCCATGAATTTCTCCGCGAGCAACGGGATGTCCTCCCTCCGTTCGCGAAGCGGAGGAATCACAATGTCGATAGCCCGAAGCCGGTAATACAAGTCTTCCCGGAACTCGCCTTTCGCGACGGCATCGTACATGTCGCGATTTGACGCCGCAATCACCCATACGTCCGCGTAGTCTTCGGCCCGACCGCCGACCGGCCGGAAAGCGCCGGTCTCAATGGCCCGGAGCAATCGGGCTTGGTTTTGCAAGCTGAGGCTGGGAAGTTCATCGAGAAACAAAACGCCCCCATCTGCTTGCTTCATGAGTCCATCCCGCGCAGCGCTCGCGCCGGTAAAGGCGCCTTTTTCATGCCCGAAGAACTCGCTCTCAAATAATGAATCCGGTAGCGCGGCGCAGTTGACGGCAATCAAAGGCTTATCGCTTCGCGCCGACAGCTGGTACAGGAGCCGCGCGGCAAGCTCCTTTCCGGTGCCGGTCTCACCTTGGATAAGGACGGGCAACTCGGCACGTGCCGCCATGGCAAGAACCCTGCGCACCTGTTTGATTCCCGGGGTTCGACCCACCAGCGGCGAATTCTCTTCTTCCAATTCGGTATCGCGTGCGAGCGCGTCCACTTCCGTGGTCGGGTTAGCAACGTTCGCCAGATACGGCTCGGCCGTTCGGAGAATCGCCAGCACAAATCCGATATCCGAATCGCCGTCGAACGATGACGGCCGCTCGCACTCCAGACAAACCAGATCAAACGAGTTGTTCCGCACGCAAAACCGCACAAAGAAGACATCGCGCTCCGGCCCATCCCCTTCCGTCGCAAGTACGGTTCGTGCCAAGGCCAATCCCGATTTTAGTTCTTCCTGCACAACACCTATCAACGATTCACTTAGTTCGTGATTTGGGGGATGGACGACCGTCAAACTACCCGCCGGATCGGAACGCAACCAGTAGCACGCCGATACCGCGACGTTGCGTACGATGAACGAGACAACCGTTTCTATCGTTTCGGCCTCGGTGCAATGAGCGCCAAGTTGCATGGCGAGATCGTGCAAGGTAGCGAGATCGCGAATATCCCGCGGTTTCGCCTGAGGCGCGACCCCGGCGACCGAGAGTTCCACCACGGAACCCGGACGCACCGGCATCGTTACCGGCGTGTGAGCATCTAGGAGTCCTGGAGTAACCTGTTCGTCTTCACTCATGACGGTGACGATAAACGTCACACTCCCCACATTGATCTCGTCCCCGGGATTGACGACGACTTCGGACACGGTTCGTCCATTCACCAATGTGGGATGGTTCGCGCTGAGGTGTGCGAGCAGGACCTTACCGTCACGCTGAATCAATCGAAACTGCTCGCGCGATACGTGAGGGTCCGGAACCGTCACGTCGCACCGCTTCGAGCGGCCCACTAGCAGCGCGCCTTCCCCGATCGGCCAACTCGCCCCTTTACGTTTTCCGATCTTGGTCGTCAACTGCCAGTTCATCGTGCCGGGTTCCCCGTTTTCCCGTCGAAGCGAAGGACGGCACCATGCTGCACGGCGGTCTCGTCCGGGAATCCCCAGCGACAGATGATTTCGCGTCCGGACGTGTCGCCCTTGCGGTACACCAGCGCGTTAAGTCGCCACCGGTCATCAACGCCGGGCGCTTCCATGCCGTCACCAAACACGGTATGGGGAATCACGCCTTCGATGTACGTTGTATCGCCGGTCGTGCCGGTTTGAAATGTGCAGTCGCCTTCGACGAGCGTTTCGCCGTCGCCGCCAAAGCATTCTCGCGTTGTGTCGTTTTTCGCTTCATACACGATCCGCAATGCCGGGCTCGCCGACAAGGGAACGCGATACGTCCGCAATACGCGCAAATCGAGCAACGGAGAATCCACCGCGAGGTCTTTCCACTGGAAACGCACAAGCAATGCCTTCGCCGTGCATACCGCATATAGTTCTGGACGGAGCGTTTTCGGCCACCCGTCCAAGGGTGCAACGTCTACAAACGTCTCGTCCCAGGCAGCGTGATCGTTTGATACGCCATTCGCAGCCTCGGTGATCGTTGAGACATGCGAAACACCACCCACAAAGCATGGCAATAAGCCGTCGATAGATGCGGCCCATTCCAATCCGCGAGGCATCAGTTGGTTGTACAGAACCGGCTGAATGTACTCCGAAGATTCCAAGTGATATACAAACTGTGTGTCATTGACAATGTCCGGATGCCTGCCCGCACTTACCGGCTCGTCGTAATCGGCCCCGGTCTTATCCGAGTGATAGGTCAAGACACCGTAAAAGTTGGCCGGGACCGGCCGCCATTCGAGTGAGCCCTGTACGGTGCCATATTGAAATGCGGTACCCGCCTCGTCCGAGTAACCGGCCCAAGAACCGTGTACGGTATAGTCGCCGTCTTCGCTCTCCTTTACCAGATCGAGGCACTCCACATTTTCGGAACCGCTGGCGACAATTTGAACGGGGTCTCCGCTGCTGGTGAACGAGACAAGCCAAACTTCGGTGACATCGGGTTGGTGTCGTGCCGCGAAGACGAGCGTGTTCCCGCCGGTAACGCCTTTCGACAACCCGAGTAAACCCTCCGTCGAAAGCGTCGGGAGTAGGAGATCTACGTCTTGCGTGGGACCCGCAATTGACGATCCAATGTCGGACTGCGATGGGCCCATACGCGTGTCGTCCGCGTGCAGCGGAAGACGCGGCATGAGATACCCTATCGCGAGCAGGACCAGAAGAACCGCAGCGCCCAGAACCCCGAATGACACACGATTCCGGCGAATCGCGCTCGTCGTACTTCGCCAAATACGCGGTGTCGAAGGGGTCGACAACGTCTGCGTCACGGCCTCCGAGCCGCCGACCGCCTCGTATTCCGGTACATCCTCCAAGCGGCGCAGAACCTGCTCGGCATCACCTACCCGTTCGTCCGGATTTGGGCACACCATTTCATCGATCAGCGCGCCGAGTGGTTCGGATACCTTCGGATTTAATTCTCTGATCGGGGGAACGGGGGTAGTCGCGATCTTCCGGACGAGTTCGAGCGGCGTGGGTGCGGAATAGGGCGGCGCTCCGGTCAACGATTCGAATAGAACCACGCCCAACCCGTAGATGTCCCACCCCGGTGTAGGCGGACGTCCTTCCCATGCCTCCGGCGGCACGTAGTGCGGAGTGCCCTGAAAAACACCGGACCAGGAATGGGTAAGCGAAAGGTGCTCCGATTCGGCAACGGCTTTTGCGATTCCGAAATCGGCTAGCCGCGCGCGGTCGAGCCGGTCAATCAGGATGTTCGATGGCTTGATGTCGCGATGAACCGCGTGCAACCCATGGCAGAAACCGAGTGCCGCGGCCACGTCGTGGGCATACTTGACCAGCGTATGGGCGGTAAGGACTTCCTTGCGCAGGCGCTCGCTGAGTGAACCCCCTTCGATATACTCCATCTCGATGATCGGGATTCCTTCGATCACTTCGAACGCGTGAACGTGAACGACATTGGGATGGGAGAGCGCTGCGATAGCCTTCGCTTCCTTCCGGAACCGGGCCGCGAAGGATTCATCCAGCATGAGTGCAGCCGGCAAGAGTTTCAGCGCCACGTTGCGGTCGAGCGACGTGTCCTCGGCCAGATAGACAACCCCCATTCCTCCGCGGCCTATCTCCGAGATAATGCGGTATTTGCCTAACAGACGGCCCGGTTGAATCTTTCCGGCGGTACTCAAACTGACCCCATACTAAGGAACCAAACTTCCCGCCCGTAATCCTCAATGAATACGGGACTCACACATACCAAGCACAGAGACGGCAACACAACTTCACACGCCAACTAAGATACTGGATAGTGCACAGTCGTTTCCAATCGACGGCTGCGCTAAAGGTTTTGGCGGCAACGGGAACCAGCGTGGGGAACCAGGAGATCCGGCGGGCGTCAGGCGTATAGAATGAGCGGGATGAAAGGTGTAGCCCGCATTTCTCACCGCCCCGAAAATCGTCGTCTTGCTGAACCGGTACCTTGGACGCGGTGAGAAATGCTTTCGAGAAAGACCGAAGGCTCACAGTTGAGGAATTCCCGAGCGCGCTCTGCGAACCCCAAAAGCTCGGACCAACGCGCGAAGCTCCAGGGCGGTTTGGATTTACGGATTCGACGTTTGATGCGTGTGAGAATCCCGGGATAGAACATTTGGACCTTTGGGACATCGGAACCGGCCGCTTGAGGTCACAAGCGCCGCCCATGCCTGCAAAGCGCTGAACCTTGATAACCAATTACACTTCAGCTAGTTACAAAGCGAAAAATTACGAAGACTGCGAATGATGTTTTCGTGTGGATTCCACCATACACACTTGTGTTGGCGATCGTCGAAGACTGCGAACTCCGCGTGGGCATCGCCCCAAAACGATTCGCTTGGATTGGGAGTTAACATGAGAAGCCACGTACTACGGTGATTGCGCACACAGCCCATGAGCGACTGAAGCCAGTCGAGTCTACGACGTGATGCCGTAGTCCTCGAATTTTTTGTAGAGCGTGGTGCGGGAGATGTCGAGGGCACGCGCGGTCGCGCGGATGTTGCCCTGATTGTGCTGAAGCACGGCGAGGATGTGCTTCTTTTCGGCCTCGGCGAGTGTCAATTTCACACCGGACTGTTCGGCAGCTCGGGCGACCGGGTCGCGGAGCAGGATGTCGCTGAGTTGAATCGTGTCGCTTTGCGTGAGTGACGCGGCGCGTTCGATGCAGGCCCGCAACTCGCGGACGTTGCCGGGCCAGTACCATTCCGACAGGGCCTGGTACGCCTCCGGCGCGATACCCGCGATGAAGGTGCCGTTGTGCCGGTTAAATTGCTGAAGAAAATGCTCCGCGAGCGGACCGACGTCCTTTATGCGCTCCCGCAGCGGCGGCAAGTGGATTTCGAACCCGCTCAAGCGGTGGTAAAGGTCGGACCGCATGCATTGCGGATGGGAGGCATTGACCGACAACCGGTTGGTCGCCGCGACAACGCGTACGTCGACGATGATGGCCGGACCACCCACGCGGTTGAACGAGCCGACTTCAATGGCCCGTAACAGGCAGGCCTGATTCTCTTCGGAGAGATCGCCGATCTCGTCCAGAAACAGGGTGCCGCCATGGGCCTCTTCGAAACGGCCGATCTTGCGGCGGGTCGCGCCGGTAAACGCGCCTTGCTCGTGACCGAAGATCTCGCTTTCGAACAAGTTGGACGGGATCGCAGCGCAGTTCACCACGATATAAGGTCCGTCGGCGCGGGGGGACTCATCGTGAAGCATGCGCGCGGCGAGTTCCTTGCCCGTCCCCGTTTCTCCGCAGAGCAGTACGTTTAAGGGCGTCTCGGCGGCCCGTCGAAGCTCTTTACGCACGCGCCGCATGACGGGGGTTTCTCCGATAAGCCCGCTGCTCCGATCCAACGCGGCGTCGGATCGTTCATAGTCCCGTTTCAATTGCGCGGCACGCCCGAGCGCACGGAAATACGGGGCAAAGGTGTGGGCGACGGCGATGAAGAACTCGAGATCGCTCTCGTCGAACACGCCATGGGGCAGGCCGGCCTGCGCGGCGATGGCGCCGATGGCCTCGTTTCCGATGGTGAGCGGCGTCACCATGAGGGTCTGCAGCGCGCTCCGTTTGCCGCCGCGGTGGGTCAACGGCACGAGAAACCCGGCGGTCTGTTGCGCCGCGCGGTGAATCGCGTCGACGGGGATGTTGCCGGACGTGGCATCGCCAACAATGCGTTGTTGTAAGGGTTCACGTTCCGCGCCGCGAAACGTCACCACCCACAACGCCTCCGGCTTGAACCGATCCACGAGAAGGCGCTCCAGGCATTCGAGCGATTCCGTCACCGTCTCGATTCGGCTGAGTTGGCGGCTGAAAGCCAGCAACGAGCGGAATCCGTCTTCTGCCGTAAACCCCGGCTTATCAACTTCACATACCTCGTCCAGCGCGTACACACTTTCGGACAACGCAACCGTAATGGGGGTTGGATCGTCCACGGACGCATCCAGAAAATCATTCTTCACTTCGGCCGAAGCGACGACGAACACATGGCCGCCAATGGAGATCTCATCGCCGGTGCGCAACACCGTTTCGTGGATGGGCTCGCCATTGATCAGCGAGGCGTTGCTGCTGCCCAGGTCCCGGAAGTGGACGCCCGCGTCGGACTCCCAGATCTCGCAGTGCCGGCGCGACACAATGGTATCGATGACGCGGATGTCGCACTGCGCGCTGCGCCCCAGCAGCATGGGCTCGCGTTTGATGGTCCAGCGCCGTCCTTCGGAGGCGCCGGTTCGTTCGACCAGCTCGTGCATTTGGCTACGGGCTCCCCGTCGGTGAATGTGAGGTCACTAGAATATCGTCTAAGGTCACCAGGTCAAGGACTGAGGGTAATCTAGCATCTTCCGGCCCAAACGTCCACAACTCCAATCCATGGACCCGATCGTCGGCCGCAAAATACAGCCGATCGCCGTTCGGAACGATTTCCTCCAACGAAGCCCCCTCGTACGGCACAGGAACGATATCCTTCACCATAAACGTGCCGCGCTCCGTGCCGTCGCTGCGCCAGAGTTCCTCGCCATGCACCCCGTCGTCGGCACGGAAATAAACCGCTCCCTGCCAGACGGCCAGGTCGCGCGGGCTCGAGGAAGCCGGCCCCGGCGCGATGTCCCGCATGCGGCGCGCGCCGCCCGGTTCGGTAATCCAGAGTTCCTCGCCGTCGCTGGGGCGATGTGCCACAAACATCAGCACGTCTCCAAAGGCCGTCAGCTCCCGCGGCCCGGACGACCCTTCCTGGGCGATATCGACTACGAGCGACGTGCCGGTCGCTTCGCCATCGGACTGCCAGAGTTCGACGCCATGTGCGCCATCATCCGCGCTGAAATAAACGCGTTCCCCCACCGCAGTCAGATTCCGTGGGTCCGAACTGGCCCGGCCGGGATAGATGTCGCGCACCATGGCGCTGCCGGCCCGCGTCCCATCCGTGCGCCACAATTCGGCGCCGTGCTGGATATCGTTCGCCACGAAGAAAAGCCGCTTGCCGGCGGGGGTCAACTGCTGCGGCGCGGACGACGGGTTGATGCGGAGATCGTTGTTGATATCCTTGACCAAGGCGGTCCCTTCGGGCGAGCCGTTGCTGCGCCAGAGTTCCCGGCCGTGGAGCGGATGGGTGGCTGCGAAATACACCAGACCGTGATACACGACCGTTCCATACGGTTCCGAACTCATGGGGCCCTTCGCGATATCCAACACCATTTGCGTATTCGCGGGGTCACCCCGGCTAACCCAAAGTTCCTCGCCGTATTCGTCGTTGTGGGCGCTGAAGAACACCTGGTTGTTCAAGACGCACAACGCATACGGTTCTCCCGACAGCGGCCCGGGACGGCTATCCGTCAACCGAATAGTTTCTTCGGGTGTGCCGTCGGAACGCCATAACTCTTTGCCAAAGCCGCTGCGTGTCGCGCAGAAATACACATACGGCCCTGCCGCCTTGAACGCATAGGGGTCCGACCCATTCGCACCGGGCTCGATGTCCACCTCCGTCAAGTCACCGGGAGCGTTGCCGGACAACCATAATTCGGTGCCCGTGCGCTCCCGCCACGCGGAGAAGATAAAACGTGGTCCAAACGGGCAAAATCCCTTCGGCCCCGATGACCCCGGGCCTTCCACGATATCGTGCAGAAGTCGAGTGCCATCGGATGTGCCGTCTGTAATCCAAGCTTCATGCCCGGTTTTTTCGGTATAGGCACTGAAAATCGCGCCGGAGTCGATAGAAATCAGTTCTTCGGGCGCTTCGAGAAAGGTTCGAAGTTCCGACGTGCCCTCCGCGGTTCCGTCTGTGCGCCACAATCCGGAGCGGAATTCGCCGGCCTTCGACCCGGCGACATAGGCGGGAAACAGGAGTGCGTCGCCGACCCGGCAGGCGCAATCGCGCTCCACCATCGGCGAGGTGCCGCCCTCCGACTCCATTACCGATCGCGTGCCTTCCGGGGTCCCATCCGTCCGCCACAACCGTGTCGCGAACGCCTCATCAACGGCGAAGATATACTGACCGTCCAACTCGCCCAGAAAATAGGCGAACCCTTTCTCCGGTCCAAAATCCCAGCGTGCGAGACGAGCCGTGCCCTTCTCGGTGCCGTCCGTGATCCAAAGTTCACTTCCATGCTCGGCATCGCGGACGCCAAACAGGCAATGCTGCGCAAACGAGACCATTGGTCCAAAGATTGTCTCCTCCGGGCCCTTCGTCAAATCCGCGACCATTGCGGCTTCGTCGGTCCGGTCGTGGTACCGCCACAGCTCCCGGCCGTGCAGGCCGTCGTCGGCGACGAACAGCAGCAGGTCATTCACGACGGTAAGCGATGCCGGATTGGACGACGGCGGAACGAATGCCTCTTCAGGTTCCTGCGCGTGTACCGTTCCTCCGCTGAAGCACGGGAGCAGGCTCACCAGGAACAGCAGTGCCGCACCGAACTCAATGGGCGATCATTGTCCGAATCACATCGCCTACTCCCAAACGGATTGTTATCTAGCCCCATTCACAGTTTTGAACACCAATAGGGCGCCGTGCCGTGTTGCGTCGAGTTCGGGCCACCCCCACGTTGCGATGGGCGTCGCTTCGCCACCGGGGGCCACGCGGAAGAGTGCCGCGTTCAATCGCATGCGTGCGGCGTCATCGCCGGTATCGATCCTCGGTATTGCCAGCTCCACGGTCCACGCATTCTCCGACTGCCCTGTCTCCACGTGCCACGGGGTTTCCCACGGCGCCTCGCGAGACCCGACATATCGCGTGAATTCGATCGGCGCGTCATCGCTGACACGGATGACGTAGCGCGGCGTCAGGTTGAAAGGCAATCCGACGCGATCTTGAACGGCAATCGCCAGCCGCAAAGCACTGCTTCCCTTGACCGGGATGCTCACGCCGAGAAACGCGTTTTGTGGCGTACTGCGCACGTGCAGGCTGACGGGTTCGGATCCCGGAAGTGATTTCAATTCGCCGATCCGTCCGGTTTCGTCATAATATGCTTTGAACCAGGTTTCCTCGGAAAGAATCCCGTCAACGCGAACGGCACCGGCATCGATCGCGGGCACCGCGTATCGCGCGCCGGGCAGTGCCGGCAGATACCCCTCGCATTGGATCGCCCAATCGATGCCCCGCGGCAGCAACTCGTTGTAAATCAGCGACATTACACTCGGTTGCTCCTCGAGTGTCGCGAAGAATTGGGTGTCGCTTTCGCGCGGGTCTCGGGTCACGCCGCTCAATGTCGCATCGAAGACCGTATTGTCGGAATCGTTGACCATCCGCAGTGTCGCGGTAAACGCGTTGCGTTCGGCAAGCCATTGACCGGTGCCCGTCAAGGTGCCCCGTTGCACGGCCCGGCCGAACCTATCGCGGAAACGCGCCCATCCGCCGCGAAGTTCCAGAACGTTACCTGCCTCGGACGCCGCGTCCGCGCGAAGCATGCCGGATTCCCAATACGCGACGAACTGGCCACCGCCGTCGTTCCCGCGCACATACAACAGCGAACAACCGGGCAAGGCCTCGCCCCCGATCGACGTGACGGAATACACCCGGCATTGCCCTTCGGCAAACCGGGATGATGCAAGTGCCGCTTCCGCTTTCGCAGGCGATGGTGTTTGCGACGCGGACGGTGATTCCGCCGGCCCCGAGGGGTTACGCGACGGGGACCACTGAAACCACGCGAAGAGCGACCCTACGAAGACCACGGCAACAAGCGCAAGCGACGCGACCAACGCCCGGGACGATCTCGACCAGGTTTTCGCCGTGCGATCGCCCCGCACCTTGAGCGGCAGAACGATCGTCGGCCCTTCCCCATCGTCGCCCTTGGGAAACTCCGGTGTTGCACGCAAGGCTTCGATCGCTTCCTCGGCGCTTTGCGGCCGTTCCTCGGGTGAACGGGACATCATGGAATCTACCAGGGCGCCCAGCGGCTCCGAAATACTCGGATTTACCTCGCGCACCGTCGGGGGTTTTTCCCCTGTCATCTGTTTGATGATCGCCAGCGGCGAGCCCCCGTCGTAAGGAATGACTCCCGTCAATGCCTCGTAAAGGACGACGCCCAGGGAGTAGAAATCCCACATGGGCTCCGGTTTCAGGCATTCCCAGGCTTCCGGCGGTGCAAACCGGGGCGTGCCCATGAAGAAGCTCGAACTCGTCGTCCGCGCCACCGACGCTTCCAGATGCGAGGCGTACGCCGTGGCCAAACCGAAATCCGTGATCTTCACACGGCCCTCGCCGGTAAGCAGGATGTTGCTCGGCTTGATGTCGCGATGGACCACGCCGAGATGGTGACAGGCCTGCAACCCCAACAGTGTTTCATAGGCAATCGTCACGATGGCATCCATCGAAACCGCACCAGCGGGCGCGTCCGCTTTCCGCCCGGCCATCAACTGCCCCAAGGACCCGCCGCCGACGTATTCCATGTCGATGGCAACCTGTTGGTCGTCAAACCGTTGGAAACTGTTGATGTGCACGATGTGGGGATGGTTCAGCCCCGATATGGCCCGCGCCTCCTGCTGGAAGCGGTCGATGAACGCCCGATCGTTGGCGAGGGTCGGAAACAGGAATTTGAGCGCGACCGTGCGGCTCAACTGCGTATCTTCGGCAAGGTACACGACCCCCATTCCGCCCCGCCCCAATTCGTGGACAAGACGGTATGAACCCATGGTTTCCGCATCGAACGGCATACTGCGCATTCTACGAATATCTTCCCGTCACGGCAAATGCTCTGCACGCGCTGAGCGCGTATCACCGATTCCGGTAGATAGTATTGCCACGGTTCCAACCATGGGCGTCGCGCGTGATTCCCGTATGCCCGTTTCCGATCCGGAGCGCTCCGCATCCCGCAACCGATCGGATGCGAAACACCAATTTCTATCCCCCGTGAATCGGACGAACGCAGCATCGACGCTCAATGCAAATGGCCCAGTAGCTGTACCGCATGGTTCAGGTACTGGACCACCAACGAGCGACAGGGTAGCCCCGTCCGTCCCTCGCATGCTCCGCCTAAACCTTTTTGATAAAACACCTTCGAGTGCACGGCCTCGGAAGGACTGCACTTGGCCCGAATCTTGCCTATGCAATGCCGACGGTCGCGTCCTGGTCGTCACGCGATGAAGAGTTGGCTGCAAGCAGAACGCACTTCGTGCGTCGATGCCGTGAACCTATCAGGAGGGGAAGAATGACTGAGAGCATGAATGTCGCCGTACCAGTTGAACCTATTCGCTTCGAATACCCGCGCAACCGCAATCTCCGGCTTGTGGAAAACGAATCGGAACGGGAACAAGTCCGGCGGTTCTGGTACGCGGTCTATGTTGAGGAGATGAACCGGAAACAGTTCTACGCCGATCACGCGTCGAAAACGATCTGCGATCCCCTCGAGCCCACGGGGCATGTGCTCGCCGCCTGGGAGAATAACGAGATCGTGGGAACCGTGCGCGTCAATTTTACGCGGGACGGCGGGTTGGACGAGTACGTAAATCTCTATGGGTGTCGAGCCCATCCGGATTTTGACGAAGAGACAACGAGCATCGTCACGCGGCTGATGGTCGCCAGGCACAAACGATCCACGCGCCTGGGGCTCGACCTCGCCCTTGCCATCTATCAGTTCGGCGTGGAAAACCGCAACGTCCATTGCTACATCGACTGCAACGCCCACCTCGTCGCGTTTTTCCAGAAACTGGGGTTCGTGCCGATGGGCATGGTTTCCCATCCCGAATACGGCGACGTGGACATTATGCGGCTCTCGTGCCTAGATGCAGATCACCTCACAGCCTGCGGATCGCCGCTTTACAAGGTGCTGGAAGCACACCGCAACAACTCCGGCAATCAATCATTAGTTTAAGCAGCGCCAATCTTGGCAAAAACGAAAACAGAAGGGACACAGCCATGGCAGTTACCACGGGAATCGAATCAACAAACTTGAATGAGACCATACCCGATGCAGACCGGTTTTTGGATTGGCTTGACGAGCGGATCCAGAATATTATGAACCGGCTGATTTCGACTGAAGCCTGGTCAGTGATGACGGCGGAGAACGTGGACCGCAACAACCTGATTTCCATCATACGCGAAGTGTACCTGGAGATAGTCTGGTATCAGGAAGATGCGATCTCCGGCGCGATTTCCGCGATCGGCAGGCTGCCGCGAGCGGTGTCGCCAAAACTGATTCAAAGTATGCTCGTGCATCAGGCAGACGAATTCGATCATGGCCTGATGGCGAGACGGGATTTTCTCGCTCTCGACGGGGATGAATCACGTACCGATAAGATCAACATGAGCCCGTCGGCGTGCGCCGTCGCGTCGTTCTGGAACTACGCGGCCACACGGATGGATCCGTTCGCCTACTTGGGTGCGCTCTACCTCTTTGAAGGATTGACCCCATGGATTTCCGAATCGCTTCTGACGGTGTCCAAAAGGGTCGGATTTCCAAGCGATGCCTGTGAGTTCGGCGAGTTCCATGCAGTGGAAGACGTTCAAACATCAGAACCTGGTTCGTCATCTGATACGTGACGTTGCGCGCACCCATCCCGAATCGATTCAGCCGATGATGCTCGGCAACCGGTGTTTTGAGTACGTGTTCCCGGTCCCTATTTTTGAGGCAGCTTACCAACGGGCAAAGTCCGCCAACGCACAATCGTAATCTCGTTTCACCGTATCGTCGGCGTGTCGCTCCCGGATGGCAGGGTCGTTCATCCGGGAGTGATGCGTCGGCTCGCGTCTTGCAGTGCGCGCCCCTTTTGCTCTCGCCGTTCCGTCAGTCTCCATTCGCCACCTGTCGGTATGATTCCATGCTTTGTGCATAGGAGACCATGCCGTGTCGCCCGACGTAGGGGAATTTGGTAGACTGACGTTGGGGGAACGGAAGAGGTGATCCGGTCTCGGTTCGGCTATCAGGGCTGGTTGCGGAAACGTCCTCAGGATACGCTAATAAATCGTATCCTGCAGCGGCGGCACGCGCATCAAGGGGGGCATCGAATGTTTAAGTGCTATTCTTCGTGGACGTTTCTGGCGGTAATTGTGCTGTGCGGTCCCCTCCTGTCGGCCTACGCGGCAGAAAAGACATTGTGGGAAATCGGCAAGGCGGACAACGACACCGCAGAGTTCGCGTATGCACCCAATCACTACGACCAATATGATTCGTCCCGCGGAGAACCCGTCTTTCTCGTAGGCCAGTCCGATCCCGGCACCGATTGGCCCTACGTGCATCCCGGTCCGAGCGACGCGTGGGCCGGCGGTAAACTGCACACGTTTACCATCTACTTCGGCCTGGATCGGGTCGTGTCGGACGGCGAATGCTCGCTGGTCGTGGACCTTGCCGACACCCATGCCGGCTCCCCGCCGAAACTCCGAATTGACGTCAACGGCCACTCCTACGAGCACAGCACCCCGCGCGGCGCGTCCGATGAGTCCATCCGCGGCAACGCCTCCGCGGGGAAGGAACATCGTTTTACAGTGGTCTTTCCCGCGGCGGAACTGAAGCAAGGCAACAACGCCATCGCCATCACAGCGATTGCCGGAAGCTGGATGCTGTACGACGCGCTCGCGTTGGAGACCCCCTCCGGTATGTCTCTCGGCGGGTTGACTGCGGAGACGATGGTAGATTCTGTGAGCACGCGAGGCGTCTTGTTCGAGCGACAGGGCGAAAAGTACCAGCCTGTCGACGTGCACATTCAACATATCGGCGACCCGATCGATGCGACGTTAGCCGTCGGCGGCGGGGATCCGGTTCCGGTCCAGATCGTCCAGGGCCAGCAGTCTATCGAGTACGAGACACCCGCCGTGGAGAAGGAGACCAACGTCGCCGTCAAACTGGAATCCAACGGCGCAGTGCTGGCGGATCGGGAGGTCGTGGTCCAGCCGGTCCGCGAATGGGTCGTATACCTCCTGCACCATACGCATCTCGACATCGGCTACACCCACGTGCAAACGGAGGTCGAAGCCCGGCAGTGGGAGTTCATCGATCAGGCCATCGATCTTGCGAAGAAAACGGCCGACTACCCCGCCGGGGCGCAATTCAAGTGGAGCCCGGAAGGCCTGTGGGCCGTGGACAGCTACCTCGCCAAAGCCGATGCGGATACCCGCGAGCGGTTCGTCGCGGCGGTGAAGAAGGGCTGGATTGGCCTGGACGCGTTATACGGCAACGAACTCACCGCGCTGTGCCGTCCCGAGGAACTCCTGCGAACTGACCGGATGCGCGCGGCGTCTCGCTCAGCAGTATGACCTCACGATTGACTCCGCCATGATCACCGATGTCCCCGGATACACCTGGGGCATCGTGCCCGCCTTCGCGCTGAGCGGCGTGAAGTATTTCTCCATCGGACCGAACTACGGGCACCGCATCGGATCGACCTTGTCGGCGTGGGGCGACCGGCCCTTCTACTGGGTATCGCCTTCGGAAAACCAGAAGGTCTTGTGCTGGATGGCCGGTCACGGCTATTCCTGGTTCCACCGCGGACCGCTCCGGGACGGGACGGCGCTGCTCGAGTACCTCGACGATCTGGACGCCAAGGGTTACCCCTACGACATGGTGCAGGTCCGCTACAACATCGGCGGCGACAACGGGCCTCCCGATCCGGGCATTTGCGACTTCGTGAAGGATTGGAATGAACGCTACCTTTCCCCCGGCTCGTGATTACCACCGACAGCGAGATGTTTCACGCATTCGAGGAGCGCTATCGCGACCAGATTCCATCAGTCAGCGGCGACTTTACGCCGTACTGGGAAGACGGCGCGGCGTCGTCGGCGCGTGAGACCTCGATCAATCGCGCGGCAGCGGAACGTCTGGTCCAGGCCCAAACCCTCTGGGCGATGCGCGGTGTGCAAAACTATCCGGCCGGCAAATTCAACGCGGCCTGGCGCGAGGCCCTGCTGTACGACGAGCACACCTGGGGCGCGCACAACAGCATCACCGAGCCGGAAAGCGATTTCGCGCTCAACCAGTGGCGGATCAAACAGGCCTTCGCCCTCGAAGCCGAACGGCAGTCACGTGACTTGCTGGCGGAAGCGTTGGACGCGCAAGAACCTTCGGGACAATCAACGCGATTGACGTGTACAACACGGCATCATGGCCGCGCACCGACCTGGTGGAAGTGCCCTGTCGAATGGACCGTGGCCGGAGACCGGGTAACCGATGAAGGCGGCAATCCCGTGCCGTCGCAACGGCTGGCGTCCGGAGCGCTCGTGTTCCTGGCCAAAGACGTACCGCCTCTGGGTGCCGCGCGATTTCGATTCCAATCCGGAGAGCCCTTTATCGCCGGGCGCGCGGAGGCAAACGGACCGAGCCTTTCGAACGGCGCCGTCACGCTTACCGTAGACGAAACCACCGGGGCGATCGCATCGCTCGCGTGCGAAGGCTCACCGGTCAATCTCGTGGACGGCGCCAACGGACTGGGACTCAACGACTACTTCTACGTCGCCGGACGGGACCCGAAGACGGCGCAACGCAATGGTCCGGCGAAGATCGCCGTGAAGGAATCGGGCCCGCTCGTGGCGGCGCTCGAAGTGACGTCGGACGCGCCGGGCTGTCGCGGATTGACGCGGGAACTCCGCGTCGTCGCGGGCCTCGACCATGTGGATCTTTCGACGACCCTCGACAAGGAAAACATCTACGATCCTGAAGCGAGTGCACCTCGCGTTCGCCTTCAATGTTCCGGATGGCGTGCTCCGGATGAATATCCCTTGGGCCGTGATTCGTCCCGAGTGCGATCAATTGCCGGGGTCCTGCAAGAACTACTTCACGGTCCAGCGTTGGGTGGATATCGCCAATCAGGATCGCGGCGTGACGTGGGCGACGGTCGATGCGCCGTTGATCGAGATCGGCGCCATCACAACCGACGCCCGAACCGTCGGCTGGATCGATCATATTGCCCCATCGCAAACGTTCTACTCGTACGTGATGAACAACTACTGGGAGACAAACTACAAGGCGGGCCAGGAAGGGCCGACAACGTTTAGATACGCGATACGGCCTCACGGACGCTTCGACGCGGCCTCGGCCTACCGCTTTGGTGTGGAACGAAGCCAGCCCTTGCTTGCGGTCCCCGTGGATCCCGGCGAGCGCCAGCCGACCTCGCTCCTCCATGTCGAACCGGAAGGGGTCGTCGTAACGGCGTTGAAACCCAGCGACGATGGTAAAGGCTGGGTGGTCCGGCTGTTCGCGACTTCGGGCCGTCCTGAAACCGCACGCATTGCCCGTGGTGACGGGCGACCGGTACAGGCATTCATGAGCAACTTGAACGAAGACAAACTGGAACGAATTGAAGACACGGTAACGCTGCCCGCATATGGTATCGCCACCCTGTACCTGGCCGGGCTGGAGTAGGAAGAAGGCGCCATGACATCGCGTGAACGAGTACTCGCCGCACTGAATCACAAGGAACCGGATCGCGTTCCTATCGATTTGTCCGGCCACCGATCGTCCGGTATTTCGGCAATCGCTTATCCCAAGTTGCGCGGGGCACTGGGCCTGCCGCCGAAACCGGTGCGGGTCTACGATCCAGTCCAGCAATTGGCCGTGGTCCATGAAGATGTGCTGGATCGTTTCGGCATAGACACCATTGAGCTGGGCCGGGCCTTTGCCACCGACGATAAGGACTGGGCGGACTGGACGCTGCCAGACGGAAGCCCGTGCCAGATGCCGGTCTGGGCCCTGCCGGAACGGGAGCAGGGACGCTGGGTGCTGCGGTCATCGTCCGGTCGCGTCATCGCCGCCATGCCGGACGGCGCACTTTACTTCGAGCAGACGTACTATCCCTTCGCCGAAGGGCTCAACCCCGACAGCATTCTCGAAGCCATGGACGAAAACATGTGGTGCTCCGTCGCGTCGCCGCCCGGCCCGCTGATTGCCGGGCCCGACGGAGACAAGCGATTTGCCGACGGCGCACGTAGACTCCGCGAAACTAGCGATCGTGCGATCATCGGTCTTTTCGGGGGGAACCTCCTCGAAATGGGCCAGTTCTTCTGGAGGAACGACCTGTTCCTCATGTTGCTTGCCGAACGGCCCGACGTGGTGCACCGATTTCTCGAACGACTTACCGACATTCACGTAAAGAACCTCGAACACTACCTGAACACAGTCGGCGCGTACATCGACGTAATCCTGTTCGGCGACGACCTCGGCATGCAATCGGGTCCGCAAATATCACCCGATATGTACCGGGAACTTTTTAAGCCGCACCACAAGCGTATGTGGACCCGAGCCAAGGAACTCGCCGACGTCAAAGTTATGCTGCATTGCTGTGGCGGGTTCCGCGAACTGATGCCCGATCTCATTGAAGCGGGCCTGGACGCGACGAACCCGGTTCAAATCACGTGCCGAGGCATGGAACCAAGCTCATTGAAGAAAGACTTCGGGCACGATCTCGTCTTTTGGGGCGGCGGGTGCGACACGCAGATCATCCTGCCGCAAGGCACGCCCGAACAAGTTCGCGAACACGTGAAGGACCACGTGCGTATCCTGCGTCCGGGGGGCGGATTTGTGTTTCAACAGGTCCACAACATCCTGGCCCACGTGCCTCCCGAAAACATCATCGCCATGCTTGACGCGGTCCGCGACGGAGCATAGAAACGCCTCAAGCCGGCGTCGATTCTCAACGCCGGATCGCGTCGCCAGCGGGGCCGAGCCGTCCGTATAGCCGGCGCCGGCAATGTCTTCGAGCAATCAAGCGCGTCCGCTATGGTACTCTGTGAATGCGCGGCGGCCGGCCAAGATCCTGCGAGAACCCCAATACGACCGAGCAATACAATAAGGGAGATACGAGTGGTGAACAGGTGCACAACGTTGGTGCTGGTACTCATCGCCGCGTGCGTCGCGGGCGCGGGCGAGCCTTCGGACGCGTGGAAAGCGCGCACGGCGCAGGCGCAACAATTGGGTATCGGCGAATCCGCGCCAGACTGGCTGGTCAATTCGGAAACCTACGCCTTCGGCTTCCATCCCAATGATTGGGACGCGCTGGCCCAATCCAAGGTTGCGTTCATCACCCATTGCCCCATCAATCGCGACTACTTCCAGCGGTGTCACGCCTTGGGTATTCGTTGCTTTCCCTATGTCACCTTCTACCAAGGCTTCGCGAATCAGACCTATATGGGGATCAACCTCAAGGATCACCCCGACTTCATCGAGGTCGATCAGGACGGAAATCTGAAGCGCACGGGGTTCTGGGAGTCTGAAGACGCGAAGAACATGTATACGACCTGCCCCAACGTCCAGGCATACCAGGATGCGATGGTCGCGTGGGTGCGCAAGATCATGGAACTGGGCGCAGATGGGGTATTCGTCGACAATCTGTCGTCGCGAGCGCCCTGCTTTGGTCCGGAGTTTGGCAAGCATCAGCACATCTACGGCGATCAGAACCAGGCCTTCGCCATGTTGCTGAAGCGCGTGCGCGAACTCGTGAAGGAGTACAAGCCCGACGGCGCCGTGCTCGGTAACAGCGCCTCACCCACGACGTTGCCGCATGAGTTCTGGCCCTATCTCGACGCGGAGATGCTCGAATCGTATATCTGCACGTGGGTCAGCACGGACCGGTGGTTCGACTGGACCACGCACTGGAACAAGGCCGGCAAGGATCTCCAGCCCTACGTGAAGGCCGGCAAACAAATCCAGGCGCTCAGTTACCTGGGTCACACGACGTACGGCGTGCGGGAAGACGCGTTCTTCTGTTACGCGAGTGCGCGCCTCGCCGGATTTGTCTGGAACGGCGGCACTTCCCTGGCCAACCCGGATACCGCAGACTTGTACCGATTACGCCTCGGCGCTCCGCTTACGGACGAATTGGAAGAGAACGGCGTGCACTATCGCGTGTTCGAAGCCGGAATGGTAGCGGTCAATCCCGACAAGGAAAGAGCGGCATCGATTACCCTGGCGCCCCCCATTCCCACGCAGCGATTGTTCGATCTGTTTGGCACGGCGCTGGCCGACTGGGGGCCGTATGGACAGGGCAACTACCACGTGGACACCAGCACGACGCACGGGGGCAATCGCAGCGTGGCCTGCACGAACACCACGGCGGGGCAATCGGGCGGCGTGATCCAAACGATCGCGTTGAATCAGAAGAGACCCGCGCCGGTAGTAGTGAGTGGCTGGAGCAAGGCGGAGAACGTGGACGGAAGCCGGGACAGCGATTACGCGCTATATGTGGACGCCCAATATAACGACGGAACCTGGCTCTATGGTCAAGTCGCGCCGTTCAATGTGGGGACGCACGATTTTGAATACGAAACGGTCACGATACATCCCGAAAAACCGATTAAGTCCTTAAACCTGCTCGCGCTTTTCCGAAACAAGACAGGCTCCGCCTGGTTTGACGACGTCTCCTTGCGCGAAGAGCGTGGCGCGGAACGTGCCTTGAACGGCGGTTTCGAAGAGGCCGACCGTCATGGCCGTCCCCTTGATCTCTCCGAAACCGGAACGCTGGAAATCCCCGCGTATTCGGGACGGGTCTATCTCTTTACGCCGGACGGCACGAATGACTTGAGCTCGAGCGGACCCAGGCTAACGGTCGTAACATCACCGGCTCTTGGCGAGGTGCGCTTTCGGGTCGACGGGTTCGACTATTGGACCCACAGTGGGCATTGGACGACGGAGTACACGCTGGGTCCGAACTTCGGTCAGTTCAGTATCGTCTTCGACAAGCCGGGCAACCATACGATCGAGATCGTCGACGTGGTTCCCGCCGACATGAAGACGCCGAAGGGCTACGGTTCCGGCGAACGGCTCGGCCAGTTCATGGATCCGTCCAACCCCACCAAGCCGAGCGAGGGCAAGAAATTCCACTTCCGCGAGTGGCAGGACCGCGGCAGTTCGCCGAGCATCGAGGTGGATGTAACTAAAGACACAACGCTTACCGCACTCTTCGATGTGGGAAAAGAGTAGCCCGCTTTCTTGGAAGCTACGGTTGTTGGCTCGCCCGAAGCGCGTCAATTCCTCGCCAAGTAGACAAATAATGAAACGAACTTGTGCAGCGTAGAGAGTCACCTGTCGATGGAGAATCAGATGAGAAAAACAGCATTGCTTGCGTTCTGCCTGATTGCGGCATCCAGCTCCGCACAGGCGATGTTCTACAATGTGCTCGATTACGGCGCGAAGGGAGACGGCAACACCAACAATACGAAAGCCATCAATGCCGCAATCGATGCCGCCGCAAAAGACGGAGGGGGAACGGTCTACTTTCCTGCTGGTGATTTTCTTTCCTATACGATTCACCTGCAGAACGACATTACGTTGTTTCTCGACCAGGGAGCGGTATTGATTGGTGATGAAGAAGTGGACGGGGTGGGATATGACGTGCCCCGACGAACCGGTCTGGTACAAAAAGTTTCAGGATTTTGGGCACAGCTACTGGAACAACAGCCTGATCTACGGTGACGGCCTGCACGACATTGCGATCGTTGGCAATGGAATGATTTGGGGAAAAGGACTGAAAACATACGATAAACCGGACATCAAAGGATCGGGAAACAAGGCAATCGCGCTGAAGAGCTGTCATAACGTGACGGTTCGCGACATTTCGATTCTCCACGGGGGTCACTTCTGTATCCTGGCCACGGGAGTCGACAATTTGACCATCGACAATGTGCGCGTCGATGCGGACCGCGACGGATTCGATATCGACTGCTGCAAGAACGTTCTTATCTCGAACTGCATCGTGAACTCGCCTACCGACGATGGAATTTGTCTGAAGTCTTCCTTTGCTTTAGGTTCCGCCCGTGCTACGGAGAACGTGACGATTACGAACTGCCAGGTGTTTGGCTACGACCACGGTTCCTTGATGGACGGCACCTTCAAGACCGAATTCAAAGACGAAACACCGGGCGCGAACCACTGCATCACCGGCCGACTGAAGTTGGGAACGGAATCGAACGGAGGCTTCAAGAACATCGCCGTTTCCAATTGCGTTTTCGAACGTTCGCGGGGACTCTGCATCGAAACGGCGGACGGCGGCGCAATTGAAGATATTGTGTTCGACAACATCACCATGCGCGATGTAACGGACACGCCGTTCTTCATCCGGCTGAATGCGCGGATGCGCGGTCCCGAGGGCACTCCGGTCGGCACCTGCAAACGCATCACCATCAGCAACCTGAACGTGTACGATGTGGGTGGACGCCCCATGGCGCCGGGATTGGGCGCCGGAATGGTGATGGGCATTCCCGGACACTATATCGAAGACTTAACGTTGAGCAACATCCGAATCTATTACCGCGGGGGCGGTTCGAAAGATGCGATAGACGCAGAGATCCCGCAAAACGTCGACATGTACCCCGATCCGTATCGATGGAAGACAATGCCGGCTTATGGGATGTATTTCCGGTATGTGAAGGGATTGCGGGTGAGCAACGTGGTCTTACGCTACGTGAATACGGACGCGCGTCCGGCATTCGTCTTGGATGACGTTCACGATGCGACCTTCTATCAAATCGACGCACAAAAGGGGGAGAATGTCCCGCAGTTCATCCTAAAAGACGTAAGCAACATCGCTGTCCACGACGTAAATGGGGTTGATGACACGAAACTTAAGGAAGCGGACGAGAAAGCGCTTTAGCCCATTTCGAGTCCCGCGAAAGACCGTAAGGAGAGACTTACGATGACGCGCGCTTCCCTTGTAAAGGGAGAGTCGGCCCCTGCGCTGTTTGTGGGAATCCTGGTCATTTGCTGCGCGACGCTCTCGCAGGCCGCGGTCGCTACGGAGCCGGAGCAATCCGCCGGCGCTCCCGTACCCTTGGGCAAACTCGACGCGTTCTGGCGATACAGCCCGGTGCTGGGACCCTTCTTGGAACAAGGACAGGGGCTAATCGAGATTCCCGACTACGTCCAGCAGGGCGACTTCCCGTATCGGAAAAAACCATTCCCGAAAGAAGTGCCGTTTGCCGATCATCTGAGCGTCGTCCGCTTGCTCGGCGGATACAGCGACGGCAGTGACAAGGGTGCGCCCAACCTTGCGGTGCGCGAGCGGGACTTGGCATACCGCGACGAAGATGGAACGATCCGTTACCGGATGGAATTGCTGCGTCCGCGGTTGCAGCCCTATCTCGACTGCGGCTACCGGGACTTCACCTTCGTATTGGATAACGCGCCCTGGTGTTTTCCCGAGAACCCCGCGATGAACTCCGGCCTCGGGCAGAGTTCGCCGCCGCGCGACCCCGAGGAGTGGCGGCGATTCATCGAGGCGGTGTGCCGCCAACTCGCCCTCATCCTGGGCCCGGACGCTACGAGTCATATTCGTTTCCGCGTCGGCACGGAAAACAACTCGCGCACACGATTTGACGGAACCTACCGTGAATATATCAAGCACTACGACGTATCCGTATCGGCAGTCCACAACGTGTTTCCGGGCGCACAGGTCGGACCCTGTAATTTCTCCGGCGCCAGCGTGAATGGCTACGAGAAGAACCACACGTTCGCAATCGCCGAGGAATCGCAGGCCCCCTGGGACTGGATCGCCTACTCGCGGTACTACCGGCCCGGCGACGATCCGGCCCAACACGCGGCCGCATGCCGCGACGTATGGGAGGAATTTGAGCGACGCGCGCCCAGACTCAAGGGCATCTCACGAGAGATTCACGAATTCGGCGTGGCGCCATGGGGGGAAGTGACAAAAGGCGCCTTCGCCAGCGACGAACCCGGTGCGCTGGGGGCCGCACTGACGTGCCAGATGATGTGGCGGTTGCGCGAAGTTGGGATCGATCGCTTGTGGCATTGGGGTGTGGCGGACCGGTTCCGAGGGAGAGACGGCGCGCTGCACCTGCTCTTCACCAGCCAGGCATGGCTGTTCTGCGTAATGGATTCTATGGCGGAAGGCGACGCGTATCTCTTTCCGCCGATCGAACAGTCGCCCGGCAACACGCAGTATCTCGCTGCCGGCTCGATCAAGCCAGGCAGCGCACTGATCGTGATCTCCGCCTACAACACAGACATCGCAACACACGCGGAGGAAACGGTCACGTTCCCCATTCCCCTTAAGCAATTGAAGCTCGAAAACGCGACCGTGCGGTTTGTCCGTCTCACGCGGCAGACCGCTGTCCACGATCGTATTCGTGAAGCGCTCGCACAGAACCACTTGCTCACCCCCGACTTCGTCGAGAGGCCGGATCGTCTCGGCTCGATACGCGAGATGGGCAAAAGCCGCGAAGCAGGATTCGTCGTCTCCGATCGTCTCGAAGACTACAAGAAGCAGTGGATTGACTCACTAACCCTGAAACCTCTGACCTCCGAAGTTGGAACCGTTGAACTCGATGCCAATGACGGCGCCATCCGCGTGCGCCTCGCCGCCCCCGAAGTGCTGGTGCTCGACGTGGAATCAAACGGTCCGTAAACGTGAGTAGTCGAAGCCCTATACGGGCTTGGTGGCAAGAAAGCCTCGGGCCCACGGTTCCGCTTCGCTCCACCCCGGACTAGCATCGGGCTGCCCCGACCGGGGCTGCATATGGATCCCTGCCCATGCAAACCTGTCAGGGGGACTGGACCCGTCAAAACCGTTTTGGTCATTTTCCATCTGGAGCATTGAGACTTGTCTCGGATTTCGTGCTTCGGATTTCGAGATTGGTTGCGGCGGTGCCGCGCTGTGAAATCCAGGTACTTTACAAGGTCAAACATGGCAACTCGTGTTTGGGGTTTTTCGAATGCGCGCATTCATGGTAAGTCGTCCCGGTTACTGTCCTGAAGCTTTCGGCCCATCGGGTTTCAGCCTGGCGCTTCCGCGTCCCAGTCCACGGCCTCCACCTTGAACTCGGGCGCGCCCTCGCCCCGGCGAACGTCTGCCGGTTCGCACCCGCATTTCTCACCGCCCCGAAATTCGACGTTTTGCCGACCGGTACCCTGAGCGCGGTGAGAAATGCTTTCGAGAAAAACTGAAAGCTCACTGTTGAGGAATTCTCGCACGCACTCTGTGAACCCGAATCGGTCCTGGGCCCAAACACCGAGGGGGCGTCTTGAGATTGAATAATGGGATGTATGTGCCGGTTCGATTTCGCCCGAGTTGTTGGTCACGCTAAAATGCCTGCACCGTCACAAGCGCGCGCGAGCCGGGCGCCAGTGGCAATCCCGTCTTGCACGCGCATTGTGTTACCGGCCTTGAATGCACCCGGTGAAGCCTCCATACTGGCGTCTAAATCGCCCGTCTTGGTTTCGGGCAAAGTCATTTGGTATGGGTCGATTGTTGAGAGTGGTTTGTATCGCGCTTCTGCTTCTTGTCACGCTTCCGGCCGCCGGAAGCGTCCCCATCCTGTACTGCTCAGACCTCTATCATCCGCCAGACGATCCCGACGACCATTTTGATTTGCTCACCCTGTTCGCAATGCCTGAGTTCGACATCCGCGGCATCGTCATTGACACCGGTTCGCGTGGGAAAGGTCGTCCCGCCATTGGCGCGCTCCGCCAGGCGATGGTCCTGTCGGGAAAGACCCCACCCTATGCCACCGGCTTGATCGCAAACCTGAAAGCGGTCGACGATACCGCTACCGATCAGCCGCAGGAAGCGCAGGGTGGAGTGGAATTGATCCTGCAAGTGTTGCGCGACACGGACGTACCCGTGGTGTTGTTCGCCACGGGCAGTCTGCGAGACGTTGCCGCCGCCTATAACCGCGAACCGGAATTGTTCGCGTCGAAGGTTGCCCGCCTTTATACGAATGCCGGGAATAGCGACGGCGACCATGAGTGGAACGTGGATATGGACCCGGCGGCGTATATCCGCATCTTACGGAGCGGTTTGCCGGTCTATTGGGTTCCGTGCTTCGGCGAACGGCATGGTTCGTATTGGAAGTTCCGGCATGAGACCGTACTGGCGCAACAGGCCCCGCCCGTTCAGAACTTCTTCCTCTACATGCTGACGCAATCGAAGAAAGACCCCATCGCCTATTTACTGCAATCGCCCCCCGAAGATGCCGTGCAGAAGTTCTGGAAGCAAGACCGCAACATGTGGTGTACGGCCGCATTCTTGCATGCGGCGGGGCGCACCGGCAAAAGGTGGGGGTTTGCCGGTCAGCAGGTGCGTGTGGAAGATTCTGGTCTCACACACATTGTCGAATCGGGCGGCATTCCTTTGCAGACATTCGAGGTTCGCGATCCCCAAGGGTATCCTTTGGAAATGGAGAAGGCGCTCACGGCGGAACTGCAGCGGTTGCCGAAACACTGAACGTATGTCGAGGGCATCCACCTATCCCCATCGGAAGTTTGAACATTACCCGCACTCAGGAAGCGCCGTCTGCGATCTCGATTATTTCAAGAATGACGGATGGGGTATCCCGGAGGGGTTCACCGACAAGGACCGGCAAGGGGTCTGGGAAGTGTTCCGGCACGCCTGGAACAACCCCTCCTGGGGATTCAATGATGAGCGCCGCGGGGTCTTCCTCCGTACCCGCGTGGGATGTTGCGACATCATCATGGTGGACCATCGCTACTTCCGCACGGCGCGGGAAGAGGGCAAAAGCGGGAACCTGCTCGGGCCGGAGCAGATGCAGTGGCTGGAAACGCAATTGCTGGACTGCACGGGGCCATTTATCATTCTCTCATGCGGCACGATGTGGAGTGACGACGTGACCCACGGCGAGGACTCGTGGGGCGTTTACGATCCGGAAGCGCGCGATCGAATTTTCAACCTTATCGAGAAGCACCGCATTCCGGGCGTGCTCCTGATTTCGGGCGATCGTCATGGCGCGCGAATTTTCACCATCCCGCGACCCTCGGGCTACCAATTCTACGAATTCGAGCCCGCGAGCCTGGGCGGCCGTGGCGACGGCCCGCCCGCCACGGATCCGAAGTGGAAGACGCAGCTCTTCGGCGTAATAGGCGAATACGCCTTTGGCGAGTTTACGTTCGACGCCACCGTCCCCGACCCGGTGGCCCTGTTCCGGCTTGTCCGCTATGACGATGAGGCGCTCTATGAGATCGAGCTTATCCGGAGTCAATTGACCCCCCCGGAAAACGGGGCCTAGCGCGGAATTCTCACACGCGCGACACTCGTACCGTGTAACCGCTGTGAGCACTATACC
This sequence comes from Candidatus Hydrogenedentota bacterium, assembly GCA_963745075.1. GTDB lineage: Bacteria > Hydrogenedentota > Hydrogenedentia > Hydrogenedentales > SLHB01 > JAHDWY01. The sequence continues at coordinate 81,377 of CAVUWV010000012.1, read as the reverse complement.
GTTCAACTACGACCAAGGTTTCTCAATTTGACCGTGTGCGTGTGAGAATTTCTCGACAGTGAGCTTGCAAATTTTCTCGGGGGCGTCTCTCACCGCCGTCCACCGCGATCGGTCCGCGAAACGACCGCCATTGCGCGGTGAGAAACTCGGGCTATGACTTGCGACGTGCACACCCGATATACTGGTATTTTTATGCGACCTTCCAGGAGGCTACGATGGACCGGAAATTGCGCAATGAAGTTCGCTTTATCACGACCCGCTTGGGAGGCATTGTTCGCGAATTGGCCGGGGATAAGGTTTTCCGGCACGTTGAACAGTTTCGCAAGCTGGCAAAAAGGACAAGGCACAAACCGAATCCCACGAAAACGAGCAAACTGCAGCAGCTTGCGGAAAGTCTGACCGTTCGGGAAGCGGAACAAACGGCACACGCTTTCAGTCTTTTCTTTCAGCTCGTAAACCTCTGCGAGGAGAGGGCCAGGACACGGAAATTGCGCGAGGCCCCAGAGCCGAAACAATCATTGCGGCGGATCTTCCGGGAACTAAACGAATCTGGTGTGCCGGCCGAAAAGCTGCAGTCCATCCTTGATGACCTGGAAATTCAGCCGGTGTTGACAGCGCACCCCACTGAGGCGAAGCGGGATAGTGTGTTGTATCACCTTTGGCGATTGCGCGAATGGCCCGCCGAACCCGATGAGATTTTGGAAACCCTTTGGCTGACGGAAGAAGTGCGCCGCTGTCGCCCGGGTCCGCTTGACGAAGTCGAAAATGCACTTTCCTTCTTCGACCGCACAATCTTCGAAGCAGTAGCAGATTTCTACGCAATTATCAACCAGGAGTTGGCAAGTTCGTTTCCAACCGTGCGCCTGCGCAGACCGTTCCTAACGTTGGCGACTTGGATCGGCGGCGATCGCGACGGCAATCCCTATGTCACACCCGAGATCAGTCGACGGGCCATGCAATTGCAGCGGCAACGCGTGCTCGCGTTCTACCGAAGACAGCTTAGCCTGCTGTTCGCGGAATTGAGCCACGCAGGGCAGGCCCAAGATGAGGGCCAACATGCCGAGCCAAAGGCCAAGCGACCGCCGTCGGATGATGATTCGCTGCCGGATACGGTGAAGGAAGTATTGCCGCGGATTCGTTTTCAGGCAAATGAAATACTTCGAAAACACCTTGTCGCGATTTTACAGAGGTTGTCCGACCCGTCCAGCGGATTCGCGTCCCCCGAAGAGTTTATCGCCGATTTGGAATGGATTCGCCATCAACTGTATCAGCAAGGCGCCCACCGTGCGGCTGAAGGGCGAATTGCCCGGCTCATTCGTCAAACGCAGGTTTTCGGATTTCATTTGGCGGAACTCGATTTTCGCGACGACAGCGACAAATTACACACCGATGAAGAGGCAATTCTCCAGCAGTTCCGCACTCAACGCGATCTGCAAGTGCAATACGGCGCAGGCGCATCGAATCGCTACATTCTCAGCATGACACACAGCGCTGCCGACGTGCGGAAATTGCTTGAACTAGCGCACAAAGTGGATCTCAAAGAGATCGATATTGTTCCGCTGTTCGAAAAAATCGACGACTTGACACGGTGCACCCGACTAATGCGCGAGCTTTGGGATGACGACGCGTATCGTCGTCATTTGAGCCACCGGGGCGACGTGCAGGAGATAATGCTGGGGTATTCCGACTCGAACAAGGATGGAGGTTATCTCGCGGCCAATTGGAATCTGTATCGCGCCGAACGCGAACTCGCGGAACTTGCCGATGAACGTGCCATTGGGCTGCGATTCTTTCACGGGAAAGGTGGCTCGATCGATCGCGGGGGCGGTCAGAGTCATACGGCCCTCCGCGCTCAACCGATGGCAGTGCATGGCGGCCGTATCCGCATCACCGAGCAAGGAGAGGTGATTTCGCTGAAGTATTCCAGTCCGGCGATAGCAGTTCGAAATTTGGAGCAGCTTACTTCCGCGGTGATCGCCGCCGAATGTCTGCCCTCGCCCAACGAGGAATTCGCCGAACAACTTCCCGACTGGGAAGCGGCGATGATCCGTCTGGCCGACGACTCTCGCGCATTCTATCTCCAATTGGTTGACGGGACAGACGGCTTCTTGGACTATTTTCGTCAGGCAACCCCCATCGATCTCGTCGAACACCTGAAGATCGGCTCCCGCCCCAGCCATCGAAAAAAAGTCGGCGGCCTGGTGAACCTGCGGGCTATTCCCTGGGTCTTCGCGTGGACGCAATCGCGCCACTTGATTTCAGCATGGTATGGCATTGGCCATGCCTTGGAGCGCCTCATCGACGAACAGCCACAGGGGCTCGCGCTGCTGCGCGAAATGCACGACAAATGGCCGTTCTTCGCCTTGCTGATGGACAACGCCGAAACATCGCTGGCAAAAGCTGACATGAACATCGCCGGCCGATACGCCCAACTCGTGGAATCAGAGAAGTTACGCGACGAAATCTTCGGCCGGATTGAACAGGAGTACCGCCGCACAGTCGAAATGGTGCTGAAGGTTTCGCAACATTCCAAACTCCTGGCGCATAATAACGTCCTCGCCGAGTCGATCGAATTGCGAAATCCGTATGTGGACCCGCTCAACTATCTGCAGATTCATTTTCTGCGCCAGTGGCGCAATGCGCCTTCCCAAACCGAGCCGGACGAGACGCTCCAGCGGCTACTCGCACTTACGGCGCATGGGATCGCCTTTGGCATGAAGAGCACAGGATAATTCGCTATCACGCTGGGCTGGATCACACCACCGTGCACGGTTTGGCTGGCAATTCCAGCGTGTTACTATAATCGGCCATCACGCGTCGGGGCGCAGCGCCGATTCTCCTCAACGACGCGGTAAATCCTAACCCGCATTTCTCACGGCCCCGAAAGCCGTCGTATTGCGGTCCGGTGAGTTGAGTACGGTGAGAAATGCTTTCGAGATGAACGGTAGGCTCACTGTCGAAGAGTTCTCGCACGCACTCTGTGAACCCAGAAACTCGGACGGACACGCGAAGCTCCAGGGCGGTTTGGGGTTACAGATCCGATGCTTGGTGCGGGTGAGATTTCCGGGCTAATGGCGGACGCCGTATCGCCGAAGTAGTCGTTCCGCATTCTCATCACCCGCTTTCGCGGCCCGACAAAGCCACGTTACGGCGGCGTCCCAGTTCTTGGCGACGCCTTGCCCCGTACAATAGCATTCGCCCAGCTTGGTTTGCGCGCGAACATAGTCCTGTTCGGCGGCGCGAACCAGGTACTGCGCGGCCCGCGCGGGATCTTTGGGTACGCCGCTGCCGGTCAGGAATAGAACGGCGACCTTGAATTGGGCCGACGCAAGCCCGGCGTCCGCGGCCCGCTGAAACCAATGAGCCGTTTCGCATTCATCGCGCTCCACCCCATCGCCTGACGGCATAGCACACACCCAAGCGAAACTGGCCCATAGGTTCGGCCAGTTCCGCGGATTTGCGAAACCAGACTACGGCTTCGGCCATCACGACAACCTCCGGTCGCGTCCTTCCGAAGCGCTTTTCGTAGAGGTACTCGGTGAAATCCCTTAACGGAATCTTCCACGGTTCCTGGTCATGATTATCGATCTTGCCAAGCTTTCGCAGATTCATACCCAATTTCCGGCCCATGTGGACGTGCGCGTGCGACAAGCGATGGCGCTCCCGCCCGTCGATCCACGCCTGCAATTTCTCGTTTGGCCTCGGCTTTTTTCTTGCTCATGTATCCCGCTGCTTCCTCACGCGCTCAACCCCTTCTCCAAATCACTCCACTGGTGCATTTAGAATATGAATGCGTGCGTCAATTCCCGAATCTTTGTAGTTTGCTCGGGTGTGAACGAAAGACTAATATGCATCCGGGGAAACCTTAAAATTGAATACGTGCGTCTTTGACAACTCAAGTGTAACCCTATGAGGTTTCTATTGTTACATTTGATCGGGATCGATCACCGGCTATTTTTCGTGGAGGAGTCAAGCATGAAAAGTATCTCCCAGTCTACCGAATTCATATGGTTTGCGTTACTCGTGCTCGCTGTTGCCGTATCGGCCCGAGTATACGGCGAGGATGCACCCGCTAACCCGCCGATTACGGCCAAGCACATTCTCATTGTTACGGGTGCGAAGAGCACCCAACCGGAACTCAAAGCCGCCGAACTCCTGAGTAAACGCCTGCAGAAGCGGAGTAGCGTGGCGGTGGCGGTCCAGGACGAAAGCGCCGCGCCAACCGACGCGGACGTGACCTTCGTGGTCGGCACGACGAGCGGTAATGTGCTTTCGAAAAAGCTGGTGCCGCAATTCGGCGCCGTGCTGCCGGTTTTACCTAATTCCGAGACGTTGCACCCGGAGGGCTTCGCGGTTAAGTCCGGAACTTATGATGGGAAGCACTACATCGTCATAGCGGGCACGGACGGCCCGGGCACCATCTACGGAGTCGGTTGGATGCTTCGGGCGATGACGTACCTCCCCGAATCCGTGTTGGTTCCCGTGGTGGACGTGACCGACAAGCCGGCCCTCTGGATGCGAGGAGGGAATCCCCATGGAGCGGGCAGCCGCGCCCGTGAATTCGGAAAGCTTCGACCACAGACCCCGGAAGAATCGCTCGAAACCATGGAAGACCAGATTCTCCTGGGCACGAACGTGTTCGGCGGCAATCCCGTGCAACTGCGCGAGACGTACGGTGTGTACTCGTCATTTGGCCGCACCGCCAACCAGATGGACAACGGTTTCGTCATTCCCGAGGAGTGGCGTGCAGACGGCGGCCGGTCGCGGAGATATGTTTGCCCGTCGGTCCCAGAAGCCCGTAAGGCCTTACTGGAATCCTTCGACAAATTCTTCCGCGAATCTCCGGATTACGACATTTACACGACGAACTCCGGCGACGAGGGGGGCTGTCGCTGCGACAAATGCATGCCTTGGGGTGGTACCTACATCAAACTGGTTCACGAGATTGCCGACATCCTTCACAAGTATCACCCAAACACGAAAGTTCTCGCGACGAACCAGGACCTGACGAACGAAGGCAACCAGGCGATCTTCGACTACCTGAATTCCGAGGACTCCAGTTGGCTCTACGCCATCCGCTACGGCCCGGGAGCGGATGAGATGCAGACTTACATCCGCGGCCCGGTGAATCCCCGCTGGTTCGAGTACGAAGGGTTCGGTCCGCTCGGCAATTATCTGAAGTTCATGCACCACGAGCTGCCGCGCACGACGAATATCGCCCTCTACTCGGATATCACCCACTGGATGCAGGCCCAGTACGCCGTCCCCCACCCCGACATCGCTCTTGCGGCCGTTTATGACCGGCGAGCCTGGAACGCCCGTCCACGGAACTTCTACAAGGTCGGCCAGGAAATCTTTCACTACGCTGTTGGCGACATGCATTACAGCGAGGGGATACACGACGACTTCAACAAGTGGTTCTGGTATCGCCTGATGTGGAATCCGCACCAGACCGCCGAAGCGATTACCAACGAGTATTGCCGGTACTGGTTTGGCCCCGAGGCGCAGGACGAGATGGCGCGAGCGATCTTTGTGATGGAGGAGACCCTCGACAAGCCGGTCCTGGGCAACCCCGGCATCGCCCAAGCCGTCGTTCTCTTGCGCTCGGCCGGTAAGAAGATTCCGCCGAACCTGCTCAAGGATGACTGGCGTTGGCGCGTCATTACGGAAAAGGCGCTCATGGATCGCTACATCCAGATGGAGTTGGAGCGGGGTCAAGACCTGAAACGGCAGGCCGGTAACGTGCTTTCGCACGCATTAACCGCGGAGAATCCTAAACCCGACTTTGAAAAGGCGTTAAACGTGCTGGAACAGCCCCTGGAAACCGGGGCGATGAAGGCGTTGCGCGATGAGGCCACGCAGCGGAGCGAGGAGTCAAACGCGGCCTTTGGGTACCGGGAACCAGTCGTCTTTATTGTCGACCAATACGATCTGACGGAGGTGGGCTGGTGGAAGGAACACGTGCAACAGGCACTGACCACTCCGGACGCGGCCAAACTACGGAACGCCGCAAATATGATTTTGCACTACGACGATCCCGGCGAAGGCGGCTACTATGACGACGTCGGTTGGCCCATGGAATCCAAGCATTTGACCTTTGGGCATACCCTGTGGACTTTCGAGCCGTTTGCCGGCCCCGCGAAGATGTCGCAGTACAACCAGGCCTATTCCCGCGACCCCAATGGCAGAGGCGTCACTTTCGACTATGAGAACCTCGACCCGCAGGCGGAGTACGTGGTTCGGATTTCGGTGGGTGGCCAAATCGGTTCGCGGCTCCCGCCGGGATTCAAACCGAGGGAAGGCATCGACGCGGACGGCACGGTCATCAGCGACGGTTTCGACGTGCCGACAGACAAGATCGGTTACTTCGAATTTGATGTTCCACAGGAACTAACCCGTGACGGGAAGGTGCAGATCGTCGTGACGGGCAAGTCCCCCGGGCGGGCCATCTCCGCCCTTTATGAAATCTGGCTGATGCGCAAGGACAAGATGCCGTGGACTGCCCGGATGTAATGCGATCGAAGAGATGAAAACTCAAGAACCTGGGGGAAACAATCCGGTTCGTGGCGAAATGAGACTGATTTGAGTGGAAGTTCGGAAGGGACACCACGGAGTACTTGACTCGGATTAGGAAGGGGAAGTCTTGCCATGTTGACTCGTAGGAACACCCGCATGACCGGGTTCCCGGTCTTGATACTCGCCGTCCTTGTTTGCGCGGCAGCAACGCCTGCCATCGCCGATGGGGGAATCGACTTGACCCATGCAACGGTGGTAGTACGGGGAGAAGCGGCACCCATACCCGAACAAAGCGCGGCAATAGTGGTCATAGAAGAAGTCGAGAAACGGTCCGGGACCAAATGGGAAGTCAGCACGCGTTGGCCCGAGTCCGGTTGCGCTATTGCCATCACCTCGGGTGAGAACGCCACATTGGACGGAAAGTCAGTCCCGGCCGAGGCCGCGATCGGCAAACCGGAGGGCTATGGCATATCCACGGATGTCTCGAATCCACAGCGTCCGGTGGTCTGGATCGCAGGCGCCGACCCGCGGGGCGCACTATTCGGCGTGGGACGCCTGCTGCGTACGATCGAATGTCGTCAAGGGAGTGTGCGTCTACCGCAAGCCTTGAATTTGACGACTTCCCCCCGCTATCCGATTCGAGGGCACCAACTGGGCTACCGCGCCACCGCCAATTCCTACGATGCGTGGAGTCCGGAGCAATTTGACCAGTACATCCGGGAGCTGGCTTTCTTCGGCACAAACGCCATCGAAGGGATACCGTTCCAGGACGACCGGCCCACAGTCAACTCCTACCCTCGCAGCAAAATGAACGTGGACATCAGCCGCATATGTGAGAAGTACGGCTTGGACTACTGGATTTGGACGCCGGCAGACTTCGATCTGAATGATACGGAAAAACGCGCCGAGGCCCTTCGCAAGCTTGAGGAACTGTTCCGTGACTGCCCACGCATGGACAACATCTTCTTCCCTGGCGGAGACCCGGGCAACAATCCACCGGAATTGGTGATCCCGTATCTGGAAGACATGGCGAAGCTCCTGATGAAATATCATCCCAACGGAAAGGTTTGGCTATCGCTGCAAGGTTTTCGTGGTTCCAAAGCGGACGCCGTATACGAATGGATCGACAGGGACATGCCAGAGTGGCTTGGCGGATTGGTCGCAGGGCCGGGCAGTCCCTTTCTACCGGTCACGCGCGCGCGTCTGAACGCTCACTACCCTTTGCGCGACTACCCGGACATCACCCACATCGTGCGATGCCAATATGAGGTGCCGTGGCCTGATCCGGCCATCGCCTTTACATTGGGCCGGGAGGGAATCAATCCCCGTCCTCGGTTCTACGCCCGTCTGTTCAATGAGTTCGCCCCGTTCACAAATGGTTTCAGCACGTATTCGGACGGGGTCCACGACGACGTGAACAAGATTATATGGAGTACCCTGGGATGGGACCCCTCGGCTGACGTGCGCGACACACTCGTCGCGTATTGCCGCGTCTTCTTCGGGCCGGATGTAGCGGAAGAAGCGGCGGACGGTATCTTAGCATTCGAGCGAACGTACGAAGGCCCTCTCGCGACCAACGGCGCCGTCGGCGCGAACTTGGTCCTGTGGCAAAAACTCGAGGCCGCACACCCGGAATTGAAAGATAATTGGCGTTGGCAGTTATATCTGTTGCGGGCGTATTACGACGCCTACACACGAGACCGGCTCATCTACGAAAGCGGACTGGAAGAAACGGCCAACGCACGGCTGCTCGAAGCGAAGGACAACGGCGCGGAAAAGGCTATGGACGAAGCGCTGGCGGTACTCGAGCGGGCGGAGACCGACCGTATCCGCCCTGAACTACGAGACCGTGTGATTACGCTTTGCGACCAGTTATTCAATTCCATCGGTCTCCAAACGAGTGTTCCCAAATACGGCGCCAGTGGACGCGAACGGGGCGCCGTGCTGGACTTCCTGGATTACCCGCTCAACAACCGTTGGTGGTTGGAAGACGAGTTTGCCAGGGTCCGGGAGATGAGTACCGAAGAGGAGAAATGCGCTCGCCTTGAGTCGATAGCCGGCTGGGAACATCCGGGACCGGGCAGCTTCTACGACAGTGTGGGCGACGTTGGCAAGGCTCCCCACGTCGTGCGCGGCGATGACCTGTCTGGTCCGCTGATACCGATCTACGAGGATCGGCACGTGTCACTCCCAGGCTTCATGTGGTGGGACGATGGAGCGCGGCGTACGCGACTATCGTGGATTAGCGGCCAGTGGCCCCTGGCTCTACGGTATAGTGGGCTGGAGACGGATGCGCAATATACTGTGCGCACCACGGGCAACGGTGAATGCTTCCCTAAGGTGAACGACGCTCGGTTGGAACCGACCATCTACGGAAAAGAGATTGGCGACATCAAGGAATTCCCCGTGCCAAAGCAACTCTATGCCGACGGGAATATCACGCTGACTTTTGATCCCGTCTCCGAGCCAGGGATCAACTGGCGGTACAAGTCCCGCCTCTCGGAAGTATGGCTGATTCGAACGGAGTGAGAAAGACTTATGGTTGCTGGCGATTTCGCGTATTGGGGCTTTCAATAGATATTCCATCACGCTTACCCATATGTTCGATCATGGGTTGCGCAGCGATGGCGGCCGCTCAGAGGCACGTTCAAAGGGGCAGTTCGTTCGGCACGCCCGAGTCAAATCAGTTAGCAAACAGGACCTCACGCAAAAACTGGATTCGTTACTCGCCTTGGTTTTGGGCCTTCAATTGCTGCAGCAATTGCCAGTTTTGCAGCACGGAAATCGCTGTGCCAAACACACCAATGGCCGCCGTCACATTCTGGATGACGATTCCCGGCGTGCCGAGAATGGATTGGATGATTCCGATGAACTGAAGAATCGGCTCGAACTGCGCCATCGCCGGGCGCTCTTGAGATAAGGCTTGGATGTGTTTCATGAACCCCTCCTCTAAAAGTAGATGACCGTTGATATGAGAAATCGACTCTGAATTACGTCTTCATCAAAACCGGGAACGCCGCGGACGAAGTCGTGGTTTACCTCGTGCCCGTAACGCACCTGATAGGCGAGATCGACATTGACTCGCTCTTTCGCCAACAGGCCCACACCTACCGCGCCACCCCAGAAGTTATCCGGACCTCCCGATGCCGGCTCCTGATCGTAAAACAAGCCGCCACGGAGGGTCCAAATACGCCCCAGCACTTCATCCGGCTGCTTCGGAATAAAGACGTACTCCCCGCCGAGACGGACGGTATAGGTGGGCTCGAAGTGCGGTGCAAACCAGACTTGATCCAGATTGCGCGCGTTGACCAGGGACTTGCGATTCCCGCTTTCGTCCTTGAACCAGAAGTCGTTCCAGTCCGTGGTGGTGACATCGCATGATAGTGTGAGTCGGTCGTTTGCGCGATAGGCGGCGCCGACCGCGACCGTTGACGGCAAGCGAATCTCGCGATTCGACTTTCGATTTTTCGGAAAATAGCTCATGGCCCGGCTGTTCTGAGGCAGATTGATCTGGAGCGTGGAACCGTGTCGCGTATAATCGCTATCCGCGGTAAACGCGGAGTCGTACCGGACTCCGATGCTCCACTTGTCCGTGACATTCCAAAGCAATCCAACCGTTAGATTTTCGCCCTCGACATCCTCGTACTTCTCATGGAGACTCGTAATCGCCAGCCCGCCGCCGTTTGCCGAATGGGAAAACGTCTGATCGCGCTGGTCACGCGTCCATCCATTTTCGGAGAAGATGCTGCTCCGCCAGAGATTAACCGCCACCCCGAGGGCCAGGCGGTGCGTTACCTCGAAGGCGAACGCGGGCGTGATGGCGCTGAGCGCACCGTCCTGTTTGAAATCGAGTTCGGAAAAATTATTGAATACGATACCGTCTGATCCCACGGTCGATTGATTGAAATCCAGTTTGAACTTTCGCGAGAGATCGTATTTGTGCTGATAGTACAGACCGACGGAGGAATTTCGCCCTAGAATCAAAGCGGGGAACGGGTACGTGAAACTGAGAAAGTTCAAATCGAGATTGTCATCGCTATGCCTGGAATCGACTTCGTCGTGCCAGTCGGCGCGAAAGTCTTCGACGAGACCGTTATAGGCCCCCACAATGGATAATTCCGGCCGTTCCAGTTGGACCAGACCGGCGGGGTTCCAGGAAGCGGCCGTCGCGTCATCGGCGATGGCCACAAAGGCGTCGGCCATACCGGCGGCCCGTGCCCCCGATCCCACAGGACTGGGCGAGATCGCGATTTCGAGTTCTTGCGCCGAGCAAAACGCACTCCCCGCCGCCAACAGGAGAACCGCCGGCAGCGTGCGAACAAGGCCTCGAAATCCTGACCTATTTTGTTGCCACATAATCACCTGCCCGAACGGGAACGGGAAGCGCCGCGTTTGTCGAGAGCATTTCGGCGACGCTCGACGAGTCATTCACGGATTGCACAAGTCCTTCGCCAACGATTTCGGTCTCCTGTCCGATGACTTCCTTCGTTATCGGATCGAGGATCTCCGGTCCGTATCGAAAGACGACGTATTTCATCGATTCGCTTACGCCTTGCTTGCTCGTGAGCGTGGCGGTGATACGCGGCGCGCTACGCCCCGCATCGTCATAACGTCCCTCGGTTGGAAGTAACGGAAGCAGTTCCCGCGCCAAATAGCGCCCAAGGTTTCGAAACCCGTCTTCGTCACTCGCCGCCTGTGAAACGGTATGACGAATCGTCGCTTCCATGGTACGCGTGTCGATCGACGCGCCGACTGCCGTCACGTTTCCGGCGACCCGCTGAAACTGGACTTCCAGCAGCACATCTGCCGGCAGAATTCTTCCGAGCGCGAGGCGTTTTTCCTCCGGGCCCAACGTCTCGCTAAGCCTTGTTTCGCGCTGAATCGTATCGAGCCTGTCCCGGCTCACGAAATTAAATCGGTTTGCCTGTTGCAATTCCCGCTCAAATTCGTCGATGACCCACGTCAATTCATCTGCGGTTAATACCCCGGCGGTATCCCATTGACTCGCAGGAATGGCCACGGTCGGCCGAACCCGTTGCGACGGGGGCTCTCCCCGAACCCTGGCCACCTCACCCTGGACGCGCGGAAACTCCTGTACGATCCGCAACGCGAGATCGCGAACCAGTCCTTCGAGTTCGTCCGGCGTGTCGGCGCGGCCCGCAACGTCGCTCCGGGCGACAAACAATGCGGTTTCGGTACTGATTGCTTCGACAACGATTTCGATCGAATCGGCGTCGCGATGAATGCGACCGGTTAAGAAGATCTCCGCGGGAATGACCCGGCCCAAGGCGAGCCGGCCCTCCTTCGAACTCAGCGCCGCACTGAGTTGCTGCTCCGCGATTACGTCCGGAAGAAGTCTCCGATCGACGAATTGGAACCGATTCTGTCGGCTCAACTGACCGATCAGTTCATCACGAATAAAATCCGGTTCGTCATCGACTCGCGGCGCATTGCCCTCCGCTACGAATCCCAGAATCGCGGCGTTAAGGTGATTGACGCGCTGCTCCAGATCGGTGAATTTCCGTTCAACGGTCAGACTGGCTTTCGACGTCTTCCCCTGCGCATCTCGGACGTCCGCGTGAATGACATTTGGCCCGGGCACAAGGCGTAGCCGACGGCTGAGATGTTGCAGAGAACGATCCGGCGCAAGATTCAAATCGACATCGTTAATGCGAGCTTCTGCGATGGGGTTGGGCGCGGCCACGTCGAGGCCCACAATAACCTCGTCCATAAGATATTGTTGCCCGTCGCGCAGGTTTGGAAAGCGAATCTCCGGCTCCGCAGCGTGCCGCGCATCTGCTGCAACCGCCACCAAAACGCCGTTCACGTTCAGGCCTGCAAGCCCCGGCCCTAACCGTTCGACAGAAACGCCGTTGCTCGCAGGCATAACCGCAGGAATGGTCTTGGACAAAACAAGACCATTGACGGGAACCCGTCCCCGGGTGACATTTCCCTTCTCATCGGTGCACTCGTATTGCAGGGGGCTATCGGGTTTTGCGGACGTTACCTTCACCTCAAAAGCAACCTGCTCTCGCGCAGTACGCTGTAGTGCCGCATTCTGACCGTTGATAGTCAACGCCTTGACTCCGGAGGGGTCCAGCGCCACGCCTCGGATAGTTCCCGGCACCACGACGGGGGCGTTAAAACTGACCGCCGGGCCGTCGACGTCAGTCGTTAGGATGATTTGCCGCTGGGTGACTTTTCCGGACAGGTCTTCCGCCTCTACCTCCACGACGTTTCTGCCAGGGGCCAGTGTCACGTGGAAAGAATCGGTAACCAAAGGTCCCGGAAATTCGATTCGGGGCGCGGAAACTTGAAGCGGTACATCCCGTCCATCGATCGTCAGGCGTGAGACGTAGGTGTCGTCTTCAACAACCCCCTTCGGAACAATCTCTAGCGAATCGATCACCCCGGTTTCTTCGGAGAATTGTAAGGTGATCGTTGGCGGTTCGCGATCGTTGGCGATTTTCGCGATCTGTTCGCGACGCGCCTCGTTGAGGAAATACGCTGCGCGCGCAGAGTATTGCTGCGCCAAGCTCGTCTCCAACTCTGCTGCTGCTTCGTCGAAGCGTTCTTGATGAAAGAATACGATGCCCAGTTCGCGATGGGGAAAGTACTCAGGCAAAAAGTGCAGGCCGTACGTGCGCGACCAGAGTTGGTCCCGGCTTCGCGAAGCCAATGCCGTCCGGAGATCACTTTCCGCCTCGGACCAGAACGCGCCGTCGGAGAAGGAACGGCCCCGTTCGTAGTAGTTCCACCACCGTCCGCGAAACGTGCCCTTCGTAACCCCGTATCGCACGCCGTTGCGCTCATACTGCGCCGATTGAGAAGAAATGGTCGTACACCCCGGAGCAAGCAGCAATGTGGTTAACGCTGCGAATGCGACACTGATTCCTAGTCTGCGCACGTCTACCGCTGCTCCGTCACGTTCTGTTGAACGACATAAAGACCATCCTCCGGGATATCGGCCGGAGAGAAGCCGTCCACCCGGACGTGTGCCGACTCGACATCCACAGGTTCTTCAACGATTGCCAGACGGTCGGGGATCAGAGTCGATCGGTCGGCGCCGACGGCGATCTGAAAACGCATTGCCGGTTGAACGCCCTCAGAAGATCCAATGTCAATCCGCGCACGGTCGCCCTCTCGGGTGAGTCGGGCGCGCAACGGGTAGTGCTGTTTCACGGCGTGACCGATTTCGTCCGCGAGAGTACCCAAGAGCGCGTCGGGACTCGTGGACCGCTGGAGATCGACACGCGGCACAATCACTTCCTCACCGGTTTCCGCGTCTACAACCTTCGCTTTCACGAATTCGGAACCGCCGAGCCTTCCAAATATGCACCGCATGATGAGACGCGCGCCGAGTATTCGACCAAACTCAAGTTGCCCCGCTTGTTGGCTCAGCAGCGCGGACAATTTCTGTTCCGCCAGCACCTCGCCAATCAACTCGCGATCCACAAGGTTGAGGGCGGTTCGACTTTCAAGTTCCTCACCCAAGAGCATCGGTAGCACGTCCACCAAACCGGACCGATTTGCATAGTCGCTTGGGTTGGCTTCCACCGGCAGCAGGACAAACGTGAGCGGACGACTGGACCATTGATCTTCCATGACCGGAACGGCTCCGGAGTCTATAAGGTCGCGAATTTCGGCTGCGCGCGTTAAGGCTTTGTCCTGCAACTGTTCGTCGAGCCGGGCATTGGCCAAGCGCAAATAGGCGTTCGCCACCTCTGGCGCCGATGAGGTCAGCGGTTTCAGTCGAGAGAAGATCGCCTTGGCGTCCGCGAAGTTGCCCAGCCGGTAGTACGCTTGACCCAAAGCCTGAAGCAATTCCGCTCGCTGCCACTCAAACGGGAACGATGCATCTTGCAGTCCTTTTCCAACAGACACCACTTTCGAGTACTGCGCCAGATCCAATTCAATTGCACATCCCAGCGCCTGCAGATACGCGGTTTGAGCGTTTCCCACGGCTTTTTCGACTACCGGCGCGGCTTCGGCCCCGTTTTCCGCATAGGCGACGGCTGCATTGCCTTCCACACGCAACGACTCATTATTCAGGTCCGCGAAAGCTCCAGCGGCGTCATCGAGTTTCCCCTGGCGCAAGAACGCGTATGCCAACCCGTAACGCGCCGGATCGCTGGCCGGATCCTTCGCCAGGATTTTCTGATAGCGGGCCGCGGCAGCCACGGCATCACCCTGGTCCAGAGCCGCGTCGGCAACTTTCAGGTCCGTCGTAATTTCGGGTAACGGCCTGGACGTCGTGAACCACAGGCCGGACACAAACACGAGCACCGCCGCCAAACCCCAGAGAATGGGCTTCCGCAAGAACCTCACTCGTTGCCCAAACCGAGTTCCCACTCGCCCCGAGATCGTGGTTTCCACGTAGTCCGGCAACGTCGCCAGGATGCCGCGGAGTACGCAAGCGAATTCCTCGGCCGATTGAAAACGATCCTTCGGTGCATGCCTGGTTGCGCGTTCGACCGCCTGGATTACGTTCGGAGGCAGATTGACTCTGCGTTTTGCCAACGGCACGCGGATATTGTTTCGGATGTTTTCGAGGTACTCTCCGGAAGACGCCGCTTCGAACGGCCGTTTTCCGCACAAAAGTTCGTAGAGGGACACCCCGAGGGAGAAGATATCCGATCGATGGTCGGCAGGTTCCGCGGAGGCTTGTTCGGGAGACATGTACGGCGGCGAACCGCTGATCGTTCCGCCAATGATGGATTCGGTTGATTCCAAGATCCGGCTCAACCCGAAGTCGGCCAGTTTGGCCCGGCCCTCTTCGCTATCCAGCAGGATGTTCGGGGGTTTGATGTCCCGGTGAACGATTCCCTCGCGATGGGCCGAGGCGAGCGCCTCGGCACAGTCCGCAACGATCTCGATGGCTCGCGCGGGGTTTAATCCGGTGGGGTGTTTCTGCAGGATTGCGTCCGCCGTAAGCGGAAGATACTCCATCGCAAAATAATTATACCCCTGGTATTCACCCCACGCATAGACCTCCACAATGGACGGTTCCTTGCCCAGCCGGGCAAGGATGCGCGCTTCACGCTCAAAAAGTTGAAAATGCTTTTCGTCAAGACGGTTCTTGAGAAACTTGAGTGCGACGACCCGGTTCAGCTTCACATCGGTCGCCTTACACACCAACCCAAAACCGCCCTGGGCCACAATTCCTTCGACGCGGAAGTTGTCGATCTGACTTCCCAACAACTGTTCCCCGCTAATGGTCCACTTGGTAATCCTGGTTGAAGGAATGCCATCAAAATCCGGAGACGGCGTAGGCGTACTCGCCGAGTCCCGGGCATCGGCGGAATCGTTCCATGCTTTTCGCGTATGAACGTCATCGGCCATGACATAAATCCTTCTGAGCCAGGACCGCGCCAAGCGTCCTCCGCATGTCCCAGCTTTTCTCGTAACTCTTCCCGGGTTGCGCCAACCGCATCATTATTATGGCGCCACCAAGACTACAGAATGAACGGCGCGCGTCCGAAACGCGCACCGCACACCCTGACTCCAAACGTTACCGAGAAGATTGCCGTTCATCGTAGCGACCTTCGGCACCCACCACCGGCGTATTCTTAAGACTCCGACAACACGAGAAGATGTCTCCGCGCGTTCCCCACCTCGTAGTACATGGAGGCGACACGCGTGAGCAGTTCGCCTTCCGACACCTCGCGGCGGTCGAGAACCTTCAGCAGGTCCATGGCCGCAATCATCAACCGAGTTTTCTGATTTGCGCTCATAGTTCCTAATCTCCCTGGCTACGTACTGCGTTGCGGGTTCATTTCCCTGACGCCCAGTAGAAGAGCAACGTCTGTGCCAAGATCTGGAACTTGGAACCGCAAAACACGCATTGACATGTAAAGCAATGCAATATAATATCTTATGAAACAAGAGATGGCATTCGGAAAAGAGAGAACCTGAGTATTTGCGGCGACCCGCTATCCAATGTTTAGATAGCGACACCGTCAAGCTATCTAGTTTATGGAAAGAGAGTCTTGCCGACAGCCGCGCATTTCGTTCGAGCCTGATGCCCTTGGAACTCATGGCGTCGCCCCCTTTTCGATGACGTTCCAATAGGCGTCGGCAAGCGATCGCAGGCGATTCTTTTCCGCCTCGCGCTCCGGCGTCGCCGCTTCGTCGAGCCAGCCGCGAAACAGCTTCAACTTGGTGTGAATCGTTTGGTACGCCTTGTCAGAACGGCGTGCCACTTCCATAAGGTTACCTTCGCATTCGCGAACCAGGCATACGAGATACTCGCGCTCGACCGCCGAAATGACCTCATCCCAGGCCTTGGTAGTATCCAAGCCCGGTCGTGTGGTTTCCGTCGCAGGACGTACACCAAGACTTCGCAACAGATTCTCGGGCAAGTGCGCAACGTCTATTTCCGGCGCGTCGGATGGCGCCAACGCATGAGCGACATCCAGGTATTGCATGAGTTCCCGGACATTCCCCGGCCAGTGATAACCGCGAAACAGGGCCAATACTTGCGGCGATACACGCTTCGATTGGCCGGTCTCGTGCGATTGCCCCAGATGTTCAACGGCCATCTCGACGAGCAAATCCAAATCCTGACCGCGTTCACGCAATGGTGGTAGGGTGACGGTAAAGGCGCCGGTTCGATACCAAAGTTCCTCAAGAAGTATTCCCTCTTTGATCAGGAATTCCGGGTCCTCGCTGGCGGCCAGAATTACATAGCATGACGTTTGGCGGGACTGGTTCCCGCCCAAACGCCGGTATTCACCCGTATCAAGAACCTTGAGCAGTTTGCTCTGAAACTCTTTCGTGGTCTTCCCGATTTCGTCCAGGAATAGCGTCCCTCGATTCGCAGTTTCGAAAAGCCCTTCCTTCGCACTGAACGCTTTGTCGTGGGAGCCTTTCTCGTATCCGAACAGTTCCGATTCTGCCAGGGGCACCGGGATCGCCGCGCAATTCAGTTCTTCAAAACGCTCCTCGCTGTGCTTGGAGAGGTGATGAATCAGACGCGCCAACGCGCTTTTCCCCGTGCCCGTTTCACCCAGCACGAAAACGGAGGAAAGACGCTGATCCGGCCGATGCATGCCCAAGTATCGGGTCGCCGCATGTTCGGCATAGTAGAGCGCTTTGAGAAATGCCGGAGAACGGCCCCACATGTGACGATCGCGGCAGATACGCAGCATTTCCTCCGAAGGCATATGCGGAAGCGCTTGGATCTCCGACGCCCGACGCGACTCTAATTCCCGAAGCGCACTCAGGGTCGGTTGAACGACACGCAAACAGAGCGCCAGGACCGTGCCGATATCCTCCGGAGGGATTTTGGCCCTCCCATTGATCGGCCACGCAACCAGCACGGTAAACGTGGGATCCGCGGTGTCAAAAGACCGAACGGCCCAAGCAGAAGCGGTTCGCGCTGGAAGTTCAAGCGAAACCAAGGGGTTCCCGTCGCGCAACGACGCAAGCTGCTGCTGGATGCCGGCAGCCCAATCACCTGGCACCCCCAACGCTTCCAAGGCCGCCTGTGAACGCGACGGGCTTACAGACCACAGGACGGCAATGTCGCGTACGTTAAGTTGCTGAGCCAGGATTGCGCGAAGGTATAGTTCGACTTCCTCCGCGCGCCGCGCCGCGTTGACACATTCGGCCACCTCAAAAACTATGCTGGACCAACGCAGCCGGTCGGACACCCCTCGCCAGGCTGCCGCCATGGCTTGCGGAGGTGTGTCGAGAAATGCGCTGCGGGTGCCAGTCACCTCCAACGTCCACGTACCGGTCGTTTGGCTTGCATCAGGCGATTCGGCGCCGATGGGCTCGTGATTGACGTATAACGTGACTTCACCGAGCCGGATCGTTGCTGGCAAAACAAGTTCGACGGGGGCAAGCACGATCTGGCCGTTGGCGTAAGTAAAATTAACCGAGCCGAGGTCTTCGATGCGCAACGTCTTCCGATTCCGGAAAACACGGGCGTGCGCGCGGGACACCGTTTCGCGAACTTCCGCCGGCAACCGCTTCGGAAGAATCAATTCGCTTTCCCGCCCACGACCAATCCGAATGGAGAAGGGGGCGCCTTCGTCCCGGACGGCAGTCCAGAACGCCCGGTCTTCCCCTAGTCGAAATACTAATCCACGAGGCATCGGGTCTCCACCGCTGACGTCCTCATTGCCGTGCTCAGACGCCTAAGCAATGAGAACGCTCCTTTCGGCCTGCGTCAACAACAGGCCTCTTGTCATAACTCCCCGCCATGAGCCCGTTTTTGCCGGCGGACTAATGCAAGGCATCCGACCAGCATCATGACACCAGCCACCGACATCCAGCCTAACGGCAATGATGTCAATTCGTAGTATGTAACGTCGGTCTGTAACGTCGCGTTCAGGGTCAAATCTACCTGCTGACTGGACGGCGTGAACCACCCGGTCACGGGCTTGAACTCCACCGTATGGGTTCCCAACGACAAACCGCTGACCGTGGCTCCGGAGCTTTGCCACGCGCCCCCGTCCACGCGCCACAACGCACCCAGGTCAATCGCCTGTTGCGGCGTAATGACAACTTTCAACGAGCCCGTCCCGGTCGTGTAGACCCCCGTAGTCAATGTCGTTTGATTGGATTGAATCGTTACCGATTTATTGGCAGGTGCCGCCCAATTCGTTAATGTCTTGTAACTGATCGTATGGTCGCCGACGGGCAGGCCGTTAACAATGTACCCGCTGTCGTGCCACAGACCACCGTCCACTCGCCATTGTGCTCCCTCGGTACGAGCGGCCGCGGGTGTGATGGTCACCTGCACCGCTCCCGTCAATGGCTGTAGGGTGAAATCATAGGTGCGCTGTTGACCGTTATAAAGGGTCAGGATGGCCGACCCGGTCTTAAAACCGGGTGCAGTAACCTGCACGGTATACGTGCCTTGTGCCAGGTAGAGATAGCGATACTGGCCGTTGAATACGGTCGTGAAATTGACAAACCCCGGTGTCAACGTCGCCGTTGCGCCGGATAGAGCCGAACCGTCGACGGCGCTCTTGATCCGTCCCTGGATAGCGCACGAGGCGTCGGGATTGCTGTTGTTCGTCGTGAACGTCCGCACCGCGTTGGACGTCGGGCTGGCCCCGTATTCGTCCACCGGGATGACGCGCCAATAGTAGGTCGTGAGATCCTGTATTCCGTCGGATTCCGTCAACTGCACCAAGGTGTCCGTCACGCCCTCACGGACGATAAGCCCGGTGGAGAACGCAAGATCCTCCGCCACCTCCAGGCGGTAGGTGACCGCGTCGCCATCGGGATCGGTCGTTTCGTCCCACGCGAAGAATACGGTCGTCGGAAGTTGGGCCCCATCGGCGGGATAAACCAGCGTTACCGGCAGCGGGGGTTGGTTTCCGGCCTGTTGCCGGTACACCGTCGTGAGCAGATAGCTGCTCACGTCTCCCGCACCGTTCCCGTCTCCACCGTCTCGCAAGTAGTAATAGACGGCGTAGGTACCCGGCGCCGAGAACAACGTAACCTGATCCGGAGCCGTCAAGGGCCAACGGAAGATGCCGTTGGTGATGTCGGAACTGCCCAGGTCTGCCGGGATTACCGTCAAATTGACCACTTCCTGGGAATCCTCAAAGCCTGGATCGGCGATGTCGTCGCCCGCATAGGTCGATGACTTGACCTCGATCCATGCCTCCACATTAGTGGCGGGCCGCTTGTCGGTAAGGGCTTCAATGGTCGGCATCGGATCGCTCGGCCCAAGTACAATGGTCGAGGTGGCCGCCAGCCAACTGGCGAATTCGCCGCCGGCGTTCACGCCATAGCCGAGCGCAAGTTCATTGGCCCTCCCGCCGTCCTCGCCCGGCGCAAAGGACAAGGTTCCGCTGGAACCCGTTCCGTCGCCGTTGTCGTCCAACATGGGCGATTGCGGCGGTTCGCCGGCGCCATTGGCCGGACCCTGGGTATAATCGCGGGTCTGGTCCGAGGCGTGTTCGAAGGATTCCTTAAACGTCTTGCCGTCACGCAACCCCCGGAACAGCTCCGTAATAAACATCTCGCCGTCACGCACCCCGTCCGAGGGATCGACGACGCCCCGGTGCGAGACTTCGTCCGCGGCGCTGCTCGTGATGATCGTCCGGCCCGGGGCCGACATGGCCGGAATGAAACTACCCGACCGGCAGGCGCCGTATATGAAGAACCGATCCGTGTCCGGGGTCGTGGCTTTGGCGCCAATGTTCGTCTCCAATACATCGAAGTAGCTGTCCAGCTCTTCCGGAGTAATGACAAGCGCCTCGCCGAGGTCGCCGGCATACAGGTAGAACTGCTCGGGGCTTCCGTGGTCCACGAAGATGACGTACACGGGCGCGGCCGATGCGTTCACTTGCGCGGCGGCCCACTGACTTATCGCGTACTGCACTTCGGCCTGCGTCGGCGTTGGATCGTCCACGATGATGTCCTGGTATTCCGGCGTTGCCGGCACAACCCCCTGGCGCAGGTAGTAGATGTCGTTATCGGGGAATCCGCGATCGCGCAATGCGCGGTAGACGAAGTCCGCCGTCTTGTTGTGCTCGGCGATGCCTTCACCGGATACGTCCAGACGACCCACCGTGATTATCGCATAACCGGCGCGGTCACGAACCGTCAACCGAACGGAAGTGGACAGGTCGTAGGCCGGAGACGAGGCGGTCGTGAAGTTGTCGTTGCCGGCGAAGTCCGCGCGCCACTGCCAGGTGCCCGCTGTCGACAAATCCAGCCCCGCCGTCGCCAATTCCGCGGCCGAGAATACGGCGATCCCATCGGCATCGGTTATGGCCGTCGGCGCGCTACCCGGCGACCAGAGCGAACTGCCGTCCGGCAGGCGGGCGAACAGTTGCACGGAAAGGCCGGACAACAGGCCGTTCAGCGACGCGGGGATAGGCGCCGACACCTGGACTGTCGCAACCAGGTCGCTGTATCCAAGCGGTACGGCGGTCGCGTTCAAGCTGAGTTCGACCGCGGGCGACGCCTTCAGCACATTGAAGCTTACTTCAGCGCTGGTCGCCGCTGTAAAGGTGCTGTCCCCGTCCCAGGACGCGGTCAGTTTCCACGGGTCGCGGCCTTCCGTCGCCTCGGTCGGTACGAAGGTCTTGCTATACGCGCCACCCGACAGCGGCGTGCCTTCGGGGAAGACCCCCGATACAACGCCGGAGGGCGACGTGCTCGAGAAGGTCACGTTCGGGCTGCCGCTGGGCGTCGGGAACACGAACCCCGACGCGGTAACGGACTGGCCCAGGGTCACCGGTGTAGGCGCTACGGATAGCGAGATAAACGATGGCGTAATGCCGCCCAGCACGACATCGCAATTGGGGCTCGTGGCCGCCGTGCCCGCTTCCTCTTCATCGTGCGGAGTGACCACGCAATACCACACGTCGCCGGGTACGGTGTCCGTGTAGTTCACCTGGCTCGACAACGCCGCCTCCGGAGCCCCGTTCTGGAACAAGACAAAGCTCGGGAAGCCGTTGTATTTCACGTACCAGTCGTATTCGTAAAGGATGGTGTCGCCATCCGCGTCGGTGCTGGGGAACGCGACGAAACACACCAGGTTCGCGCTCGTGCTCTGGACCGTCGGGAAATTCAACACCGGCGCACTCGGTGGGGCATTGTCCGCCGTAGTAGCCACACCACCGGGGCCGAAGGCCGTATCGACGTTGTCGCCGTTATGGGCGATGACGGTAAATGTGTAGGTGGTTGCCTTTGCCAATCCTGTCACACGCACGGCATCCCATGCCGGTGCCAACCGATATACCGGTGAAGCTCCCACCGTGCCGTCGGCTTGCACCCACGAATTTCCGCCAACGGACGGAGAAATCTGAATGGCGTATTCCGTCGCCACGGGGTTTCCGTCGCCGGGTCCAATGACCACGTCCAGCGCGTGGACCGCCGTCGCGTGGTTCGCCGGAACCGACACCAGCGGTGCGACCGGGGTAACCGCAAGTGTGTACTTTACTACCGGCGAGGAGGGAACAGTCTGAAGTCCGTCGCCATTCCGGGAAACTCCGGTGAATGTGTATGGCGTATTTGGAACAAGACCCGTCGAATTCCACGCCGTGTTATCTTTCTGCCACCCCGAGTTGGTACCAATGGACGTATTGGCAAAATAGAGACCGGAGGAGCCGCTCGCAAGATTGCTGGGCAGATTCGCAGACGCTACGCTGATTCCATTCGCACTGACACTCGAGAAGATCAACGAAGAAACCGGCTCGATTCCGGTATACGCCGTAAAATTGGGAGTGCCCGCGCTATCTCCGTTGGCGTTTCCCGCAGTCACCTGAAGTGCGTACCGCGTATTAACCGATAGACCGGTATGCTGCCACGAAGTGACATCAGCCGCGGTCGTAGTTTGCAAAGTGGAGGGAGGGCCAATACCCGGATCATCGTATACGTTGAATCCGGTCTCGTTGTCCGAATTATCCTGCCACGTCCAAGTGATACGATCGGTATCGACCGCCGTCGCGCCAGGATTGCTCGGCGCAACTGCGAGGTCGGTGAGTTGCGAGATTTGGACCACATAGCCGTCTTGAGAATTAAAAACGGTGTCCCATCCTCCACTCACCCAGCCCCCGGAGCCCGTTGTCCCTGCAACGTATACATTGCCATTGACCGCAATGCCGTAACCAAAGTCAACATCCCCCCCACCCAAGTAACTGGACCAAACGTGTAAACCGGATGTCGAGAACTTGATTATGAAGGCATCATTACTGCCCCCCGCATAGGTGGTCAGGAAACCGCCGCTGACCCAACCTGAGGACTGCGTTCGCCCGGTCACATACGCATTGCCACTTCCATCGACCGCAATACCGTAGCCAATCTCGGCGCTCGTACCCCCAACATAGGTGGACCAGAGTTGGGTGCCTGACGAATTCAACTTCGCCACAAAGGCATCTTGCGGACCGCCAATGACGCTGTCCCACCCCCCGCTGACCCAACTTACGGATTGGGTGTCTCCCGTAACGTAGATGTTGCCGCTTCCATCTAAAGCTATGCCGCGACCGTAGTCGTCAGAACTTCCGCCCAGGTAGGTGGACCACACGTGAGCGCCAGCTGCCGAAGATCAACGACGTAGATATCGGTACCACCGTTGAACGTGGTATCGCCGCCGCCGCTGACCCAACCGGACGATCCAGTGGATCCGGTAGCAAAGACATTCCCAACGCCATCCACCGTAATGCCGTAACCGTATTCGTTACCAATCGCGCCCAGGTAGGTGGACCAGACGTGACTGCCGGTCGCGTCTAGTTTCACCACGAAGCCATCCCGACCGACGCCGGCATAGGTCGTGTCCCAGCCACCGCTCACCCAACCCGATGACTGGGTTTCTCCCGTCACGTATACATTGCCGTTCGGATCCACGGCAATGCTGTAGCCGACTTCGTAATTCGTATCGCCAAGGTAAGTAGACCAAGCATACGTGCCATCAGTGGCAAGCTTGACGAGAAAACCATCTCCACCGCCCCCGTACGAAGTGTCCCAACCTCCGCTTACCCAGCCTGCCGAATAAGTCTCTCCCGTTATGTACGTGTTGCCATCTCCGTCTACCGCAATACCCCAGCCCCGCTCAAAATCCGCGCCACCCACGTATGTTGACCAAAGGTGGCCACCCGTTGGATCTAACTTCACGACACAGGCATCTTGAGTCCCGTCGAGAACCGTGTCCCAGCCACCACTCACCCAACCCGATGATTGCGTATGCCCAGCGACGTAAACATTCCCGCTCGCATCTACGGCAACGTCGTTTGCTTCGTCCTGCAGAGTTCCGCCCAAGTAGCTTCCCCAGTCGACAACCGGGTCAATAGTGAGAGGCAATGCCGAGTCGTAATTCCCTGTGATCTCAAAACCGCAGGTACGGTCGTCCAACAGAACGAATCGGCCGGGAACCTCCACGTTCGCGCCATTGACTTCTTGGTAAATGTAGGGCACGGCGTCGGTGAGGATGCCCCAGCCGTCGGCGATGCGAATTTCGAGCGCGCCGTCCGGGCGCAACGACAGTCCCTGGATCCCGTCGTAGCGGACGCGGATCGTGCGCCAGTCCGCGCCGGGCGCGATGTGGAAGTTGTACTTGATGCCGGATCGGTTGCCGGTCAGTTCGAGATTCACGCCAGGATACAAGTCTTCGTACCATACGGATGCGTAAGAGGGGACGCCTTCCCGATGAAGAGCGACGTCACCCCGGAGGTAGTTGAACGTACGGGCGGCCTGGTCGTGGCCGGTGGGCGTTACGCGGGCCGCGCCGTCAAAGACGACACCAAATTCCCGCATTGCGGTGGTGGCGCCTTCCGAAAGAACTTGGTTCGGGTCGGACGGCGCAAGTGAGCTTGTCGGCGCTGTCATAGCGCGAAACAGTTGAAAGCGAGGACCCGCGTCCGTCAGCCCGACGTTGGCGCCGGAACCATCCAGAGCGAACGCAATCGAATCGTCCGGCCATTGCCCCTCGTTTTTGATGAAGACTGATGAACCTGACATAAACTGCTGAACCGCGGCATGAGCCTGCGGATCGACGGTCGCACCTTCCGTCTCGATTGATACGGGGTCAGCAGGTCCCCGATCCAGTTGAGTATCCCGTGTTACTCCGAAATCCGACGCATTCGCCTTCTGGTAGCCCTGCCCCGGAATTCCGGTAGCGCCAATCAAAAAAACCGCCGCCGCTAATACGCCGAATAGACAGACGACCCCATTCGCACCACGGTCCCCTTTGCCCATCATTTCCGTCTCCCTCGTCGACTAACGCCCTTCCCCGGATCTACGTGACGCACTATCCATGTATCCGCGTGGCACACGCGGCTGGTACTCGTTCCAATCGGAACCGGTTCGGTCTGCGCAAACGAGCCGTCGTTACCGCGCAGACATCAGGTGGCGCATCGTACAAGTTGCCTGGGAGGATGGAGCCGATGGGAGGATAAACGATCGGTAAGCCGGGAACGCCTCGCGCCGTTCCACAACCGCCTCACACGCTTCCACTTCTCGTTCGAAGATTGGAACCCCTCGCGTGTGTACGGACTCAGCACTTTCCCTTCCCCTGGAATCGACATGCCCCTTTTGCCTCCTGCGTTTCATCCGAACGCACCGTGTGACACCGAATCACAGAACTTTCATTCGCAGGGGCAATACGAAGCAAATTGAGAATAGCAAAGGAACCCGATATTTGCAATGTTTCATTCAATCGCTCCGGGCTTCCGGGAGCTTCAGGAGGCGAGGCCGGCCGATCCGCACCCCGCCTCCTTCCACTCCATCGCGCGTTGTCAGTTGCCCCTGCCAAACGCGAGACGCGCACAAGGGAGCAACCCGCATGCCCGGAACGGCAACCCCACGGCGCAGAAACTCACAAACGATTGACGGATGGAAGGTTAGAGAAATCCGGACCGAAGAACGTGCAGAACGTTAACCTCGAATCACCGCCTCGATCCACGTAATACGCGGCTCCAGCTATCCAAGGGTTGGATAAGTCTACGCCACGATGGCCAAGTTCTGGATACGATCACGAATTTCAAAGAGCCCTGGCACTTCACCCAACGCGCGATGCTGTCGTCCTATACCATCGGATCGGCGGGAACGTCCTTCCTGACGTTGGCGCTGTTTTACGCGATCAACGAGATGGCCAAGTTTCAATTCCCCGGATTCAGCATCATAGGGAAGAACCCCCTGACGATCTATCTCGTTCAGTTCTGCCTGCTGGAGATGTACAAGACGTTTCCGCAATTCTCCGAGCACGTCAAATTGTTTCCCGAGGACAGCGGGGTCATTCGGGCGTTGGTAGGGTTTGTACTTTTCTCTCTGTTTAACTATGCGGTCGCCTGGCGTCTGCACAAGGACGACGTGATTATCCGGTTATAATCGTTGCGCCTCACAAACAGCGCAATTCGCGTGCGCAGAATCGACGGTTAATAATCCTTTTTGTATAGAATGCCGACGTTGCCCTTTCCCTCGGAGTCGGCACTGCCTTCGATGGAGATTCTGGGCGTGACTTGGTATTCGACGCGACCGCCGCCTTTCTGGTCCTTCAATCCCTGCTCGACCTCGACGTAGACTTTGTCGTTGAGATACTTGCCCACCGCGACCGACGTTTCGCCGACTCCTTCGCCTTGCCGACGCACTTGGACTCGGAAATTGCCAAGCATGCGTGACGTTCGGGTAAGCGCGCTGAATCCGTCGTTACCACGCATGGAATCGAGCATCGCGGCAAGTTGCACCGCCTGGAACGGAGTAATGTCACTGAGATTTCGGTCGAACAACAGCTTTGCGAGGATTTCGTCCTGGGGCAAGGCCGGTTCGGATTGAAGTTCCAGTTTCACGTCGGGGTACACGCCATAGAGATGCAGCTTGGCCGTCATGTCGGCCGTACGGGTCTCGGCGTTGAGATCGAGGTAAGGAGAAGGAGGCGTGCTTCCGTCCAGCGTTATCGCGCTCTCGCGTAGGTCGAAGGTCCGGTCCAGGAAGACGATCTGTCCCCGTACCGGCGACAACGTCCCCGTGACTTCAGCCGCATCCGCAGTGCCGCCAACGTGCAGATTCCCCTTCCACTCGGTATCCATCGATTGACTGCGGACGTACACCTTGCCGGGTGCGTCGCACGTCACGTCCAGCGCAATCGTCAACGGCGATTCGTCCGTTTTCACTTCGGGCTGCTTCGGTGCGGACGTGTCATCCGGACCGTTCACTTCGGTAACGTTGAGTTCGGGATACTCGCCCGGCAACCGCTTCGGAATATTCACCGTCGCAGGTCCAATCGTCGCCGCGCCCGTTACATCCATCTTGTCCATGTCGCCCGCGACAGTAAACGTCCCGTCCGCCTGACCGGAAATCGTATCGCGATTGGCGACGCGCAGGTTCGCGAGGTTCGCTTTCAATGAGAACGGAAAGCGTTTGTCCGGCAACACGTCAACGTGCCCTTCGGCCGACAGCGTTCCCCCGGCGCCATCCGTTGCATTGAATTCGGTAACCTGCAACTCGCGATCCTTGCCTTCGATAACGACATGCAAGTCATCGAGAATGGTTCCCGTTTTCAGGTTTTCATACCGGCCGTTCTCGATTCGTGTTTCGCCGGTAATGACCGGAACCGCTGCCGTCCCTCCAAGCGCAAGCTCTGATTTCACTCGACCCTGTAGCACATGGTCTTGCAAGTCCAGTAATTGCGGAAACACCGAGAGGTCGGCGTTGGCCTTGCAGGTTCCACGCAGCGTTCGGCCGGAATCGACGCCAACGTCCATCGGGGCAAAAGAAAAACGTACCGGCAACTCCGCCGAGGCGTCAGCCGAGATGCGGTCATCCATCGTTGCCTTTACCGACGCCTTGCACACGCCGGCATCCACGGAGGCGCTGACATCCGCCGCAAATGGCGCATAGGCTGCGCCCGGTTCCCGAACGTCGCGGAATCGGAGCGATCCGTTGCCCGTCGGCTGTGACGCCTCGCCTTCCAAGTCGAACTGCCCGCCTACCGTGCCTTCCAACGCCGGGCCACCGGCCAATTTCACCAATTCGAGCGGTAGCGCATCGAGCGAAAACGATGCCGCGATATTCTCCCCATCCCGATTCATCGCGCCGCCGACTTCGCCATCATCGACGGCGATACGACCAAGGTCGACGGTGGCGCCGTCTTCGGAACGGCTCGCGCGCGCCGGTTCGGCCAACGTGACTTGATGCCCGCCGAGCGTTGCATCCAATGAATTCACGGATAACCACCCATCCGAGACACTTGCCGTCATCCCGGTCTTCAATGTTACCGGCCATTCGCGGACGGTGCCTTCATTGATTGCCATTCTTAATTCCGCGGTGTTCTTATCGCCCTTCATCCCCACGGAATACCCCGCAAGATTCGCGTCGCCGGCCTCGAGACTTTGGCCCTTAACCTGGATCGCGCCCGACCAATTGCCGAAAGGGTCGTTGATATCAGCGTTCGCCTGAACGGCGCCTGCCGAAACGTCCGCGAAGCCGATTTGGGCGCCATTCAAGTCCACTCTTAGATGTTCGGTATCAGGCGGTCCTTCAAGAACAGCGTTTACCTTCATCCCGCCGGCCAGGTTCACATCGAACATCCGGCCTACGGCGGACAAGTCGGGAAGGTCCCCCGTTACGGCCCCCTGCCCATGTTTGCTCTCCACATCGAACTCGACGTTGCCGCGTACCTGGTTCGAACCCGATTCAATCGTGAAATTCGGAACCGTGAGGTTGGGTTTCGCGAAGGCAAATGCGGCCTCCACCGAGAGCGCTTCATCGTCACGCGATAATCGCAGCGTTGCGTCGCCAGAAGGAGTCGCGGGGAGTCCACTCACCTCTCCCCGCAGTTCCGCGTGACTCACTTTCGCGTCGTCAACGACCAGTGCATCTCCATCGATCGCCAGCGTGGCCGCGAAATCGTCCCAAGGCCCTTTCGTCGATACCGACGCCGCGATTGCGCCTCCAAGCGAGCGCCCCATCGGCTCGGACAATACTGCCAGATTGGGCACGCGAAACGATGTATCCGTCTGCATCGTCTTCTCTATCAGGTCCAACACCCCCGTGCCACTCGCCGACATGGCACTGCTTTCTAACGTTGCGTTGTCGATTGCGAGTCGTGAATTGTCCGACAGGGTAAACGTGGCCTTCCCATCGACCTGCTCGGTTACCAGAGACAGAACCGGGTCGGGGAGCCCGCCGGCGTTCGCCACGCGGAAGTCGAGCGAGCCCGAAGCGGGCGTCTCCGTAGAGGTGTGGATGGTCGCCTGGGCACTCAAGTGTCCGGCCGCTTTGAACAAGACTAAGTCGATCCGGGACAAATTCACCCCGAATTTACCACCTTTCGACTTAATATTGTAGTCACCATGCGCGCTTATGGCCAGATCCCGCGAGTCCACCTTCGCACTGGCCAGTCGGAGGTGATTCGCCTCGGGAATCGCTGCCTCTGCCCGCAAGCGAAGTTCGGGCTGCGAGCGCTCGTTTAGTGTAAACGGCGCAGCCGAGGCATCAACCGCGAAATTCATGCCTTCGAGGGTTGACGGCTTCCAAGAGTGTCCCGAACCCGTCAAAGTCCCGCTGAGTTTGGCCGTAGTCGCTCCCTTGATTTCTACGCTCGTACCCGAGATAGTGGCATTTGCGTTCCATCCATCCTTCGATCCGTCAATCCGCCCCTGCAACGAAACGATCCCCGTGCTGCCATCCGGAACAAGTCCGGCGAGCTTCGATATGTCGAGATCGGAAAGATTCACACTGGCGGCCAATTGATGGGATCCCGCGTTCATGTCGGCGTTGAAGCCCAACCGGGCGCCGGCTACGTGGAGTACTGACTCATCTATGCGCAGCGAGCCATCCGCCCGTTGCATCCCCGCCACATGACCGTTTACACCGTCGGCGATTGCCTCTCCCGCCTTCTCTGGGATGAGCGGCGGTTTTGGCCACGCGGCGACGTCCAGGTCAAAGCCGTAGCCCTCTCGCAAATCCAAATCACCATCCACCGCGAGCAACGGAGTTCTTGATACACTGAGTCGCGTGCTTAGGGTGGGTGTAGCTAACGGCCCCTTCAGCGAAACCGTCCCCTGCGCGGGCTGGTTCAAGCCATTGCGGGTTACCCCAAGAACCCGCGCAAGAGATTCCGTGGTTAGGTCGACGGTAAGGTCCACCGTATCGGCTTTGGCGTCGTAACCAAGTTGCCCGGCAAATTCCGATCCACCGCCGCTGACCTTGATTGGGGATAGAGCAACGGAGCCGTCCGATCGTCGTTGACCGTCAATCTGAAATGCGACGACCTCGCCAAGCCGTTCGCTTAGCGCCGCAGCCCGAGGAAGACGGCTCGCGTGAAAAATCCCGTCGAGGGACCCTTGGATGGTATCGCCCACGGCGAGTTCCAGATCGGCATTCACGAACGACGCGCCACCGAGAGAGCCATCGACTTTTCCGGTCCACGAATTCGAATCGCCGTCCCCGTCGACGGTGAAGACGAACGGCGTCTGGCCTTCCGCGCCCACGAGCTCAGGCAGGAATGCGGTATCTTCCACGCGCGCGGCAAGCCCCAGCGTCGAGGCGCCGCCGCCGAGATTCAGGGTCAACGTCGCAGAGGTCGTTGGCGCATCAGTACGAACGACGTCCAACGCGGCAACTAATTCCTCCACCGTCTTTCCGGCCAAGTGGCCGTCGATGCGAAACGTCGCGCGCTTCCCCGCCACGGCCTCAGATACTGCCAACTGGTTGATCGTAAACGAGTCGACGCGCACGCCGCGCAGGGCCTTTGGTATCGCGCGCACAATATCCAAGGGTCGTGCATCCGGGTTGGGGGGCGGTCGTTTCAGAATTGCTACGTCGTTCACGGAAACCGCGTAGACGTGAAAGGGACCCCGCAGAATGGACCAAAGCGACCAGCGCGCCGAAACGTCCCGAGCTGACGCGATCGTGCCGGCGCTGTCGCTGACGTTAATGGACTCCAGGCGTATGGAGCTTGGCAGCGTGCCGTGAAGTCCGATTAGTTGGAAATCCAATCGCGGATTTGCGGAGAGCGTCTCAGACAAGTAAGACGCGAGCCATCGTTTTCCGGGACCGGAATTGATGGCCAATAACGACAATACGATCAGACATGCGGAGGCCACGAAGGCTCGGACGAGCCATCGCACAACACTTGGTAGGCGGCGAGCATTTTCAGAAGGCTTGTCCAAAACTGACGTAAACTCCGAAACGGTCATCCAGCTCTTCGCGTGGATTCAAGGGGACGGCTACGTCGATGCGTAGCGGACCGATCGGTGTGAAGTAGCGAACGCCCACGCCTGCACCGACGCGAAGTTCTTCTCCAAAATCCGGTATTGACGTTGAGAACGCGTTTCCGGCATCAACGAAGACCACGGCGCCAAGTTGCTCGGTGATCCGCCGGCGCAATTCGATGCTGGCTTCCGTCAGCGAGCGGCCGCCGATGGGGTCGTCGCCCTTCAACGGACTCACCGTTTTGTAGGCAAAACCTCGAATCGACCCGCCGCCCCCGGCGTAAAACCGCTCATCGGGCGGAATCGCGTCCGAGCCGGCGCCCAGAATCGTGCCTAGTTTAAGCCGTGCCGCGATCACCCAGTATCCATCTTCATCCAAGGCACGGTAGCCGCGCCATTCCACGCTGCCACGCAGGAACGAAACGGTGGGGTCCGTAACTTCCACGAAAGGTTCCGCGCGCAAATCAAGCCGCGACCCTTGTTTGGGATCCATGGAATTGTCGGTCGTGTCTCGCAACGCATAGGACGGAAACGACAGGAGATGATAGATTTCATCCAGGCGCTTCTGCTCCTGGAGGCTGTACCGGAACGCCACGCCCGCACCCACGGTCCAGCGAGGACCCAGCTTCCGTTCCACGGTCACGCCGGCGCCCGCATACCGGCTGTCGTACGCTTCCGGCGACTCGGCGCCAAGACGGAGTTGCAACCGTAACGTCTGATCGTCACGCCGCCATCCCGGGATCAAGAAACGGGCTTCGGCATCCTGCGAGTCGCCCGACAGTTTGCTCTGCAGCGTTAGCTTGTGACCGAGGCCGTCGATATTGCGGTGTTCCCAACCCGCACGCACGTTGGGTCCGCCATCGGTATCGAATCCCGCGCCAAGCGAGATCGTCCGGTGTTTGCGCTCGACAACGCGAATCCGCATGGGGACGCGCCCCTCGGCATCGAGTGTGTCGCCGGTGATAACCCGTGCCATCGAGTACAGTTCTTGCGCGTATAAACGATCCTGCGTCTCCGAGATCAGCTTGGCGTCGTACGGTTCCCCTTCCTGCCATGCGATTGCCCGGCGCACGGTCTCTTCCTTTACCGCGTTCAGGCCGTCTACTGTCGTTGGACCGAATTGTGCGAGTGGTCCGGGGTCAATGGTATAGGTAACGTCGACCGTCCGGCTTTCGCGATCGACAACCACGGATCGATTCGCGACCGATGGAAAGGGGTGGCCGAAGGTTTTCGCGCAAGCCAGCAATTGCCCCTCCGCATCAACGACCGCTTTTGACAACGCCGGAGTTCCTGGCGGCAGATCGAGCGCGCTCGGTGTCGGCCATGCAAACGACACCTTGCTGGTGGCTGCCACATCGATCTTCCGAAACGTGTATTGAGGTCCGGGATCGACGCGAAATTCGACGACGAAGGGGGACTCGGCGGTGCTGATATCCTCGTCAATCGTCGCGTCATAGTAGCCCTGCGCGTGAAGGATCCGTGTGAAGCGTTCCACGTCGCGGCTGACCCTGCGACGAAGATGCGTGAGGCTCGCGGGCAACCGATCGCGGTAGGTTACCGTGTCCGAGTTTTGCTCCAGTGTCTTCCGCAGTGCGTCTTCCAATTTTCCCTGCCACCGCACCTCGTAGTGCAATCCAGTCGCTTCAGATCCGGCAACCACCGGCGAGCACACCAGTAACGCGCAGGCGAAACACACTACCGGCAGGGTTGGAATTCCCGTTCGCGCGGAACTCATTCCGGGAAGACACCGCAAAACCGCACCTCTAGTCCGCATTTCTCACCGCCCGAAAATCATCCGTTTTGCAGACCGGTACGTTGGGTGCGGTGAGAAACGCTTTCGAGAAAAACTGTAGGCTCATTGTTGAGAAATTCGCACACGCACTCTGTCCGCCCAAAAAGCTCGGACCAACATGTGAACACCCGAAGCGGATTGGGGTTACAGATCCAATGTTTGGCGCGTGTGAGATTTCCCGGCTAGGACAACCGGTGACCGCACCATTTCTCAATGAGTCTAACGCATTTTCCGGAATATTGCGAATCAAAATAGCGTGTTGACGCCGAAAACCGGCATGAGTGCATGAGGGCGATACGCGGGCCGCCGGAACTAGAGACCAAGCACGTCTTCCCGCGTACGGGCGATCTCGACCATGACATCATCGACGATATGTGTGGGAACGTCCGCATCATCAAGTGTCTGCTGGAAATGACCGACAAAGAGATCGACGTGCGAATCTTCCAACCCACGGTCCACTGCCTGTGAGTGCGCCGATCGAAGTTCGATCGAAGTGCGGGATTGCGGGCCGCCCGACACCGTGTGCAGAAAAGACCGAAACTTCCGTCGTTGCAGGTTCATGTCCACTCCGTCGAAAAACGGAGCCAGCCGGTCGTCCGACAATATACGCTGATATAGGGAAGTGACGAGCCTCTCAATACCCGCATCCCCGCCCAGGTGTTCGAAGTGCTTCTCCATCAACCGTCTCCCAATCCCCGGAACCGCCACCCCCCAGGCCGGAGTATAGTCGTTCGGGCGACGCGCCGCCAGTGCGAACGAGTCCCTGCTTGCGCAGTACCCGAACTCCCCCGCCTTCGCTTATAATCTATCTGTTTGGGAGTACCCGGCCGGACCGCGCCAATCGCGGGGATGTCCGCGCTGGTTTGGAGATGAAGTAAGGACGAGTATCCGTGCGAAAATACGATTTCAACACACGTGTCTTGTTTAAGATGAATGGAGACTACCACCGCGGCCGGGTGACCGGGGTGGAGCATGCATCCCGTCGTGTCGTGACAGATTCGGGAAGGCGCCTGCTGGTATCCGTTCGGAACTTGCGTTCCGCCCACGACCGGTCCCTCATCCTCGAAACGCGGCTGGATCGCAACTTGCGGTCGAACCGGACCTACGGTCCCATGATGCAGCAACTGCTCTACGCATTCGACGTTGAGGCGCTGTACGAACGCGTGCATACGGTCGACTCCATGCGTCAATTCCTGCGCCAGGAAGGCAAAAACCCTTCGACCCGTTTCATCCACATCATGAGTCACGGAACCGTGGGCCCAAAACCCGGCAGCGCCATGTTGCACCTGACCTTCGACGACCTGGATCTCGTGAAACAGGCCGACGTGTTTAAGGGGCTGCGGGACAAGATCCTGCTGTTTTCGTGCTGCCAGATCGGCCAGGACCGCGAAGTCCTCGAATCGATTAAAGAGGTCAGCCAGGCGGCTGCGGTAATCTCCTACCGCGTAGACGTGAACGACTGGTACACGAACATCGCCGAGGCATTGTTGTACGAACGCCTCCTCAAGACCACGATGTCGCCGAAGCGCGCCGTCACGCTCGTCGGTGAAGTATTGCACACGCTTGGCGTCAAGGTGGATGGCGTTGTCACCCGAAAGCCGGTTCTGGTCTGTGTATAATCAGTTACCGGGAATTGGACCGTCCCTCATGGCGGAGCGCACATGATTGAACGTTTGGAGGGCATCCTTTGCACTGATTTCGAGCGATTTGAGCAGATGCTCGCCTTCCTGGATGGCATGCGCGGGCTCGGGTTCGTCCGCCATGAACGCGTCCGCGAGAATCGCCGCAAACGCCGTGACGGCAGCCAACGGTCCCGCCGAAGCCGCCGCAGGCAGATCCCGATGCAGTCGAAGCGCTTGCTCGACCGGTTCCGGGATTCCCCATTCCTTGGCGAGCAATGCGCCCGCCTCGGGGTGTCCGACTCCGAACAACCGTGTTTCATCCGAAATTCGTTCGAACGCAGTCACATCATCGCTCAATTCCGCCGCACGTTTCGGGAATGCGCAAGCAAGCGCCAGGGATCCCACGCTGTGAAGCAAACCTGTGACCTGCGCCGTGTGACGCAACATCGGATCGACCCGGTCTGCCAGCGAAAATGCCGCGACCGAGCAGAATCGGGACCGCTGAAGAAACGATTCGTAGTCCAAGGGAGGAGCGTCGAACTGATTGCCGGCGATCACGGACAACATGGCCAGTTCACAAACCCCGTCGATTCCGAGAAGGGCGGCTGCAAGGTTCGTATCCTGTACGTTTCCAACCATGCCGTAGGGCCCCGCATTCGCAATACTGAGAATCTTGGCAACGATGGCGGGATCGAGCCGAACGATCTCGGCCACCGTAACCGCGGTCGCGTTTCCGTGATCCACCCGTTCTCGTAAACGGTTCACGGTGTCCGTAAACGTCGGCAGCGCATCCATGCGGGCAAAACGATCGCCGATTTCAGCCAGCAGCGGCACGACCGGCATCGCCGACGCGGGCAGCGGGCGCGGCTCCGGCGGTCGGGCAGTTTCCGCCGGACGATCATCTTTGGGCGTCTGCGGCGCTGCCTGCTCAGGTGGCGGCGGTGACGCAGGCGGTTTCGGTTCCTCGGCTTGGATTTCGCCGGGATAGTACCGGTCGATCGTGCCCAAAATATCGTCGAGCTTGCAGAGCATCGGCTTGACGGTAAGTCCGGTGATCTCCTCCAACCGGTAGATCGTGTCCGTGTCCAACGGACACGCCATCCCCACCGTGAGAAGCCGCCCCAACTTGTCAATGGGGAGGACGAGACACTCCTGGGCGATTTCCTTCGGAACGAGGGAAATCAGTTCCTTGGGAATGTAGTAGCTCTTCAAATCGATGCTGGCGATACCGGGCTTCTTGGACAGGTAGTCGTGGAGAGTCAACTTATCCAGAAAACCGAGGGATAAGATAATCGGAAGAATCTGCCCGCCTTCCCGTTCGCGAACGGCGATGGCTTCCTGCATCTGCTCCCCCGTCAATACGCCGTCTTCGACCAACAACTGCCCGATATGCCGGGCGGACTCCGCTACGGGCGCTTTTTCGGGAGGGGCCTTCGCTGACTCCGTGCCCTGGATTCACCCCGGAGGGGGCCGCCAAGGGAGCCGTGTTCTTCTTCGTGACCGCAACTTGCTTGCCGCAGCGGACACACTTCACCGTTTTCCCCAGAAGCGTAGGGGGGCCCTTCATCCGCTGGCCACATTCACATGAAATAACAAGCATGCTGTTGCGATCACCCGATGCTTCGGCCCTTGTGGAGGGAACTCGCGCGTCGGTTGTACCCTGTTGCCGTCGCACATCCCCAGTAGTCCCGACCCTTCCGCAGGAAGGCATCCGTTGGCCGACTGGCGCTAAGTGTAGGAGCGCATGGCCCCGGAGTCAAGGAATCCGCTGGTCTATGAATAATGCGCACAAGAAGATTGCCCGCGTCCGCCGCCGCCCGTATTATGGTACAACTAATAGCGTTGGATAGAGAACACGCAGCGGACGGCGACCTCGAACGCGCGACGGATGATGGTGAATGGCACTTCCCACGATTGAAGAGAAGTTTGAACAGGCAATTCGACTGCAAGCCGCAGACGCACACGTCTGGGCGCTCGACATTTTGACCCAGCTTGACCAATCCCTCCCCAACAGCCCGGCATTAATGACCATGCGAATGCGCAGCCTTGCCACTATGGGTTTGCTGGATGACGCGGAGAAGGTCAGCCGGCTGCTCCAAGTTCGGATTCGAGACGCGCAAACCGACTTCGACGCCATGCGGGACGTTCCTTGGCAACGATCAACTCCAGGCGCTGTCCAAGCTCATCGAAGATCAGGAACGTGCTGTCACGGAAGTCGAGGAACTCGTGGCGCGCAAGCGCACGGAGGCCTCGGAACAAGTCAATTTGCGCGAGCGGATTGCCGCGCTTGAAGAGCAACTCGACGGGATGCGGTCCCGGGCGGACAAA
Source organism: Candidatus Hydrogenedentota bacterium (assembly GCA_963745075.1). Taxonomy (GTDB): domain Bacteria; phylum Hydrogenedentota; class Hydrogenedentia; order Hydrogenedentales; family SLHB01; genus JAHDWY01. The sequence goes on along the minus strand of CAVUWV010000012.1, from coordinate 44,496 downwards.
GCGACGACGACCGAGCTGCAATTGGCCACCGAATTGGAACAGTTGCGCGCGCTCCAGCAAGAACGCAGCAACGAATTGGAAGGCGCCCGCAACGAAATGGAGTCCCTTCGGGGCACCCTCGCAGACCGCGAGGTGGCCATCCGTGAGGCAGAGCAGCGCAGCGAGGAAAGTCAACAGGCAGCAGCGGCGCTGCGCAAGGAACTGGACGCGCTCCGTGCAAGGGCCGAACTGGCATCATCCTCCCAGCAAGCGTTGTCTGCGGAATTGGAGCGGCTCCGAAACAATGAAACCGTCAAGGCCGAGGCGCTCGAAAAGGCCCGGCATGAGTTGGATTCACTGCGGGGCGCCCTGTCCGAACGAGAATCGGCCATTAAGGCTGCCGAACAACGTAGCGCGGAAAGCGAAAAAGCCGCGGAAGAATTGCGCCGTCAGCTCACCGATATCCGGTCGCAGGCCGAACAAGCCTCGTCTTCGGAGGCCGCGCTCTCGACCGAATTGGAGCGGCTTCGCGCCAATGAATCGGCGAAAACCGAAGCCTTGGAGACCGCTCGAACCGAGTTGGAAACCCTCCGGAAGGAACTGACCGGCCGGGAGGCCGCCATCAAGGCCGCCGAACAACGTAGCGAGGCCAGCGAGGAAGCCGCGGAAAAACTGCGCGCCCAATTGGAGGCCATTCGGAATCAAGCGCAAAAAGCTTCGTCCTCCGAGGCGTCCCTGTCGTCGGAGCTGGAGCGACTGCGGGCCAATGAAACGGCCAAGACGGAAGCACTCGAAGACGCGCGCGCGGAAATGGCGAAACTGCGCGCCACGCTCGAGGAACGGGAAACCGCCATTGCCGACGCTGAAGCGCGCAACGCTGAAAGCGAACGTGCCGCCGAGCAGTTACGCCAGGAACTGCAATCTCTGCAAAGCGATGCGGAGAAGGCAACCGCGTCCGAAGCCGAATTAGCGCACGAGTTGGACCAGTTGCGTAACCGGGAGTCGTCGAAGGCTCAGGAACTGGAGCGGGCGCGGGCCGAAATGGAAGCGCTGAAGGACGCACTCCAGACACGCGAACGCGATGTCTCTGCGGCAAAACAGGATCGCAGCCAGAGCGCCGAAGCGATTGCAAAACTGCAAGGCGAATTGGACGCCATCCGGGATAAGGCGGAACGCGCGTCGACATCGGAACAGTCGTTGGCGGCCGAGGTTGCCCAACTCCGTGCGAACGAAAGTGAAAAGGCACGGGCGCTGGAAACGGCACGGGCTGAACTCGATGCCCTTCGAAAATCCCTTGAAAACCGTGAATCGGCCGTCACCCGAGCGGAACAAGTCAGTGCGGACAGCGGCCAAGCGGTCGCCAAACTTCAATCCGAACTCGCGACCTTGCGCGATCGCGCTCAAACGGCATCCGAGCGAGAGAAGGCCAATGCCGAAGAAGTGGCCGGCCTGCAACACGCGGTCGAAGAGAAGTCCCAAGCCCTTGAAGATGCCCGCTCGGAGGTTTCAAACCTCAAAAACACACTGGTACAACACGAAGAGGCCTTCCAGCAGGCCGCCAAGGATCGGGAGCAGCGTGAACATGAAATCGCCACGCTCCGCGAGGCCCTCAATAAACTGGTGAGCCAGACGGAACAGGTGACATCATCCGAACGGGGTCTTGCGGCTGAGGTTGAGCAACTTCGCGCCGCGGAGAGCGCGAAGTCCGACGCGCTGGATCAGGCGCGCGCCGAACTCGATACGCTGCGATCGGCATTGGAAGAACGCGAGCTGGAAGCCTCGGCAGCGGCCGCGCACAGTGCGGAAAGCGAAGAGACGATCGCGACGTTGCAGGCCGAATTGGAATCGTTGCGTGCCCAAGCCGCCGATACCACATCCACCGAGGCGGCTATCACGCAAGAACTGGAAGGCTTGCGCACCGAACAGGAGGAAAAGGCGGTAGCCCTGGAGAAGGCGCGGCGCGAGGTGGAAGAACTGCGGGCGGCCCTTGCTGAGCGCGATGCCGCGCCGCGCGTCCCCCCGATTGTCGTCGTCAAGGAAGGCGCCCACAAGAAGGTCGGGGTATTAGCCGTCTTGACCACATTGGGCGTCTTGGCCGCGGCCGCGATTGCTGCGTACATGTACGTGCCGCCGGTTTGGGAAACCTATCTATCCACACGTGGGGCAAGCCACGAAGATACCGTTCAAACCGCACTGCATTTTCCCACAAACGTGCCGGTTGGGACGTTATACACACGGCCGAGGACCGACCCCGGAGCCGCATGGGTGGAATTCGGACCCGCCCGGGGCGATTGGATACCGCCCGAAGGCGCCGCCGTGCGAATAGTTTTCACGGAAGAAGGCGTCGCGTCCACGGATTTGTCCGCCGCAATCGCTCCGGGAACCGTGGAATCCATTCAGATTCCGGCCGCTTCCCTGACCTCGGAACTCGCGGAACAGATTGCATCGCTCAAAGGAATTCGTGAAATCGAGTTCGTCGGCGCTGGATCCGACGAAACCGTGCTAACCACCCTTCGCGAAGTAATGCCCGGCACGGCGATCGTCGTTCAAAGTGAACCCGAATACGTTCCCGCTCCGCCCCCCGTCGAAGAACCGGAGGTCGCCCCCGGGGCCCGCACGCTCCGATTCGCGGGAAACGCATCACTGGGACGACTGCAAACTCGGGCCTGGGACTCGCACGATCCCGAGGCATGGAAGAACCTTGGAAATGCCCAGGGCGCAGTTTCGATACCCGCTGGTCGCGTGGTTAAGCTGATTGTGGACTACAAAACGGCAGCAGACCTGTCGGCGCTCGAACAACTCGATCCCGATGCGTTGTACTCCGTTGTCTTATACGGTAAGGAAGTCACCGACGAGAGTCTTCGTCAATTGCAGCACCTCAAGGGACTCCGCGAACTCGATATTTCCGCCCCTAACGTCACGGATGTTGGGTTCGACTATTTGCGCGGAATGACGCGGCTCCGGTTGCTGGCAGTCGCGGATGCCGCGCTGACCGACTTGGGAATGACGCATTTCCGCGGCATGCACGAGCTTCGAGAATTGCGTCTATATGCGGTGAAAGTCGGGGACCAGGGCATGTCCGTCCTCGATAGTTTTCCGAATCTGGAGCGTCTGTCCGTCGTCAATGCCCCCATCAGCAACGCCAGCCTCCCGGCAGTTCGTAACCTCAAAAACCTCAAGTATCTACGCATCGAAGGCACGAAGGTGTCCCGAGAAGGCATGACGTTGCTCAAATACGATCTTCCCAATTGCGAGATTGTGTCGTAGCCTTCCGACCGCCCGGAACAAGATATTGAGATACATGGGTTTCGCAACTCGAAGTATCGTGTATAATTGGATCGGGACAGGTAAACTGTGCAGGCGGTTGGCTAACCGCCGTCCCAATGGGGAAGGTTGACGCGGAACCCCCGAATGCGGGGGGCTGGGGAAGAACGAAGCGGGAGCGAACATGAGCGACCAATTCCTTGACGAGTTCTGTGCCAGGATCGAAACCGCCCTGTCTGAGAACGAATCCCAACTCAAGGCCACCGACCAGGAGATTGGATCCCACCTGGCCCGGCTTACCCGCCGCATGGAACTCCTGGCCGAAACGGTACGCAACCGAAAGCTGGCGGACGATGCGCTCCGCAAGCGTGTTTTCGAGGATCTCGCCGCCCTTCGCGACGCGTTCGCGGACGGTATGGCCAGCGCATCGGGCAAACAGGAACGAATCGAACAGCTCGAACGGCAATTGTCCGAACAGACCGAGGCCCATCAGGCCGGCCGGCGACGGGTGGACGAATTGGTCCGGGACCTCGAGCAACGCAACGCCGAATTGGGGCAAACCCACGATCGCCTGCACGAGTTCGAGGCGGAAGTGTCCCGGCTTCGCTCCGAAAACGAAGCGTTCGGGACACAACAGACACAGTCCGCCGATGCCGAACAAGCGCTTGCCGAGCTACAAACCGAGTTGGACCAGGCCAATGACGAAATCGAGGCGTTGCGTCTGTCCGCGGAGAAGGTGGGTGCCGCCGAGCGTCTACTGGAGGCGGAACGGCAACGCGCCGATGAACTCGAAGGGCAATTAAAGGCGGAGACGGCGAACGGCACGAAAGCCATTATTGCCCAACAACTGGCCGACGCGCTCCGCGATGCCGAAACCGCACGTGGAGAACTCGCGTCCCTTCGAGCGGAATTGGAGAGCGTCCGCCGTCAAGCGGAAGAAAAGGCCATCGAAATGGACCGGATCACCACGCCCAAACGGCCGAAGGTGGACCGGGAAGTTCAAAAACGGCAACTCGGTGAGATGTTGCTGGAAGCCGGCGTGATCACGCAGGAACAACTTGATTCGGCCGTCTCCGAACAATTTGCGGAACCGGACCGTTCGATTACGGATATCCTGGTCGCCCAGGGCGCCGTTGCCGAAGAGGTGGCCGCGCAGGCGGTCGCGGCCCAACACCGCGTCCTTTACGTCCACTTGAATGAAGAAAGTGTCGATCCCGCTGCGGCCGCACTCATCACGCCGAAGATTGCCACGCAGCACCGGTGCGTGCCGGTTCGCGTCACCGACGACGCGCTCGTCCTCGCCATGGTGGACCCCTTGAACGTAATCGCCATTGAAGACGTGGAACGCGCCAGCAATCGGTCGGTGCGACCCGTCATGGCGACCCAGAGCGCCATCAAGGCGGCTATCGGACGGCTATACCGGGAACCCGAGGAGCAACTTCAGTAGGTCGGCAATAACGGGCCTACTGTGCGGAATCGTTGCTATTCTTCGCCAGACGTTCGGATAGCGTCAGTTCGATCGGGGCGCCAAGAAACACCGGCTTGAGGGGTGACTGCGTTTCGATCTGCGCCTGCACGTAAATCGTTTGGTCGATGCCGGTCACCCACGGTTCGGCGTAGATATCCATGGTCCGCTCGTACTCCCCTTCCCGCACGAGAATTCCATTCAATCCGGTATTCATGACGTAAACACCAAAGGGAAGATTCAACACATTGATCGGAACGCGGCTGGTGAATCCGTTGTTGCGGTCCAATTTGACGGAGAGTGTCGACGCCTTGCCGGGAACAAGTGCCAACTGCTGGCGATCCGTATTCACGACCAGATCCGGCTGAACCGTGCTGACCGTGATCGGTCCGATGGCGCTCTCGCGCGCGACCGTCTCCCCGCCGATGTCCGCCTGCGCGGTCAACCGGAATCGGGAATCGAAGGGTGTAGACGTTGCTTCCGGCCCCGCATTCAGGGCAAGCGTCACCAAGTCTTCGCCCGCATTCACGACCGCATGCGCAATCGTCAATCCCGGCGGCAAGTCCTCGAACTGAACGCGCACCGGACCGTCAAATCCGTCCCGCCTCAGGACACGTACGTCGATGGGAACCCGGCCATTTTGCGCAATGTTCACGCGGTATGGTCCCGCCGTCACGTCGAAATCCGGTTCCGGCGAACGCAGGGTCAACCGGTACGCGTACGCATCGCCTTCGGCGCCGGCGGCATCGCTCACGCGCACGAGATACTCCCCATCTTCCGGCGCCACAAACTCCAGCCGGGAGTCTCCGCCTGTGTCGCCGTTCGGCGAGAATCCGTCGTCATTCCGCCAATAAAGGGGAAATACGGGCATGCCGTTCGGGGGAAACGTCGTTCCGGGAGGATGCACTTCCACTTTGTAGACCTTCGAATAGACCGCGTGATGCTCGGGTGTGGTTGCGTAATAGGCGACGCGCTGTCCGTTCGGGTACGACCGGAATACGACGTCCTCGTCCGCGTAATCGGGGATTTTCTTCACGCGGAGAATTTCCCCGCCCACCATGACTTCGTCGTTCAGCCGCAGGTCCCGCCATACGGCAAGTCGCAGGCCCGCCGAGCGCGAGTCGCGTGGGGACAAGGTCATGAAGGTTTCGGCAACGCAACGCACCACCCCCTGTTCGAGAAGATTGCCCGACGAGTCGAGCACCTCGATAACGGAATCCAGCGGCGATCCAAGATTCGCTGCATTCGTCTCCAGGATGATCTTTTGGCCTTTCTTGGCCGGAAAGCGATACACGTCGAGATCTTGCTGGTCCGTGTCTGACGCGATGCGCCCATTGACGGTTTCGGGGAACGGAACCGGCTGTGCCGTCGCCGCATCGTTGTTTGGCTCAGTCTCCACAGCCTCGTCGTAGGACCCCACCGCCAGCGCGGGTGCGCCAATCGGACTGCCTTCCATCCACGGAACCGGCAGTGGCATCGTGTCGTCGTACCGAACCTCATCGGGGGGATCGACTTCGATAGAATTCGTTCCCAGATTGAAGCCGGCCACTTGAACCGACTGAGGCTCGCCCGCACGCACGCCCAAGGGCCACACCTCCGTCACCATGGGGAACAGTCCAATATGCAGCCGATAGCCAAGACCGCCCCGTAGATCGGCATCAGTCAATTCGATGATGTACTCCCCGTCGGACGCAACCCGGTATCCGAGCCGGTCGTTTGTAAGGCTGCCGAAATCACGACTTGCCGCAAGCTCGTTCCCGGCGGCATCCAGCAATCGCATTTTCGTATCGAGACTGGTATCGGTCACGGCGCACACGATCTCCTGACCGGCTTTGGCATTGATCCGATACCGATCCACGTCCCCCGGCTTGCCGATTTGTCCAACAATGACCGTGGGCCATTCGACCGCCTGAGGTTCCGCATCGGTGGCATCCGGTTCGGCTTCTCCAACATCCGCCGCCGCAAGCACGTCGAAGGGGGTCGCGTTGGACATGCCGATGGGTGTGCGAAACATCAACTCATGCCGTCCGACCGGGGCATCCTCTGCGATGGCGAACTTCAACCTCAGCCGGTACGGTTGTGCGTTGTCGATAATATCCGCTCCCGTGCCGCGCGGCCCCTCCCCCAGTTTCAGGTCCGGCACCGGAAGCGCTTCCCGTTCCAATACCTCGACGGCGATTCTCCCATTTGTGACGATCGGTTCTGCTTGGTCAAGGTTCTTGCCGTTGACCGTTACTTCGACTTCGGAACCCCGTTGCCAACGAACGGGGGTAATCGACGAAATGGACGGCGGGACAGTCGCTTCGATGATCACGGCTTCGACGCTAAGACTCGTAACCTTCTTGGGTTTCGCTTCGACCTGCTCCGATGGAGCCTTTGCCTGGGCGACGTCCTGCTTCTCGGGTGCGGTGTCACCACCCACCGGCCTTCCGGTCTCCGCGACGTACACGTCACTCGTGGCGTCGTAACGCCCCGCCGCCAAATAGGCCCCGTCGGGACTGACCGCGAGCGCGGTGACCCAGTCGGATTGCGGTTCGAACACCAGCTTTTCTTCCAGCGTTGCGGGATCCCACGCTTTGATACGCAAATCTTCGGACGTTGAATACAGCGTGCCGCCATCTGGCGAATAGGCCACGTGCAACACTGCCCCTTCATGCGCAAAGGCCGACCGCAAGAGGGTGCCGGATGTGGTGGCCGACTGTTGAACCGGGCCGTCGGACTTTCGCATGTCCCAAATCCGAATCATCTTGTCGGCGCCTGCGCCTGCCAATTGGCTGCCGTCCGGAGAAAATGTCAGAGTCAAAACGCTGTCGAGGGAATCGGATATCGTGGCACGCAGGGCTCCGCTCTCGGCATCCCAAATCTTTACCGTGCGGTCGCCGGCGCCGGAGGCAATCGTCGAACCGTCCGGGCTCCACGCCACGCAATAGACTGCGTCCACATGGTTGCTGAGCGTCTGGAGCGCCTCGCCGGTCTCCACGTTCCATACAATAATCGTCTTGTCGTAGCTGCACGTTGCCAGACGCTGCCCTTCCGGACTGAACGCAACCCCGAGAATGTTGTCCTTGTGACCTTCAAGGGTGCGCACTAAACGATGGTCGGCTACACTCCAAATCTTGACTTCCCCGTTCCTGCCAGGATTGCCGCCCGCCGCAGCGAGCAGCGTACCATCCGGCGAAAAGGCCAGGGCCCGGACCATCTCGGCATGACCTCCCAGGGTAAACTTCGGTGTCAGGGTGCCCGTCGCCGAATCCTGAGCGAACACTTCGACGTGGCGCAGCGAACCACTTGCCAGCAACGGCTCGGTTCCTTTCGGCGACCAGGCCAGGGACGAAATGGGTGCAGCCGCCAGGGCCGGAGCTTCCGACGCAGCGGCCGGTGGTGGTGTTTCGGCGGCCGGCAGGGTAGACACGACCGCACCCTCGTTGATCCACTGCTTAATAATGGCGATGGCATCCGGCGTCAGCGGTGCACCCTTGCCTTCAGGCGGCATATGGGGTTCCTCCGCGTACGCCACAAGCCGGATCAACAGACTTTCGTCCGCCTTACCGGCGACGACGGCCGGTCCGCTCTTTCCGCCGGCCAGCACCGTTTCCGCCTTCGACAAGTCGAGCTTCGCCTTCAGCGACTCCGCTTCTGGAAAATGACACCCCGAACAACTCTTCTGGAAGATGGGGTGCACATCCCGAGTGAAATCGACCGGCTCCGCATGCGCGGGTGCGCTAAGCACGAATGTAGCCGCCGCGACGCTACCAGCCGCAGCGAAACGGAAGGTGGACAAGACTGACAACATCCGTTAACCCCTTTTCCAAACCGGCCGGTCCCTTGCCGGCCCTTAGTGTGTGAACAAGAATTCCTTGCCCGAGAGCAATGCCCAACTGAGATCTTCGAGGACGGCCCGGCGTTGGACCGCACAATCTGGTCCGTCTTTGGGAACCGAGTCCAGAACCGCCAAGGCTCCATCGCGCTCCTCGGGTCGCGGCATGCGGGAAAGCGCAAGCATATACAGGGTATCCAACGACTTTTCATCGTCTGCCTGTTCGCCGGCCAGTTTCGCCACAATCGATCGGTCGTCGCGAAGCTTTCCGTTCAAGGTGTCGCCATTCGCCACGTGCAACGTCTGCGCGACACTCGAATCGGCGGTTCGCTCGCACGAACACGCCCGTTTGCGCTCGGGGCGTCCGAACGCCGTCAGGAAATAGGAACCCACCTGTGAATCCGGCAATTGCAGCGCCCGGAATCCTTCGGGATACCCGTCAAACTTCGTGGGCACGCCGGTCACCTGCGAATAGGCGTCCAGGATTACCTCCGCGCTCAGCCGCCGCACGATGTACTGCGAGTAGTGTTTGTTGTCGGGCGCCTCCGGGTCCGCCGGCTGCGAAGAACGGCGGTACGCCGCCGATTCCATGATTGTCCGCATCAGTTCTTTGAGGTTGTACTCGTGGTCGACAAGATCGCTCGCCAACGCATCGAGCAGATCCGGATTGGACGGTGGATTCGTCAAGCGCAGGTCGTCGATTGGCTCCACCAGCCCCCGCCCCATGAAATTTGCCCAGACGCGGTTGACGATGGCCTTGGTGAAATAGGGGTTGTCAGGAGACGTGATCCACTCGGCCAGGTATTCCCGCCGATCGACGGACCCGTCCTTCGGGATGGCCTCACCATCGAGGGGCCGCGGCGCGACGGCCTTCCCCAAACGAGGATGGATGATGTCGCCAAAAGACGCATTGATAACTTCCGTGTCGTTGCCCCGCCGCCCGTTCTTGAATTTCACCCGCGAGAACAGGTTCGCCATTCCGTAGTAGTCGTCCTGGGTCCATTTCTCGAGAGGGTGATTGTGACACCGCGCGCAGGTAACAGAGAATCCGAGGAACGTTTGCGACGTTGTTTCCGCGAGATCGACGGTTTCCTTGTGCATGACGAAATAATTGGCTGCGCCGTTTTCGAGCGTGCTGCCCTGGGCCGTCACGATATCGCGTACGAATTCATCCCACGGGGTGTTGGCCTCTACGTTCTTGCGGATGTACCGGTAAAACGCGTTCAGCTCTTCCCGCCGAGGCAGATTTTTGGAAGAAAGCAGGAGGAGGTCGGACCACTTGTACGACCAATAATCCACGAACTCCGGCCGGTTCAACAGCCGATCGACGAGCCGGTCCCGTTTGTTGGGATCCGGGTCGAGCACGAACATGGAGACCTCCTCCGGGGTGGGCAACATACCAATCGCGTCCAGCGTGGCGCGACGAATGAAATTCGTGTCGCTCGTTTCGGCCGCGGGTGTAATCTGCAGTCGCTCCAATTGCTGGAGCACAAGATCGTCGATGTAATTCCGCCGATCCGCCTTCGCATAGATGACCGCATCTACCTTTTTGGCACGCGGCACGATGATGCGCGCAGATGAAACCTTGCTTGCGTAGTAAACCGTGATCGACGCCGCGCCCGAACCCGTAATGGCAACTTTGCCTTGGTCATCAACCGCGGCAACCGAGTCGTCCGTCGTACTGAATTTGACCCAGCGGGTCACATCCTCATAGCTGCCGTCGCTGTACCGGGCGCGGACCAAAAGCTGCTGATGGGCCTCATTTGGAAGGGTAACGGACTGGGGTAGAATCACGATTCCGGTAACCACCGGATCGTCCTTGCCTGCGGTCGGAGCGCCCGCTTCGATCCAGTCCAGCAGTATTCGATACGCCTCGGAATCCTTCGGAAAACGCTCTCCCCCCGCGTGCGGTATTTGCATCGTGGGTTTCAAGAGAATGAGGCTCTGCGCAGGATCTCCCGGGGACAGGCGGCGTCCGTTGGCCTGTCGTGTCAGAACCTTGTGGTCCCAATCGCTGTCAAACCCCCGTAGCGACAACTTGAACCCGTTCTTTCCGGCAGCCGCACCATGACAAGCCCCCGTGTTACACCCCATTTTGAACAGCAAGGGTTGCACGTGGTTGCGAAAACTTTGCACGTAAGGCGTGTCGGCGCCGGTCACGGTCACGTGGGCTGTGACTTCGCGGTCATTTACTTTAGCCGTGATGATCGACTCGCCATTGCTCGCGGCATGAACGATTCCCGCCGGGTCGACCGTAACGACTTCGGGATTGGAGGAAGTGAACGTCGCGCTACCCGTGAGGTCGCCGCGCCAGTCGTCCCCCACCTTACGCTCGACGATCAGCGAGTGAACGGCGCCGTTGTATGTGAGCGCAACCTCTCCGGGGAGAATTGCCAAGTCATCGGCCGCGTTCGCGGCCGTTGCCGCCGCGATGCAAATGACACCACACAACCCAAACAAATATCGGCCCACGCGCATCGTCACACCAATTCCAAAATCGGTTTCGTACCGTAGTCCACGACCGGAATCGGCCGTTTGCCCGGTCCGGGAAGTTCCGTTTCCAAATCGATGCCCAGGCAGTGATACACGGTCGCCACCACCTCTGCGGGCGTCGTCGGTCTTTCCACGGGAAACGCCCCAATGTCGTCCGTCTTCCCGACGATTCGACCGCCCTGGATCCCGCCGCCGGCCATGAGTATGGACCAGACTTGCGGCCAGTGATCGCGTCCACCTGCCGGGTTGATCTTTGGCGTCCGTCCGAACTCGCCCATAGCCACAATCATGGTGGTGTCCAGCATGCCCCGTTGCTTGAGATCTTCCAGCAACGAGCTGAGCCCGAAATCGAGCATGGGCCCCACCAGGTCGCTGTAGCATTCGATAGGACTGAACGGCGCCGAGCCATGAATGTCCCACGTAATTTCGTTAAATACAGTCTCAAACATGTTGACCGTGCAAAAGCGCACGCCGCGCTCGATGAGTCTCCGCGCCAGCAGACAACTTTGACCGAACTTGTTCATCCCGTACGCCTGGCGCAACACCTCCGGCTCTTGGTTCAACTCGAACGCCTCCCGCGCCGCCTCGGACGACATGAGCGTGTAGGCTTGCTGAAAATTCTCGTCCAGCAGCCGCGCGTCGGGGTTTGCCTCAAGTTGTGCCACGGACTGGTCCACGATGTCGCGCAACTTGCGACGCCGATCGATGCGCATCGACGAAATGTAGTCCGGCGGCAACAGGTCGGGGACCTTGAAGTCCGGTTTATCCGGGTCGGCATTCAGAATGAAGGGATCGTGCGACTTGCCCAGAAACCCCGCCGTCTGCCCGTGCGGCATGTTGCCCCCCGTCGGCCCGATGGGTCGCGGCATCAGCACGTGCGGCGGCATGTCGTTCTGTCCGCCCCGTAGATACCCGTATACACAGCCCGCGTGCGGAAACTCCATACCGTTCTGAAACAGCCGTCCCGTCTGCATCATCTGATGGCCGGTGTCATGAACCCCCGCGGCCTTGTGATAGAGCGTCCGGACGATCGAAAACTTGTCGGCATGGCTTGCCAGCTTCGGGAAGATCTCGGAGATCTGAATGTCCGGATTGTTGGTTGGAATCGGCTTGTACGGACCGCGGATCTCGGCCGGGGCGTCCGGTTTCATGTCGAACGTATCAAGCTGGCTGGGTCCGCCGACGAGAAACAGAAAGATGCAGTTGATGTCTTTATCCGGCGAAACTGCACCGGCCGATTTGAGACCCAGAAACCCCGGCAGCGTCAGCCCGAGGGTGGCCAGGGCGCCCGCGTGGAGAAAATCCCGCCGGCTCATGCCGTCGCAGAAATGGACCGATTTATTGGCGTCGATGCGATACATGGCAGACAATCTCCCCAAGACCAATACGGTTTATCATCGATCGGTACCGGGACACAGAGTTCGCCCGTCACACAGTCGCGGCAAACAACACCCGGAATTACCGCCTTGCAGTTGCGAACCCCAGTATACGGGAACAAGCGAAATTCGGCAACACGTCGAAGCCACTGAAGGCAAGAATCTTAGAGACGACAGGCGATTCCGCAAGTAACCATCTTGGTTCCGCGGCCACGCAACGTGTCATTCTGCATTACGCGAGCGAGCTAATTGCGCCTCGAAAGAAACCGCTGCGTCTGCGAGCGTGTCGATCCACGGAACACTATCGGCAGGTTCGTGCACGTCCGATTCGTCCATCCACGCAACGGTGCGGCGCACGCCTTCCTCCCACGATACCAAGTCGCAGAACTCCGGCACATCCAGCTTGAGCGCATCGTTCGTATACGCCGCGTGATACTGGAAAATCTCGGCCAACATATCGCTCTTGTCCGACGGCGCACCGGCAAGCAACTGGTCGGTGGTCATCGAAACCACATTGGCTTCGCACCCGATCGCTCGCGCCATTCGCGTGTGAAACGTCCCCCAATCCATGATCTCATCGCCAACGATATTGTACGCCTTGCCCAAGGTCCGGTCCTTACCCAACGCACCGACGAATCCCTTAGCCATATCGTCGACGTAGCCCGGTTGCCACAATCCAGTGCCATCCCCTGGAACCAGTATGGCATGTCCCTCTCGAATCCGCGTGGCCAGCGCCGCGTTGTATCCCCAGATGTCGAGCAACGGCGCACCGGGGCCGTAACAGTGCGAGGGACGGAAGATTGTCACCGGAAAACTCGACTGCTGCCACGCCGTCATGAAGACCTGTTCCGCATCGCGCTTCCCCCGGCCGTATTCGCTGACCGGGCGCAACGGTTCATGCTCGTCCGCGGGAATGGACACCAACGGCCCGCCATACACGCAGACGGTGCTGCAAAATACGTATTGTTGCACACGATCCTGAAAAACCTCGACCGCGTGCGCCGCCGTGCGCGGGTCAAAGGTGATCATGTCGATCGCTGCGTCGAAGTCCACATCCTCCAGTTGTCGTTGGAACGCCGCAAAATCCTGCCGATCACCTGTGATGCGCTCGACTTCGGTCCCGAGACGGGACGGCGTCTTGGACCGGTTGAAAAGCACCGGGTCGTGACCGCATTGAATAAGCCGCTCAACAATAGCTGTACTGATGAGTCCGGTACCGCCAAGGACAAGAACACGCACGAGCATTACCCTCCGCAATTCTGAGTTCATGGGGAAAATTCGGGGCAGAATACACTATTTGGGCTAAATCACGTAACGGACCACCACGTACGCGCTGCCAATGACGAGCGTCACGATGGTGTACGGCACTCCATAAAGCATGTACCGCCCGAACGAGATGTCCAACCCGTTCTTGCGCGCGATATCAACCACAACGATGTTGGCGGCCCCGCCGAGAATGGTTCCATTGCTCCCAAGACAGACGCCCAGGGCCAGCGACCACCACAACGCATACGTGACGAGCTGGTGGCGCACGTCTGCCGTTTCGGCAATCTGGGGAATCATATCGTGCACCATCGGGATCAGCGTCGCCGTAATCGGGACCGCGCCGACCAGCATCGTCGCCAGCGCGGAGAGCCACAACAACACGAGCGACGTCACAAAGAGGTCCCCGCCGGTCAGGCGGAGCGCGAATTCCGCCATCTGTTGGATGACGCCGACCTCCACCAGCCCCGCAACAAGGATGAACAATCCGATGAAGAAAAAGAGCGTGGTCCACTCGACAACCTTGAAGGCGTCGTCCGGCTCACTGTGCGCCAGTATCATGATCAGTGCCGCGCCGCCCAATGCCACCGTAGCCGGTGGAATGTGAAGAACGCCATGCAGCAAGAATCCTAACAACACCAGGATGAGAACCGCCCCGGCCTTGCACATCAGCTTGCGATCGTGAATTGCCCGGGCGGCGTCCATTTCCCGCACCCGGGCCCGCACGTCCAGTGGAACGAAGCGATCTCGTCGTATCAGAACGATCGCAACGGCCATCAAGACCACGTGGCAGATCAAGGTAACCGGCGTCAGGTGAAGCAAAAACTCGTTGAACGTCAAGTGGGCCTCGGACCCGATCAGAATATTGGGAGGATCCCCTATCAGCGTCGCCATTCCCCCTTCGTTGCAGGCCAGAATCTGCACGATGAGGTACGGCATGGGTCGGATGCTGAGCTGCTTGCACACGAGGAAGGTCACGGGAGAAATCAGCAAAACGGTCGTGACGTTATCCACGAGGGCGGACAGCACGGCCGTGAGCGTGCTGAGAAGAATCACCAGAGGAATCGGCCGGCCCTGCGAGATCTGGACCATGCGAATCGCCACATACCCGAAGAATCCGCTCTCCGCGAGGTAGTGCGTGAGGATCATCATCCCGGTTAACAACAGGATGACGCTCAGGTCCACGGACTCGAACGCCGCTTCCTCACTGACCACCCCGAGAACGATCATCGCCATTCCGCCCGCGACAGCGGCCACGGTCTTATGTACCTTCTCCGTCAGGATGCATACGTACGTCACGGCAAAGATTACGCAAGCTATGATCGCGGACGTGGTCATCTCAGGCTCGCAGCACGCGCTCGCAGATATCGTCGCGGTCGATAACGCCAACGCACGTGCCGCCCTCCTCGACAAAGGCGAGTCGCTCCTGGCGCTGGCGCATACGAAAGACCACTTGAATCAAGGGATCATTCACATCGACTACGAGCGGTTTCGGGTTCATGATTTCATCGAGGCGCGTGGTCGCTTCGTGACCGAAGATCTCTTGAAACGGCTCGAATGGGTTTAAGAACGAGATGCTGCGCAGGGTGGTCATATACGGCGGAAATCCCGCATCGACGATCTCGAGTGACGTGATACTGCCAATCACCTTTCCCGTATCGTCACAAACCGGCGCATAGAACGCACCCGTAGACGCGCACGCGTCCAGGAAATCGCGCAATACATCATCCCCGCGGAACGAAATCGGAACCGGCCGCATGATGTCGCGGGCGTATAGGCCCCGTCGGATGGCAGGGCCGCCTGCGTCGATGCAGCGCCACACCTCGTTCCGGGTCCGTGCCGCACGAATTCGTTCCAGCAACGCGCCGTCGTGAGCGACGGTTCCAATCCCGGCGAGTGTTTGAAGCATCAAGGAATGCTTTCGATCGTTACAGAGGATAAGAAAAACCAGATCGATAGAACGCCCATCTTTCCCCACGTCTTCCAGTGGCGTCGTCGCCGTGCCGAGCATGACGTAGAAATCCCGCAATTCGGGAATGCGGGCGTGCGGAACGGCGACCCCCGCCGCCAGAACGGTCGAAACCGTGTCTTCCCGCTTACGTATGGCATCGACAATGCGCGGGCGGGGCAATTCAAATCGAATGTCGTCGACGCGCTGGACAATCTCTGGAATGGCATCGTAGATGGTGCGGGCGCGCAGCCCCACCACGATATGGTTGGGCAACAGCACGCTGGATAGCTTCACGCCAGCCCCCTTATCCGGACATGGTGCCCGGCCGTTTCACCTAGCGGCGTCCGGTGGAAAACGGTGCTTGACTACGGCGTATTCAGCAAGTCGGCGACTTCATCCGGGGTTTCGCACGCCCCCAGCTTTTCCCGGAACCCCGGCGCCTTCATCGTGGTCATGACCTGCGCCAGCAACCCAAGATACTCTTTCTGCGATCCCGACGGCATTGCAAACAATACCACGATATGCACCGGCTTGTTGTCCAGCGTGTTGAAATCGATGCCCTCCTTCGATATCCCCACGCCCACCGACGCTTTCCGGATCGCGTCGATGCGCACGTGCGGTATCGCAACGCCCGATCCGATTCCCGTACTCATGACGGCTTCCCGCTCGCGAACCGCGCGCCGAAACGCTTCGGAATCGTCTACGGTTCCGGTCGACGTAATGGCATCGACCAGGCGATCCAACGCCTCATGTTTGGACACCGCCGACTCGAAGATACAGACGGCCTGCGGATCTATCGAAAGGCCAAACAGACTCATTTTCACCTCGGCTTCCGACTCCAACGCGACACACGTCACACGACTCGTGTGGATCACTGCCCATAGCGCAAGCACCCTGCGACTCCGTTTCGTGTCACCCGAGACCGCGCTTCGGCGCCCGATCGCCCTCGCGTTCAGACGGCAAGGAAGGGTTTCCGCGGCAAACTCCCGCCCCTACAGTTCCATATACCCCAAACGTGCAACGGGACTCGACGGCCGCCAGGAAAACGGAACTCGCCACCCCCGCACAACGCCCGTAAGTTTACTCCGCTGTCTCACCGTATTCAATTGGAGGCCCACCGCGTCCTCCATTTCGCGTAAGCCCCGCATCCCGTCCAACTTGGAACACACCATGACGGTAAAAGTCAAGAATGAAGCGCCGACGATCATATTTTAGCTTGCAAAATCGGAGCCGAATCCATCAGGATCAGTACGCTATCGCGCGAACGCAAGGATTAGGGGAACTATCTTTATGAGCATCGAGCAGCATGCCGAACGACGGGCTTGGGCGTTCCAGGCTCTTGACGAACTTCAGCAGTTCATCGACGATCCGGATTTCGAAGGGATCGCCGAGCACGAACACTCCAGTCTCGAGGGCAAACGGAACGAACTCCGTGACGGCAAATACCGGGTCGTCTTTCTCGGCGCCTTCAATGTGGGCAAGTCCACCATGATTAATGCCCTGCTCGGCGATGAGTATCTGCCAACCGTCCTGGAAGAGTGCACGACGAAAATTACTCACGTCATGCGCGGCGACACCATGCGGACGATTCTCCGTCTGCATACGCCGTGCACCGACGAAGAAGTCCAGGGATTCCGCGATCTCGTCCTCGCTTTCGGTATCGGCGCCGAGGTCTCGAAGAGCGACGAGCACGACGAGATCGCCTTGGACTATCCCGAATGCAATCCGCGCGCACTTCTCAATACCCTCCGGGCGCTCGTCACCATGAACGCAACCGACGAGTTTCCGCAGTTGGATTCCTTGCGCTCCAAATTCGACGAACTCATCGTGCAACTTCCCAACAAAGCCATCGCGGAAGACATCGCCCTGGTCGATTCCCCCGGCGCACATACGATTTCCGACACGAGTACCCGTATCACCCAGGACATCATCCCCAACTGCCATCTCGTAATTTGTCTGTTGGACAGCCAAAACGCCGGCAACGAACAAAACCGCGCCTTCATCGAAAGCATCGTCAAACACAAGCACCGCAAAGTATTCTTCGTACTGAACAAATCGGACCAACTCAGCCCCCACGAAATCGATCCCATGGGACGGCGTGGCCCGGCCAAAGACCTCATCCGCAGTCTGACCGGCGTGGTGCAAAATCCCGAGATCTTCTTCATCTCCAGCTTGTATGCCTTGGTGTCGACCCACCTCGACCAGGAACATCTCGCCATCGAAGAGGTGGACAAGAACGCCAAAATTCGCATTCCCTATCAGATCCGGCGTCAGATCGATGAGTCGGACGACCCCGGCAAGGAAGCCGCCGGCTATCTCATGGATCGAAGCAATTTCAACGCGCTCAAAGAGCGTCTGATGAACTATCTCTACACGGAGAACCGCGAAGGCGCTTTGGTGGAATCCATCTGCAGCTTCGTGGATGCCACCGCGTACCGGTACGCGCGCCCTCTCGAAACGAAGCTCGAACTCACGCGCAACGTTCCCCGATTGGACGACCTCCGACGCCAGCGCGAGCAATTGTCGCTCACGTTGCAGCGCTACAAAGCGCAGGGGCAGCGTGTATTGGATGAGTTCGATACCATGTCGAACGGCGGCAACCTCGGCGGCACGGACTATCCCGGCTACAAAACCATCGTCGAAAAACATATGAGCAAAGACGCCATCGAGCGCGAAGTGATGAAGCCGCTGCGGGATTGGTTGAATGCCGGCGACAACATGAAGAACGCCAAGCGTCAGGATTTTCAGCCGCTCACGAAAGAACTCGAAGGCAAGATCGACACGTACATCGCCTCGCTTCAGGAAAAGGTGAATGCAGAAGTCGACGAGGTCGAAGGCCGGTCCCGCGCCCGCGCATCCCAAATCGTGCCGGACACCTCCGGCATCGTCGGCCGCGGCTCCGTGGAAGCGACGCGAGCCAGCATCGTGGCCGTAGACGCCAGCCTGGGCGGTTCCTACGCCACCTTCGGATTCGTCGGTCTGCTCCTCGGCGCGGCGGCCGGCGCGGGTCTCGGATACGCCGCGCTGCAAAGCCCGCCGATTGTGGACTTCGTGGCGCAGAATCTGCCCGACGTCTCCGCAACTCTCCAGAACTTCATCGGCGCCGGCGGCGCCGTGGGCGCTTTGATTGGTCTCATTCTCGGACTGCTCGCCCGTTCCGTGGGCAGCACCGAAGCGCGCAAGAGCAAGCTGAACCGGCGCATCGGCGAGCGCGTCGAAGAAGTCCTGCAAAAAGCCACCAAAGAACAGGTTACGCAGGCCCTCGACAACCGCCGCGGCACCTTCCGCCTCGCGCTTCAGACCGCCTTCGACAAAGCCACGGCAGGACTGAACGAGCAAATCAGCGTGATCCTCGCGGAAGAAGAGACCATCAAGAAGGAACAGGAAGCCATCATCGCGCGCCTGGAACCGAAGATTTCGCAAATGCACGAACTCGGCGACCGCGCGCGCGAGATTGTCTCGACGGGACTGGCGAACAAGTCCGCCGAAGTCGCCTGAGGACGGTAGCTGATACACCGTTAGGTGTTTGCGTGATTGCAGATTCTTGTGGTCGATGCCGAGGGCGCGATATGCGTCCTCGGCATCGCCGCTCATGGCGAAGCGTTTCACAGGAGGGGAATTGCGTTCCACCCCAAATGCAATCGCCGTATCCTTCACTTCTAAAACGAACCAGACGGAGTATTCAGATCCATTGCCTACGAAAATCCAAGTGATCGGAGCGGGAAGTTGGGGCCTGGCGTTGAGCCGCCTCCTGGCGCAAAACGGACACACCGTTCGGCTCTGGTGCCGCGCCGAAGACAATCCGGAAGAATTGCGCAAAATGCGGCGAAGCCCCTTCTTTCTTCGCGACATGCTACTTCCGGATACGGTGGACGTTTCGACGGACGTTGATACCGGCGCCGAAATCGTTATTCTCGCCGTGCCGTCACACGCTATGCGCGCCGTCGCCGGTCAATTCACCTTCGCGCCGGAGACGATCCGCGTCAGCGTCGCCAAGGGCATCGAAAACGAAACGCTCAAATGCATGCACGAGGTGATCGCGGAAGCCTGCGGGCCCGGTCCCGTGCTGGCCCTCTCCGGTCCCAGCCACGCCGAAGAAGTCGCCCGCGACCTTCCCGCTTCCGTGGTCGTTGCCGGAGCGGACGCAAAAGCCTGCGAACGGGTACAGAACGCTTGCCTGGCCGAATCGTTTCGCGTGTACACGAGTCACGACATTGTCGGCGTGGAACTCGGCGGCGCACTCAAGAACGTCATCGCTATTGCCGCAGGCGCGTGCGACGGTTTTGGGCTGGGGGATAATGCCAAGGCCGCGCTCATCACCCGTGGTCTCGCGGAAATGGCCCGCCTCGGCGTCGCCATGGGCGCCGACCCCCTGACCTTCGCCGGGCTCAGCGGCATGGGCGACCTCATCGTCACCTGCGAAAGCACCCACTCCCGCAATCGAAACGTCGGCGAAAAAATCGCCCGCGGCATGACCCTCGACGACATACTCGCGTCATCCCCCATGGTCGCCGAAGGCGTCCGCACCGCCAAATCCGCCATGGCCCTCACGAAAAAGCATCGCGTCGAAATGCCCATCACCGAACAGGTCTATCGCGTCCTCTACGAAAACGCGAATCCGAAGGAAGCCGTCTCCGCCCTCATGTTGCGGGAAGCGAAACCGGAACGGACGTGAGCGGCATCAGCCCCTCGGTTTTTCGCCGCCGAGCATCATGCGCACGGACAACTCGCTGTGTCACTTCCGCTATACACGTGTTCGGAGAACGGAACATACGGCGGGATGTCGATGTCCACGATGATTTCCCCGGTGCAATTGCCGGAATTGTCCAGTTGCGGATTCATGTCTTGAACCTGTTCGATTCGGTCTTCAAGATCCATCTCGTGTTTAGGGAAATACTCAACCACCTCGCGTACGGGAAATGTTGCGTTTCCCAGGAGCAACTTGACCACACCCGGATGAATCTGAAGCCCATTTCCTTCGATTGTGCACGGGTACTCGCGATGTATGTTGAGTCTGCGCGTGTACCAAACCTCACCAGATTGCCGGTTCTTCTGTGCGGACGCGAGCGGATAGGTCCCGTCTCCCGTCCACGTTTGATACGACTCGCTATTGACGTGAAGGATCACCTGCTTCGGGTTGGCCGTGGACCTGAATGCGAGGGTTGTTTGTGCGCTGGAATCAGAGCGCGATTGAACGGTTGATTGGCTGATCGTGTCTCGAAACAGTTCATGCCACCCCGCATTAGTCCGTAACAGCAACAGCGTCGACAGACAAACATACAGTCCGTTCCCTTGCGGGATAGTCTCCCATTGGACCTGAAGCAGCCGGTTCTCCTGCGCCCACGTGAGCCTGAGACTTTCCTCGTCAAGACCACTTACCGACGCAAGAGGGTTATCCTGGTCGCGCTCCATACACAGCCTGGCGAGAAAGAAACTGTCTCCGGTTTCTGGATACCGAAGGGTGAACTCGAAATGGCGATACGCGGGATGAGCACTGGGGATCTGGCTCTTAACAAGTTCGAAACCGTAGTCGAGCGGTTTGGGGCGTATGGTGTTGAGTGCGTCCTTGGCGGCGCGCCGAACGGAAGCGTTCTCGCTCGTTTCGGCGAGCTTGGTAAGCGTCTCGATCAAGTTCTGCGAAGCGTGGCCCAACTCGCCTAAGGCTTGCGCCGCGAATCGGACCACGTCCGGGTTCGTATCGTTGAGCGCTGCGGTCAGCGAAGTCACTGCATCCTCGCTGTCCGGCACGAGGGTCGCAAGAACCTGCGCGACACCGGCACGTACGTTGTCCGGGTCGTCGGACAATGCCGGCAACAGTCCCGGTACCCCTTCGATCCCTATCTCGATCAGCGATTTGATTGCTGCCTCGCGCACCTCCAGGTAGGGCAGGTCCAATGCGTCAATCAGTGCAGGTACCGCGGGGGTACCCATCACAGCAAGACTCGTCGCCGCATATACCTTGCCCGCTTCCATCTCCGCAGCAAGTATAGGGCGAGCCGTTTCCCCCATACGGGCGAGGGCGTACGTGGCGGTAGACGCCGTTTCCGGATCGTCCAATGCAGGTAGGAGTTCAGGTATCGCGGACGCGGAGGCCGGTCCCATGTTTGCTAGGGTGTAGATAGCGTTTATGCGAACGGAAAGCCGCGAATCGCCGAGGCATGCAGCCACATCGGGAATCGCGGGCGCGGCCCGTTGGCCCATGTATCGTAGACCCTCGAGTATGGCGACCTTGTTGTTCACATCTTGGGTCTTCAGAGCCGCTGTCAAGGCAGGAAGACATTCCTCGTTCATCAATCCGATGGTCTGGTAGACGTTATGCGTTGTTACAGCATCGCCGGTGTGCAACTCGTCGAGAAGAGCGGGAACGGCAGCGAGCCCGATGTAAGCGAGCGCCTTGCACGGGTTCGGCGCAGGACTCCGTTCGCCCCGCAGAAGCGCGATAAGCCGGGGAATGGCCTCTTTCGCGGCAGGGCCTATGCCCGCAATCGCTTCGACCGCCGCGTAACGGGTCCATTCGTTGTCTATGGCGGCTATTAGCTGGGGCACTGCAGGCGCGGCGCGTTCGCCCAAGTTTCCCAAAGCACGCATGGCGGATTTGCGCACGCCCATGTCCGACGACTCCAGCAGCGCGATCACCTGGGGCAAGAGGCCGGTTGTGACTTCCGGATGCTCCGCTAGCGTAGACAGAACGACACTGCGAACCGCACTGTCGCCCGTGGCAATTAAATTACCAAAGATATCACTTACCGGCGTTAAATCGCCCTCAATTTCCGCAAAACCGATGCCGCAATGGAGAGCGATTCCGGATTCCCATTCGTGACCATCCGTGCCAACAACGGAGCGACCTCATCGACGGTAATCTGCACGTCCTCCAGCGTCGAAAATCCTCGGCTGCGAAGGCCCCGATCCGTCTCCGTGAGACACTGAAGGACCGCGTTCTTGGCTTCCGGCGAATCCGGCGCCATTACACCTAGCGCCCAGACCGCGGTACTCCGCACGTTCTGGTCTTCGTCGAACGCTAGCCGAGTCAGCGGTACAAGCAAGTCGTCATGGCGGTACTCCGTAAGTCCAATAACCCTTGCGGCAGCCTGGCGAACCTGTGGCGAAGAATCGCTCATGGCTTCCAGCAACAACCAAGTGTACCTATTGAGATCCGTGCCGGCGCCCTCCAACATTCTCACGGCGTCAAAGCGCGTTTCGGGCTCAGCGGATGCCGCCAATTCCCGAATGACGGGGTCCAACTTCGGCGATCCCCACCCGAGGTTTGCGAGGGATTGTGCGGCGGCTGCGCGCACGGCGAAGTCCTCGTCGTTGAGACGATCCTCCAGCAGGTCCCGCGTAGGGCTCGGTTCCGGAGTGAGACGAGGCAGTAGAAGCGCCGCCGCAGCGCGAACCTCCGGACTAGGGTCATCGAGGGCATTCATACACGGAGCGGTAAATCGAACCAGATCGGTGCCGGACTCGCGATACCCATTCAACCCACGCAACGCCGACGCCCGCAACTCGGACCGTTCGTCGTGGAGAAGGGCAATGTACTCATCAAGACACGTCTCGTTCTTCATGGCCATCACAGCCAGAGCAGACAAGTTGAAGTACGCGTTGTAGTCGCTGCGCAGTTCAGGATTGGTCCGAAACGTTTCGAACAGGGAATGCGCGATGCTTGCGGGGCATGCGAAGTGCCGGGTAAAGGCCCACATGATTCGAATGCGCACCGCATCTTTGTCTTCCTGTTGGATGGCTTCAAGTAAAGGTGCATAGATACGTTCCGATGGACGTTGAAGCCTCCCCAGCGTCTCTGCTGCGGCACCTCGCACGATGAAATCAGGATCGTGCAGCAACGTCTCGAAGAGGGCCGGGAGGATCGGATCCGCCTTGCCCGCCACCGGATACAGCGCGCGTACGACTTCGGCGCGCACGTTCGCGCGTTCGTCGTGTTCCAAACACCGTAGCAGCGGTTCGAGTGCAGACGGCACTTCTCTTCCCATGCTCCCGAGGACCGCAGCAGCGCCGGCGGCAACGCGCTCGTCACCACTCCGGAGCGCTTCTATGACGGGTTCCGGGTCGGGCAACGCGACCCTCGCGAGTGCGGAAAAGACACGGTGCCGCCGGTTCTCCTCCGGCTCGTTCAGTGCCCGTATCAGGGCCGGCACCGACGCATCGCCGATGCCTTCCAGCGCTTGAAGAGCATTGTAATAATCTGCATCGTCGCCTTCGCGAAGGATCGTTTCGATCGCCGGGACCGCGGGCGCGCCGGCTTGATTGAGCTTCTGGACGGCGATTGTTGAGACCTCCTGGTCCGCGCTCGTCAACTGCACGATCAGGAAGGGGATGTCCTCGGTTGGCGTCTCCCCCGGGTCTTGGGTGACGGCTGTCAGTGAGGCAATCGTGACGAGAGAACAGCGGTAAAGCGATGACCCGGATAGAATTGTTCACTACTTGAATTACCACGATGGGTGCTTCCCAAGTGTTCCGCCCAACCGCAATCACGCTGCTTTGTGCGGCCATACCGGGCGCGAAGGAAACTTCCCCTCATCCGTCGAGCGGCACACAACGTAGAACCCTCATATCTTTCCGCGCCCGCTCACGTAGTATATTCCCAGTTCTATCCCAAAGTTCCCAGATGATCGAATATGGATTTGGCATTAAAGGCGTCCGCAACGCCAAGTCCGCCGTGGCCTTTGCGAAAAAGCAACGCGTGGAAATGCCCATCACCGAACAGGTCTACCGCGTTCTCTACGAAAACGCCGACCCCCGCGACGCCGTCTCCGCCCTCATGCTCCGCGAAGCCAAACCCGAACGGGTGTGAGGGCTTCACCCGGGTTGCAGCGCTGGCCGCGCTATTCGAGCTCCGTCTCCAGGAATTCAATCAGGCCGAATCCGCGGATCATGTAGAAAGACACGCGGCGATTACCGAACATCACCGCCGGCTTCGGCTCCGAGACACAGGTGGGCCGTACTTTCTTCTCGGCAAGCGCATCAAGCGCCGCCGGAATGCTTGGGGTCGCATAGCAGATGTGATAAATAAGCTGCCGGTTCTGCGTAAGGATACCGTCCAACGGCCCCGGTGTAACGGCCGGGGAAATGACCTCCACATCGGGAGCATGGGCCTGTGTGCACATCACCACCCGGACATTCTGAATCTCGTCCAGTACCGTTTCGCCAACGGTGTAGCCGAGGCTTGACAAGAAACTGCAAGCGCGCACCGGGTCGGTAGTGGCGAGGCCGAGATGGTGAAACTTCACGCGTTCGGGAATCATTGGTGTGCCAATGTAGCTCCGATGTTCATGGGCATCCGTTTTGCCGCGGTTTCCTCGACCGTTAAACCCGGATAGGGAAGCAGACAGCGTCTCGCGATGCGCAATCCAGCCGAATCGATGACCGACTCCAAATGATCCAGTGACGAGAAGAGACTAATGTGGTCAATGGCGGGCGCGTTCATACACGTGGAAATGAAGATGTGGGACTGAGGGCGCGTGATTTCCTTTACGCGCCGCAAAAACGCGACCGGCACTTCCACATGTTCTAACACCTCCCCCATTACCAACGCGTCGAATTTACGGCCCTCGAAATCGGCGGTCACGAAATCCGCGCATCTTAATGTGTAGTTTGTGAACTGGCCGAAACAACCGCTCTCCAGAATATTCGCACAGATTTCAATGCTCTTCTGACTGACGTCCACGCCAAGAAACCGCGTGTAAGCCGTTTTCGTCAGCGCTGTCATTAAGTACCATCCATGACCTGGCCCAATTTCCAAATATTCCCCGCGTTCGTCCTTGGGAAGGGTCTCTTCGAAGAATCGCTTGAGTTGGCGATGAATCGACCACAGAAACAACGTGAGCGACAAACCGTAAATGTATTTCGCCATGTACTGCGGGTCTTCGTAGACCGCCGCGGCCACGTCGGCGTAGGAGA
Source organism: Candidatus Hydrogenedentota bacterium (assembly GCA_963745075.1). Taxonomy (GTDB): domain Bacteria; phylum Hydrogenedentota; class Hydrogenedentia; order Hydrogenedentales; family SLHB01; genus JAHDWY01. The sequence continues at coordinate 18,976 of CAVUWV010000012.1, read as the reverse complement.
AATGACGGTACCGCTTGTGCCGCATGAAGTGGATCTGTTCGACGAAGATGTCCTGAACGACGGTGTTGTAACATTCCGCCATGTAGGACAAGTCGAATCCGCGCTGCTGACAGTACCTAAGATAGTTGCCCAGTTCCTGGCGCGACGTTTCATCGATAGTGGCGATCGACTCTTGCAAAAACGGGGTATGCGAGGGGTTTCCCGCAAGAATCAGTTTCACGAGACGCTGGATGTCGTTTGCATGGTCCATTGACTTGAAGGCACAATACTATCCGGATGAACTGGCGCTTCCGAGACTATCAGAATCGACCACGCCGATCAACGGGTATACGGCGATCGAATCTATGCGATTGCACGCGTTCACTTTCGTAAGAATCCATAACGTTTACCAGTAACGGAGTCTTCAATCATTATGGCGGACGATATGCTAATCGGGTTGTTTGCCGACATCTTGGGAGTGACCCGGGATCGGCTCAGCGACGACACATCGCCGGATAATACGCCAAGTTGGGACAGCATGCGAGCGATGGAACTGGTCGCTGCACTCGAAGAAACTTTCGACACCCAACTCTCGACGGGAGAAATAATGCGAATGCGTTCCATCGGCATAGTCCGGCAAGTCTTGCGTTCCAAGGGAGTGTTACCACCGCCGGAGAACGCGAAGACGTCCTCGCCAGGGTAACCGTCCATGACGAAGAAAGTTTGCAGAGCGGTGCTGTCGCGGCTGAAATCCCGGTGGCGGGAACATTGCCACGGCGCGCCCGTAGAATCCGGCTGTGCGCTATCGATAGGCATCGCAGCCACCTTCACGAGTGAACCGGTTGTTCCATACCTCGGCGCGAAACTTCTCGAAAAGGGTTTCCTCCCAACAATCGCTGCCGCCCCATACAATCAAATCCTTCAAGTTTGCATCGATCACAAGTCTGCGTTCACTACTACGGACCCGCAATGCATCTGTCTCCTGTGGCGTATGGAGGATCTAGTGGCCGAAGAACTGAAGCAGTGGCTCGGCGGCGATCGGGACGCCATGGACTCCGTTCACGAGAAGCTCCGGGATCTTGCACGAGCGATGGCAACTCTACGCACCCGGTTCTCAGGAACGATCGTCATTACCATGCCGCCCTTCCCTTGCCCCGTGGAAACGTCCATCTCCGATCTCGACATGCTCGTTACGACAGGAGCGTTTTTTCGTCAGGTTATTCATGAGTGGCAAGAGCTTCTTGCCGATATTGAAGGCGTCCGGGTCCTGGACCTGGACGGATTGCAGCGCGATGTCGGCATCGAGAATTCCCTGGACTGGCGCAAATGGTACCTTTATCGACAACCCTATACCGAATCGTTCAATTGCCGTTTGGCCGACCAGTTAGCACGGATCCTCTGTGCGACTCAACGTTCCTCACGAAAATGCATCTCCGTCGACTGCGACAATACGCTCTGGGGAGGAATTATAGGTGAAGATGGCCTTGGCGGTGTACTACTCGGACACGAGTTCCCGGGAAGCGCCTATGCCGACTTCCAAAGGCTCTTGCTCCATTGGAAGAATTCAGGCATCCTTCTCGCGGTCATAAGCAAAAACAACGAAGACGACGTTCGACAGGTCTTTCGAGAACACGACGGAATGGTTCTTCGGGAAGACGACATCGCAGCTTGGAGAGTCAATTGGGAAAACAAACCGGACAATCTGAAGGACGTCGCCGAGGAACTCAAGATCGGCGTGGACAGTTTCGTTTTCGTAGATGACAACCCGTTCGAAATTGCGCAGATGACCGATGCTTTACCGGAAGTCCAGTCGGTCCAGATTCCCGATGACCCTGCATTAATCGTGGACTATCTAAAGAAACAGCATTTCTTTGATCGATGTGACGTCAGCGACGAAGACCGCCGCCGGACCGAGATGCTGGCTGCCGAACGGAAACGCCGGCCCCTTCAGCAAACGCTCTCGCGCGATGAGTTCATAATTTCGCTGCGCCTGCAGATCGAGCTTTTTGTACCTTCCGAACAACAAATCGGACGCGTCACTCAACTCATCAACAAGACGAACCAGTTTAATTTAACGACGATCCGGCGCACGGAAGATGAAGTTCGGGCTCTGCTGTGCTCGCCGGAATATCGAATGTTCGCGGCGCGCATCCGCGATCGATTCGGCGATTACGGTCTCACCGGGCTGGTGATCTTCAAGCTGGATTGCTCTTTCTGGAACATCGACACCTTTCTGCTGAGCTGTCGTGTGCTGGGGAGGAAAGTGGAAACGGCTATCCTTGCGACTGTGATCCATCTGGCTGGAGAACAGGGCGCGAACGCCGTTACCGGCGCCTACATCCAGTCCCCCAAGAACGCTCCCGTCAAAGACTTGCTCCCGTCTCATGGGTTCACACAAGAACCCACGGGAGCATGGCGCATCCTGACAAGCAACGCCCCGTCCCAACCCGAGGGGATCGAGGTGGTCCTGAATCGATGACCAGCGGCTCCGTTCAATATTTTCTCGACCTTCTCATACTTTCCGCCTTAGCCTTGCCGATCTACCATACATCCCGAAGCATCCGCCTGCGGCAGTGCATTTCCATCGGCGTCGGACTATGGATGCTTTACACAGTCGCACCACGACTTCTACTGTACTGGCCGGTGTTCTGGATGATGGTGTGGTGTATGGTCGTACACCTGCCAAAAGTGAGGGATCCACGATCCAAGACGATGCTGTTCGCGGGCTGTCTGCTTGCCGTCATGTTTCCTATGGTCGAGTGGAAGCTCTATCCGGGTTGGTTTGAACGCATCGTCAACGAGACGTTGGCCGGTTCCCTCGCCTTCCTGATCCCCCCCCTTGCCCGAACGGACTCGTTCGTTCCCTGGCTCGTTCCGTTGGGACTATCTTTCTCGACGTTTCGAGCAGCGGATCTGCTCGTGTGCGTGCAATTGGATCTCGTCAAGAAGCCGAAATTGCGAGAAATACTGCACTACGGCCTGTTCCCCCCCGTGTTGCTTGTCGGACCCGTCATCCAATTCCAGGAAGTGACCGTGCAAAACACGCCGGAACGGGACCTGCCTCGACACCTGGCCAACGGTCTTGGTCGCGTCCTGGTCGGTTTCTTCAAACTCTTCGTGCTGGCACGCCCCCTTTCGGGAAGCCTCGCGACTATCACCCAGTTCCCGCAGGAGCCACACCTCAGCCAGACGGACCTCGCGCTGCAAGTGTTTGTTTTCGCCTGGTACCTTTACATCAATTTCTCGGCCTACTCGGATTTGGCTATCGGGATCAGCAGGCTCTATGGTTTCTCCGTGCGCGAAAACTTCAACTATCCCTTTTTCAGACCTTCGCTCCAGAAATTCTGGGCAAACTGGCACATGAGCCTCACCAGCTTTGCCCAGCGCAACGTTTTCATTCCTTTTGGCGGATATCGCGCAAATACCCAGTATGTGGCAACGCTGCTGACCATGATGACGATTGCCCTTTGGCATAACTTGAACGTGCCGATGGTCGTCTTCGGCCTTTGCCATTCGGCCGTCCTAATTCTCCTCCGCGTCAAAACCTATCGAACTGCGACCACGACACCACCGTCCACTGCGTATCTCGTTCTTGGCGCGACGGCGACTTTTCTATTCGTTGCTGCCACCCTCCCCTTGCTGATGCTGAAGGCCGGGGACATTGTCCCGTTCTACGGTCTCCTATTCTTCGGGTGGCGGCCATGAACGTGCGCAACAGCGTGGAGACGATTCGCGGTCTTGCTTTTGACTTGTCCGACGAACTCTGCACCGCCGGTTCGCTGTTCCGGATCGGATGTTGGACGCTCGTCTTTTTCATTTTAATTCTCTGCGTCGCATCCCGACTCCGCGAATTCGAGGCAAAACCAGGAGAGCGTAACGCGCATTCCGTCCAGGACGAAGGATTCCTCAAGGTATCGCTTCAAGGATACGAGCCTCTTCATGATCGCCACGCGGCACCACATGCATTCCGGATTGTAGTGTTAGGTTCTTCTGAAGCCTTCGACTTTCGCGAGTATAATTACAGTCTCGGATCCAGTATCCTCCGCTTGGCGCCACAATACACGAGTACCAAGATCGAGGTGATTGAGAAGTCCATGATCAACCTCTCCCGATGGCAGAAGAAGTCGGCCGTCCAGCAGGCCACGATGCTCGACGCCGACGTGATCGTCGTGTCCCTTCCGTTGTTTCAGATCATTCGACCTCCGAAGATCGGCGAATTCGGAGACCTCCCCCTGCGCGACGCCCTACTCGCCGCCGCGGAAACACCGTCTGGAACCCTGGACCGCCTGATGTCCGCCGTATGGCCGGACTATCGCGCCAATCTGGCATGGGCCATTCGTCTGACGCCCCCAGCGGCCGGTCGTGCGGACGCGCCCCTGCCAAGTACAAACCTGCCACCGAACGAGACCGTGAATGATAAACCGCCCGTTTTGGGATGGGATCGCAAAGTGGTGGAAGAAGACATCGCCCAAATTGGACACGTCCGCACCGAGGCGGTAGCGTATGTGTTCGACCAAGTGGCGCAGCCAAGCATCGAAGCCGGGGTTCCAATAGTACTCGTGGCTTCTCCGGTAGACACCGCCTTACTCAGCGGCGCCAGCCTCGCTCTCATTCGTGAGGACGCTCAACTCCTGGACAAGATCGCGGAACACCTGCAGGGCACTTCCGTTACCGTCTTCAATGGGCTCCAGTTGAAACCCGCTGAGTCAGGGGAGTTTCTGAATTTCGACCATCTCAAAAACCATGACTTGCTTGCTTCCGCATTGCTCGAAAGCCTGACCGAGAAGGGAGTAATTCCACGGAATGGGTCAAAAGCCGAGAATCAAGACTCCGTACAAACTCCTCGCTGAGTGCGCCATCGGCTTTCTGGCTGCAGCACTCGGGGCATGGGGACTGGCCGTTACCGTAGACAAACTCCAGTTCTTCTACGGTGCGTTTTAGTCCAGAATTCTCACCGCACCCAAAATACCAGTCGGCAAGACGACGCCTTTCGGACCGTGAGAGACTGGGGGGGCACCAACCTCCAGCCTTGCTTCGGGGACGCCAATTACGTCTACCCCCCCGACTTCGCGTTGAACTGCCGCCAGCCTGAGCCGATGTGAACGACCTAACATAGAGAGCACAGGGCTCACGGCTTGCCTTTCTTCGCGCGCGGTTTTGCCGGCTTCTTCGTCTTCGACTTAGATGCCTTCGGCGCGGGCGCCTGTTGCTGCTCCCATTCGAGAAGGGTGCCGACACGGTAGCCGGCGTTTTCGGCTTCTTGCTGGACGGTCATCGCCCACTGGAGTTGGGCCTGCACGGCCGCCGCTCTCCCGCCCGGCTTCGTCTTGGTATCCCCCAAAATGGAGATGGCGTGGATCAAGCATAACCGGGAAACCATCGACTCGAACTGTTCGCGATTGAAATACTCGACTCCGTCGTACTCGTTGATCTGGAGGAACTCCCGCGCTGGCGCCAGTGCAAAGAGTTGACGAAGCGCCGCGTGACCGTTCTCCACGGGATTGAGCACAAGCGCGACATTCAACAGCCGCACGTCTTGCCACGCGGTCCATCCATCGCTCCCCATGGCGTGAAAGGTGTTCTCCAGTTCGAGACTCAGTAACCACGTATCAAGCCAAGCGCCTTCCGTCTCCAAATCCATCGCCGCATTTACGGGTTGCAACAGGGCGTACGCCATGGGAACGCGCCAGAATCGCGACGCCTCCGGCTCACTCACAGCCAAGCGGCCGAGCAGATAGGCTACGGCCTCCGCGGAGACGGACGCCGATTCGAGCCGTTTTTCAAACTGGCGAACATCGTTCACCGCGTTTCGCGCCGTCTCGCCGATCGTCGCGCTGTCCAACATTGCGCCGGTATGCCCCCCGAGTTCATCGAGAAACGCATCCAGGGCCCGTTGCTGCGATTCCCACGCTTTCTTGGTCACCGTAGTGGACGCCCCATCGAAGTCGAGCGATTCCGGATTGACGTAGCCGTCGAAAGCGTTCAGCAACGGGGCAAGTTCCAGCTTGCGTCGTTCGAGGTGGATGTCGGGCACACCGCCGCCGTTCAACCGCCCGGCAATCTCCGCCCAGTAGCCGTCCCGGTCAATGACTTCCTCGAAATCGAGAAACACGTGATACTGATAGGCGTGCAATCGGACGAAAATGCCATCCGCGCAGAGTTGGCGGCCTGAACGAATGTATTGCAGATTGTCGCGGTGGTCCCGGAACACGTAAAACACGCGGTCGTCGCCCCGCAGCGCCAGGGAATCCGCTACCGTCTTGTGGATAAGCGTTCCCTCATCTCCACGCCCGGAATTGAGGGCCGTTGACACCCGAATCCACCCCTCCGTCGTGTTGTATGCATTGTTATAGAACACAACGGACCGTTCGTCGCCCGCGCGATTGGTGTACGCAAACACATTCTCGTCTACATGGCCGTGGGGCGTGTGGAAATCGTAGAACGCAAAATGCTCGACCCTGCTGAAGAGATACCGCCGCCTCATCAAGGGAAAGATCTCGCGCTCGTGCCGGCGGACCATGTCTTCGTCCACCTGCTCGTCCCAGTACGCCTTGCGGTATTCCATCCCGTACTTCTCGGTGAAGCCCTCAATCTGGCCGTGACCGAACATGGGCAGTCCCGGCATGGTCACCATGAGGAGCGCCACACCGTAGTACTTGTCGCCTTTTCCAAACTGCTCGACCGCCGTGCGCTCGTCCGGATTGTTCATGAAGTTCACGAACCGTTTGAGGATTTCCGGACTGAACTCGAGGACATTCTTCACCGTCGTGCGATAGTCCGCGTTATCCTCCATCTTCAGCATGTTCATAAATGCGCTGTTGTACACCCGGTGCATCCCGAGCGTGCGGACGAAATAGCCCTCCATCAGCCAGAAGGCCTCCGCCAACAGCAGCGTGTCGGGCACCTCCTGCGCCACACGATCGACCACTTCTCGCCAGAACTCCTCGGGGATCTGCCGGTCAAACTCTTCGCGCGACATTCCGTGTTCCGCGCGCGACGGAATCGCCCCCGCATCGCCGGGTTTCGGGAACCAGAGCCGCTGGAAATGCTTCTTGGCGAGGGTCATGGCCGCGTCGAACCGGATGATTGAGAACTTTCGAGCGACGTGCAAGATGGTCTGAATCACCGCCTCGCGCACTTCAGGCAAGAGATAGTTCAGTTGCGCCGTGTCATTCCACGGCATACTGGTCCCGTCGTTGCCGTGATAGATGTATCTTGTATCGCCGGTCCAATGATCCACCCGCTTGAACACCACCGCCGCGTCGCTGTGGTTCCAATACCCGTCCTCGATGTAGATGCCGACACGCTCGTCAAAGGAAAGGTTCTTGCCGCTGTAGTTGTAGGCCGGATACGGCGGGTGGTCCAGCGACAAGAACCAGTTGGGATGCTCGACCATCCAGCGCGAGTAAATTCCCATATGATTCGGCACCATGTCGCTGGCGAGCCGGATGCCCCGTTCGCGGGCGCGGTCGCGAAGATTCTGGTAGGCTTCCTCGCCCCCAAGGTCCTGGGCAATGTCATAGTCGTAAAGCGAATATGCCGAAGATACCGCCTCGGGGTTCCCCATGATCCGCTTGATATCCGCCGAAGCCGGCGACCGCTCCCACAACCCGATGAGCCATAAGCCGTTGAACCCCCACCGCGCCAACCGATCGAGTTCCACGTCGGGGATCTGGTCCAGCCGGTAAATGCCCCGCTCGTACCATTTGGACAACTGATCCAGCCACACGTACACACTCTTGGCGAGAAGCACGACGTTCGACATCCAGTCCGCGTCCCGTGAGAATCGCTCGGGTTCCGGATAGCCGTCTACCTCCCCGGCGTGCCGGCCGAATCGCAGGATCTCCGACGTGCCCTGCACGAATCCCCGTTGCAGCGTTTCTTCCCGCAAGATGCCGCGTACCAGCAGCAACCGGTTCAGGAGCCCCTTCGGAAGCAAGTGCGACCACCGGGACCGGACGTACTCCAACTGATCTTCCAGCGAGTCCGGCGCCGCGCGCATCGGCGCCCGAAGGCATTCGAACAACGTGTCGTCGAACCCGGTGACCGCCGGTTGCTTGGCGAAATATCGATCCAGCGCGCCGATCAACTTCCGGTAAGGCGTCTTTCTTGCCAATGCCGCGTCGCGAAACAAAGGTAGATACGGACGCAGGGCCCGGTTGCTGCACGACAAGTGGAGCAGAATCATCTCCCGGATAACGACATCGAAGTTTCGATCCCCGCCGCGACCGGTGGCGAGGAACATATCCGCCGGTTCGCCGGATAGTTTGACCGCCGTGGGGGGGAATAGTTGGACAAACGCCGCCGGTGGACGGTCAACCGTCTCGCTTCCCTGGTCGGTCCGCACGCGCCGCAGGCCCGCCGACAGGGCTTCCGGAACCTGATCCCGCCAGTAGAAATTGATAATGTATCGGAAGATCTCGTTCAGCAGACCTAACGTGAGCGTTTGACCGGTCGTAACTGGCTGGGTATCCGGGGTGGTCCCGTCTCGCTCTAAATTTACACGATGCAGGAACTTGCGGATAGTCCGGAGGTCCGCACCGGCGCTCCCCTCACCTTCGACTGCCAGAATGTCCCGCAGGCCGTACGTTTCCCATGTTTCATCCGACAAATGAACGGCAAATGGAAAATAGTCACTGGGTTCATATTCGGGGTTTAGGCTACTCATGTTTCTTCCAAGATGGTTCGTTGCGGAGAGCCGACCAAATCGGAGCGTTCCGCTCTGATGTGATGAGAAACGGAGCATTCGCCGCCGATGCGCGAAACGCCGCGGCACCGAAACTGCAAAATACCGTCCATTAAGAATACACGGTCGAGGGGGCGGAGCGCCAGAGGCGCCCAGTTGTGCTATACTTTTTACGCTGAAGAATATTCATAGGAACATGGATTCCGTCAGTGCTTGACCGTTTGCAGGGGATTGGGCAACTCGAAATGGTAGACAAGCGATTGGCACGTCACGGCCAGGTACTTGTTGCCACTTACCACCATATCCTCTTTTGAGGGCATACCAATTCCGCACATGAAGTGCACGTTTTGCCGTCGAGCGAGAGTGTCGCTTGTGGACACGTGCCGCTGTTGCCGGCCGATTTTAGAATGCGCGTGGGGGGGATACCGGCACAAGAGAAGGGGGTCAATAGAATGGTTCAACGTGGGTTTACGTTAATAGAGCTTTTGGTCGTGATTGCCATCATAGGGATATTGGCGGCCATACTCTTGCCTGCGCTCGCACGTGCGCGAGAAGCTGCCCGGCGGGCGAGCTGCCAGAATAACCTAAAACAGTGGGGCATCATCTTCAAGATGTATGCGAACGAGTCCAAAGGGGAAGCATGGCCCCCTATGCACGGGGATGAACTTTTTGGCGACAGCGGCAACCTGCCCGACTGCGACGCAGCATATCCGGATTTCGACTTCTTCGCAGACATGTACGCCGTCTATCCGGAATATTGTTCGGATCCCAATCTCCTGATTTGTCCTTCCGACGTTGATCAAGAAATGGACGGTTTCGCTCCCTATCTTCAAGCCCATGCGGCCAGCCCGGGAGGTTGCGTAAGTACCGCCGACGGAAGGGACTACAACGGCGCGATCACCAATGGAGACGTGAGTTACCAGTATCTGGGGTTTGCCATCGATCGGGCGGACGACAATTTCCCCACGATGACCATACCAAATCCGTCCGGAAGTCCCCCCACGATTACGGGTCCGTCTCAGTTGGTCGGAATCTCCCTCGCCATCTTTACCAATAACGGCACGACAGCACCTCCCGGCATTATCGATCAAGATCCCACTGACGACAATCTGCTTGCCGGCAACATCGACATCGGTGGATTTGCCCCCGGCGAAGGCAATGGCGGGGGTAATGTGGTGAATCGCCTGCGCGAAGGTATCGAGCGCTTCTTGATTACCGACATTAATAACCCCGCGGGAAGCGCCATGGGCCAAACCGAGCTTCCCGTTGCCTGGGACAATACCGGCGCCGACATCTCAAAAGGGGTCCAGTTCAACCACGTTCCAGGCGGCGGGAACGTCCTCTACATGGACGGACATGCCAATTTCGTGAAGTACCCTGGAAAATTCCCGATTTCCGAGAACTATGCCACGCTGGTCCCCGCGTTTACCTTATAGAATGACTGGCAGTACGGCGTATATCCTATCCGGCGTCGCAACCGCGGCGCCGGGTTTCAGATCATAGACGGACCCGCGCCACGGCAATACGCCAACAAACCCCATAATCTACCGGTGAATGAGTATGAACGCAGAAATTGTCATGATTGGCACCGAACTGCTCCTCGGGCAGATCGTCGACACGAACGCGGCCCACATGGGTCGCGTGTTGGCGGAAAACGGGATTCACATCTACCAGAAAACCACCGTGGGCGATAACCGGCAACGGATTACGCGAACGCTGGAAACCGCCCTGGAGCGCGCCGATGTCGTACTGACGTTCCGGGGGACTCGGCCCCACGGAGGACGACCTCACTCGCGAGGCCGTCGCCGAGGTATTCGGCCGCCCCCTCGAATTCGACCGATCGCTCTACGATGCACTGGTGGCGCGTTTTGCCTCGGTCCGCCGTACGATCACGGAAAACAACCGCAAACAGGCCACCGCCCCGGCCGGGGCTCAGATCATTCCCAATCCGAACGGAACGGCCCCGGGGCTGATTTGCGGCGACAACCGCGGGGAAGTCATCTGCATGCCGGGCGTACCCCACGAACTTTACGCCATGCTCGACGAACGGGTCATCCCCTACCTTCGTGAACGTTACAACATCAAGGGCGGGCTCTATCATCGCGTCCTGAAGGTCTGCGGCGTCGGTGAATCGTGGGTGGACACGCAAATGGGCGATCTGATGGCGCGACTGGATAATCCCACGATTGGCGTATTGGCTTCACCGGAATGGGTTCGAATCCGAATCACCGCGAGAGCCGACGCTCAGGAAGAGGCCGACGAGCGAATTGCAGCCGTAGAACGCCAAGTCCGTGACCGATTGCCGGGACTCGTGATGGGAACCGGCGACGATACCCTGGAACAGGTCGTCGACGGCCTGCTTCAGGAACGGGGCTGGACCTTGGCCGTTGGCGAATCGTTTACCGGCGGGATGATCGCGCAACGCTTGACGGCGGCGAACGCGGGCAGCTTTGCCGGCGGTATCGTCCATGGTCTCACAGACGCGGCGCCCGGCACGGAGATCTCCGCCCGGGAACTTGCCCGTTCGGTCCAATCCACGTTCGCATCCACGTGCGGACTCGGGATGGTTACGGACTCAGCCCAGCGTTCTTTACTCACCGTGCTGCGCACGCCGGAGAGCGAAACCGCCTGGAAATCGTCGTATCACAAGCTGGACCCGCTCAATCAATTGCGGACGGCGGTCGTTGCCCTCGAAAGACTCCGTCGGGTCCTGACCGGCGTCGCCTTGGACCACCAGGACGCCAAGATCTGACCTCCCCACGCCTGCGGGCGTGACAGATTTGACTCAAAAGCCTGGATTAGGCTATTCTCCCCGGATTGGCGGAAAGGTGCAGTTTCACCCCTCCGAAACAATTCCGCCATCTGCCTTAGAGAGAAGGAGGCCACGGCCATGTTTGAAGTACTCGCGTTGATGCTTCTCTCGCATCAGCCCCTGCAGCCGGTCGCCCAAGGCGAAGCATCGTATTACACGGTAGCCAGCAGCAGCAGAACCACCGCATCTGGTGAAGTATTTGATGAGAATGAACTTACGTGCGCTATGCGCGACGGCGAGTTCGGCGAGTATTTCCTCGTCGCCGCCGACAATGGACGTACCGTGATTTGCAAGCTGAACGACCGCGGACCCTATGTCCGCGGCCGGGTGATCGACCTCTCAAAAGCGGCCATGCGAAAACTGTGTCCCACGTCGGGAACCGTTAACGTTTCGGTCTATGGGCTGGGGAAGACCGTTCCGCCCCAACTAATTAGAAGCCCGTAGCACTCTGGATCGACACCGACATTCAGAGAGCGGCCCCAGCAAGGGCCGCTCTCGTCGTGTGTTACTGCGTTCCGGGCAAGTCTCACATTTTCGGCGGTTCCACCCGCAACACCACGTCCAATGCCGCGAGTTTTTCCAAGGCCTCGACCGGCACGGTGACGTAGTACGTGTTGTCGGAGTGCATTTCTGAAACGATTCGCGCGCCGGTTCCGCGCAAGACTTTGGCGGTCGCCAGGTCCATCTTCGAGACTTTGACGAAAACGCGGACCATTCCATTGCGGACCTTGACCGCACCTTCGGTGTAATTCCCGTTTCGGACCTTCGCAGCCAGACCACGAAGCTCGGGCGCAATCTTGGACGCACTATCTTTGTCTGCTTCCGCTTTGGACTCGATTTGCCGTTCGGCCTCGTCAGACGCCACGGGTTCCCCGGCACCGGCTGGCGGGACCGATTTCATCCGCATCGTCTTCGATAAGCTGGGGCTCGCAGGCGCGACAGCGGCTCTCGAAGGTGCCAGATATCCGAGGCTTTGCAGCGCTTCCCCTTTCGCGGTATCCCCGAATACGCCTTCGTAACTGACGCCATCGGGCATTTCGACCGGGACCTGGACCGTCCGAGGCTGGCCATTTTCGTTAACCACCCGCTCTTCGACTGCAACGAAACTCGTATAGTGCGTGACGAGCGAGAATTCGAGGCCCAAGTCGATGATGTCCTGCTTGATTCCCGGTTTCGGGCTGCCGACTTGCGCGCCGAGCCAATCCTCAGCCATCAACCACTCGATCCGCTGCCGTGCCCAAAGCGAAGCTAACACGTCATTCGCCGGTTCGTCGCCGGGTAGGGCCACGGGGATCGATCGCTCGAACGGGCCTTGGGATGTATTGCCCCGAACGGTCACGGTACCTTTGCCACGACCCGTATAGCGTCCGGTGAGCACGATGGGCTGGGACGCAAACAAATCCGGAACCGCATTGGGCGCAGGATACAGATCCGTCACCGGCAACCCGTTGAACTCAATGGAGATATCGGTCAGGACGGGACTCTGGATTCGCTCATGGAATCGTTGCGCGGCCTCGTCACCGTCGGATTCAAGGGTAATCACCTCCGACGCGCCACGGCCTTCCCGGCCCATGCCTTCAATGAGGAATCGGTTGACCGAACTGCCAATCCCGAAGGCAAACACGCGCGCCGTGTCAACGTTCTTCCGGATAGCGTCCAAAATGGCCATATCGTTGCCGATGAAGCCGTCCGTCATGAAGCACACCGTGCGCAACCGTTCGGGATCGTTCTGGTTGCCCAACGCCGCCTGGATGGCCTGCATCATTTCCGTGCCCCCGCCGCCTTCGAGGTTGGCAAGGTATTCGAGAGCCATTGCGCGATTCTGATTCGTGTTGGGCACGGGCTTATCGAAGCAGTATCCCAGACCGCCCGCGAAGGTGACCAAATTGAACGTGTCGTGGGGGTTCATCCCCTCGATGCACATCCGCATCGCCGACTTCGCCTTTCTCGAGCGGGAACCCACGCATGGAACCGCTCACGTCAATGACGAAGATCATCTCCTTGGACGTGATCGCTTCCGGCGCCAGCCGGGCCGGCGGCTGTAGGATCAGACTGACGAATCCGCCGCGAGCATCGGTGTGCGTCAGGATCGCGTCTTCGATACCCTCTCCTGCGACCGAATACTTCAGAACAAAATCGCGGTTGGGGATCTCGTTTTGATTCTTGAGCCGGATGACAGCTTCGGACTCCGATACGGACTTTACATCCACTTCATGAAGCACCGATTCGATGTCGCGAATCGGCAACCCGGCGTTCAAATCGACCGTCAGCGAAATGTCGTGTCCGGCACGCGTGCCTTTCGGCGTCACGGGCGGCGTGATACGGTTCGCATCCGGCACGTACCGGCCGTTGTACGGAATCGGCGCGGGACGAACGCCCGGTTTTCCCGGGAGGGGTTCCTCAAAGGGGACGGGGTTCGGTTCCGGCATTGGTGCCGGACCGCCGTTCGGGATGTAGCGGGGACCGACCACCATGGGAAACGAGAATTCATATTCGCCGTCTTCGTACTTTAAGTACTCGACATACGAAATCGTGATCTCGATCGCGTCGCCGGGCATGATGTTCGCCACCGATTGCGTGAATATGTTCGGACGTTCCTGGTCGAGGAGACTCGCCGTCTTTCCCGCATCGCGTGCTTCGCGGTAGATCCGTTCCGCTTCGCTTCGTTCTTTAATGATGCCCTTGATCACGCGGTCGCCCACCTTCATCACCATCGTGTCGACCGCCGCCTTCTCGGACATGGGAAAGGTGTAAACGGCTTCTATGGGGTCTTCGTAGGGATTCGCAAACCGCTGGGTCAAGGTTACCCGCGCCAGAAATCCCGCAATCTCCACATCAACGTCGGTATGTTCGAGCGGACACTCGCCCACTACGTTGCCCTGGTCATCCGGAATGATTACGCATCCACCGGGGGCAATCGTCCTCTCTCCCGCAAATACAGGCATGACCGTTCCCAAACCCAGGAGCAATGCCACGAGAATCGCGGCCGCTCGTTGATTCCATCGATTTCGCATTGTTCATTCCTCCGTGTCACCACAGTCGTTTGACGATTTGTCACTGGCGCGCACTTCATGGGACACCGAAGCGGATCGCGAGTTCGAGCGACGATCGCAATTGGAGAATCCGCAACTTGCGCGGAATTCAATGCCTCACGCGCAAACGGCGACCGCGTTCAGGCGCATTCTTCGTGGTACGAAGACGTGAATTCTGTTGCGCGATCGCATTCATTTCCGATGAATTTCTGACGGTATGACAACTTTTAGATGACGATGTAACGATCGACAAAAAGCGTTGTAGGGGAAGGTAGCGGGACCTAAAGCTGCAAACCAAATGCACCATAATGCGTTAAGTGAGGGCACTGCGAATGATGCGGTCTTGGACTCGATCTTGCTAAGCATCACTCGCCGGTCATCGGTCTTATTGCTGGCAGCCACTGGAGGGGATGGCACTACTGCCGCCGTCCGGTGAATTCCTGGGGATAGTGGGAAACGAAGCGGAAACAACGGTCAGGCCACTGGTACACCCAATCTCTACCACGGCCCTGAGCAATCGGGGGGAACGCACGGCGCAACATCTGTAATCCACCGTCCTTTGTTTCGTTAACGGGTCACGAACAAAACGCATAGGGGGCATATACCATGCAGAGGATCGATCTACGCACTCCCACCCGGCTGATTGCGATGGCGGCAGTCGCACTTTCTCTCTCCTACATCACAGGATGTTTGCAGCCGACCGCAACCGTCAAAGGCAATGTGGCAGTTCTGTTGAAAGCCGACATGAGCGGCAACACGAAATCAAATGCTGAGAGTTGTTTGAATAGTAGTGATATTGCGAGCCTGCACGTTACCGTTGACGACGTGCAATTCGAACGCCTCACCGACACCGGTTCCGAACTGATTTCGGTGCTCGATGCGCCGGTCGCCCTGGACGTTTCGGCGTTGCAGGATATCGGAACGGTTCTGGCGGCGACCACGATCCCCGCGGGCGACTACGTCGGCGGGGTGATCCTGCTGTCCAACGCGGAGGCTTCGTTGACGTCGGCGCCCGACGTCTTTCTTCCTGTTGCGCTCCCCGACAATGGCGAGATCCCGTTCGACGGGAACTTCACCATCGGAAGCGAGGACAATGGGGTCCTGAAGTTGAAGTTGGAACGCGTCCGCATCTGCATGATGCAGGACAACTCGTTGTATCTGAAGATAGGCTGCGGATTCGAAGTCGAGGTTGAACGCCATGACTCTTCGGGCGACGACAACGAGCATGACGGTTACATCACCGCGGAGTCCGTCGAAGCGTTCGGCAAGATTGCCGGCTTACACGACAACGTGTTCACATTGAAGATTAAGGACCATACCGTTCTGGTCGACTTCTCCCAAGCGCAAATCCTACTGCCGCCGACGACGGACGGCGGGGACCCCGTGGTGGGCGGTCCGGAAGATCTCGAGAACTACGCGGAAGTTCTCGTCTATGGCACGCTCGCCCTCCAGGATGACTTCGTAATCCTCGCGGACACTGTCGAAGTCGTCGCATGGGCTCAGGGTGGCGGCGGCGATCACCACGGGGATGATGATGGCGAAGACGACGATCACGACGGGGAAGGAGATGACGACGAAAACGGTCATCACGGTGGCGGTGGCACATTCGATGAGAACGCCAACACCACCGGATTTGGCATACCCAGCGGCTACGTCGGCAACGCGTATACCGGCGAGGATCTCTACGCCTCGTCCTGCGCGGCCTGCCATCCATCGCCGTACGGGAACGTGGAAGGGGAACCGTATGGAGAGATCAAAGAAGCGCTCCACGAAGTCTCGGAAATGTCCTTCCTCGATCTATCCCGGCAGCAGATTGCCGACATCACCGCGTATCTGAACTGGGACGGCACCGGCACCCCGCCTCCGCCTCCTCCCCCGCCGCCACCGGCCGCTCCCGACGCCCCGACAAACGTGCAGGCGAGTGACGGCGCGTACACCGACAAAGTCGCCGTAACGTGGAATGCTTCCGCGGACGCCACGGGCTACGAAGTGTGGCGCAATACGTCCAACAACTCCGGCAGCGCGTCTCTCCTGGACAGTTCGGCGGGGACGAGCTACGACGACCTGACGGCCGTGGTCGGCACGACCTACTACTACTGGGTCAAAGCCTCGAATACGAACGGCACCAGCGGCTTCAGCGCGCCCGATACGGGATTCCGCGCTGACACACCGCCGCCCGCGCCCTCAGCACCCACCAACGTGCAGGCCAGCGACGGCACGTTCACGGACAAGGTCAGCGTAACGTGGAACGCGTCCGCAGGAGCTTCCGGCTACGAAGTGTGGCGCAATACGTCCAACAATTCCGGAAGCGCGTCTCTCCTGGACAGTCCGGCGGGAACGAGCTACGACGACCTGACAGCCGTCCAGGGCACGACCTACTACTACTGGGTCAAAGCCTCAAACCTAAGCGGAACCAGCGGCTTCAGCGCGCCCGATTCCGGTTTTGCCGCTGCGCCGTCGGGGCCGTTTGACGCAAACGGCAACACCACCGCCTACGACATACCGTCGCCGCTGGTGGGCAACATCACGGCCGGAGAAACCGTCTGGAACAGCAAGTGCATGGGCTGTCATCCGGGGTTGTTTGGACCTGTCGGGGCGTTCACGTATCCGGCCATGTCAAACAAACTCGCGACCGTGCCCCTGATGTCCGGGATTGTCGTTACGGATCAGCAAAAGGCAGACTTGACGGCGTATTTGAATCGGGCTGACGCAACGCCGTAGCAGATTGAGAAACGCCGGCTGATATTCTGGCCGGACATAATGCACGACCGCGCAGATGTGGAAGTTTCATCTGCGCGGTCTTTCGTTGGCACGGAAAGGCAAGTCCGGGAGATGACGCTCTACGGTTCTTCTGCGAGCGATCCGGAATCGCCAGTCTTGTTCCACTGGTAGTGAACGACGATGCCTGCCGTAAGCAGGAATAGGATCCCGTAATAAATGCTGAAGGCGGTTTCGGTCCAGTTGGAATGGGGACCCGTGACAAGTTGGGCGATGATGTTTTGGACGATGAGCACGGTCCAGATGAGCCAGGCTGCGCGGGGGAATACGTCGCCTTCGTAGCCCTTCGGCAAGCGCTGCATTGCGATCAGGATTACAGTTCCTGCCACGCAGAGCAGCATCACTGGACCGATGACGTTCCAGAACCAGTCTTCCCAGAGATCTTCGTTACCGAGATAGATATTGGCCCAGCCTTTGAGACCGTTCTGAATGGACAGACCCAGTCCCAGTATCAGCCCGAGATACGTGCCGAACCGCTCGAGATTGGGACGAATGTTCGTCAAAAGCGGACCAAGCCGCTCACGCTCCGAATCGGTGACCGGCCGATTGACGAGGTAGTAGGCAACGCCATAGGCAATCCCGATGCTGATACCGCCGGACGATTCCCAACACCGCCACCAGTTGAACCCGACTTCGGGCCAGACGTCGTCGGCCCATTTCCAGTTCTGGCACGCGGCCCAGCCGACACCGTTCAGCAGACCAACCGTCAGAATCAGCACCACATTCTTCCAGTCGCGACGCCCCAATTCGTAGGTCAAGAACCCCAGGTAGATGCCCAGATGCAGGATCGCGTTCCGGTTGTCATTGATGAGTCGGCGCAGATTGGGATTCGCTTCGAGATCGTGATACCGCGACTCGATGGTGCCGTACAGCGGAAGGAACACTTGCGGCAGATGGTTGAAAAGCGTAACGGCTAGCCAAGCGCCACCAACTCCGCAACCGATGCGCAGTATCCAGTGCCAAATCGTCGTGCGTCGTGCGGAACCACACCACGCGAGCATACACGCCCCGATACCGGCCCACGGCACCCCCGCGATGAAGAGCCAGAGGAACCCATAAGCGCGCGAGATAGGAACGAACTCGCCTTCCGCAGAGTTGGTTTGCAGATGTCCCTCAAAAAAGCTGGACCACTGCATCCACCCCCGCGCGCCGGCCATGCCGATACCGAACGTCATCGCCAGGATAATCCAGCCGGACGTATACCGGCGCGACTGCGTGCCACTCGGATCGCGCGCGATAAACCACCACGCGGCGCCCCACGTGACCCCCGCAAAAATGCAGCCCGACGACCCGCCGAACCCGGAACAACCCCGTACCGCCCAAGTCATCGCACCCAGGGCCGCGAAGAGAATTGTGGGCAGGATGAGGTTGTGGGTAAGATCGCGCCCGAATGGATCAGTGGTAGCCGGTTCGCCGATCTGTGCAGACTCCATGGGACGAATTATGGTGGGATTGTGCGAGGGGGTCAAGCTGTGTCAGAGAAGAAAAGACGAAGGGGACCGAGGCAACTTCGTAGGGTAAACACTTTTTGGAAGGCCCCGAACGCCTCCCGAAGCCTTCCCCATCGGCTCCCCCCTCCGAGCCCACGCCGAAGCCGTCTACACCGGCCCACCCACCGGCCACTTCGAGTCTCAATCCACCGAGCCAACCTCCACCACACCACAGCTCTCCAACCAAGGCGGGTCCATC